>NZ_JBIRTH010000007.1:130309-156132 GCF_044334565.1 Micromonospora sp. NPDC020750
CGCCCCACCGGCGAGCGCAGGTTCGGCGACCGCCCCACGGGCGAACGCCGCTACGGCGACCGGCCCACCGGCGAGCGTAGCTACGGCGACCGCCCCACCGGCGAGCGCAGGTTCGGCGACCGCCCCACGGGCGAACGCCGCTACGGCGACCGGCCCACCGGCGAGCGTAGCTACGGCGACCGCCCGACCGGTGAGGGCTTCGGCGGCGAGCGACGGTTCGGGGACCGCCCGCACGGCGAGCGCCGCTTCCCGGAGCGGGGCGAGTCCGGCGGGGACCCGCGCACCGGCGACCGTCGGGGCGGTTTCCGGCCCGAGGGACGCGGACGGGACGACCGGCCGCGCGACGACCGGCGCGGGTTCGGTGGACGGCCGCCGGCGCGTACCCACTGATCTGACGAAGACCGGAACGCCGTCGCGGAGCCCACAGCTCCGCGGCGGCGTTTCCGCATGCGCTGCCGGCGCTCGCGTCGTGGCGTAACGTCCGGTTCATGCCGACCATGCCGAAGTCGCTGTTCTGGGCCCGGACGGACACCGCCGGCGCCGAGCACGCCCTGCTGGACGACCGGGACGGGCTGACCGCGCGAGGTGTCGCGGTGGCCGTCGACCCGATCGCCTACACCTGCCGCTACCAACTGAACAGCGGGCCGGACTGGACGGTCCGCCGGCTGGAGGTCGAGGCGGAAGGGGCGGGCTGGCAGCGGAGCGTACGGCTGGAACCGGCCGGTGACCGGTGGCGGGTGACCACCTCCGAGCAGGGCGACCTGGACGCCGCGCTGCGGGCCGCCGGGCGTCCCCCGGCCGGGCTGCCGGGCACCGACGAGCCGGACCGGCTGGCCGACGCGGTCGACGTCGACCTCGGCGGGTCGCCGCTGTTCAACACCCTCCCGGTACGCCGGCTGCGGCTGGCCTCGACGGCGGCGGACACCACGCACCGGATCACCGTGGCGTGGGTGCTGGTGCCCAGCCTGGCGGTGGTCCCCGCCGAACAGGTCTACTCGGCGCTCGGCGCGGGCCGGGTCCGGTTCGCCAGCGGCACCTTCACCGCCGACCTGGACGTCGACCCGGACGGCTGGGTGCTGCGCTACCCGGGCCTCGCGGAGCGGATCCCGGGGCGCTGACACGCACGTCGGCGTCTCCCGCCGCCCCGGCCCGGCGGCCGGTCACCCGCCGGCCGCGCCGCCGGGGGCCGTTCCCTACCGGGGCCAGGCGCCGGTGGCGAGAAAGCGGTCGACGGCGGCCAGGTGCGGGGCGAGGTCGAGCCCCTGCCCGGCCACCCAGTCGTCGGCGTAGTACGTGTCGGCGTACCGGTCCCCGGGGTCGCAGATCAGGGTGACCACCGAGCCGGCGCGCCCCTCGGCGAGCATGCCGGCGATCAGCCCGAACGCGCCCCAGAGATTGGTGCCGGTGGAGCCGCCCACCCGGCGGCCGAGCAGGGCCGAGCCGGCCCGCATGGCGGCCAGGGAGGCGGCGTCGGGCACCTGGACCATCCGGTCCACCACGGCCGGCAGGAACGACGCCTCCACGCTGGGCCGGCCGATGCCCTCGATCCGGGAGCCCCGGCCGGTACGCACCGACCAGTCGGCCGCCTGCCAGGCCGGGTAGAACGCCGAGTTCTCCGGGTCGACCACGCACAGCTTGGTGGGCAGCCGGCGGTACCGGGTGTACCGGCCGATGGTGGCGCTGGTGCCGCCGGTCCCGGCGCCGACCACGATCCAGGCCGGCACGGGGTGCCGCTCCAGCGTGAGCTGCGCGTAGATCGACTCGGCGATGTTGTTGTTGCCCCGCCAGTCGGTGGCCCGCTCGGCGTAGGTGAACTGGTCCATGAAGTGGCCGCCGGAGTCCTCGGCCAGCCAGCGCGCCTCGACCACCACCTTCGCCGGGTCGTCGACCAGGTGGCAACGCCCGCCCTGGAACTCGATCTGGGCGATCTTCTCGGGTGAGGTGGACGCCGGCATCACCGCGATGAACGGCAGCCCCAGCATCCGGGCGAAGTACGCCTCGGAGACCGCCGTGGAACCGGAGGACGCCTCGATGACGGTCGTCCCGGGGCCGATCCAGCCGTTGCACAGCCCGTACAGGAACAGCGAGCGGGCGAGCCGGTGCTTGAGCGAGCCGGTCAGGTGCGACGACTCGTCCTTGAGGTAGAGGTCGATCCCCCACTCCCGGGGGAGCGGGAACGGCAGCAGGTGGGTGTCGGCGGACCGGTTGGCGTCCGCCTCGACCGTGGCGATCGCCCCGGTCACCCACGTCCGGCTGGCTTCGTCGCACCGGTCGAGATGAGTCACGTCCGAAACGTAGCAAGACGGGTCAGGCCAGGCCGGAGCCGCCCCGGCGGCGCTGCCGCCGCTGCCCGGCCCGACCGGTGGCCCGGATCAGCGGGGTCAACCCCACGGCGAGCCCGGGGAGCGCGTCGAGCAGCCGGACCTGCGCGCCACGCCAGCGGGGCAGCGCCACCACGGGCCGCGGCCGCCGGGCCAGCCGGACCGCCCGCGCGGCGACCCGCTCGGGGGTCAGCAGCGTCCCGGTGAAGGACGCCACGGCCCCCGGGTCGTCGAGCCGGTCGTGCAGCATCGGCGTCCAGATCCCGTCCGGGCACAGGCACGAGACGTGTACGTCCCGGTGCCCGGCCGCCCGCAGGTCGGCCAGGGTGCCCAGGCTGAACGCGAGGAGGGCGTGCTTGCTGGCTGCGTACATCGTCTCGCCGGGGGCGGCGACCAGCCCGGCCAGCGAGACGACGTTGAGCACGTGTCCGCGCCCCTGTGCCCGCATCACCGCCAGCGCGGCGAGGGTGCCGGCCATCGCGCCGAGGGCGTTCACCTCGATGATCTGGCGGCGGGTCCGCTCGTCCTGCTCCCAGGCGGGGCCGGTGGCCAGGATGCCGGCGTTGTTGACCCAGAGGCCGAGGCCGTCGGGCGACCGCCCGGCCGCCTCGGCGGCCACCGCCGCGCAGGCCGTCTCGTCGCGCACGTCCAGCGGCCGGGACCAGCCGCCGAGCGGCGCGGCCACGGCGGCGACGGCGTCGGCGTCCAGGTCGGTGAGCAGGACAGGCCAGCCGTCGGCGTGCAGGGCGGCGGCCAGCGCGCGGCCCAGGCCACCGGCCGCGCCGGTCACCACGGCCGTTCCGCGCACTGGCGACGTCACCGGCGCAACCTACCGCCGTGGCACGTCGCGCGCCAGAGCCGCCGCTCAGGCCGTGGGCGGTTCGATCGACTGGGGACGGTTCTCCCACTTCGTCGACAGGGCGATCCCGGTACGGGTGGAGGCCACCCCGGGGGTCCGGTTCAGTCGGACGATGAGCTGCTCCAGTTCGGCGATGGTGCCGACCCGGGCCTTGAGCAGGAACGACTCGACCCCCGCCATGAAGTAGCAGGACTCGATCTCGGGCATCCGTCGGAACGCCTCCAGCACGTCGTCGGTGTCCCCGCCGGAGTCCTCGACGATGCTGATCAGCGCGGTCACCCCGAGGCCGATGGACTCGGGCTCCACCTCCGCCCGGTACGCCCGGATCACCCCGCCGGACTCCAGCTTCCCGACCCGTTCGTGCACGGCGGGTGCGGAGAGGCCGACCTGGCGGGCCAGCTCGGCGTACGAGAGTCGGGCATTGCCCTGCAACAGCGCGACGAGGCTCCGGTCGATGGCGTCCACGGACTGTGACCCTAGTCGTTCGGGCGTAACGTCCGGCGCTCGACATACGTTGCACCTGACAGCAGGTGAGTGTTCGCAGACCTTCGGTCAAGGGGGAACCGCGCCGGTAGCATTTACTAACTTCCCACTCAGTGCTTTTTTCGCGTTTGGCGGACAGGCCAGGTCGCTGGTGCTGTAATTGCCATACGTCCCTCATGACGGCTCTGGGCTCGCACCGGCCGGGGGCAGTGTGTTCAGCCGAGGGCTTCGTCGACGCGAGGAGGGGGCTGTGGACACTGGAGATCGCCTGCTGACACCGGGTGAGGTTGCCGCACTGTTTCGGGTTGACCCGAAGACGGTGACGCGCTGGGCGGCGGCCGGCCGGATAGGCAGCATCCGGACTCCAGGCGGGCATCGCCGGTTTCGGGAATCCGAGGTGCGGGCCCTGCTGGAAGGGGAGGGCATGCTGGACGAGGCGGACGACATGGGAAAGACACGTAACGTCGGCCCCCCGGCATCGACCGGCCCCGGCCCGGCCAACGCCGGGATGTACTGACCAGGTGCACTGACGGGGCACGCGGACCGGCCCGCCCGGTCCGCGTCCCGACGACACCGTCCCCGCTCAGCGGCGGCCGGCGTCCGGACCGCCGGTACGGCCGGTGCCCAGCTCGCCGGACCAGCGCCGGAACAACGTGTGCGGTACGCCCAGGGCGTCGAGCACCTTCCCCGCCACGAAGTCGACGAGTTGCTGCGCCGAGGCGGACGCGCCGGCGCCGTAGAAGCCCGGGCTGGCGGGCAGCACCACCGCCCCGCCGTCGTGCAGGGCGATCAGGTGCTCCAGGTGGCTACGGGTCACCGGCGTCTCGCGGGGCACCACCACCAGCGGCCGGCGCTCCTTGAGGTTGACCTCCGCGGCCCGCTGCAACAGGTCCTTGGACAGCCCGATCGCGATGCCGGCGCAGGCGGCCGTGCTGGCCGGCACGACCGCCATGCCGCGTACCCGGTAGGAGCCGCTGCTGGGGCCGGCGGCGAGATCACCGGCGGGCCAGTGCCGCACGTCGGCGTCGCCCAGGTCCCGGCCGAGCCAGGCCGCGAGGTCCCCGGCCCAGTGCCCGTCGCGGAAGACCCGCCCGGTCTCGTCGAGGATGGTCAGCCGCGCGGCGCGGGACACGATCAGGTCCACCGGTTCGCCGGCGTCCAACAGCCCGCTCAGGACCGCGGCGGCGTACGGCGTGCCCGACGCACCGGAGACTCCCACCACCCATGGTTCACGCATACCGTCCAGCCTGCCTGGTCACGCCGGGCGGTCGTCGGCCGCCCTCCTGGGTCCGCCGGGCCGGCCCCCCGCCCACGGTACCGACCTGCCATGCTGCCGTGGGCGCGATCCCACGCCCCTGGGAGGAATCGATGATGACCGGCGACATCCTCTGGTCGCTTCGCTCCCACTGCCCCATTCCGCCGAGGCTGTCCCCGCACGCCGAGCGGGTGCAGCGGTGGCTCGACGACCGGCTGCCCGGCCTCGGCCTGCCGCTGGACGGACCGGCGCTGGACCGGCTGTCCCGCGCGGGTTTCGCCCGCTACGCCAGCCGGCTCTACCCGCAGGCCACCGAGGCCGACCTGCGGGTGGTGGCCGCCCTGTTCACCTGGTTCTTCCTGGTCGACGACGCCTGCGACGGCCCGCACCGGCTGACCCCGCAGCAGATCCGGGCGCTGCGCGACGGGACGCTGTGGCTGCTACGGGAGGGGCACCGGATCCGTCACCCGGGGCTCACCGGCCCGCTGCGCCGGCTGCTGGTGCGGGCCTGGCGGGAGCCGCGCCGCCGGATGCCGGCCCGCTGGCGGCTGCGGTTCGCCGACGCGGTCGGCCACCACCTGCACGGGACGTGGCAGGAGGCGGTGGAGAAGGCCGCCGGTCGGCCGCCGGACGTGGCCCGCTATGTCGAGCTGCGCCGGGCCACCTCCGCGGCGTACGTGTCGTACCCGCTGATCGAGTTCGTCACCGACCGCCCGCTGCCCGACGCGGTGTACCACCATCCGCTGCTGCGCCAGATCGCCGACCTCGGCAACGACCTGCTCTCCTGGTACAACGACCTCGCCTCGCTGGAGCGGGACCGGGCCACCTCGGGCGGGCACAACCTGGTGCTCGCGTTGGCCGCCGAGCGGGGCGTCCCGGTCGCCGCCGCGATCGACCTGGCCGCCGAGCGCTGGCGGGCGGCGATGCGCCGCTTCGTCGAGCTCCGCGCGGCCGTGCCGTCGTTCGGCCCGGCGCTGGACGAGGCCGTCACCGATTACCTCGACGGGGTCGCCGACGCCGTCCGGGGCACCATCGAGTGGACCCTGGAGAGCGCCCGCTACCCCACCCCGGCGGCCCGGGACTGACGGCTCCCGCCGGCCCGGCCAGAAGCCGGCTCAGGGGCGCGGAGCGGGCTCAGGGGCGCAGGCCGGCTCAGGGGCCGCGCCGGCTCAGGGGCGCAGGCCGAGCCGTACCACCAGGTCGAGCAGGGCGAGCACGAACAGCGCGATGCCGACGAACCCGTTCGCGGTGAAGAACGCCCGGTTGACCTTGCTCAGGTCGGTCGGCGACACCACCAGGTGCTGGTAGCCGAACGCGACGGCGGTCAGCGCCAGCCCGATCCACCAGAGCCAGCCGAACCCGACCAGCGCCCCGAACCAGATGAACAGCGCGAACGTCACCACGTGCGTGACGGTGGAGGCGTGCAGGGCGAAGCGCAGCCCGTACCGGGCGGGGACGCTGTGCACGCCGATCTTCCGGTCCACGTCGGCGTCCTGACAGGCGTAGATCAGGTCGAAGCCGCCGATCCACAGGCCGACGGCCGCGCCGAGCAGCCAGGCCGGCCACGAGCCGGCGAAGGTGCCGGTGACCGCGAACCACGCGCCGACCGGGCCGACCGCCTGGGCGACCGCGAGGATCGCGTGCGGCCAGTTGGTGAACCGCTTGCCGTACGGGTAGACGACCAGCGGCACCACGGCGAGCGGCGCGAGCGCCAGGCAGAGCGGGTTGAGCAGGGCGGCTGCGGCGAGGAAGACCACCAGCGCGACGGCCGCGCCGGTCCAGGCCGTCCGCACGCTCACCGCCCCGGTGACCAGTTCCCGGGAGGAGGTACGCGGGTTCCGCGCGTCGATCCGCCGGTCGAGGATCCGGTTGGCGGCCATCGCGAACGTCCGCGCCCCGACCATCGCCACGGTGATCAGCAGCAGGTCTCCCCAGCGCACCCGCCCGCCGTGGACCTGCATCGCGGTCAGCGCCGACAGGTACGCGAACGGCAGCGCGAAGACGGAGTGTTCGATCGCGACGAGCTTGAGGAAGGACTTGACCCGGCCGGGGCGCTCGACGGGCTCCGTGACGGCGGCGGTCATCGGATCCCGTACTCCTTCCAGCGCTTGTCGACCAGGGAGACGACCTCAGGGGCCATGGTCATCTCCTCCGGCCAGCCCCGGGTATAGCCCTCGGTGGGCAGCTTCCGGGTGGCGTCGACGCCCGCCTTCCCGCCCCAGAACTGCTGGTACGAGGCGTGGTCGAGGTGGTCGACGGGTCCTTCGGTGAGCAGCAGGTCGCGGGCGTAGTCGACGTTGCCGAACGCCCGGAACGCGACCTCGTTGTAGTTGTGCACGTCGCAGTCCTCGTCGACGATCACGATCAGCTTGGTCAGCGACATCATGTGCGCGCCCCAGATGGCGTTCATCACCTTCTGCGCGTGCTTCGGGTAGCGCTTGCGGATCGACACGATCACGCAGTTGTGGAAGACCCCGGCGGCGGGCAGGTCGTAGTCGACGATGTCCGGGATCAGGAAGCGCAGCAGCGGCGCGAAGATCCGCTCGGTGGCCTTGCCGAGGCCGTGGTCCTCCTGCGGTGGTTGCGACGTGACGATCGAGTGGTAGACCGGGTCGCGCTGCATGGTCATGCACTCGATGTGCATCACCGGGAAGGGCTCCACCGGCGTGTAGAAGCCGGTGTGGTCGCCGAACGGGCCCTCCGGGAGCCGCTCGCCCGGCTCGATGTAGCCCTCCAGGACGATCTGCGCGTGCGCCGGCACCTGCAGCGGAACCGTCAGGCAGTCCACCATCTCGACCCGCTCGCCGCGCAGGTACCCCGCGAAAAGGTATTCGTCGATGTCAGCGGGGAGTGGCGCGCTGGCCGAGTAGGCGACCGCGGGCTCGGTGCCGATGGCGATCGCCACCGGCAGCCGCTGGCCGAGCCGCTCGGCGACCGCGTGGTGCGCCGTGGAGTTCTTGTGGATCTGCCAGTGCATGCCGACGGCGTTCCGCGAGTGCTGCTGCAACCGGTACAACCCCAGGTTGCGCTTGCCGGTCTCCGGGTGCTTGGTGTGGGTCAGGCCGAAGTTGTGGAAGATCCCGCCGTCACCCGGCCATACCTGCAGCCCCGGCAGCCGGTTCAGGTCGACGTCGTCGCCGCGGTAGACCACCTGCTGGCAGGGGGCGGTCTTGACCTTCTTCGGCGGCATCGACTTGAGCTGCATGACCTTGCCGAGCCCGCCCATCATGCCCGAGAAGCCCTGCGGCAGCTCCGGCTTGAGCATCTCGCCGATCCGCGCGCCGATCTCGTCGAGGTTCTCGACGCCGAGCGCCATCGCCATCCGCTTCTCGGTGCCGAAGAGGTTGAGCGCCACCGGCATCTCGCCCCGGGTGGGCCGCTCGAAGAGCAGCGCCGGCCCGCCGGCCCGCACGGTCCGGGTGACGATCTCGCTGATCTCCAGCGTGGGATCGACCGGGACGCTGACGCGGCGCAGCTCCCCCGCCCGTTCCAGGGCCGCGAGGAAGTCCTTCAGATCGGTGTACGGGAAGCCACGAGCCGCCATGACAGCCAGTCTCCCCCACCGGCCGCCGGAACCGCCGCTCCGGGTCCCCCGCGCCGACGCAGATCACCCGTCGCCGTGGTCGACGGCCCGCCTCCCGCTCGGCGGGGGCCGCGTACGGGCGGGCTCCTTTGGAGCTGCCCCGTCCACGCGCCCACCCAGGCAGCAGACATTCCTCCGAATCAATATGAGGCTGACATCGCGGACGGATCAAAAAGCCCTGCACCGTACGGTAGCCTCTCACTAACTCAGAGTGACAATCACCCCCCCTTGAGTTGATCAAACTTTCGGTCAACTTCCGCCGGGGCCGATCCCGACGCAGATCTCTTGATCAACGCGGCGGCCTGCGGGTTGGGGCTGGGGCTGGGGCTGGGGTTGGGGTGCCAGGGAGGGGATCAGGTGGGTGGGGGACGGGTGCCCGAGGGGTTCGGCGAGCGACGGGTGCGGGTCGGCGAGGTAATGATCAACCACGTCCGTGGCGGGCAGGGGCCGCCGCTGGTGCTGCTGCACGGCTACCCGGAGTCCTGGTACATGTGGCGGGCCCTGCTGCCGGGGCTGGCCCGGCACTTCGACGTGATCGCCCCCGACCTACGCGGCTTCGGTGACAGCGATGCCCCGGCCGCCGGGTACGACAAGAAGACCCTCGCCGCCGACCTGCACGGGCTGCTCGCCGAGCTGGGCGTGGCCGGCGACATCCGGCTGGTCGGCCACGACGTCGGCACCATGGTCGCCTACGCGTACGCCGCCGCCCACCCGGACCGGGTCAGTCGGCTGGTGCTCAGCGAGGCGCCGATCCCCGACGAGAGCGTCTACGCGTTCCCCGCGCTGACCCCGGCCGGCCCGGGGGTGTGGAACTTCGGCTTCTTCAGCCTCACCAACGGGCTGCCCGAGCAGCTCGTCAGCGGCCGGGAGACGCTCTGGGTGGACCGGTTCACCGACGCCCTGATGGTCCGCAAGGGCAGCATCGGCCCCGACGGCGTCGAGGAGTACGCCCGGCACCTGCGGGACGAGGCGCACCTGCGGGCGAGCTTCGCGTACTTCCGCGCGTTCGGTCAGGACATCGAAGACAACGCCACCTACCAGGCGACGCTGCTGCCGATGCCGGTGCTGGCCGTCGGCGGTCGGGCCAGCCTCGGCGACCAGGTGGCCGACCAGGTCCGCCGGTACGCCACGACGGTCCGGGGCGAGGTGGTCGAGGACTGCGGTCACTGGCTGTACGAGGAACGGCCGGACGAACTCCTCGCACTGTTGCTGGACTTCCTCCGCCCGGCCTGACCCACCCGCCCGGCGGCCCGGCCGCCCGGCTCCCGCCCGCCCGGCGGCCCGGCCGGCGGCCCGGCAGTTCGGCGGCCCGGCAGTTCGGCGGCCCGGCAGTTCGGCGGCCCGGCGGTCCGGCGGTCCGGGCGTCGGCCGCTCAGCCACCGGCGGCCACCGGGGTGGGCGTCCAGGCGTGGTCGGCGAGTTGGGGGTCGAGCGGAGCGTCGGTGAGCCGGTTGGCGAAGGTGGAGATGGTGTACGTGCCGACGCCGAGGACCACGTCGAGGGCGTTACCGGGGTGGTAGCCGGCGGCGAGGAAGGCGCGCAGCACGTCGTCCGGGACCGCGCCCCGGTGGTCCAGCACGGCCAGGGTGAACAGCCGCAGCGCCTCCAGCCGCGCCTCGGGCAGCGGCGTGCCGGAGCGCAGCGCGCCGATCAGCACCGGGTCGGCACCCTGCCCGGTCAGCGTGCCGGTGTGCATCGCCACGCAGACGTGGCACTCGTTGCGGGTGGCGACCGTCAGCACGACGACCTCCCGCTCCAACTGGTCGAGATCGCACTGCTCGAAGATCCCGTTGATGGTGAGGAAGCCCTTGAGCAGCTGCGGCGAGGAGGCCATCAGGGCGACCGGCGCCGGGAGGTAGCCGAACTTCCGCCGTACCCCCTCGATGGTCGGCCGGGCGGTGGCGGGCGCGGTGTCGTGGGTGTGGGCGGTAAAGGCGGCACTGGGCATGGGGAACCTGCTCTCCGTAGGCACGTGACGCCGGCCGTGACGTACGATCGTCAACGTGGTTGTCCAAACCGTAAACGTGGTTGTCGAATATGGCAACCACTGATCCCGCCCGCCCCGGCTTCGCGCTGCCCCTGCTGCTGCTGGCCGGCTTCCGCACGCTCATCGACGACCTGCACGCGGAGCTGGCCCGGCAGGGCCACCCCGAGCTGCGCCCGCTGCACGGCTTCGTCCTCCAGGCCGTCGGCCCCGACGGCACCACCGCCACCGAGCTGGGCCAGCGCCTCGGCGTCTCCAAGCAGGCCGCCGGCAAGACGGTCGACCGACTGGTCGCCCTCGGCTACCTGGAACGCGTCGACGACCCGCGCGACGCCCGCCGCAAGCTGGTCCGGATGACCGCGCGGGGCCACGACGGGCTGGCCCGCTCGGCGGCGGTCTTCGACGTGCTGCGCGACCGCTGGGCGGCCATCCTGGGCCCGGACCGGGTCGCCGCCATCGAGGACGACCTGCGCACCGTTGCCGCCGCCGACCTCTTCCGCCTCGACGTCCCGGGCTGGTTCGGCACCTGACCCGGTCCCGACCCCGTCGGATGCCACCGCATTCCGCACAACTGGCGTTCTCAGCTCTGTAGTTACATATATCGCAGCGCCGGCCGAGGGACCGCTCAAGGGGCACGATGAGGGCATGAGCGACGCGTACGTGTCCGGGGACCCGGACGGCCTCTCCCCCCTGCTGGTCCGGATCCGCGACGCGGTCGCCCGGGAACTGCACGCCCAGCTCACCATGCGCGCCGAGCGGATCGAGCTGCCCGACGTGCCGGAGGTGGCCTACCAGGTCACCCGGCAGGTGGACCGGATCCTCACCGCGACGAGGGCCGCCCGGCCCTGACCGACGGGCCGTAACTGTCATCCCCGGTCCCTAGGATCAGGGCGCCGATCCGGCCGGCGGGATGCCCGCCGGTTTCTCCGGGTCGGTTTCCCTGACGAAGGAGATCGATGGGATCTGTGCACGTTCCACGCGGTGGGGTGACCGTAATCCCGTCCGGCAGCGGCTTCCTGGCGGCCCGCCTCGGCGTGATGGGGCTGGTCGCGGCGACCGCCGTGGCCACCGTCGCCGCCCCGGCGGCGGCCGAGAGCGACCCGGGCTGGGTCAGCGCCGTGCTCTACGACACCACCATCGGCGCGGCCGGTGCCCCGGGCCGGACCGCCTCGTTGAGCATGACCAGCGTCGGAGCGGTCGCCCCCCGGGTCAGCTTCGACCTGACCGAGCTGGCCGGCGTCGCCACCGCCACCTTCCCGGACTGGTGCGTCAGCTCGGCCACGGCGGTGACCTGCCCGATGCCCCCGACGGCCACCCCCGACGAGTTCGGCACCGTCGACGGCACGGTGCCGGTGGTGCTGCGGGCCGTGCCGGGGGCCGCCGACGGCGCGACCGGCACGATCGGCTACACGGTCGCCGCCGACCAGGTCGACCCGGAGACACAGCAGGCAACCGTGACGGTGGCCGCCGGCCCGGCCGCGGTCGACCTGGTCGACGCGTACGTGCCGGGGCCGGCTGTGGGCGACCGGATCGGCGTGCCCGTGGCGGTGGCCAACGGCGGCCACCAGCCGATCGAGGACCTGCGGGTGACCCTGCGCTTCCCGGTCGGGCTCGCCCCGAAGGCGTACCGCAACTGCCGCTACGGCACTGATCCGGTGGTACTCGCCACCGTGATGGTCTGCACGGTGCGCGGCGACTTCGCCCCAGGCCAGCGCTACGAGGCGCGCGGGGGTATCCCCACCCGGGTCACCCCGGCCGCTCTCGGGGACAAGCGGATCAACCAGTTCGTCGAGCCGCTGGCCACCGCCGGCCCGCTGCCCGCCGGGGTGAAGCTCACCCGCCGGGAGGCGGACCGCCAGCTGCGGCTGCGGGCGGTCGGCGAACCGGTGGACGTCCTCGCGGCCGAGCATGATGACGCCTGGGGGCAGTACTACCTACGCGGCGTCCGGGGCGCGTTCGACGTGGTGGCGTTCGGGGCCACTGCCACCGGAGCGGTCGGCGACACCGTCCAGGTCCAGGTCGGCATCCGCAACGACGGCCCCGGGGTGCCCGACGACACCGTCTCCGGCGGCGGCTCGGCCAGCTTCCGGTTCGTCCCGCCGGCAGGTACGACCGTGACGAACCACCCGGCCGGGTGCTCCCCGAGCGACGGCGAGGAGGGCGTGCCCGGCTACTGGTACTGCGGGAAGCCGGGGCTGGTCTTCCCCGCCGGCGAGACCTTCACCGTGGCGTTCGACCTGCGGATCGACGGCCCGGCCGGCGCGGCGGGCGAGGTGCGGGTCAACCCGTATCCGCGTACCGACGACAACCCGGCCAACGACGTGGCCGCGGTGACGCTGGGCTGACCGCCCCGGACACGGTGACCGCCGGGGGCGCTGGCCCCCGGCGGTCACCGGATCGGTTCGACGGTGCCGGGTCAGTCGACGCCGGCGTAGGAGTGCAGGCCGGTGAAGAAGAAGTTGACCCCGAACAGGTTCATCAGCATGGTGAGGAAGCCGAGGATGGCGAGCCAGGTGGCCACGTTCCGCCGCACGCTCGGGGTGGCCCGGGCGTGCAGGTAGCCCGCATACACCACCCAGGAGATGAACGCCCAGGTCTCCTTCGGGTCCCAGCCCCACGGCCGGCCCCACGCGGCCTCCGCCCAGATCGCGCCGGCGATCACCGCGAAGGTGAAGACCGGGAACGCGAAGGCGTGCAGCACGAAGGTCAGCCGCTCCAGGCCGGTCGCCGTCGGCAGCCGCTGCGCCAGGGTGTACGGGAAGCTGCGCTTTCCCTGCTCGTACCCGTTGCGCATGAGGAACGCGATCGCCGGCACCGCGCCGAGCAGGAAGATGCCGGACGAGAAGCTGATCGTCGACACGTGCACGATGTACCAGTACGACTGGAGCGCCGGCATCAGCGGCACCACCTCGACGAACAGCTTCAGCTCGGCGAACGCGAGCAGCAGCACCATCACCAGGGTGAGGAACAGCCCCAGGCGGCGCAGCGAGGGGCGCTTCCACAGCACGCCGAGCCAGGCCGCCGTCCCGATGAACGAGATCGTCAGCACGAACTCGTACATGTTGCCCCAGGGCATCCGGTCGGCGGCGATGCCGCGGGTGACCGTGGCCGCGAGGTGCAGCGCGGCGGCGAGGACGGTGATCCCGACCGCGACGAGGCCGAACAGCCGGGCCCGCTCCGCCGAGCGGTCGACCCGGGCCGGTGGTGCGACCGGGGCGGCGGGCGCGTCGACCAGGCCGCCGGCCCCACCGGCTCCCGCGCCGACCAGCTCGCGCGCGGCCGGGGCGACGGCCCTGGCGTTGCCCAGGGCGTACTCGACGGCGTGGCAGATCATCGCGACCAGGTACGCCAGGATCGCGAACGTGACCAGCTGGTCGGAGAGTGCGGACATCACTCGGCTCCTTCTCGCGTCCCGGCCGGGCCGCGTGCGTCGCGGCCCCCACCGGTCCGCTCGCCCGGCTCACCGTCGCCACCGACGGCGGCGACGAGCTGCGCGAACTCGTCGGCGAACCCCGGATAGTCGGTGCGCGGCAGGCCACCGGCCTCCATCAAGCTACTACCGCCCGTCGGAGATCCGTCGGCGGGGTCGGCCGCCTCACCCGATCCGGCCGGCGTAACCCGGAACCAGACGCGCCGGCGCTTGCCGAACAGGGAGCCCATCAAGCCGACCAGCAGCACCGTCGAGCTGCCGAGCAGCAGCATCGAGCCGGGGTCGTAGCGCACCGACAGGGTGATGTACGGCTTCGTGCCGACGAACTCCAGCACGCTGCCGTCGTCCAGCGTCCACTTCTCGCCGACGGCCAGCTTCTTGTCGCCGACCTGCTTGAGCTTGCCGTTGGTGACCTGACGCTGGTCGAGCTTGTACACCGAGCCGGGGATACCGGCGTCCATGCCCAGGTTCCCCCGGTACGCGACCAGCACCACCGCCGGGTTGTCCTCGGTCGGGAACTCCGACCGGTTGAACGGGGCCTGCCGCGGGGCGGTGGGCAGGTACAACCCCTCGAAGGCGACCTGGAGGTTCGAGTCCCGCTTGCCGGTCTTCGGGTCGACGTTCACGTCTGGGAACGCGGCCACGCCCTCACTGGTGAGGGTGGCGTCCCCGCTGGTCACGAAGGGGAAGTTGCTGGTCTGGGTCTTGCCGTACCGGTCGGTGTAGCGCAGCACCGGGGCGTAGCCGTGGCCGAGCAGGTAGACGTTGGCGTCGCCGAGGCGCAGCGGGGAGTTGACCGAGAAGGTCTCGGTGCGGGTGGCCCGGCCGGCCTCCTCCACGTCGACCGTGGCCCGGTAGAACTCCGGCTGGGCCGACTCCAGGAACCGCGCGTCGAAGTGGTTCAGGGTCAGGCAGAACGGCGGCAGGTCGGCGCTGTCCACCTGGGGGCCGAGCTTGGCCTCGGCGTACTGCTGCCGGGTGTTGCAGAAGGCGTTCTCCTCGCCGGCCACCAGCAGCCTGTTGCCGTGCCAGCCGAACCAGGAGCCGAGGGCGACCCCGATCAGCACGGCGATCAGCGAGGTGTGGAACAGCAGATTGCCGGTCTCCTTGAGGTACCCCTTCTCGGCGGAGACCTCGTTTCCGCGCACCACCACCCGCCAGCGTCGCCGGCGCAGCTCGGCGGCGACGGCCTCGGCGTCGGTGGCGACACCGGTGCGCACGGCGTGCTGGGGCAGCCGCCCCAGGCGCTTGGGCGCGGCCGGCGGCTTCGTGCGCAGGGCGCGGACGTGGTCGCGCAGCCGGGGCAGGATGCAGCCGATCAGCGAGGTGAACAGCAGCAGGTAGATGGCGGAGAACCAGACCGACCCGAACACCTCGAACGCGCCGATCCGGTCCAGCCTCGGGGCCAGCTCCGGATGGTCGACGAAGTACTCGTTGACCTTCTCCAGGTTCACCCCGCGCTGCGGCAGCACCGAGCCGGGGATGGCCGCGACGGCGAGCAGGAAGAGCAGGATCAGCGCCGTACGCATGCTGGTGAGCTGCCGCCACGAGTTGCGCAGCAGGGCCAGCGCCCGGTTGGGCCGGCGGCGCGGCGCCTCGGGATCGGCCCGGTCCGCCACAATCGTCATCAGATGCTCACCTCGCCCACGCCGAACGTCGTCTGCAACCAGATGACGAAGTTGGTCCACCCGCCGGTGACCAGCGCGAGGCCGATCAGGACCAGCAGGACGCCGCCGACCCGGGTGACCCAGCGGCTGTTGCGCCGGATGGCGCGGAACACTCCGAGCAGGCGGTGGAAGGCCAGCCCGAAGACGACGAACGGTATCCCCAGTCCGAGGCAGTACGCCACGGCGAGCACCACGGCCCGGTCGGTCTGCCCGCCGGGGGTGGCCATGCCGAGCACCGCCGCGAGTGTGGGGCCGGTGCAGGGCATCCAGCTCAGGGCGAAGACCGCGCCGAAGACGGGGGCCCCGAGCAGGCCGGCGGCGGGCAGCCGGTGGATCCGGAACTCCCGCTGGAGGCCGGGGAGCACCCCGACGAAGGCCAGCCCGAGCACGATGACCAGGGCACCGGCGCCGATCTCCAGCGCCCGCTCGTACTGGATGAAGACCCGGCCGACGCTGGCGAAGAGGATCGCGGTGGCGGTGAAGACGGCGGTGAAGCCGGCGATGAAGAGCAGCGTCCCGGCGAGCACCCGGCCCTTGACCGCCGCCGCCGTCCGGCCCCGTTCCCGGGTCCGCTCCCGCACCGCCACGCCGCCGCCGTTGCCGCCACCGCCACTGCCGCCGTTGCCGCCAGCCTGCCCCGGGGTGCCAGCGGGGGGCGTTGCCGGCGCGTCCCGGCCCTCCAGGTCGGCGCCGGCCAGGCCGGTGACGTAGGAGAGGTAGCCGGGGACCAGCGGAAGGATGCACGGGGACAGGAAGCTGACCAGCCCGGCAAGTGCCGCCGCGCCGATGGCCAGTAGCAGCGGCCCGCTCTGGGCGACGTCGTGGAAGGTCCCGCCCATCAGCGGGAGCCGTTGGGCGCGGGCTGCTCGGCGGCGATCCGCGCGACGATCGGTTGCAGCCGTTCCTGGGTCACCGCCGACCGGATGACCACGGCCACCCTGCCGTCCCGGTCCAGCACGACGGTGGCCGGGATGGTGGTGGGCGAGATGTCGAAGGCGAGGGCGAGTCGGCTCGGCGGGTCGAAGAGGCTGGGGTAGGTGACCCGGCCCTCCTCGAACGCGAGCGCCTTGTCCCGGTTGTCCTGCACGTTGATGCCGAGGAATTTCACCCCGGACGGCTTGGTGGCCTGGTAGGTGGCCTCCAGGTCGTCGGCCTCGGCCCGGCAGGGCGGGCACCAGGACCCCCAGAAGTTGACCACGACCACCTGGCCGCGGTCCGTCGTGACGTCGTAGCTGCCGCCGGTGAGCAGCTCACCGGCCAGCTTCGGGGCGGTGGACCGCTGGTCGGGGGCGCACTCGATGACACCGTCGGTGGTGGCGCAGCGCTGCTCCTGGCTGTCGGAGGAGCAGCCGGCCAGCGCCGCCATGGTGGCCACGGCCGCGAGGAGTCCCGCGATCCACCTCCGGGCTGACATCAGGCCCCCTTGGCCGTCCGAGCGGTCGGCGATGTGGCGACCAGGTGGGCGGCCGGCTCGCTGTAGCCGATCCCGACGATCTTCGCGCCGTCGAAGTGGAACGAGGTGAGGCTGGCCAGGCCGCACTGCCGCCGGCGCGGGTCGTGCCAGAGCCGTTTGCGCTCGACGTGGCGGCGCAGCGTCCAGATGGGGAGTTGGTGGGAGACCAGCACGGCCTCGCGCCCCTCGGCGGCGACCCGGGCCGCGTGCAGGGCGGCGAACATCCGCTCCGCGATGGCCCGGTACGCCTCGCCCCAGGACGGGGTGACCGGGTCGCGCAGCACCCACCAGTTGCGCGGGTCGCGGAACGATCCGTCGCCCGGGGAGACCTTCTTGCCCTCGAACCAGTTGGCGCTCTCGATCAGCCGCTCGTCCACCCCGACGGGCAGGCCGAACTGCCCGGCGATCGGCTCGGCGGTCTGCTGGGCACGTTCGAGGGGGCTGGCAACCACGTGCACCACGTCCCGCTCGGCGAGCCCCTGGGCCGCCGCCTTGGCCATCTGCACGCCCAGCTCCGACAGGCGGAAGCCGGGCAGCCGGCCGTAGAGGATCTGATCCGGGTTGTGCACCTCACCGTGCCGCAGCACGTGGACCACCGTCTTGCTCACCGCAGCGCTCCCTTCGTTCGCGACTGCGGGGCTCGCAGAACCGGCTCACTCCTCGCGCCCACCACGCCCCCCTGCGTTCGCGACTGCGGGGCTCGCAGAACCGGCTCACTCCTCGCGCTCACCACTACCCCCCGTTGCCCGCCGCTGCCGCCGCGTTCGCCGCCGCGGGCAGGGCCGCGGCGATCTGCTCACACGCGGCGTCGTCGATCGCCGCCGAGACGAACCACGCCTCGAACGCACTCGGCGGCAGGTAGACCCCGTCGGCGAGCATCGAGTGGAAGAACGCCTTGAACGCCGGGACCTGCTGGGTCCGGGCGCTGTCGTAGTCGACCACGTCGGCGTCCGTGAAGAAGATCGAGAACATGCTGCCCGCGTACGACAGCCGGTGCGGAACCCCGGCGGCGGTCAACGCGTCGGCGGCGAGCCTGCCGACCACGGCGGCCGTCTCGTCGAGCCTGCGGTAGACGGCGTCGTCGGCCAGCCGCAGCGTGGCCAGGCCGGCGGCGCAGGCGAGCGGGTTACCGGAGAGGGTGCCGGCCTGGTAGACCGGGCCGGCCGGGGCGAGTCGCGCCATGATCTCCGCGCGCCCGCCGAACGCCGCGGCCGGCAGGCCACCGCCCATGACCTTCCCGTACGTCCACAGGTCGGCGTCGGAGGGGTCGAGGCCGTGCCACCCGGAGCGGGAGACCCGGAACCCGGTCATCACCTCGTCGACGACCAGCAGCGCGCCGTGCGCGTGGGCGATCCGGGCGAGCTGGGAATTGAACCCGTCGCGGGGGGCGATCACGCCCATGTTGCCGGCCGCCGCCTCGGTGATCACCGCGGCGATGTGCGGCCCCTCGGCGGCGAACGCCTCCTCGACGGCGGCGATGTCGTTGTACGGCAGCACGATGGTGTCGCCGGCCGCCGCACCGGTCACGCCGGGCGAGTCGGGCAGGCCGAGGGTGGCCACGCCGGAGCCGGCGGCGGCGAGCAGGGCGTCGACGTGCCCGTGGTAGCAGCCGGCGAACTTGACGATCTTCGAGCGACCGGTGAAGCCCCGAGCCAGCCGGATCGCCGACATGGTGGCCTCGGTGCCCGAGTTGACCAGCCGGACCTGCTCGACCGGGGTGCGGTCGACGATCTCGGCGGCCAGCTCGACCTCGCCGGGGGTCGGGGCGCCGAAGCTGGTGCCCCGGGCGGCGGCGGCCTGGACGGCCTCGACCACCTCCGGGTGGGCGTGCCCGAGGAGCAGCGGCCCCCACGAGCAGACCAGGTCGACGTAGCGCCGGCCGTCCGCGTCGTGGAGCCAGGGACCCTCCCCCCGGACCATGAAGCGCGGGGTGCCGCCGACGGCGCGGAACGCGCGCACGGGGGAGTTCACCCCGCCGGGCACGATGGCGCGGGCGCGGTCGAACAGGGCCTCGGAGGCCGGCGCGTCGGCAGGGTAACGGCCGGATCCGGCGGAAAAGGTATCGGTCACGATGCCGCCATTGTGTCAGCGCCGGACGGCGAATCGGCAGCCACCCCTGGTCGGGGTTACCGGGCTCACGCGGAACGGCTGGCCGGGCGGGCTGCGAGCGCCTCGACGGGCCAGAGGACCCGGTTCACGCTAGGCTGATCGGGTGGATCGTGCCGAACTGTCCATCACGCTACACCGGACGGGCGATGAAGTGGTGCTTCGCCTCGCCGGTGAGATCGACATGCTCACGGCCGCCCAACTTTCGACCGTCGTCAACGAGGTGCTCGCCGATCCGCCCCCGCGGATCGTCCTCGATCTGGGCGGGGTCACCTTCTGCGACTCCCAGGGGCTGGGCACCCTGGTCGTGCTCAGCCGCAAGACCAGCCACGCGCAGAGCCTGCTCATCCTGACCGGCGTCGGCGACTTTTTGCTCCGGGTCCTGGACATCACCGGACTCCGCTCGGCCCTGATGATCCGCAACGGCGCCCCCACCGACTGACCGCTCCGCCCGCCCCGTCGCCGCCTAGCCGGACAGGTCGCGGCGGCGGAAGGTGAGCAGGCCCGCCATGGCCAGCGCGGCTGCCGTGCCGGCCAGGGCCAGCAGCGGCGTGGCGGGAACCGACCCGCCCAGGACCTGCGGGGTGTGGGTGAACGGGGACAGGTCCAACAGCCACTGGCTCAGCTCCAGCGCCGCGCCGAGCTGGCCGAGGAGCAGGCAGCCGGCGAGCGCCGCCCAGGCCGCGCCGACGCTGATCCGGGGCAGCAGGCCGAACAGCAGCACCGCCAGGCCGACCAGCACCCAGACCGCCGGCACGTGGGCCAGCGCCGCCCCGGCCAGCCGGGGCACCTTGCCGGTCACGTCGGAGCTGCTGAGGCCGTAGGCGAGCCCGGTGACCGCGCCGGTCACCGCCAGCATCACCGCTGGGCCGAGCAGCGCGAAGGCCAGGTGGCCGAGCAGCCAGCGGGACCGGCTCGTCCCGGTGGCGAGCACCGGCTCGGCGCGCTGACCGGTCTCCTCCGTGCGCATCCGCAGCACGGCCTGGATGCCGTAACCGGCGGCGGCGAGCGCGACGATGCTCAGGGTCGTTCCGAGGTACGCCTCGGCGATCGACGCCGAGCCGCCGAGCCGCTCCATCAGCCGGGCCACGGTCTCGTTGCCGTCCACCGCGTCCCCGGCCGCCTCGGCGGCACCGCCGAGTACCGCGCCGAGGGCCGCCGCGCCGACCGTCCAGCCGAGCAGCGCGACCCGGTTCAGCCGCCAGGCCAGCCCCCACGGACCGGCGAGGGCGGGGCCTGCGGAGGCCGGGCCGAGCCGCGGAGGCAGCACGCCCGCGCCGAGGTCGCGCCGCGCCGAGAGCCGGAACGCCACCGCGCCGACCAGCGCGGCCAGCCCGGCGAGCAGCGCCAGCGGCCACCAGCGCTCGCCGGCGTACGGGTGGGTGCGCTGGGCCCAGCCCAGCGGGGAGAGCCAACTCAGCCACTCCGTCCCGCCCGCGTCCCCCGCGAGCCGGACCAGGTACGCCGCCCCGAGGGCCGCGACGCCCAGCCCTCGGGCACCGCCCGCGCTCTCGGTGAGCTGCGCGGCGAGGGCGCCCACGGTGGCGAAGACCGCTCCGGCGAGGGTGACCGAGAGCCCGAACGCCAGGGAGCCGGCCGCAGGCAGGCCGGCGGCGACCAGCCCGCCGGCCACGAGCAGCCCGAGCAGCAGGTCCGCCGCGTACGTGACGAGCAGCGCGGCGGCCAGCCCGGCGTACCGGCCGAGGACGGTCGCGCCGAGCAGCTCCCGCCGGCCCGCCTCCTCCTCGGTACGGGTGTGCCGGATGACGACGAGCAGGCTGATCAGGCCGACGATCAGGTGCAGCAGCCCGGACCGCTGGGCGGCGAGCGCGCCGACGCTTTCGCCGTACGCCGGGCCGAGCAGGGCCTCGATCGACGGGTTGCCGGCGGTGGTGGCCGCGTACTCGGCGCGCTGGGCGGCGGTCGGGTACAGCCCGGCGTACGTTTCGGCGTAGCTGGCCGGCAGCACCGCGATGAGCAGCACCCAGATCGGCAGCAGCACCCGGTCCCGGCGCAGGATCAGCCGGACCAGGTGCCGGGTGCCGGTCACCGGGCCACCCCGGCGGGTGCGCCGGCGGCCCCGGCCGCCCCGTAGTGCCGCAGGAACAGCTCCTCAAGCGTGGGCGGGCGGCTGACCAGGCTCCGGACGCCGATCTCGGTGAGCCGGCGCAGCGCGGCGTCGAGCGTCGGGGTGTCCACGTCGAAGCGGACCCGGTCGCCGTCGACCCGCAGGTCGTGCACGCCGGCCAGCTCGGCCAGCCCGTGCGGCGGCCCGGCCAGCTCGGCGTCGACGGCCGTGCGCTGGAGGTGACGCAGCTCGGCCAGCGTGCCGGTCTCCACGGCGCGGCCGTTGCGGATGATCGTCACCCGGTCGCAGAGCGCCTCGACCTCGCCGAGGATGTGGCTGGAGAGCAGGACGGTGCGACCGGCGGCGCGGGCCCGGCCCACCCAGTGCTGGAAGACCTCCTCCATCAGCGGGTCGAGGCCGGAGGTCGGCTCGTCGAGGATCAGCAGCTCCGCGTCGGAGGCGAGGGCGGCGACCAGTCCGACCTTCTGCCGGTTGCCCTTCGAGTACGCCCGGCCCTTCTTGCGCGGGTCCAGCTCGAACGCGGCGAGCAGCTCGTCGCGGCGGGCGTGGTCGATCCCGCCGCGCATCCGGCCGAGCAGGTCGATCACCTCGCCCCCGGTGAGGTTGGGCCAGAGGGTCACGTCGCCCGGCACGTACGCCAGGCGGCGGTGCAGGGCGACGGCGTCCCGCCACGGGTCGCCGCCGAGCAGGCGGGCGGCCCCCGCGTCCGCCCGCAGCAGGCCGAGCAGCACCCGGATGGCGGTGGACTTGCCGGCGCCGTTGGGCCCCAGGAAGCCGTGCACCTCACCGGCGCGGACGGTCAGGTCCAGCCCGTCGAGCGCCCGGGTCCGGCCGAAGGTCTTCACCAGGCCGGACACCGCTATCGGAGTTTCCATGCTTCAGAAGCTACAGTCGTTTCACAAAGTTGTGAAGCCCGTGGAAGCTGGGGCACGATCAGATACCCGACCTACGCCGAGGAGAGCCGGATGACCGCCGCCGACCCGCCCAACCGCAACGACGAGGCGGTCCACCTCTTCGTCGAGCGGATGGCGATGGCCTTCGCGGAGGTCGGCTTCCCCCGGATGGCCGCCCGGGTGCTGTTCACGGTGATGAGCGCGGACGAGACGCTGACCGCCGCCGAGATCGGCGAGCGGCTCGACGTCAGCGCGGCGGCGGTCTCCGGCGCGGTCCGCTACCTGACCCAGTTCGGGATGCTGGTCCGCGAGCCGGTGAAGGGCTCCCGCCGGGACCGCTACGGGCTCCCGGACAACCCCTGGTACGAGGGGACGATCACGAAGACCGGCCTCTACAAGAACTTCATCGACATCGCCGAGGGGGGCGTCGACGCCCTCGCCGGCCGCAGCACCCCGGCCGGCGAGCGGGTCAGCGAGATGCGCGACTTCTTCGTCTTCATCCAGGAGGAGATCGACTCGCTAGGCGAGCGCTGGCGGGCCCGCCGCGCCGCCACGGGCCACGGCGGGTCGTCACCCGGCTAGGTGTACTGCCCAGGAAAGCTAGGTCAGCGGGTGTTGCCCCAGCGGGCCTGTTCCAGCAGGTCGACGGCCCGGGTTCGGGCCTGCGGGCCGTCCGCCCGGAGCAGTGCGGTGGCCTCGTCGACGGCGTCGGTGAGCGTGCGCCACTGCGTCTCGCGCTCCCGGACCAGGTCCGACTGGGCGGCGAGCTGCCGGGTCTTGACCCACAGCTCGACGAAGACCGACACCTTGGCCCGCAGCACCCACGGGTCGAAGGGCTTGGTCAGGTAGTCGACCGCGCCGACCGCGTACCCGCGCAGGGCGAGCTGGGCGTCCTTGTCGGCTGCGGTGAGGAAGATGATCGGCACGTGCCGGGTGCGTTCCCGCCGCTTGATGTGGCTGGCGGTCTCGAAGCCGTCCATGTCGGGCATCTGCGCGTCCAGCAGGATCACCGCGAAGTCGTCCACCAACAACTGCTTGAGCGCCGCCTCGCCGCTCTCCACAGCGACCGACTGCACCGGCAGCCCCTGGAGAATCGCCTCCAGGGCCATCAGATTCTCCCGCCGGTCGTCGACCAACAGCGCCTTGGCCGTCTGGGTCACGCTCTCTCCTCGCCTCGGCTGCCGCCCACCCAGGACGCCATCAGCTCGATCAGGTCGTCCAGGTCAACAGGTTTGGTGATGTAGTCGCTGCCGCCCGCCGCGAGCGCGGACTCGCGGTCGCCCGGCATCGCCTTCGCGGTAAGGAAGACAATAGGCAGGTCGGCGAAGCGGTGGTTACGGCGGATCTGCCGGGTGGTCTCGTAGCCGTCCTGGTCGGGCATCATCGCGTCCATCAGCACGATGTCCACCTCCGGATGCTCGGCCAGCCGGCGGACGCCGTCCGCCCCGTTGTCCGAGTACAACACGGTCATACCGTGCAACTCCAATGCGCTGGTCAGCGCGAAGACGTTCCGCACGTCGTCGTCGATGATCAACACGGTGACGCCCTCCAGCCGGCGGGTGGCCGGCGTCTCGGCCACCCCCGACAGCTCCGGCGGGGGCATCAGCAGCGACGCGGGCAGGCCCGCGCGGGCCGGCGACGGTGGCGCGGGCGCGACCACCGCGTCCGGAGCCAGCACGTCCGGTACGTACAAGGTGAAGGAAGAGCCATCCCCGGGCACCGAGGCCACGGCGATCGAGCCGCCGAGCAGGCGGGCCAGGTCCCGGCTGATCGACAGCCCCAGCCCGGTGCCGCCGTACCGCCGGCTGGTCGTGCCGTCCGCCTGCTGGAACGCCTCGAAGATCAGCGACAGCTTGTCGTCCGAGATGCCGATCCCGGTGTCGATCACCGTGAAGGCGATCACCTGCCGGGCGTTGGTCAGCGCCGGCACGTCGAAGACGACGTTCTCGGATGCCGGGGCGATCCGCAGCGTCACCGTGCCGTTGTCGGTGAACTTCACCGCGTTGGAGAGCAGGTTGCGCAGGATCTGCTGCAACCGCCCCGTGTCGGTGACCAGCGCCGGGGGCAGATCCTCGGCCACCCGGACCTGGAAGTCGAGGCCCTTGTCCTCGGCCTGCGGGGTGAACGCCTGCTCTACGAACCCGCGGATCTCGTCGAACCGGACCTCGGTCGGCTCGACGTCCATCCGGCCCGCCTCGATCTTGGACAGGTCGAGGATGTCGTCGATCAGACGCAGCAGGTCCGAGCCGGAGTTGTGGATGGTCCGGGCGAACTCGATCTGCTTCGGGGTGAGGTTCTGGTCCGAGTTCTCCACCAGCAGCCGGGCCAGCAGCAGCAGCGAGTTCAGCGGCGTACGCAGCTCGTGGCTCATGTTGGCCAGGAACTCCGACTTGTACGCCGAGGCCCGGGTGAGCTGCTGGGCCTTGTCCTCCAGGCCGAGCCGGGCCAGCTCGATCTCCCGGTTCTGGGTCTCGATGTTGGCCTTCTGCTCGGACAGCAGCTGGGCCTTGTCCTCCAGCTCGGCGTTGGTGCGCTGCAACTCGGCCGACTGCTCCTGGAGCTCGTGGGCCAGCCGCTGCGACTGGGCCAGCAGCTCCTCGGTGCGCCGGTTGGCCTGGATCGTGTTGACCGCGACGCCGATGGTCAGCACCAGCCGCTCCAGGAACGACAGGTGCAGTTCGGAGAAGGCGGCCACGCTGGCGAACTCGATCACGCCGAGAAGCTCGCCCTCGAACAGCACGGGCAGCACCACCAGGTCGGACGGCGGGGTGTCCGCCAACCCCGAGCGCAGGGTGAGCCGGCCGTCCGGGGAGGCGCTCACCCGGATCGTCCGGCGGGACAGCGCGGCCTGCCCGACCAGTCCCTCGCCGGGGCCGAACGTGACGTCATGCCCCCGGGCCACGTAGCCGTACGAGGCGGTCAGCCGCAGCCGCATGCTGCCGTCGGAGGTGTCGACCAGGAAGAACGCGCCGAGCTGCGCGTCGACCAGCGGGGTCACCTCCATCATGATCATCCGGCAGACCTCGCCGAGGTCCCGCTGCCCCTGGAGCAGGCCGCCGATGCGGGCCAGGTTGGAGTCCAGCCAGCCCTGCTCGGCGTTCTTCTTCGTCGTCTCCCGAAGGGTGACGATCATCTGGTTGATGTTGTCCTTCAGCTCGGCGACCTCGCCCTGGGCCTCGACCGCGATCCGCTGGGTCAGGTCGCCCCGGGTCACCGAGGTCGACACCTGGGCGATGGCCCGGAGCTGGGTGGTGAGCGTGGAGGCGAGCTGGTTGACGTTCTCGGTGAGGTCCCGCCAGGTGCCGGAGACGCCCTTCACCTGCGCCTGGCCGCCGAGCTTGCCCTCGATGCCGACCTCGCGGGCCACCCGGGTCACCTCGTCGGCGAACGACGACAGCTGGTCCACCATCGTGTTGACCGTGTTCTTCAGCTCCAGGATCTCGCCCTGCGCGTCCACGGTGATCTTCTGGCCCAGGTCGCCCTTCGCGACGGCCGTGGTCACCGACGCGATGTTGCGCACCTGCGACGTCAGGTTCGACGCCATCGAGTTCACGTTGTCCGTCAGGTCCCGCCACGTGCCCGAGACGCCCTTCACCTGCGCCTGACCGCCCAGCTTGCCCTCCGTGCCCACCTCACGGGCCACCCGGGTCACCTCGTCCGCGAACGACGACAGCTGGTCCACCATCGTGTTCACCGTCGA
>NZ_JBIRTH010000007.1:156228-200356 GCF_044334565.1 Micromonospora sp. NPDC020750
CTGACCGCCCAGCTTGCCCTCCGTGCCCACCTCACGGGCCACCCGGGTCACCTCGTCCGCGAACGACGACAGCTGGTCCACCATCGTGTTCACCGTGTTCTTCAGCTCCAGGATCTCGCCCTGCGCGTCCACGGTGATCTTCTGGCTCAGGTCGCCCTTGGCGACGGCCGTGGAGACCTGGGAGATGTTGCGGACCTGGCTGGTCAGGTTGCCGGCGAGCTGGTTGACGTTCTCCGTGAGGTCCCGCCAGGTGCCGGAGACCCCACGCACCTGGGCCTGGCCGCCGAGCTTGCCCTCGATGCCGACCTCGCGGGCCACCCGGGTCACCTCGTCGGCGAACGAGGAGAGCTGGTCCACCATCGTGTTGACGGTGTCCTTCAGCTCAAGGATCTCGCCCTGCGCGGCGACGGTGATCTTCTGCGACAGGTCGCCCCGGGCGACGGCCGTGGACACCTGGGCGATGTTGCGCACCTGGGCCGTCAGGTTCGACGCCATCGAGTTGACGCTGTCGGTGAGGTCCTTCCAGGTGCCCGCGACGTTCGGCACCTCCGCCTGGCCGCCGAGCTTGCCCTCGGTGCCCACCTCCCGGGCCACCCGGGTCACCTGCTCGGCGAAGAGTCGCAGCGTGTCGGTGAGATAGTTCATCGTGTCGGCCAACTCGGCGACCTCGCCGCGCGCCCCGACCGTGATCTTCTGCGACAGGTCGCCCTTGGCCACCGCCGTCGCCACCTGCGAGATCGACCGCACCTGGCCGGTCAGGTTCGACGCCATGGTGTTCACCGAGTCGGTGAGGTCCTTCCAGGTGCCGGCCACCCCGCGCACGTCGGCCTGGCCGCCGAGCTTGCCCTCGGTGCCCACCTCCCGGGCCACCCGGGTCACCTCGTTGGAGAAGGACGAGAGCTGGTCGACCATCGTGTTGACCGTGCGGCCGATCCGCAGGTACTCGCCGCGCAGCGGCCGGCCGTCGATCTCCAGCGCCATGTGCTGGGAAAGGTCGCCGTCGGCCACGGCCACGATCACCCGGGCGATCTCGGTGGTCGGGCGGCCGAGGTCATCGATCAGCGAGTTGACCGCGCGCTGCCCCTCCGCCCAGAAGCCCTCCAGCCCCTCCTCGTCGAGACGCTCGGTGAGCCGGCCGTCCCGGCCGACGATCCGGCTGATCCGGCGCAGGTCCAGGTGCTGCCGCTCCTGGAGGGCCACCACGTCGTTGAACGCGTCCGCCACCTCGCCGGCCGCGCCCGCCCGCCGGGGCAGGCGGACCTTCAGGTCACCGCCGCGCACCCGGCGCAGCGCCTCCGCCAGCTCGCTGAGCAGGGCGGCCTGGTCCGGCGCGGACGGGTCCGCGGCTACCGAGTGTTTCGCCGTGGTCATCATTCCTCGCTCAGTTCGGGACCGCCGGGGCCTGCCGGCACACCGGCCATCCCATCATTGTGCCCGGCCGAGCGTCGATGCCGCGCCGCGCCGCCCGCCGGGTCGCCCACGCGTCGAAGCAGCTCACGGCTCAGGGGAACGCGGCCGGCCGGGACGACGGCCGCCGGAGCCAACGCCGCCCGGGCGGTCCCCCGGGCGGGGTACGCCCCTCGTGGCGGCATCCGGGTCGGCTTGGCTTACGGCCGGGCCGCGGTGGAGGATACGAAGGTGTCAGCGGAGGCGGGACCGGCGACCTCAGGCGGTCCGGACGAACGCGTCCGTCGGGTACGGCTGCCCGCCGACCGGCGGACGCCGGCCGCCGCGCGCGCCCTGGTCCGGTCCGTGCTGGCCGCCGCGAGCCTCGACGACCTGCTCAACGAGGCCCTGCTGTTGACCACCGAGCTGACCACGAACGCCGTCGAGCACGCCCGCACGGAACTGGACATCGAGGTCGTCGCCGACGACGTCGGGCTGACCGTCACCGTCTCCGACTTCGCCGCCAGGACGGTCGACGAGCTGACCGTGGGCGTCCGCAACGACAGCTCCGAGATCAACGAAGTCTCCGAGCGGGGCCGCGGGTTGCTGCTGGTCGACCACTTCGCCAGCCGGTGGGGCACCACGTACCTGCCCACGGGCAAGGGGGTGTGGTTCCGGCTCGACCGGCGCGACCCCGCCGGGCGGCCGGTCGCCCCCGGCCCGCCACCCGCCGGCGGGTGGGGCCTGGCGACCATCCGCTCCGGCGACGGTCCGGCCACCGAGCACCCTGGGCCGAGCGCCGGGGCGATGAGCGAGCTGATGCAGACCGCCCCCGACCAGAACGCCGAGGACCCGCTGCCCGAGTTCGCCACCGACCTGCTCACCCGGCTGGCCGAGATGGTCGGCGCGGCCGGCGGCGTGGTCCGGCTGGACCGGGGGGACGGGCAGGGCACGCAGGTGCTGGCCCGCTACGGTCGCGCCCCGCGGGCCGGAAACGAGCTGCTCCGGGTGCCGCTGGCGGTGCACCGGCCCTACGCCGGGGAGCTGGAGCTGGACGCCGCCCCCTCGACGTACGCCCGGCCGTTGGCGGTGCTGACCGCCGAGCGGCTCTCGCTGCACCTGGAGAACGACCGGCTGCGCCGGGCCAACGTCCGCCGGCAGGCCTGGCTGACGTTCCTGGCCGAGGCGAGCGAGCTGCTGGCCCAGTCCCTGGACGTCGAGCTGACCATGGCACTGATCCCGCAGCTCGTGGTCCCCCGCCTCGGCCAGTGGTGCGCGGTGCACACCGCCGACGAGTGGGGGCAGCTGCGGCTCGCGGCGGCCACCCACGCCGATGAGTCGGTGCTGCCGCAGCTGCACAAGGTGCTCCGGGAGACCGGGACGGACTCGGTGCAGGCCCGGCTGCGCGAGGCGTCCCGGACCGGGTCGCAGGTGCCGCTCGGCGGGCCGATGGAGGGCTTCGCCGTCCCGCTGGTGGCGCGCGGCCAGCGGCTGGGCACCCTGGCGGTCGGCCGGCACCAGCGCCACCGGCACGACCCGGACGAGGTAGCCGTGCTGGAGGACGTGGCCCGGCGGGCCGCGCTGGCCATCGAGAACGCCCGCATCCACGCCGAGCGGCGCAGGGTGGCGCAGACCCTGCAACAGTCGCTGCTGCCGCCGGCCCTACCGGTCGTCGAGGGCATCGGCTTCGCCGCCGAGTACGTGCCGACCGGGGACGACGCGGAGGTCGGCGGCGACTTCTACGACGTGCTCCCGCTGCCCGGCGGGCGCTGGCTGGTGGTGGTCGGCGACGTGTCCGGCAAGGGGGTCGAGGCGGCTGCGGTCACCGGGCTGGTCCGGGACGTCATCCGGGTGCTGGTCGGTGACGGCAAGCCGCTGCCGGAGGTCCTGGGCCGGCTCAACGAGACGCTGGTCGAGCGGGGTGGCGGGCGCTACTGCACGCTGGCGCTGGCGGCGGTCGGGCCGGGCGACGGCGACCGGTTGGACGTGGCCCTGCACCTGGCCGGACACGACCGGCCGGTGCTGCTGCGGGCCGGCGACGGGGCCGACTTCGTCGGGGCCACCGGCACCGCGCTCGGCCTGCTCGACGCGATCAGTTCGCCGACGGCACAGGTCACGCTCGCCCCCGGTGACTCGCTGATCTTCTACACCGACGGGGTGACCGAGCGCAGGCGGGGCCGGGAGCTGTTCGGCACCGATCGGCTGCGGGAGTCCGCCGCGCCACTGGCCGGGTACTCGGCCGACGTGGTGGCCGCCCGGCTGCGCTCGACCGCGATCGGGTTCTCGGTCGAGGCCCCCCGCGACGACATCGCCATCCTGGTGCTGCGCAACGACCGGCTCTGAGCCCAGAGCGGCGCCTCCCGGGAGGGAGAGCGTCGGACCCGGTTGCCTGCGGCTGCCGGCCCAGCACGACGGCATGACAATTTCCGCGAAGGAACGCTGCGCTTCGACGATGGCGAAAACGGCGACGAAACGCGGAATCCATATTCGGAACTCACATGCTCCACCATCGCCGAAACTTGAACATGAACCGCTATGACCGAACCCCTTCGAGGAAACCAATCCATCGATCAGCCACGCCAAATAAACCGGAGTTCCAGAACTATCGCCAAACTTATTACCCATCGATTAGCGCCCTTAGGGTGTGCGCCAGCGGGAAGAGCCGCCTGGACATGCCCGCGTCGTGCACCCCATCGCCGGACGTAGACTGTGACGACAAACACACTTTGACCCGGAGCGGTCGAACGGGTGCCCAGCGCTCCGACCATTTGCCCGATTTGGACATATTTACCCCAACCCGGCCCTCCTGCAATCTGAGACCACATCGCCTATCCTCCGAACGTGCGCCTATACGCGCGTGCGCGTGCGCGCCCGCACGCGCCCATACGCGCGCGTATGACCATCGGATATACGTACGTGCGCGCACGTACGTGGGCGCGGGCGCACATCGGCTGAATTTGCATATAGGCATGCGGTGCGCGTGCACGAATACCGCATGAACGACGAACGCGAAAGGCCTCTTCCAATCCCAACCGCCGAGCGACGCGCCCAACCCGCCGGCCGACTTGACCAACTCGCGGCGAACGGTTGCAATTGACGGCGGCAAGGTCAGAGAAGCAAACCCGAGGGACTCCACCTTCATGGGTAAAGCAAACGCCCGGCTGCCACCGGGCGTTTGCTGCGACTCCGGCCAACTAGACGTGTCATCGCAGGTAGGAGGAGCCTTTGCCGACCGTAACAATCAACGAGGAGCCGGACAACAGGAAGCGGGACGCCCACCGGGTCGTCTTGGCCTATCTGAGGACGGCGGCGACGGTCCTCGGTGCCGTGGCAGCCGTCCTGGCGACGCTCAACCCCCTGGTGGCGCTACTGGTCGACTGAGGACCTCTCGGGGCCCGGCCACGGCCGGGCCCCGGGCCTCGCCGCGCCAGCAGCTGACCACCGAGCGTCCCTCCTGGCAGTCGTGCCGACGCGCAGGAGGGACAGCACACCTCCTCTACCGGTGCTAGGTTCCCCCCATGTCGACGACGGCGGCCCCCGGCGCGCGAACCCCGTCATCGGTCCGGCTGCTGACCACGATCCACCTGGCCTTCGCGGGCACCTTCCTGCTGGTGACCGTCCTCTACCTCGGACGGATAGCCGCAACAGGGGCAGGTCCCGCTGACATGCTCACCGGCCACTACGACCCGAAGGATCTAATCCCCTTCGGCCCGTCCGGCGTGAACCCGTTCACCTGGCTTTACGCCTTGGTCGCGCTGCTCTACCTGGCCGGCTTCCTGGTCAGCCCAGCGCTGGCCATGGTCTCGTTGCCCATGCTCGCCCGGACCTGGCATCAACTGTCCCGCCCGGCCAGGGCCCTGTTGTTGGCAGGGATCGTCAGCGCGGTTGCCCTACCCCTGCTACGTCTCCTCCCCGCCGTCAGCGACATGCACCGGTGGTGGCTGGACTGAGCGCCTCCACATGGCCGGTGCGGCTGTCACAGGCCGCCGGGGAGGCGGCCGGGGGCCAGGCGCTGGTGCGGGTCGAGGTATTCCTTCGCCGCCCGCAGCCTGGGCAGTGAGGCCAGCTCGCCCCAGAGGTCGACCGCCTGGCGCACCGGTGGCGGTGCCGCCACCACGACGCACCGGCCACGCCGGGCGAGCAGCACCCGGCGCACCCCGGTGACGATTGACGCCACCCGCTCGGCGGGCAGGGAGCCGGGCAGGGCCGCGTGCACCACGCCCTGCCCGGCGGAGCCTCGGATCGGGACCGGGCCGCCGGCCGCGTCGCGCAGCGCGTAGACGGCCGCGTGGAGGTCGGTGGTCGGCACCTCTATGCGCAGCGCGGTCTCGCCGGGGCCGAACGGATAGCTCCGCCACCACGTCGGCGCCGAGTGGTCGACGGTTGCCTCGTCGCCCAGCAGGGCGAGCAGGCTGTCCACCCGTTCGGAGACGTCGGCGGGGCCGCCCTCCAGCAGCACCGTCAGGGTGCCCGCCCCGGCCGGCAGCGCCGCCCGGCGGAACATCGAGGGGTGCCGGGCGCGGGCAGCCGCCGCCGGGTCGTCGGGGTGCGGCGCCGGGCGCGCCCGGTTCGCCCGGGCCGGCAGGTCCAGCTCGACGGCCGCCGGGTCGAGCCGGGCGGCGAGCACCGCCCGGACCAGATCGGGCAGCTCCAGCGGGCTCCCCACCGGGCGGCTGACCCAGACCTGACTGGCCGGCACCGGCTGCACCCGAAGGGTGGCCGAGACCAGCACCCCGAGGCCGCCCTGCGAGCCGCACAGCAGCCGGGCCAGCTCCAGACCGGGCGTGCCGCCGCCCGCGCTGGTCAGCTCGCCGTCGGCGGCCAGGTAGCGCACCCCGACCAGCTGGTCGCAGGGGCCGCCGTGGCGGTGCCGCAGCGGGCCGGACTCGTCGGCGGCCAGCACCCCGCCGACCGTCGCACCGGGCGAGGGCGCGTCGAGGGCGAGGCGCTGCGCGGTGCGTTCCAGGACCGCCTGGGCCGCGCGCAGCGGGGTGCCCGCGCCGATCTCGGCCACCCGGACGCCCGCCGGCTGGTGGCCGATGCCGGCCAGCCGGCCGGTGTCGAGCATGATGTCGACCTGCTCCGGGGCGACACCCCAGTCGATCTTCGTGCCGGCGCCCCGGGGCACCACCGTCAGGTCGTGGGCGGCGGCCAGCCGGAGCACCTCGGCCGCGGCGGACGGATGACCGGGCACCGCCACCCACCGGGCCGGCCGCCCGGCGACCTCGTCGGCCGCCCCGGCGAAGCGGGCGAAGGAGGGACCGCAGATCTCGGTGAGTCGACGAGTGATGCCCATTGCCCCGGACCGGTCGGTCGACCGCGCTGCTGCCGCCATGCCGGTTATCGTACAGGTGTTCGAACGATCCGTCCGGGTGCCGCGCGCGACGTCGGGCCGCCGACCCCCGCCGAGGACCTGGTCGCAGGGAGAACACCTCGCCGGGCCGCCGCAGCGCCCCGACGGCAACCCGGCCGGCCGGTAACCTGACCGGCGTGACCACCGAGATCCCGCCCGTCGCCAAGCAGGTTCCCACCGAGCGCATCCACCACGGCGACACGGTCGTCGACGAGTACGCCTGGCTGGCCGCCAAGGACGACCCGGAGATGACCGCCCACCTGAGGGCGGAGAACGCGTACACCGAGGCGCGCACCGCGCACCTGGAGGAGTTGCGCGGCACCCTGTTCGAGGAGACCCGGCGTCGCACCCAGGAGACCGACCTGTCGGTGCCGACCCGCAAGGGCGGCCACTGGTACTACACCCGCACGGTCGAGGGCCAGCAGTACGGCGTGCACTGCCGCCGGGCCGTCCACCCCGGCGAGACCGAGCCGCCGGTGAGCGCCGACGGCGCCCCGCTCGACGGCGAGGAGGTGCTGCTCGACGGCAACCTGCTGGCCGAGGGGCACGACTTCTTCTCGCTCGGCGCGTTCGACGTCAGCCCCGACGGCCGGTGGCTGGCGTACTCGACGGACTTCTCCGGCGACGAGCGGTTCACCCTGCGGGTGAAGGACCTCAGCACCGGCGAGGTGCTGCCCGACGAGGTGCCCGACACCTCCTACGGCGCCGCCTGGTCAGCGGACGCCTCGGTGCTGTTCTACGTCACCGTGGACGACGCCTGGCGGCCCAACCGGGTCTGGCGGCACCTGATCGGCACCCGGGCCGCCGAGGACGTCGTGGTCCACCAGGAGGACGACGAGCGCTTCTGGGTCGGCGTCGAGCTGACCCGGTCGGAGAAGTTCATCCTGATCGACAGCCACAGCAAGATCACCAGCGAGGTGCGGGTCATCCCGGCCGGCAACCCCACCGGCGAGCCGGCCCTCGTCGCCCCCCGCCGGCAGGGCGTCGAGTACAGCGTCGAGCACCACGGGCACCGCTTCCTGATCCTGCACAACCACGACGCCGAGGACTTCGCGCTGGCGTTCACCTCGGCGGACGCGCCGGGCGACTGGGTGCCGCTGATCCCGCACACCCCCGGCACCCGGCTGGAGGCGGTCGACGCCTTCGCCGACCACCTGGTCGTCTCGCTGCGCAGCAACGGGCTGACCGGGCTGCGGGTGCTGCCGGTCGGCGGCGGCGACGGCCACGACATCGACTTCCCGGAGCCGATCTACAGCGTCGGGCTGGACAGCAACCCGGAGTACCGCACCCGGCAGGTCCGGCTGCGCTACGCCTCGCTGGTCAGCCCCGACTCCGTGTACGACTACGACCTGGTGACCCGGGAGCTGACGCTGCGCCGGCGCAAGCCGGTCCGGCCCGGCCCGGACGGCCGGGAGTACGACCCCGCCGACTACGAGCAGCACCGGGACTGGGCGCTCGCCGACGACGGCACCAGGGTGCCGATCTCGCTGGTCTGCCGGGCCGGCACCCCGCGCGACGGCTCCGCCGCCTGCGTGATCTACGGGTACGGCTCGTACGAGGCGAGCATGGACCCGTGGTTCTCCATCCCCCGGCTCTCCCTGCTGGACCGGGGCGTCATCTTCGCGGTCGCCCACATCCGGGGTGGCGGCGAACTGGGCCGCCGCTGGTACGACGAGGGCAAGATGCTGGCCAAGAAGAACACCTTCACCGACTTCGTCGCCTGCGCCCGGCACCTGGCCGACTCGGGCTGGACGTCGCCGGACCGGCTGGTGGCCCGGGGCGCCTCGGCCGGCGGCCTGCTGATGGGCGCGGTGGCCAACCTCGCCCCGGACGCGTTCACCGGCATCGTCGCGCAGGTGCCCTTCGTGGACGCGCTCACCTCGATCCTCGACCCGTCGCTGCCGCTGACCGTCACCGAGTGGGAGGAGTGGGGTAACCCCCTCGACGACCCGGAGGTGTACGCGTACATGAAGTCGTACACCCCGTACGAGAACGTGGCGGCGGTGGACTACCCGGCCATCCTCGCGGTGACCAGCCTCAACGACACCCGGGTGCTGTACCACGAGCCGGCGAAGTGGATCGCCCGGCTGCGGGCGGTCGCGCCCCGGGGCGACTACCTGCTCAAGACCGAGATGGGCGCCGGCCACGGCGGCCCCAGCGGCCGGTACGACTCCTGGCGCGAGGAGGCGTTCATCAACGCCTGGGTCCTCGACCGGCTGAAGGTGACGTAGGGGGAAAGCCCTCCCACCCGGCCTCCGCCACCCGGCGGAGGCCGGCGGGGCGCGCCGTCAGGAGGCGGTGACCAGGTCGGCGAGCAGGGTCGGATCGACGTTGCCGCCGGTCACCACCGCGACGGTACGACCCACCGGCAGCTCGCCGGCGCGGAACAGCCGGGCGGCCGTCGCCACCGCGCCGCTCGGCTCGGCCACCAGCCGGGCCTCGTTGATCAGCCGTCCCGCCGCCGCCCGGATCTCCTCCTCGGTCACCGTGACGATGCCGTCGAGGCGGTCCCGCAGGTGGGCCAGGGTCAGCTCGGAAAGGTTGGTGCGCAGCCCGTCCGCGCAGGTGCGGTAGGTCAGGTCGACGTCCCAGGGCACCACCCGCCCGGCGGCGAGCGACTCCCGGGCGTCGGCGGCGAGTTCCGGCTCGACGCCGATCACGGCGGTCGACGGGCGCAGCGCCCGCAGCGCCGTGGCGACCCCGGAGGCGAGGCCGCCCCCGCCGACCGGCACCAGCACCACGTCCACGTCGGGCAGGTCGTCGACGATCTCCGTGCCGACGGTGCCCTGCCCGGCGATGATCCGCCGGTCGTCGAAGGGCGGCACCAGCACCGCCCCGGCCTCGGCGGCGATCCGCTGCGCCTCGGCCAGCCGCTGCGCGGGCGGGACGAGCAGCACCGTCGCCCCGAACGCCCGCATCCGGGCGATCTTCACCTCCGGGGCGCCCTCCGGCACCACCACCGTGCACGGGACGCCGGCCACCCGCGCCGCGTACGCGAGGGCCTGCCCGTGGTTGCCGGACGAGTGGGTGACCACGCCCCGGCTCCGCCCGGCCGGGTCGAGCCGGGCGACCGCGTGGGTGGCCCCGCGCAGCTTGAACGAGCCGACCGGTTGCAGGCTCTCCGGCTTCAGCCACAGCGCGTCGTCCCAGGGTGCGCGCAGCAACGGCGTGCGGAGCACAGTCGGGGCGATGTCGGCGGCGGCGCCCCGAATGTCGTCAAGCGTCACAAGGTCCATCCCGCCATCCTGCCGCCGCCGCCACGATCGCGCTCATTCACGGAAAGAGTGGCATCCCCCGTCGCTGAGGCCACTGATTCTCTGAATTTGCGCGATCTCGAGGGCAGGCGGCCGGGGCGGCCGGGTCAGCGCGGGGACCAGGCGGGGTGGCGGCCCATGCGGGCCAGGGCGCGGTCGAGCGGGGCGGCGTCCGGCGGGGCGGCGGCCGGGGCGGCGAAGGCACCCATCCGCTGGCCCGTGTCGCCCATCCGGTCCATGAACGCGTGCAGGACGGCGGTCACGTCCGGCGCGGCGTCGAACGGCTGGCCGGTGGCCCGGGCCAGGTCCCAGGCGTGCACGGTGAGGTCGATCAGCCCCATCTCCCCGACGGTCTCCGGGGGCAGCCCCATCCCGGGCGAGACGCCCTCCAGCGCGGCCGGGTCCGCCCACGCCTCGATCAACCGCTCGGTCTCGGCGGCGAACCGGTCCTGCCAGCCGTCGGTCAGGTAGTCAGTCTTGTCCCAGTTCGCCGGCCGTTTGGCGGCCAACTCCTGGAAGTTGACCACCACCTGGTACAGGTGGTTCATGAGGTCCCGGACGGAGTAGTCCGCGCACGGGGTCGGCAGGTCGAGCTGGTCGTCACGGATCGCCCGGGCCACCGCGACGGCGCGCGGCGCGGCTCCGGACAGCAGTTCACTAGTCTTCGTGGCCATAGGAGCAGCGTATGAGGGTGGTCTTGAAGAAATGCGACACCAGCCGCGCGGGGACAGCCGGGGCATCCTCGACCCGGGCCGGCTGCTGCGCGACGTCCGCTTCCGCCGCCGGCTGCCCGCCGCCGTGCTGCGCCCGTACGTCGAGCACTACTGGCTGATCGACTGGGAGCTGGACGAGCCGTTCGAGCAGCGGGTGCTCCCGCACCCGGCGGTCAACCTGGTGTTCCAGCGCGGCGGCGACGGTCGGGAGACCGCCGAGGTGACCGGCGTCGGGCGGGAGCTGTTCCGGATCACCCTGACCGGCACCGGCGGGGTCAGCGGGGTGCAGTTCCGCCCGGGCGGCTTCCGGCCGTTCTGGCGGCGGCCGGTCGCGGAGCTGACCGGCGAGCGCCGCCCGCTCGCCGCCGGCCTCGTCGCGGGCCGGCGGCCCTGCGCCGGTACGGACGACGAGCGCTGCACCGCCCTGGACGACCTTCTGCTCGCCTGGGGGCCCCAACCCGACCCGTCGGCGGCGGAGGCGCTGGCGCTGGCCGAGGAGATCCGCGTCGACCGGGGCGTGCTGCGGGTCGACGACCTGGCCCGGCGGCACGGCACCACCACCCGGCGACTGCAACGGCTCTTCCTCGACCAGGTGGGCGTCGGCCCGAAGTGGGTGATCCGGCGGTACCGGGTCCAGGAGGCGGTCGAGCAGGCCGCCGGTGGGCCGGTGGACTGGGCGGCCCTCGCCGCCGGCCTCGGCTACGCCGACCAGGCCCACCTGGTCCGCGAGTTCACCGCCGCCACGGGGATCTCTCCGACCGCGTACGCCCGGTCGCTCAACCGGCCGGCGTCAGCCCGGTAGGGAAGGGGACTTCCTCACCGGCGGCGGCGGAGGGCGACCACGGCGACGTCGTCGTTGATCTCGGTGGGGGCCAGCTCGACCAGCAGCCGCCGGCAGAACGCGTCCAGGTCGGCGTCCACCACCTCGGCGCAGCGGGCCAGGGCCGCCAGGCCCTCGTCAATGTCGGTGTCCCGCCGCTCGATCAGCCCGTCGGTGTAGAGCACCAGCGTCGCCCCGGCCGGCAGCACGAACTCAAGGTCTTCGGGGCGGGCCGCGCGGACGCCGAGCAGCGGGGCCGAGTGCTGGACATACTCCACCGTGCCGTCCAGGCTGATCAGCGCCGGCAGGTGACCGGCGCTGGCCAGCCGGACGCGGCCGGAGTTCGGCTCCAGCAGCAGCAGGCAGATGGTGGCCAGCTCGTTGCGCAGCAGCGTCAGCATCAGCTCGTTGACCCGGTGCAGGATCGCGCCCGGCTGGTGCCCCTCGACGGCGTACGCGCGCACCGCGTGTCGAAGCTCCGCCATCACCGTCGCGGCGTGCAGGGAGTGCCCGGCGACGTCGCCGATCGCCATCAGCAGGTGGCCGTCGAGCATCACCAACTCGTAGAAGTCGCCGCCCACCTCGGTCTGCGCGCTGGCCGGCTCGTACCGGACGGCGAGGTCGAGCCCGACGATCTCCGGGATCCGGCGGGGCAGCAGGCTGCGTTGCAGGGTGACGGCGATGCGGTGCTCCTCGTCGAAGGAGCGCTGCGCCTCCACCGCCGCCGCGACGGCCTGGGCGACCTGCACCAGCACCGGCGTCCCGGCGGTCTGGGTGTGCGTCGGCACCACCACGTAGAGCGGTGCCCGGTCCTCGCGCAGCTTCGCCGCGGCCACGGTCACCCGGTCTCCGTCGGGCCAGCCGACCAGACCCCAGTTGCCGGGGTCGTCCACCCACACCGTGGAGCCGGTCGGCACCCCGGAGTCGTCGACGACCCACGGCACGATCCGGGGTTCGTCCCCCGGGCCGGCGCAGACCCCGGCGATGCAGTCACCGTCGAAGGTCTCCGCCACCACCGCCGCCGGTCCCTTGAAGATCCGGGCGGCGCCGGCCGCCGCCGACGTCAGCAGCCGGGGGAAGTTCGGCGCGGCGTGCACCGCCACGGTCGTCTCGGCCAGCCCGGTGAGCCGCTCGGCGAGCAGCTCGGCGCGCTGCCGGGCCCGGTAGTAGCGCAGCACCGCGTGGGTGGTGGCGACCAGCTCCTCCGGCTCGATCGGCTCGGCCAGGTAGGCGTCCGCGCCCCGGGTCAGGCCCTGGGTCCGGTCCGCCACGTCGACGGCGTGCGCTGACACGTGGATCACCGGCATCGCCGGTTGGGCTTTCTTGATCCGTTCGCAGACCTCGAACCCGGTCAGGTCGGGCAGCCGGACGTCGAGCACGACCAGGTCGATCTGGTCCACCCCGATCCGGGCCAGCGCCTCCCCGCCGGTCTCCGCCTCCAGCGTCGCGAAGCCGGCCCGGCTGAGCCAGCTCACCAGCAGGTACCGCTTCGTGCGGCTGTCGTCGACCACCAGTACGGTCGCCGGACCGCCCGCCGCGGTCACCCTCCGCCGATCGGCAGGGTGACCGTGAAGGTGCTGCCCCGGCCCGGCTCGCTGGTCAGTTCCAGGGTGCCGCCGAGCAGGCGCACCACCCGGCGGGCGTACGGCAGGCCGAGGCCGGTGCCGCCGATCCGCGGGCTCCCCGGCACCTGGTAGAACTCCTCGAAGATCCGATCGTGCAGCTCCGGGGCGATGCCGGCGCCGGTGTCGGCGACCGACAGCCACCACCGCTCGTCGCGAACCTCCGCCCGCAGCCGGACCTCGCCCTGCTCGGTGAACTTCAGCCCGTTGTGCAGCAGGTTGCGTAGTACCTGGGCGAGCAGCACCTCGTCGGAGCGGAGCGTCCCCGGCGGGGGCGGGTCCTCCACCACCAGCTCGACATCCGTCTTGGACAGCGCGCGCAGGGTGCCGCGCAACTGGCCGAAGACCGCCCGCAGGTCCACCTCGGCCCAGTTCGGCTCCAACCGCCCGGACTCGGCCTTGGCCAGGTCGAGCAGCTCGTTGACCAGGCCGAGCAGGTCGGTGGACGAGGAGCGGATCAGCCCGACCTGCTGGGCCTGTTCCTCGGTCAGCGGGTCGGACGCGGAGTCGGCCAGCAGCCTGCTCAGCCCGATGACCGCGGTCACCGGGGCGCGCAGCTCGTGGCTGACGTTGGCCAGGAACCGGCTCTTCGACTCGCTGGCCGAACGGAGCTGGGCGGACTTCTCGTCCAGCTCGGCGTAGAGCGCGACCACGCCCCGGTTGGTCTCCTCCAGCTCCTCGGTGAGCTGGTTGTACAGGGCCATCACACCCTGGTTGGTCTCCTGGAGCTCCTCGTTGAGCACGGCCAGCTCGTCACGCTGGCTGCGCACCTCGTCCAGGGCGGCGATGAGCTGCTCGTTCTGGGAGGCGAGCTCGTCCAGGGCGCTGCCGGGAGCGCTGCTGCCGAGCTCGGCACGCAGCTCGGCGATCCGCTCCGGGGTCAGCGCCTGTGCGCTTGCGGGGACACGTCGGGACATCCTCACGACCGTATCGCCCTCCCGGTCCACCACGCCCAACATGTCCACCAGTCGCGCCACCGCGCCGGAGTGCGGCTCGTACCGGCCGTCGGGCAGCGGGCGCACCGGGGCCAGGTCCACCCGCACCCGCGGTGGGCCCTGCCCGTCGAGGTCGACGGTGAAGGTGACGTCCGCACCGCCGGCGGCGTGCAGCAGGTCCCGGGCCACCTCGCTGAGGGCGGTGGCAAGCCGGATCTGGTCCTGGTGCTCCAGGCCGACCGCCGCGGCCACCTCCCGGCCGCGCTGCCGAACCACGAAGATGTCGTGTTCGACCCGCAGCGCCATCTGGAGCAGCGGCGACCCGGTCACGGCGCCGCCCGGGCGACCAGAACGCAGGCATCGTCCCGGCGCAGCCCCGCGTCTCGCAGCAGCGTCGCGGCCATCACGAGCGGACCGCTGCGGAGCAGCCCGGGATAGTCGTCGAGCTGCCAGCGGTCCACCACCCCATCACTGTGCATCACCAGCGACGCTCCGGCCGGGAAGGGATAGTCGTACTCGCGGACGACGGGTCGCTGATGGCCGGCGATCCCGGGCAGGGAGACCAGCCCTCGCCGCCGTTCACCCTCGGCCACCACGGAGGCGGAGATGTTGCCAAGCCCGGCGAACCGCAGCAGGCCGGCGTCCGAGTCCAGTTCGGCGACGGCCAGCGCCGCGCCCCGGGTGTGCGACATGGCCCGGTGCAGGTGCTGCACCACCGTCGCCGGCGACCCGGCCGGGGCGGCCCGGAACGCGGCCAGCGCCGCGTCGGTGGCCGCCGCCGCCAGCGGCCCGTGGCCGAGACCGTCGCAGGTCAGCACCTGGTGCCGCCCCTCGGCGATCCGGAGGGCGTACCCGTCGCCGCTGACCGACTCGCCGGTGATCGGCCGGGTGAGCGCGCCGACCCAGGACAGCTCCGGGAGGGGCCCCCGCGGCCAGACCTGCACGGCCAGCACGGTGCCCCTGCCGGGCCGGGAGTAGGCGTCGAACCAGTCGGTCTGACGTGTGATGGCGCCGAGACCGATGCCGAGGGTCCCTGCGGTGGAGTGCCCGTCCCGGGAGGACACGGTCAGGTCGGCCATGCCGGGCCCGGAGTCGATCGCGACCAGTTCGACGCCGGCCTGCCCGCCCCGACGCACCGGGCGCAGCAGCAGCACCCCGTCCTCGGCGTGCTTGACCAGGTTGCTGGTCAGCTCGGCGGCGACGATCGCCAGGTCGGCCGTGCGGGCCTCACCGATCTCGAGCTGCCGGCCCAACCGCTCGGCGGCCCGCCGGACCGCACTGGCCGTGCTGCCGCTCTCCACCCGGAACCACAGGCCGTGGTCGGACAGGTCTTCGGCGATCATCGGGACCACTTGGTGATCGTGATCCGGGTCCCCTGACCCGGCCCGGTGACGATGTCGAACTCGTCGACCAGTCGGCGGGCGCCGCTCAGGCCGAGGCCGAGGCCCCCACCGGTGGTGTAGCCGTCGGTGAGGGCGAGGCCCAGGTCGACGATGCCGGGGCCGTCGTCGGCGAAGACGATTCGTATGCCACGCCGCAGGCCGTTGTCCACCGTGGTCACCTCGGCCTCGCCGCCCCCGCCGTAGACCAGGGTGTTGCGCGCCAGTTCGCTGGCCGCCGTGACCAGCTTCGTCTGGTCGACCAGGGAGAGCCGGGCCGCCACCGCCACCGTCCGTACCAGTTGGCGGACCCGCACCACGTCCTCGTCGCTCTGGATCGCCTGCGCCTGCGGGTGGCCCAGGTCGATGCCGGCGGTCATTTCGTGGCCGTCGTCTCGTCGTCCGGCTCGTCGTCGACGGCGAAGTCGTAGTCGTCGTGCCCGGCCGCCGCGATCAGCTCCATGCCGCGCTCGACGTTCAGGGCGGTACGGATGCCGTTCAGCGACAGGCCCAGCTCGACCAGGGTGATGGCGACGGCGGGACGCATCCCGACCACCACCGTCTCGGCGTCGAGCACCTTGGAGATGGAGGCGATGGCGGACAGCATCCGGCCGACGAACGAGTCGACGATGTCCAGCGCCGTGATGTCGATGATCACGCCGTGGCAGCCGGTGGCGACGATCCGCTCGGCCAGGTCCTCCTGGAGCTGGACCGCCGTCTGGTCGGACATGTCGACCTGGATCGACACGAGCAGGATGTCGCCGATCTTCAGGACCGGAACCCGCTCCATCAGAACTCCCGTCGCGGATGCCGGCGGGCGTTCGCCGCCCCGCTCAGCCGCAGCACGTGGCGCAGCGCGTCGGCCAGGCTGGCCTTGGTGGCGATGTCGCCGAACTCGATGCCGAGCGCCACGATGGTCTGGGCGATCTGCGGGCGGATGCCGGAGATGATGCAGTCGGCGCCCATCAGCCGGGCGGCCACCACCGTCTTGAGGATGTGCTGGGCGACCTGGGTGTCCACCGCCGGCACGCCGGTGATGTCGATGATCGCGTACGGCGAGCTGGTGTCGATCAGGGTCTGGAGCAGCCGCTCCATCACCACCTGGGCCCGGGCCGAGTCGAGCGTGCCGACCAGCGGCACGGCCACCACGCCCTCCCAGATCTTGACGACCGGGGTGGAGAGTTCGAGGAGCTGCTCGGCCTGGTCCGCGATCAGGCCCTCCCGGGTGCGGACGAAGCTCTCGAAGGTGAACAGCCCCATCTGGTCGACCAGCGAGGAGAAGGCCACGTAGTCGCGCAGGGTGGCGGTGCCCTCGCCGGCCTCCATCAGCTCCAGCAGGACGTCCTTGAGGGCGTACACGCTGACCGCCGTCTCGGTGGCGGTGAACCCCTGCCGGGCCCGGCCCCTGGACAGCTCGGCGAGCACGGCGCGCAGCTCACCGGCCGACTCGGACTCAAGATCGAAGGCACCGTCCCGTGCCGCTTCCATGATGGCACGATGCAGCTCCTGCACCTGGCGGCGCAGCTCGGCCTGGCTGAGTCGGCCGCGCAGCGAAGCGGTGGCGATCTCCGTCCAGCGCTGTGTGACCCGCTCGGCATGCTCGCTCAGCAGACCGGTCAGCCGACCGCTTTCTTCCGCGTTCAATGCCACGGCATCCTCCCTCTGACCTGGACCGGCCGGACTCTACCACCGGGTACCCAGCAACTAATTGCCACAAGGCAAAGAAATGATCGTGGACACGGCTGCCGCTTCCGTTCAGCGGCGAACCCCGAACGTGGGATACCGTTCCACCGATCACAGGAGGTCCGAATGTCCTTGACGGTACACACGGAACAGCGCGGCGACGTCGTCGTCGTATCGGTCGCGGGCGAGCTGGACATGGCGACGGCACCGCAGCTCCAGGACCAGATCACGGATCTGCTGGACAAGGGTCGCAGCCGCCTCGTCTTCGACCTGGCCGACGTCTCGTTCTGCGACTCGACCGGGCTGTCCGTGTTCGTGCGCGCCAAGAACGGCTGCGACGAGGCCGGCGGCGTGGTCCGGCTGGCCGCCCCGCAGCGCGGCGTGCTGCGCATCCTGGAGGTCAGCGGGCTGGTCGAGGTGCTGCACACCTACCCGACGGTCGAGCAGGCCGTCGCGGGCGACCCGACGCCGGCCTCCTCCTGACCCGCCCTCTCAGCGCTCGTCCTCGATGAACCGGGGACGAGCGATCGCCAGGCCCGCGACGGTCTGCACGGCCAGGGCGGCGAGCAGGAACCCGATCGGCGCGGTCCACCCGCCGGTCGCCTCGTAGAGGATGCCGACCAGCAGCGGGCCGAGCGCGGCGATCACGTACCCGGTGCTCTGCGCGAAGGCGGACAGCGCCACCGTCCCCTCGGCCGTGCGGGCGCGCAGCCCGATGGTGGTCAGGATCAGCGGGAACGCGCCCTGACCGAGGGCGAGCAGGGCGACCCAGAGCAGCGCGGCGTCGTGCGGCGCGAGCGCCAGCCCCAGGTAGGCCGCCGTGGAGAACGCGGTCAGCCCGAGCACCAACGGGCGCAGCGTCCGCAGCCGGCCGGCCAGCGCCGGCATCAGCAGCGCGACCGGCACGCCGAGCGCGGTCACCCCGGCCAGCAGCAGCCCGGCCGTCTCCGGCGCGAAGTCGGCGTCCCGGAAGAGCTGGGCCAGCCAGCCCATGATCGCGTACCCGCTCAGCGACTGCGCCCCGAAGTAGACCGCCATCGCCCAGCCGAGCCGGGTCCGCGCCGGCCGGACCCGGGCCGGCGCGGCGGCGGCCACCGTCGGGGTCCCGGCCCGGCGTGCGGCGCGGGCCCGCAGCGCCAGGGGCACCCACGGGATTACGGCCACCGCGGCCAGCGCGGCCCAGACGCCGAGCCCGGCCCGCCAGGAGCCGAAGGCGTGCGCGACCGGCACGGCCGACGCGGCGGCCACCGTCGTGCCCACCGTCAGCGCCATCGTGTACGCCCCGGTGACCAGCCCGGTGCGGTGCGGGAAGTGCTGCTTGACCAGCATGGGCAGCAGGATGTTCGCCACCGCGATGCCGGCCAGCGCGAGCGCGCTGGTGGCCACGAAGACCAGCGCCGAGTCGGTGACCACCCGCAGCACCTGCCCGACGGCCAGGGACGCCATGGCGACCACCAGCACCCGGGCCGGGGCGAACCGGCGGACCAGCCACGGGGTCAGCGCGCCGAGCCCGGCGAACGCGATGGTCGGCAGGGTGGTGACGAACCCGGCCATCGCCCCGGAGAGCCCGAGGCCGGTGCGGACCTCGTCGAGCAGGGCGCCGAGGCTGGTCACGGCGGCGCGCAGGTTGAGCGCGACCAGCAGCATTCCGACCAGCACCAGCAGCCCGCCGGTTGCCGGCCGCTGCTTCGGGACCGGGGCCGTGGCGGCGTCGGTGGCCGGGGGCACGTCGGCGGTCGGGCTGGGCCGGTCGGGCACGGTGACGGGGTCCTCGGTGGCGGTCGGTGGCGGGGTCATGGCCTTCAACCTACAATCATGGGATGAATTTCGGACGGGTGATGTAACCAGTGACACCGCCGGTGAATTCCGTGCCCGTGCCGCCCCGGGGCCACCGGGTCCGGCAGACGATCGAGCAGCTCCGGTCCCGCATCCTCGGCGGGGAGTGGCCGGTGGGCGGGCGCATCCCGACCGAACCACAGCTCGTCGCCGCGCTCGGGGTGGGGCGCAACACAGTCCGCGAGGCGGTCCGCGCCCTGGTGCACGGCGGGGTGCTGGAGTGCCGCCAGGGCTCCGGCACGTACGTGGTGTCGACCGACGAGCTGGCCCCGGTGGTGGCCCGCCGGCTCACCGACGACCGGATGACCGAGGTGGTCGAGGTGCGCCGCGCCTTCGAGGTGGAGGCCGCCCGGCTCGCCGCGCTGCGGCGTACCCCGGAGGACCTGGCCGCCCTCGACGGCGCGCTCGCCGCCCGGGAGGCCGCCTGGCACGCGGGCCGGGTCGGCGAGTTCGTCGAGGCTGACGCGGCGCTGCACACGGCAGTGGTGGCCGCCGCGCACAACGCCATGCTCGCCGAGCTGTACGCCTCGGTCGGCACGGCGCTGCGTAGCACGATCACCCAGGCGATGGGCGACGCGCTGGAGCCCGAGCGGTACGTGGACCACGCCCGGCTGGTGGACGCGATCCGCGACGGCGACCCCGGTGCGGCGGCCCGCGAGGCCGGTGCTTTTCTGGAGCCCTCCCCGGGGGCATAGGTTGCCCCGGACGGTAAACCGGACACCACGGGAGTACGGATGCTCAAGGGCTTCAAAGACTTCATCATGCGCGGAAACGTCGTCGACCTCGCGGTCGGCGTCGTCATCGGCGCCGCGTTCACGGGCGTGGTCACCCAGCTCACCAAGTCGTTCCTGGAACCACTGGTCAGGGTCCTGATCGTGCTGATCACCGGCAACCCGAAGGGACTTGAGGGATCGACCCCCAACTTCCGGGGCATCCCGTTCGACTGGGTGGCGTTCGTCAACGCGGCGATCACCTTCGCGCTCACCGCGGCGGCGCTGTACTTCCTGGTCGTCTACCCGATGAACAGGCTCGCCGAGCGGCGCAAGCGCGGCGAGGAGCCGCCGCCGGCGGCCCCCAGCGAGGAGGTCAAGCTGCTCACCGAGATCCGGGACGCGCTGGTCGCCGCCGGCCACGCCACCCCGGGCCAGCAGCGGGGCGCCTTGGACGACGTCCTCGGACGCCGCCCGGAGCCCCCGGCCCCGCGCTGAGCCCCCGGGACACCGCCGCCGAGCCACGGCCCCCGCGCCGGCCCACCCGGCAGTACATCGGCCCCCACGGGAATCCCGTGGGGGCCGACCTGTTTCGTACACGTGTTCGATAGGGTCCGGTCATGGAGCAGCGGAAGCACTGGTGGAACGGCAAGTGGGGGCGGCTGGCGCGGCGGGACGTCTTCCTCCGGGTGAACGGCGACCGGTGGCACGTCGAGCAGCGGGCCGGCGGCGCCGAGGGCGTCTCCCAGTTCTACGAGTACCCGAGCGTCGAGGAGGCGGAGGAGACCGTCCGCGCGCTGCTCGCCGGGGCCGACGGCTGGCGCGAGCTGTCGCCCCGCCCGCCGGACGCGTGGCAGCCGACGCCGGACGCACGCCCCTGACCGGGGCGGTGTTTAGCCGGCGGGCGGCCCGGGAACCGCGCCAGGATGGAGCAGCAGGGCACCGATCAGCAGGCGACCATCTCCCGCGTCACCACCGGGATGCCGGTGGTCGACGTGACCGGGGCGCAGGTCGGCACCGTGGACCTCGTCCAGCGGGGCGACCCGAACGCGGTGACCGTCCAGGCGTCCGCCGCGGACCCCGGCGGCAGCCTGGACGAGTTGATCGAGTCGGCGGCGGTCGAGGAGCCGGACGTGCCGGCCGACCTGGCCGCCCGCCTGCTGCGCACCGGCTACCTGAAGGTCTCCACCGACCTCGCCCCGACCGGCGCCGTCTACGTGCTGGCCGACCAGATCGCCGGCGTCGCCGACGGCCGGGTACGCCTCGACGTCCCCGCCACGAGCCTCCCCGCGGAGGAATAGGCCAGCCCCTATGGTGGACCGATGTACATCCTGATCGGGGAGCAGCAGGCCGAGGCGGTCGACGCGGACGAGCAACGGGCCCGGTTCGCGCACATGGCGGACGTGGTGCGGCGCAGCCCCGGGTTCGTGCGCGGCTGGTGGGGGCTGGACGACGCCGACCGGGAGACCGCCCACGTGCTGATCGCCCTCGACACCCTCGACCACGCCCGCGCGCTGCGCCGCATGGTCGAGGAGAACGTGTCAGGGGTCCGGCTACGGATCATGGAGGTCGGCGTGTCCGCCGAGGCGGACTGATCCCCACCGTCTCTCCGACGTGCAGTCGGCCTACTCGCTCGCCCGGGCAGCCGGGGTCGGGACGGGCAGGGCCGGGGCGTCCGGTGTCGGGGTCGGGGCGTCCGGGATCGGGGCATCCGGGATCGGGGCATCCGGGATCGGAGCGTCCGGGGTCGGGGCGTCCGGGGTCGGGCGGCGGCGGAAGAGGAGCAGCATCAGCCAGCCGGCGAGCAGCCCCCAGAACGCGCCGCCGACGCCGAGCAGGCTCACCCCGGAGGCGGTTACCACGAAGGTCACCACGGCGGCCTCCCGCGCCTGCGGGTCGGCGACCGCCGCCGACACCGCGCCGGCCAGCGCGGCGAGCAGCGCGAGCCCGGCCACCGCCTCGATCAGCACCGGCGGGGAGAGCAGCACCAGGGCGGTGGCGACGCCCGCGCCGAGGCCGAGCAGGGCCATCCCCACCCCGGCGGTGACCGAGGCGACCCAGCGGCGTTCCGGGTCCGGATGGGCGTCCGGTCCGGCGGCCAGCGCGGCGGTGATCGCGGCCAGGTTGACCGCGTGCCCGCCGACCGGGGCGCCGAGGGCGCTGGCCAGGCCGGTGACGCGCAGCGCAGCGCCGAGCGGCGGCCGGTAGCCGTAGCCGCGCAGCACCGCCATCCCCGGGACGTTCTGCGCGGCCATGGTGACCAGGAAGAGGGGAAGCGCCAGCCCGACCACCGCCGGGACCGTCCACTCGGGCGCGGTGAGGGTGAACACCGGCTTCAGGCCGTGCGCGCCGATCCCGCCCGGCGTGGTCAGCGCGATGGCGACCGCGGCCACCACCAGCGCGGCGGGCACCGCCCAGCGGCGGGCAAACCGGTGCAGGACCAACCAGGTGACGACCACCGGCGCGGCCAGCGCCGGCACCTCGACCAGGGCGCGGACCGGCGCGGTGCACAGCGGCAGGAGCACGCCGGCCAGCATCGCGCTGGCGATCGGGCCGGGGATGGCGGCCACCGCCCGGCCCAGCGCCGGGAAGAGCCCGGCGGCGACGATCAGCACCCCGCACACGACGAACGCGCCGACCGCCGCCGGCCAGCCGCCGGGGACCGGACCGGTGGCCGCCAGCAGCGCCGCGCCGGGGGTGGACCAGGCGATCGCCATCGGCAGCCGGTGCCGCAGCCCCAGCCACACCGCGCAGACACCGGACGCGACGCTGACGGCGAGCAGCCCGGAGGCGGCCTGGCTCTCGTCGGCGCCGACGGCGCGCAGCCCGGCGAGCACCACGGTGAACGAGCTGGCGAAGCCCACGAGCGCGGTCACCAGCCCGGCGAGCACGGGTTGCAGCAGGCCGGCCACGTCTCCCCCTCCAGTGTTCCGTTTACGGAACGGAAGTGTGTAGCACCATAGCGGGGTGGAACCGTCAGCACCAGCCCGGGGAAGGGGCGTCGACACCGGCGCCGAGACGGTGGGCCGCCGGGTGCGCGCCCTGCGCGAGGAGCGGGGGATGTCGCTGTCCACCCTGGCCCGGCTGGCCGGGGTCGGGAAGGCCACCCTCTCCGGCCTGGAGAACAACACCCGCAACCCCACGCTGGAGACGCTCTACGCGATCACCGCCCAGCTCGGGGTGCCGCTGACCGCCGTACTCGCCGGGCCGGCCGCGACCCCGACGGTCCGGGGTGCGGCGGTGAGCGCCACCCTGCTGGAGGTCTTCACCGACACCGACGCGACGTACGAGCTGTACCGGATGCGCGTCGCCCCCGGGCCCGGCCAGCTCTCGCCCGCGCACCAGCAGGGGGTCACCGAACACATCACGGTCTTCGCCGGGGTACTCCGCGCCGGGCCGGTGGACGCCCCGCTGACCGCCGGCGTCGGTAACCACCTGCGCTGGACCTCGGACGTGCCGCACAGCTACGCGGCGGTCGGCGACGAGGAGGTGTGGGCGAGCCTGCTGCTGCGCTACCCCCGCCACTGACCGCCCGCCGCCGCACCCGTACCGCACCGCCGCGCCGGCCGCCGCGCCCGGTCCGGGACCGGAGTCAGGCCTGCCGGGCCGGGAGCCGGTGCTGGACGGCCCAGAGCGCCGCCTCGGTGCGCGACGCCGACCCGGTCTTGCGCAGCAGGTTGGACACGTGCACGGTCACCGTCCGCACCGAGATCCCCAGCGCCCGGGCGGCCTGCTTGTTGGACATCCCCGCGACCAGGCAGGCGAGCACCTCGACCTCCCGACCGGTCAGCTCGGCGTCGGCCGGGAGCAGGTCGGCCGGAAGCAGGGCGGCGGGCGGGTACGCCGCGTCGGGCGGGGCCGCGGCGCGCGGCGCGGGGGTGCCCGGGTGCTCCGACAGCGGCCGGCGCAGCAGGGCGTCCGGCCCCTGGCCGGAGTGCGCGGCGAGCAACTCGGTCAGCAGATACGGGTTTCCGCCGGTCCGCCGCCACACAGAGGTCGCCAGCCGGCGGGACGGGCGCGTCCCCGCGTACACCTGGTCCAGCACCTCGGCGACCTCGGCCGGGCCGAGCGGGCCGAGGTGCTGGCGGACGGCGCCGCGTACCCCGCAGAACCGGGACAGGACGCGGGCGGCGAGGTCCGGTGCCACCGCGTCCGCCGCGGGCCGGCTCGCCACCAGCAGCAGCGCCGGCAGGTCGGGCGCGGTGGCCAGCTCGCCGACCAGGTTCAGGCTGGCCGGGTCGAGGGCGTGCAGATCCTCCACCACCAGCACCGCCGGGCCGACGCCGACCAGCAGCCGGACCGTACGCACGGCCAGCCGCAGCAGCGTGCCCGGGGCGTACCGTTCGCGGGGGGCGGTGGGCTGCTGGGCGAGCCAGGCGAGCGCGTCGGGCGGCAGGTCGAGGTGGCTGGTGTCCCGCCCGCTGAGCACTGCGGCGAGCCAGTCGTACGGGGCCGGGCTGTGCACCCGCGCGGCCCCGCTGAGCACCACCGCCGGGCGGGGCGCAAAGCCGTCCAGGGCCGCCGCCACCAGCAGGCTCTTGCCGACGCCCGCCGCGCCGGTGAGCACCGCGACCGCTGGGCCGGGCCGACCGCCGAGCGCCAGTGTGGACCACGCCCGGTCGAGCTCGGCAAGCTCACCGGCGCGCCCGACCATGGGGACCGGCATCATTCTTTTCACCCTACGCAGTAGTGCGTAGAGACGGCGGGAGGGTCTTCTTGGCAAGCTTGTCGTATGAAACTGATCCTCCGCTCGGCAATCCTCAACGACGTCGGCCTGGTCCGGACCAACAACGAGGACTCCGCCCTCGCCGGTGACCGTCTGGTCGCGGTCGCCGACGGCATGGGTGGCCTGCCGGCCGGCGAGGTGGCGAGCGAGATCGTCATCCGGATCCTCGACGAGCTGAACCCGCCGACCACCACCGAGGGCGCCACCGACGCGCTACGGTCCGTCGTGAGCACCGCCAACCGGCGCATCCGGGCCGCCATCTCCGTCGACCCGGCCCGCGAGGGCATGGGCACCACCCTCACGGCCGGCCTGCTCGCCGGAGACGTGCTGGTCCTCGCCCAGGTCGGGGACTCCCGCTGCTACCTGCTGCGGGACAGCGAGTTGACCCAGCTCACCCGGGACGACACCTTCGTCCAGACGCTGGTCGACCAGGGCGCGCTCTCCCCGGCCCAGGCCCGGCACCATCCGCAGCGCTCGCTGGTGACCCGGGCCGTGCAGGGTGCGGACGCGCCCCCGGCGGTCGGCGCGCTCACCGTCTTCGCCGGCGACCGGCTGCTGCTGTGCAGCGACGGCCTGTCGGACTACGTGGACGACGGGTCGATCGCCGCCGCCCTGGCCATGTACGGCGACCGTCAGCACTGCGGCGAGCAGCTCGTGAAACTCGCCCACCAGGCCGGTGCCCCGGACAACGTCACCGTCGTCGTCTCCGACGTCACCGCGGCCTGACCGCTCACCCCGTCCGGGCTGATCGGGCTGATCGGGCTGATCGGGTCGCCCGGGCCGACCCGGACAGGCCCGGGCGACCCGGAGCGAACCCGCCGCCACCGAGTAGGTAGTTGTGCAAGCTAGGTAGCGGCGCTAGTGTCGCCGCGTGGACATCGAGCGTCGGGGCCAGTGGCTGCGGGGCGTGCTCGACCTCTGCGTGCTCGGCCTGCTCCGCGACCGGGAGTCGTACGGCTACCAGCTGGCCCAGGCGCTGGAGGCGGCCGGCATCGGGTCCATCCAGGGGGGCACCCTCTATCCGGTGCTGCTGCGCCTGCAACGCACGGGACTGGTCAGCGCGCAGTGGCGGGAGGGCGCGGCCGGCCCGGCCCGCAAGTACTACCGGATCACCGACCTCGGCCGGGCGGAGCTGCGCCGGGGCGGGCAGGACTGGCTCGCCTTCGTCGCCCCGGTGACCGGCCTAGTGACCGAAAGGTTCGACGGATGAACGCCGACGAGTGGCTGCGCGCGTTCGCGGCCGAGCTGCGCCAGCGGCGGGTACGGGACGCCGACGCCCGGCACGTGGTCGCGGAGGCCGCCACCCATCTGCGCGACGGCGGCGGCGACCCGGCCGTCGTGTTCGGGCTCCCCGGCCGGTACGCCGCCGCCATCGCCGAGAGCATCGGCGCGACCCCGCCGCCCGTCCCGGCGGCCCCCGGTCCGATCCGGCTGCACGCCCGGGGCATCACCAAGCGGTACGGCCGGCGCACGGTGCTCCGCGACGCCGGGCTGACCGTCCGGGCCGGCCAGATCGCGGCGATCGTCGGCGCGAACGGCTGCGGCAAGAGCACCTTTCTGCGGATCTGCGCCGGTCTGATCTCCCCCGACGCCGGCGAGGTGACCGTCACCGGCCGCCTCGGCTACTGCCCGCAGCAGGGCGGCACCGCCGACTTCCTCCTCCCCGACGAGCATTTCGTGCTGGTCGGGGCCGGGGGCGGCCTGGCCCGGGGCCCGGCCCGGCGGGCGGGCCGCGCGGCGGCCCGGCAACTCGGCTGGGACGCCCCCGGCGACATGCTCACCCGGCACCTCTCCGGCGGCACCCGGCAGAAGCTCAACCTGACCATGTCCACCCTCACCGAGCCGGACGTGCTGCTGCTCGACGAGCCGTACCAGGGCTTCGACCGCGGCGCGTACGTCGACTTCTGGGAGCAGCTCGGCCGGCTGCGCGACGCCGGCAGGGCGATCGTGGTGGTGACCCACCTGCTGAACCAGCTCGACCGGGTGGACCTCGTCCTCGACCTCACCCCGGCGGGCGGGACGGTGCGCGACGGCGACGCCGGGTGGGGAGGACGGGCGTGAACCGGATGCTGACCGTCGCCGAGATGACCCTGCGGGAGCTGCTGCGCCGCCGGGGCGTGCTGGCGCTCATGCTGCTGCTGCCGCTCACCTTCTACCTGCTCCGGCGGGACGCCTACGTCGGGCAGTCGGTGCGCTCGCTGATGCTCGGGATCAGCTGGGCGGTGAGCACCGCCGCCCTCTTCGCCACCAGCGCCGCCCGGGAGCTTGAGCCACGGCTGCGGCTGGCCGGCTATGGCCCGCACCACCTCTACCTGGGCCGGATGCTCGGCCTGTGGGCGGCCGGGCTGGCCATCGCCCTGCCGTTCTTCCTGCTCGTCGCGTTCGACGCGCCCAACCTGCGGTACGGCGGGGTGGCCGCCGCGATGCTCTGCTGCATGGCCATCGCGCCGCCGCTGGGCATGCTGATCGGGGCCCTGCTCCCCCGCGAGCTGGAGGGCACCCTGCTGCTGCTGGTCATCGTGACCGTGCAGATGCTGATCGATCCGGCCGGCAGCGGGGCGAAGCTGACCCCGTTCTGGTCCAGCCGGGAGATCGCCACCTGGGCGGTGGACCACACCGACGACGGGTACCTCGCCCGGGGCTCGGTGCACGGGGCGCTGGTCACCGTCGGGATGGTCCTCGCGGTGGCGGCCGTGTTCAGCGTCCGGCTGCGTCGCCGCCGGCACCTGCGGCACCTCCCGGTCGGCTGACCCGCCCTCCGCGGAATCGGGCCACCCCGACGACCGGCGAATGTGGTTGCGCCGGCCCGGCGGGCGGGTTGGGATGGGGGATGCATATCCGGCGGGTGACCACCACCGAGCGCTCCAGCACCTCCTTCCCGCTCCAGGCGTACGCCTTCGAGGCGTCGCCGAAGCGACCCGAGCGGGCCGAGGAGTTCGACCGTTACCTGCCGTACGGCGAGGCCAACCGCACCCTGATCGCCGAGGAGGCCGGCGAGACCCTCGCCGTGGTCTCCGCCATCCCGATGCGGCAGAACCTGCGCGGTGCGGTGCTGCCGATGGCCGGCGTCGCCGGGGTGGCCACCCATCCGCTGGCCCGCCGGCGCGGACACGTCCGGGCCCTGCTGCACCGGCTGCTCGACGAGATGCGCGACGAGGGGCACCTGGTGAGCGCGTTGTACCCGTTCCGCGCCTCGTTCTACGAGCGGTTCGGTTACGTCGGGTTGCCCCGGTCCCGCACGGTCACCTTCACGCCGGCGGACCTGGCCCCGCTGCTGCGCGCCGACCTGCCCGGCGAGCTGAGCTGGGAACGGACCGGCACCGGGTACGCCGCGCACCGCGCCTTCACCGAGCGCTGCCTGGCCGAGCGGCACGGCTTCGCGCTCTTCCCCGAGACCCGGGCGGTGTGGCTGCGCGACGACGACGACCGGTGGCTGGTCACCGCCCGCGTCGACGGCGCGACGGTCGGCGTGCTGACGTACCGGATCGACGACCACGGAGGCGAACTGGCCGGCGACGACCTGCTGGTCGCCGACCCGTACGCCCGGGCGCTGATCCTTCAGTTCCTGGCCCGGCACGTCGACCAGGTCGGCCGGGTGCGGCTGCGGGTGGCCGCCGACGAGCTGCCCGAGCTGTGGCTCACCGACCTGGCCGTGCACGTCGAGGCCCGGGTCGCCCGACCGGGGTCGGCGGCGCCGATGGCCCGGCTGCTCTCGCTGGACGCGCTGTCCGGCCTCCCCGCCGGGCCCGGCCGGGCCCGGATCTCGCTGACCGGGGACCGCTGGCTGGGCGGCAGCCACCTGCTCGACGGCACCACCGGCCGGCTGGAACTGGTGGCCGACGACGCCACCGGCACCGCGCCGACCGCCACGCTCACCGCGGCCGGGCTCTCCGCCCTGGCGTACGGGGTGCTGGACCCGGCGGAGGTGGACGTCCGCGGCCTCGGCCAGGTGCCGGCGGACGCCGCCGTCGAGCTGCGCCGCCTCTTCCCCCGCCGACTCCCCTACCTGTACGCGGACTTCTGACCCGTTTTCGCCGCCCGGCATTCGGGTAGCGTTCCGCGAATGCCGGAGTGGTTGCAGGCGGGCGGCTGGGGTCTGCTGGCCGGGTCGGCCCTGCTGGTCGGGGCGGCGCTGGGCTGGTTCGTGCCGGTCCCGCGACGGGTCGTCGCGTCCGTCATGGCCTTCGGGGCGGGGGTGCTGCTGTCCGCGGTCTCCTTCGAGCTGGTCGCCGAGGCGCACGAGCAGGGCGGGCTGCTGCCGACGGCGATCGGGGCGGCGGGCGGCGCGCTGGCGTACACCGGGGCGAACGTGCTGCTGGCCCGGCGCGGCGCGCGGCACCGCAAGCGCTCCGGCGACCAGCCCTCGGAGGGGCAACAGCCCGGGTCGGGGTCGGCGATGGCGGTGGGGGCGCTGCTCGACGGCATCCCCGAGTCCGTGGTGATCGGCGCGAGCCTGCTCACCGGCGGCGCGGTCAGCGCGGTCACGGTGATCGCGGTGTTCCTCAGCAACGTGCCGGAGGGGCTGTCCAGCGCGGCGGGGATGCGTCGGGCCGGCCGCACCCGCCGGTACGTCTTCCTCCTGTGGACCGGGATCGCCCTGGTGAGCGGCCTCGCGGCGCTGGCCGGATACACCCTGTTGGGCGGCGCGCCCCCGGAGGTGCTCGCCTCGATCACCGCGCTGGCGGCCGGCGCGATCCTCGCCATGATCACCGACACCATGGTCCCCGAGGCGTTCGAGGATGCCCACCTGCTGGTCGGCCTGATCACGGTGCTGGGCTTCCTGGTGGCCTTCGCCCTGTCCCACGCCTGAACCCCCGCACCCGGCCCCCGGTCCCGCCCCGGCGGTCAGTACGGGTTGCCTTGCCCGGCGGGGCGGGCCTTCAACAGGCCGGCCGAACGGCCCGGAAGATCCGGGTCGGCGGACATCGGCGGGCTGTCGGTGTGGCCGCCGTGGGCCATGCCGGCGAAGAGGTCGCGCAGGGCGGTCAGCCCGTCCACCCTCGGCTGCCAGCCCAGCTCGGCCTCGGCCCGCGCGCTGGACATCAGCGGCGCGTTCAGGCCCAGCTCCACCCAGCCGGCGTCGACCGGTTGCAGCCGGGCAAGCCAGGTCAGCGCCGCCGCGCCGCGCAGCAGCGGGGCGGCCACCGGCACCGTCCAGCCGTGGAAGTGCCGGGCCACCAGCTCCGGCGTGAGCACCGGATCGGCCGCCAGGTTGAACGCGCCGCGCGCGTCGCCGAGCAGCGCCCGGGCGTACGCGTCTGCCACGTCGTCGGCGTGCACCGCCTGCATCCGCAGCCGACGGTGGCTGGGCACCAGCGGGATGCGGCCGTACCGGAGCAGGCGCACCGGAGCCAGCGGCCCGAGGAAGTAGCGGGTGATCTCGGTGCCGGCGTCCCGCTGGAAGATCAGCCCCGGACGCATCCGCACCACCCGCAGCTCCGGATGCTCCCGCTCGACCTGGTCGAGCAGCGCCTCCACCTCCGCCTTGTCCCGGCTGTACGACGAGCCGGGCACCCCGGTCACCGGCCAGCGCTCGCTGACCGGATGGTCCTTCGGGCCGGAGGCGTACGCGCCCACGGAGGAGGCGTACACGAGGGCGGGCACCTTCGCGCGGAGCACCCCGTCGACCACGGCCCGGCTGCCGCCGACGTTGGTCCGGCGCAGCACCCGCTGGTCGTGGCTCGGCTGGATCTGCCAGGCCAGGTGCACCACCGCGTCCGCTCCGGCAAAGATCACCGCCAGTTGCTCGGCCGCCCCCGGCGCCCCGATGTCGCAGGAGTGCCACTCCAGTCCGTCGTACGGCTCGCCGGCGTTCGGCCCGGGCAGCCGGCGAGCCACCCCGACCAGCTCCACGCCCCGCTCCCGGCGCAGCCGGCGCAACAGGGCGGTACCGGCGTTCCCGCTCGCACCCACCACCGCGATCCGCATGCTGGCCCGGTACCCGTTGCGCCGGTCGTGAATCCCCCGGGCCTCCTGCTCGCCGCGACCGTCAGGGGCGGGGGGAGGTGCGGGCCCAGCTCTGCCGCTGACGCCGGTCCCGGCTGCCGCCACGGCCGGGGTGCTCGACGTCGACCGCCGGGAGTTCGACGACCTCGATCCGGCCACACCCGGTCGTTGGCCGGGAGCTGACAGGCTAGTTTGCTCGGATGAGTCTCCTCGATGACGTCGCAAGGCGTGACAGCTGGCGATGCTGGGTGTGTGACGAGCCGGTCGATGCCGACATGCCGGTGAACGACCCGCGTGGTCCCAGCGTCGACAGCCGCACCGCTGACAAGAAGGCCAAGGTCACCGAGCGACTCGCGCACCGTGCCTGCAACACCCGCAAGGGCGCTGTCAAGGTGGTCATCGCCTGGCCGGACCGTCTGCACGTGGTGGAGCCCGCGCCGCTGATCACCGTCGCCGAGCGACTCGAACGCAAGGGTGGCCGCGAGCTGGTCGCCCGCTGTCCGAGCAGGAAGGACGCCCAGGAGGCGGCCGACTGGCTGGTCGACCGGTTCTCCCGGCTGGTGCCCGGCCTGCCGGTGACCGCAAGCGTCGACGCGGGCGGCGGACAGTACCTCGTCGCCCTGGCCACCGGCCGCCGCTGACCGGTGGCCCTGGTCGGCGGGCCGCCGCCGACCAGGGCCGCGAGCGGCTCGATCGTTCTCAGCGGCAGATCAGAAGGGGGGTGCGTCCTCGCCCATCAACGCCAGCACGACGCCTCCCTTCCCGCTCTTGAGGCTCTGGACCACGACCTTGCCGGTGCTGCCGTCGGGCAGCTCCAACGTGAAGGTCTTCCCGACCGCGTTCTTGGGGCCGTTGCCGGAGCTGTTGGCGGGTCGGAAGTCGCCTGCCCACGGTGGGGTCCCACCCTTGCGGGCGGGCTCGGCGAAGAGGGCGGCGGTGCCGGGGGTCCTGGTGCCGTCCGAGGAGAGAAGCACTGAGGCGCTGCGAAAAGTAGCCATATGCGCCGAGGATATCCCGGACCGCGCTCGTTCGCGCCACACCGCCACGGTGGTGCTCCTCGCCAGCCCGGCTCGTCCCCACCCGGCCTACGACTGGTCCTCGGCAACGACGGTGGCTCACTCGTTCCGGGCGGTCTCCGGGCCGGTGATCCGGCGCAGCAGCGGCAGCGTCGAGGCGATGATTCCCGGCGACACCGCCAGCCCACCGACGGCCACGAGGTAGAACGACAGGCGCGGCGGTACCAGCGTGTGGTGCGACTGCGCCGGCAGGAAGAGCTGCGCGGCCAGGAACCCATTCCGATCGCCACCACGGAAGACGATCAGTAGCGGCACGACGGTTTTCAGTAGCGGCACGACGGTTCCAGCGTCCCAGCCGGGTAGCTAACGGCAAAGAACCCTGGAGGAGAAATAATGCGTGGTGTCTTTCTGTACGCCCCCGGTGACGTCCGCGTGGAGGATCGCGATGATCCGCGGATCATCGCGCCCACCGACGCGATCATCCGGCTGACCGCCACCTGCGTCTGCGGTTCGGATCTGTGGCCCTACCGGGGCATCGAGAAGTCCGCCGGGCCCGCGCCGATGGGTCACGAGTACGTCGGCATCGTCGAGGAAGTCGGCGGCGACGTGCGCAACGTCAAGCCGGGGCAGTTCGTGGTCGGCTCGTTCTTCGCCTCGGACAACACCTGTGAGATCTGTCGGGCCGGCTACCAGTCCCGCTGCGTGCACGCCGAGCCGATGGGCGCCATCGGCACGCAGGCGCAGTTCGCGCGGGTTCCGCTCGCCGACGGCACCCTGGTCGCCACCGACGACGTACCGTCGGACGACCTGGTCCCGGACTTCATGGCCGCCTCCGACGTGCTGGGCACCGGCTGGTTCGCCGCGGTGGCCGCCGAGGCCGGGCCGGGCAAGACCGTCGTCGTGGTCGGCGACGGCGCGGTCGGGCTGCTCGGCGTGCTCGCGGCCGGGCAACTCGGCGCCGAACGGATCATCGCGATGAGTCGCCACGAGGACCGGCAGAAGCTCGCCCTGCACTACGGCGCCACCGACATCGTCACCGAACGCGGCGACGAGGGCGTCGCCCGGATCAAGGAACTCACCAACGGGCTCGGCGCGCACTCGACCATCGAGGCCGTCGGCACCAGGGAATCGATGATGCAGGCCATCCACTCCACCCGCCCCGGCGGGCACGTCGGCTACGTCGGCGTCACCCACGGCGTCGAGCTGCCCGGCCTGGAGCTGTTCTTCTCCGGAGTGCACCTGCACGGAGGGCCCGCCCCCGTGCGTCGCTTCCTCCCCGAACTGATGCGGCTGATCGGAGACCGGCAGATCGACCCCGGCAGGGTGTTCGACCTCGAACTGCCCCTGGAGCAGGCGGCCGAGGGCTACCGGGCCATGGACGAACGCCGCGCCATCAAGACCCTCCTGCGCCCATGAACCACGTAGGTCGCCCGCTCAGCGGGCACACGTCACCGACGACGAGTACCACCTGCCGGCCACGTGACCTGCGCAGCGTCGGCCCGCCCGACGGAAACTGGGTCAGGCGCGCTGCTCCGGGTCGTGGCCCGCCGGCGGCTGGGTCTGCTCCACCGCGAACGGATGGCGCAGTCGCCGCATCGCCTCCTCGCTGCCGTCGAAAGTCACGCCCGGACCGTCGAGCCCGTCGGTGCTCGCCGTGGCGAAGAACAACACCGGTTGATCGTTACCATTCGATGCCATGCGGTAGTCCTGTCTTGGAAAGAGAGGCACGTCAGGTCGTCGGCATCTCGTGCCGAAAACCTCGTGACAGACCCGGCGCTCGCCCTGGGGCCCGATCGGTGTCTCGATTACTGGCGAAAGCCCGGCGACACCGACACACCGCACCATACCCGGATTCACCGTCCGTCATGTGCCGCCGCCGTTGACCGCCCGCTCACGCGCATGCCCCGCCCTCTCACCATGCGCACATCCCCACCGGTCGGGGCAGATCCCGACGACGTCCCAGGTCCGGCGACCGGACGCCGATCGGGCGTCGCCGGCTCGTGGCGGCTACAAGCGTTCGAAGCTCTCCATACCGGCGAGTTCGAGCACCTCGGTCCGGGTCGCCGGGCACTCCTGCCGGGTCTGATCGTCGATCTGACGGCCGGTCGGCACGGCACCCTGCTTCTCATACCAGGAATAGAGGTTCACGGTGAGGTTGGCCATCGTGCCCGTCTCGGACCCGATCCCTCGCAGCGTCGGCAACTGGCCGTCGAGGTAGGCACACACCTCCTTCGCCGACACCGGCGTCGGGCCACCGGCCGGAGCGGATCCGGCCGCGCTGGACGCGGCGTCGGCTGCTGCGGGGGTGCCCGGTGCCGCGGCCCCGGAGGGCTCGGGCGCGTCGGCGTCGGCACACGCCGTCAGGGCGAGCACGAGACAGAGGGCCGGCGCGAGCGTACGGATCGTTCTCATCGGTTCTCGTCCTGACGTGGTTGTCGGTGGTGGGTGACCGACGGTCGGGCCGCAGCGGATGGCTCGTCCGCGGACTGTGTAACGCGTGACTCACCGTCAACCCCGGCGGCGATCGCGGTGACGAGCCACAGGCCGGCGGGCAGTCGGTAGCCGACGCCAGGTTCACGAAACCGGTCGAGCAGCCGGATCGCCCCCGCCCGGGCCGAAGCCTGACCAGCCAGCGGAGCCGCCCGGTACGCGGCACCGGCGGGGCCGACCTCGACAAGCCATTCGGCCACGGCATCGGCGTCGTCCGGAGCATCCATCGCGACGTCACACGACGTGATCGTGACGGCGGTGAAGCCGGCGACGGTGAGGACCCGGGCGAGCCGCGCCGGGTCGGCGAAGGAGAACGGACCGGGCTCGTCGCCCACCGGTAACGGTGGTAACGGCCCGAGGTGCGGCGCTGCGCCGAGCATCGCCGCGGACACCCACGGGTTGACGCTGCCGTCGCGGAAGACGGTCGCGGCGAGGCGCCCTCCCGGGCGCAGTGACCGCCGGATCGTGGTGCAGCCGGCGACCGGATCCGCCAACAGCATCAGGGCCATTCGCGAGTACGCCGCGTCGAACGGAGCCCCCGGCACGACGTCGAGGGTCTCGATGTCGGCCGCGCGGAACCGGATACCCTGATACCGGTCTGTGGGGAACCGTTGCCGGGCGGCGGCCACCATCGCCTCGGCGATGTCGATACCGACCGCCGCGCCGCTCTCGCCGACCGCCCCGGCGAGTTCGGCCGTGGTGCCGCCACAACCACAGCCCACATCGAGGATCCGTTCGCCCGGCCGAACGGCCATTCGATCCATGGCGGGCCCGCCCAGCGGTCGGCCGATCTCGTCCTGCCGATCGGCGTGGCGGATCCAGCCGGCTGCCGCTCCCGTCCAGAAAGCGGCGTTACGGGACCGCAGGGTGGCGGTGTCGGCCATCAGAACGGCATCTCGGTGCCGTCGACGCTCATCGATCGAAAGCTGGCCGCCTTCGCGGGGTCGAAGCCGTCCTCCTGCGCCGCCATGCCTGCGGCCCGGACCAGCCGTTCGGACTGGAACCGACGGAACGCGGCCTCGTCCTGCCAGATGTTGATGATCCGCCAGCCGTCCTCGGTCGGGCCGGCGACATGGGCGAGGAGTCCCGGCGGCCGGTCCGGTCCGAGGTGGCGCTCTACCTGCTGGTACTCCGCCTCGCTGACGCCGGGCATCTCCTGCAACACACCGAACGGCATGACCGCGCCCTTTCGATAGAGTAAGAACCTATCCAATAGAGCACTACACTCAGACAGTGGTTGTCAAGAGACGCTATGACTCGTCCCGGCGGCAGGAGCAGTCCCGACAGACCCGGCGAGCAATCCTCGAAGCGGCTGGCCGCCTGTTCGTCGACCCCGGCTACGCGGCTACGCCGCTGACCGTCGTCGCCGCGGAAGCCGGCGTCGCGGTCCAGACGCTGTACGCGGCGTTCGGCAGCAAGCGCCAACTGCTCTCCCAGCTGGTTGACGTCACCCTGGCCGGCGACGACGAACCGGTGGCCCTGCCGGACCGGCCCTTCGTCGCCGAGATCCGCGCGCTCGCCGACCCCCGCGCCAAGCTCACCCGATACGCCCGCCATCTGGTCGAGGTCCACACCCGGCAGGCCCAGGTGATGCTCGCGCTGGCCGGAGCGGCCACGGCCGATCCGGACGCCGCCGAGATCTGGCGCAAGAACGTCGACGAGCGCCGTCGCGGCATGGCCATGTTCGCCGCGGAACTCGTCGGCACGGGGGCCCTCCGCCCTGACCTGGACGTCGAACAGGTGGCCGACATCCTCTGGTTGGCCCAGGACGTCCGCAACTTCGACTGGCTCGTCCGGCAACGCGGATGGCCGCTGGAGCAGTATCAGCGGTGGTATGTGGACACCGTCAGCGGTGCCACCATCGCCCAGCCCCGGTGAGGCCGGCGTGATGGGTGAGCAGGTCCGCATCGGGGGCCTGCGACAGCCGGCGGATCATCGCCTCGGACGGACGCCGGTCAGGATCGACACCCGGGGCGAGCGCCGTTCCGCGCCGCGATCGGGTTATACGAGCAGTAACGGGCAACCCAGGGCGAACACCCCTGCAAGATCCACACAGCGACCACCGGATGCGGCCAACCACATCCGACACGCTGCCGCCACCAGCAGCCGGCATCGATACTACAATCCAGCGACCTTTGTACATATTCGCTGATCAGCGGCCAGATTCTGTGGGCCGCCTCAAGGTCATTCAAAGCGATAGATGCTGGGAGTGCGTCCTCATCGGATGTGTGCTTCCATTCCCCGGCATGGTCAAACGTGCCCTTATTCGGCGACTCTGGGCGCGGCCGACTTCGCGCCGGCTGGCCGTTGCGGCCACGGGTCGACTCACCGCCGAGGGCCCGTGTCGTGCAGGGCTGCTCGGGCGGCGGCCGCCTCGTCCCGGATCCGCGCCGAGGCGACTGTGTCTCCGGCCTGACGGTGCGCCTCGGCCAGCGTGTCGAGGCCGACGGCAAGCCAGCTCCGGGAGCCGACCTGCCGCCACAGCTTCACGGCGGCCTCCGCGCGCCGCCGGGCCAGCACCGGGCGCCCTACGGCGAGCTGCGCCTCGGCGAGCGCGTAGGCCACCGCAGCCTCGCCCCACACGTTGCCGAACTCGCGGTAGATCCAGAGGCTCCGGGCCAGTAGGCGGCGTCCCTCGCCGTGCGCGCCCTGGCGTACCAGAACGTCGCCGAGCCAGCAGATGGCGTGGGTGGCGGTCAGCCGGTCGCCGAGGTCCTCGCTGATCGCAGCGGCCCGTCGGAAGCAGTCCACGGCAGCCGGGTATGCGCCGAGAGCGCGGTGGCTCTGCCCCAGGCAGCGCAGGGCCTGGGCCTCACCGGGCCGGTACCCGGCTGCCCGGCTTACCTGCAGACACTCCTCGAACCGTGCCATGGCGGCCTCGACCCGCCCCTGTTCCAGATCGATGACACCGATGCCGTTTGTGGCGTAGACGAGACAGTTGACGTTGTCACTCGCCCGGGCCAGTGCGACGGCCTCCTCGAACTGGCGCACCGCCGAGTCGTACTGGCCGAGCAGCCGGTGCACGTAGGCGAGGCCGGCGGCGGCGCTTTCCTGGTAGGCAGGCTCCCGACCGTCAGCGAGCAGCAGAGCTTGCCGGAAGTGGTCCAGCGCCTCCGGGTAACGGTCCAGGATGGTGGTGAGTTCGCCGAGGCAGCGGTGAAGTTTGGCGGCGCTGCGCTGGTCGCCGGTACGCAGCGCGGCGTCGAGGGCCTTGCTCTGGAGCCGTTCCCACTCGTCGAAGTGACTGCGGACCTGGAAGAAGGTCGTCAATGCGACGGCCACTCCAGCCGCTGGTCCGATGTTGGGAGTGTCGAGCGCCTGGTCGACCAGGGTGATCAGGAAGCGGCGCTCGTCGTCGAACCACGCCACCGGATCGGCGATCAGCTGATCGATATCCGGTGCCGGGAGCCGCCAGGACACCAGCTCGGCCCGTGAGCTGCCCTGGAAGTCCGCCCCGAGGGCATCCGCGGCGAGGTCGGCCAGGTACAGGCTCCCGCCGAGCAGCCGGTCCAGTGCCGCCGCCCGGTCCTGCTGCGAAATCGCCCGCTGCGCCAACTCCCGGCCGAAGAGCCGGACAAGGTCGTGCAGCCGGTAGCGGAAGCCGGTGGCGCCGGTGGCGCCGACCTCCACAAGGTGCACCTCCACCAGGTCGTCGATGACGGCCTCCGCGTGCGCCATCGTGGTGTCGATGAGCGCTGCCAGCGCCCAGGCAGCGAAGTCCGGGCCGGGCGACAGGCTGAGCAGGCGCAGGGCCTGCTGCGCCGTCGGGGTCATCCCCCGGTAGGTCAGTTCCAGGCTGGCCCGGACGGCGATGTCACCGACGGCCAGCTCGTCGAGTCTGCGCTGCTCGTCGCCGAGCGCCTCGGCGACCCTGACCAACGGCCAGTGCGGTCGGGCGGCCAGCCGCGCGGCGGCCACCCACACCGCGAGGGGAAGCCCCCCGCATGCCTCCACGATGAACCGGGCGGCGTCGGGTTCGGCGGTGGTCCGCTCGCGGCCCAGCATCTCCCGCAGCAGCGCGAAACCTGCGGTCGAATCCAGGGTGCCCAGCGAAAGGCGGCGACTGCCCAGGTCCGCCAGTGTGGTCCGGCTGGTGACGATCGTGGCGCACCGACCGCCACTCGGCAGCAGGTCGGTGACCTGTCGGGTGGTCGCCGCGTTGTCCAGCACGATGAGCACCTCTCGCTGCGCCAGCAGAGTTCGGTACAAATGGACCCGGCTGGCGAGGTCCGGGGGCATCGCCCCACCATGCACGCCGAGCGCCCGCAGAAAGGCACCCAGCACGGCAACCTGCCCCAGTGGCTCGTCGCCGAATCCGCCCAGGTCGATGTAGAGCTGGCCGTCCGGAAACCGGTCGGTGAGCAGGTGCCCGAGGCGTACCGCGAAGGCGGTCTTGCCGACTCCGGCCGGACCGCTGACCAACAACGTCACCGGCCCGGCCGAGTCCAGGTCGAGCAGCCGCCGAGCCTCGGAGAGCTCGTCGTCCCGACCGACGAACAGCGGCAGGTCCGGCGGCAGCAGACAGGGGGGCCACTGCCTCCCGGCTGGCCCGTCTAGAGCGGAACCGACGGGCGCTTCCGGCCCGGGTACACCGGCAGCCGACCCGAACCGGTCGCTCGGGGTCAACGCGTGGCGAGCGGCCACCCACTCCGCCACGGTCGCCGGATTGCCGCCGCAGGCGCGCACCAGGGCTGCCACCAGTTCCTCGGACGGTAGTGAGATTCGATTGAGCGCGCTGGAGACGGTGCTGATCGGCAACTGATCGCCGGCACGCCGGGCCCTCCGCTCCAGCTCTCGGTACGAGAACCGGGACCAGGCTTTCACGCTGCGCAACTGGGCGACAAACTCGGCCGTCGTACGTGTCGTGCCGGGCCCCGGCGGCTGCATCATCACGGAACGTATTGTATCGATGTGCGATCAGTGCACCCCCTGGTGATCGATGAGACCCGACCGGTCCAGAGCCGGGATATGGGACTCTCCACCGATACACCGGACCGAGACCCGCTCGGGCGGGTCTGCCGGCCGCCTCGTCGACCGCGCCAGCAACACGCTGGCCGCGCACCGCGATCGAGATCGTGCGCCGACCCGCAGACCAATGAGGAATCGTCGCGCCCTGCTGGGAGCACCTCTTGGTGTTCGGAACGGATCCGTACAGTCTCGTACACCGTAATGCCTTGCTCGGGATGGGCGGTGGTGATTGGCTCATCTCACCCTAGCAAGAAGGGTGAAGCGGCCGGATCAGCCGTGACCTCCAATGGCCTCCTGCGGCAATTATGGCTGTTTTCGATGGTCACCCTGATGGCGCAATAGCAACTGGTTCCGCCCATCCATATTGGCCTGTCGCTCACACGGAGCACGCGGCAGGAATCAATTACCCACCGAAGGGAGTCGATATTATGCACCGATTGCGGCGCCGGGGCGCCCTAGCAATGGCGGCACTCGCTCTGGGATCTGGAGCATCGATATCCTATGTTCAGCCTGCTCAGGCAGCATGCAGTTGGACCGTCTCGACCCCAGTCAAAAGCGGCGGCAAGGCGGTCACCACCGGGACCACCACGGGTTGCAGCACCTCATCGAGTTGGGAAACGCAGCTCTACGTCTGGAACGGGGCGGGTTGGGAGCTGTTGAACTACGTGACCTTCAGTGGCAACACGAGCCGCTCTGTTAGTCACACGTGCTCCGGAACGGGTAGCCATACCTTCAAAGGTGCGATATATAACGCCACCACCGGCACGTCCAAGACGTCAACGACGGCGCTGGCCTGCGGCGTCTGACCTCAGCTCAGCCGACATCTCGGCCGGAAATTAGACACGATGGACCGGATTGTCGGCCATGCATCACCCGTCCCAGGCCGTCCCGGATTGCCGATAGCCGACCGACGCTCGCACTCGAGCCGCCCGTCGTCCCTACTCAGGAACCGGAGCCTCCCCTCGGACGGAAAGAATGAACTGGCGATTCCCCTCGCGAGGGGCGTCGGGCTGCAATACGACTGTCCATCAATCAGAAAGGTCAATGATGGCTGCAAATCTAGTCAGGAAGATTATCGGGGTCGGTGCTGGTACGGCCGTGGCGGCGACCCTTGCCGTGACCGTGGCGGCCACGCCCGCGTCCGCCGCCCCGGTCTGGTGTGGCAACTGGTTGAGCGAGCCGTCCCTGGCGTCGAACATCTCGCCGGTCCCGGGGACAACGGCCAACGTCGGCGGGCCGACCTATATCCGGGTGAACCAGGGGACGTACGGCGGGAAGTGGTACGCCTGGGCGAAGATGTACAACTATGGCTTGGACCTGGTATCGCTGATCTGGGTGAACCAGTCCGACAAGGCGATTTACGCGTGTGGCAGCCGCGACGGTGAACAGGAATGGTCCCAGGACTACACCGCCGGCGTCGACGACGCCCACGCCTACAAGGTGCAGGCGAAGTACATGCACAGCGCCGTGGCGTACGGGCCGGCGGTCATCTGGCGATAAGCCGGGTCCTCCCGCATCGCGGCCATCGGCACCGCGGTGCGGGAGGACGGCGCGTCCCCCCGTGCGATTTGACAGGGAGTGTCCTATGAGGGCTTTGAAAACCTGGGCTGCGGTGACTGGTCTGTTCCTTGCGGCGGTGCTCGCCGTCGCAGGCTGCCTGGCGAACACGACGTCGCGGAGCCCGGACGGGGTGCCCCTGGTAGGGCAGAACCCTGGCGGGGCGGCCGGGCTTGTCCTCCCGCTTGACAGCTATGAACTGACCCCGGCCGAAAATTTCGCCGTGCACCGGGCGAACATCCGATTGTTGCACGACTGCATGACTACGTTTGGCCTGGCATTTTCCGAGTCAGCGCAGGCGCCGTCGAGGCACCCCCGACATGCGACGCTGCTGTACTGGCTCGGTTCACAAGACGTGCAGAAGCACGGCTACGGAGGCCCGCCGGGATTCGCTGAGGAGGTGGCTGCCGCCGCTCGCCGGGAAGCGCGACCGATCGTGATTCCGGAAAACCAACTGCCGGTCTTCAGCGGTACCGAACCTCAGTTCTCCGGCCGGGCAGTGCCGCCGGGGGGTTGTGACGGACAGGCTCGGCGCTCGTTGCACCGCGGGGCTCCCGCAGTCGACCTCTCGGCCGTGGACCCGACCATCATGCCGGAGCGCGGAGTCCAGGCGCTAGAGTCGCGCGCTGCCGACCAGGCGCGAACGGACGACCGCTATCGATCGGTAGTTGCCGCGTGGCGCAGGTGCATGCAGCGAGCGGGACACCCATACACAGATCCCGACCAGGCGCAGAGCGACCCACGCTGGGCGGAGCGCACCACCGCGGCGGCTCCGTCCGATGCAGAGATCGCCGTGGCGCTCGCGGACCGCGGATGTCGTGACGAGGTCAACCTCTCCGGCGTGCTCCGGAGTGTGATCGCTGAGCACGAGATGCAGCTCATTCAGCGACACCATACGGTGCTGAGGCAGGTGTCCGAGCTACTGCGAACGAACCTCCGCAATGCCTACGGTGTTCTTGGAGAGTCCACGGGCGAATGACCCGGCACGGTGCCAGAGCCGGGACTGCGTAGATTTCCGTGTTTGACCTGGGTGTAGTCCGTTGGACAGGACGTTGATCCTGTCCGGGAAGGACCACGTCATGGCAGACAAGAAGAACGCTGTTCAGCTTCCGCGGTCGACGGCGGCGGAGGTGGAGTTCGCTCAGCAGTTGGTCGAGCGGGCCAAGGCCGACGGGGTGTCCCTGGTCGGGCCGGGTGGGCTCCTCGCAGGGATCACTCGGATCGTCCCGAAGCATGCCCGCGGGTTGGACGGGTTCAACGAGGCGATCCTGTCGCTGCATGCCAAAGGATTGACGACCGGGGAGATCTCCGCCCATCTGGCTGACGTGTATGACGCCGACGTGTCCCGGGAGTTGATCAGCCGGGTCACCGACAGCGTCCTGGACGAGGTGGAAGCCTGGCGGCAACGGCCCCTGGACCGGATCTATCCGGTGGTGTTCATCGACGCCCTGGTGATGAAAATCCGCCAGGGACAGGTCGCGAACCGGACCGTCTACGTCGTGGTCGGCATCAGCCTCGACGGAGAACGTGACGTGCTGGGCATGTGGGCCGGCAGCGGCGGCGAAGGCGCCAAGCAGTGGGCTCGAGAGCCTCAACGCCCGGTTCCGGCAGGCCGCCCGACGACGCGGGCACTTCCCGACCGAGCAGGCCGCGATGGAGGTCCTCTACCTCGTCGTCCAGCAGAAACGTAAGGGCGGCGGGAATCGACACCCTCCCGTCGCGACCGCAGCGGGCCTCGGGGCCGGTGAACTACCCGAGGTGGTGGTACACCAGGTCGCCACAACGGCAGGTACGACGGTGAAGGCGCTCTACGCCGCGCTCTGTGGGTAAATCGACGGCAGCGCGCAGGGTCGATCGGGACTGAGCCCTTGTCAGTAACGGGCGGCTGCCACGTCACGGCATCCGCCCTCGGCAACGGCCTGACCCAGCAGCGAAAACACTCCCGGCCGCCTCTGGGAGCAGGGTTCCGGTAGCCTGGTACGGCGGGCCGTTAGCTCAATTGGCAGAGCTGAGGACTTTTAATCCTTAGGTTCTGGGTTCGAGTCCCAGGCGGCCCACCACAAACCCCCTCTGAGCTGCAAGAACTCCGACTGAAGATCATCCGGCACAACCAGGGCACAGCTCAGGTTTGATCTTGACCGGTGGGATGCTTCGGCAGCATGCCGTCTGCGTGCCGCAGGAGGTCGCCGACCAGGCCCGCGCGGCCGGTCCTTCTTCGGCAGCCAGTGGACGTAGGTCTCCAGCGTGATTCGCCGGTTGGCGTGCCTCAGCGCCTCCTGTACCTCCTGTGGCTCGGCACCGTTGCTCATCAGCCTCGTGGCTAAGACGTGACGCGGGGAGTGGAAGGTGCCATCCTTCGGCCGTCCGGCAGCCTCGCGCCAGTCCGCCCACAACTGCGACCAGTAGGTGTCGTTCAGCAGCTTCCCCCGCGAGGAGGTGAACAGGACGGCGACCAGCCGAGTCAGCCGCTCTCCCGTGGTGATGTCGGGAAGCTCGAACTCGACGGGACCGGCTTCGCTGACGTGAGCGGCGACAGGCCCTGCCGGCATTGCGGTCCGGGTTTCGGCTGCGGTCTTGATGAGCTGTGCCGCTTCGCCGGGGTGAGAAACCATCGGGACGTGCCTGGCGGGGACTTCGCTGGTGGTCGCGGCCATGCGGCTGGCGAACATGCGCTGCGCGGCTGGCGGGATCGCTCGGTCCTGCGTGGCTATTAGGTACCAGGACGGTAATGATTTCCAGGCCGGGACTCCCATCGCTTCCGTGAAGGTTGAGCCGGCAATTGGCTGCTGTACGGCGTGCATCGCCTTGGCCCGGCCGGGGCGACGTCGGCGGCGAAGTGCTGGACGAAGTCGTCCTGCGGCTGCCACATGAAGCCCTGCTTGTCGGTGAACAGGTGCGCCAACGCCGGCGGTGTGGGTCCCTGCGACAGCTGAGCGCTGAGCGAATCCCCTTGGTCCAGCCCAAAGGCCGTTCAGTCAACCCCGAACTGTTCCGAACTGTTCCGAACATCCAACACCCTTGCAGTGATCCCCACCCGCCCGTTTAATCAGAAACCATGAAGAAAGAAGCAGTCATGAGAAGGACTGTTGTTATGGCCTTTGCGATCGGCATCCTCCTTCTCGGGTCCCAAGGCCAAGCCCTCGCCACCGACTTCCCCAAACCATTCGAAGACGATGTCGCCAGTTACACCTTCGAGGAAAACGGCGACAAGTGCACCACAGTCAGCAAACCTCCCTTTGGGGGCTTGTCCGCCAAAGGCTGCTTCGTCAAGAATGGAGACATCTGGCGCATCCAAGATGGGAGCACAGACGGGGATCAAACCTTCATCTACTGGGAGAACTGGCTGCACGACGGCTCGACATGGAGACCGTACCGACACGGTGAATGCAACAACAATCTAAATGCCCCAAATTGGGGACAGTGCAACAAGGACCTTTACGAAAACAGCAGCACCAACTACTACGGCGGCCAAGGCAGCCGGGTTCGCTTCCAAGTATGCACACGGGATATCATGGGAAACTACTGCATCCCTGAAGACATCGGCGGAGCAGCATGGGTCAGTAACGATAGGTAAAGATTCGAACGCCTTGCGGTCCAGCGGCGTGGGGGGGGGGGGGGGCGCCGCCCCCCCCCCCCCCCGCGGCCGCCCCCCCCCCCCCCCCGGGGGCGGGCCCCCCCCCCCCCCCCGCGGGGGGCCCCCCCCCCCCCCCCCCCCCCCCCCCCCCCCCCCCCGT
>NZ_JBIRTH010000007.1:200363-429388 GCF_044334565.1 Micromonospora sp. NPDC020750
TTTACTCGGGGGTGTGTTTTTTTTTTATAAAATTTTTTAAATATATCCCCCCGCGGGGGGCCCCCGGGGCGCCCCTCTCCCCCCCCCCCCCCCCCCCCCCCCCCCCCCCACGCCGCTGGACCCGGCTGTGGCACGAGCGGCCTCTCGTCCGCGAGGTGCGCCACCCTCAGCGACATCCGCCGACGCCGACGCCGTACGGGTCCCTCGGCCCCGTACGGCGTTCGCCCCGTTGCGCCGTCGTTTCAGACCTCGACCGGTTGCCGTACCCGATCGACGTCGTCGTGCGCCTCGCCATGGGAGAGGGTGGGCAGCCAGGCCAGCCAGCCCGGCAGGTACCAGTTCCGTTCCCCCAGCAGGACCATCACCGAGGGCAACAGCACGGCCCGGACGATGGTGGCGTCGATCAGAACCGCGACGGCCAGGCCGAAGCCGAGTTCCTTCATCGACACCAGCGAGCCGGTGGTGAACAGCCCGAACACCGCGACCATGACCAGAGCGGCGCTGGTGATGGTGCCTGCGGTGCCGCGGATGCCCCGGGACACCGCGAGCTTGTTCGGCCAGCCCCGGTCGTAGCCCTCGCGGATCCGGCTGAGCACGAAGACGTGGTAGTCCATCGAGAGCCCGAACAGGATCACGAAGAGGAACAGCGGCACCCAGTTGGTGACCGCGCCGGCGGACTCGAAGTTGAGCACACTCTCGCCCCAGCCGTGCTGGAAGACCAGCACCAGCAGCCCGTACGCGGCGGCGACGGAGAGCAGGTTGAGCACTATCGCGGTCAGGGCCACCACCAGTGACCGGAACGAGACGAGCAGCAGCAGGAACGCCAGGCCGAGCACGAATCCGAACACCAGTGGGGCGCTGCGCCCCATCGCGTCGTTGTAGTCGACCGAGGCGGCGGCCTGTCCGGTGAGCAGCGCCTCTGCCCCGTCGACGCCGTTGACCGTACGCGGGATGACGTCTTCGCGCAGGGCGCGTACGGCCTGCTCGGAGACGGTGTCGATGCCGGTTCCGGACAGTCCGGCGCTGACCACGGCGAGCGTCCGGTCGGGGTTGATCTCGACCGTCACCGGCTCGTGCAGCGCCCCGGCGGCCAGTGCCTCGGACCGGAACCGGCCGATGGCGGCGGTGAGCGCCGGGGTGGTGACGTCGTCGGCCCGGACGGCGAGTACGGCCGGGTCGCCGCCGCCGGGGAAGGCCGCCCCGACCTTGACGAACGTGTCCAGCGCCGGGGCGGAGGCCTGCAGCGTGGTGATGTCCTCCTCAGCGGTGCGCATGCCGAGCGCCGGCATGGCGAGCGCCACCAGCGCGACGGTGGCCAGGATCGCGGACAGTCCCGGCCGGCGCAGCACCAGATTGAGGAACCTGGCCCAGCCCCGGCCGTCCGCCTCGCGCCGGTACAGCCCGGGCACCCGGCCGAGGTCGATCCGGTCGCCGATCTTGGACAGCACGGCCGGCAGCACGGTGAGCGAGCCGAGGGCGGCGATCGCGACCACCAGGATGGTGCCGGTGGCGAGGCTCGCGAAGACGGTGTCGCGGGTGAGGAACATGCCCGAGGTGGCGGTGATGACGGTCAGCGCGGAAATCAGCACGGCCCGGCCGGAGGTCGCCGCCGCGATCGCCAGGGCCCGTTCCGGGTCGGCGCCGCGGGCCCGTTCCTCCCGTTCCCGGCGCAGGTAGAACAGGCAGTAGTCGACGCCGACGGCGAGGCCCATCAGCAGCATCAGGTGCATCGTGGTGTCGACCGTGGGCACCAGCCGGCTGGCGGCGGCGAGCAGGCCGAGGGCGGCCAGGAACGCGGTCAGGGCCAGGCCCATCGGGAGTACGGCGGCCAGCAGCGCGCCGAACGCCACGATCAGGATGCCGAGCGTGACCGGGATGGAGAGCAGCGACAGCCGGTGCATGTCACCGGCGAGGATCTCGCTGAGCGACTGGTCCAGGCTGGCGTCCCCGGTCTGGGCCACCAGCAGGTCCGGAAACTCCCGTTGCACGCGCGCGACGGCGTCGCGTACGGCGTCGACCCGGTCGACGGCGGTGTCCGCCGGCCCGGACAGGTCGAACGTGACCAGGGCCGAGTGCCGGTCAGCCGAGATCGCGTCGGCGTGCACGTTCTCCACCAGGCCGGTGCCCTCGACCGCGCTGACGGTGGCCGTGACGGCCTTGGTGAACGTGGGCGATTCGGCGAGCTGGTCGTCGCTGTGGATCAGCACCATTTCGCCGGCCCGGTCGGGGAAGCCTGCGGCGGCGATCAGTTCGGTGGCCCGGCCGGATTCGCCGTGGCCGTACGAGCTGTCGGCGGCCTGCACGGTGCCGAACACGGCGCTGAGCGCGGTCGCCACGACCACGAACAGCAGCCAGCCGGCGATGGCGATGGTGCGGTGCCGGGCGCTCCAGCCCGCGATCCGCGCGGCAAGGTTGCCGGGCCGCTGGTGGCGCGGTCGGGCGTACGGGTCTTGCCGGGGTAACGGCGGCGGGAGAGCGGTCGACGTGGTCATGCCTCAACGCTATGGACCGGCCCTTCGCGGATCGATCTAGCTCACACCCCGGTTTCCGGTAGGGCTGTCCGGGTTGGCGGGGTAGGGCAGACCCGACCGGGCCCACCAGCTCGCCGCCACCCTTGGGGTGACCTGAACATGACCGCGCCGTTCCGCTCCCTGGCGCAGATCCACAACCGCCGCCGCCTGCTTCGATGGGCGGGCCCGCACTCAGGAGAAGTAGTGGCCCTGCTGGAGGTCGGCGATCAGCCCGGGGCCAGCAGGTTGCCATCCGAGAAGGTCACGAGTGCTCTGTGCCGAGGCAGGCCCGTCGATTGCCCAGAGATCGCCGAGCCAGCCGACGTAGTCGCCAGCTTCCTCGGGGCTGACGGAGACTGCGGGAAGGTGCAGATGGGCGGCGAAAATGTCGGCGACCGCCCGGATCGGCACGCCCTCGTCGCCGACCGCGTGGAGCACGGAGCCGGCCGGCGCGGACTCGACCGCGAGGCGGAACAGTCGCGCGGCGTCATCGCGGTGGACGGCGGGCCAGCGGTTGCTGCCGTCGCCGACGTACGCAGCGGCGCCCTTCTGGCGGGCGAAGCCGATCGCGGTGGTGGTGAAGCCGTTGTCGCCCTTGCCGTGCGTGGCGGGTGGGAGCCGCACGATCGAGGAGCGGACCCCGTGGCCGGCGAGCGCGAGAGCTTGGCGGGCGTTCGCCATCCGTCCGCCGGCACCGCTGATCGGGCCCGTGCTGCCGGTGTCCGAGGCCAGCCCGTCGCGTTCGGTGGCGACGACGCCGGACGGCAGCCCGAGCACCCCGAGCATGCCGGAGGCCATGACGAACGGCTTGCCGGTGCCGGCGAGGGCTTCGCCGAAGGCATCGATCGCCGCGCGATCGGCGTCGGTGGCACCGGCGAGGTCGCCGGCAAAGAACATGTCGTGGTTGAACGCGAGGTGGACGACGCCGTCGGAGGAGGCGGCCGCGTCGCGCAGGGCGTCGAGATCGTCGAGCGATCCCGGGCGGACCTCGGCCCCCATCGCCCGAAGGGATTGGGCCGCCGCATCCGAGCGGGCCAGCCCGGTGACCTTGTGGCCGGCGGCGATCAGCTCGGGGACGAGCCCTCGACCGACCCAGCCTGACGCTCCGGTAACGAACACACGCATGAGGACCTCCCAGTTTTTAGAACGGTCGTACAAGAAACAACCGTAGTACGATCGTTCTAGGAACCGCAATGCGAGAGGGATCACGAGGCAGCGATGACGGGACGGCCGGTCAATCACCAGCGGCGGGCCGACCTGCTCGACGCCGCGGTCGACTACGCGATACAGCACGGGTTCGCCGAGCTGTCGTGGCGACCGGTGGCCCGCGCCCTCGGGGTGTCAACCACAACACTGGTGCATCACTTCGGCACCAAGGAACAGATGCTCGAGGCCATACTCGGACGGTTGCGGGAGCGCGCTTTCGCAGCCACGAGCGATGCGGTCGGCGACCAGCCCGACCTGGCCGCGGCCGCCCGTGCGGTCTGGACCCGCACCTCCGACCCGCGCCAGTGGGCGGAGTTCCGACTGTTCTTCGCGGTCTACGGACGCGCTTTACAGGCGCCACGACAGTTCGCGGAGTTCCTCGATCGCGTCGTGGCCGACTGGATGAGCGCCCTGGTCGACGCGCAAGGACCGGACACCGACGCGGCGACGGCGACGCGCACCGCCACCCTGGTGATCGCGACGATCCGCGGGCTGCTGCTCGACCTGCTGGCTACAGGTGACCAAGACCGCGTCCAGGACGCGGCCGACAGCTTCCTGGCGACTCTCGAACACGACCTGCGACCGCAGAGCAATCCACAGCCACACTGAGCGAAACCATGAGCTGAACTGGGACCCGCCCGGTGGCCTCGCGTGCCGCGCAGCCGCCTCAACTCTCCCTGGCGGGGTCGAAGAGGGAGTCTGGCGGGCCGGCGGCGGCCGGCCCGGCGCGGTGCTCCGGCGGTGGGAGCTGCCGCGCCGGCTGTCGGGAGTGCAGCCGCACGCCTGCCCCGCCGCGTCGCGCCGTGACCGGGACGGTGACCATCCGGACCGGTTCCGGTGGTGTGACGAAGCCACGGGCGCCCCACCGCACCCAGATCGGCACCCGCCCGGCGTCGGCCTCGGCGAGGAGCTTCTCGACCGTACGACGCCGGTCGGTGTGGTCGACCTCGATCACCACGGGCGGCGCGGCGGGCCGGGCGCAGGCGATGTCGATGACGGATCGCTGTCCGGACATCGGCGGCGGAAGCGGCACCACGCTGGCCGCCCGCCGGTAGACCCGCCAGCCCTGCGCCGTGCCCCATTCGGCGATCGTGTCGATGAGCAGTTCGGTGACCTGTTCGGTGGTGCGGTCCACGAAGGTCAGGGAGGCGAGTCGGCCGGACATCGACGCGGCCAGCCGCGCTCCGTCGTCTAAATCGGTCATGCCAGCCGGTTCACTCCTGCCCGTCCGTGGCCCATCGGCCTCGTGGATCTCCTGCATGATCGTCGGGACGTCGCGGCGGCAGACCGGCCATGCCGATCCGACCCGCGGTGGCCCCGTCCACCCAGTTTGCCGGGTCGGCGGGTCTTTCAGGAACTCGGGGCAAAGTTCGAGCCTCTGTGCGGAAGATAGATGGACGACTATTATTCGAGCATCCACCCCGCTCGATTGAGAGGCCCTCAAGTGAAGAAGTTCGTGCGGAACGCCGTCCTGGCCACCCTGCTGACCGTCGCCGGCACCACGGCGGTCGTGGCCAGCCCGGCCATGGCCCTGCCGTTCCCCAACGACAACGAGAGCATCACCTTCATCTACTACTCCGACGCCAGCAAGACCGTAGAGGTCGGGATGTACTCGTACGGCAACTGCGGGGAAGGCTTCGAGTACGGCGTCCGCACCCGCTACAACACCTGGTACCGGACGAGCTGCCGGTAGGACCTGCCGTAGCGGTTGGGTGGGGCTCGGCATCGGGAGGGCCCCACCTGATGGCCGCCTCCTGTCGCCCGGCACGGCCTGGCGACAGGTGACCGGTCCCTAGCGGACGAAGATCCTGGCACACCCCTCGGTCATAATGGGCCGCCATGGTCCACACAGAGCAGTCGGCACCCCACCGCCCCGGGGAGGCCGACACAGTCCCGGGGCTCGACCTCGGCGTGGCCGGCTGCACGGACGCGGTCGAGATCGGTCGCGGCGGCTTCGGCGTGGTCTACCGCGCCTGGCAGCCCGACTTCTCCCGCTGGGTGGCGGTCAAGGTGCTCGCCGCCGACTGGCACGGCCCGTCCCGGGCCCGCTTCGAGCGCGAACTCAGGGTGCTGGGGCGGCTCTCCGACCATCCGCACATCGTCACCCTGCACCAGGCCGGTCGGACGGCGGCCGGCAACCCGTACCTGCTGATGGCGTACGAGGAGGGTGGCTCACTGGCCGACCGGCTGGCCGCCGCCCAGGCGGGCGGCGCACCCGAGGCGGAGTCGGCGGCGCAGCGATGGCCGGCGGCGGTGGCCGGCGGGATCACGGTGGCGGGGGCGCTGGAGACCGCGCACCGGGCCGGCGTACTGCACCGCGACGTGAAGCCGGAGAACATCCTGATCTCCCGGTACGGCGAGCCGAAGCTGGCCGACTTCGGGCTGGCCCGGCCCCGGGCGGCGGAGCCCGGCCCCGGACGACGCCGGGTGACGACGAGTGTGCTGCACGCCGCGCCGGAGATCCTGCGCGGCGAGCCGGCCTCGGTCGCCTCGGACGTGTACGCGCTGGCATCGTCGGTGCTGCACTGGATCCGGGGCACGCCCGCCTTCGCCGAGGCGCCGTCGGGCGCGGGGCCGCCGGACGGGACGGAGCCGCTGGCGCGGCTGCTCCGGCGGGTCGCCGTCGACCCGGTGCCCGACCTGCGGCCGGCCTGCGTACCCGATGCGGTGTGCGTGGTGCTGGAGCGGGCGATGGCGAAGGACCCGGCGCTGCGCCACCCGACGGCGGTGGCGTTCGCCGAGGACCTCCAGCGGGCACAGCGCGCCGCCGGCCAGCCGGTCACCCCGCTCATGCCCGGCGGCGGGGACGACGGGGCCGCCCACCCACGGCCGGACGACGCCCCGGCCGCCGATGGCGATCAGGTGCCGCCCCGACCCCGGTTCTCGCTCAGCGCGCGCCGCCGGGCGGCTCTCGACCTGGACCTCACCGCCACCGTGCGGGGCCGGCAGCCGCCCGGGGTGCCCCGGCGCGCGCTGGCCCGTGCCGTCGGGTTGCTGGTCGCGCTGGTGTCGGTGCTGGCCACCGGCTGGTCGGCGGCCCTGCCGACCCCGGCTCCCATCGAAATGCCGGTGGAGCTGACCCTCGGTGACCAGGAGGTCAACGTGGACTCCGCCGAGCAGACGCTGACCGTGCGCAACCCGGGCGACCGGGCGGTGCGGGTGACGGGGGTCGCGTCGACCGGGGCGGACGGCGCGGACCTCCGGGTCACCGCCGAGGGATGCACGGCCCGGCCGCTGGCGCCCGGGCGGGCGTGCGAGGTGCGGCTGGTCTTCGCCCCCCGCGCGCCGGGGCCGCGCCGGCCGGTGCTGGCGCTGACCGTGGCCGGGTCGCCGGACCCGGTGACCGTCCGGGTGGTCGGGACCGGCCATCCGCGCCGGGCGAGCCGGGACGACGCGCCCCCGGGCCGCTGCTACGACGACGCCTACCAGGTGGGCACGTCGGCGTACGGGTACGCCGGCGGCCTGCGCGCGATCTCGGTGAAGCAGTACTGGTCGCCTGCCTGCCGGGCCGCCATGGCGTACGTCTGGGTGTGGAAGCAGTACCGGGACAACGCGGCGACCGACGGCGGCACCTGGGACGTCGACCTCACGGTCCGCCCCGGGACCGGGGCAGCCGGACCGCCGGGGGCGCTCGACGCGTTCGGGCCGGTCGGGGTGCGGCAGCGGGCGACGGGGCAGCCGTTCGAGCTGTGGACCGAGCCGCTCCCGGTGGACGGCGGCTGCACCACGGCGACCGCCACCGTGACGAGCGTGCGGACCGGGGTGCCGACCAGCGCGACGACCGAGCCGTACTGCGGCGACTGACCGTTCGGAGGCGCGGGTGGCGGAGGGGTACTTCGAGGTGTACGGCGCGGGTGGCGTCCGGCTGGTGCCGTTGACCACCGACGCGCTGACCATCGGGCGGGCGAAGACCAACGAGTTGCCCATTGACAGCAGGCTCGTGTCCCGCCTGCACGCCCTGGTCGAGCGCTACCCGTCCGGCTGGTCGATCCGGGACCTGGGCAGCACCAACGGCACCACGGTCAACGGCAGCCCGGTGCGTCAGGCACAGATCCTGCGGGACGGGGACCGGGTGGAGGTCGGCCCGGCCCGGCTGCTCTTCCACGCCCCGTCGGAGCACCCCGGCACCCGGACCCTGCACGTCGAGGCGCCGCCCGCGCCGCCCGCCCTGACCCCGCGCGAGCAGGAGGTGATCACGGTGCTCTGCCGCCCGTACGTCTCCGGCGGTCAGCCGTTCCCCGAGCCGCCCTCGGTGCGCGCGATCGCGACCGCCCTGCACGTCACGGAGAGCGCGGTGAAGAAGCACCTGACCCGGCTGTACGAGAAGTTCGACCTGACCTCCAACGAGGACCGGCGCCGGTCGCGGCTGGCCAGCGAGGCGGTGCGCCGCGGCTCGGCCGGCCAGCAGTCGGCCGCTCCCTGACCCGCCGCCCCGATCCGCCTGCCCTGACCCGCCGCGCCCGGGGAGCACCGGCCGACGTGCCGTTCGTCCCGGCCGCACGGCTTCAGCGGCGGACGCCCACCCCGCCGAAACCGTGCGACACCCCGTCCCGCGGCTCGCCGTCGGGCCGCCAGTCGGCCAGCCAGGCCAGGCCCGGCTCGATCAGGTCGTACCCGTCGAAGAACCGGAGGATGTCGGCGCGGGTGCGGGGCACCAGCGGGGCGGTGCTCTGCTGGTAGACGGCCCGGCCCCGCTGCGCGGGCAGCGGCGGGGCGCCGTCGAGCGTCAGGTGGGACAGCAGGAGCTGGCTGCCGGGGGCGGTGGCGTCGCGCAGCCGGGCGACCGCCGCGTACGGGTCCTCGGCGTCCGGCACGAAGTGCAGCACCGCCACCAGCAGCACGGCGACCGGGCGGGTGAAGTCGATCGACGCGGTCACGTCGGGGTGGGTCAGCAGCTCGTCCGGCCGGCGCAGGTCGCCCCGGACCACGACCGTGCGGGTCGCGTCGCCGAGCAGCCGCCGGGCGTACGCGACGGCGACCTCGTCGTAGTCGACGTAGACGACCCGTGAGTCGGGGGCCACGGACTGCACGACCTCGTGCACGTTGCCCTGGGTGGGCAGCCCCGCACCGATGTCGAGGAACTGCCGCACGCCCTGCTCGGCGGCGTACCGGACGGCGCGACGCAGGAACGCACGGTTGGTCTGGGCGGCTACGCCGGTGTCCGGGAAGAGCTCCAGCAGCTGCCGGGCGGCGGCCCGGTCGGCGGCGAAGTTGTGGCAGCCGCCCAGGTAGTAGTCGTACATCCGGGCGACGTTCGGCCGGCTCTCGACGCCTGACCCGGCCGTCCCGGCGCTGGTGGCGTCGCTCTTTTCCGCGCCGGGTGGGGTCGGCGCCGGGTCGCTGGTCACGATGTCCCTCCACTGCGGCAGCTCGGTACGCGTCCTGAATGTCTAGCACCCACGCACGACCGCCATCGACCCCGCGTGTCGTTGATCCGGTTGTATCCGTCGTCGGTCCGCGGCGACGGTGGGGCTGCGACGCCGGCAGGGTCGGCGCCGCCAGGTCGAGGAGGTACGCGATGACCCGTCAGCGAGAGACCGTCGAGGTCGACCCCGTGCTGTTCCGCGCCGTGTACGACTCACCGGCCGCGCTGCCCGGCCGGCACCGCTGGGTGACGCCGGAGCACGACGTCCGCCGGATCGAGAAGCTGCTCGGGATGCCGGCGCGCAGCATCGGGGCGCCCCTGTGGGTCAGCGGCGACGAGCCGGACTGCCCGAAGTGCGGCCGGCGGATGACCTGGCTCGACATCGTCTCGTCGGCGCTGCACGGCGTGCACGACCCGGCGATGATCGCCCGGGTGATCCTCGGCGACCGCCGGTACGTCAACACGGAGGTGCCGAACGCGATCGGCGGCGTGCACTGTTCCGACTGCCGGACACCCATCGACGGGCTGCGCAGCTTCAAGTGCCACAACTGGGCGTACGCCTTCGAGGCGCTGGAGGAGGTCGTCGAGCGGATGTCGGGCGGCGTGCCCCGGCCGGTGCCCGGCCAGTCGTGAAGCTGTCCCGGGCCCGCACCGACCTTGGTCGGGGCTGCCACCTGACGTTCGTCCGGTGCGGGGATTCGGCCCGGTCGCCTACCGTGTGATCAGGTGAACGGAAGATGAACACTTGGTAGGTTGAGGCATGATTGACGGCTTCTTGTCGGATGCTCCCCAGTTCAGCGTCGACTGGTACCGCGGCATCGTCGACTTCGCGGACGGCACGCCCGCTTCGGTGCAGTGGTTCGCCGCGCACTTCACCGAGTGGTCGATCATCCTGCTCGGGCTCCTGTTCGTGGCGGCGGCCCTGCCGAGGCTGGGTGCCGGTCCGCGCAGCCTCGCGCTCGCCGTGGCCGCGCCGGTCGCGGTCGTCCTCGCGTACGGCGGCAGCGAGCTACTCAAGACGGTGGTGGACGAGGAGCGCCCCTGCCGCACCCCGGCCGACCTGGTGATCGTCGCCGGGCAGTGCCCACCCGTGGGCGACTGGTCCTTCCCGAGCAACCACTCGACGATCGCGGGCGCGCTGGCCGCCGTGATCCTGCTGCTGTCCCCCCGACTCGCCTGGTACGCGGTCCCACTGGCCGTGCTGGCCGCGTTCTCCCGCGCCTTCGTCGGCGTGCACTACCCGCACGACGTGGCCGCCGGCCTGCTCCTCGGCGCGCTGGTGGCCACCGTCGGCACCCCGCTGCTGGCCCGGCCGGTCGCGGAGGTGCTGCGCCGCCGGGAACGCCGGGCCGACCGCCCGGTGGCCGACGCCAGCCGGGGCCGCTGACGGAAGGACCCCGGTCAGCGGACGAGAAGCAGGGTGACGACCGTTCCGAGCACCAGGAACGGACCGAAGGGCAGGTGGCTGGACCAGCGGACCCGGCGGGCCAGCAGCAGCGCCAGGCTGGTCAGCGCGGAGAGCGTGAACGTCACCAGCACCCCGAGCACCAGGACCGGCCAGCCGTGCCAGCCGAGCAGCGCGCCCACCCCGAGCGCCAGCTTGGCGTCGCCGAGGCCGAAGCCGCGCCGCCCGAGCACCAGGGTGGTGGCGGCAAAGCAGAGCGCCAAACCGACCCCGGCCGCCGCCGCCCGCAGCCAGGGAGCGGGCCCGGCGGCGGCCAGCGCGGCCACCCCGAGCAGCGCCTGAGCCCCAAGGGCCGCCGGCCAGGTGAGCCGGTCGGGCAGCCGGTGCACGGCCGCGTCGACGAAGACCAGCGGCACCGCCCAGCCGAGCCACCAGGCCAGGGCTGCCCGCTCGCCCGGCGTCCCGCCCGCCGCCACGAGCACCGACAGCGCCGCCAGCACGGCGACCTCGACCGTGCCGGGCGGCGCGCCGACCCGGGACCGGCAGGCCGGACAGCGGGCCGCCGGCCCGAGCGCCGGCCAGGGCCGGTCGAGCGCGAGCGGCGTACCGCAGGTCGGGCAGGCCGTCCGGTCCGGCGCCCCGGGCGGTACGGCGTACCGGGCGACTGCGAGGCGGAGCACCGGGGCGACGGCCAGGATCGCCGCGAGTCGCGCCCACGGCCGCCCTCGCGACCCGGCACGAGCCCCCGGCTCGGGCGGCGGGACCGGCACGACCGACGCGGGCACGACCGACGCGGGCTCGACCGGTTCGACGGGTGCCGCGAGGGGCCGGGACGGGGGGTCAGCGGGCATGCCCGGCCCCCGGGCCGGCCGGGCGGCCGGGTCGGAGAGGACACGGTGAGTCACCTTCGACTCGCCCTCGGGTAGCGGATGACGCCGAATCCGACCCGGCCACACCCCGCCAGGGCCGAGCGGGGCCGCGCGGCCGGTGGGGCGGCCGGACGGGCACGGTAGGCACCCCGACCTGCGGGCATTTCGGACCCACCCTCCCGGAGCGGGCCGGCTGACCGGCCGAAAGGACCGCGCACCCCACACCCGCAGCCGATGTCACAGCCGTCATGGTGCCGTCCGAGGGCGACCCCGACCCCGCGATGTCCGGTCCCGCACGCGCCATCCCCCACCACCACCCACCCGTCACCCATAGTGTTCGCATGAATTGCCTCTGTTGCATCGGCAGGCGTCAGCTTATGCTCGCCCCTTGAGTACGGCGCAACCCCGCAAGCGGCGTCGGAGGCAACGCGAGGACATCGATTCACGGCTTTTCTAAGATCAGCACAGGCGAATACCGCGGTGACGCAGCAATATCCAGATGACATCATCCGGCCGCGTTGCCGCACACCCGGGAGCGGTCGGCGTGCCGCCTGGCCGGGTCGCCAGCAAGGAGGGGCGGCGTTGCGAGCACAGCACCCCGACCGATGGACGATCTTCCTGGTCGCGGTCCTGGTGATCGGACCGGTCGCCGCCTGCGGCGCGGAACCCGGGACCACGGCGCAGCCCCTGTCGGCGGCACCGAAGACGACCCAGAGCCATTCGGCGGCCGAGGAACGGGCGGCCCGAGAATCGGCGCTCACCGCATATTCCGGATATCTCGCGGCGTCCCGGACGGCGAACCGCCGCAGCGATCCGTTCCACCCGGAACTGACCAGGTTCCTGGCAGATCCATTGCTGACCCGGGTTCGACTGGCAATTCGCGACGCGAAGGAGCACGGTGCCATGCGTACCGGAACGCTCGTTTCCGATCCCACCGTCACCTCCGTGAGCCTGGACGGCGTCCCGGCCACGGTGGAAATCCAGGACTGTGTGGACGCCACCGGCTACCGGCTGGTCTACACGAAGACGAAGAAAGTCGTGCCCGGCTCGGGCGGCGGGCGGCACCTGGCCACCGCGACGGCCACCCGGTACGCGGACGGCCGCTGGCTGATCAGCTCCGGTGCCGCCCACGAGGACCAGCCGTGCTGACCCGGGGCGGACGGGCCGCCGCAGCCCCCGGCCGGCGCGACGCACCAGCGGTACGTCCACGGCCCGCCCACCGCCGGCTCCGCGATCCGCGGCCCGGGCGGCTGCTCGCCGGGATCGGCCTGGCCCTCGTGCTCGCGGTCGTGGCGGCCCCGCCCACCGCCCCCGTCGCGGCGGCGGCCCGGGGTGGCGGGGTGGAGTGCCCCGTCGGCCAGAACGACTGCAATATCTGGGACGACGACCCGGGCACCCCGGGCGGCGGCGGGAAACCCGGCGGCGGCGGGGGCGGCAACGACGGGCCGGCCGGCAAGTGCCAGTGGGGCGGCAAGGTCCTCCCCTGCTACGACAGCATCCTCGGCTGGTTCAACAACGGCGATGGCTGCTACTACAAGCTGAAGCAGCCGCAGCCGCCGGGCACCCCCGAGGGCAAGCAGTGGTACCAGCTCACCTGCAACGGCGGGGACCTCGGCAGCATCCGCGAGGAACTGCGGGACGCCCCGCCGCCCGGCTACGGTGCCCCGCCCGACCCGGAGGAACTGGCCCGCCGCGCGCTCGCCTCGATCTCGCTGCTCCCGCCCCGGGCGTCCGTCGCCCCGCGCAAGAGCAAGGGCCCCGGCCTGGTCGGCCTGCCGGTGTGGATGTGGGCCAGCCCGGGTGAAAACTACTTCGGTCCGCTGACGGCCTCGAAGACCGACCGTGGCCTGACGGTGAGCATCACCGCGACCGTCAAGGAGATCGTCTGGAACATGGGCGACGGCACGAGCGCGGACAACAGCACGAAGGTCAAGTGCGAGGGCCCCGGCACCCCGTACCAGGTGGGCGGCCCAGGCGCCGGCCGGCGCTCCCCCGACTGCGGTTTCGACAGCGGCTACGCCAGGGCCGCCACATACGACGTCTACGCCACCACCTTCTGGACCGTGCACTGGGTCGGCGGGAACCAGAGCGGCGACATTCCCCAGACCCGGACCAGCGGCACGGTCCAGATCGAGATCGACGAGCTTCAGGTGGTGACCCGGTGAGTCTGGCGACGCGCAACGGCACGGGGCCGGTGGACGCCCCCATCGCCCCGCCCAAGGTGCTCCGGCAGCGCCGGGCCCGCCCCGGCCTGCTCGGCCTCGCGGTGCTGCTGATCGCCCTCGGCGGCCTCGGCGCGGCGTTCGCGGTCACCTCCGTCCGGGCGACCGGCAGCTACCTCGCGGTGGCCCGGCCGGTGGAGGTGGGCCGGACGCTCAGCGCCGACGACCTGGTCACCGTGCAGGTGGCCGGCGGGCAAGGGCTGCGGCCGGTGCCGGCGGGACAGCTCAACGAGGTGGTCGGCAAGCGGGCGGCCGTCGCACTGGCCCCGGGAACCCTGCTCACCCCCGCCCAGCTCACCGACGACCCGCTGCTCGGCCCCGGCCAGCAGCAGATCTCCCTCGACCTCGCCCCGGGCCGGGTGCCGGCGAAGCGGCTGCACCCCGGCGACCGGGTACTGCTGGTCAGCACCCCGAACCGCAACGCCAACGGGCAGAGCGCCGGCAGCACCCGGTTCGAGGCCACCGTGATCGACACGGCCACGCCGAGCAGCAGCAGCGTCGTGGTCTACGTGGCGCTCACCGCCCGGGACGTGCCTGCCATCGTGGCGCTGGCCGCCCAGGACCGGATCGCGGTCGTGCTGATTGGGGCGGCCTGAGCATGGCGATCATCGCGCTGGTCTCGGCGAAGGGTTCACCCGGCGTCACCACGACCGCGCTGGCCTGCGCTCTGACCTGGCACCGGCGGCTGGTGCTCGCCGAGTGCGACCCGTCCGGCGGGTCGGTCCTCGCCGGCTACCTCGGCGGGGTGCTGGACGGCCCCCGGGGCATCGGCGAGCTGGCCGTCGGGGAGTTGCGCGACGGGAGCCTGGAGTCCGCGTTCTGGTCCCAGCTCGTCGACCTCGACGCGCCCCGCCGGGAGCGTCTGCTGCTGCCCGGTGTCGTCGACCCCGCGCAGGCCGGCAGCGTCACCCCGCTCTGGCACCGGTTCGCCGACTTCTTCCTCGACCTGGAACGCGGCCAGCTCCCGTACGACGTGCTCGTCGACTGTGGGCGACTCCAGGTGACCGGCCCGCCGTGGCCGATCCTGCGCGCCGCCGCCGTGGTCCTCCTGGTCACCCGGGCGAAGCTGCCCGACCTGTCCGCCACCCGGTCCATGATCCGGGCGATCGAGCGGGACTTCACCGAGCACCGGGTGCCGCCCGGCACGCTGCGGCTGCTGCCGATCGGCGACGGGCACGGGCGCGGCGAGATCAGCAAGGCGCTGCGGCTGCCGGTGATCGCGCGGCTGCCGGAGGACCCGCGTACCGCGGAGGTGCTCACCCTCGGCGGCACCGTGCGGGCCGGCCGACCGCTGATGCGCGGGGCCGGAGCCCTGGAGGTGCCGATCCGGGCGCTGCTGGACCGCCGCCGGGCCCGGCTGGCCTGGCCGGCCGCCCAAGGGGTGCCGGATGCGGTTTGAGCCGGTGTCGCACGACCCCCGGGTCCCGCAGCAGCAGGGTGCGACCTCCATCGCCCCGCCGCTGCCGCCGGCCCCGAACGGGCGGCACCAGCAACCGGTCCCGCCGGTGGGCCCCGCCCCGCCGCCGACCGTCGCGCCGACGCCGCCCCGGCCCCGGGTCGACTTCGCCGTGGTCCGGGAGCTGCGCCGGGAGCTGAGCGAACGGCTCACGCTGTGGCAGCGCGGCCGGGAGTTCGACGCCGACGCCGAGGACGTCGAGCGGGCCCGCCTTGCCGTCGCGGTGGTCGCCGAGTACGCCGACGCGGTCCGCCGGGCCGGCACCCCGATGCCCGCCGGGGAGGAGCGGCTGCTGCTCGACCAGGTGACCGCCGAACTGGTCGGCCTCGGGCGGCTCCAGACGCTGCTGGTCGACGACACCATCGAGGAGGTGCACATCCTCGGCTGCGACCAGGTGCGCATCACCCGGCACGGCGGCGGGGTCGACTGGGCCGACCCGATCGCCGACAGCGACGACGAGCTGGTGGAGATCCTGCAGGCGGCGGCCCGCCGGGCCGGGGCGACCGAGCGGTCCCTGTCCACCTCGAAGCCCACCCTGGACCTGCAACTGCCCGACGGCAGCCGGCTGGCCGCCGTGTTCCTGGTCAGCCACCGCCCGTACGCGGTGATCCGCAAGCACAACACCCTCGAGGTGAGCCTCGACGACATCGCCGGCAGCCGGGGCGACCTGGACGAGATGATCGACCCGCTGCTGCGCGACTTCCTGCGGGCGTCCATGCGGGCCGGGCTGAACATCATGGTCGCCGGGCTGGCCGGGGCGGGGAAGACCACCGTCATCCGGGCGCTGATGGACGAGATCCCGGCCGATGAGCCGTACGTGCTGCTGGAGGAGAGCCGGGAGCTGCTTCCCGCCCGCCGGGGGCACAAGCACCGGGCGGTGATGAGCTTCGAGGCACGGGAGGGGCACGGCGAACGCGGGCTGGACGGCCGCCCGGCCGGCGAGGTGAGCATCGCCGACCTGATTCCCGTGTCGCTGCGGATGGGCGTGCTGCGGATCATCGTCGGCGAGGTGCGGTCCCGGGAGATCGTGCCGATGCTCCAGGCGATGACCACCAGCCGCGGATCGATGTGCACCATTCACGCCCGCAGTCCGGGCGGGGTGGGCGAGCGGATCGTCGAGCTGGCGCTGTCGCACGGCCGGGAGATGACCGTCGACCAGGCCCGCCGAATGGCCGGCAACGCCCTCGACCTGATCGTCTACGTCACCGTCGAGGACGAGACCGCGATCGGTGGCCGCAAGTACCGCTTCGTCTCCCACGTGGAGGAGGTGATCGGGGTCGGCGAGGGCAGCCGGATCACCACCACCAGCGTCTTCGGTCCGGGGCCGGACGGCCGGGCCATCCCCCGTCACCTGCCCGAACGCGTCCGCGACCAGCTCCTGCGGGTGGGCTACGACGCCCGGCTGCTGGGTCGGTGGATCGAGGCCGGGGCCGGGGCGTGGCAGCGTCCCCGGCACACCCGGCTCGGCGTCAGGCCGGTGACCCGGTGACCCCGAACATCGAGCTGATCGCCGTGGTGTCCGGCGCGGCATGCGTGGCCGGCCTGGTGCTGGCGGTGGTGGCGCTGGTCGGCACCACCCGGCCCGCCGGCCCGGCTCCGGGCGCGGGCCCGGGTGGCGGGCTGCGCCGACTCTGGCTCGGCTCCGGCACCACCGCCCGGGAGCAGCGCAACCACCAGGTGCTGATCGGCGGCGCGGTGCTCGGCGGCGCGCTGGCGTTCCTGCTCACCGGGCTGCCCGTGGTCGGCCTGCTGGTCGCCGTGGCGGTGCCCGGCGCGCCGTGGCTGTTCGCGGTCGGCCGCGCCGAACAACGGGCCATCTCCCGGATCGAGGCGGTCGGCGAGTGGACCCGCCGGCTCAAGGACGTCTCGTCCACGGGCCAGGGCCTCCAGCAGGCCATCCTCGGCACCATCGCCACCGTGCCCGAGGAGATCGCGGAGGAGGTACGGACGCTCGCCGCCCGGCTCCAGGCCGGCTGGCAGGCCCGCACGGCCCTGCTCGCGTTCGCCGACGAGATCGGGGACCCGGTCTGCGACCAGGTGGTGGCGGCGCTGATCCTGCACCTGACCGACCGGGGGGAGCGGCTCGGCGACGTGCTGGGCTCCATCGCCAGCGCGGCCGGCGCCGAGGTGGCCACCCGCCGGGAGATCGAGGCCAAGCGCACCCAGCCGCGGTTCGCGGTCCGGTTCCTCACCGGGATGACCCTGCTGACCCTCGCGTACGGCCTGGTCAACACCGAGTACGTCCGCCCGTACGGCACGCCGGTGGGGCAGCTCGTGATGGCCGTGCTCGGCGGGGCGTTCATCGGGCTGCTGGCCTGGGTGCGGGCGATGAGCCAGCCGCCCCGGCCGGCCCGCTTCCTGCCCGCCCCCGACCGGACGGAGGCGATCGCGTGAGTGAGCTTGCGAGCCCCGCAGCCGCGAACGAAAGGCGGCACCCGTGAGCGCGAGGAGTGAGCTTGCGAGCCCCGCAGTCGCGAACGAAAGGCGGCACCCCGTGAGCGCGAGGAGTGAGCTTGCGAGCCCCGCAGCCGCGAACGAAAGGTGGCACCGGTGATCCTCAACTGGCAGCTCACCGTGGCCGTCTGCGGCGGCGCGGCGGTGGGGTTCGGGGTCTTCCTGGTGGTCCGGGAGGCGCTGCCGGCCGCACCGGCGCTCGGCCCCGCGCTGCGCCGGCTGCACCAGCCGCCGGGCACCGGCCGGACCGCCGCGAGCGGTGCGCAACGCCTCGACTGGGTCGGCGGGCTGGCCCGCTGGCTGCGTCCGCCGCACCGGCAGCTCGCCCTGATCGACCGCACCCCGGAGCAGTACGCCCTGTCCCTGCTGCTCTCCGCGCTGGTCGGCCTGGTCACCCCGACCCTGGCCGGTGCGGTGCTCTTCCTCGGCGGGGTGTCCGTGCCGGTGTTCGTACCGCTGCTGGGGAGCCTGGGGATGGCGCTGGTCGCCGCCCTGGTGGCGCACCGCAGCGTGCTGACCCGCGCGGACGCTGCCCGGGACGAGTTCCGCCAGGCGGTCTGCACCTATCTGGACCTGGTGGCGTTGCAGCTCTCCGCCGCGCACGGCCCGGTGCAGGCCCTGGAGCGGGCCGCGGCGGTCTGCGACGGCTGGGTCTTCGACCGGATCCGGGAGTCGCTGCGGATCGCCCAGATGCAGATGCACTCGCCCTGGGACGAGCTGCGCGAGCTGGCCGAGAAGATCGGCATCCCGGAGCTGGGCGACGTCGGGGCGATCATGCGCTCCGCCGGCAGCGAGGGCGCGCAGGTGCACGAGACGCTGCGCAGCCGGGCCGACTCGCTGCGCGACCAGATCCGCACCGACAACCTGGCCCGGGCCGAGGCGGTCACCAGCCGGCTGGACATCCCCGGCTCACTGCTGGTCTTCGTGCTGCTCGGCTTCGCCATCTACCCGTTCCTCGCCCGGTTGTGAAACCCCTCCCCAGTTCGAAGGAGCACGTCATGCATCTCATCGCCTATCTGCACATCGCGTTGACGACGCGGCTGGCCGAGCTGCGCCGCGACGGCGAGCGCGGCGACAGCCCGGTGCCGACCGCCGTGATCATCGCCGGCCTGGTCACCGTCGCCATGGCGGTCACCGCCCTCGCCCTGACCAAGGCCAACAGCTGGATGAACGCCATCCCGGACGGCGGGTCGAAACCGTGACGGGCCGCCCCGCACGCGCGGACCGGAGCCGGTCGGCACCCGCCGACCGGCCCACCGGCCTGCGCGCACCGGGGCGGGCCCGCGACGGCGTACGGCGGCGACCGGGCGGGTGGGCGCGCGGCAGCGTACGGCGGCCACCCGGGGAGGCGTCCTGGGGGCTGCTGGCCGGGGCCCGGCGGAGACTCGCCGACGGCCCGGCCGAGCGGGGCGCCAACCCGGTGGAACTGGCCGTCGTGATGCCGGCGATCCTGGTACTGCTCTTCGCCTCGATCCAGGCCGCCGCCTGGTTCGTCGCCCGGGCCACCGCGCTGAACGCCGCGCAGAGCGCGGTCAACGCCCAGCGCGTCCTTCAGGCTCCCGACGGGGCCGGGGAACAGCAGGCGACCGACTTCCTCACCTCGGCAGGTGACTGGCTGGTCGGCTGGGACTCGCCGGGGCCGGACTGCGTGACGGCCGCCACCGAGGTGACCTGCACGGTGACCGGCACCGCCCTGTCGGTAGTCCCCTGGGTCAGCTTCCCGGTGCGGCAGACCGCCCACGGCACGGTCGAACGGTGGACGACGGGATGAGCGGCGTGCGGAGACGTGACGTGCCGGCCGACGACCGACGCCGATTCCGGGCCGCCCGGCTCCTGCGGCAGGCGCGGGACGCGGTCCGCGGCCGACGCCGCCCCGGCGCCGGTCCGGACGCCGCCCACCGCCCAGGTCGGGACGAGGGTGGCCCGCCGGGCACCCGCTCACGGCGGGACGAACGCGGTTCGGTCGCCGTCGAGGTGGCCGTGCTCGCCCCGGCGTTCCTCGCGCTGCTCGTGCTGGCCGGCGTGGCCGGGCGTACGGCGATCGCCCAGGAGGCGATCGAGTCGGCGGCGCACGATGCCGCCCGGGCCGCCTCCATCTCCCGGGACGCCGCCACCGCCCGGCAGCAGGCCCTGGCCGCCGCGAGCAACCAGCTCGACTGGCAGCGGGCGAACTGCGCCGGCCAGCCGACGCTCACCTTCAGCGGCTCGGTCGACGGCGATGCGGTCAGCTTCGACGAGGCCTTCGCCAGCGATCCCGGCGAGCCCGCCGCCGTCACCGTGTGGGTGGCCTGCACGGTCTCCTTCGCCGACATCGACCTGTCGCTGCTGCCGGCGATGCCGACCAACCGGACGATCTCGGCCGCCTTCACCTCACCGCTGGACCGCTACCGGAGCAGGTCGTGACCGCCGGCCGGCTCCGCGGCGACGACGGCAGGGTCAGCCTGTTCCTCGCGGCGGGGATGATCGGCGTCCTCGCGATCATCGGGCTGGCCTTCGACGGCGCCGGTCAGCTGCGGTCCATGCAGCGGGCCGACAACCTGGCCGCGGAGGCGGCCCGGACCGGCGGCCAGGCCATCGACCGGGCGAAGGCCATCGAGGGCGGGCCCAAGGTGATCGACCAGGTGGCCGCCAGGGCTGCGGTGAACAGCTACCTCGCCGCGGCGGACGTGACCGCCTCCTCCGTCGAGTTCCCGGTCGTCGGCGGGGAGACCCTCATCCGGGTGCACGTCACGGTCACCTACGACCGGTACATGCTCGGCTTCTTCGGCTTCGGCAACACCGTCACCGTCTCCGGTGAGGCCACCGCGCGGGCCCTCACCGAGGACCCGTAGGAAGGGAAGGAACGCCATGGCCGCACCGGGTCGCTCCGCCGCACGGCGGACCGGACAGGTCCTCACCGGGTTCGGCGCGCTGGTCGTGCTGATCGCGGTGCTGGTCGGGGGGCCGGTGGCGCTGATCGCGTTCGCCGGCAACCCGCTCCCCGACCAGGTACCCACCCTCGCCGAGATCGGCGTCACGCTGACCAGCCGGGACGACGGCCAACTGTTCCTGCGGGCGCTGGCCCTGGTCGGCTGGTTCGGCTGGGCCACCTTCGCCTTCTCGGTGCTCGTGGAGTTGGGCGCGCAGTCGCTGCGCCGACCGGCACCCCGGCTGCCCGGAATCAGCCGGCAGCAGCGGGCCGCGGCGGCGCTGGTCGGCTCGGTGGCCCTGATCATCGCGGCGAGCCCGGCGGCGGCCAGCGCGGCGACGGTGCTGGCCGGCCCGTACCCGACGGTGGCGCAGCCGGCCGTCGCCGCGGCGGCCCCGATGGCCCGGCCGGTCAGCGCGACACTTCCGGTCGGCGCGCGGACGGCGCCGCCGGTCGTGGTCACCACGGCGGCCCAGCTACCCGAGCCGGTGGAGCCGACGGTGTACCAGGTGGCGAAGGGCGATTACCTGGGCGAGGTCGCCGAGCGCTACCTCGACGACTTCGACCGGTACCGGGACGTGGCGAAGCTGAACGGGCTGCACGACCCCGACCGGATCCGCCCGGGGCAGCTCATCAGGCTGCCCGACGGCGCGGGCGACGCCGGGGCCCGTACGCACGCCACCGGCCGGCTGGTGGTCCGGCCCACGGCCCCCGCCCCCGGCGGCGCGGTCACTCCCCCGCCGGCGACCCCGGCCACCCCGCCGGCTGCCGAAGCTCCGGCGACCCCGGCGGCGACGCCGCCGGCCACCCGCCCGGCGCCCGCGCCGTCGGCCACCCAACCGTCGGCCGAGTCGACCCGCGGCAGCCAGCAGGTGGCCCAGCCGCCCTCCGGGCCGCAGCCGGCGATGGCCGCTGGGGCGTCCCGGGCGAGCGAGGAGGACCAGGTGAACCGTCCGCTCGCGGTCTCGGCGGTGCTCGCCGTGGCCAGCATCGTCGGGGCACAGATCGGCGCGGTCCTCGGGCTGCGCCGCCGGCCGGGCATCGCCCGGGCCGCCGCCGGCGCGCGGGCCCTGGTCTCCGGCCGGCACCGCCGGAACTGACGCCGGCCGCCCCCACCCCGCCTCCCCTGCGCGCACTTTCACGGAATGTGTGGCCATGGCGCGCGCCGATGCCACACATTCCGTGAAAGTGCGCGCAGGGCGGGCCCGGCGGGGTGGCGGGAGCGGGGTGGCGGGAGCGGGGTGGCGGGAGCGGGGTGGCGGGAGCGGGGTGGCGGGAGCGGGGTGGCGGGAGCGGAAAGCTCAGGGCAGTCGGGCCTGCAACACCCCGTCGACCACCCGGGTCGGCAGGATCTGCTGGTCGTTCCCGGACGGCCCGTGCATGACCTCGCCCCCGTTGAGCCGGAAGGCGCTGCCGTGCCACGGGCAGACCACGCAGGCGTGCCCGTCGATCTCGGTGACCTCGCCCTCGCCGAGCGGACCGCCCTGGTGCGGGCAGTGCTCCAGCATCACGGTGACCTCGTCGCCGTGCCGGTAGAGGATGACCGAAACGTCGTCCACCTCGCGGGTGACCAGCTTCCGCTGCGGCAGCATGGCCATGTCCGCGAGCGGGTGCCAGCCGTCACTGATCCGGTTCAGCTCGGACACGCTCTGGTTGACCTGGGCCCCCTGCTTGTACGCCAGGTGCCCCCCGAGGTAGGCCCCCGCGCTCGCCGCGGTCAGCCCGAGGTACGCCAGCGCCCGCCCGGTCCCGTGCCGCCCACGCAGCCGGGCGGCCAGCGAGCCGGCGTACAGGGCCAGGCCGACGGTGTTGGAGGCGGCGTGCACCAGGCCGACCCGGCGCTGGTCCCGGGTGAGGGCCGCCCAGTCGTTCAGCCCCGCGACCGCCGCCGGGAGGGCGCCGACCGTGCCCAGCCCGACCAGCGTGGTGGCCGCCCGACGCTGACCGGGCATGAGGTCCAGCACGGCGGCGCTGATCCAGGCGCCCACCGGCACCTGCACCAGCGCCGGGTGCAGCGGATGCCCGAGGAAGACGCCGTGCAGCAGGTCGCGCACCCGCTGCGGGCGGATGGTGGCCTGGACGGCGCGCTGCAACCGGTCCCCGACCCGGTCCAGCGCCGGATTCTGTTCGATTCTCGTCAAGAGTGCCCGCATCCCGTCCGACTTCCCGGCAGGAGCGGTCGCAAACCGGTCGGCGGTGACGAGCTTGTCGCCGTGCGTGTCGGCCGGCCGTCCGGGGACGCGGCCGACACCGTCGCCGACCCGCACGTCACCGCCCCGGGTGCCGACGGTGGGGTCCCGCGCCACCGACCGCCCGGCGGCGCGGGACCCGGCGACTACTGCCAGGGGCCGCTGCGGCAGATGAACCTACCGGTGTCGCTGTACTGGGTCACGCTGCCGTCGAAGTAGCTGTAGCTGACCCGCACCTGCAGGCCGATGTTGGAGAAGGGGCAGCTGGCGAAGAGCGTCGGTCCGGCGCTCGTGAAGGTCCCGACGCTGCCGGAGTACCAGGTGACCGTCCAGGTCGTCGTGCCGGTGCTGGTGGCGTCGCAGTAGAACTGCGACGCGCCGGACTCGCAGAAGGGCGCGGGGGCGCTGGCCAGGGCCGGGGTGGCTACGGCGGCGGTCAGGCCGAGGGTGGTGAGGACGGAGGCGAGCAGGACCCTGACGGTGGCACGCATGAAGATCCTCCCGAACGTAGCGGGTTGAGGACTGAGGGTGAATGCCACGCTATCTCAGCAATCGAGGTTCATGAATCAGCCGTTCGCCGGTCGGTCGCCGCCCAACGGTCGTGGTGCACCGCCTCGGCGAGGGGACGCTTCCGCCGCCACCCGTGCCGTTCCAGGTCCGGCACGGTCGCCAGGTGGGTGACTGGCCCGAGGCAGAGCCACGCCACCGGCCGGATGCCGTCCGGGATACCGAGCAGCCCGGCCAGGAACGGTTCCCGGTAGAAGGAGACCCAACCGACGCCGAGCCCTTCGGCGGTGGCGGCGAGCCACAGGTTCTGGATGGCCAGGCAGACCGAGTAGAGCCCGGCGTCGGCGATGGCGTGCCGCCCGAGGACGGCCGGGCCGCCCCGCGCCGGGTCGTAGGTGACCACGATCGACAGGGTCGACTCCAGCACTCCGTCGATCTTGATCCGGGCGAACCGCTCGGCCGCCTCGCCGTCGAGGGTGGCAGCGAACGTGTCCCGTTCGGCCTGGACGTGCTCGTGGAACCGGCGGCGGATCCCGGCGTCCCGGACCAGGACGAAGTCCCACGGCTGCGAGTAGCCGACGCTGGGCGCGGCGTGCGCCGCGTCGAGGATCCGGTGCAGGGTGTCCGCCGGCACCGGCTCTCCGGTGAACTCGGCCCGGACGTCCCGGCGGCGGTGGATGGTGTCGTAGATGTCCACAGGCAGGCTCCCGCTGCGCTCGGCCCACCGCTGTGGTGGGCACCCGACGCGAGGCCGGTCTTCGGACTCCCGGATCGACGCCCGACCGTCCGCCTTCCCAGCCGTGCGGCCAGTGGCTGCGCGTGACGCGCGTGGACGGCGGCTCCCCGGTCACCGCGGCGGGCCCGTGCCGGATTCCCACCGGCTTCCCGATTCTCCCCGCAGGCGCGGGGCACCTCACATGATCGTGCCGCCGCCGATGGTAGCGCCGCGCCCGGTGCCGGCCGGCCCGGCTCCGCCCGTGCGCCGTCGGGGCGGACGGGCCGCTACGGTCGATGTCGGGGTGTCCACCACCACCCCGAGGGCCGGCCCGCCGGCCACCTCGGCCCGCACCGCCGGCCCGGCGGCCCGCGGCCGAGGGTCGAGCCGCCCGACCAGGAGGGACGCCGATGGGGGTACGGATCGAAAGCGCCGGGGCCATAACCACGGTGATCCTGGACCGGCCGTCGGCCCGCAACGCCGTCGACGGGTCGACCGCCCGGGCCCTGGCCGACGCGTTCCGCGCCTTCGATGCCGATTCGGAGGCGGCGGTGGCCGTGCTCTGGGGGGCGGGCGGGACGTTCTGCGCCGGCGCGGACCTGAAGGCGATCGGCACCCCCGGCGGCAACCGGGTCGAGCCCGACGGCGACAGTCCGATGGGCCCGACGCGGATGCGACTGTCCAAGCCGGTGATCGCGGCGATCTCCGGGTACGCCGTGGCCGGCGGGCTGGAACTGGCCCTCTGGTGCGACCTGCGGGTGGCCGAGTCCGACGCGGTGCTCGGGGTCTTCTGCCGGCGCTGGGGGGTGCCGCTGGTCGACGGGGGGACCTTCCGGCTGCCCAGGCTGATCGGCGAGAGCCGGGCGATGGACCTGATCCTCACCGGCCGACCGGTGCCGGCCGAGGAGGCGTACGCGATGGGTCTGGTGAACCGGCTGGTCGCGCCGGGTGAGGCCCGGGTGGAGGCCGAGCGGCTGGCCGCCGGGATCGCCCGCCACCCGCAGACCTGCCTGCGCAACGACCGGGCGGCGGTGCTGGCCGGCGCCAACCTGACCGAGCCGGAGGCCTTCGCGGTCGAGCTGGCCCACGGCGCGGAGTCGCTGGCGGCCGACGCGGCGGCGGGCGCGGCCCGCTTCGCCGCGGGCTCCGGCCGGCACGGCGCACCCGCGTCTCCCTGATCGTCCGCACCGCACCGGCACGACGCCGTGCGCGTCGGACGATCCGAGAACCAGCGGCGGCGCTACCTCAGCTTGCGCAGGGCGTCCTCGATGGCGCGGTGGAACGTCGGATACGCGTAGATCATGTTCCGGAGCTGGGTCAACGGGACCGCCGCGTGTACCGCCACCACCAGGCCCGACAGCACCTCGCCGCCGGCCGGGCCGACCGAGGTCGCGCCGACCAGGACGCCCCGGTCGGCGTCGGCGACCAGCTTGATCAGTCCGTCGGCCCGGTGGATCCAGCCCCGGGTGGACGAGCCGAGCTGGCTCACGCCGACCTGCACGTTGATGCCGCGCTCGCGGGCCTGCCGCTCGGTCAGCCCGACCGCGCCCACCTCGGGGTCGGTGAAGGTGACCCGGGGCAGCGCCCGGTAGTCGGCGTGCGGCACGCCACCGGCGATCCCCGCCCCCGCCGTGCTCGCCGCGCCGCCGACCGCGCTGGCGGTGCCGCTGGCGTCCGGGCCGGACCGCGCCCGCCGGGCGTGGTCGAGCACGTCGGCGACCACGATGGCCGCCTGGTACATGGCGATGTGGGTGAACGCGCCCTCGCCGGTCAGGTCGCCGACCGCCCAGAGGCCCTCGGCGGCGCGCATCCGGTCGTCGACGGCGAGGTACCGCTGGGACGGGTCCACCCCGACGCCGTCCAGCCCCAACTCGTCGAGGTGCGCCCGCCGGCCGGTCACCACCAGCAGCTTCTCGGCGGTGAACTCGACGCCGCCGGCCGCGCTCAGGGTGAACGCCCGCCCGTCGTGGTCGACCCGCTCGGCCTTCACCCCGGTGGAGATCCGCACCCCGTCCGCGCGCAGCGCGGCGGCGGCCACCTCGGACGCCTCGGGCTCCTCGACGGCGAGCACCCGGTCCGCCGCCTCGATCACCGTCACCGCCACCCCGAACCGGGCGAAGACCTGGGCCAGCTCCAGCCCGATCGCGCCGCCGCCGAGCACGAGCAGCGACCCGGGCAGCTCCTCGACCTCGACTGCCTGGTGGTTCGTCCAGTACGGGGTGTCGGCGAGCCCGGCGATCGGCGGCACGGAGGGCCGGGTGCCGGTGCCGAGCACGATCCCGTGCCGGGCCTGGAAGACCTGGTCGCCGACGCGTACCCGGCCGGGGCCGTCGAGCCGGCCGCTGCCGCGCACGAACCGGCCGCCCTTGCCGGTGAACCGTTCCACCGCAACCCGGTCGTCCCAGGTGTCGGTGGCCTCCGCGCGGATCCGCTTCGCCACCGGCGCCCAGTCCGGCTGGACCTGGGCCGTGCCGGCGAACTCGTTGACCCGCCGGGCCTCGGCGACCGCGTTCGCCGCCCGGATCATCATCTTGCTCGGGATGCACCCCCAGTACGGGCACTCCCCGCCGACCAGGCTCCGCTCGATGCCGACGACGTCGAGGCCCGCCTCGGCGAGGCGCCCGGCCACCTCCTCGCCGCCGACGCCGAGCCCGACCACGACCACGTCCACCAGTTCCGCTTCCACCATGCCGCCAGCATTCCGCACCGCGCCACCGCACCGCACCGTGTCGCCATGTCGGTGCCCGCGCGTCTCCCCTACCGTGGCCGGATGCGCCCACGCTTCGGCCCGGTCCGGGACTGCTTCCACGACCTGTTCTCCGCCGGCCGGGAGACGGGGGCCGGTCTCGCCGTCTGGTACGACGGCCGGCCGGTCGTCGACCTCGTCGCCGGCGCCGGCCGGCCGGGTCGGCAGTGGGCGCCGGACACCCTGGTCAACGTGTACTCGGTCGGCAAGCCGGTGGCCGCGCTGTGCCTGCTGGCGCTGGTCGACCGGGGCCGGATCGACCTCGACGACCCAGTCGCCGACCACTGGCCGGGGTTCCGCGCCCCGGCGACCGTCCGGCAGGTGCTCAGCCACACCGCCGGGCTGCCGGCGTTTCCGGTGCCCCGCCCGGCCGGGGCGGTCGCCGACTGGGACCTGCTCTGCGCCGACCTGGCCGCCGCCGAGCCGCAGTGGGAGCCGGGGTCGGTCGCGGGCGAGCACGCCTGGACGTACGGGCACCTGGTGGGCGAGCTGGTGCGGCGGGTGGACGGGCGGCCGGTGGGCCGGTTCCTGGCCGAGGAGATCGCCGGCCCGTGGCGGCTCGACCTGGCCTTCGGCCTGGACGCGGCGGACCAACGGCGGTGCGCCGAGCTGTCGTACGCCGATCCGGGCTGGCCGGCCCGGGCGCTGGGCGAGCCGGGGTCGCTGCGGGCCCGGGCGCTGGGCAACCCGGCGGGCGGGCTGGACCTGGCGGTGCTGAACAGCCCGCTGTGGCGGGGCGCGGAGATGCCGGCGGTGAACCTGCACGGCACCGCCGCCGCCCTGGCCCGCCTCTACGCCGGCCTGCTGGCCGGCGGCGTCCTGGACGGGGTGCGCCTGTTCGGCCCGGACCTGGTCGCCGAGGCGACCCGGACCCAGTACGACGGCCCAGACCTGGTGCTGGACCGCCGGGCCTGCTGGACGCTGGGCATGCAGCGGGAGCCGGACGGGAGCTGGGGCATGGGCGGGATCGGCGGCAGCAGCGCCTGGGCCGACCCGGAACGGGGCTACACGTTCGCGTACGCCACCGCCCGGCTCGCCGACCACGACCGGGTCGACGAGCTGGTGGAGGCCCTGCACTCCTGCCTGTGACGAGGCGCACCGGGCTCAGGTCCGGCCAACCGCCAGCCCCGGCCCGGGAACCACGACCGGGGTGCCGGCCGGGGTGAGTATGGCCCGCCCGGCGACGGCCATCCGTCGCCGCCGGGGCACCAGCGCCCGCCGGGCGAACACGTCGTAGTCCTGGGCGGCCACCTCGTCGAGGATGCCGCCGTAGAGCACGTACGCGGTCCGCATGCAGGCCTGCGAGGCGGGCGACAGCAGGGTGACGCCCGGGGCGGCGGCCTCGTAGTGAGCCTGGGCGCGGGTCACCTCGTACTCGATCAGCTCGCGGATTTTCGGGCTGGTGCGACGGCGCGCGGCGGCGGTGTACAGGTCCCCGCGGGTGACATCGAACTTGGCAAGGTCCTCGTCCGGCAGGTACGTCCGGCCGCGCGTCAGGTCCTCGGCCACGTCCCGGATGAAGTTGGTGAGCTGGAAGGCGAGGCCGAGCTGGCGGGCCGGCTCCCGGGCGGCGGCGGGGTCGGAGCTGCCGAGGATCGGCAGCATCATGGTGCCGATGACGGCGGCCGAGCCCTCCATGTAGTCGAGCAGGTCGCCGTAGGTCGGGTACGCGGTGACCGTCAGGTCCATCGCCATGCTGCGCAGAAACGACGCGAAGTCGGACCGGTCGAGGTCGAAGACGGCGATGGTGTGCAGCACGGCGGGCAGCAGCGGGTCGTCGACCGGGGCGCCGTGCAGCCCGGCCAGGAAACGGGCCGACCAGTCGTCGAGCCGGGCGGACCGCTCGGCGGGCGGCAGGTCCTCGGTGCGGTCGACGATCTCGTCGGCGTACCGGGTGAATCCGTACAGGGCGTGCACGTGTCGCCGTTTCCAGGCGGGAAGCAGCCGGGTGGCGAGATAGTAGGTGCGGCCATGATGTTTGTGCAGGTCACGGCAGCGGCCATAGGCGGCGGCGAGGTCGGTGTCCACTGACCCTCCTCTGACTATCGACGCAGGAATCGACGCAACTCGTAACCCTAGGGTACGCTCGCCCACATGGCCAACGACGCAGTTGTGGGTGACACCCTCCGCGTCGCACCGGCACAGCCGGAAGCGACGGACGATCCGGTCCGCGGCGTGCTGGCCGCGTTCGCCAACGACCTGGCCCGGGGGGTGGACGACACCCTCACGACGTTCCTGGCCGCCGAGGTCGCCTCGCTCACCGAGATCGACGCGGAGATGGGTGGCTTCGCCTCGACCGCGCGCGACTGCGTGCTGGCCGGCGGCAAGCGGGTCCGCCCGACCTTCGCGTACTGGGGGTGGCGGGGCGGCGCGGGCGGCGACGAGCCGCTCCAGACGGTGCTGCCGGCGCTGGCGGCCCTGGAACTGCTGCACACGTTCGCGCTCGTGCACGACGACGTGATGGACGCCTCCGACACCCGGCGCGGCCGGCCGACAGCGCACCGGGCCGCCGCCGCCCGGCACGTCGCCGCCGGGCACGCCGGCGACCCCGACCGGTTCGGCGAGTCGGTGGCCGTGCTCATCGGCGACCTCTGCATGGTCTGGGCCGACCGGCTGATGTCCCGCGCCGCCGTGCCGCCGGCGCGACTGCTCGACGTCCGGCACTGCTACGACCGGATGCGGGTCGAGACGATCGCCGGGCAGTACCTCGACGTCCTGGGCGAGAACGACGCGGCGAACTGGTCGGTGGACCGGGCGCTGCGGGTGGCCCGCTACAAGACGGCCAGCTACACCGTCCAGCGGCCACTGCTCTTCGGCGCCTGCCTGGCCGGCGCCAGCACCGACGCGCCGCTGACCGCCGCGTACACCCGCTACGGCCTGGCCGTCGGCGAGGCGTTCCAGCTCCGCGACGACCTGCTCGGGGTCTACGGTGACCCGGTGACCACCGGCAAGCCGGCCGGCGACGACCTGCGCAGCGGCAAGCCGACCGCGCTGCTGATGTTGGCCCGACAGTTCGCCACCCCGGCGCAGCGTCGGGCGCTGGACCGGGCCGGCGCGGTCACCGGAGCCCGGGAGATGTCCCGGCTGGCCCAGTTGGTCGCCGACACCGGGGCGGTCGCCCGGGTCGAGCGGATGATCTCCGACCGGGTCGCCGAGGCGCTGGCCGCGCTGGACACCGCGCCGATCGACGAGACCGCGCGCACCGCGCTGACGGGCCTCGCCACCGCCACCACCGACCGGCGGGCATGATGAGCGACATTTCGAAGGAGGTGGTCACGTGCGGACCGTGACGGGACGTACGGACCAGGTGGTGGTCGTCGGCGCCGGGCTCGGCGGGCTGGCGTGCGCGCTGTACCTGGCCGGCGGCGGCCGGCAGGTGACGGTGGTCGAGCGGGAGCCGGTGCCGGGCGGCCGGGCCGGGCGGCTCGGCGTCGACGGGTACGAGTTCGACACCGGCCCGACCGTCCTCACCATGCCCGACCTGATCGACGAGGCGCTCGGCGCGGTCGGTGAGGAGTTGGGCGACTGGGTCGAGCTGATGCCGCTGGACCCGGCGTACCGGGCGTACTACCCGGACGGCTCGACGCTGGACGTGATCACCGACACCACCCGGATGGCGGCCGAGATCGCCTCCGTCTGCGGCCCCCGGGAGGCCGACGGGTACCTACGCTTCGTGGACTACGCCCGGGAGCTGTGGCGACTGGAGCGGGCGGACTTCATCGAGCGCAACCTCGACGCCCCGACCGACCTGCTCACCGGCAACCTGCTGAAGCTGCTGGCCAACGGCGCGTTCCGCCGGCTCCAGACGAAGATCGGCCAGTTCTTCCAGGACCCGCGCACCCAGCGGATCTTCTCCTTCCAGGCGATGTACGCCGGGCTCGCCCCGCACGACGCGCTGGCCATCTACGCGGTCATCGCGTACCTCGACTCGGTGGCCGGGGTCTACTTCCCACGCGGCGGTATCCACGCGGTCTCCCGGGGGATGGCCGGCGCGGCGGAGAAGCACGGCGTGCAGATCCGGTACGGCACCACGGTGACCCGGGTGGAGACCGCGAACGGCCGGGCGACCGGCGTGCTCACCACGGACGACGAGTTCATCCCGGCCGACGTGGTGGTGCTCAACCCCGACCTGCCGGTCGCCTACCGGGACCTGCTTCCCGCTGCCCGGCAGCGCCGGCTCACCTACTCGCCGTCCTGCGTGGTGCTGCACGTCGGCTCGCGGCAGAGCTATGAGAAAATCGCCCACCACAACATCCACTTCGGACGGTCCTGGAAGGGCACGTTCGACGAGGTGATCCGGCGAGGGGAGCTGATGACCGACCCGTCGCTGCTGGTCACCAATCCCAGCCGCACCGACCCGTCGGTCGCCCCGGCCGACCGCCACACCTACTACGTGCTCGCCCCGGTGCCCAACCTCGACCGGGCCCCGTTCGACTGGCGCGGTGACCTGACCCGCCGCTACACCGACCAGCTCGTCGGGACGCTGGAGGAGCGCGGATACGTCGGCTTCGGCGACGGCGTCGAGGTGCTACGCGCGGTCACCCCGGCCGAGTGGGCCGAGCAGGGCATGGCGGCCGGGACCCCGTTCGCGTCGGCGCACAGCCTCTTCCAGACCGGCCCGTTCCGCCCGTCGAACCTGCATCGGACGCTCGACAACGTGGTGTTCGTCGGCTCCGGCACCCAGCCGGGAGTCGGCGTGCCGATGGTCCTGATCTCCGGCAAGCTGGCCGCCGCCCGCATCACGGGGCCGGCCCGATGAGCGGCCGGGAGGACCACCTGGTCGAGCTGGTCGACGACGACGGCCGGGCGCACGGCGAGGCCTCGGTGGCCGCCGCCCACCAACCGCCGGGCCGGCTGCACCGGGCCTTCTCGGTGCTGCTGGTCGACCCGGACGGCCGGGTGCTGCTGCAACGTCGCGCCGCCGCCAAGACCCGGTTCCCGCTGCGCTGGGCCAACTCGTGCTGCGGCCACCCGGCCCCGGGCGAGTCGCTGGTCGAGGCCGCCAACCGGCGGCTGGGCGAGGAGTTGGGCGCCGGGCCCGTCGACCTCACCGAGGTCGGGGTGTACGTCTACTACGCGGAGGACCCCACCACCGGGCGGGTCGAGTTCGAGTACGACCACGTGCTGCGCGCCGACGTGCCGGCCGACGCGCCCCTGCGTCCCGACCCGGACGAGGTGGCCGAGGTGCGCTGGGTCGACCCGGCGACGCTGGAGACCGATCTGGACGTCGACCCCCGCGCGTACGCGCCCTGGCTGGGCGGGGTGGTGAACCGCCTGCTGCGTACCTCCGGGCCTGCGGCGGGCGCCCCCGGTCCCAGCGCGGCCCCGGCCGGCCTTCCGGCGGACGACGCGTCGGAGCGGTCGGGTGGCCGATGAGGCGCTGAGCGCGGGGGCCGTGGCACGCCGACTGGGCGTCGCGGTCACCACGCTGCGCACCTGGCACCAGCGCTACGGACTCGGCCCCAGCCAGCACGTGCCGGGCCACCACCGGCGGTACACGGCGGCAGACCTCGCGCGCCTGGAGACGATGCGCAGGCTGACCGCGGAGGGGATTACCCCGGCCGAGGCGGCCCGGTGGGCCCGGCAGGCACCGGGGCCGACCGGCGAGGTGCCCACCGGTGCCCTCGCTGAGGTCCGCGCGGTCGGGGTCCGCGACGGTGGTGGCCAGGCGATCCCGGTCGGCCGGGCCGGCCCGGCGGCCCGTGGGCTGGCCCGGGCCGCCATGCGGCTGGATTCGGTGGCGATCGGCGAGGCGATCGCCCGCGCCCTGGCCGCCGACGGCGTCGTCGCCACCTGGGACAGGCTCCTGCGGCCGGTGCTCGTCGGCATCGGCGAGCGGCACGCCGCCACGGCCGGGCTGATCGAGGTGGAACACCTGGTGTCCCGGTGCGTCTCCGAGGCGTTCGCCACCGTCCCACGGGTCGGGACGGCCACCGGTCCGGCCCGGATCCTGCTTTCCTGCGCCGACGAGGAGCAGCACACCCTGCCGCTGGAGGCGCTGGCCGCCGCGCTGGCCGAGGCCGGCATGGCGTACCGGATGCTCGGTGCCCGGGTGCCGGCGGCGGCCCTGGTCGAGGCGGTCAACCGCACCGGGCCGGCCGCCGTGGTGGTCTGGTCGCACACCCGGGCCACCGCCGACCCGGCCCAGCTCACCGTGCTGCTGACCAGCCCGCGCCGGCCCCTGTTGGTGCTGGCCGCCGGCCCGGGCTGGTGGGCCGACTCCCTGCCGGCCGGCGTGGTCCGCCCGGTCGACCTCGCCGAGGCGGTCTCGCTCGCCCTCGCGGTACGCGACTCCCTGGACCGGCCGACAGGAGACTGACCGCACTGGCCGTTTTCACGTTTCGTCCACTAGCGTCGGGTGGCCCACGTACCCGGCCCCTCGGAGTGACGATGAGTGAGCGCGCCGCCCTGGCGTTCGGCATCAGCCTGATCCTGTTCCTCGCCGGCTGCGGCGAGCGGACAACCGGCCGCTCCCCGGAGGCCGCCCCCGCACCGGCGGCCTCGGCATCGCCGAAACAGACACCGCAGCCGAAGCCGAGCCCCTCGGCCAAGCCGACCCGGACCGTCCCGCCACGGCTGCGCCCGCAGCCCACCACGCTCCCGCCCGGGCTGCGCCGGACCAGCGGCGGGCGGGCGGTCGCGTTGACGTTCGACGACGGGCCCGATCCGGTCTGGACGCCGAAGATCCTGGACCAGTTGCACCGCGCCGGGGCGAAGGCCACCTTCTGCGTGATCGGCACCCGGGCCCGGGCGTACCCCGAGTTGGTCGCGCGGATCGCCCGGGAGGGCCACCAACTGTGCAACCACAGTTGGCGGCACGACCTGGACCTCGGCCGGCGGCCGGTCGCCGAGATCCGGGCCGACCTGGTACGCACCAACCGCGCCATCCAGGCGGCGGCGCCGGGCGCCAAGGTTCCGTTCTACCGCCAGCCGGGCGGGAAGTGGACTCCGGAGGTCGTGGCGATGGGACGGCAGCTCGGCATGCGGCCGCTGCACTGGAGTGTCGATCCGCAGGACTGGGCCAAGCCCTCCGCCCCGACGATCACCCGTCGGGTGACCGGTGCCGTCCGACCCGGCGCGATCGTGCTGATGCACGACGGCGGCGGGAATCGGGCCGCCACGATCTCCGCCTGCGCCCACCTCATCGGCGACCTGAAGCGGCGCTACGGGCTGGTCCGGCTCAGTTGAACCAGCCATGACCTGCGGTTTTGCGGGCGAGCGAGCCCTCGGCCATACCGATTTGTTTCGCGGGCCGCCCGTCACGTATGCTTTCCAAGCCTCCGGCGGGGCCGGATGGGAGCAAGTCCGCTAGAAGTTGCGAGTGTGCAATGATGGCGGGGCCGCCCTCATCGTCTAGCGGCCCAGGACGTCGCCCTTTCAAGGCGGTAGCACGGGTTCGAATCCCGTTGGGGGCACGACCGGCGCAAGCCGGAGCAACACCAGCCAGGTCCTGTGGAGCAGTTGGAGTGCTCGCCGCCCTGTCAAGGCGGAGGTCGCGGGTTCAAGTCCCGTCAGGACCGCAAGCGCTGATCGCCGCGCGTACCATGCGCGGCGTTCTGCGTATCGGAGCAGGTTCCCTGCCGGCGGTGATCCCGCCTTTTGGGTACCATGAGCCGAGCGGCACGGCCAGGTAGCTCAGTTGGTACGAGCGTCCGACTGAAAATCGGAAGGTCGGCGGTTCGACCCCGCCCCTGGCCACATAGCCTTTCGCCGGGCTACAGGAAGCCCCTCATCTGCGGCAACGCGATGGGGGGCTTCCGCTATGTCTGGGCGGATAGCTCACGTGCTGCCCGGAGTACTCGGCACCCAGGCCGTCCCATCCGGCACCGGACACCCGTTCGCCCGTCGGACGCAACCCGTTCGCCGTCCGCGTGTCCGGAGTTGAATCGCCACTGTCCGCAATCCGGACGCGCCGTGTCCGATTCAGGGCAAGCACGAAGCTGCACGCTGGGGCATCAGCCGGTATGGTCCGGGCCTATGGGACAGGAGATGGCCGAACCGGCAGACGTCCGACAGGATGTCGCGCGGTACTCGCTGCGCAGCAGTCTCCTCATCCCTGCCTCCACCGAGCGGGCCTTCGCCGTGTTCACCGGTGCGCTGACCGACTGGTGGGTCCGGGAGTACACCTGGTCCGGCCCGGCGGCGCTGGCGGAGCTCGGCATCGAGCCACGCGCCGGAGGCATGCTCTACGAGATCGGCCCGTACGGCTTCCGGAGCGACTGGGGCCGCGTGCTCACCTGGGACCCGCCCCGGCGGCTGGTGTTCAGCTGGCAGATCGGCCCGGACCGGGTGCCGGCCCCCGACCCGGCGCAGGCCAGCGAGGTGGAGGTGCTGTTCCTGCCGGAGGGGCCGGAGCGGACCCGGGTGGAGGTCGAGCACCGGCACTTCGACCGGCACGGCGAGGCCGCCGAGGGATACCGGCAGGCGCTCACCGCGGGCTGGCACGAGCTGCTCTCCCGCTACCTGGCCTCAGTCACCCAACCCTGACCCGACGGCCGACCTCTCCCACACGCACTTTCAGAGAAAGAGTGCCCGTGGGGCAGCGGATGGCAACGCTTTCACTGGAAGTGTGGGAAAGGGGTCGACCACCGGGTCAGTGGGGGAGTTGTCGGGTTCGGGTGGGGGGTAGGCGCTGGCCGCCCAGGTCGGCGCTGCGGCCGGCCGCGGCACCCGAGCCGAAACCGGTGCCGGCGAGCCGGCGCGGAGCGGCGGTGCGCAGCCGGGGGTAGGCCTCGGCCACCCGGCGCTGGACCCGGTCTGAGCGGTCGACCAGCACGAGCGCGACCGAGGTCCCGCCGGAGTCGGCGACCGCCCCGGCCTCCGCCTCGACCAGCCGTGTGCCGACCACCTGGGCGAAGCCGGCGAGCCAGGAGCGCCGGAACGCGGCCGGGTGCTCCCCCACCGGGACGACCGCCCCGGCCAGCCCGTGCGCCGCCTGCACCAGCAGCGAGGTGAAGAGCAGGTCGACCCGCTCCAGGTCGCTGGCGAAGCCGAACAGGTGCATCGCGAAGCTGCTGCCGTGCCGGCGACGGACGCAGCGGCAGCGCAGCGGGGCGGCGACGGCGGCGAGCAGGCCGGCCTTGTCCCGGGCGTACGGGGCGACGACCTCGACCACCCGGTCACCGACCGGGTCGGTGGCCGGGTCGCGGGCCGCCAGCAGGGCCCGGTCCACGCCGTAGCGGGCGATCAGCTCGGTTGCCTTGGCGGTGAACGCGGCCGACTCCTCCGGCGTGCAGGCCGGGTCCTCGGCCTTCGCCAGCAGCTTGCGCACCTTGACAAGCATGACCTCCGACATGCCACCAGAGCTATCACACCGTCCCGGACGCTGCCGGGCCAGCGGTGAGACCCATCGACCCGTATCATCGTTGCCCTTGGTCAGACGTCCGGTACGGACGGTCAGTCAACGCTTGGAGGCGCCCATGTCATCCCCGGTCGTCCGCCTACTGGCCACGATGACGGCAGCGGTGTCGCTGCTCGCCCTCGCGGCCCCCGCCCAGGCGGCCCCCGCGCCCGCGAGTCCCGGCGCGGGAACACCCGCGGTGAACCTCGCCGGCACCGACGCCACCTGCTACGGCGGCGCGGTGCGCTCGTACTTCCAGACCGGGAGCTGGGGCGGGGAGGCCGGCACCTACCGGGCCACCAGCCGCTGTGCGGACGTCAACGTCCGCAACGCGAGCAGCTTCGGCACCCAGGCCTGCGTGGTCTTCGTCGACAAGACCAACAGCTGCAACTACTGGACCTACCTCCCGGCGAAGTCCGGGTGGATCACGGTGGCCACCAACGTCCGGGACGGGGTGAACTTCCGGGTCCGCTTCTCGAACCTGCGCTACGAGTACGAGCCGCTGGTCGCGTACCACGCGTTCTGAGCGGCGGCGCCCCGGCGCCCGGCCACCCGGGCCGGCGCCGGGGCGTCAGGCGGCCCGGCTGCGCAGGGTGGCCACCGTCGAGCCGGCGAGGGTGAGCAGGCAGTCCGGCAGCAGGCCGTCGGCGACCGCCGCGCCGAAGAGCGCTTCCCCGGTGTCGGCGTCGGCGTTGGCGTACGCGCTGACGAAGCGGGCCACCCAGCGGGTGTCGTAGCCGGCCTCGTCGATGCCGGGAAAGTCCAGCGCCGCGCCGCCGGGAGCGGGCACGTCCCCGACCATCGTGGCCGCCAGGCACCAGGCCACCCCGTACGCCCCGGCGAGGCCGGCCCGGTCGACCACCTCGTCGAAGGCGCCCACCACCGCGTCGCCGTCTCCGGCCAGGGCCGAGTGGAGCACGGCGGTCGCGTCGTCCAGCGTCTGCTGCGGTACGTCCGTCACCCGGCGCACTGTACGACGGGTGGTCAACCCGTGACCACCCGAGAGCGTCGAACCGGTGACCCTGCGTACGCCTGCGCGGCTAGCAGGCAATTGACCGGGCTCCACATCCCCGCAGCCCAGCTCGGCACGCTAATGTGCGCAGCGGACCTTCGCCGGAGGAAGGACGACCATGTTCGTATCACACGGCTCGCGCGCCGCCGCCCTGGTGGCCTGCGGGGCGTTGCTCCTTGCCGGTGCCGCCTGCGGCACCGGCAAGTCAGAGGAGACCACCACCACACAGGTCCGCCTCTACGGCATCGACGGCAACATGATCAATGGGTACGCCGCGGAGCTGAAGGAGCGCGCCGATCTGATCGACGGCATGAAGGGCACGACCCCGCTCACGCCGCTGCCGGAAGCCTTCAAGAGCCGACTCCGGTCCGTCTACCCGAAGCTCGGCGACTACCTCTACGCGGCCGAGGCGTACGACGCGGTGGTCATCACCGCGCTGGCCACGCAGCTTGCCGGCAGCACCGAGCCGACGCAGATCGCCAAGCAGATCGTCGGCGTCACCAACAACGGCCAGCGGTGCGAGAAGGCGGCGGACTGCCTGAAGCTGGCCCGTGCCGGCCAGGACATCGAGTACCGGGGGGTGTCGCTCAACCGGGCCGGGTTCACCGACGCCGGGGAGCCGGCCACGGCCAGCTACGCCACCCTGACCTTCGGGGACCGCAAGATCGACGACGGCAAGACCGAGTTCGTCGGCGCCGGCGACGAGTCGGCCGCGAGCACGAAGAACCCGCCCCGGCCGTACAAGCAGCGCGGCGGGAAGGTCCCCTCGGCGCCACTGGTCCTGGGCGGCCTGCTGCCGCGCACCGGCGACCTGGCCCTGGCGTACCCGCCGCTGGCCGCCGGATCCGCCCTGGCGGTCAAGGAGGTCAACGCCGCGGGCGGGGTGCTCGGCGAGCCGGTGGTCTGGCTCGACGGCGACGACGGCACCAACCCGGACGTCGCGAAGGCCACCGTGGCCAAGCACGTCCGGGACGGCGCGCACGTCATCATCGGCGCCGGCGCCTCGGGCATCTCCCGCGCCATTCTGCCGGACGTGGTCGCCGCCGGCCGGGTGCTGTTCGCACCGTCCAACACGGACGCGGGGCTGACCTCGGTGGAGGACAAGGGCCTCTACTTCCGCACCGCACCGCCGGACAGCCTCCAGGGGCGGGCGCTGGCGGACGTGATACTGCGCGACGGGCCACACAAGATCGTGCTGGTCGCCCGGAAGGACTCCTACGGCGAGGGCCTTCAGGAGAACGTCCGCGCCGAGCTGGAGCGGGCCGGCATCGGCAGCGACCGGGTGAAGCTGCTGACGTACGATCCGCCGGCCGACGCGAAGGCTCCACCGCTGGACTTCACCGCCGGCGCCCAGGAGATCAAGAAGTACGACGCGGATGCCGTGCTGGTCATCGGCTTCGCCGAGTCCGCGCAGGTGATCCGGGCGCTCGCCGACTCCGGGGTGCAGATCCGGCACTGACCCGACGCGCGACGGCCGCCCCGGCAGACTCGCGGGGGCGGCCGTCGCGCGTCCGGCGCACCGGGCCCGGCTGCGACGCGCCGTCAGCGGGGCCTGCGGCGCTCCAGGAACTCGGTCATCCGCCGCCGCTTCTCCTCGTCCTCGAAGAGCACCGCCTGGCTGACCAGGTCGAGGTGCGGGTGGGCGGCCGGCGGTGCGTCCACGGCCAGCTTGGTCAGCCGCAGCGCCAGGGAGGAGCCCTTGGCGATCTCGTCGAGCAGCCCGTGCGCGGCGGGCAGCAGCTCGGTGGGCTCGTCCACCACCTGGTTGACCAGCCCGATCCGCAGCGCCTCCGCGGCATCCACCCGACGGCCGGTGAACAGCAACTCCTTGGCCCGGGCCTCGCCGACCAGCGCCGGGAGCCGGTGGGTCGCGCCCGCGCCGGCCAGGATGCCCAGCCGCACCTCCGGCTGGCCGAAGACGGCGCGCGCCGTACACACCCGCAGGTCGCACGCGTACGCCAGCTCAGCGCCACCGCCCAGCGCCGGGCCGTCGACGGCGGCGACGGTGGGCATCGGCAACGCCCGGATCCGGGCGAAGGCGGCGGAGTTGATCGCGGCGAGCGCGTCCAGCCGGCCCCGCTCGCGGAGCTGGGCGATGTCCGCCCCGCCCGCGAAGATCCCCTCCGCGCCGCCGGTGAGCAGCAGCAGGCGGGGCCGCGCCTCCAGTTCGGCGCAGACGTCGTGCAGCTCACCGATCAGGTCGGCGTCGATCGCGTTGCGCTTCTCGGGCCGGTCCAGCGTCACCACCAGCCGGTCCGGCCGCTCGTCGATCCGCAGCCCGCTCACCGCTTCTCGCCTCCTTCCCAGCGGTAGAAGCCCTGCCCGGACTTCCTGCCCAGCCTGCCGTCGGCGACCATCCGCTCCAGCAACGGCGGCGGCGCGTACCGGTCCCCGTAGGCGGTCTGGAGGGTGCGGGCGATGTCCAGCCGGACATCCAGCCCGACCAGGTCGGTCAGCTCCAGCGGGCCCACCGGGTGCCGGTAGCCGAGCACCATCGCCTTGTCGATGTCGGCCGGGTCGGCCACCCCGTCGGCGACCATCCGGATCGCCTCCAGCCCGAGGGCCACCCCGAGCCGGGAGGTGGCGAAGCCGGGCAGGTCGCGTACGACGACGGGGTCCTTGCCCAGCCGGCCGGCGAGCGCGACGGCCGCCGCGGTGGTCTCCTCGGCGGTGTCCGCGCCGACCACGACCTCCAGCAGCGCCATGGCCCAGACGGGGTTGAAGAAGTGCAGCCCGACGAAGCGCTCCGGCCGGTCCAGCCCGGCGGCCAGTTCCCCGATGGAGATGCTGGAGGTGTTGCTGCCCAGCAGCGCGGGGCGCAGCGCGGCGGCGGCCCGCAGGACGGCGCGCTTGAGCTCCAGCCGCTCCGGCACGGCTTCCACGACCACGTCGGGCTCGGGCGCGACGGCACCGAGGGAGGCGACCAGCGTCACCCGACCCCGGTGCGCCGCCGCCTCGTCCGCGGCGAGCTTCCCCCGCTGGACGGCCCGGTCCCACAGCTCACCGAGCCGCGCCTCGGCGGCGGTCGACCGGTCGGGGTCGACCTCGACCAGTTCGACGTGGTATCCCGCGCCGGCCGCCACGTAGGCGATGCCCAGGCCCATCGTGCCGGCCCCGACGACGACAAAACGATTCATGACGTCTCCTCGCTGCGCACGGCGGCATGCGGGGTCTCCGCCACGCCGGGCCGCCCGCTCCGCTGGCTCATGGGTGCGACCCTATGCAGCACGGGCATCGGCGGCATGCGTGGGGGCACGCCGAACCGGGTACTGCGCCGTCAACCGAGGGAAGGACCGGAACATGAGCCAGGCACCGGAGAGTGTGGAGAACCCGGCGACGGTGGAGACCCGCGGGGACGAGCGGGTCGACCTGCTCCGCGCGGACACCAACAACGACGGCAAGACCGACGTCTGGGTCGTCGACACCGACGGCGACGGTCGGGCCGACCTGTTCCAGTTCGACACCGACGGCGACGGCAAGGTGGACATCACCATGGTCGACCTCGACGAGGACGGGACTCCCGACGAGGTGGTCGACGGCGACGGTGGCCTCCCGCCGGAGCCGCTCCCCCCGACCGTCCGGGTCTGAGGCGCGCGGAAGGGGTCCCTGCCGAGGCTTCCCGCCCGGCAAGGGCCCCTTCCGCGTACCGGAGGCAAGGGCCCCTTCCGCGTACCGGAGGCAAGGGCCCCTTCCGCGTACCGGAGGCAAGGGCCCCTTGCGCGTACCGGAGTCGCCCGCGGACCGGTCAGCCGGTCAGCATCAGGGTCGCCAGGTAGTACGGGGCGTCCCGGTCATCCACGTCGGTCAGTCGCCACGGGGTGCCGCGGACCAGCTCGGCCAGCTCGGCCACCGAGCAGACCAGGTAGTCGAACCACTCGGTGCCCAGTTCCCGGTACCGCAGCCGCAGCCGCAGCTGCCCGCCGAGCCGACCCCGGTGCCGGTTCAGCTCGTGGTAGCCGGTGTGCACCGGGTCGGTGGTGCCGTACGGGTCGGTGCCGTGCGCGATGACCTGCGCACCGGGCCTGGCCAGCGCGGCGAGCGTGGCGAGGAACGCCGACGCCCGGTCCCGCCCCTCGATCAGCCCGAGGTTGTTGCCGAGCAGCAGGAAGGTGTCGTACCGCCGGCCGTCGGCGACGTGCTCGTCGATCGTGCCGTGCACCAGGTTCCGCACCCCGCGCCGGCGACACACCTTCAACGCGCCGAGGGAGGTGTCCAGCCCGGTCACCGGCACTCCGCGCTCCTGGAGCAGCAGCGCGATCCGGCCGGCGCCGACGCCGATGTCCAGCGTCTCGCCCCGGACCCGGTCCACCGCCCGGTGGTCGTACGGCTGCCACTCGGCGGGGCCGGCCAGGTAGTGGGCGGCGGGGGCGCCGTTGATGAGGCCGTCGTCCCGCTCGATGATCTCGATGACGGGCCGGGGCAGCCGCCCGCCGGCCATCGGCCGGGGGCCGATCCCGGTCTGCACGGCGAGCGCGTCCCGCAGCAGCTCGCCGAATACGTCGCCGATCCTGGGTTCCCCGGTCACGGGGTTCACGCTAACCCCATGGTCGGCGGGTCGCGCGGTCGTATTCTTGCGGCGTGACCACCTTGGACCGCCTCGCTGCGGAGAAGTACGTCCTGTTGACCACGTTCCGCAGGGACGGGCGGGCGGTGCCCACCCCCGTGTGGGCCGCCCGCGACGGTGACGCGCTGGCCGCCTGGACCGTCGCCGACTCGGGCAAGGTGAAGCGGATCCGGCGCAGTGGCGAGGTGACGGTGGCACCGTGCGACCTGCGGGGCCGGCCGCACGGCGAGGCGGTGTCCGGTCACGCGACCATCTGCGGCCCGGCGGACACCCGCCGGATCCGCGAACTGCTGAAGCAGAAGTACCGGCTGGTGGGGCGGCTCAGCCTGCTGGGCAGCCGGCTGCGGCGGGGCGAGCGGGGGACGGTGGGCATCCGGATCAGCCTGTCGGAGTGACCGCCCGGGCCGGACACGGAGCAGGGGCGGCGGACCGTTGTCCGCCGCCCCTGCTCCGTACGTCTGTAGAATTCCCGGCGGTCAGTCTCCCTGGCGCTGCTGGGGAATCTGCCCCTGCAGCAGAGCCCGAACCTCCGACTCGCGGTAACGGCGGTGCCCCCCGAGGGTCCGGATGGCGCTGAGCTTGCCAGCCTTCGCCCACCGGGTCACCGTCTTCGGGTCGACACGGAACATCGACGCCACCTCGGCCGGTGTGAGCAGCGGCTCCGGTTCGTGCGTTCGCGATGCCATATCGGTCACTCCTCCACAGGTATAGACATCGGCCGGGGTCCCGCCGGCCGACGCGTCTCCCATGGTCCGGCTAGTCCCCGATGTCCGACATGGGCCGAACGGCCGAAGGTCCCTAGACGGACGGATGAACCATGCCCGATTTATACGACTAATACACGGCACGAACCACCTTATTCGGACTCATAATCACTGGTCGTGATGCTCCAACTACGAGCACACCTCAATTCGGGAGCGCTCCCAGAGGCGTTTTACGGCTTCCTGGGCGGTCTTCGCCCAGGTGGGGACTAGTTGCAGCGTTCCAGGAGCTGGACCGCTCGCCAGCGAGCGACCAACGTGTCGTAGGCCGTGGACGCCTCCTCGGCCTCCCCCTTGGAGAGCCCGGCGAGCCCGGTGGCGACGAGCGCCGGCGAGTCGTCCGCGTCGAGGGTCTCGTCGGAGAGCAACTGGACGAGGCCGCCGTAGTCCAGCTCCACCACCGAGCGCGGGTGGAACTCCTCCAGCCACCGGGCGGCCTCCTCGACCGCCTCGGTGATCGGCGCCTCGCCGACGGTCTTACGCAACACCGACAGCGCCCGGGACGATCGGCGCCGGGCCTTGGCGATCTCCGTCCGGTAGCGCAGCGCGCGTCGCCCCGGATGGGTCACCAGGTCCCGCTCCTCGAAATCGAACAGGACGAACCAGCGCAGCGGCACGCCCCACGTGGCGATCTGCTCGTGCACCCGGGGGACGCCGTGTTCCAGCACCCGGGCCCCGCTACGCCAGTCCTCCACCACCGCCTTGGCCTGATCGGCGAGGACCGGCGGCACGAACGCGTCGGCCAGCACCGACGGCACGCCGTCCCGAGCGCTCAGCGCCGCCTCGGCCACCCGGATCCGCAGGTTCCACGGGCAGACCAGCAGGCTGTCGTCGGCCTCCAGGACGTACGCCTCCTCGGGCGGGTCGGGCAGCCGGGTCCAGCCCGCGCCCAGCGCCTCGATGACCGCCGTACGTTGCCGCCCCGGCCCCTCCGACGGGGCCACCGCCCGCCCGTCGGACGCGTAGCGCCGCCAGTACGACTGACGATCCCGGTCGAAGGCGGTCAGCGGCTCGTACACCCGCAGGTACGAAGCGAAGAGCGACGGCACTGCGCGATCCTCCCACGAGACGGAATCCAGACGCGGCCAGCGCCCCGGTCGCACGCCCGGCGGCCCTGCTCACCCGCCCGGACGCCCGGACTTCGGACATGCTGAGACGACAGTACGGCTTCGGCCGACATTAGGCTCGACCCACCGGCACCATCCCGCCGGCGTGCCACAGGTCCGCGTCCCAAAAGGACGCACCGACACAGGAGTCAGCCATGGGCGTATTTGCCAGCACCGACGGCCCGTCATCCACCGGCCACGAACAGGTCGTTTTCTGTCAGGACACGCAGACCGGACTCCGGGCGATCATCGGGATCTACTCCACCGCGCTGGGCCCCGCGCTCGGCGGCACCCGGTTCTACCCGTACGCCAGCGAGGAGGCGGCGCTGGCCGACGTGCTCGGCCTGTCCCGCGGCATGGCGTACAAGAACGCCCTGGCCGGGCTGGACCTGGGTGGCGGCAAGGCCGTGATCTGGGGCGACCCGGTGCAGCTCAAGGGCGAGGCGCTGCTGCGCGCGTACGGCCGCTTCGTCGAGTCGCTGAACGGCCGCTACTACACCGCGTGCGACGTCGGCACCTACGTCGCCGACATGGACGTGATCGCCCGGGAGACCCGCTACGTCACCGGACGCAGCGTGGAGCACGGCGGCGCGGGCGACTCGTCGGTGCTCACCGCGTGGGGCGTCTTCCAGGGCATGCGGGCCGCCGCCGAGCACGTCTGGGGCGCCCCCACCCTGAACGGCCGACGGGTCGGCGTGGCCGGGCTGGGCAAGGTCGGCAAGCACCTGACCCGGCACCTGCTCGACGACCACGCCGAGGTGGTGGCGACCGACGTCGACCCGCGGGCGCGCGAGTGGGTCCGCGCCAACCACCCGCAGGTCGAGCTGATCGAGGACGCCGCCGGGCTGGTCGCCGCCGACATCGACGTGTACGCCCCCTGCGCGCTGGGCGGCGCCCTGGACGACGAGACCGTGCCGGCGCTGCGGGCGAAGGTGGTCGCCGGGGCGGCCAACAACCAGCTCGCCCACCCGGGAATCGAGAAGCTGCTCGCCGACCGGGGCGTCCTCTACGCCCCCGACTACGTGGTGAACGCCGGCGGCGTGATCCAGGTCGCGGACGAGATCGAGGGCTTCAACTTCGAGCGGGCCAAGCTGCGGGCCACGAAGATCTACGACACCACCCGCCAGATCCTGCGGCTGGCCGACGATGAGGGTGTCCCCCCGGCGGTGGCGGCGGACCGGCTCGCCGAGCGCCGGATGGCGGAGGTCGGCCGGCTGCGCTCCATCCACCTGCGCTGAGCGCCACGCCCGGCCCGGTACGGATAACGCACCGGGTCGGGCTCCTCGGGTGGAGCGGGACGGGCTGCGGCGTTAAGCTGGAAATAGAGGTGATTGCCGCCCATCTGTCCGGCGTCATGGGCGGTTCGGCATTCGGCCCTTACCCCAGTACACTTGGTGACAGCCGGGTCACTGCGACGCGCAGGGCCGGCAGACGGTAACCCGAGGTGCCGAACAGCGGCATCCCCATGTACCGTAAGAGCCACGAGAGATGCCTGACGTCATCGGGGCCCGCCTTCGGGCTGCCCCGCATTCTGTGCGAGGGGGTCGAGCCATGGGGCGCGGCCGTGCTAAGGCCAAGCAGACAAAGGTGGCCCGGGAGTTGAAGTACCACTCCCCGAACACCGACCTCACCGCCTTGCAGCGCGAACTGGCGGGTGCTGGTAAGTCGGACCACGTCGTCGTCGACGACGACTACAAAGAGGTCGTCGACGACGACGATCACCCGGACGAAGACCCGGACCCCTGGGTCCGTCCCACCCGCTGACCTCCGGGAACATCTGAGCACGCGGCAAGCCCCGCGTGCTCACGCATGTGCCCATCAGGAGGCGGCATACCACCCGATGATCAGGGGCCTGCCGTGCCGGAGCCGATCCGGTCACCGCGGCAGGTCCTTGATCTCGGACCCGCCCGCCCCTCACCGGGGCCGGTTGTTCCAGTTGTAGAACGTCGGGATGTTCTCGAAGTGGTTCCAGGCGCAGACCGCCCCGGCACCCTCGCCCCCGGCCGCCTCCGAACGCAGCCGGCGCGCGTCCTCCGCCTCCTGGAGCAGGTCGGCCAGCCCGGCGGCGGTGTCCCGCACCCGGTCGACGACCGGTCGCCCGGTGTCTCCCCCGACACGTTCAGCCTGCCGGTCTCCGATGGTCTCGGGCATGGTCCAACACTCCCTCCAGTAGGCGGATCTTGCTGTTGCGGCAGTGCTCGGTCTCCGTACCGTCGAAACGCCCCAGCTCGAAGTAACGGTTGGCTGCGTGCCCACCCCCGCAGAAGCCGAAGTACGGGCAGGACGCCCGGCACGCCTCCACGCCGGCCAGGAACTCACCCACCCAGGGGGTCCTCCGCTCCGCCCCGGCCAGGATCTCGGCCAGCGGAGTGGTCAACACGTTGCCACTGCTGAAGTCGCCGTACCCGGGGTCGGTGAAGCCGGCCAGCTCCGGGGAGAGCACGGTCACCGACCCGTCGTGGCCGACCGTGGGGATCGGGTCGAGCCGCCGGGGCAGCAGATCGTCGGAGCTGCCGTCGAGCACCGCCGCCGCGTACCGCAGCGACCACTCCACCTCGCGCAGGTGGATCCGGGGATCCCGACGCCAGGCGGCCACCAGCTCGGCCCAGAACGCCCGCACCGGAGCCGCCTCGTGGGCGTTGCCGCGGGTGTTGACCCCCTCGGTCTCCTCGATGTTGACCCCCAGCACCTCGCAGCCGAGGCCGAGGAAGTAGTCGTACAGCTCGGTGGCCCGGCCCGGGGTCGGGTCGCTGACCACCGCCAGCGCCGAGAACGGCAGCCCGTGCCGGCGCAGCGTCTCGATCCCGCGCACGATCCGGTCGTACGCCGGCCGGCCGGCCCGGGTGACCCGGTCGCCGTTGCGCCCACGCGGCCCGTCCACGCTCACACTGACCCGCACCCGGTGCTCGGCGAGAAAGTCGCACCAGGCGTCGTCGATCAGGGTGGCGTTGGTCTGTACGTGGTGTTCGACCTCCGGCCCGAACGGGGCGAGCAGCGCGGCCAGGTGCTCCCGCCCGGTCGCGAGGGGCTCCCCGCCGTGCCACACCACCGAGAACCGGCCGGCCGACGCCCACGGGTTCACCGACGCGGCGACCGCCTGGGCCACCGCGACCGGCATCCGCCGGTCCGCCGCCCGGAACGGCAGGTAGCAGTACGCGCAGTCCAGGTTGCAGAGGGTCGTCGGCTGCATCACGACGTAAGCCGGGACCGGGGAGAGTCCCCGCATCCCGCTCACCTGCCGTTCTCGAGCAACCATCGCCCTCCTTCCTGGCCCGAAGGGTGTCCTTCAGGCTAGGCGGCGATGACCACTCGGGTGAACCCCTGATCAGGTGCTCGGATGATCAGCGCTGCGTGATCAGCCCCGGGTGTGCTGGCCGACCATCTGCACCCTGCCCGTGCCCTCGATGATCTCGCCGGCCTGCCAGGCGTCGACGCCCCGGCCGGTCAGCGTGGCCAGGGCCCGGTCGGCGTCCTCGGCGGAGACGATCGCGAACATGCCGACGCCCATGTTGAAGGTCGCATCCATCTCATGGTCCTCGATCCGGCCCTTGGACTGGATCAGGTCGAAGATCGGCTGCGGCTTCCAGGTGGAGCGGTTGACCACCGCGTCGACGTGCTCGGGCAGAATCCGGACCAGATTGCCCGGGATGCCGCCGCCGGTGACGTGCGCGATCGAGCGCACCTCGGCCTCGGCGATCAGCTTGAGGCAGTCCTGGGCATAGATCTTGGTCGGGGTGAGCAGTTCCTCGCCGAGGGTGCGCTGCCGACCGAAGTCGTCGATCACCACGTCCAGCCGCATCCGGCCGGCCCCCAGCAGCACGTGCCGGACCAGGGAGTACCCGTTGGAGTGCAGGCCCGAGGAACGCATGGCGATGACCACGTCGCCGATCTCGACCCGGTCCGGGCTGAGGATCTCGCTCTCCTCGACCACGCCGACGCCGGTGGCGGAGACGTCGTACTCGTCCGGGCGCAACACGCCGGGGTGCTCGGCGGTCTCGCCGCCCAGCAACGCGCAGCCGGCGTACCGGCAGCCGTCGGCGATGCCGGCGCCGATCTCGGCCACCTTGTCCGGGACGACCTCGCCGCAGGCGATGTAGTCGAGCAGGAACAGCGGCTCGGCGCCGCAGGCCACCAGGTCGTCGACAACCATGGCGACCAGGTCGATGCCGATCGTGTCGTGGATGTCGAGCTGCTGGGCGATCACCAGCTTGGTGCCGACGCCGTCGGTCGAGGACGCCAGGATCGGGTTCTTGTACTTCTTCGTGTCCAGCCGGAACAGGCCGGCGAAGCCGCCGAGGTCGCCCATGACCTCCGGGCGACGGGTCTGCTTCACCTTGGACTTGAGCAGCTCGACCGCGCGGTCGCCCGCCTCGATCGAGACGCCGGCGTCCGCGTACGAGACCGAGCGTTTGCGCGCCGGGCGGCCGGTGCCGGCCGTCCAGGGCTGGCGGTCGCCACCGGCGCCGGTCGGGCTGCTTCCTGTGCCGCTGCGCTCGGACACGTGCGTCACGGTTCTCCCCTTTGTGGTTCTCGCGGGGTACCGGGGCTGACCGGCGGGCCCGCGTCGGGCGGTGCTATGGGCGGTGTACGGTCGCGCCGCCCGGAGCGGCGACGAGCGGTGCATCGGCGTGCTCCGGGACGCTCGGGGCACCAGCGACTCGGCGTCCCACTCCCTCGAGCACGTGCTTGCCGATCAGGTTCCCGGCCGGCAGCTCGATCGGGTACTCCCCGTCGAAACAGGCCCGGCAGAGCCGGGTCTTCGGCTGCTCGGTCGCGGCGATCAGGCCCGACAACGAGACGTAGCCCAGCGTGTCGGCGCCGATGGAGCGCCGGATGCCCTCGTTGTCCAGCCCGTTGGCGAGCAACTCGGCCCGGGTGGCGAAGTCGATGCCGTAGAAACACGGCCAGTTGACCGGCGGGGAGGAGATCCGGACATGAACCTCCAGAGCGCCCGCCTCGCGCAGCATCCGGACGATGGCCCGCTGGGTGTTGCCGCGCACGATCGAGTCGTCCACGACGACCAGCCGCTTGCCCCGCACGTTCTCCCGCAGCGGGTTGAGCTTGAGCCGGATGCCGAGCTGACGCAGGGTCTGCGACGGCTGGATGAAGGTGCGCCCCACGTACGGGTTCTTCATCAGGCCGGCGCCGTAGGTGATCCCGGACTCCTCCGCGTAGCCGATCGCCGCCGGGGTGCCGGACTCCGGCACCGGGATGACCAGGTCGGCCTCGACCGGGTGCTCCTTGGCGAGCTGGCGGCCGATCTGCACCCGGGCGGCGTGCACGTTGCGCCCGGCGATGGTGGCGTCCGGCCGCGCGATGTAGACGTACTCGAAGAGGCAGCCCTTCGGCTCCGGCGCGGCGAACCGGCTGGACCGCAGGCCGTCCTCGTCGATGGCGATCAGCTCGCCCGGCTCCACCTCGCGGACCACGCTCGCCCCGACGATGTCCAGGGCGGCCGTCTCGCTGGCCACCACCCAGCCGCGCTCCAGCCGGCCGAGGACCAGCGGGCGCACGCCGTGCGGGTCGCGGGCCGCGTAGAGCGTCGACTCGTCCATGAAGACGAAACTGAACGCGCCGCGCAGCTGGGGCAGAACCTCCAGCGCGGCGGCCTCGACCGAGAGGTCCGGCCGGCTGGCCAGCAGCATGGTCACCAGCGAGGTGTCGTTGGTCGAGCCGTCGGCGACCATGCCCCGCTCGGCGACCTCACGCTGCAGCTCGGCGGTGTTGACCAGGTTGCCGTTGTGCGCCAGCGCGATCGTGATGCCCGCACTGGTGGACCGGATGGTCGGCTGGGCGTTCTCCCAGGTCGAGCCGCCCGTCGTCGAGTAGCGCGCGTGCCCGATCGCCAGATGCCCGCGCAGGCTGGCCAGGGTGGGCTCGTCGAAGACCTGGGCCACCAGGCCGAGATCCTTGTAGACCACCACGCCCGAACCGTCGCTGACGGCGATCCCGGCGGCCTCCTGGCCCCGGTGCTGGAGGGCGTAGAGCCCGAGGTAGGTCAGGTTGGCGACCGCCTCCCCGGGCGCCCAGACGCCGAAGACGCCACAGGCGTCCTGCGGGCCGGGTCGTTGGGGATCAAGGTCGTGGCTCAGCCGGCCGTCGCCTCGGGGCACTTACCGCTCCCTCATGCTGGGTCTGGACTGGCCGGGCGGGATCTCGGGGGCGGATCCACGCTTGCTCGGCCGGGACCACTGTCGTCGCCTCAGAGTGTACGCGAATGAGTGTCAATACTGAGAGTCACGGTGCGACCACTTTCCGTGTCCGGCGTGATGGCTAGTCGCCCAGTCGGAGCGGAAGGTGCACGGAGAGGTCAGCGCGGACACCGCTGACCCGCACTCGCCCCTCGGCGACCGCGTCCGCCCAGCTTCGGCGGCCCGTCGCCAGCTCCAACCAGGTCGCCGGGTCCAGCTCGACGACGTTGGGCGGGGTGCCACGGGTGTGTCGGGGACCAGGAATGCACTGAACTGCACCGTAGGGTGGGACACGCACTTCCACCGATCGGCCGGGAGCTCGGTCCGCAAGGGCGGCCAAGAGGGCACGAACCGCCTCCCGAAACACCAGCCGTTCGGGCGTACGACCCTCGTCGAGGGCGGCGAGCGCGGCAGCCACGGCTGCGGACTTTGTGTGCGGAGAGGACACGACGGGACGATACGACCCGGCTCCGACGCTTTCGACACGGCCCTGGGTCGCGCCGATCCGGTCAGACAAGGCATAGTTGCCGACGGCGTATTCGTACCGTGATGATCCCCGGCCCGGCGCCCCGCCGGCCAGGGAAGTCAGACCGGAAGGCGGTGGACGTGTCAACACACCGACGTGCCTGGAAGCAGCGGGCCGGTGTGGTCGTGGCGCTGGTGGTCGGCGTCCTGTTCGCCGCCCCCGCCGCACCCGCCCTGGCAGCCGACATCAGCATCTCCCCTGGTTCGGCCACCATCCAGGCAGGCGGTACCACCGCCGTCAACGTGCAGCTGACGCCGAGGAGCGACGACGAGAAGTTCGTCGTCATCGCCGTGGCGGGTCTCCCGCGAGGCGTGAGCTGTGGGAGCGGCTGCGGCAAGGTCGACTTCAACGGCACCGGCCCGGTGAACCACGTCGTCCAGCTCCGCGCCTCCGGCGACGCGCCGAACGCGGACAACCAGCGGGTGACGGTCAACGCGACCAGCATCCAGGGCGGCCAGAACGGTCGGGACTTCCAGCTCACCGTGAAGGCGAATGCCGCGCCGGAGCCGACGCAGGAGCAGGTGCAGACCGTCAAGTCGGTCTCCGGCAAGGTGGTGGCCACAGCCAACGACACGGCGGTGCCGAACGCCACCGTCATGCTCCAGGACAGCGGCGGCCACCGCTACGAGACCACCAGCGACGGCAGCGGGAGCTTCCGCTTCACCGGCAGCAAGGACCGGCCGATCACCCCGGGCCGGATCGGTATCGGTGCCGTCCGGGGCGAGTTCCGCACCACCAAGTCCTTCGACGCGAGCGCCGGGCAGAGCGTGACCGGGCAGCGGATCAGCCTGGCGATCAAGGTCGAGGTGAGCCCGACTCCCACCCCATCGGCCAGCGAGGAGCCGCTGCCCACCGAGGAGCCGACCGAGGAGAGCCCCGAGGAGAGCCCCGCGGCCACCCCGGGGGCCCCGAAGAACGCCGCCGCCGAGAACGACTCCGACGGCTTCAACTGGCTGCTCATCCTGCTCGGTGGTCTGTTCGTGGCCGTCGGCGTGGGCACCATCGTGCTGCTCTGGATGAAGCGCCGGGAGAACGGCGACGACACCGACGACGACGCCCCGGCCGGTGCCGCCGCGGCGGGCGCGGTGCCCGCCGCCCGGGGGGCGTACCACGGGGCGGACGACAAGACCCGGGTGGTCAACCGGGTCGGCGCCGGGCCGGACCCGACGATGGTCGGCGGCACCTCGCTCAGCGACGCGCCGACGATGATGCAGCGGCCGATCGTGGACGACGTCCCGCCGGACCCGTACGCCGCCCCGCCGTCCGCGTACGGCCCCGGTGGCCAGCAGGGCGGCTGGGGAGCCGGCAGCGGCGGCGGATACGGCGACGAGCCCCAGGGCGGCGGCTACGGCGCGGCCGGGGGCTACGGCAGCGCGCCCGCCTCCGGGGCCGGCTACGGCACCGCGCCCGCCTCCACCGGCGGCTACGGCGGGCACGGCACCGACGCCCCGGCGTCCGGCGGCGGGTACGGCAACGCCCCCACCTCGACCGGTGGCGGGTACGCCTCCGGGAGCGGGTACGGCGGCACGCCCGGCACGCCCGGCGGGTACGGCACCGACGCCCCGGCGTCCGGCGGCGGCTACGGCAGCCGGGGCTACGGCGCACCGGCGGACGCGGCGGCCGGGGGCTACCCGGGCCAGGGCGGCGGCTACGGCGAGCGCTACGACGAGCCGACCGGCCGGTACACCGGCGAGGGCACCGGCTCGTACACCCCGCCGGCTGACCCGTACCCGACCAGCACCTACCAGGCCGACCAGGGCCACAACTACGGCCAGCCGGAGCCGCCTCCGCAGTACGGCCGCGGCGGCGAGCCCACCGGCGGCGGGTACGGCCAGCAGGGCGGTGCCTACGGCGGCCAGCCGGGCGGTTACGACGCTGGTCAGCAGGGCGGTGCCTACGGCAGCCAGCCGGGCGGTTACGACGCCGGCCAGCAGGGCGGCGGCTACGGTCAGCGCGGCGGCAGCTACGGCGGCGAGAGCTACGGCCAGCAGGGCGGCTACGGCCAGGCAGGCGGGTACGACCAGCAGGGCGGGGGGTACGGCCAGGAGCCCCCGCAGCACCGTGGGGGGTACGGCCAGGAGCCCCCGCAGCAGGGGCACGGATACGACCAGCCGACCAGCTACGACCAGCAGCAGGGCGGCTACGGCGACCAGGCCCAGCCGGGTCGGGCCCGGCCCGACGGCCCGCCGCAGCAGGACCGTGGCGGGCGTCGGCTGGACTGGCTGGACGACTGACCCTCGCGGATCGACCGCCCGCACCGCGACGCAGAGAGCGGCTGCCCCGTCGGGCAGCCGCTCTCGCCCGTCGGGGCCGGGGAGGGACAGAGAGAAAGGGGACCCGGCCGAGGGGCGGGCGAGCCAGCTCAGGCGGCCGAGAAGACGCCCTGCCGCAGCACCGGCACCACGTCCGAGACGCCGACCTGGACCGCGACCTCCACGTCGTCGGCAAAGCCGCCCTCGACGAGTTCCCGGCCGGAGACGCAGCCACGCACGGCGGCCGGCACGTCCGGGGTGCTGGCCAGCGCGGCGAGGGTCATCGCGGCCTCCACCGACAACCCGCCGGGCACCCCGGAGAGGATGTCGAGCACACACCCCGCCCCGAGCTGGTCCTCCACGGAGGGTCGCAGGGCGCCGTCGGGCCAGCGCTCGCCGGAGGCGATCACGCCGATCGGGGCGTCGGCCGAGCCGTACCCCCGCTCGCACAGCCAGCGCCCGACGGCGCGGGCGTTGCGCAGGCAGGCTGCGACCACCGGAAGCCCGGTGGCGCTGGCGGCGGCGCTGATCGCCGAGCCGTTCGGCGACGGCAGCACGAGGTCGGCGACGACCGGCGCGGTGCGCAGCGCCGCCGGGGAGAGCGACCACGGGTGCTCCGGGGTCAGCTGCCGGCGGCCCACGGCCGCGACCGCGCCGACCCGGCGCGCGTACTCCGCCGCCTGCTCGCCCCAGGGGAACGGGTGCACCCGCATCCCCCGGGCGACCGCGATCTCCACGGTGGTGGTGAACGAGAGCACGTCCACCACCACCAGGACCGCGCAGACGCGGCCGAGCTCCGCCGCGCCGGTCAGCCCCCAGTCGAACCGGGCGCCGGAGCCGGGTTGGGCGAAGACGGCCGCGGCCAACGTCTCAGCGCTGATCGGGCGCGGCGAACCCGGCACCACCAGCGCCAGGTTCGGTCGCCCCGGAGGGACCGGCGGCCCGCTCCGCGCCGTCGACCCGCTCGGGCCCGCCGTCGACCGGCTGCCCGGACGCCCCGCCCGGGGCGTCGGCGGTGGGCCTGGCCTCGGCAGTCGCCGTCGTGTCGGCGGCCGTCCGATCGGTCACGGCGGAGCCGGTGTGCTCCGGCGCCACCCGATCGGCCGGCGCGGCGACGGGGGCCGCCGCCTCCCGGGCACCCTCGACGGTGTCGACCGCCGGAGCCGGAGCAGCCGCGGTCGCCGCCGGAGCGGTGCCCCGCCCGGCCGGGGCGGCCTCGGCCGACTCCGTCCCGCCGAAGAGCCGGGGCAGCGTGGCACCGTGTACGGCGCGCAGCTCGTCCAGGCCGATCCGGAACTGGCCGCGCACCTCAAGGGCCCCGCCGGCCTGGTCGGTGACCCCGATGGCCTCCCACGGGACCCCGCGCTCGGCGCAGAGGGAGGTGAACGCCTTCTCGTGGCCGCGCGGCACCGAGACCAGGACCCGCCCGGCGGACTCGCTGAACAGGAAGACGAACGGCATCGAACCGCCGGCGAAGTGCTCCGGCACCGCGATCTGCGCTCCGACCCCGCGGCGCAGGCAGGACTCGACCAGGCTCTGCGCGAGGCCACCGTCGGACAGATCGTGCGCCGAGCTGAGGTGCCCGACCCGGGCGGCCTCGGCCAGCAGCTCGGCGAGCTGCCGCTCGCGGGACAGGTCGACCTGCGGCGGGATGCCGCCGAGGTGCTCGTGGGTCACCCAGGCCCACTCCGAGCCGGAGAGCTCCACGTGCGTCTCGCCGAGCAGGAAGAGCTGGTCGTGATCGCCGCCGGTGCGCGGGACGAAGCCCATCGACACGCGCTCGGCCACGTCGTCCAGCACGCCGAGCACGCCGACCACCGGGGTCGGGTGGATCGCCGCCGCTCCGGTCTGGTTGTAGAAGCTGACGTTGCCGCCGGTAACCGGGATGCCCAGCTCCAGGCAGCCGTCCGCCAGACCGCGGACGGCCTCGGCGAACTGCCACATCACGCCCGGGTCCTCCGGCGAGCCGAAGTTGAGGCAGTTGGTCACGGCGATCGGCTTCGCGCCGGTCACCGCCACGTTCCGGTACGCCTCGGCCAGTGCCAGCTTCGTGCCGTGATACGGGTCGAGCCGGGCGTACCGGCCGTTGCCGTCCAGCGACAGGGCGACGCCCAGACCGGTGCGCTCGTCGATCCGGATCACGCCGGAGTCCTCCGGCTGGGCGAGCACGGTGTTGCCCAGCACGTACCGGTCGTACTGCTCGGTGACCCAGGTCTTGTCGGCCAGGTTCGGCGACGCGATCATGCGCAGCACGGTCTCCCGCAGCGCCTCCGGGGTCGCCGGCCGGGGCAGCGTCTCGGCCCGGTCGGCCTGGATGAGGATCAGGTCGGCCGGCTCGCGCATCGGACGGGCGTAGACCGGACCGTCGTCGACCAGCGAGCCCGGCGGGACGTCCACCACGAGATGGTCGCGCCAGGTGATCACCAGCCGGCCCGGCTGGCCGTCCGGGGACGGCGCGGTGACCTCGCCGATGGCGGTGGCCCAGACGCCCCACTTCTCGGCGGTCTTGAGCACCGCCTCCAGCTTGTCCGGGGCGACGACCAGCAGCATCCGCTCCTGCGACTCGCTGGCCAGGATCTCGTGCGGCTCCATCGAGGCCTCGCGCAGCGGGACCCGCTCCAGCCGGACCCGCATGCCGGTGCCGGCGGAGGCGGCGGTCTCGGTGAGCGCGCAGGTCAACCCGGCGCCGCCGAGGTCCTGGATGCCGACGACCAGCTCGGCGTCGTACAGCTCCAGGCATGCCTCGATGAGCAGCTTCTCCATGAACGGGTCGCCGACCTGCACGGACGGGCGGCGCTGCTCGCTGCCCTCGTCGAAGGTGGCGCTGGCCAGCACCGACACGCCGCCGATGCCGTCCCGGCCGGTCCGGGCACCCATCAGCACCACGACGTTGCCGGGGCCGGCAGCTTCCTTCTTCTGCAGCCGGTCGACCGGGAGCACGCCGAGGCAGAGCGCGTTGACCAGGGGGTTGCCCTGGTAGCAGGGGTCGAAGACGACCTCGCCGCCGATGTTGGGCAGGCCGAGGCAGTTGCCGTAGCCGGCGACTCCGGCCACCACGCCGGGCAGCACCCGGGCGGTGTCGGGGTGATCGGCCGCACCGAAGCGCAGCGGATCCATCACGGCGACCGGGCGGGCGCCCATGGCGAGGATGTCCCGGACGATGCCGCCGACGCCGGTCGCCGCGCCCTGGTACGGCTCGACGAAGCTCGGGTGGTTGTGCGACTCGACCTTGAAGGTCACCGCCAGTTCGGCGGAGACCTGGACCACGCCGGCGTTCTCGCCGATGCCGGCGAGCAGCCGGTCGCTCGGCGGGGCCTTCTCGCCGAACTGGCGCAGGTGCACCTTGCTCGACTTGTAGGAGCAGTGCTCGCTCCACATGATCGAGTACATGGCCAGCTCGGCCTGGGTGGGGCGGCGACCGAGGATGTGCCGGATCCGGTCGTACTCGTCGTCGCGCAGGCCCAGCTCGGCGTACGGCTGGAGCTCGCCGGGGGTGTCCATGGCACGCGGCACGGTGTCCGGGCCGTGCGCCCAGTCGCCGGTGGGCGCGGACCGAGCCTGGTCGGGGTGGCGGGCCGCCTCGACGGGCCGGGCCGGGACCGGGCCGGGCTGCGGCGCCACGGGAGCCGTGAACGGCTCCGCCGGGACGGCCGGGAAGCCGCCCGGGTTCTCCCGTACCGCCGGGTCCGGATGGGTGGTCATGACCTCTCCTCGCTGCGCTCGCCGCCGCAGGGGCGGTTGAGCCGACCGATGGTGCCGCGCACGGTCACGCCGGGGCCCCCACCAGGTGCTTGAGCACCGAGGTGAAGAAGCCGAGGCCGTCCAGGGAGGGGCCGGTGAGCGCCTCCACCGCGTGCTCGGGGTGCGGCATGATGCCGACCACGTTGCCGGCGGGGTTGGTGATCGCGGCGATGTCGCGCTGCGACCCGTTGGGGTTGCCGCGAACGTAGCGGGCGACGACCCGGCCCTCGGCCTCGAGCTGGTCGAGCGTCGCGGCGTCGGCGACGTAGCAGCCCTCGCCGTTCTTGACCGGGATCAGCACCTCCTGGCCCGGCTGGAACGTGTTCGTCCACGCCGTGCCGGCGGCCTCGATCCGGAGGGCCTGGTCCCGGTTACGGAAGTGCAGGTGCTGGTTGCGGGTGAGCGCGCCGGGCAACAGGTGGGCCTCGCAGAGGATCTGGAAACCGTTGCAGATGCCGAGCACGGGCAGGCCGCCCCGGGCGGCGTCCACCAGGGTCTCCATCACCGGGGCGAACCGGGCGATGGCACCGCAGCGCAGGTAGTCGCCGTAGGAGAAGCCGCCGGGGAGGACGACGGCGTCCACCCCGCGCAGGTCCGCCTCGCCGTGCCAGAGCCGGACCGGCTCGGCTCCGGCGATCCGGACGGCCCGGGCGGCGTCCCCGTCGTCGAGCGAGCCGGGGAACGTCACCACACCGACCCGCGCGGTCACGAGCGTGCGCCCACGGTCTCGTCGGCCTCGACCACGCGGACGGTGAAGTCCTCGATGACCGGGTTGGCGAGCAGCTTGTCGGCAATCTCCCGGGCCCGGTCCAGGTCCGGTTCACCGGTGAACTCGATCTCGATCCGCCTGCCGATCCGGACAGAGGCGACGTCGCTGACGCCGAGCCGGGGCAGCGCGTTTGCGACGGCCTGGCCCTGAGGATCGAGGATCTCGGGCTTGAGCATGACGTCGACGACGACGCGAGGCACTGGGCACTCCTGACTGTGTACGCAGTTGGGTGCCGACCCACAACGGGCGAGCGCAGCCAGCCTACCTGGCAGATACCGCCTCAGCCGCACCGGCCGGGGGCAGTTCAGGCAGTGATCAACATAACCGGCCGCCCGGTGTCCGGTCCTGCGTGAAACGTCCCGGAGCAGGTCGTTCGCCGCGCCACGGAGAGCCAAATTGTTACATCGGCTTGTCTCGATTGCACCCTTGCCGCGAGATGCGCCAACCCCTACTATCCATCGACAGAACTCTATGCACTGTCGGCGGGTGAACCGCAACCCACGCCGGCGCGACCGACCCGGCGATCCCGGGTCCGAGAGGCAAGGAGTACGTCCCGATGCGTATCCGTTCCCTGCTCGCCGTGGTCGGAACCGCCCTGGTCGGCGTCCTGGGCGCCGCCGGTGGCGCAGTCGCCGCCCCGGCCGGCCCTCAGCCGATCATCGGCGGCGGCACCGTCTCCTCCGCCCCGTGGGCGGCCGCCGTTTTCAGCAACGGCTCGTTCACCTGCTCCGGCAGCGTCATCGCCGCGCAGTGGGTGCTCACCGCCCGGCACTGCGTCAGCGGCACCATGTCCGTGCGGGTCGGCAGCGTCTACTACGCCTCGGGCGGCACCACCCGCACCGTGAGCGCCTCGTACACCCGCTACGACCTGGCCCTGCTGCGGCTGTCCAGCACGGTCAGCACGTCCACCGTTTCGCTGGCCAGCGCCAACCCGCCGGTCGGCTCCACCAACACGATCTACGGCTGGGGCATGACCTGCTACAGCGGCTGCTCCGCCTCCAGCCAGCTCAAGACCGCCAGCGTCCAGGTGACCAGCACCAACGTGACCGACGCGTACGGCGGGCAGGCGATCCGGAGCACCCGGATCAACGGAAACGCGTGGCGGGGTGACTCGGGCGGCCCGGAGTTCTACAACGGGCTCCAGGTCGGCGTGGCCTCCACCGCCGACGGGTCGAGCATCCAGAACTACGGCAGCGTCGCGTACAACCGGGCCTGGATCACCTCGGTGGCCGGTGTCTGACGGTCACCCGTCCCGGCACCCCGTCTGGGGCCTGTCGGGTCGTTGACACCGCGGTCGGCGCGGATGGTCGGCGGAGCGCCGGCCGTCCGCGCCGACCCGTTTTGCAGCATCCGGTCAGCTGACCACGGCCGACGAACCGGCCCCCGGCCGATGCGACAGCATCGAACCGTGCTGGTCGTGACGACGGATCAACTGCCCGGCTACGAGATCCGCCAGATCCTCGGCGAAGTGGTGTCCTCGATGGCCAGGACGCGCAACCCGTACCGCGAGGGGGTGAAGAACCTCCGTGGCGGCGCGTACGACCCGATGGCGCCGGACAACCTGACCCGCTGGCGGACGGACTCGGTGGCCCGCCTCGGCGAGGAGGCCCGCCGCCTCGGCGCGAACGCCGTGATCGGCATGCGCTTCGACAGCCGGGACTGCGGCGAGATGTGGATGGAGATCTGCGCGTACGGCACGGCGGTGATCGTGGCCCCCAAGACCCCGGACATCATGCCCCCGGACCAGCCCATGATCGCGGCCGAGACGGCCAACGACCCGGCGATCACCGGGTCCCCCGGCGGCATCGCCGAACCGGCCAGCGCCCCCAACCTCAGCTCCGCCGCCGAAACCCCCACCCGCAACTCCTGACCCACCCCCGGGCGCGACCCCGACCGGTGCGGTCCCCGCCCCGGTCGCAGTCCCGTCCGGTAGGGGAGGCGAGGCGGGTGGGGTGATCAGAGGATGGGGGGCGGGGAGTAGTTGGCGGCGTCGGGGTGGGCGGTGACGATCTTGGCGATGCGGGTGGTGACCGCGTTGACCTGGGCCTCGGCGGCGCCGACGAAGGCGGTGCGGTCGGCGACCAGGTCGTCGATGTCGGCGCGGGACAAGCCGAGTCGCTCGTCCCCGGCCAGACGGTCGAAGAGGTCGTTCTCGGCGGTGCCCCGCTCGCGCATGGCCAACGCCACACCGACCGCGTGCTCCTTGATCGCCTCGTGCGCGGCCTCCCGGCCGACGCCCCGCCGGACCGCCCCGACCAGGATCTTCGTGCTGGCCAGGAAGGGCAGGAAGCGCTCCAGCTCCCGGTTGATCACCGCCGGGTACGCCCCGAACTCGTCGAGCACGGTGAGGAACGTCTGGAACAGCCCGTCGGCGGCGAAGAACGCGTCCGGCAGGGCGACCCGGCGGACCACCGAGCAGGAGACGTCCCCCTCGTTCCACTGGTCGCCGGCCAGCTCGCCGACCATCGACAGGTACCCCCGGATGATCACGGCGAAGCCGTTCACCCGCTCGCTGGACCTGGTGTTCATCTTGTGCGGCATCGCGCTGGAACCCACCTGGCCCGCCTTGAAGCCCTCGGTGACCAGCTCCTGGCCGACCATCAGCCGGATCGTGGTGGCCAGCGACGACGGCGCGGCGGCCACCTGGGCCAGTGCGGCCAGCACCGCCATGTCGATCGAGCGCGGGTAGACCTGACCGACGCTGTCCAGCACCCGGGAGAAGCCGAGGTGCTCGGCGACCCGGCGCTCCAGCTCGGCGACCTTCGCGGCGTCACCGTCGAACAGGTCGAGCTGGTCGGCGGAGGTGCCGACCGGGCCCTTGATCCCACGCAGGGGGTACCAGTTGATCAGGTCTTCCAGCCGCTCGTACGCGATCAGCAGTTCCTCGGCGGCCGACGCGAAGCGCTTGCCCAGCGTGGTGGCCTGCGCGGCGACGTTGTGCGAGCGGCCGGTCAGCACCAGGCCGGAGTGCTCGTGGGCGAGCCGGGCCAGCCGGGCCAGCGTGGCGACGACCCGGTCCCGGACCAGCTCCAGCGAGGCACGTACCTGGAGTTGCTCGACGTTCTCGGTGAGGTCCCGGGAGGTCATCCCCTTGTGCACGTGTTCGTGCCCGGCGAGCGCGCTGAACTCCTCGATCCGGGCCTTCACGTCGTGCCGGGTGACCCGCTCGCGCTCGGCGATCGCGGCCAGGTCGACGTCGTCGAGCACCCGCTCGTACGCCTCGACGACCCCGTCGGGGACGGCCACGCCCAGGTCGCGCTGGGCGCGGAGGACGGCGAGCCAGAGCCTCCGTTCCATCCGTACCTTCTCCTCCGGCGACCAGAGGGCGACCAGTTCGGGCGAGGCGTACCGGTGGGCGAGCACGTTCGGGATCGTCGTCACGTACCTCATTCTCCCGCACGTCGGGCTCGTCACCCGAGCCAGGCCACCGACACTCACACCGTGGGCACGTCGTGCACCGGGGCGCTCACCACGATGGTCTTGGTCTGCTTGCCGTGGGAGTTACGCGCGGTCAGCGTGTACGTGTGCTTCTGGATGTCGCCCTCCCCACCCGAGCAGGGGAAGAGGAAGGCCTCACTACCGGCCGACGGGTAGTCGTCGGCGTAAATGCCGGGGCCGTCGATCGAGAGGGCGACGGAGTCGACGTTGCTGACCCTCCACTCCACGAGGACCGGGCCCCCGGCGATCGGGTTGACGTTGGTCCCGGCCGGACAGAACGGCTTGTCGGCGACGCGGAAGTAGGTGATGGTGGGCGCGTTCGACGTCGACTTCGTGCCGGACTGGCCACCGCTGCTGCCGGTGCCGCCGCCCTTCGCGCCGCCCCCGGGCGACCCGCCGCCCTTCGCGCCGGTGCTGGCCGTCGCGCCGGAGCCGGGGCCCGAGCCGCTGTCGCCGGTGCCGCCGTCGCCGGGGGTCGGCGTCGGCGGGTCGGCGGGGGCCTCGGTCACGGTGGTCGACGCGGTGGATTCCGTGGAACTCGTGGCGGTGGACGTGCAGCCGCTGGCCGCGAGCGCGGCGGCCAGGACGACGACGGCAGCGGGGCGGAGCAGAGCTCGACCGGGCATGACCACTCCTAGAGGAGGCACCGCCACCGGGACGTCCGGGCGGGCTGGCACCCAAGGTAGGCACATCCAGCAAGAGCGATCCGACCTGCGCGAACACCGTCGGGAAGGCAGCGGGAGCAGGGCGACGGGTCCGGCTCAGCAAAGCGACGTACGGCCCGGCTCAGCAGGGCTAGTACGGGGCCGGCTCAGCAGGGCGTGGGACGGCCGGTCAGGGCGGCGTACAGGCCGGCAGCGGCAGCCTGCTCGGCGTCGTACGCCTGGCGGACGTCGTGCACGCCGCGCTCGTACAGGCCGATCTCCCAACGCCCGTCCGGCGAGCGGCGCAGGAACCAGAAGTCGGGCGGGACCGGCACGTGCTCGTGCACGCCCTCGATCTGGAAGGCGTCCGGTGACAGCCCCACCGCCAGCAGGGCGCCGCGCACCTCGTACCTGTCCACGCCCGGCCTCCCCTCCGCATCTCCTGTCGTCAGCAGACGGCGGGAGCGTAACCGCGCTGGAGCGGGGCGGCGCAGAACGCCGTCGTCAGGTCCTCCTCGACCAGGTACCCGTTCTGGAGCAGCCACGTGATGCTCAGGCCGACCCCGGCCCGCGGCAGGTACACCGGGTTGAGCTGGAACTGGGTGCCCCGGCCGGCGGGGTCGAACGCCGTGGCGTCAGCGCTCCAGGATCGCCGTCACGCCCTGGCCGCCGGCCGCGCAGATCGAGATCAGCCCCCGCCCGCTGCCCTTCTCGGCGAGCAGCTTGGCCAGGGTGGCCACGATCCGCCCGCCGGTGGCGGCGAACGGGTGCCCCGCGGCCAGCGACGAGCCGTTGACGTTGAGCCGGTCCCGGTCGATCGCGCCGAGCGGGGCGTCCAGGCCCAGCCGGTCCTTGCAGAACTCCGGCGACTCCCAGGCGGCCAGGGTGGCCAGCACCTGGGAGGCGAACGCCTCGTGGATCTCGTAGTGGTCGAAGTCCTGCAACGTCAGCCCGGCCCGGGCCAGCATCCGGGGCACGGCGTACGCGGGGGCCATCAGCAGCCCCTCGTCGCCGTGCACGAAGTCCACGGCGGCCGTCTCGGACCAGCTGAACCAGGCGAGCACCGGGAGGCTGTGCTCGCGCGCCCACTCCTCGGACGCGAGCAGCACCGTTGACGCGCCGTCGGTGAGCGGCGAGGAGTTGCCGGCGGTCATGGTGGCCCGGTCGGCGTCCGGACCCTTGTGCCCGAAGGCCGGCTTCAGCGAGCCGAGCTTCTCCAGGCTGGTGTCCGGGCGCAGGTTCTGGTCCCGGGTCAGCCCGAGGTACGGCGTCATCAGGTCGTCGAAGAACCCCCGCTCGTACGCGGCGGCGAGCCGCTGGTGGGAGCGCAGCGCCAGCTCGTCCTGGGCCTGCCGGTCGACGTCCCAGCGCAGCGCGGTACGGGCGGCGTGCTCGCCCATCGACAGCCCGGTGCGCGGCTCGGCGTTGCGCGGGATCTCCGGCTGGAACGGCTGCGACGGGCGCAGCTTCGCGGCGATCCTCAGCCGCTCGCCGAGGGTCCGGGCGCTGTTGAGCCGGAGCAGGGTGCGGCGCATCTCCTCGTTGACCGCGAGCGGCGCGTCGGAGGTGGTGTCCACGCCGCCGGCGATGCCGACGTCGAGCTGCCCGAGGGCGATCTTGTTGGCGACCAGGATCGCCGCCTCCAGGCCGGTGCCGCAGGCCTGCTGGATGTCGTACGCCGGGGTGCGCGGGTCGAGGCGGGAGCCGAGCACCACCTCGCGGGTCAGGTTGAAGTCCTTCGAGTGCTTCAGCACCGCCCCCGCGACGACCTCGCCGACCCGCTGCCCGGCCAGCCCGAACCGGGCCACCAGGCCGTCCAGCGCCGCGCCGAGCAGGTCCGTGTTGGACGCGCTGGCGTACCGGGAGTTGGACCGGGCGAAGGGGATGCGGTTGCCGCCGATGACCGCGACCCGCCGGATGCTCTGCACGATCCCGCCTCCAATTCAGGACTTGCCCACAACCTACTGGCCAGTAGGCTACGCCTATGACCGACAGGTACGCGAGTTTCGTCCGATCGGGGGCCGGCCGCGCGCTGGTCAAGCGCCTCGGGCTGCCCGACCCGCCACGACTGCGCCGGCACGCCCCCGGCGATCCGCTGGTCCCCGGGCCGGTGCTGCTCGGCGCGGCCACCGGCGGCCGGCTCGCCGAGCAGGTCGGCAGGATCATGACCGCCGCCGGGGTCGAGCTGGCCGACCCGGCCGCCGCGCCCGGCCCGGAGCGGCGGCACGCCGCCCTGGTGTACGACGCCACCGGCATCACCGACTCCACCGGCCTGCGCCAGCTCCACGAGTTCTTCCACCCGCAGGCCCGCTCGGTGCTGCCCAGCGGCCGGGTGATCGTGTTGGGCACCCCGCCCCAGGAGTGCGGCTCGCCGCGCGAGGCGACCGCCCAGCGGGCCCTCGAAGGGCTGACCCGCAGCATCGGCAAGGAGTTCGGGCGGGGCGTGACCGCCCAGCTCGTCCACGTCACCCCGGCCGGGGACGCGGGCACGGGCACCGGCCTGGAGGCCACCCTGCGGTTCCTGCTCTCCGGCCGGTCCGCGTACGTCTCCGGGCAGGTGATCCGGATCGGCGCGGGCCAGGCCGAGCCGCCGGCCGACTGGGACCGGCCGTTGGACGGCCAGGTCGTCCTGGTCACCGGGGCGGCCCGGGGCATCGGTGCGGCGCTGGCCCGGGTGCTGGCCCGCGACGGGGCGAAGGTGGTCGCGCTGGACGTCCCGGCCGCCGGGGACGAACTGGCCGCCGTGGCCAACGAGATCGCCGCCACCGCCGTGCAGCTCGACCTGACCGCCCCGGACGCGCCGACCCGGCTCGCCGACCACCTGGCCGGCCGGCACGGGCACGTCGACGTGGTGGTGCACAACGCCGGCATCACCCGGGACAAGACCCTGGGCCGGATGGACGCCGACCGGTGGGACCAGGTGCTCGACGTGAACCTCTCCAGCCAGGAGCGGATCAACGACGTGCTGCTGGAGCGCGGGCTGATCCCGGCCGGCGGGCGGATCGTCTCGGTCTCCTCGATCGCCGGGATCGCCGGCAACCGGGGCCAGACCAACTACGCCACCTCCAAGGCCGGGGTGATCGGCCTGGTGCAGTCGCTCGCCCCGGTGCTGCGCGAGCGCGGGATCAGCGTGAACGCGGTCGCGCCCGGGTTCATCGAGACCCGGCTGACCGCCCGGATCCCGCTGGTGATCCGGGAGGCGGGCCGCCGGATGAACAGCATGTCCCAGGGCGGCCTGCCGGTGGACGTGGCCGAGACGATCGGCTGGCTGGCCTGGCCGGCCAGCGGCGCGGTCAGCGGCAACATTGTCCGGGTCTGCGGCCAGAGTCTGCTGGGGGCGTGATGGCCAGGACGGTCGTGGAACTGCCCCGGTTGCCGCAGGCCGGCCCGCTGTACCGGCGGGCCCTGCTCGGGGCCCTGCCCGGGACCGGCCGCCGGCGCGGTGACGTGCTGCCCGGGGCCGAGCTGACCGTTGCCGGGGTCGCCGTCGACCGGGCGCACCTGGCCGACTACGACCGGGTCTGCGGGTTCCGGCTGACCGACCGGCTGCCGGCGACGTACCCGCACGTCATGGGCTTTCCGCTGGCGCTGCGGCTGATGACCGCGCCGGAGTTCCCGATGCCGCTGGTCGGCCTGGTGCACGTGGCCAACCGGATCACCGTGCACCGGCCCGTCGGGTCCGGCGAGACGCTGGGCCTCCGGGCGTACGCCGAGGATCTGCGCCCGCACGACCGGGGCCGGCAGGTCGACGTGGTGCTCGTCGGGTCGGTCGGCGGGGAGGAGGTGTGGCGGGGCGTCTCGACGTACCTCGGCAGGGAGCGCACGGCCGGCGGCGGCGAGCGGCGCGATCGGGGCGAGCGACCCCCGGCGCCGGCCGCCACCGCGCACTGGCGGGTGACGCCCCGGGTGGGCACCGACTACGCCCGGGTCTCCGGCGACCACAACCCGATCCACACCTCCCGGCTCGGGGCGCGGCTGTTCGGGTTCCCGCGCCCGATCGCGCACGGCATGTGGAGCAAGGCGCGCTGCCTGGCCGCCCTGGAGAGCCGGCTGCCGGACGCGTACACGGTCGACGTGGCGTTCAAGCTGCCGGTGCCGCTGCCGTCCACGGTGGCCCTCACCGCCACCGCCGACGGCGCGGCCTGGGCGTTCGCGCTGCACGACGCGCGTTCCGGCCGCCCACACCTGGCGGGCGCCGTCCGCTGACCGTCCACCCCTGCCGAGCGGGGGGCTTGCCGTTCACTCTTTCGTGGGCTAAGTTGTTCTCACATTGAGTTGTTCTCAGAGTGAGAGAGAAGACGTGAACGAGCAGGAGTTCCTTGCCGCCTACGACCCGCGGGACCATCCGGCCGTCGCCGTGACCGTGGACGTGGTCGCGCTGACCATTCGCGAGGGCGCGCTGCACCTGCTGCTCGTCCGCCGGGGCGCGCCGCCGTTCGAGGGCCACTGGGCGCTGCCCGGCGGCTTCGTCCAACCCGACGAGGACCTGACCGCCGGGGCCCGCCGCGAGCTGGCCGAGGAGACCGGGCTCGGCGGCGAGCGGCTGCGCCGGATCCACCTGGAGCAGCTCGCCAGCTACGGCGCCCCCGACCGGGACCCCCGGATGCGGGTCGTCTCGGTGGCCCACCTCGCGTTCGCCCCCGACCTGCCGGACCCGGCCGCCGGCAGCGACGTCGACGAGGCGCTCTGGCTGCCGGTCAGCGCGCTGGCCAGCCGGCAGCTCGCCTTCGACCACGCCCGGGTCATCGAGGACGGGCTGGAACGGGCGCGGTCCAAGCTGGAGTACACCCCGCTGGCCACCCGCTTCCTGGACTCCGAGTTCACCGTCACCGAGCTGCGCGCCGTCTACGAGACGGTCTGGGGGCACCCGCTGCACCCGGGCAACTTCCACCGCAAGGTGCTCTCCGTGCCGGGCTTCGTGGAGGGCACCGGCGCCAGCACCGAGCGCGGCGGCACCCGCGGCGGCCCGCGCGCCAAGCTCTACCGCGCCGGCGACGCCCGGCTGCTGCACCCGGCGCTGCTGCGCCCGGCCCGGGAGGAGACGGTGCGATGAGGACCGACGAGGCCATCCGGCTGGTAGCGACGGCCCGCACCGACGCCGACCTGTTCGGCGCCGACGCGCCGGCACACCGGTACCGCGAGCTGGTCGCGGCCCTGCACCCCGATCGGCTGGGCGCGCTCGACGAGGCGGTACGCGCCGAGGCCACCGACGCGTTCGTGCGGGTCACCACCCGCTGGCGGGCCAGCCAGGTGTTCGTCCTCGGGGCGTACCGGCTCGGCCCGCTCGCCCACACCGGCGACCTGGCCGACCTGTACGACGTCGGGGCGGACCGGCTGCTCAAGCTGCCCCGCAACCCCACCGACAACGACCTGATGGCCCGCGAGGCGCACGCCCTGCGCACCGTCGAGGAACGGGGCGACCCGCGCTACCTGCCGTACGTGCCCCGGCTCGTCGGCTCCTTCCAGCACCGGGACGCGGTGACCGGCGCGCAGCGACAGATCAGCGTGCTGGCCACCGCGCCCGGCCTGCGCAGTCTGGACGAGGTGCGCCGGGCGTACCCGGACGGGCTGGACGCCCGGGACGCGGCCTGGATGTGGCGGCGGCTGCTGGTCGCCCTCGGCCTGGCCCACCGGGCCGGCGTGGTGCACGGTGCGGTGCTGCCCCGGCACGTGCTGATCGACCCCGACGGGCACGGCGTGGTGCTCGTGGACTGGTGCTTCTCGGTGGTCGGCGAGGGCGCGGTCCCGGCGCTGGTGCCCGGCCACGAGGACTGGTACCCGCCCGAGGTCGCCGCGAAGCGGCCCTGCGGGCCGGGCACCGACCTGGCGATGGCCGCCCGCTGCATGACCTGGCTGATGGGCGACCGCGCCCCGCGCGAGCTGCGCGCCTTTGCCGACGGCTGCCGCCGCCCGGCCCTGAACTCCCGGCCCGACGACGCCTGGCGACTGCTCGGCGAGCTGGACGAGGTGCTGGAGCGGCTCTACGGGCCGCGCACCTTCCGACCCTTCACCCTCAACCCCTAGGAGCCTGCCATGGGCAGTGGAATGTGGTCCACCGACGTGTACGACGCCGCCGACCGATACCGCCGGACCACCGGCAAGAGCGCGTTCTCCTACAGCGACAGCGGGGCGCGCACCGTGCACCCCGCCCTCGACCCGCGCGGTGCGATGCGGGAGAGCCGCGACTCGACCGAGCACCCACAGTCGACGGCCATCTCGGTGCTGTTCGACGTGACCGGCTCGATGAGAAACGTGCCCCGCACTCTCCAGACCAAGCTGCCGCAGCTGCTCGGGCTGCTGCTGCGCCAGGGGTACGCCCGCGACCCGCAGATCATGTTCGGCGCGATCGGCGACGCCACCTGCGACCGGGTGCCGTTGCAGATCGGCCAGTTCGAGTCGGACAACCGGATGGACGACGACCTCGGCCGGATCGTGCTGGAGGGCGGCGGTGGCGGCCAGATGACGGAGTCGTACGAGCTGGCCATGTACTACATGGCCCGGCACACGGTGACCGACTGCTGGGAGAAGCGGGGCCGGCGCGGCTACCTGTTCGTCATCGGCGACGAGCTGGCCTACCCCAGGGTCGACCGGCGGCAGGTGAGCCGCCTGATCGGCGACGACCTGGGCGAGGACGTGCCGCTGCGGCAGATCGTCGACGAGGTGACCCGCCGCTGGGACACGTACTACCTGCTCCCCGCCGGCAGCCACTACGCCGGCAACTCCAAGGTGCTGGACTTCTGGCGCGACCTGCTGGGGCAGAACGCCGTCGTGCTGGACGACCTGGACGCGGTCTGCGAGACCATCGCGCTGACCGTCGGCCTCGGCGAGCAGGCCGTCGACCTGGACCAGGGCCTGGCTGACCTGAAGCGGGCCGGCTCGACGGCCACCGGCACGGTGTCCAAGGCGCTGGCCCGGCTCCGCGGCGGCCCGAGGGACCAGGTGTGCGCGTTGCCGACCCCGTCGGCGCCGCCGTCGACCCGGGGGGTCACCCGGCTGTGAACCACGTGGCAGTGGTCGACCTCGGCTACGGCGACGCCGGCAAGGGCACCGTCGTGGACTGGCTGTGCGAGACGCGGCCGGTCCACACGGTGGTCCGCTTCAACGGGGGCGCGCAGGCGGCGCACAACGTCGTCCTGCGCGACGGTCGGCACCACACGTTCGCGCAGTTCGGGGCGGGAACGTTCCGCCCCGGGGTGCGGACCCACCTGGCGCGGCACGTGGTGGTGGACCCGCTGGCCCTGGCCGCCGAGGCCGACCACCTCGCCTCGGTGGGGGTGCCCGACGCGCTCGACCGGCTCACGGTCGACGGGGAGGCGCTGCTGGCGACCCCGTACCACCGGGCCGCGAACCGGGCCCGGGAACTGGCCCGGGGTGCCGACCGGCACGGCTCCTGCGGGCTGGGGGTGGGCGAGACCGTCGCGTACGGCCTCGCCCACCCCGACTCCGCGCCTCGGGTGGCGGACTGCCGCACCCCGGCTGTGCTGCGCCGACGGCTCGCCGCGCTACGGGACCGGCTGACCGCCGAACTCGGCCCGCTGGACGCCCCGCCGGTGGAGGACTGCCTGCCCGCGTTCAGCGGGTTCGCCGAACGGGTGGCGATCGTCGACCGGGCGTACCTGGCCGGGGTGCTGCGCGCCGGGACCTGCGTCTTCGAAGGGGCGCAGGGGGTGCTGCTCGACGAGTGGCACGGCTTCCACCCGTACACGACGTGGAGCACCACCACGTTCGCCAACGTCGAGACCCTGCTCGCCGAGGCGGGCCAGCCCGGCGGGGCCGAGCGGCTGGGCGTGCTGCGGATCGCGACCACCCGGCACGGCCCCGGTCCACTGGTCACCGAGGATCCGGCGCTGCCGCTGGCCGACCCGCGCAACCCGACCAACCCGTGGCAGGGGCGGTTCCGGTTCGGCCACTTCGACGCGGTCGCCCACCGGTACGCCCTGGCGGTGGCCGGCGGGGTCGACGGCCTCGCGCTCACCCACCTCGACCTGGCCGACCGGGGGCTGCGGATCTGCCGCCGCTACGACATCGCCGACCGGCTGGAGCCCGGCCCGCCCGGCGACCTGGACCGCCAGGCCGCGCTCACCGCCCGCCTGCTGGCGGCCCGCCCGGTGTACGACGACGGCCCGCCGGCCGACTGGCCCTCGGCGGTGCAGGAGGCGCTCGACGTCCCGGTGGTGCTCACCTCCCACTCGCCCACCGCCGAGGGCAAGACGGTAAGGAGTGGCACCCTTTAATGCCTTTTGTGCAGGAAGAGCCCCTTCCTGACACTCGATCGGCAGAGCATGAAGGGCATGCAGTCGGTGCTCGACCTGCTCCACGACACGGTCGCCTCGCCGTGGGTCTATCTGGTGATCTTCCTGGTCACCGCGGTGGACGCCGTCTTCCCGGCGGTCCCCGGCGAGACGGTCGTGGTCACCGCCGGGGTCTTCGCGGCGGCCGGGCAGCCCGACCTGACCGCAGTGATCGTGGTGGCGGCGGTCGGCGCGCTGACCGGCGACAACCTGTCGTACGCCATCGGCCGGGGCGGCGGCGCGCGCCGGCTCACCCGGCTGCCAGCGGAGAGCCGCCGACGGGCCGGATCGGAGTGGGCCCGCCGGGCGGTGGACCGGCGCGGCGGCATCATCCTCATGACCGCCCGGTACGTGCCCGGCGGGCGTACGGCCGTGACCCTCACGATGGGCGCCGTGCGGTACCCGCTGCGGGCGTTCCTGCTCTTCGACACCCTGGCCGCCAGCTCCTGGGCGGTCTACTGCGGGCTGCTCGGCTACTTCGGCGGGCTGGCCTTCGAGCGGAATCCCGTCGCGGGCCTGCTGGCGGGCGTCGGGCTGTCGGTCGCGATCACCGGGCTGCTGGAGGCGATCCGCCGGCTGCGGGGCCGCGCCCAGCGCCGCGCCGCCGGCCGGAGTTGAGCAACAACGGTGGCCCGGCGGTAACGGTCGGCCGACGTGGGGCAGCCGGGCGAGCACGGGTGGCACCGTAACGTGCCGCAGCCACGAGCGCGCCGCCCGTCGCGGATCTGCGGCGGGCGGCGCGGTTCGGGCGTGACGTCAGGAAACAACCACGTTGCTGTAGTAGTAGCGCAGAATCGTCTGGTAGTTGTTGCCCGCGTTCGCGAGATCACGCGAGCCGTACTGCGACATCCAGTCCCCGGTCACCCAGCCACCGCACGCGGTCGTGGTCGCGCAGTAGTGTGCCCGCAGGATGTTGCCGTTCCGGGTCATCCGGGTCGACCAGGTGCTGTCCACCGCGGAGGACGTCGACGTCTGCGCCGACGACGGCCGGTAGACCTGGTCGGCGGTGTCGTCACGGACGTCGTAGCACTGTCCGCCGGGGGTCTTCCGGGTCGAGTGCAGCGCCCAGTACCAGCCGTAGCTCTTGACGGCTACGGCACCAGCCTGCAGCGAGGCGCCCGGCCAGCTCGTCACCCACTCGTTCGGGAGGACGTTCTTGACGTACGTCTTGAAGTCGACCCGGTCGACTCGCCCGAGACCGACCCGGTAGACGAGGATGGTGCTCGGCAGCTTGCTGTTGGTGCCGTCGGTGGTGCAGCCCGTCGGCCCGCCCGTGCCCAGCAGCTCGTGCGAGGCGTTGTTGTTCTTCAGCGTGGCGTTGAGGTTGCCCTCCGCCCCGGCCGCGAAGTCCTGGCTCGCACCGGCGAAGTCGCTGTTGAAGTAGACCCGCACAGTCTTGCCCGTGCGGTTCCACACCGACGCGGCGTTGTTCTTCACGCACACGCCCTGCCCGTTGCCCGCACCCTTGAACTCGTAGCACGACGGCTGGGTCGTGCCGTAGTCCCCGAGCGAATCAGTGAAATCCGAGATCGAACCAGCCTGGTCGCTGTTGTAGTAGTAGCAGAACTCGCCGCTGTCGCAGGCCCCGTCGCGGCCGGCGGCGGACGCCGCGCCCGGTGCCACCGCGACGCCGGCGAGCGCCACCACCAGGACGGCCAGAATGCCCGGAACTCTTCTCAGGATGGTCATTCGCGTCCGCCGATCAGAAGTGGAGCGGGTGCTGGAAGTTGGCCTGGGCGCTGTTCAGGTGCAGGTGCGAGCGCATGCCGGGTCACCAGCCGCTCGGGACGTAGGCCCAGCCCAGGTAGTCGGACCGGCTCCGGAACGAGTTGGTCTGGTAAACGGTCGGTCCGGTGCTGATGGCGCTGTTGCCGCCGATCGAGAGCATGACGTGCCCGGCGTACGTGGTGGACGTGAAGAAGACGGCCGTTCCGGCAGGCGGCACCGAGCCGGTGTGAATACGCCCGTTGCTCTTCTGCCAGTTGTAGTGCGTGAGCGCCGTGGCGAACCGGCCGCTGGTGCCGAACGCCCGCTCGACGAACAGCTCGCACTGGTTGTTCCAGTCGGTGTGCCCGAGCCGCGCCCTCGCGAACGCGACAGCCTCGGACGCGCGCGGGTCGGCCGGGTAGGTGCCGCCGCCGGAGCCGACGATGTCGTGCGAGGCGTTGTTGTTCTTCAGCGTGGCGTTGAGGTTGCCCTTCGCCCCGGCCGCGAAGTCCTGGCTCGCACCGGCGAAGTTGCTGTTGAAGTAGACCCGCACGGTCGTGCTCGTGCGGTTCCACACCGACGCGGCGTTGTTCTTCACGCACACGCCCTGGCCGTTGCCCGCGCCCTTGAACTCGTAGCACGACGGCTGGGTCGTGCCGTAGTCGCCGAGCGACCCGGTGAAGTCCGAGACCGAGCCGGCCTCGTCACTGTTGTAGTAGTAGCAGAACTCGCCGCTGTCGCAGACCCCGTCCCGGGCCGCCGCCGACGCCGGCGAGGCGACGCTGAGGATGGAGGTGGTCATGGCGAGCGCGGCGCCGACGACGGCGAGACTCTTGCGGATGATCATGGTGTCCTCTCATGGCAGTGAGCGATGGTTGGTGGATCGGGCCGGATGCGGGTCACTGCCCGCGCTGGTACTGCTCCCAGGTTTTGATCGGAATCCGGGGGCCGTCGTCCGGGCCACGGTTGGCCAGGCCGTTCATGCCGAGGTAGTAGTCGCCGGCCTGGTGCTGCGCCTGGCTGGACAGGTCCGTGTCGTTGATCGCCACGGCGTGGATGTGCCACGGCCAGTCACCCTGACTCGGGTTACGGACCCAGGCTGCGAAGCCGACCTGGCGTAGAGCCCGGACGGCGGCGGTACGCGTGGCCGCGGTCATGCCGGTGACCGCGATGTCCACCACACCCCCGCCGTCGTGCGTACCGGCCGAGGTCGGGTCGCCCCCGGGGTTGTACGAGCCCTGCTCGAGCACCAGGGTGTGACCGAGCAGACGCTGCGCCTCGGCCAGCATCGCCTGAGTACGGGCGTCGACGACGTACCCGTCACGCTGGACCTTCGCGCCCGGGCCGATCGTGTTGCCGACGGTGTACCGGTTCCGGCCGAGCTTCGTCAGCGACGTCGTGCCGGGCAACCCGTTCGCGGCCAGGCCGGTGTATCCGAGCGAGCGCTGGTAGGCCGCGTACGCCGAGATGGTCTCGGTGCCGAAGTAACCGTCAACCCACTGCGCGTTGAGCAGGTTCTGGGCCTGGAGCGCCTGCTCGACGGCGAGCACGGAGCTCTTCGCGCCCGGGGTCAGCGTGTCGTCGTCACGGCGGGGGTCGATCTGGGCGGCCAGGACGGTGGCCTCCATGTCCACGACGGACCGCCCGGCCACGGTGACGGTCCGCTGCGCTGTGGCGTCGGATGTCGCGGCCCGTGCATGGGCCGGGACGCCGACGGCCACGCAGAGCGTGGCGAGCCCGACGGCTAACCAGGGACGGTGCATTGTCAATCCTCCTCGTAGGTGATGAGTCGCTCGGAACGAACATCACTCTGCGAGAAGGGGCCTGCTGTTCGGTACCCCGCTGTCCTGTCAGATCCGTACGGCCGTCATCGACCTGGGCAAATTCGCTGTTGTCAGCTTGGGTGGCACCCGGGACTTACATCGAACATTCGCGCTCTGACACCGGTCGGGGCGAGCCGGGACCCGGGAAATCGACCGGGGCGGCGGCTCGGCGGGCTTGACCGCGGCTGCCGCCGGACGCAGTCAGGCGGTGACGGTGACCATGAAGTAAATCGGCCGGCGGCTGGGAAAGTAGGCCCGCCCGTGCTCGTCGACGATCTTCCAGCTGACCCAGCACTTCCCGGGGCGGCTCGGCGCGATGACCGGAACACTGATCATCACCTGCTCGCCGGGCGGCGTGTCGCCGATCGCCACCCGATCCGGCACCTGGCAACCGTCATCGTCACCGGTGGGGTTCATCCGCGCCAGGAAGCGTTTGTGCCAATCGACCGATCCCACGTTCGCGAGCGCCCACACCTTCACGAAGCGGGCGTTCACCTTCACCCGCGTACCGTCGGGGATGGTGACGTCGGCGACGAACTGGCTCGAGTCCCCGGGAATCAGCGCGTCCGAGAACCCTGCCGATGACGGCGACGCCGCCACGGCGCCGGGGCCGTCCGGGGACGACAGGCCGCGGACGGTGACGCCCAGGACGGCGACCACCGCCACCGCCACCACGACGGCGAGCCACCGCAACCGGTGCCGTCGCACACCCGTGACCTCGTCCTCCGCCGCCTGCGGGTGCTCCACGGCCCGCAGCGCGCGTTGGCCCACCGGCACGAGGTCCGAAGACGCGGCGACGCCGGACACGGCGGGCCTACCGGCCGCCGGAGTGTCCACGGCGTGGGACGTCTCGGCGGCCACGACGCCGGACGTCACCGCGTCCAGGGTGCCCCGGGTTTCGACTGCGGCCGAGGAATCGGTGCTGACCGCCATCAGGTCGCCGTCCGGGACGGAGTGTCCCGTCCCCGGGCTCTGAGCGTCCTCCCATCGGCGCCGCCACTGGACCTCGTCCGCCCCGCAGGCCCGGACGAACTCGCGCGTGGTCTCCCACGAGGGAAACCTGGTCCCGGCGGCAGCCTCGTGCAGCGTCGTGTGCGAGATGCGGCCCGACCGCCCAGCCATTTTCCGGAATGACGGGTTGCCCACGCTGGTCCGCAGTGTTCGCAACTGATGGGCGAACCTCTCGGCGGCCATGCCGTCCTGAATCGACTCGGCGGCAGCACGCTGGTCTTCCACTCGTCCCCCATGTCAGACGCCGTCGTCAGGTGTTGTCAGAACGGTGTGAGAGGTACCGAACGGGCCTCGACGGCCATCATTGTCATGGATGACGATACCGGGCGCGACGGTCCCGGTACATTGATGTAGGTCAAAGACGAAGGGTCTTTCCCGACGTAGTGTGCGCATCCTCGTGGCCGCCGGGCTGGCTGCGCCTGCGGCGCCCGCCGACGGTTTCCCGCCGGGCTACTGCTGCGGCGGACGCCAGGTGCTGCCGCGCAGAAGCTGGTCGGCGCCGAGCCAGGCGACGTTCATCATCCGGGTGGCGGTCTTCTCCGGGTCGGCCTCCGGGTGGTCGGCGAGCCAGTCGGCCAGCGACTCGCTCGCGCCGACCAGGGCGTACGCGACGACCTCCAGGTCTGTTGCGCTCACCTCGCGCCCCCGGGCGCGCAGCGCGTGGTCGAGCATCCCGGCGACCACCTCGACGAGCCGGGCCCGCATGGCGGCCAGTTCCCCGGCGAACGGCTGCGAGCCCCGGGCCTGCCGGTAGAGCACCGCCCAGCCGTCCCGGTGCGCCCCGACGAAGCCGAAGAACGCCCGCAGCCCGCGCCAGAGCCGCTCGTCGGCGTCCAGATCGGGGGCGGCGGCCCCGGCGATTGCCTCCGTCATCCGGGTGCCCTCGCGGTGCAGGCAGGCGACGAAGAGCTCCTCCTTGGTGCCGAGGTATGCGTAGACCATGGGCTTGGAGATGCCGGCGGCCTCGGCGATCTCGTCCATGCTGGCCGCGTGGAAGCCGCGCCGGGAGAAGACCCGGACGGCCGCGTCGAGCATCTGCTGCTCGCGTACGGCCCGGGGCAGGCGCTTGAAGGTGGGGGTGCTGGACACCTTGCGAGCATACCTACTCATGCGTAAGGTTACGCTTGAGTAACCACACTTGAGTAACCATATTCACCGCCCGAGAGGTGCATCTCCCATGACCGACTTCGACCCGGCAAACTTCGCCAACTACGGCCCGAAGGAGTTCGCCCAGCTGGTCAAGTCCACCCCCGACGACAAGATCGCCGAGGTGATGTCCGGCGACCTGCGCGGCAAGGTTCTGAGCGAGGTCTTCGGCCGGATGCCCTCGCTGTTCCGCGCCGACCGGGCCGGCGCCACCAACGCGGTGATCCACTGGAACATCACCGGCCGCCCCGACGGTGGCACCGACACGTACGAGATCGCCATCGCCGACGGCGCCTGCGTGGTCAACGAGACCCCGCAGCACGACCCGAAGCTGAGCCTCACCATGGGCCCGGTCGAGTTCCTGAAGATCGTCTCCGGCGGGGCCAACCCGGTCATGATGTTCATGACGGGCAAGCTGAAGGCCAAGGGCGACCTGGGCCTGGCCGCCAACATCGCCAACCTGTTCGACATCCCCAAGGGCTGACATGGCCGAGTTCTCGCTCGACCTGAACGAGGAACAGCGGGACCTGCGGGACTGGGTGCACGGCTTCGCCGCCGAGGTCGTGCGCCCGGCCGCCGCCGAGTGGGACGAACGGGAAGAGACCCCCTGGCCCGTCATCCAGGAGGCGGCGAAAGTCGGCCTGTACGGCTTCGAGTTCCTCGCCACCTGCTGGGCCGACCCCACCGGCCTGTCCCTCCCGATCGCCAGCGAGGAGCTCTTCTGGGGCGACGCCGGCATCGGCCTGGGCATCTTCGGCACCTCCCTCGCGGTGGCCGCCATCTACGGCGCGGGCACCCCCGACCAGCTCGTCGAGTGGGTCCCGCAGTGCTTCGGCGACGTCGACTCACCCGCCGTCGCGGCGTTCTGCACCACCGAGCCGGAGGCCGGCTCCGACGTCGGCGCGATGCGCACCCGGGCCGTCTACGACGAGGCCACCGACGAGTGGGTGCTGCGCGGGCAGAAGGCGTACGCCACCAACGGTGGGATCGCCGGGGTGCATGTCGTCACCGCCTCGATCGACCCGACGCTCGGCTCGCGCGGCCAGGCCGCGTTCGTCGTACCGCCGGGCACCGCCGGGTTGAGCGCCACCCGGAAGCTGCGCAAGCTGGGGCTGCGCGCCTCGCACACGGCGGACGTCTTCCTCGACGACGTCCGGGTGCCGGGCAGCTGCCTGCTCGGCGGGCGGGAGGCCCTCCTGGAGCGGCTCGCCCGGGCCCGCTCCGGCCAGCGCGCCTCCGGCCAGGCCGCGATGCGCACCTTCGAGCTGTCCCGGCCGACCGTCGGCGCGCAGGCGCTCGGCGTGGCCCGGGCCGCCTACGAATACGCCCTCGACTATGCGAAGGACCGGGTCCAGTTCGGTCGGCCGATCATCGAGAACCAGGCCGTCGCGTTCGCGCTGGCCGACATGAGGATGGAGATCGACGCGGCCCGGCTGCTGGTCTGGCGGGCGTCCTGGATGGGTCGCAACAACCGCCCGTTCACCGCCGGCGAGGGCTCGATGTCCAAGCTCAAGGCCGGCGAGGTGGCCGTCTCGGTCACCGAGAAGGCGGTCCAGTTGCTCGGCGGGGCCGGCTTCCTGCGGGACCACCCGGTCGAGCGCTGGTACCGGGACGCGAAGATCTACACCATCTTCGAGGGCACCTCGGAGATCCAGCGGCTGGTCATCTCCCGGGCCATCTCCGGCGTGCACATCCGCTGACCGCCGCCGGAGCGGCCCCGCACCACCACGCGCGACCACCGCGCCGGCACCCTCGTCGCCGAGGGCGCCTGCGCGGTGGAGACCGGCACCGGAGGGGCCCGTGAGCAGGGCGTGGCCGGCCCCCAGCAACACCGGCGGCACCTGAGACCTGACACGCCCGGCGAGGAGCCCCACAGGTGGGGCCCCGCACCGCCGAAGGAGGCCGTGCATGGACCTGCCGTTCGTCGTCGCCACGCTGACCCGGCGCGGGCTGCTCACCCCGGGCCGACCGACCCGGATCGCCTCCCAGCTCGGCGCGCTGCGCAGGTGGGGTTGGGGCCTCGCCGGCGAGCTGCGCCAGGCCGCCGCCCGGGAACCGGGCCGCACCGCCGTCATCGACGAGCTGGGCGCCGAACTGACGTACCGGGACCTGCTGGACCGGGCCGAGCGGCTGGCGAAGTCGCTGCGCGGCGTGCTCGGCGTCCAGGCCGGGGACCGGATCGGGCTGCTCTGCCGCAACCACCACGGGCTGATCGAAGCCATGGTCGCCACCACCCTGCTCGGCGCGGACGCGGTGCTGGTCAACTCCGGGCTCTCCGCCGCGCAGCTCGCCACCATCGCCGAGGAGCAGGCGCTCAAGGTCCTGGTGCACGACGCCGAGTTCGCCGACCGGCTCCCCGGCCTCCCCGCCGAGCTGCACCGGGTCGACGAGGCCCGGCAGGAGGAGCTGGTCACGTGGGCGCAGCCCGGCGACCTCCGGCCGCCGCCGCGCGACGGCCGAACCATCGTGCTCACCTCCGGCACCACCGGCGCGCCCAAGGGGGCCCGCCGGCCCACCCCGCACGGCTTCGGCCCGCTGGTGTCCATCATCGACCGCATCCCGCTGCACGTCCGGCACACCGTGCTGATCGCCGCGCCGCTGTTCCACACCTGGGGGTACGCCGCCCTCCAGGTCTGCTTCGCCCTGCGGGCGACCATCGTGCTGCACCGCCGCTTCGACCCGGCCGCCACGCTGGACGCGCTGGCGGCGCAGCGCTGCGACGCCATGTTCGCGGTGCCGGTGATGGTGCAGCGGCTGATGGAGGTGCCCCCGCCCGGCCGGAGGCCGCCGCTGAAGGTGGTCGCGGTCAGCGGTTCCGCGCTGCCCGGCGGGCTCGCCACGAGGTTCATGGACGCCTACGGCGACGTCCTCTACAACCTGTACGGCTCCACCGAGGTCTCCTGGGCGTCCATCGCGGGCCCCGCCGACCTACGACGGGCCCCCACCACCGCCGGCCGGCCGCCGCACGGCACCCGGCTGCGGATCCTCGACGAGGAGGGGCGGCAGGTCCCCGACGGCCAGGTCGGCCGGATCTTCGTGGGCAACGAGATGCTGTTCGAGGGCTACACCTCGGGAGCGGGACGGGAGAGCCGGGACGGGCTGCTGGACACCGGGGACCTCGGCCGGGTCGGCGTCGACGGGCTCCTCTTCGTCGACGGGCGAGCCGACGACATGATCGTCTCCGGCGGGGAGAACGTCTTCCCGTCCGAGGTGGAGGACCTGATCGCCCGGCTCCCCCAGGTCCGGGAGGCTGCCGTCATCGGCGTGCCGGACCCGGAGTACGGCCAGCGACTGGCCGCGTTCCTCGCGCTGCACCCCGGCGAGACGCTGGACCCGGAGGCGGTCCGCGAGTACGTCCGGCACTACCTGGCCCGGTTCTCCGTGCCCCGGGACGTGGTCTTCGTGAAGTACCTGCCGCGCAACGCCACCGGCAAGGTGCTGAGCCGCGAGCTGCGCCGCTACTACGACTGACGGGATGCGCCACCACCACGACCGAAGGATTCTCCCCAGCCGTGGACCGGGCACTCAGGGACTCACCCGAGCCGCCGGCCGGGGTGCGCCGGGGGACTCTCCCGGATGCCCCGGGCTCTCCCCGGCGGGCAGGCTCGACGGCATGAAAACCACGAATCGCCGGACCGTCCTCGTCGCCACGGCGCTCGGCGCCCTGCTGACCGTCACCGCCCCCGGCGCGGCCTACGCCGCCCCGTCCACCGCCGACCCCGCCGCCGCTGGCTCCGTGGCTGCCGGGGCGACGGTGCTCGGCCGTGGCGGCGCCGGCTGCCGGCTCGGCACCCTCGACCCCAGCCCCCTCCGGGCGGCGATCGCCGGCCTACCCAGCGCCGACGCGACCAGCGCCCAGGTGCGGATCACCACCCCGGAGGGCTGCTGGACAGGCACCAGCGGCGTACGGGACCTGCGCGCCCAGGCCCCGGTGCCGGCGCACGCGCGGTTCCGGGTGGGCAGCGCAACCAAGGTCTTCACCGCCGCCCTGGTGCTCCAGCTCGCCGCCGAGGGGCGGGTCGACCTCAACGGGCCGGTGCAGGGATACCTGCCCGGCCTGCTGCCCGCCGACTACCCGACCGTGACCGTCCGCCAGCTGCTCGACCACACCAGCGGCATCCCCAGCCCGACGATGCCGGGCGGCGTCGAGTGGCAGCTCGCCCACCGGTACGACCGGTGGACCCCGGAACAGATCGTCCGGCGCGGGCTGGACAACCCGCGCGAGTTCTCCCCCGGCGAGAAGCAGCACTACACCAACATGGGCTACATCGTCGCCGGCCTGCTGATCGAGAAGGTCACCGGCCACTCGTACGAGGCGGAGCTTGACCGGCGGATCGCCCGGCCGCTCGGCCTGCGGGACACGTACGCGCCGGGCGACGACCCGCGCATCCGCGGCCCGCACGCGCACGGCTACCAGGCCGTGGTGCGCGGCGGGGTGACCGAGCTGGTGGACGCGACCACCTGGAGCCAGACCTTCACCCCGGCCTCCGGGGACGTCATCTCCAGCATCGCCGACCTGGACACCTTCATCACGGCGCTGTTCACCGGCCGGGTGGTGCCGGAGCCGCAGCTCACCGAGATGTTCACCCTCCCGCAGGTGGACGACGTCGAGGGCGGGCCGGCCCGGTACAGCGCCGGGCTGACCGCCATGCCGCTGCCGAACGGCGAGACCCTGTGGGCCAAGACCGGCTCCCGGTTCGGCTATTTGGCCGCCGTGGCCTCCACCCGGGACGGCCGGTTCCGGGTGGAGTACTCGATCACCGCGACGAACGCCAAGGGCGAGGAGCTGAGCGCCACCGCCCAGGCCGTCATCGGCGCCGCCCTCGGCATGTTCTGACCCGCGCCCACCGATCGCCCCGACGGCCCCGGCCGACCGACCCACGGTTCACGAGTAAACGGTCAGGCCGGGTGCCCGGGCGATCGCGGCGAGCTGTTCCACGGTGAGCAGGGGCTCGTCGGCGGTCTTCGAGCTCTGCAGCTGTTTGCCGACCACTTCATTCCGGAAACAGCCGGACCAGCGCCATCGACACCAGGTCGTCCGCCGTGTGCCAGTCGCCGCAGAGCAGGTACGCCGTGCGACGCAACGGCTCCAGCCGCGAAGCGACGTACTCGCGGTAGCCCTCGATGTCGGCAGGCAATCCGCCACCCCCTCACCTCACCGGTCAAACGGAGGTGAGAAGGGCGGGGGTTGCCTGGTCAGCGGGGAATTGTGATCCGACCGTCGACCGCCGCGGCGGCGATGTCGGTGCGGTGGTGCGAGCCGGCCAGCCCGATGCCGCCGACCAGCGCGTACGCGGCGTCCCGCGCGGCGGCGAGGGTGGGGCCGGTGGCCGTACCGCAGACAACCCGGCCCCCGGCGGAGAGCAACGCGCCGTCGGCGGCCCGGCGGGCGGTGCCCGCGTGGATCACGCCCGGACGGTCGGCGCCGGTGATCACGTCGCCGGTGCGCGGAGGGCCCGGGTAGTTGTCGGCGGCCACGACCACGGTCACCGCCGCGCCGTCGCGCCAGCGCAGCGGCGGATGGTCGGCCAGGGTGCCGGTGGCGGCGGCGTGCAGCAGGCCGCCGAGCGGTGTCTCCAGCAGGGCGAGGACGACCTGGGTCTCCGGGTCACCGAAACGGGCGTTGAACTCGATCACCCGAGGGCCGGCGGCGGTCATCGCCAGGCCCACGTAGAGCAGCCCGGCGAACGGGGTGCCCCGGCGGCGCATCTCGGCCAGGGTGGGGTGGACGACGTCGGCCATCACCTCGTCGACCAGGCCGGACGGCGCCCAGGGCAGCGGCGCGTACGCCCCCATGCCGCCGGTGTTCGGGCCGGAGTCGCCGTCGCCGACCCGCTTGAAGTCCTGCGCGGGCAGCAGCGGCACCGCCGCCTCGCCGTCGGTGACCACGAAGAGGGAGACCTCGGGGCCGGCCAGGTACTCCTCGACGACGACCCGGCCGCACTCGGCGGCGTGCGCCAGCGCGGCGGCCCGGTCGTCGGTGACGACGACCCCCTTACCGGCGGCCAGCCCGTCGTTCTTCACCACGTACGGCGGGCCGAACTCGTCCAGCGCGGCGGCGGTGGACGCCTCGTCCGCGCAGGTGTACGCCCGGGCGGTCGGCACGCCGGCGGCGGTCATCACGTCCTTGGCGAACGTCTTCGAGCCCTCCAGCCGGGCGGCCTCTGCGGACGGCCCGAACGCCGCGATGCCCTTGGCACGCACGGCGTCGGCGACCCCGGCGACCAGCGGCGCCTCGGGCCCGATCACCACCAGGTCGACGCCGGTCTCCACGGCCAGCGCGGCCACTGCGGCGGGATCGGCGACATCCACCGCCCGCAGCTCGGCCACCCGGGCCACCCCGGCGATCCCGGGATTACCGGGCGCGGCGATCAGCCCCTCGACGGCCGGATCCGCGCCGAGCCCGAGCGCGAGCGCATGCTCCCGCCCCCCACCACCCAAAAGAAGTACCCGCACGACCGGAAATCCTACCCACCCCCTCCCCCCCACCCGTTGATCATGAAGTTGTTGTCGGCCGCCCGGCGTGTCGGGGGCGATAACTTCATGATCAACGGAGAGAGGCGTCCCTGAGTGCCTGCCGGACGGCCCAGGGGATGTAGTCGGGACGCAGGGTGTCCGACCAGGTGAAACGCAGGACCCGCCAGCCCGCGTTGACCAGTCGGTTCTGGCGTCGACGGTCGGCGTAGACCGCCTGCGGACCGCTGTGCGGCTCCCGCCCGTCGGCCTCGGCGATCAGACGCGCGGCACGCCAGCCGAGATCACCGATGCCGAGCAGGTAACCGTCGGAGTCACGCACCTCCAACTGGAGTACCTCGGGCGGCACCCCGCCGTCGACGCAGCGCAGCCTCGTCCGGGTCTCCAGCGGCGACTGCGCCCGACCGTCCGCCTCGGTGAGGTGGAGGCGGGCCGAGACCGCTCCCCGCCTGCCCCGGATCATGGACGGGATCAGGCGCAACTCCTCGGACCCGAGGAGTCCTCGGTTCAGCGCGGAGTCGAGCAGGGACACGGCGGTGTAGCGGTCCTCACGGAGGATGAGATCCGAGACGGTACGCAGGGGCCCGGTCGCCGCGATCCCCCCGACCGAGCCGAGCTGACCCGGCGCGATCACCAACTGGTGTACGACCACCTCGGGGTGCGCGGCGCGGGCCGGCCTGGCGACCGCCCCGGGCACGGACAGGTGTATCGCGTCGGACCGGGGCAGCCCCGCGATCCGGTGCAGCTCGGCGGCGGTCCCGAGGACGGCGGCTGCGCCCGGGCCGAAGGACGCCACCGCCGCCCTGATCCGGGCCACCCGGGGGACGCCGTCGTACAGGTCGGCGTCCACGAGGTAACCGCCTCGCGCGATCGCCCGCCACCGCCCCGAGCGGCACAACCGTTGGACCTCGTGCACGGTGAGACCGGCGGCACGCGCCTGCGCCAACGTCACGACACCGTCCTGCGCAGCGGCAACCCGCCGCACCACCCCCACCGCCCCAACCGCCCCCACCGCATCCACGAACCCAGGTTCCCGCCCCCAACCCACCCCCCGAAACCCCCTGTGGAAAACCCCCACCACCCTGTGGAAAACCCCCACCACCCGCCTGCGTTGATCATGAAGTTATTGCCGCGACACGCCGAGATGGCAGGCAATAACTTCATGATCAACGGGGCTGGCGGGGGGGAGGCCGGAGGGAGGGGAGGGAGAGGGAGGGGGTTAGGGGAGGAGGGGGTGGCGGGTTACGTTTTCCTCGCGGCCTGGGCCCACGCCTACGATGCTGACTCGGGTGCCGCAGATCTCCTCGATGCGGGCGATGTAGCGTCTCGCGTTCTCCGGGAGGTCGGCCTCGGTCCTCGCCTTGGTGATGTCCTCCCACCAGCCGTCGTGCTCCTCGTAGATCGGCGTGGCGTGGTGGAACTCGGTCTGCGTCATCGGCATGTCGTCGAAGCGCTCGCCGTTGATCTCGTACCCGACGCAGAGCGGGACCTTCGGCAGGCCGGTGAGCACGTCCAGCTTGGTGATCACCAGGTCGGTGACGCCGTTGAGGCGGCAGGCGTACCGGGCCACGACGGCGTCGAACCAGCCGCAGCGGCGCTCCCGGCCGGTGGTCGTGCCGTACTCGTGGCCGACCTTGCGCAGGTGCTGACCGTTGTCGTCGAACAGCTCGGTCGGGAACGGACCGGAGCCCACCCGGGTGGTGTACGCCTTGCTCACCGCGATGACCTTGTTGATCGCGGTCGGCGGGATGCCGGCGCCCACGCACGCCCCGCCCGCCGTCGGGTTCGACGAGGTCACGAAGGGGTACGTGCCGTGGTCCATGTCGAGCATGGTGGCCTGGGCGCCCTCCAGCAGGACCGTCTCGCCCCGGTCGAGGGCGTCCCAGAGCATCACCCGGGTCTCGGCGATGTACGGCTTGAGCCGCTCGGCGTACTCCAGGTACTCCTCGACGGTCGCCTCGACGTCGATCGCCTTGCGGTTGTACACCTTGAACAGGATCTGGTTCTTCTCGCGTAGCGCGAGCTCCAGCTTCTTGCGCAGGATGCCCGGGTCGAGCAGATCCTGAAGCCGGATACCCATCCGGGCGACCTTGTCCCCGTACGCCGGGCCGATGCCCCGGCCGGTGGTGCCGATCCGGGAGCTGCCGAGGTAGCGCTCCACCACCAGGTCCAGGGCCCGGTGGTGCGGCATGATCAGGTGCGCGTCACCGGAGATCCGCAACCGGGACACGTCCACCCCGCGCTCGGCGAGGCCGTCGATCTCGGTCAGCAGCACCTTCGGGTCGACCACCACACCGTTGCCGATGATGATCATCGCGCTCGGTGAGAGCGCGCCGGACGGCATCAGGTGCAGGGCGTACTTCTGCCCATCAGGGGTGATCACCGTATGGCCGGCATTGTTGCCGCCGGAGTAGCGCACGACGTAGTCGACCCGCTCACCCAGCAGGTCGGTAACCTTGCCCTTGCCCTCGTCGCCCCACTGAGCACCGATGAGCACGATCGCTGGCATCTTTTCCGCCTCCAGAAGGCTCGGGTGCCAGGTGGCGACCGGTCGGCGAGCCCGGGGTGTCAGGCTAACAAGAGGTCAGGGCGGGATCAGCAGGGGTTCGTCGAGAGTCAGGAGAATCTTTCGTGTACGACGTGGTGCTGCTCACCCTCGGCTCGGAGCGGGACGCTCCCGGCGGGGGCTGCGGCAGCGGCGGGGCCTGCTGCGGTGACACCACCGGAGACGCTCCCGAGCGGGCCGAGGAACGGTGCGAGACTCCCCGGGTGCCGGTGCTGGCCTGCGCGGATGCGCTGACCGCCCGGGGCGCCCGGGTGGAGACCGTCACCGCATGCTCGGACGCCGAGATCGACAAGGTGCTGGCGCGGCTCGACGGCCCACCTCGCCCCGACGGGCTCACCTGGCCCGATCCCGACTCGAAGACCCGGCTGGTCGTCGCCACGGCCAGCGACAGCCAGCTGCGGGCCGTCGTGCGCCGGCTCGTCCGGCGGTACGCCCCACCGCCCAGCCGCCGCCCCGCCGACCTGGCCGGGAACCGTACGGTGCCGGACCTGCCGCCGGTGGGCGTACTCCCGCTCGACCCGGCCAGGGGCGGCGGGCAGCGTGACCTGGCGGCGCAGCTCGGGCTGCCGCGCGACCCGGTGGCCGTGGCCGCCGCGATCCTGGACGGCACCCCCCGCCGGCTCGACCTGCTGCGAAACGACGGCGGCTCGGTGACGCTGGACGGCGCGCTGCTCGGCGCCGCCGACGACGCCGGCCGGCCGCTGCACTGGCGGGGCCGGATCGAGGTCGACGACGTCGTGCTCTCGGCGGGCGACGACCCCCTCCTGGCCTGCGCCATCGGCAACGCGGGCGGATACGCCCAGCTCGACGGCCTTCCCCTGCTCACCGCCGGAGACCCGACGGACGGCGTGGTCGAGGTGGCGGTGGCCGTTCCTGTGGTGACCCGCTCGACGTTGGGCAGGAAGCGGATGCGGTTCGAGGTGCGCCGGGCGCGGGGGCGCGCGGTGGCCGTCATCCCGCGCGACGAGCGGGTGCCCTACCTCGACGACGGGGTCGAGGGGGAGCTGAGCCGAAAGCGGTCGTGGTGGACCGAGCCGGGCGCCTGGGCGGTCTGGACGGCCTGAAGAGCCTCTGTGGCGTTTCCGGCGGCGCCCGCCCCGGGTACGGCCACCATGCCGGGGACGGCCACCATGCCGGACGATTCGCCGGCACGCTGGGGTGTCCGGGGGGAGTGCCTCCGGGGCGCGGACCGGTGGAGATCCGCGTCGATGGCCGACGGCTCGGCCCCGGGGCCTATCCTCGGCAGGAGGAATGGGGAGGAACCGTCGTGGACGACAACGCCGACCGGGTCCACGTACCCGGCCAGCAGCCAGCTCCGGAGCGGGACATCGAACCGCTCTGGCCGCCGGACCCGACCGATCCCGGGCCGGCCGACTCCGGCCCGACGTGGGCGGTGAGTGCGCCCCAGCAGCCAACACCCCAGCAGCCGACACCCCTTCCACCGGTCCCCGGGCCGGGGTCTGACGCGCAGAGCGCGTACCCGTCGTTGGCTGCCTCGCCGGCCACGCGGCCCGGGACGGGGCAGCAGGACGCATACCCGCCCACCGTCGCGCCGCAGGCCGGGTATCCAGAGGCCGGGACGCAGGGCGGGTACCCGGCCACCGCCGGGCTGCAGGGCGGATACCCCGTGGTCGGACCGCAGGGCGGGCAGGCCGGGGGTGGCCACGGACACGACCAGGGGCACGGGCACGGGCACGGGCAGAGCGCATCGGGGCCCGACGAGTGGTCGGCGAACGGACCGGACGGGTGGGCGCCGGTGCCGTCGGAGACCGCGTGGGCGCCGACCTCCGTAGGCGGTGTGCCGGCCCCCCGGGCCGGGCAGCCGACGCCCGGGCCGGTGGATCTGCACCTGCCCTTCACCCTGGACCAGGCGGCCACCGCGCACCCGGCCCCGATTCCGGCCCGTCGGCCGGTGGGTCCGGCCGACCCGTCGACACCGCCGACGACCTTGCCCCCGATGCCCGGCCCCCCGACGACCGCGCCGCCGACGACCGTGCCGCCGACGGTCGGCCCGACCTTCCCCGAGGTGACCGGTCCGACGGCGGTGACCGACCCGGGCGCGAGCGGCGGACCGGCCGAGAGCGGAACGGCCGCAAGCGGACCGGCCGCAAGCGGACCGGCCGCAAGCGGACCGGCCGCAAGCGGACCGGCCGAGAGCGGGGCTGCCGAGAGCGGCGACGGGCGGAACGGAACGGCCGGCGGATCGGTGCCGGGATCGAACGGCGGAGCGCGGGGGACGGCCGAGTCCCCGTGGGCCCTGCCACCGAGGCGTTCCGGCATGAGCGGACCGGAGCAGGAAGGCCCGGGTCCGGTCGGGACGGCTGCGGTCGGGACGGCTGCGGTCGGGACGGCTGCGGTCGGGACGGCTGGCGGGACCGAGCCAGACGGGACGGAGCCGGGGGGACCGGTGCCGCATGCCAGTTGGCGTGCGGCACCCGGTCCGGCGGGAAGCGCAGTGCACCCGCCGGGGCCGTTCCCGCCGGTGATGAACCCGCCCGGGCCGCTGCCCCCGACCCCCTATCCGCCCGCCGCCGGCGGCACGCCGGCCGACCCGTACACGGCCCCCATCCCGGCGGCCGACCCGTACGCGGCCGGGGGACCGGCGGCCGTGACGGGCCCACCGGCGGGGTGGGGGCCGGGACAGCAGCCCGCCCCGGGGCCCCCCGTCGCGGGGCAGCCGAGCTGGTATCCCCCGGGCTGGCCGCAGCACGGCCAGCAGCCGGCGGCCCCGGTGACGCACCCGCCCTACCAGGAGGCGGACGGGGTGACCCGGGTGCCGCCCGGATACCCGGACGTGGGCTGGACGCCCGACCTCGGGACCGCGCCGACCGCCGAGGACTTCACCCGCCGCCGGCAGATCCGCCCGGCCGACCCGGTAGCCACGATGGGCGTACGGGCCGTGGTGAACAAGACGGGGCTGATCAAGCTCCCGCCGGGGCGGCACGAGCAGGAGTTGCGCCACGACATCGAGATGGTTCGCCGCAACTTCGGCGGGCTGCGCCAGGTGACCGTGGTCAACCCGAAGGGCGGCGCGGGCAAGACCGTGGCGATCCTGCTGCTCGCCATGACGTTCGGGCAGAAGCGCGGCGGGTACGTGCTGGCCTGGGACAACAACGAGACCCAGGGCACCCTCGGGATGCGCGCCCAGCAGGACTTCCACTCCCGCACGGTGCGCGACATGCTGCGCGACCTGGGCCAGTTCCAGGGTGCCCACGGGCGGGTCGGCGACCTGTCGCAGTACGTCCGCTCGCAGGGCGAGGGGATGTTCGACGTGCTCGCCTCGGACGAGTCGGCCACCGGCGGGGAGATGCTCACCGCGTCGGCGTTCGCCGAGATCCGGGAGGTGGTCAGCCGGTTCTACAAGCTGATCTTCGTGGACACCGGCAACAACGTCCGGGCGCAGAACTGGCAGGCCGCGATGGACGCCACCGACCAACTCGTGGTGACCATGTCGGCGCGCAACGACTCGGCGGAGACCGCCGCCCGGATGCTCGACCACCTGGAGCAGAGCGGCCGGCAGCGACTGGTCCGGCAGGCGGTGACGGTGGTGTCCATGCCGCCGTCACGCAAGGAGATCGACCTGCCGGCCATCCAGGACCACTTCGCGGCCCGGACCCGGGCGGTGCTGCTGGCCCCGTACGAGCGCTTGATCGACACCGGTGAGCCGATCCGGTACGGAGGACTCTCCTCGGCAACCCGGGACGCGTGGCTGAAGATCGCCGCATCGGTCGCCGAAGGGCTCTGAGTAGCGCGACGGCCGGTCCGGCAGGTGCCGGACCGGCCGTCGCACCGGCTCGCAGGGATCAGGCGCTGGCCAGGGCGTCCCCGGCGGCGGGATCGCAGTCGCGCAGGAACTGGGCGCAGCGGGCCGCCTCGTCGGCCTCGCCGATCTCGCCGGCGGCCCGGGAGAGCACGTACAGACAGCGCAGGAAGCCCTGGTTCGGCGCGTGCGACCAGGGCACCGGGCCGTGCCCTTTCCAGCCGCTGCGGCGCAGCTGGTCCAGGCCCCGGTGGTACCCGGTCCGGGCGTACGCGTACGCCGAGACGACCTGGCCGGCGGCCAGGGCGCGGCCCGCGAGCGCCGCCCAGCCGGCGCTGTAGGTCGGGAAACGGGCCGCGACTTCGGCGTACGCCTCGTCGGTGCCGGCCTCGGTGGCGGCGGCGAGCGTGGCGTCGGCCTCGTCGTGGACCGGCAGGAGGGTGGCCGGCGGCTCAGGCAACAGGTTCTGCATCGTCCCATTCAACCCGCTTCGCTCTACGTCGCGCGAGCGGGTCGGCAGACCTGGTTGGCTGAACGGTTGAGGCATTGGTCACGCCTGCGGCCCCACGCCGGGGGACCTGCGGCCCATGCCGCCGGGAGATGTTCTCCATTACAACTATTGGTCCGGAGCCTCCCCAGGAACCGGTCACGCAGGAGCCCGGTGGCGAGGCCACCGGGCTCCTGTCGTCCAGAGCCCGGCGCACCGCCGAACCGGCGGGTCGGGCGGGCGGACGGGTCAGCGGTGCGTCCCGGCGGGCGGGTTTGGCGGGTTGCCCCGGGTGGGCAGGATGGGCTGGTGCCGACCCCACCTCCAGCGGATGTCATCTCCCCGCACGACACCAGCACCACCGAGATCGAGACCCGCAGCATCTTCGAACAGCGGTTGACCACCGGCACCCTGGGCGGGCTGACCGTCCAGGGCCTACGCCTGGACCTCGACCCGGTCCCCGACCTCACCGGGACGGAGGTGACCGGCACCCTCTTCGTCGGCTGCCGCTTCGCCTCCCGTGAGGTGGGCGCCGACCTGGTCCGGCGCGGTGCGAACGTGGTGCCGCCCTTCTCCGGGCTGCCGTACCCGACCCAGCCGTCGCACCTCTACACCCCCGACGAACTGGCCGCCGGCTTCGCCGAAGGCGGCTTCGCGAACATGTACGACACCCGGGTGTACGAGCACTTCCGGGCGCACGGCGGCGCGCTGCCCGAGGTCAAGGAGGCGCTCGGCCAGCGGCTGCACGATCACGGCGTGGACAACGCACTGGTCGACGCCACCCGCGCCTGGCTCGCCACGCACGGCCCGCAGTCGGTGGTCGGTGTGATGGGTGGGCACGCCGTCCGACGGGGCAGCGTGCCGTACCGGATGGCGGCGGTGCTGGGCTGGGAGCTGGCCCGGGCCGACCGGCTGGTGGTGACCGGCGGCGGGCCCGGCGTGATGGAGGCGGCCAACCTGGGCGCCTACCTGTCGAGCCGGCCGGTTGAGGAGCTGACCGCGGCGATCGACCTGCTGACGACCGCGCCGGACTTCACCGACCACGAGCGCTACACCGCCGCCGCGCTGGAGGTCCGGGCCCGGTACGGCGCGCCGCCGGACGTGCCGCAGCAGCGCGGCGCCGGCGTGGACTGGGCGCGAGCCGGCGGGCTCGCCATCCCCACCTGGCTGTACGGGCACGAGCCGGCGAACCTGTTCGCCGGGCGGATCGCCAAGTACTTCTCCAACGCCATCCGGGAGGACACCATCCTGCGGCTGGCCCGGGGCGGGATCGTCTTCGCGCCCGGCCGGGCCGGCACCGTGCAGGAGGTGTTCCAGGCGGCGACGAAGACGTACTACGGCACGGACGGGTCGAGCGGCGCGTACGTCTTCCTGGACCGGGCCTACTGGACGACGGAGCTGCCGATCGAGGCGCTGCTGCGTCCGCTGCTGACCGCCTCGCCGTTCGGTGACCTCTCCGGCACCGTGCACCTCACCGACGACGTGCGGGAGGCGGTCCGGGTGCTGACCGCCGGCTGACCCCCGTGACGACGACGGCCGGCCCCTCCCGGGTGCCGGCCGCCGTGTCGTACGGGTGGGTGTTACTTCATCCTGGTACCGGTGGAGCGCAGGTGCTCGCAGGCCTCGGCGACGCGGGCGGCGAGCCCGGCCTCGGCGAGCTTGCCCCAGGCGCGCGGGTCGTACTGCTTCTTGTTGCCGACCTCGCCGTCGATCTTCAGCACGCCGTCGTAGTTACGCAACATGTGGTCGGCGACGGGCCGGGTGAAGGCGTACTGGGTGTCGGTGTCGATGTTCATCTTCACCACGCCGTAGTCCAGCGCCTCGCGGATCTCGGACAGCAGCGAGCCGGAGCCGCCGTGGAAGACCAGGCTGAGCGGCTTGTCCTTGCCGTACTTGGCGCCGACCGCCTCCTGGATCTGGTTGAGGATCTCCGGGCGGAGCTTGACGTTGCCCGGCTTGTAGACGCCGTGCACGTTGCCGAAGGTCAGCGCCGCCATGTAGCGGCCCTTCTCGCCCAGGCCGAGGGCCTCGACCATGGCCAGGCCGTCCTCGACGGTGGTGTAGAGCTTGTCGTTGATGGCGTTCTCGACGCCGTCCTCCTCGCCACCGACGACGCCGACCTCGATCTCCAGGACGATCTTGGCCTCGGCGGCCCGGTCCAGCAGCTCGGACGCGATCTTCAGGTTCTCCGCCACCGGCACGGCCGAGCCGTCCCACATGTGCGACTGGAACAGCGGATCCTGGCCGGCGGCGACCCGCTCCTTGGAGATCTGCATCAGGGGCCGGACGAACTTGTCCAGCTTGTCCTTCGGGCAGTGGTCGGTGTGCAGGGCGATGTTGACCGGGTACTTCTTGGCGACCTCGTGGGCGTACGCGGCGAACGCCACGGCACCGGTGACCATGTCCTTCACGGACGGGCCGGACAGGTACTCCGCGCCGCCGGTGGAGACCTGGATGATGCCGTCGCTCTCCGCGTCGGCGAAGCCCTTCAGGGCCGCGTTCAGCGTCTGGGAGGAGGTCACGTTGATCGCGGGGTACGCGTACCGGCCCGCCTTGGCACGGTCCAGCATCTCCGCGTAGGCCTCGGGGGAAGCGATGGGCATATCGAACGCTCCTTACTTACCGCTGTCGGCCGTACTGGCCGCTGTCTTCCGTGGGTGCGCCGGACCGCGCTGTCCTCCGCCGGAAGTATCCCGTAGAGGGTGACCACGGGCGTAACCGACCCTTGACCCGCCCGAGGCGTGGGCCGGCGACCGGGGCACCGGGCACCCCCTCCGACACCTCACCGGCCCTCCCACCGATCCGGCACGGCGACGCTGATCAGCCAGCTCACGACGGCCATCACGATGGCCCCCCAGAAGGCCGCCCAGAAGCCGTCGACCCGGAACGGCAGGTCCAGCTGGCGGGCGATCCAGTCGGTCAGCAGGAACAGCAGCGCGTTGACCACCAGCGCGAACAGCCCCAGGGTCAGCAGGTAGAAGACGCAGCCCACCACCTTGATCACCGGCTTCAGCACGGCGTTGACCACGCCGAAGATCAACGCCACCACCACGAGGGTGAGCGCCGTGTTGCCGCCGTGCCGGCCGCCCACCTCGACGCCGGGCACGACCAGAGTGGCGATCCACAGAGCGATCGCCGTGATCACCAGCCGGATCAGGAATCCCACGACACCATCCTGGCACCGCCCGCCGGGCCCGGAGGACCGATTCCGGCTACTCGGCTTTCTCCTCGGCCCCGAGCGCGCACCCGGGTCAGCCCGTACGGTGTGGGTAGCTTTCCACCGGAATCAGGGAGGGACGATGGGTCAGCCCGACGAGGACTTCGCTCCGAGCGACCACCTCGCTCCGGAGGAGCGGGACCCGGAGGCGTCCCCGGCCGACGCCGTGGAGCAGGCCACCTCGATCGACCCGGCCGACGGCGAACAGGAGCCGAGCCGTGGCCTGGAGGTCGACGACTGGGACGCCATGGAACAGGCCCGGGTGGTCGCGCCCGACGAGGACGACTACCGCTGATCCCGATCGGCGGGCGGCAGCGGGCCGCCGGCGGCGGGTGCGTGGGGTGTCCACCCCGTCGCCGCCGGCGTCAGCGCAGGCCGGTGACCCGCTCGGGGTGCGCCGCGACCCACGCCGCGAGGCGGTCCTCGCGCAACGCGGCGAGCAACTCCGGGGCGGCGGCCGGGTCCGGCTCGTAGCGGTGGGCCGGGGCGTCGACTCCCGGTGTCCTGCTCTGATGACGGGACCGGGCCGGCTGAACGTTGCGGCAGAGGTGATCAACCGTTCGGCTCATCAGATCTCCGATCCGCCGTACGGGGTGAGGGTGCCGCGCCGGCCCCGCTTGCCACCGCGCCCACCTTCGCGGGCCTAAAACGGGACGACGCAAGATCGAAGTCCCTGACACCATGGGTGGGTGCTGCTCACCCTGACCACCACCCACCGGCCGGCGACCGACCTCGGGTACCTGCTGGTCAAGCACCCGGACCGGGTGCACTCCTTCGAGCTGCCCGTAGGCGTCGCGCACGTGGTCTACCCCGAGGCGGACGAGGGGCGCTGCACCGTGGCCCTGCTGGTCGACGTGGACCCGCTGCGGCTGGCCGGCGGTCGCGGCAAGAATCGGGGCCAGCCGACCGCCCCGGACGGCTTCACCCTCGGCCAGTGGGTCAACGACCGCCCGTACGCCGCGTCGAGCCTGCTCGCCTCGGCGCTGGCCAGGGTGTTCCGGTCCGCCCTGCGCGGCGAGTCCCGGGACCGGCCGGAGCTGGCCGCCGCCGAGATCCCGCTGGAGATCCGGGTGCCCGTGCTGCGCTGCCGGGGCGGCGCCGACCTGGCCGCCCGGATGTTCGCGCCGCTGGGCTGGGCGGTGGCGGCCGACCCGATCCCGCTCGACGAGACGTACCCGGAGTGGGGCGACAGCCGGTACGTCGACCTGACGCTGACTGGCACGCTGCGGCTCGCCGACGCGCTGAACCACCTGTACGTGCTGCTGCCGGTGCTCGACGACGCGAAGCACTACTGGGTTGCGCCGGACGAGATCGACAAGCTGCTCCGGGCGGGTGCCGGCTGGCTGGCCGGCCACCCGGAGCGGTCCACCATCACCCGCCGCTACCTGGCCCACCGCCGGGCCCTGGCCGGGGAGGCCATGGCCCGCCTCGCCGAGCAGCGGCTGGCCGAGGAGCCGCCCGCCGACAGCGTGGCCGAGGCCGAGGCCGACGGCGGGGAGGCCGCGCGCCGGCCGTCGCTGGCGGTACGCCGCCGGGAGGCGGTGCTCGCCGCCCTCGCGGCCAGCGGGGCGACCCGGGTGTTGGATCTCGGCTGCGGCGGCGGGGCGCTGCTGTCCGCCCTGGTGGGCGACCGCCGGTACACCGAGGTCGTCGGCACCGACGTGTCCGCCCAGGCGCTGACGCTGGCCGAGCGCCGGCTGCGGCTGGACCGGCTGCCGGAGCGGCAGCGGGACCGGATCCGGCTGTGGCAGTCCGCCCTGACCTACCGGGACGACCGGCTGCGCGGGTACGACGCGGCGGTGCTCATGGAGGTCGTCGAGCACGTCGACCTGCCCCGCCTGCCGGCGCTGGAGGACGCCGTGTTCGGCCACGCCCGGCCCGCCACGGTCGTGGTGACCACGCCGAACGCCGAGCACAACGTCCGCTACGAGGGGCTGGGCGCGGGGCGGTTCCGGCACCCGGACCACCGCTTCGAGTGGACCCGCGCGGAGTTCGCCGCCTGGGTCGACCGGGTCACCACCACGCACGGCTACACCGCGACGATCGGCGGGATCGGCGACGACGACCCCGAGGTCGGCGCCCCCACCCAGCTCGCCGTGTTCACCACTGAACCGACGAATGCCACGGCGCAGCCGAAGGCCACAACGGAGACGACCGCACCGAAGGAGGCGGGCCGATGATCGACATCCCCGAGCTGGCCCTGGTGGCGCTGGTCGGCGTCTCCGGTTCCGGCAAGTCCACCTTCGCCCGGCGACACTTCGCCCCGAGCCAGGTGCTCTCCTCCGACGCGTTCCGGGCGCTGGTCGCCGACGACGAGAACGACCAGTCGGCGTCGGCGGACGCGTTCGACGCGCTGCACCACGTCGCCGGGATCCGGCTGCGGCGCGGCCGGCTCACCGTCGTGGACGCCACCAACCTCCAGCCGCACGCCCGCGCCGGGCTGGTCCGGGTGGCCCGGGAGCACGACGTGCTGCCGGTAGCGATCGTGCTGGACGTGCCGGAGGCGCTGGCCTGGGAGCGGACGCAGGCCCGCACGGACCGCACCTTCGGCCGACCCGTGCTGGCCCGGATGCAGCGGGACCTGCGCCGGTCGTACAGCCAGCTGGCCCGGGAGGGCTTCCGCAAGGTGCACGTGCTGCGCGGCGTCGAGGAGATCGACGCGGCGGAGATCCGGTTCGAGAAGCTGTTCAACGACCGGCGGGACCTGACCGGACCGTTCGACATCGTCGGCGACGTGCACGGCTGCCGCGAGGAGTTGGAGGCGCTGCTGCTCCGGCTCGGCTACGGCCTGCGCCGCGACGACGCGGGCCGCCCGGTGGACGCGGCGCATCCGGCTGGTCGTACCGCCGTCTTCGTGGGTGACCTGGTGGACCGCGGCCCGGACTCCCCCGGGGTGCTCCGCCTGGTGATGGGCATGGTGGCGGCCGGGCACGCGATCTGCGTGCCGGGCAACCACGAGCAGAAGCTGCTGCGCAAGCTGCGCGGCGCGGACGTGCGGCTCACCCACGGCCTGCCGGAGACGCTGGCCCAACTGGCGGCGGAGCCGGACAGCTTCGTGGCCGAGGCGACGGCCTTCATCGACGGCCTGGTCAGTCACTTCGTGCTGGACGGCGGCCGGCTGGTGGTCGCGCACGCCGGGTTGAAGGAGGAGTACCACGGCCGCGCGTCGGGCCGGGTCCGCGCGTTCGCGCTGTACGGGGAGACCACCGGCGAGGTCGACGAGTACGGCCTGCCGGTGCGCTACCCGTGGGCGCGCGACTACCGGGGCTCGGCCATGGTCGTGTACGGGCACACGCCCGCCCCGGAGCCGGAATGGGTGAACAACACGATCTGCGTCGACACCGGTTGCGTCTTCGGCGGGAAGTTGACCGCGCTGCGCTACCCGGAGCGGGAGCTGGTCTCCGTCGGCGCGGTGCAGGAGTGGTACGCCCCGGCCCGGCCGCTGGTCGCGCCGGTCCCGGCCCGCCCGGACACGGTGCTGGACCTGCGCGACGTCTCCGGCCGACGGCACGTCGAGCACCCGTACGGGACGCTGACCGTGCCGGCGGAGAACGCCGCCGCCGCGCTGGAGGTGATGAGCCGGTTCGCGGTCGACCCGAGCTGGCTGACCTGGCTGCCGCCGACGATGGCGCCGTGCTCGACGTCGACGGTCGAGGGATTCCTGGAGCACCCGGCGCAGGCGTTCGCCGACTACCGGTCGGCTGGCGTCGACCGGGTGGTCTGCGAGGAGAAGCACATGGGCTCGCGTGCCGTGGTGCTGGTCTGCCGCGACCCCGACGGCGGCCCGTTCGGGCCGGGCGGCGGCGTGGTGCACACCCGCACCGGCCGGCCGTTCTTCGGCCCGCCGCTGGACGGCGAGCTGCTGGACCGGGTCCGGGCGGCGGTGACCACGGCGGGGCTGTGGGCGGAGCTGGGCACCGACTGGCTGCTGCTGGACTGCGAGCTGCTGCCCTGGTCGGCGAAGGCGGGCGGGCTGATCCGCGAGCAGTACGCGAGCGTGGGCGCGGCCGGTCGGGCCGCCCTGCCGGCGGTGCTGGCCACTCTGGACGCGGTGGCCGGTCGGGGCCTGCCGGTCGGGGAGCTGCGGGAGCGGATGGCCGTCCGGTCCGTGGAGGTCGAGGCGTACTCGGCGGCGTACCGGGCGTACGTGGCGCCGACTGACGGGCTGCGCGGGGTGACCCTCGCCCCGTTCGTGGTGCTCGCCTCCGCCGGGGCCAGCCACGCCGACCGGGACCACGGCTGGCACCTCGACCTGGCCGACCGGCTGTGCGCCGCCGACCCGGGATTGTTCACCCTCACCCGGCGGCGGGTCGTCGACCTGGCCGACGCCTCGGCCGAGGCCGACGCCACCGACTGGTGGCTGGCGCTGACCGGCGGCGGCGGGGAGGGCATGGTGGTCAAGCCGTACGCCGGGCCGGCCGCCCGGTCCTCGCGGGGGTCGCTGCTCCAGCCGGGGATCAAGTGCCGGGGCCGGGAGTACCTGCGGATCATCTATGGCCCCGGGTACACCGGGCCGGAACAGCTCGCCGCGCTGCGCCGACGGTCGCTGGGCCGCAAGCGGGGGCTGGCCCTGCGGGAGCATGCCCTCGGGCTCGCCGCCCTGGACGCGCTGGCGACGGGCGCCCCGCTCTGGCGCCGCCACGAGCTGGTCTTCGCCATCCTGGCCTGCGAGTCCGAGCCGGTCGACCCCCGCCTGTGACGGTGGTCGAAGGGCTGGCCGAGGGCGCGGCCCGGCACCGTCCCGGGTGGACCGGGGCGGTGCCGGGCGGGAGCGGAACCGGGGTTCGGTACCCTGTGTGGCCGTGGACACAGCAGAGAAGGCACGGGCGGCCGTCGAGACCGTCGCCCTGAATCCGCTCGACCCGAAGGAATTGCTCCATACCTTCGGGCTGATCGGTGTCTGGGTGATCCTGTTCGCCGAGACGGGGCTGCTCGTCGGCTTCTTCTTCCCGGGCGACTCGCTGCTGTTCCTGGCCGGCGTCGCCGCATCGCCGGTGGCGGACGCGATCTTCGGCGACGGCACCCGGATCTCCCTGATCGGGCTGCTGATCGGCGGGCCGATCTGCGCGATCGTCGGCGCCCAGCTCGGGCACTGGCTCGGCGCGCGGTACGGCCGGCGGATGTTCGAGCGCCCCAACTCCCGGCTGTTCAAGCGGGAGTACGTGGAGAAGGCGGAGTACTACTTCCAGAAGTTCGGCCCGGCCAAGGCCGTGGTGCTGGCCCGGTTCATCCCGATCGTCCGCACGTTCCTCAACCCGGTGGCCGGGACGCTCGGCATGCCGGCCAGGCAGTTCCTGCTCTGGAACGTCGTCGGCGCGATCCTCTGGGTGGACGGCATCCTGCTGATCGGGTACCTGCTCGCCGAACAGATCTACAACGCGATCGGCGACAAGATCGACCGGTACATCCTGCCGGTGGTCGCGCTGATCATCTTGATCTCGGTGCTGCCGATCTTCTTCGAGTTCCTCCGCGACCGGCGGGCCCGCAAGCGCGGCGAGGTGATGACCGTGGTGGCGGCGGCGAGCGCCGCCGGCGCGATGGAGGCCGTCCGGGACACCGTGGAGCACCACCGTCACCACCACGCCCACGACCGGTCGCCGCAGCAGCCGAACGGGCAGCAGCAGGCACCGCAGCAGCAGTACCCCCAGTACGGGCAGCAGGAGCCGCAGCAGCCACACGATGGCGGCCGGTGGCCGGAGCAGGGCAGGGGCCGCTGACGGCGCGATCCGTCCCGGCGTACGCCGATGGCCGGCCCCGAGCTGCGGGACCGGCCATCGGTCGAGGCCGTGACGGATCGACGGCGGACGAATCAACGAGGCAACTGCCGGTGACGCGGCCCCGCGTCACCGCCCGGTGGTGGCGCCACCCCTGACACGCCACCCGATGCCGACCCGAGGCGGGACGGCCCGGAACAGAGCCTTGTCGTCAGCGAGCCTTCTTGGTGGCCCGCTTGCGCGGCGGGGTGAGCAGATCCGCGATCGTCGCGATCGCGGACGGCACCAGCCGGTAGTACGCCCAGACACCGCGCTTCTCCCGCTCCAGCAAGCCGGCCTCGGTGAGGATACGCAGGTGGTGACTGACCGTCGGCTGGGAGAGGCCGAGCGGTGCGGTCAGGTCGCACACGCACGCCTCGCCCTCGGGCGCCGACTGGATCAGGCTGAGCAGCCGCAGCCGAGCGGGGTCCGCGAGGGCCTTGAGGACCCCCGCAAGCCGCTCGGCGTCGGCACGTTCGATCGGCTCGCCGGCAAGCGGCGAGATCTGAGGCATGGTCATTTCAGCCAACGCAGTTCCCACGTATTCCATCCTTCCACCAGCAGCATCGATCCGCCTGCATATCAGCAGATCCGAATCGGCAAACTTTTAGGCCACAAGGCCGAGGTCAGCCAACGTATAGGCCGCCCGATACGGCAGTCCGGCGGCTCGCACCGCGTCGCCGGCGCCACGATCAACAATAACCGCAACACCCACCACTTCGGCCCCGGCCTCGCGCAACGCTTCAACCGCGGTCAGCACGCTGCCGCCGGTGGTTGACGTGTCCTCGACCGCCAACACCCGCCGTCCAGCCACGTCCGGTCCCTCGATGCGGCGTTGCAGACCATGAGCCTTACCCGCTTTACGGACGACAAAAGCATCGAGCGACCGGTCGGTCGTCGACGCGGCGTGCAGCATTGCGAGGGCGACGGGGTCGGCGCCCAGGGTCAGGCCACCGACGGCGTCGTACTCCCAGTCGGAGGTCAGGTCGAGCAGTGCTCGACCGACCAGCGGTGCGGCCTGGTGATGGAGCGTGACACGCCGCAGATCGACGTACCAGTCCGCCTCCTGGCCCGACGAGAGCACCACCCGCCCGTGGACCACGGCTAGGTCGTTGATGAATTTGCGCAGGTCGTCGTGGTCCCCCATGGCGATAGAGGTTACTGCGCAAGTCTGGGAGCCGTGTGTCGGGTCCACCCGATCAGCCCTGCGGGCGACCGATGGTTGGCGATGTTCGGCTACTCTGTGCGACCGCTGCCGCCGGGCAGGGGCGGACACCTGCCGCCGGGCCCGACGAAAGGCACTGTGCCGTAGGTCAGCCGGCGCGGCGGTCGTCGCGACCGCGGGTGTCCCGGGCGAACCGGCGCAGCAGGCTCCGCGGCGCGTGCCGGACCCCGGCGACGGCCAGCTTGTAGCGCCGCGACGGAACACTTACGGAGCGGCCTTTCCGCAGGTCACGAAGGGCTTCGTCGACCACCTGTCCGGCCTGGAGCCACATGAAACGGGGGGTCCCGGACATGTCGATCCCGAGCCGTTCGTGCGCGCCGGTGCGGGTGTAGCCGGGACACAGGGCCATCACGCGCACCCCGGACGCGGCGGTGGTCAGGTCGACGGACTCGCTGAACGCGGTGACCCACGCCTTGCTGGCCGGGTACGTCGAGCCGGGCATGACCGGCCCGAAGCCCGCAACCGAAGAGACATTTATCACTGCCCCGTGGCCCCGGCGGGTCATCGGGCCGACCGCGGCGAGGGTCAGCCGCAGCACGGCGTGCACGTTCAGCCGCAGCAAGCGTGACTCGTCGGCGACGGAGGAGCTCAGGAAGGGCTGGTTGAGGCTGATCCCGGCGTTGTTGACCAGCAGCTCGACCGGGCTGCCCTCGGCCAGCCGGCGTTCCACGGCGGCGCAACCGTCGTCGGTGGACAGGTCCGCCGCGATCACCTCGGCCGGACGGCCGTACCTGCCGGTCAGTTCCGCGGCGACCGCCGCCAGCCGCGCGGCGTCGCGCGCCACCAGCACGAGGGCCCAACCGTCGGCGGCCAGCCGGCGCGCGAACTCCGCGCCGATACCGGCGGTCGCGCCGGTGACCAGCGCGCGGCGCTCGGCGGGAACCTGCTCTGCCGTCACGGGTGTCCTCAGCGGCTCGGGTACAGGGGCACGGCCGGCACGGGACGGCCTCGGCGGAACCACGCGTTGGCGGCCGGCAGGGTCAGCAACGCGGTTACCACAAGGTAACCGAGTATCTGGCCGGCGGAAAGGGCCGCGTTGGCCGGGATCCACCAGGACGGGTAGGCGTCGCCGAGGAGCCCGAGCAGCTCGGCGGTGGTGGCCTGGTCCCTCCCGGACAGCCGCAGCGGAACGGCCCGCTGGCCGACCAGCGCCGCGAGCCCGCAACAGCCGAAGGCCAGGCCCAGTCCGCAGACCACCCAGGTCGCCACGCGGGCCCCGGGCCGGCCGGCGAACAGGCCGAACGCCAGCCCGACGAGCACGACGCCGACCAGCACGGTCAGCGCCGCCGACACCCCCACCGCCAGCCGCAACAGGGTGACCAGGCCGTCGATCTCCCCGGAACCGACGGTGGTGCCGGCCGCCGCCGCCCGGAACCGGTCGACGGTGCCGCCGAGGGCGACCAGACCGGCGACCGCGTAGGCCAGCGCGCCGACGGCCATCAGCACCAGCACCGCCGCCGCCAGCCCCACGGCCGCGGGGCGACGGGGCTGCGCCTGATCGGGGTACGACACGACAGATCCCTCCGGTAGGCGTCCGTGTGGAACCTACTCGGAGGGATCGTCGATGTCGCCGTTATCCGGCGTGCCCAGTCCGCCACCCGGGCTGCGCCGGCCGACGGCCTGGGCGGTGTCCGGTGCTCAGTCCGACGACGACGATCCACCGCCGGAGGACGATCCGGAGTCGCCGCCACCGCCGGAGGACGATCCGGAGTCGCCGCCGGACGGCCCGGAGTACCCGCCGCTCGTGGACGGCCCCGAGTCGCCCCACTGGCCCGGCCCGGACGGGTCCGGCCGGTCGGACGAGGACGGCCCCGGGGTCGGCTGGTCCGGGTACGGAGTCGGCTGGTCCGGGGAGGACGGGCCGGGGGTCGCGTGCGGGTGGGTCGGCTGGCCGGGCTGGCCCGGACCGTGCGGGTAGCCGGGTGCCGCCGGGTAGCCGGGGGTCTGCGGATACGCCGGGGCCTGCGGGTAGCCCGGGTTCTGTGGGTAGCCCGGATTCTGGGGGTAGGCCGGGTAGGCGGCACCCGGAACCGGGGGCTCCCAGCCCTGCTGCGGCTTACGGAAGAACTCGTTCGCGGCCGGCAGGGCCAGCAGGATCAGCGCGGTCAGCAGGGCGAGCAGCGCGACGACGGCGAGCAGGGTGCTGACCGGCGTCAGCCACGAGGGCAGCTCCTGCTCCAACCGGCGCTGGATCTCCTCCGGACTCGGCGCGTCGCCGGAGGTCTGGCCGCTGCCGGCGAAGCCGCCGGCGAGCCCGCTGATCAGGTTGCTGCCGGTGCAGCAGACCAGGATGCCGCCGACCACCCAGGTGGTGATCCGGGCGCCGTTACGGCCCCGGTTGTTGAGCATGGCCAGCACCACCAGCCCGATCCCGATGAGCAGGACCAGGATGGCCCCACCGATGCCGATCGCGACGGTGAAATCCGCCAGCGCGTCGGCGCCGTTGGCGTCAGTGCCCGAGTACGCGTCGTGCAGCACGTCGCGGGTGGTGCCGATGGTGGTCAGCGTCAGGATCAGCTGGATCACCTGGATCGCGGCGACGAGGATCAGCAGGTAGCTGGAAATGGTGACGACGGCCGGACGTGTCCGGGCCGGCGGTGGGCTGTGGGGGTCGACCACGGCGCTCCTTCCCTGGAGTCGGGTTCACACCGTATCCAGTACGGGCCAGCCCGGCACGTCAGACTGTGCGGGGCGCGCCGGACGCGGACGCATGCCGCTCGGCTTCCCGGCGCAGCTGCCGGTGCTCGGCGGTCACCACGGCGAGCAGGAACAGGTCGGCGCCCACCGCGGTGACCGCGCCGAACTGGTTGACCGTGAAGTTGAAGATCTGCCCGAACAGCAGGTCGACCAGGATCGCCAGCTTGAACAGCCGGAACGCATCGACCGGGTCCCGGCGCAGCCGGAACGCCGCCGTGACGCTGAGCACGGCGGTGACCAGCGCGGACGCCGAGACGCCGAGCACCGCGCCCCACTCCCGCTCCTGGTCCAGCGCGCCGGTCACCCCGTCCAGCAGCACGCCGATCAGGGTCAGGGCCGGCGCCGCCACCAGGTAGACCACCACCAGGCTGACCAGCCAGCGCTGGGCGGTCAGCCCGATGACGAACCGGCGGAGCCGGGCCAGCCAGGGCTGCCAGAACCGGGGCGGCGGCGGCTCCCGGCGGGGCACCGCGTCGAGCAGCCCGGCCACGGCGGCCTCGGTCAGCGCCCCGGAGCCCCGGGCCAGCCGGAGCACCTCGGCCCGACGCCGGTCGGTGAGACCGTTGATCAGGCCGCCGAGCACGGCGTCCAGGGCGTTCGCGGTGCGCTCGGCGGGGAGCAGCCGGGTCCGGCCGCGTACCGCCTGGGTGATGACCACGAGCAGGGCGAAGACGCCGTAGATGATGCCGGCTGCCGGGGCGTAGAAGTAGTCCGTGCCGGTGGTGACGAACTTTCCCACCTCGTCGATGAACAGGCCGAATCCGATGCCGCCGAGGATCGCGCCGGTCATCCGGGCCGCGCCGCCGAGGAAGACCAGCGCCACGCCGAGGCCGGCGGTCATCAGCAGGCCACCCCAGAGCACGTGCGCGATGTGCAGGCCGCCGCCGCCGAGCTGCGGGTAGTCGGTGGCCTGGAGGTACGCCCGGATGAGCAGCACAGAGGCCACCCCGGACAGGACGAACGCCTGGAGGTACGCCGCAGCAGCCTCCGCCCGGGGCGGCATCCACCGGCGACGCGACGGTCCGCGCACCATGGCAACGACCCTAGTAGCCGCGCCACTCGGCGCGGGCGTACTCCAGCACGCGGGGCCGCAACAGGGTCGAGGCGGGCAGGTCGATCCGGCTCCGGTCGGCGGGGAAGTTCGCGGCCGACGCCAGCGTCCCGGCGGTGAGGAAGCGCAGCCCTGACGCGTCGGCCGGCAGCGCCAGCCCCGGCGGGGTGCCCCCCGGCGCGGCGAGCACGAACCCCCAGTCGCCGAAGCTCGGCACGTCGACGTGGTACGGCACGGTGGCGAAGCCGGCCTCCCGCACCGACGCCTCGATCGACCAGTACGACCGGGGCGCGAAGTACGGCGAGCCGGACTGCACGACCAGCCGTCCGCGCTCGGCGAGCACCGCCCGGATCAGCTCGTAGAACTCGACGGTGTAGAGCTTGGCGGTGGCCGTCTCGTCCGGGTCGGGGAGGTCGGCGACCACCACGTCGAACCGCTCGGTGGCGGCGCGCAGCCAACCGAACGCGTCGACGTTGACCACCCGCACCCGGGGGTCGGCGAACGCGTCGCCGTTGAGCCGGCGTAGCTGCGGCTCGCTGCGGGCGAGCGCCACCACGGCCGGGTCGAGGTCGACCACGGTCACCCGGCGCACGTCGGGGTAGCGCAGGATCTCCCGGACCGCGAGCCCGTCCCCGGCGCCGAGCACCAGCACCTCGCCGCGGGGGCCGTTCAGCGCGGGGTGCACCAGCGCCTCGTGGTAGCGGTACTCGTCGACCGAGCTGAACTGGAGGTCGCCGTTGAGGAACAGCCGCAGGTCGGTGTCGGCGTGGCCGACCTCCCGCACCGAGCGGGTGAGCACGATCTCCTGGTACCGGCTGCGCTCGGCGTGCACCACCGGGTCCCGGTAGAGCTGCTGCCGGGCGGTCACCTCGAAGTCGTGGGCGGTGATCCACGCGTACCCGAGGCAGAGGGCGACCACGACGGAGCCGGCGCCGACCGCGATCCGCGCCCGGCGGCTCAGCTCGGCGCGGAACACCGTGCAGACCAGCGCGACGCCGGCCACCGCGTTCACCGCGCCGACCACCAGGGCACCCTTGAGCTGGCCGAAGACGGGCATCAGCAGGAACGGGAAGGCGAGCCCGCCGAGCAGTGCGCCGACGTAGTCGGCGGCGAACAGGTCGGCCACCGCGCTGCCGGCGGACTGTTCCCGGATGCGTTGCAGCATGACCATCAGCAGCGGGATCTCCGCGCCGATCAGCAGGCCGAGCACGAACGCGGTGCCGACCAGCGCCGGACCGTACAGGTCCAGCCAGGCGAAGGCGGCGTACAGGCCGAGCACCGACAGCCCGCCGAGCAGGGCCAGGGCCAGCTCGACCAACGCGAACGCGGCGGCGGCCCGGGACTGCAACGGCTTGGCGGCGAGCGCGCCGACGCCCATCGCGAAGACCATCACGCCGAGCACGATCGACGCCTGGCCGACGGTGTCGCCGATCAGGTAGCTGCCGAGGGCGACGAGGGCCAGCTCGTACACCAGGCCACAGGCGGCGCAGACGAAGACCGCGACCAGCACCGCCGCGCGGGACAGCCGCCAGCGCGGCCGGGCGGTGGGGCCGCCGTCGGCCGCCGCCGGCGCCTCGGTGGTCATGCCCTCCCCCGGGTACGCCCGGCGGGCGCCTGGGCGCGCTGCCGACTGCGCCGCACGAACCCGACGGTGAACAGCAGCGCGGCGACCAGCAGCAGCCCGGCGGTGGCGAGCAGCCAGCCCCACCGGTCCCGCCAGAAGTCGCTGCCCGCGGCCGGCAGCGGCGACGCCGAGGAGCCCGGCGCGGCGGCCGGGGTGGCGGCGGGCTCGGCCACGCCGGCCTCGGCGACCAGCAGGGGCAACGCCACGGCCGCCCGGCAGACCGCCCAGCCGGGGTCGTCGACGAAGGCGTCGTCGTCCAGCCCGAACCGCTGCAGCCCGTTCTCCACGGCGTACAGGTCGGAGCGGTCGATGTCGGTCGAGCCCGTCACGTCGACGGTCGCCGAGTCACTGCTCTCGCTGCTCTCCGAGGTGTACCTGACCTCGGCGGTCACCTCGACCCAGCGCGGGCAGGCCGGGTTGTCGACCACGGCCACCCCGTCGCCGAGGTTGGAGCCGACGCTGACCACGGAGCCGTAGTAGCTCTCCAGCCGCCAGCCGTAGCAGATGCCCTGGCTGGTGGCGGCCTGCGCGAGAATCGGCACGGTGTCGGCGCGCTCGTCGGTCGCCGGGGCGGGGACGGTGGTGCCGCCGGAGTCGCCGTTGAGGACGCCGACGCCGATGCAGCCACCGACCACGACGACGGTGACCAGGCCGACGATCCAGCCGGAGGCGGCCGAGGACGTCGCCTTCGCCGTCGGCTTGCCCGGCCGGCCGCGACCCCGGTGAGCTGCGGAGGCCATCAGCTGATCGCGGCGGCGATGATCGCGCCGGTGGCGAGGTGCACCACGGCCGACACCCACACGGCGGGGTGCGGCTCCGGGTCGACGAGCAGCTCACCGAGCCGGCCCGGGGTCACCGCGTCGAGCAGCAGGAACGCGGCGGCCATGATGACCAGGCCGACGATCCCGTACGCCGTCGCGCCGACCAGACCGATGAGGAAGTCGTCCTCGCTGGCCACGATCGCCGCGACCACGATGGTGCCGACGCCGAGCAGGTTGGAGGAGAGCAACAGCGCGGCGTTGCGGTTGCGCTCGGTCCAGATCAGCTCGTGGAGCTTGCCGGGGGTGGCCACGTCGACCAGCCCGTAGCCGATGCCCATCAGGACGACGCCGACCACGCCGTAGGCGAGGGTGACCAGCAGATCGATGACGAGGTTCTGCACAGGAGGGCTCCAGGGTGAGGGGGTCGGTCGTCGGGCTACTTGCCGGTGCCGGGGCCGCCGCCCCGGACGGTGCTGCCGCGTCCCCAGCCCCAGTGCGACCCGACGGTCGAGTGGTAGCGGGGGTAGGCGGTGGTCATGCGTTCGAGCAGGATCACCGAGCCGGCGGCGATCGGCAGGATCACCACCGAGTCGTCGTCGTAGCGCAGATAGACGCCGCTGCCGTCGATGTACTGGTCGGCCGGCTTCCAGGCGTCGGTCATCTCGTCGGCGACCTGGCTGGGCGACTTCGACGAGGTGTACGCTGCGGCGTTCCCGCCGATGTCCCGGCTCGCCGCCCGGGTGTACCTGTCCTCCACGTAGCCGCGTGGGGAGAAGTTGCCGTAGAAGATCGCGAAGGCGGCGATCAGCGCACCGATCACGGCGACCGCCGCTCCCACCACGAACCAGGGTCGGTACGTCTTCACAGGGTCGCCTCCGTTCCCGACTGCGGGGCTCGCAAACCCGACTCACTCCTCGCGCTCACAGGGAAACCACCGTCTCGGTCAGGACCAGCTCGTTGGTCTGGGGGTACGCGTGCCAGGTGCGCCAGGAGACCGTCCCGTCCGGCGGATCCGGTCGGACCGCGAGGGCGGTCACCGCGTCCGCGTCGCCCGGGAAGACCCCGACCAGGGCGTACGGGTCGCCGGCCAGTTCTGCGCGGAGCGCGGCGACCCGGTCGCTCAGCTCCGTTCCGGCCGGCCGCAGCACCGTGGCGGTGAACCGGTAGCCGTTCGCCTCGTCCAGCCTCGTGGCGGGCAGCTCGGGCGGGCTGCCGGGCAGGCAGGCCACGGTCTCGGTCAGCTCGGTGCCCGCCGCGCGGAGCACCACCTGGTGGGAGGCGCCGAGCAGGCGCAGCCGCAGCCGGACACCGGCGGGCAGGTCGAGGTCGAGCACGTGCAGCGCGGGGCGCTCCGCGTCGCCGAGGGCGAGGCTGAGGTCGGCGGCGCTGGTGTCGACGTACGGGGTGTCGAGGGTGACCAGCACGGGTCAGCTCACCTTCCCGGGGCCGGCCTGCGGGTAGATCATCACCTCGGAGCGGTGCAGCACCTCGCCCCGCGCCACCTCCCACGCGGCGTTGCCGTACGCCTCGAAGGAGAGCCGGAGGGCGCCCGGGCCCCGGTAGTCGTGATAGCGCATGGCGCCGGACGGGTCAAGGCCGGTGGTCCCGGTGCCGGTGAAGAGCGCGTGCCCGGACTCGTTGCTGGTGTACCGGTGGCCGTCGAGGTCGACGGTCGGCGCGCCCGGCGTGAGGGTGAGCGCCGGGTCGGTCGTCCAGAACACCAGCTCCAGGTCCGGGTCCTCCTCGACGGAGAGCCAGAGCTGGCCGCCGCCGGCGTCGTCGAGCAGGTGCTCCGACCAGGCCCAGCTGCCCTCCTTGAGCAGCACCGAGCCGCGCACCGCGTACGGCCTCCCACGGATCTCGACGATGTCGCCGGGGCTCAGCCGGCGCGGGTCGCCCCGCAGCGCGTCGGCGTCCCGGTCGCGGAACGGGTCGGTCGGGCCGGGGTGCCGGGGCGGCTTGGTCCGGCTCCGCCGAATCGCCACCACGGCGATGACGATCCCGGCCACCCCGATGAGGCAGCCCGCCGCCGTCACCAGATATGCCACCGATCCGTTCAATCCGATCGCCTCCCCAGTTGCGTCGGCGGAGACGGTAACAACCCTGCGCACGTCGGGGAACCTCGCGATCGCTGAGTAGGGGCTCAGCTACCTGGCGCTGCGGGCGGATCGGGGACCGGGGGACCGGCCGGCGCGGGGGTCGAACCGGGCGGCACCGACGCCGGACCGGCCGGGCCGGGCGACGTCGGGGGGTGGGCGAGGTGCAGGGCCGGGTCGGGGCAGATCAGGTACCCCGGCGGGACCGGGTACCCGGCCGGCACCCAGGCGCCCGCCGGCGCGACCGGCGGGAGCGGGGCGGTGGGCCAGCCGACGTAGGGCACCGGACCGGCCGGCGGCTGCGCCCGAGGGCGGAAGTACCGGTTCGCGGGCGGCAGGGAGAGCAGCAGCACCACGGTCGCGGTGAGCAGCAGCGCGGTCAGCGCGCTGATCCCGATGATCGGGAAGATCACATCGTCGTGTGACTCCTGCCGGCCGTACAGGGTCTCCAGGAACCTCGACTCCTGCCAGAAGTCATCCCCGGGGAGCGGCTCCCCCTCGGGGCCCATCTCCTCGGAGAACCCGAGCGCGAGGACGAGCGGGAACAGCAGCGTGCTGGAGCACGCCGGACCGAGACAGAGCAGCAGTTGCCCACCGCCGGAGACGAAGACCAGGATGCGCGCGACGTTGCGCCCTCGCAGCAGCGGTAGTGCGGTGCCGGCGAGCCAGCCGGCGAGCAGCAGGACGGGAATGCCCATGAAGAGGGTGCCGAAGACGTTGGTGTCCCGCTCGTCGCGCACCTCGGCGGGGTCCGCGTCCGGCACCAGCCGGGCCACCCGGCTGATCTCGCCGTCGAAGCGCACCGCCTCGTACACCATCAGGGCGACCAGTCCGAGCAGGATCAGCACGGTGGCGATCTGGAGCCAGCAGGCGACGACGACCGAGGTCGGTCGGGGCGGACGGACCGGGGCGGCCACGGGTGCGGTCATGGCAGGACCGTACGGCCGGCGGCCGGTGGGTGTCAGCCCCGATCGGTCAGCGTCGACCCGGCTGGTCGATCAACCCTCGGCGAGCCGGGCGGCGGCGTACTCGCCCAGCCGGCTCCGGCCCATGACGCAGCCGCCGAAGGTGGTGAACTCGGCCGGCTCGTCGCGCAGTGACTCCCACGCCGCCCGCGCGCCCGCCGGGTCGACCCGGCCGAGCAGCGTCGCCGCGTACGCCCGACCGGCTGGCGAGCCGTGTTCCAGCAGCCGGTCGACCTTCCGCCGGGCCTGCTCCGGGTGCGCGTCGAGCTGCCGCTCGACCTCCCGGTACGCCTCGGTCACCGGCAACAGCGTGCCGGCGAAGCCCACCCCGCCGAACGCGAGGGTGTCGGCCTTCGCCAGCTCCCGCACCGCCGCGTCGAGCTCCTTGTTTCCGCGTCCGAACATGCCCACCTCCATACCCCGATCGGGCGAAGAGGCCCCCTGTCAACGCCAGAACGTTGCACCGGGGGCCCCTTCCGACACCTGGGCGGCGGCGTCAGGCGGTGACGGTCAGGCCGTCCCTGCCGTCGGCCAGGTCGACCCTCACCGTGTCGCCGTCGCGGACCGTGCCGGAGAGCAGCGCCCTGGCGAGCTGGTCGCCGATGGCGGACTGCACCAGCCGGCGCAGCGGCCGGGCCCCGTAGATCGGGTCGTACCCGTGCTCGGCGAGCCAGCCGCGGGCCGCCTCGGTGATCTCCAGGCCGAGCCGGCGGTCGGCCAGCCGCCGACGCATCCGCTCAAGCTGGATGTCCACGATGGCCCGCAGGTCGTCCCCGTGCAGCGCGGCGAAGACCACGATGTCGTCGAGCCGGTTGAGGAATTCCGGCTTGAAGTGCGACCGGACCACCGCGAGGACGCCTTCCCGGCGCTGTTCCTCGGCCATCGTCAGGTCGCTGATCACCGACGACCCGAGGTTGGACGTGAGGATCAGGATCGCGTTGCGGAAGTCCACCGTGCGGCCCTGGCCGTCGGTGAGCCGACCGTCGTCGAGCACCTGGAGCAGCACGTCGAACACGTCGGGGTGGGCCTTCTCCACCTCGTCCAGCAGGATCACGGAGTACGGCCGGCGGCGCACCGCCTCGGTGAGCTGGCCGCCCGCCTCGTAGCCCACGTACCCGGGCGGGGCGCCGACGAGGCGGGCGACGGAGTGCTTCTCGCCGTACTCGCTCATGTCGATGCGGACCATGGCCCGCTCGTCGTCGAAGAGGAACTCCGCGAGCGCCTTGGCCAGCTCGGTCTTGCCGACGCCGGTCGGGCCGAGGAACAGGAAGCTGCCGGTCGGGCGGTCCGGGTCGGCGACGCCGGCCCGGGCCCGGCGGACCGCGTCGGAGACTGCGGCGACGCCCTCGGCCTGGCCGACGACCCGCGAGCCCAGCGACTCCTCCATCCGGAGCAGCTTGGCGGTCTCGCCCTCCAGCAGCCGGCCGGCGGGGATGCCGGTCCAGGAGGCGACCACGGCTGCGATGTCGTCCGCGCCGACCTCCTCCTTGAGCATCGCGCCCTCGGCCTGGAGCCGGGCCAGCTCCTCCTCGGCCTTCGCCAGGTCGGCCTTGAGCTCGGGAATCCGGCCGTAGCGCAGCTCGGCGGCCCGCTCCAGCTCGCCGTCGCGCTCGGCCCGCTCGGCCTCGCCGCCGAGCCGCTCCAGCTCCTCCTTGGCCGTGGAGAGCCGGGTGATGTGGTCCTTCTCCACATGCCAGCGCTCGGACAGCGCGGTGAGCTGCTCGCGCTTGTCGGCCAACTCCTTGCGCAGCCGCTCCAACCGCTCCGCAGAGGCGGCGTCCGGCTCCTTGGCCAGCGCCATCTCCTCGATCTCCAGCCGGCGCACCGCCCGCTCGATCTCGTCCACCTCGACCGGCCGGGAGTCGATCTCCATGCGCAACCGGGACGCGGACTCGTCAACGAGGTCGATGGCCTTGTCCGGCAGGAATCGCTCGGTGATGTACCGGTCGGACAGGGATGCGGCGGCGACCAGGGCGGCGTCCGTGATCCGTACCCCGTGGTGCACCTCGTAGCGCTCCTTGAGGCCGCGCAGGATGCCGATGGTGTCCTCGATGGTCGGCTCGCCGACCAGCACCGGCTGGAAGCGGCGCTCCAGGGCCGGGTCCTTCTCGATGTGTTCGCGGTACTCGTCGAGGGTGGTCGCGCCGACCATCCGCAGCTCGCCGCGCGCCAGCATCGGCTTGAGCATGTTGCCGGCGTCCATCGAGCCCTCGCCCTTGCCGGCACCGACGACGGTGTGCAGCTCGTCGAGGAAGGTGATGACCTGGCCGTTGGAGTTCTTGATCTCCTCCAGCACCGACTTCAGCCGCTCCTCGAACTGCCCCCGGTACTGCGCGCCGGCCACCATCGCGCCGAGGTCGAGCGAGACCAGCTTCTTGCCCCGCAGCGACTCGGGCACGTCGCCGGCCACGATCCGCTGGGCCAGCCCCTCGACGATCGCCGTCTTGCCGACGCCGGGCTCGCCGATCAGCACCGGGTTGTTCTTGGTACGCCGGGACAGCACCTGGATCACCCGGCGGATCTCGGAGTCCCGGCCGATCACCGGGTCGATCTTGCCGTCCCGCGCGCTGGCGGTCAGGTCGACGCCGTACTTGGTCAGTGCCTGGTAGGTCTGCTCCGGGTCGGCGGTGGTGACCCGCCGGTCCCCGCCCCGGACGGTCGGGAAGGCGGCGACCAGGTTCTCCTCGGTCGCGCCGGCGTTCTTCAGCGCGCTGGCGACCGCGCCGCCGACCCGGGCCAGGCCGGCGAGCAGGTGCTCGGTCGAGGTGTACTCGTCGCCCAGCGGCCGGGCGATCTGCTCGGCGGCGCCGATGGCGTTGACGAACTCGCGGGCCAGGGTGGGCTCGGCGAGGCTGGAGCCCCTGGCTGCCGGCAGGCCGTCGACCGCGCGCTGGGCGGCCCGGCGCAGCTCGGCGGGGTCGGCCCCGGCGGCGCGCAGCAGACCTGCGGCGGTCGACCCCTCGGTGTCCAGCAGCGACAGCAGCAGGTGCCAGGGCTCCACGGTGGCGTGGCCGCGCTGGTTCGCCAGCGCGACGGCACCGGTGATGGTTTCGCGGCTCTTGGTGGTGAGACGTTCCGTGTTCATGGGCTCCCCCGGATCGGCGTGTCCACTAGGAAGGACACACCCAGGGTTGAGCCTATTCCGCTCAACCCTGGGTGTGTGAGCTGGGTCACGTTCCGGCGCGCCTCCGGGGGCACCGGGCCGGACGGCCAACGGTCCGGATCGAGGAGCGGGCGCAGCCCCGATCAGCGGGGTACGCGGGCGGTGCAGGGCGTCTCGTGTTCGGCCCGCAGCACGCACCGCCGCCCACCATCGAGCCGGCGGTCGCAGAACACGCGGTGGCGTACCCCCTGGTCGTCCTCGGTCGAGACGGTGGTCTCGCCGGGATCGACGGGGGCGACGATGGCCAGCGAGCGGACGGCGGTCCGGGCCAGGATCTTGGCGCGGGCCAGGTCGGCCGCCGTCACCGGCAGATGGATGACGTACCGGCGGCTCACGGCCGCCGCCGGGCCAGGTCGCGCGCGGCGGGTGCCTGGCGGGACTGCCACTCCCGCAGCGCCGCCTTGATCCGGGCGACCTCCTCGCGGCTGCGCGCCAGCGCCGCGTAGGCGGCGGCCAGGTCGGCGGCGACCCGGTCGAGGAACTCGGCCACCTCCACCGGGTCCGCGCCGCTCCGGCGCGGCGTGAAGGTCCGGCTCCGCACCTGCCAGGGCCGCAGGGGAAGGCACGAGCGGTACGCGCCGGCCGGCGGCCGGTTGCGCGGACCGTGCCCGACGGGCCGGGCAGCACCGACGGGCCGGTGGGCTGCCGAGTACGGCCCGGCGTGCCGGCGGCTGAGCAGGGATCGCAGAAGTGCACGCACCACAGGCTGTCCTTTCCTCGACGACTCGGTGTGCGATGCCGGGAGGGGCGGTCGGTCGACATGGCCGACCGACCGCCCGGCCCTGCTCTCAACAGCCACCAAGCCGCAGGAGAGCAGGACCACGGGGAGGTCGGGACGGTCAACCGGGGAGTGCCGTCCCGCCTCGTCGAGCGCCCTCAGTGCCATCCGGGGGCGTTCAACAGCAACCTACAATCGGTACCGGTTGTAGGTCAACGACCAAACCCCCAATTGCTTGAGGTTGGAGGTGGTGCCGTGATCGAATGGGCATGCCATCCGGGGAGTGTGTATGCCCAAGCAGCAGTACCAGGTGCTCGCAGACGAGCTACGCAGCAAGATCGAATCAGGTGACTGGCCTCCCGGCGCGAAGCTGCCGAGTCGGTCGCAACTCTGCAAGGAGTACGGCGTGTCGGACACGGTGGTCGGGAAGGCCATGATGATCCTCCGAGCGACCGGGCTGACCGAGACACTCGAAGGGGTGGGCGTCTTCGTGGCGGAGAAGCAGTAGGTGCGGTTGGTAGCGCAGACGGGGCAGCTCCACAGGCGGTGAAACAGGGGCCCTCCCCGGCGCGGCACAACCGGTACGGGCAGCCGCCATCCGCACGAGCCGGCCGCTCAGGCGGGTTCCAGCACCACCCGCACCCAGTGGCGGCTGCCGACCGGCCCCGAGGCCAGCAGTACCTCGTCGGAGGTGCGGCCCAGCACCGTGCCGTCGTCCAGCAGGGTCAGGTGGTGCTCGGGGCCGACCGGCCAGTCGAGCCGGTCGTACCGGCCGTCGGCGACCACGCCCACGCCGTCCGGGCCGCTGACGGCGAACCGGCCGGTGGTCAGGGGCACCACCGAGAGCGCCCGCGCCGGATGCCCCTCGGCGGGCACGGGCAACCACCGGCCCAGGTATCGCCAGAAGGTGGGGAACCTCGTCCGGTCCGGTGGCCAGCCGATCAGCCGCGCCTCGCCGTCCGGCCCGGCCACCGGGCGCAGCATCCCGACCTCGCCGTCGGGGGCCGGCACCGCCGTCCGCTGCCAGCTCCGCCCACCGTCGGGGGAAACCGCGGCGTACGGCCTCCCGCCGTCGACGCCGGCCGCCACCAGCAGGCCACGGGTCTCGACGAGACCGTGCAGGCCGGGCACCGGCGGCTGGGCGGGCAGGTTTGTCATCCGCCGCCCCTGCCAGCGAACCGCCCGGCCGGTGGCCTCGTCGAGCTGGAACCGGCCCTGGGCGGCCTGCCAGGCGGCGGGGGCCCGCTCCCCGATGGCGTGCGCGAAGGTGACGCCGCCGTCGGTCGAGGTGTACCAGTCGCGGGGCTCGAAGTGGAGCGCCAACACGCCGGGGACGGCGTACAACTGCTGGCTGCCGGCGACCGGACGGGGATGTCGCCGCTGCTGCCAGGAACGCCCACCGTCCACCGTCGTGTAGAACAGCGCCGGGCAGTTCCGGTCCGGGGGCTCGCCTCCGCAGCTCGCGAAGAGGGCATATCCCTGCTCGGCGGTGACGAACTCGACGTACGGCGGATCGTACCGCCGGCCGACGGCGACCCGGACCTCGCGTACCTCGACGTCGGAGGTCGTGGGGGACGACGCCGGCGCGGTGGTCGCCGGACCGGGCGGAGGGACCGTCCGGTCCGGGGGTGGGCGACGGACCGGACCGATCGAACAGCCCGCCATCAGCGGTACGAGCAGCACAGCGACCGCCCATCGGAGGAGCCGACCATTCATCGACCCTCCCCTCAGCCGGTAGCCTTGCCCGCGTGCGAGTACGTGTCGAACAGACTGCCCTCCCTGGAATCGGAATGCGTCACGATCTGGTGACGGAATCCGGCCGCCGGCTCGGCGTGGTTTCCCACCGCAATGGCCGCCGTGACCTTGTCCTATATGACCCGGACGATCCCGACTCCTGCCAGGCCGACATACCTCTGACCGACGACGAGGCGGAGGCATTGGCAGACATCCTCGGCGCGTCGCTGATGCTCGGTCAACTCTCCGGACTCCGCGAGCAGGCCGCCGGGCTGCTCACCGAGCAGGTCGCCATCCCGGCCGGCTCGAAGTACGTCAACAGGCGGCTCGGCGACACCAAGGCGCGCACCCGGACCAGCGCCTCCATCGTTGCGGTGCTGCGCCACGGCGAGGTGATCGTCTCGCCGGACCCGACCTTCCGCTTCGAGGCCGGTGACGTGGTGGTCGTGGTCGGGACCCGCAAGGGGCTCGACGGCGTGACAGCCATCCTCGCCGACAACGATCCGGACGGCTGAGGCGCGGATGCACGAGACCACAACGCTGCTCATCGAGGTCGGTGCGCTGCTCTTCCTGCTTGGGCTGCTGGGGCGGCTCGGCCGGCGGATCGGCCTCTCACCCATTCCCCTCTACCTGCTCGCCGGGCTCCTCTTCGGGCACGGCGGTGTGCTGCCGCTGAACGCCAGCGAGGAGTTCTTCGCCGTCGGCGCGGAGATCGGCGTGATCCTGCTGCTGGTCATGCTCGGCCTGGAGTACTCGGCCGGCGAACTGGTCGGCAACCTGCGCTCGGCGGCGCCCGCCGGGCTGATCGACGGCGTGCTCAACGCGCTGCCCGGCGCGGCCTTCGCCTTCATGCTCGGCTGGGACTGGGTGGCCGCCATCGTGCTCGGCGGCATCACCTGGGTCTCCTCGTCCGGCGTGATCGCCAAGGTGCTGGCCGACCTGGGCCGGCTCGGTAACCGGGAGACGCCGGTGATCCTCTCGGTGCTGGTCATCGAGGACCTGGCGATGGCGCTCTACCTGCCGCTGCTCACCGCAGTGCTGGCCGGCAGCGGTCTGCTCGGCGGCGGCATCGCGCTCAGCGTCGCGGTCGGCACCGTCGTGCTGGTGCTCGTGGTGGCGATCCGGTACGGCCACCTGATCTCCACGGCCCTGTCGGCGAAGGACCCGGAGGCGCTGCTGCTCGGTGTGCTCGGGCTGACCCTGCTGGTCGCCGGCATCGCGGCCAAGCTTCAGGTGTCGGCGGCGGTCGGCGCGTTCCTCGTCGGCATCGCGCTGTCCGGGCCGGTGGCCCACCACGCCACCGAGATGCTCTCCCCGCTGCGGGACCTGTTCGCCGCCGTCTTCTTCGTCTTCTTCGGGCTGGTCACCGACCCGCGGGACATCCCGCCCGTGCTGCTACCGGCGCTCGCGCTGGCCGTGGTGACGATGGCCACCAAGACCCTGACCGGGTACCTGGCCGCCCGGCGGGTGGGGATCAAGGAGCCCGGACGGTGGCGGGCCGGACTGGCCCTGGTGCCACGCGGCGAGTTCTCCATCGTCATCGCAGGACTCGCCGTCGCCGCCGGCAGCGTCGAACCGAAGCTGGCCGCGCTGGCCACGGCGTACGTGCTGATCACCGTGGTGACCGGGCCGATGCTGGCCCGGCTGCCCGACTTCGCCTGGTTCAAGGTGTGGCTGCGGCAGCGGGCCCTCCGCCAGCGCACCGAGCCGCTGGTCAGCGCCGACTGATCCGCGACCCCGGCACGGGTACGGGCCGGGTCGGCCGTACGGCCGACCCGGCCCGTTCCATCGGTTGTCGAATTCGTGCCGCGGAGCCCTTCCGCTGGTCGGCGACCCCGGCTACCGTTCGCCCCAGCAGCCAGTCCGCGGCGGGCCGGTCCCCCCGCGTACGCAAGCGGAAGGTTGGCCGGTGAGCGTGCAGGAGTCGACGTTCCGCGGCTTCACGAATCCCGTCGACCCCTCTCCCTCGGAGCTGCGGGCGTGGGCCTACCAACCGGACTCCGTGCCGCTGACCTCGATGCCCCAGGACTGGGACCTGCTGGTCGCCGGGGACCACCTCGTGCAGACGCTCTTCGAGCTGGCGATGGACCCGGCCTGCCCGGCCCGCCGGTTCGCGCTGCACTGCCTCTACATCTACGCCGCCGACGGCATCCGGACGAACTTCCGCGCCCATCCCAAGCGGCGCTTCCGCAAGCTGGTCGAGCAGGCGGAACGGGCCGGCGACGAGCTGATGCACAACTGGGCGCACAACAGCCGGGTGCTGCTGGCCCGCCCGGACCTCTTCGCCTACCGGGACTGGTGCGAGGGCGGTCTGGTCCGGGAGAACCGCCGCATCGGCTGACCGGCCCGCATCCCGGGCACGCGAACGGGCCGGGTTCCCCCGTGGAACCCGGCCCGCACGTCGGCGCACCGGCCGTCAGGCGGCCGATCCACCGCGCCCTTCGCGCTGCTGGTCGCGCCGCACGTCGGCCCGCCCCTGGTCGACGCCGTGGTCGACCTGGTCGGCGAACCGGCCGTCCTTGATCCTGTCGGTGAACCGGCTCTCGGTAATCTTGTTGAACTGCTCCCGGGCGGACTTCGCGATCCGGTCGAGCCGCGCCTCCGCCTGCTGCGCCACCTTCTTGGCCGGTTCCGACATGGTCCCCCCTCGCCGGTGCGGTGGTTTCCAGCGGTGCTTATGGCCCGGATTGAACGTATAGGCCCTGATTCACAGGTTAACGGAACGGCCCGGTCCGCGCCGGGATACCGGGAAGCGGACCGGGCCGATGGAGCGGTCCGGAGCTGTGGAGCGGTGCGGCTGTGGCGGACAGTCAGCGGTCGCGGCGCGGGCGCCAGACCACCAGGGCGGTGGACGTGCGGGTGGTCGGCACCAGATCCCGACCGGGAAACCGGGCCAACGACTCCAGCTCGGCCACCCGGCGGTACGCGGCGTCGAGCTCCGCCTCCAGCCGGGCGATCCGCTGCTGCGCCTGCTCCACCAGATTCTCCAGGCCGATGATCCGCTTGACCCCGGCCAGGTTCACCCCCTCGTCCTGGCTGAGCCGCTGCACCTCGCGCAGCAGCACCACGTCCCGGACGCTGTAGCGGCGCCCGCCGCCGGCCGCCCGGCCGGCCTGCACCAGGCCGAGCCGGTCGTACTGGCGCAGCGTTTGCGGATGCATCCCCGCCATCCGCGCTGCCACCGAGATCATCAGGACCTTGGCCTCGTAGGCAGGGTCATCCGAGCCGGTGAACTCTCCCACCATCCCCGCTCACCTCCGTACGCACTCCAGCAGGCTTAACTGAACCGACGCACCCGGGCGTCGAGATGTTCCCGGGCGGCCGGCGGGGACTGCTCGGCGAACGCCTCCAGCGCCGCCCGTGCCTCGTCGGACACCCGTGCCGGTACCACCACGTCGAGCGTGACCAGCAGGTCGCCGGCCTGACCGTCCCTGCGCACCACGCCCTTGCCCCGGGCCCGCAGCACCCGGCCGCTTGGCGTGCCCGGCGGCACCCGCAGGGTCACCGTGCCGTCGAGCGTGGGGACCCGCAGGTCCGTGCCGAACACGGCCTCCGGGAAGGTGATCTGCACGGTCAGCGTCAGGTCGTCCCCGGTACGCCCGAACAGCTCGTCCGGTCGGACCTTCACGTGCACGAACAGGTCGCCGGCCGGGCCACCACGCTCGCCCGGCTCGCCGCGCCCGGCCAGCCGGATCCGCTGCCCGTCGGCCACCCCGGCGGGGAAGCGGACGTTCAGCGTGCGGGTCTTGGTGACCCCGCCGGTGCCGTGGCACTCCGGGCACTTCTCCTCAACGACCGTGCCCACGCCCTGGCAGTTGCGGCACGGCTCGGACAGGCTGAACGACCCCTGGTTCCGGGTGGTCACCCCGGCACCGTGGCAGACCTGGCAGGTCACCGGCTGGGTGCCGGGCTTCGCCCCGCTGCCGTGGCAGGTGTCGCAGATCCCGGGCGCGCGCAGGGTCAGCGGGAGGGTCACCCCGCGGACCGCGTCGTCGAAGTCGAGCGCCACCTCGGTCTCGATGTCCCGGCCCTTGGCGGGGCCACGAGGACGGGACGGGCCACCGGCTGCCCCGCCGCCCGAGAAGATCGAACTGAACAGGTCCTGGAAGCCGGCCCCGCCGAAGCGACGGTCACCGCCGCCGGCCGCGCCGCCGAACATGTCCGAGACGTCGAACGGCTGCCCACCGGGCCCGCCCGCTCCCCGGGCGTTACGCCGAAAGGCACCCGAGCCGAACAGCGAGCGCATCTCGTCGTACTCGCGGCGCTTGGCCTCGTCGCCGAGCACCGCGTACGCCTCGGAGGCTGCCTTGAACCGCTCCTCGGCCTGCGGGTCGCCGGGGTTGTGGTCCGGGTGCGACTCCCGGGCCAGCTTCCGGTACGACTTCTTGATCTCGTCCGGGGAGGCGGACTTCTGCACGCCCAGCGTGGCGTAGTAGTCCTTCTCGATCCAGTCCTTGGAACTCACCGGTCCACCCCCTTCCGCGGGACGTATCCCGGACGTCCCGCCCGCCCGGTACGGGCGGGCGGGACGGCGCGGGTCGGCACTACTCCGGGTCGGCGACCGCGACCATGGCCGGCCGCAGCAGCCGTTCGCCGAGCTGATAGCCCCGGCGCATGACCTGTACGCAGGTCGGTTCGGTCACGTCGGCGGAGGTTTGGTGGGCAACCGCCTCGTGTCGGGTCGGGTCGAACGGGTCGCCCTGCTCGCCGAACACGTTCAGGCCGAACCTGCCCAGCGCGGTGGTGAGCTGCTCGGCCACCGAACCGAACGGGCCCACCAGATCACCGTGCTCGCGGGCCCGGTCCAGGTCGTCCAGGATCGGCAGCAGCGCGGCGAGCACCGAGCCGGTCGCCTGCTCCTGGACCAGGCTGCGGTCCCGGTCCACCCGCTTGCGGTAGTTGGCGTACTCCGCCGTCACCCGCTGGAGGTCCCGGGTCCGCTCGTCGAGCTCGGCCCGCAGCCCCTCCACCTCCGCGCCGGGCGGCGCGCCGGTGGCCGGGGTGCCGCTCTCCACCGGCTGCGCCGGGGCGTCGACCACGGGCGGCCCGTCCACGGAGGCGGCCTCGACCTCGATCTCGTCGACCACGACCTCGGCGTCGGCGACCAGCCCCTCCGCCGGGACGTCCGCCCCGGCGTCGGTGGCGGCGGGCTCCTCCGACGTGTTGATTTTGCGGTTGTCACGGATGACGACCCGCGGCTGCTCGCCGGCGGACTGCCCGGCGGTCGCGGAGCCACCCGGCGCCGACCCGGTGGAGCCCGGGTCGGCGGCTCGTGGCTTCTCCGTCATGGGTTACCTCATCCCTCTGCCGTGAGTACGTGTCCGAGGCGGATCGTCACTTCTTGTCCTCGTCCACGATCTCCGCGTCGACCACGTCGTCGGCACCGCCGGCCTGCGCGCCGCCGGTCGCCCCGGCACCCGCGCCCGCCGCGCCCGCCGCACCCGGCTGCTGGCCCGGCTCGGCCTGATCGGCCTGCTGAGACGCGTACAGCAGCGAGCCGGCCTGCTGGGAGACCTGCGCGAGCCGCTCGTGGGCCGCCTTGATCTTCTCGATGTCCTGGCCGCCGAGCGCGCCGCGCAGCTCGCCGAGGGCCTCCGTGAGCTGCTCCCGGTTCTCGCCCGGCAGCTTGTCACCGCTCTCGGCGAGGAACTTCTCGGTCTGCCACTGGAGCGCCTCGGCGAGGTTGCGGGTCTCCGCCTCCTCGCGACGACGCTTGTCGTCGTCGGCGTGCTCCTCGGCGTCCCGGCGCATCCGCTCGATGTCGTCCTTCGGCAGCGAGGAACCGCCGGTGATCATCATCTTCTGTTCCTTGCCGGTGCCCAGGTCCTTCGCGTGCACGTTCACGATGCCGTTGGCGTCGATGTCGAACGTGACCTCGACCTGCGGCACGCCGCGCGGCGCGGGCGGGAGGCCGGTCAGCTCGAAGGTGCCGAGCTTCTTGTTGTAGGCCGCGATCTCCCGCTCGCCCTGGAACACCTGGATCAGCACCGACGGCTGGTTGTCGTCGGCCGTGGTGAAGACCTCGGAGCGCTTGCTCGGGATGGTGGTGTTGCGCTCGATGAGCTTGGTGAAGATGCCGCCCTTGGTCTCGATGCCCAGGCTCAGCGGGGTCACGTCGAGCAGCAGGACGTCCTTGACCTCGCCCTTGAGCACGCCCGCCTGGAGTGCGGCGCCGACGGCGACGACCTCGTCCGGGTTGACGCCCTTGTTCGGGTCGCGGCCGGTGAGCTGCTTGACCAGGTCGGTCACGGCCGGCATCCGGGTCGAGCCGCCGACGAGGATCACGTGCTCGACGTCGGCGACCTTGATGCCGGCGTCCTTCACGGCCTGCTCGAACGGGCCCTTGCAGCGGTCCAGCAGGTCCTGCGTCATCCGCTGGAACTCGGCGCGGCTGAGCGTCACGTCCAGGTGCAGCGGGCCCGCCGCGCCGGCGGTGATGTACGGCAGGTTGATGTTGCTGGTGGTGGCCGCCGACAGCTCGATCTTGGCCTTCTCGGCCGCCTCGCGGAGCCGCTGGAGGGCCATCTTGTCCTGGGCCAGGTCGATGCCGTGCTCGCCCCGGAAGGTCTTCACCAGGTGGTCGATGATCCGCTGGTCCCAGTCGTCGCCACCGAGCTGGTTGTCACCGCTGGTGGACTTGACCTCGACGACGCCCTCGGCCAGCTCCAGCAGCGAGACGTCGAAGGTGCCGCCGCCGAGGTCGAAGACCAGGACGGTCTGCTCCTTGGAGCCCTTGTCCAGCCCGTACGCCAGGGCGGCGGCGGTCGGCTCGTTGACGATCCGCAGCACGTTGAAGCCGGCGATCTCGCCGGCCTCCTTGGTGGCCTGGCGCTGGCTGTCGTTGAAGTAGGCCGGGACGGTGATCACAGCGTCGCTGATCTGCTCGCCCAGGTACGCCTCGGCGTCCCGCTTGAGCTTCATCAGCGTCCGGGCCGAGATCTCCTGCGGGGTGTACTTCTTGCCGTCGATGTCGACGGTCCAGTTGGTGCCGACCTCCCGCTTGACCGACCGGATGGTCCGGTCCGGGTTCGTCACCGCCTGGCGCTTGGCGACCTCACCGACGAGCACCTCGCCGTTGCGGGCGAACGCGACGATCGACGGGGTCGTCCGCGAGCCCTCAGCGTTGGCGATGACGGCTGGCTCACCGCCCTCGAGAACGCTGACGCAGGAGTTCGTCGTGCCGAGGTCGATACCGACCGCACGTGCCATCTTCGCTTCCTCGCTTCTTACGTTGGGGCAGGTGGCGGGATCAAACCCGCCGCGCACTCGCCACAAGTTGAGTGAACTTGACTCAATAGTGCCACGCCCACGGCGATCGTCAAATCGGGTTGAGCCGACCCGACGCAACCTCACGTTACGGGGAGCCCGGTTGTCTTCCCTTGCGCCGGTCGGGCACGCTTTAGCGGTGACGACGCACGGGGACCCCGCCGCCCGCTCCGGTTCGCCCGCCGTCGCCGCCCGTACCGGCACCGAGGACGCCGGCAAGGACCCGTCCGGCCCCACCGGAGACGGCCTGCCCGCCGCGCTCACCGGCCTGCGGGCCGCGATCGGCGCGGCCCGGTTCCCGCTCGCCCTGCCCTCGGCCGGGTCCGCCCGCCAGATCGGCGCGAGCCTCACCGCGCAGCTCGACGACTATCTCCTGCCCCGGATGGCCCGGCTCGACGCGCCGCTGCTGGTGGTCGTCGGCGGCTCCACCGGGGCCGGCAAGTCGACCCTGGTCAACAGCCTGGTCCAGGCCCGGGTCAGCGCCGCCGGAGTGCTCCGGCCGACCACCCGCTCGCCGGTGCTGGTGTGCAACCCGGCAGACTCCGGCTGGTTCCGCCAGGGCGAGCTGCTGCCGGGCCTCACCCGCACCAACGAGCCGAGCGAGGACCCAGGAACCCTGCACCTGGTCACCGCCCCGGCGCTCCCCGCCGGGCTGGCCTTCCTCGACGCCCCCGACATCGACTCGGTGGTCGACGCCAACCGGGCGCTGGCCGGGCAACTCCTCGCCGCCGCCGACCTCTGGCTCTTCGTCACCACCGCCGCCCGGTACGCCGACGCGGTCCCCTGGGAGCTGCTGCACACCGCGCGGGCCCGGGGCGTGGTGATCGCGATGGTGCTCGACCGGGTGCCGACGGAGGCGACCGACGAGGTGGCCGCCCATTTGGCCGAGATGCTCGCCGACCAGGGCCTCGGCGCGGCGCCGCTGTTCGTCCTGCCCGAGACGTGGGTGGACGGCCAGGGCCTGCTGCCGGACCAGGTCACCGCCCCGCTGAGCACCTGGTTCGCCCGGCTGGCCGCCGACGCCGGGGCGCGGTCCGCCGTCGTCCGGCAGACCCTGGACGGGGCGCTGGCCGCCCTGCACCCCGCGGTGGCAGGGCTGGCCGACGCCGCCGACGAGCAGGTGGCCGCCGCCGACGCCCTCGACGAGCGGGTGCGGGCCGCGTACCGGGGGGCCGAGCGGACCGTGGAGCAGGGGCTGAAGGACGGCCGGCTGCTCCGCGGCGAGGTGCTCGCCCGCTGGCAGGAGTTCGTCGGCACCGGCGAGTTCTTCCGCACCCTGGAGGCCCGGATCGGCCGGCTGCGCGACCGCCTGGTGTCCGCGGTGACCGGCCGGCCCGCGCCCGCCGCGGAGCTGCGCAACGCCATCGAGTCCCAGCTCGTCACGCTGCTGCGCGGGGTGGCCGCCGAGGCGGCCGAGAACGCGTACACCGGGTGGCGGGCGCACCCGGCCGGGGCGGCGCTGCTCGACCCGCCGCTGGCGCACCCGGCCGAGGACTTCCCCGCCCGCGCCGAGCGCCTGGTCCGCGACTGGCAGCGCGGGGTGCTGGAGCTGGTCCGGGCCGAGGGCGGCGACAAGCGGTTCGTGGCCCGCACCGCCTCGTACGCGGTCAACGCCACCGGGCTGGCCGTGATGATCGCCGTTTTCGCCTCGACCGCGTTCATCCCGACCGGGCTGGAGGTGGCCACCGGGGCCGGCACCACCGTAGCCGCGCAGGCCGTGCTCCAGGCGATCTTCGGCGACCAGGCCGTGCGTACGCTGGCCAATCGGGCCCGGGGCGACCTGCTGGCGCGGGTCCGGGAGCTGCTCGACGCCGAGGCCGACCGGTTCCTGTCCCGCACCGCGGCGGCCCGCCCGGCGGCGGACGCCGGCGACCCGCTGCGCGCCGCGGGCGACCGGGTGGAGGACGCCCGGCGCCGCAGCGGCCTGGCGACGGCCGACGCGCCGGTCCTGCCCGCCGCACCGACCCCGGAGGCCGAGGCCCGATGACCAACATCGCCGACCGGGTGCGCGCGGCGCTCCGGGGTGACCAGCGGGTCGACCCCGACGCGCTGATCGCCCGCCTGGACGCGGTCCGCCGGTTCCTCGACGCGGTGGACGGCCAGCTCCCGGACGCCCAGCTCGTGCCCGCGCACACCCTGGTCGAGCGGGCCGGCACCCGGCTTGCGCTCTCCCGGGACCACACCGTCGTCGCCCTCGCCGGGGCCACCGGCAGCGGCAAGTCGAGCCTGTTCAACGCGCTCGCCCGGCTGGGTCTCTCCCCGGTCGGGGTGCGCCGCCCCACCACCGGCGTGGCGCACGCCTGCGTCTGGGGCCCGCTGGACGGGGCGAACCGGCTGCTCGACTGGATCGGCGTGCTGCCCCGCCACCGGTTCGTCCGGGAGAGCGCGCTCGACGCCGACGACGAGTCCGCCCTGCACGGGCTGGTGCTGCTCGACCTGCCGGACTTCGACTCGGTGCAGCGGTCGCACCGGCTGGAGGTCGACCGGCTGCTCGGCCTGGTCGACCTGGTGGTTTGGGTCGTCGACCCGCAGAAGTACGCCGACCGGGTGATCCACACCAACTACCTGCGCGAGTTCCACCGGCACCGCGACGTGACGCTGGTGGTGCTCAACCAGGCCGACCGGCTGCCCCCGGCCGAGCTGCCCCGGGTGCTGGACGACCTGCGCCGGCTGCTCGACGCCGACGGGCTGGGCGGGGTGCCGCTGCTGGCCACCACGGCCATCGACCCGGCCAGGATCGTCGAGCTGCGCGGGACGCTGGAACGCACGGTCGCCGGTCGGCAGGCCGCGCTGCGGCGCCTCGCCGGGGACGTCGACACGGTCGTCGCCGGGCTGGACGAGCTGGTCGCCGCCGACACGCCGGCCGCCGGGCCGGACGAGGGGACCGTCGACTCGCTGAGCCGGGCGCTGGCCGGGACGGCCGGCGTGCCGGCGGTGGCGGCGGCGGTCGAGGGGGCGTACCGGCACCGGGCCGTGGCCAGCACCGGCTGGCCGCTGGTGCGGGGCTGGCGGCGGCTGCGCCCCGACCCGCTGCGCCGGCTGCACCTGCCCGGCGCGGTCTCCGGCACGGACGCGGGGGCCCCGGCGGAGAGCCTGGTCACCGCGACCTCCGTACCCGATCCGACCGCCGCCCAGCGCTCGGCGCTGGGGCTGGCCGTGCGGGCGGTGGCCGACCGGTCCGGCGCGGGCCTGCCGGCCCCCTGGGCGACCGCGGTGACCACCGCCGCCCGGTCCCGGCTGGGCGACCTGCCGGACGCGTTGGACCGCGCGGTGGCCGGCACCGACCTGGGGATGGACCGCAGGCCGGTCTGGTGGCGGTTCGTCGGCGCGGTGCAGTGGCTGGTCACGGTCGCGGCCGTCGCCGGCCTCGGCTGGCTCGCCCTCGGCTACGCGCTGCGGGCCCTCGGCCTGCCGGCGCTGGAGTATCCCCGGGTCGGCGAGGCCCCGCTGCCCACCGTGTTGCTGCTCGGCGGCCTGCTCGCCGGGCTGCTGCTGGCCGCGCTGACCCGCCCGGTGGTGCGGTGGTCGGCCCGCCGGGCCCGCCACCGGGCCGAGAAGCGACTCACCGCCGCGGTCGATGCGGTCGGCCGGGAGTACGTGGTGACGCCGGTCCGGGCGGTGCTCGACCGGTACGGGCAGGCGAGGCAGGCGTTGCGGGACGCCGAGCGCAGCTGAACCCCGGTCAGCCTTCACTGTCCGGGGCTCCCCCGCGGGCGTAGGGTCGACGCATGGCCACGCCTCAGACCCCCTACGACGCGGTGCTGCACGCCGCACGCGACGTGACCAGGCTCGACACCGCCCTCGATGCCGAGATGCTCGGCGCGGCGTTGCTGGGCAGCGTCTACGCGGTCGCGGAGACCGACCGGGAGGCGGCCGTCCGGGAGTTCGTCTCCGGCTTCCTCGCCGCCACCACCCGCCGCCGCACGGCCGCGGCAAAGACCATTCGCACCGTCTTCGCAGCCCTGGTGCCGGACGCGGAGGGCGCGACGAAGGTCCACCCCGGCACCCAGGCCCCTGCCTGGTCCGAGCAGCTCGGCCGGGTGCACCTCACCGGCACCTGGTGCTACGGCGATGTGTACGGCGACCAGACCTCCTACCTGGCCACCTTCGCCTATGACGACGAGGCCGGCGGCCCGGAGCACGCGCTGGTGGCCCTGGTCGACCACAACATCGGCATCGCCAAGGACATCTTCGTCGGTGGCCCTGCCGGCCGGATCGTCGACCAGGTCCGGGCGATGGTCGACGGCGACGAGTTGACCTGGTTCCGGGAGGAGGACCCGGCCAGGCTGCACGGCGAGGTCGGCCGGCACCTGACGGTCACCGACGAGCTGGGCGAGCTGCCCGCCGAGGGATCACTCGCCACCGACCGCGCGCTGGCCGGCGCGCGGCTCGCGCTGCTGCCCCCGCCGGCGCGTGCCGCCCGGGACGCCGAGCCGCTGTCCGGCGACGAGCGGACCGCCCTGGTCCGGGCGTTTCTCGCCTCGCCCGAGGCGGTCCGGTTCGATCTGGACCCGTCCGACGACGCAGGGCTCGCCTCGCTGCACTTCTGTCTCAGCCTGCTGCTCGACCACGCCGCGAGCTTCCCGGACGCGGACCCGCTGCGGTGGAGCCCCACGGTGGCCGAGCTGTTCCTGCTCGACTGGGTGCACCGGCGGGCCGTGCTCGACATGGACGACGCCGCGATGCTCCCCCGGGTGCTGCGCGGCTGGGCGGCGTACGCGGCCAGGCGCAAGGGGCTGCCGGAGGCGGCGGCGACCCGGACCGACACTGCGATCGAGGAGATGATCCCGGAGTTCGCCCGGCTCTACTCGACAGGGGAGCGGCGCAGCCCGGCCACCGCGGCCGTGGCCCAGCTCATGGCCGACGGGGTGGACCCGGACGACCCGGTCGCCCTGGACGCCTGGATCGAGGCGAACCGGCACCGGCTCGCCGACGACGGGGCCTGAGCGGGCCCGGCGTCGCGGCTCGGCCGCTGGGCGCCCGCCCCGACGGGGTGGCCGGCCCTGCCTGACGGCCCGCGCGGGCTGCGGGGTCGGGAGCGGCCGGGGCGGGCGGCTCAGCCGAGCCTGGCGTAGACGACCCCGGCGACCAGCCCGCCGACAACGCCGCCGACCACCACCTGCGGGAGCGTGTGGGCGCGCAGCCGCACCCTTGACCAGCCCGCCAGCACGGGCAGCGGCGCGGCGGCCAGCAGCGGGGCGCCGAAGGTGAGCGCCAGGACGGCCACCGCCCCGGCGGCCACCGCCGTATGGATCGACATCTTCCACCAGTGGCTCACCGCCACCGCCACGACCAGCCCCACCACGCCGGCGGCCACCAGGGCGAGCAGCGGGCGGGGCGCGCCGAACGCCGCGAGCAGGGCCCACCCGACCGCCACCGAGGCCAGCCCGAACAGCAGCGGCAGCCGGCGCTGCTCGCGTACGCCGACGTGGTGGTCGGTGAGCCGTCCGCGCCGCACCCCGCCGAGGATGTACGCGAACGGGATGCCGCTGGCGAAGACGGTGGCGAGCAGCCCCCAGGCCAACCCGTGGACCCCGCCCCGGGCTCCGTGCCAGGCGACCACCACGGTCAGCAGGGTCGCCAGGACAGCTGGCGCGGTCAGCTCGGTGACCAGCCGGGCGATCCGCAGGCCCGGCTCGGCAGGCTCGGCCGGCTCGGCAGGCTCGGCAGGAACCGGAGGCTCGGCCGGGAGGTCCGGGCCGCTCAGCGCCCCGTCCCCGGTCGCGCCGGCCTGGCCCCGCTCCAGTCGCTGACGCGCGTCTGCCCGCCGATCCGGTTCATGCTCCACGACCGCAGAGCATGTCGCGCGGCCGGGCGGCCGGGTCAACGGTCGTGCCGAGGCTGCTCGCGGTCGGCTCCGAACTGGTCGAGGGCCCGGTGTCGCCCGGTGGGGAAGGGGCCTGCGTCGAGTCGGAGAGCGTCACCGTGGGCGTCGGATCCGGCGTCGGCGGGTCGGTCGGTGACGGCACCGGCGTCGGGTGCGGTGCCGGGGTCGGGCTCGGTGAGGGGGGCGGCGTGGGCGGCCGGGGGGCCGGCGGGGGGATCGGCGCCGGGGGCGGCGGGTGGTGTATCGCGTCCGGGCCGGACCGATCGGGGTCGGCCGGCGGGGCCGGGGCCCGCGGCGCCAGACCCGGGCCGGACGGGCCGGTCGACGGCGCCACGACCATGCCCGGCCGGGTGGACGGGATCACCGCGGGCCGGCCGGTCACCGGCAGCGGAACGACCACCGGGCCGACGGACGGGGTGGGAATGAACGGGGTGCTGCTGTCCGGCAGCGCCGTGCTGCCCACCGTGGCCGAGCCCGCGCTGACGGCGGCGAGGATCGGCATCGAGGCGGTGCCGGCGAGCAGGGCGACCGTGAAGAGGTACCCCCGGCCGTGAGCGGCGAAGCCCGGGGCGCGGTGCGCGCCGACGACCCGGCGGTAGCCGCCCGCCGCGCGGTGCCGACCGAGCAGCGGAGCGGCCGGACCCTCACCTGACTGGGACACGCCACACTCCTCGTTGTCGGGCATGGTCATGGGCGACAGGGCAGCGATAAGCGGACATAAGCCTATGAAAGCCGCGCCCCGGCGTCATCAGCTTGGACCAGTGACGGTCAGTTCACCAGGCACCACAGCGTGTCGACACACAATTTGTCCGCCGCCACCACCGGGACGCGAATCCGCTACGACAAATCGCCCGATCGGCCGCTAATCCGACAGCGACCGGAAACCTGGGCGGGCGTACTGTGGGGCCCCTCACCTCCTCTGCGAATATGGACCACGACGGCAACGCAGCCGCGGCCTCCGCGCACCCCGCGGCAGGCCCGGTTGGGCGTCGGCGCTCCCGAACCGGGTTCGTCCCACGGATCCGGCTTCACGCCGCGCGGCAACCCCCACCGGGGCTAGGCGCGGCCGCCAGGACCAGCCCGGCACCGGCCGGGCCGGCGCACGATTTGCGCGGACGGGTCACCCCCGGTGCCGACGCAGACATGACAGGGAGAGACGGATGGCAAAGGGCGACCCCGGGGTCACCACCCGCGGCCGGCGGGCCGCACCCCGTTCCAAGCGGGCCGCGTCAGCGGCTTCCGGCAACCCGGAACTCGTACAGCTGCTGACGCCCGAGGGCGAGCGCATCGAGACGGCGTTCGGCCCGGACGGGACGGAGTACCGCGTCGACTTCACCGACGAGGAGTACCGCGGGCTCTACCGCGACCTCGTGCTGGTCCGCAAGCTCGACGCCGAGGCCACCGCGTTGCAGCGGCAGGGCGAACTGGGCCTGTGGGCGAGCCTGCTGGGCCAGGAGGCCGCGCAGGTCGGCTCCGGCCGGGCGCTGCGCAGCCAGGACATGGCCTTCCCGACCTACCGGGAGCACGGTGTCCTCTACTGCCGGGGCATCGACCCGATCATGCCGCTCGGCCTGTTCCGCGGCGTCAACCAGGGCGGCTGGGACCCGAACGAGTTCAAGTTCAACATGTACACGATCGTGATCGGGGCACAGACCCTGCACGCGACCGGGTACGCCATGGGCATCCACATGGACGGCAAGACCGGCACCGAGGACGGCGAGGCGGTCATCGCCTACTTCGGCGACGGCGCCACCAGCCAGGGCGACGTCAACGAGGCGTTCGTCTGGGCCAGCGTCTTCAACTCCCCGCTGGTGTTCTTCTGCCAGAACAACCAGTACGCCATCTCCGAGCCCCTGGAGCGGCAGACCCGGGTGCCGCTCTACCAACGGGCCGGCGGCTTCGGCTTCCCCGGCGTCCGGGTCGACGGCAACGACGTGCTCGCCTCGTACGCGGTGACCCGGCACGCGCTGGACAACGCGCGGCTCGGCCAGGGCCCCAGCCTGATCGAGGCGTACACCTACCGGATGGGGGCGCACACCACCTCCGACGACCCGACCCGGTACCGGATCGCCAGCGAGGTCGAGTCCTGGCAGGCCAAGGACCCGATCGCCCGGATGAAGGCGTTCCTGGAGAAGCAGAAGATCGCCGACGCGGACTTCTTCGCCGACCTCGACGAGCAGGCCCGCGCCGAGTCGGTGCACCTGCGCGAGCGGGTGCTCGCCATGCCCGACCCCGAGCCGGTGACGATGTTCGACCACGTCTACCCCAACGGGTCGCCTGAGCTCGACGAGCAGCGGGCACAGTTCAGCCGCTACATGGAGTCGTTCGAGGGGAGCGCCCACTGATGGCCACGGAGACGCTCACCCTCGGCAAGGCGATCAACACCGGCCTGCGCAGGGCCCTGGAGGACGACCCGAAGGTCATCATCATGGGCGAGGACGTCGGCAAGCTCGGCGGCGTCTTCCGGGTCACCGACGGGCTCCAGAAGGACTTCGGCGACCAGCGGGTGATCGACACCCCGTTGGCCGAGTCCGGCATCATCGGCACCGCGATCGGCCTGGCCATTCGCGGCTTCCGCCCGGTCTGCGAGATCCAGTTCGACGGCTTCGTCTACCCCGCTTACGACCAGATCGTGTCGCAGGTGGCGAAGATGCACTACCGCTCGCAGGGCAGGCTCCGCATCCCGATGGTCATCCGCATCCCGTACGGCGGGGGCATCGGCGCGGTCGAGCACCACTCGGAGTCGCCGGAGGCGTACTTCGCGCACACCCCCGGTCTGAAGGTCGTCACCTGCGCCAACCCGCAGGACGGCTACTCGATGATCCAGCAGTCGATCGCCTCGGACGACCCGATCGTCTTCCTGGAGCCCAAGCGGCGCTACTGGGAGAAGGGTCCGGTCGAGCTGGACGCCCCGCTGTCGGCGGCGTACCCGCTGCACTCGGCCCGGGTGACGCGGCCCGGCACGGACGCGACCGTGCTGGCGTACGGCCCGATGGTGCGTACCTGCGTGGAGGCGGCGACCGCCGCCGCCGAGGACGGCCGGGAGCTGGAGGTCATCGACCTGCGCACGCTCTCCCCGCTGGACCTGACCGCCGCGTACGAGTCGGTGCGGCGCACCGGCCGGTGCGTGGTCGTGCACGAGGCCCCGGGCAACCTGGGCCTGGGCTCGGAGATCGCCGCCCGGATCACCGAGGAGTGCTTCTACTCCCTGGAGTCCCCGGTGCTGCGGGTGACCGGCTTCGACACCCCCTACCCGGCCTCCCGGGTGGAGGAGGAGTACCTGCCGGACCTCGATCGGGTGCTCGACGCCGTCGACCGGGCCTTCGGGTGGTGAGCGGCGTGTCGCGGATCAAGGAGTTCAACCTGCCCGACCTGGGCGAGGGCCTGGCAGAGGGCGAGATCCTCACCTGGCTGGTCAAGGTGGGCGACATGATCGAGCTGAACCAGCCGATCGTCGAGGTGGAGACGGCCAAGGCTGCCGTCGAGATCCCGGCGAAGTGGGCCGGCCAGGTGCGGTCGATCTTCCACCCGGCGGGCAGCACGATCGAGGTCGGCACGCCGATCATCGCGATCGACACCGACCCGGGCGCCGGCCCGATCGAGGAGTCGACCACGGGCACCCCGTCGGCGGACCTGCCCACCCCGTCGGCGGCATCGCTGGCGGCGGTCGAGGTGGCTCCGAGCGAGGGCGCGGTCGAGCCGGGCCTGATCGGCGGCCCCGCCCCGGGCGGCCGTACCGCCGTCCTGGTCGGCTACGGCCCGCGCACCACGGCGGCCAAGCGCCGGCCGCGCAAGGCCGACGTCCCGGCCCAGGCCACCGCCGCCCCGGCGACCCGCGCTCCGGCACCGGCCGCCCCGGTGGTCGCCACGCCGACGAACGGCAACGGCCACGGGGGTACGCGCGCAGGCGGGCCGGTGCTGGCCAAGCCGCCGGTACGCAAGCTCGCCCGGGACCTTGGCGTCGACCTGGCCGCGCTGACCGGGTCAGGTCCACTGGGCTCGGTCACCCGGGAGGACGTACGGCAGGCGGCGAGCGGCACCGCGACGGCGGCCGAGCCGCTGACGGCGGCGGCACCGACCACGACGGCGGCGAGCTTCGGCGCGGACCGCGAGCAGCGCATCCCCGTCAAGGGGGTACGTAAGCTCACCGCCGAGAACATGTCCCGCTCGGCCTTCACGGCCCCACACGTGACGGAGTTCATGACCGTCGACGTCACTCGGGCGACGAAGGCCCTGGACCGGCTACGCGGCCGGCGGGAGTGGCGCGATGTCCGGGTCTCGCCGCTGCTGCTGGTGGCCAAGGCGGTGCTGCTCGCGGTGCGGCGACACCCGATGGTCAACTCGACGTGGGCCGGCGACGAGATCGTCGTCAAGGACTACGTCAACCTGGGCATCGCGGCAGCCACCGAGCGCGGGCTGATCGTGCCGAACATCAAGGACGCCGGCCGGCTGTCGCTACGCGAGTTGGCGGACGCGATGACCGACCTCGTGCAGACGGCCAAGGCCGGCCGGACCTCGCCCGCCGCCATGTCCGGAGGCACCCTGACGATCACCAACGTCGGGGTGTTCGGGGTGGACACCGGCACGCCGATCCTGCCCCCGGGCGAGTCGGCGATCCTGGCCTTCGGCGCGGTCCGTGAGATGCCCTGGGTGCACAAGGGCAAGGTCCGTCCGCGTCAGGTGACCACGCTGGGCCTGTCCTTCGACCACCGGATCATCGACGGTGAGCTCGGATCGAAGTTCCTCCGCGACATCGGGGACTTCCTGGCCGACCCGGAGGCGGCGCTGCTCGCCTGGACCTGACGGTTAGCCGACACCAGCGACGGCCGGTGTGCCACGGGTGAACGCCCGGCACACCGGCCGTCGCCGTTGGTAGAAGAAAACCCAGGCCAAAAGCCTCGTTGACCTACGATCCTTAGGCAGGTGTCTCAGCTCACCTAATAATCGATGGATTCCCCGCCCATCTTGCGCTTCAATGGACACATCAGGGGATGACAACCGAATAGCCAGGAGAAGAGACCCAGATGAGCATGATCGAGCGAATCCGCAACCGCCGCGACGCCAACCGCCGTGCCCGCGCCATCGAGCACGCGCTGCGTTCCGCCAACTCGCCTGCGGTCCGTGACGAGCTTCTCACCATCGCCCAGCGTCACATGAGCTGACGCCCCACACTTTTCTCTCCTCCTCCAGTTCGACGACCCGCCCGGTCACCCCGGGCGGGTCGTCGGCGTTTCGGACCGATTGACACCGGGATTCCGCCCCGCAGCACCGCCCGGTACGGTGGAGTTCGGTCGTCAACCACACCGTCCGGACCCGTCGCGCCGATAGATGCTGCTCGACACGGTCCGGCGACGCGGAGTGACGGCCGGTGCTCCCCGGTGCCGCGGGCGGTCACCGGATACGGTGCGGGGAGTCCCCGCTGCCGGTATCGCCGGCGACACCGGCACCGACGCCGACGCACCGCCGGCGTCGGTGGCCGACATGTGATGGAGGAGGCGCACCGATGACGTCCGAGGGCCCGCACCACCCCGGCCAAGAGCCGGACGAGGTGTCGCCGGGCACCGGCGCGCCCGCGCCGTACGGCGTCGCCAGCCCGGACCTGGGCTGGGCACCCCCGCCCCCCACGGCCCGGCCGAATCCGCCAGCTCCCGCCCGGGCGGCGCAGAACGACCAGCCGCCCACGGCTGCCTGGGGCGTCGCCGCCCCGCCGAACGCCCAGCCGCCCACCGCCGCGTGGGGCGCGGCACCGCAGGGTGGCCAGCCGCCCACCGCGGCCTGGGATGCCGCCCCGCCACCCACCGCCGCGTGGGGCGCCGCACCGCAGGGTGACCAGCCGCCGACGGCGGCCTGGGGCGCCGCGCCGCAGAACGACCAGCCGCCCACCGCCGCGTGGGACGCCGCCCAGGCGCCGGCACAGCAGCCGGAGCCGCACCGGCCGGACGTGTGGGGGCCACCGCCCCCCGCGTCGCAGCCCTCCTGGGGCCAGGCCGACCAGCCGATGCCGGACTGGAAGCAGGAGAATCAGCCCAGCCCCACCTGGCCCGCCACCGCGCCGCCCACGCCGCCCGGCCCCGCCGGTGATCAGCCCCAGCCGGCCTGGGGAACGCAGCCCGAACAGCCGGCGCCGGCCTGGCCCGCCCAGTCCGAGCAGCCGCCCGCCGCGTGGGGCCAGAACGAGTCGGCCGCCCGGGGTGCCGCCCGCGTCCCCGGCCAGGCCACCCCGCCCCAGGACGCCTGGCCCGCCCAGGCCGACGCCAACCCGTCCGACGGCTGGAACCCCACCGGACAGCAGGACGACGAGCCCGCCCGCCCGGGCGGCTGGAACGCCGGCGGACAGCAGGACGACCCGGCCCGCTCCGGCGGCTGGAACGCCGGCTCGCCCGCCTCCCCTCAGGACGACCCCGCCCGCTCCGGCGGCTGGAACGCCGGCCGGCAGCCGGACGACGGAGCCGTTCACCCAGTTGGCTGGGCCCCGGCCGAGCAGCCCGCGTTCGCCGGCAAGGCCGAGCAACCGCCCACGCCCTGGGGGCAGACCGAGTCGGCCGCCCGGGGTGCCGCCCGCGTCCCCGGCCAGGCCACCCCGCCCCAGGACGCCTGGCCCGCCCAGGCCGACGCCAACCCGTCCGACGGCTGGAACGCCGGCGGACAGCAGGACGACCCGGCCCGCTCCGGCGGCTGGAACGCCGGCTCGCCCGCCTCCCCTCAGGACGACCCCGCCCGCTCCGGCGGCTGGAACGCCGGCCGGCAGCCGGACGACCCCGCCCGCTCCGGCGGCTGGGCTGCTGCGGAAGGCAAGCGCGACGACCAGCCCCAGCCGACCGCCTGGGCCGGTGCCGACGGGACAGCCAAGCCCGGCGCGTGGGGCGCGGTGTCGGTGCCGCAGCAGCAGGAGGACCGCCCGGCCGTCCCGGACTGGGCGGCTGCCGAGCCAACATCGGTGCCACCTGCCCGGGCCACCGCCACCGTCAGCGTGGACGGGCCGCCATCCTGGAGCGCCCCGGCAGAGGACCAGCAGCAATGGCCCGGCCCGGATCGGACCGAGCGGCCCGCCGTGCCGGACGTCGAGCCGTGGGCACCGGGCGAGGCGTGGGGACGGTCCGCCGAGGCGGAGCCCGCGGCAACGCAGCCGGCCGGCAACGGCTGGGAGCCGGAACGGTCGGAGGACCGGCCGCTGTACCAGCCGGCACCGGCCCCAGGGATCTCGCCGGCCAACGCCGTTCCGCTGCCGCCGCAGGAGCAGCGGGTGCCCGGTGCCAGCCTGGCCGCCGCCCCGCCGGCCGACTACCTGCCGCCGGCCCAGTTCACCCCGGAGATCGAGCCGTCAGGCCGCGAGGGCGGGCCGTCGGCGTACGAGTCGGAACTGGCGGGGGCCGACAACGGCTGGGGCCGCGCCGAGGAGCCCCAACCTCCCGCCGGCCCGGTCGTTCCCGCTCCCCGGATGTCGCCCGAGGGCCAGGCGTCCGCCCGGGCCGCTGTCTCCCTGCCGGAGGCCGGGGAGCCCGCAGCCGGCGCGCCCGGTAGCGTCTCGGCGAGCGCGTCCGTGCCGCTGACCAGCCGGGTGACGCCCCCGACCGACCAGGGCCGGCCCAGCGACACGCCCGCGCCGCAGCCCCGGGTGTACGGCCGGCCCACCCGCCCGGAGCCGGTCGAGGAGCCGGAGCAGGCGGAGGGGCAGGGCTTCTACCCCGACCCCAACCCGCCGCACCGCTTCGACGAGCCGGGCCCACAGGGACACTTCGACGAGCACGGCCCACAGGTCCGGTTCGACGAGCCGAGCCCGCATGGGCGGTTCGACGAGGCCGGCCAGCACGGGCGGTTCGACGAGCCCGGGCCGCAGAGCCGGTTCGACGAGCCGAGCCCGCACGGGCGGTTCGACGAGGCCAGCCAGCAGCAGCGGTTCGACGACCGGGCGCCGCAGCGTTTCGACGAGCCCGACCGGCAACACGGATACGACGGGCCGGCCGCCGCGGCAGCGGCAGTTCCGCCCGTCTTCCCGCCCGGCGTGCCGTCCTTCATGGACCCGCCGGCCAGCAACCGGCCGGTGAACGGCGTCCGGCCGCACGACGGCGACCGGCCGCACGACCAGTTCGGCGGCCCGACGGCCCCGGTCAGCGGCGGCGCGGCCGTCCAGGGCGCGGCGCCGGGGCACGGCCCGGCCCCATTCGGCGAGCCGGATCAGGGTGGCTTCCCGCCGGCCTTCCCGACGCAGGGCCAGCAGTCGGGTTCGTCCTGGGACGTGGAGCCCGAGCAGGGCCGGTTCGACTCGTTCAAGCCGGACGCGCCCGAGCAGAAGACCGAGGCGCCACCGCCGAAGGTGCGCAACGGCCGGGTGCTGGCCGTCGTGCTGGTGGCCGCCGTGCTGATCCTCGCGGTCCCGCTCGGCCTGCTCATGCTGCTCGGCAAGTTCAGCGACGACAAGGTGCCGGCGGTCGGCTCCTGCGTGAAGCGGGTTGGCACCAACGTGACGGCGGCGACCTGCGGCGACGCCGACACCTTCACCGTGGTGTCGAGGGTCGACGCCAAGGAGAAGTGCGCCGACCCGACCCAGCCGTCCGCAATGCTCCAAGGCGACGTGCCGAACAAGGTGCTCTGCCTGAAGCCGTCCACCAAGTAGCGGATTCCCGAGGGTGGGGCCACGGACAACCGTGGCCCCACCCTCGTCGTACGCCGGGTGTGACCGGGGACCCCCTGCCCGCCGCCCGGCTGTCTGCGGTCCGCTCTCGGGGGGCGCGCGCGGGCAAGACTTGGGCTAGACCGCGCTGGCTGCCGGCGTGAGGCTCGTGGCGGACGAAGTCCTGGACGCCAGCGCCCCATCCCGCTAAGCAAGCTCGACGAGGCTGTTCACCCGGCGCAGCCGAGGCTTCCTGTCGTCCGGGTCACGGAGCACGGCCCGGGCCAGCGCGGCATGGCAGGCTGACAGGCATGGGAACGACACCGCGCGTACGTGCCCCCGAACTGCGGGGCCGGCAGTGGTTCAACACAGGTGGACGAAATCTGACATTGCAGGACCTTCGAGGTCGTTGCGTCTTGTTAGATTTTTGGACCTTCTGCTGCATCAACTGCCTGCACGTGCTCGACGAGCTGCGCCCGCTGGAGGAGAAGTACGCCGACGTGCTGGTCGTCGTCGGTGTCCACTCGCCGAAGTTCGAGCACGAGAAGAACCCGGACGCCCTCGCCGCCGCCGTCGAGCGGTACGGCGTGCACCACCCCGTCCTCGACGATCCCGAGCTGGACATGTGGCAGCAGTACGCTGCCCGGGCCTGGCCGACCCTCGCGTTGATCGACCCCGAGGGGTACGTGGTGGCCACCATGGCCGGCGAGGGTCACGCCGAAGGGCTGGCGCGGCTGGTCGACGAGTTGGTCGACGCCCACGAGGCCAAGGGCACCCTGCACCGGGGCGACGGCCCGTACGTGCCACCGGCCGAGCCGGAGACCACCCTGCGCTTCCCCGGCAAGGCGGTCCTGCTCGACGGCGGGAACCTGCTGGTCTCCGACTCGGCCCGGCACTGCCTGGTCGAACTGGCCCCCGACGGCGAGACCCTGGTCCGCCGGATCGGCTCGGGCGAGCGGGGGCGGGCCGACGGCCCGGCGGGTGCCGCCGCGTTCTCCGAGCCGCAGGGGTTGTGCCGGCTGCCGGAGCACGTGGCCGAGGTCGCCGGGTACGACCTGGTCGTCGCGGACACCGTCAACCACCTGCTGCGCGGCGTACGGCTGAGCACCGGCGAGGTGGTCACCGTCGCCGGCACCGCCCGGCAGTGGCGCTCCACAGTGGACGACCACGCCCACGACGCGCTCTCGGTCGACCTCTCCTCCCCCTGGGACCTGGCCTGGTACGACGACAAGGTGATCGTCGCGATGGCCGGCATCCACCAGCTCTGGTGGTTCGACCCGATCCGACGCACCGCCGGGATGTACGCCGGCACGACGGTCGAGGCGCTGCGCGACGGCCCCCTGACCGAGGCGTGGATGGCGCAGCCGTCCGGCCTGTCGGTGTCGACCGACGGCGCGCGGCTGTGGATCGCCGACAGCGAGACAAGCGCGGTCCGGTACGTCGAGAACGGCGTCCTGGGCACCGCCGTCGGGCAGGGGCTGTTCGACTTCGGCCACGTCGACGGGCCGGCCGAGCGGGCGCTGCTCCAGCACCCGCTGGGCGTGTGCGCGCTGCCGGACGGCTCGGTGCTGGTCGCCGACACGTACAACGGGGCGGTCCGCCGCTTCGACCCGGGGACCGGTCAGGTGTCCACGGTCGCCGCCGGGCTGGCCGAGCCGAGCGACGTGGTGCTGACCGCCGACGGCGGGGTGCTGGTGGTCGAGTCGGCGGCGCACCGGCTGACCCGGCTGGCTCCGGGCGCACTGTCGGCCGCCGGGGCGAGCACGGTCGACGGCCCCCGGCACCGCACCGAGCGGAAGCCGACGGACGTGACGGCCGGCGAGGTCACCCTGGACATCGTCTTCACCCCGGCCCCGGGGCAGAAGCTGGACGAGACGTACGGGCCGTCGACCCGGTTGGTGGTCTCGGCGTCCCCGCCGGAGCTGCTGCTGGACGGGGCAGGCACCGGCACGGAGCTGTCCCGCCGGCTGGTGGTCGACGGTGCGGTGGCCGGCGGGGTGCTCCAGGTGACCGCCCAGGCGGCGACGTGTGACGCCGGCGTGGAGCACGCGGCCTGCCACCTGACCCGGCAGGACTGGGGCGTGCCGGTCCGGGTGGTCGAGGGCGCCGCGGCCCGGCTCCCGCTGGTCCTGCGCGGCCTGGACGCCTGACCGCCGCCGACGCTGCGGGGGGCGGGGCAGGCGGAGCGGGGCCAGGGCCGGCGGGGCGGGGCCGTTCACACGAACGGGGTGGGGGTGACTCCCGCGTCGATGAGCGCGGCCCGCACCAGGGCGGCGGACGCCACCGCGCCCGGGGTGTCCCCGTGCAGGCAGATCGATTCGACCGGGCAGGGGACGACAGTGCCGTCGACCGCGACCACGGTCCGCTCGGTGGCCATCCGGACGGCCCGCTCGGCCACCCGGTCGGGGTCGGTGACCAGCGCGCCGAGGGCGGTGCGGGGCACCAGCGTGCCGTTGGGCAGGTAACCCCGGTCGGCGAAGCCCTCGGCGACCACCCGGATGCCCGCCCCGGTGGCGAGTTGGGCGAGCACCGAGCCGGGCGCGCAGAGCACCGGCAACTCGTGGTCGTAGTCGTTGATCGCGGCGACCAGCGCGGCGGCCTGCGACTCGTCGGCCGCCGCCGCGTGGTAGAGCGCGCCGTGCGGCTTCAGGTACCGGACCCGGATGCGGAACGCCCGGCAGAACGCGTCGAGCGCGCCGAGTTGGTAGGTCACCTCGTCGCGCAGGTCGGTGAAGGCGTACGCGATGTGCCGGCGGCCGAATCCGGCGAGGTCGCGGTAGCCGACCTGGGCGCCGACGGTGACCCCGCGTTCGGCGGCGGCGGCGCAGACCCGGCGCATGGTGGACGGGTCGCCGCCGTGGAAGCCGCAGGCGACGTTGGCCGAGGTGATCAGGTCCAGCAGCGCCTCGTCGTCGCCGAGCCGCCAGATGCCGAAACCCTCGCCGAGGTCAGCGTTGAGGTCCATGGAACCTCACCGTAGTACCTGGGCGGGCCTGTGCGAGTCCGGTCGCGTCGTCCACCACCCCGACGACCGGGTAGCCGCCGGTGGTCGGGTGGTCGGCGAGGAAGATCAGCGGCTGGCCGTCGGCGGGCACCTGCACCGCGCCCAGCACGATGCCCTCGCTGGGCAGTTCCCCGGCCACCGCGCGGGGCAGCGGTGCGCCGACCAGTCGCGCGCCGACCCGGTTGCTCACCGTGCTCACGGTGTACGCCGTGCCGTACAGCAGGTCGAACGCGGCAGCGGTGAACCAGTCGTCCCGCGGGCCGGGTCGCAGCCCGAGGAGCAGCTCGACCGGGGCCGGGCGGCCGACGGTGCCGTCCACCGGCGCGGGGTCGCCGGGCGGGGCGCCGAGCGGCAGGGTGTCGCCGTCGCGCAGCGGGGGCGGGCCGAGGCCGGAGAGGGTGTCGGTGGACCGGCTGCCGAGCACCGGTGCGACGGCGATCCCGCCGGCCACCGCGAGCCAGCTCCGTAGCCCGGTGCGGGCCGGGCCGACCCGCACCACCGCCCCGGCCGGGACCGCGAGGGGCCGGCCGACGTCGCCGGGCCGGTCGCCGACCCGGACGTCGACGTCCGTGCCGGTGATCGCGACCGTGCCGGCCCGGGTCAGCCGCAGCGTGCAGCCGGTCAGGGTGATCTCCAGGCCGGCGGCGGCCTCCGGGTTGCCGACGAGGCGGTTGGCCAGCCGCAGCGCCGCCGGGTCGAGCGCCCCGGACCGGGGCACGCCGAGGTGCGCCCAGCCGGGCCGTCCCTGGTCCTGCACGGTGGTGAGCGCGCCGGCCCGGAGCACCTCGATCCGGCCCGCCGGATCGTCGGCGACCGGGGCGGCCGGGCGGGCGGTCACCCGGCTACCAGGCGGACCCGGGTGCCCGGGGTGAGCCGGGCCGGCGGGTCGGCGCGCACGTCGAACAGGGGCAGGTCGGTCCGGCCGACCAGCAGCCAGCCGCCGGGCGACGCGCCGGGGTAGATCCCGGCGTACGGGCCGGCCAGGGCGACCGAGCCGGCCGGCACCCGGGCCCGGGGCGTCGGCAGCCGGGGTACGGCCCATTCCGCCGGCAGCCCGGTCAGGTACGCGAACCCGGGCGCGAACCCGCAGAAGGCGACCCGGAACTCGGTGCCGGTGAGCCGGGCGACCACTTCGGGCACGTCCACCCCCCAGTGGGCGGCGACGGCGGGCAGGTCCGCACCGTCGTACCCGACGGGGACCTCGACCTCTTCGGTGGGCGCGGCGTCGGCGGCGGGTCGGGGCGTCCAGCCGGCGACGAGTGCGGCGGCCAGGGCCGGATCGGGCACCCCGTCGAGCAGCACGGTACGGGCCGCCGGGACGATCTCGACGGCGGTCAGCTCGCCGGCTGCCCGGCGGCGCCACAGCTCGGCGCGCCAAGCCTCGACCTGGTCGGGGCCGTCGCAGTCGAGCAGCAGTGCGTTCGTGCCGACGGGTCGGATCCGCATCCCGTCATGATTCCCGATTCGGCGGACGGCCAGGGGCGTCCGACCCCTCAATCTCGTGACCCGGGGCGCTACTTGCAGGTAACCTACGGTGCCGTAACCTAATGGCGTGACAACCTCCGCCCCGCTTCGACTCAAGCCGGTCGACATCGGAAAGCCCCGGATGCGGGGCTGGCTGCACACCTACGCGTTCTTCATCGCGCTCGTCTGCGGCGTCGTGCTCTGTTCCGTCGCGGCCGGTCGGCCCGGCTGGGCTCCACTGGTGAGCTGCCTGATCTACAGCCTGACCGTGTGCGGGCTCTTCGGCACCAGCGCGCTCTACCACCGCCGGGTGTGGTCGGAACGCGGGTATCAGATCATGCGCCGGATGGACCACTCGATGATCTTCGTGTTCATCGCCGGCACGTACACGCCGTTCTGCGTCCTGTTGCTGGACGCCCGGCACGCGACCACCATGCTCGCCCTGGTCTGGGGCGGCGCGCTGGGCGGGGTGGCGGTGAAACTGATCTGGCCGCACGCCCCACGCTGGGTCTCCGCCCCGCTCTACCTGGCGCTCGGTTGGGTTGCGGTGGCGATGCTGCCGCAGATCCTGCACTCCGGCGGGGTGACCGCGCTGGTGCTGCTGGCCGTCGGTGGCGCGATCTACAGCGTCGGCGCAGTCTTCTACGCGCTGCGCCGCCCCAACCCGTGGCCCACCGTCTTCGGCCACCACGAGTTCTTCCACGCCTGCACCCTGGTGGCCGCGGTCTGCCACCACATCGCGATCTACTTCGCCCTGTTCGCCTGAGGCCGCACGGGGCCGTACCTGCCCGCACATGCCGAGGGCCCCGCACCGTTGCGGGGCCCCGGGGTTCTCGGGTGGTCGCCGGCCGGTGGTCGGCCGGGCCGGCAGGCTGTCCTCGGCCGTCGGCACGCGGTCGTCGGGCCGGCTGGGTCAGACCGTCCGGCCCGGGCGGCGCACCTCGCGGTACTCCTGCACCACCGGCTCGCCCTGCACCGGTACGACCCGGTCGGTTACGACCCGGTTCTCCCGCACCGGGGTGGCCACCACGGTGCGCCGGCCCCGGTTCCAGAAGTAGAGGGTGGTGAGCAGGCTGACGACCCCGGCGAGCATCAGCACCCAGCCGACGACGCCGAGGTTGAGCCACCCCAGGTCGGCCTGTACGGCGAACGCGAAGATCGCACCCAGTGCGATGAGGAAGATGCTGGCACCAATGCCCATTTTGTCGCCTCCTTGGCTGTCAGCTGGCGCTACTACCCGCCGCGGCCATCGTGAGGTTGCGGCACCCATCGACATACCCCGGCACTCCGCTCGCCAATCGGGCAAGCTGGGTCCATGACGGACGCCGGTGGTACGGAACGGACGCTGGTGCTGCTGAGGCACGCCAAGGCGGAACCGCCGGGCGACGGCACGGACGGCGATCGGCGGCTGACCGCGCGGGGGCAGGCCGACGCCGCCGCTGCCGGCGCCTGGCTGGCCCGGCATGGCCTGCTGCCCGACGTGGTGTTCTGTTCGCCCGCGAGACGCACCCGGGGCACCTGGCACGGGGTGGCGCTGGGCATGACCGGCTCGCCGGACGAGACCGGGCCCGCCGGCGCCTCCCCGGCGGTGCGCTACGAGCCCGGCGTGTACGAGGCAGGCCCGCTGGACCTGCTGGCCCTGATCCGGTCGGCACCGCCGGAGGCGACGACGGTGCTGCTGGTCGCCCACAACCCGGGTGTCTCGCTGCTCTCGGCGCTCCTCGACCCGGAGCGGGCGGACCAGCAGGGCATGCGTACCGCCGACCTCGTGGTGCACCGCACCCGGTTCCGCTGGGCCGACCTGCGCCACGCCGACATCACCGCCCGCCACACCGCACGGGGCTGAGCCCGGGGCGGGTACGCGTGGCAGGGGCCCCGGTGCGACCGGGGCCCCTGCTCACGGGCTCACTCAGGACGGCGGCGCCGTGGGCGGAGGCGGGTCGGGCGGAGGTGGCATCATCGCGGTCGGATGCGACAGCCGGTTCTCCTCCACGATCAAGGTGCGCGCCCGCTTACGCCGGTCCTGCCAGAACCAGAGCGTGGTGAGCAGTACGGCCAACCCGGCCAGGATGAACACCCAGCCGACCGCGCGCAGGTCCACCCACCAGACGTTCGCCCGGATGGCGAACGTCAGGATCGCGCCGATGGCGATCAGAAAAATTCCGCTACCAATGCCCATGTGCGCTGCACCCCCACGTGCGGTGGCTCTGGGCGTTCACTGACGACGTCCGCGCCCCGGTTACCCGCCCGCGCCGCCAACTACCCGGTACAGACACCCCGATAGAGCCCCGAACCCCTCCGAACCAGAAAGCGCCGGCACTTTCACGGAATTCGTGGCCTCCCGGCGGGGGATAGCCCCTCTTTCCGTGAAAGTGCCGGCGCAGACCCGGCGTGGGGGTGGGCGCGCGGGGCGCCCCGGGGGGGATTGAGGGCTAGAAGGACTCCTCCGGGAGGTCCATCACGTCCAGGTCGGTGTTCTCGATGATCCGCCGGTCGGCGCCGAGGCGGGGCAGCACCTCGCGGGCGAAGAACTTCGCGGCGGCAACCTTGCCGGCGTAGAACGCCTTGTCGGCGGCGGAGAGTTCGCCGTTCAGTGCGCGCAGCGCCACGTCGGCCTGCCGCTGGAGCAGCCAGCCGACGATCAGGTCGCCGATCGCCAGCAGGAACCGCCGGCTGCTCAGGCCGACCTTGTAGAGCGCCCGGGAGTCGCCGGCCTGCGCCTCGCCCAGCCAGCCGGTGAGCACGCCGAGCATGCTCTGGATCTCGGCGAGCGCCTTGCCGAGCGACTGCCGCTCCTGCTTGAGCTGGCCGTTGCCGCCCTCGGAGGTGATGAACTCCTGGATCTCGGCGGCCACCGTCATCAGGGCCTTGCCGTTGTCCCGGACGATCTTCCGGAAGACCAGGTCGAGACTCTGGATCGCCGTGGTGCCCTCGTACAGGGTGTCGATCTTCGAGTCCCGGACGTACTGCTCCAGCGGGTAGTCCTCGAGGAAGCCGGAGCCGCCGAACGTCTGGAGCGACTCGTGGCCGAGCATCTCGTACGCCCGCTCCGAGCCGACGCCCTTGACCAGCGGCAGCAGCAGGTCGTTGACCCGCTTCGCGGTCTTCGTCGCCTTCTCGTCGCCGGCCGCCTCGGCGATGGCGACCTGGTCCTGCCAGGTGGCGGTGTAGCAGACCAGGGCACGCAGGCCCTCGGCGTACGACTTCTGAAGCATCAGCGAGCGGCGCACGTCCGGGTGGTGGGTGATGGTGACCCGGGGCGCGGTCTTGTCGGCCTGCTGGATCAGGTCGGCGCCCTGCACCCGGTTCTTCGCGTACTCCAGGGCGTTGAGGTAGCCCGTGGAGAGGGTGGCGATCGCCTTGGTGCCGACCATCATCCGGGCGTACTCGATGATCATGAACATCTGCCGGATGCCGTCGTGCTTGTCGCCCAGCAGCCAGCCCTTCGCCGGCACGCCGTGCTCGCCGAAGGTCATCTCGCAGGTGTTGGAGACCCTGATCCCCATCTTGTGCTCGACGTTGGTGGCGTAGACGCCGTTGCGCTCGCCCAGCTCGCCGGTGTTCTCGTCGAAGTGGTACTTCGGGACGACGAACAGCGACAGCCCCTTGGTGCCCGGGCCGCCGGCGCCCTCGACGCCGACCGGGCGGGCCAGCACGTAGTGCACGATGTTGTCGCTCAGGTCGTGCTCGCCGGAGGTGATGAAGCGCTTCACGCCCTCGATGTGCCACGAGCCGTCCGGCTGCTGGACGGCGCGGGCGCGACCGGCGCCGACGTCCGAGCCCGCGTCCGGCTCGGTGAGCACCATCGTGGAGCCCCACTGCTTGTCGATGAAGAGCTTGGCCCACTTCCGCTGCTCCTCGTTGCCCTCGACGTGCAGCACGTGGGCGAAGGAGGGGCCGGAGGAGTACATCCAGACCGGGGCGTTCGCGCCGAGCACCAACTCGGCGAGCGACCACCACAGGGCGCGGGGGGCGTTGGTGCCGCCGAGGGCCGGCGGGAGGTCCAGCCGCCAGAACTCCGAGTCCATGAACGCCTGGTACGACTTCTTGAACGACTCCGGCAGCGGTGCGGTGTGCGTGGCCGGGTCGAAGACCGGCGGGTTCCGGTCACTGTCCGTGTAGCTGGCGGCCAGATCCTCGCGGGCGAGGCGGTCCACCTCGGCGAGGAAGCTGCGCGCGGTGTCGACGTCGAGATCCGAGTACGGCTCCTGGCCGAACGCCCGGTCCGCCCCGAAGACCTCGAACAGGTTGAACTCGAGGTCCCGAAGGTTGCTCTTGTAGTGGGTCATGCTCGCTGGCCCCGCTTCCGGACAGGTATTACCGATCAGTAACCCCGACTGTATTACTCGTCGGTAGGCAGCGACAAGCCGGCCGCTGAAGTGACAGCGATTACACACCCGCGTTCCGGCGCTCGTCGGGCCGCCGAATCAGCAGGCCAGCGGCCGTCGGGCCGCCACCGCCCGGTGCCGAGTGACGAAATCGTGCCCAATCCTGGAATCAGTGGCCTCAGCCGCACCGCGACACCACATTCTCCAGGAAACGGCACGATCCCGACACGGAGCGTCTCCACGGCCCTCGGCGGCACCGACCTCCCGGCCCCGTCAGCCCTCGGCGGCACCGACCTCCCAGCTCGGCACCGGGGCGGTCACCGCGCTGCTCGGGCCCGCGTACTCCATCAGGACCAGGGCGATGTCGTCGTCGAGCCGGCCGTGCACCCACTCGACCAGGGCGGTCTCCAGCGAGGCCAGCCCGTCGCCGACCGTGCCGTGGCCGAGCAACCGCCAGGCCCGGTCGGCGGTCGGGAAGAACTCGCCGTCCCGGCGGGCCTCGCCGAGGCCGTCGGTGAACAGCAGCAGGCGGTCGCCCGGCTCCAGCCGCTCGACCCGGGGCCGGACGACCGGCATGAAGCCCAGCGGCGGGGCGGGCGCCGGCGGTTCGAGGGGGATCACCGCGCCCCGGCGCAGCAGCAGCGGTGCCGGATGGCCGCAGTTGACGATGGTGAGCGTCCCGCCCCGCTCCTCGACCAGCGCGGCGGTGACGAAGTCCTCGTCGCCGACGTTGCGGGCCACCGCCCGGTCCAGGTCGGCCACCACGGCCCGCAGGTCGGCCCGCTCGTACGCCACGTGCCGGTACGAGCCGAGCACGATGCTGGCCAGCCGGACGGCGTCCAGCCCCTTGCCCCGGACGTCACCGATGATCATGCGCACGCCGTACGGGGTGTCGATCGCCTCGTACAGGTCGCCGCCGATCTCGGCGGTGGCGGTGGACGAGATGTAGCGCCCGGCCACCGCCAGTGTGCCCACCTGCGGGCCGAGCGGACGCAGCACCGCCTGCTGGGCCACCGTCGCCAACTTGGACAGCTCGGCGATCTGCTCGGCCTGCCGCTCCCGGACGCCGGCCACCGCCCCCGCGATGGCGGTGGCCAGCGCGATGCCGGCCACGTTGACCGCGGTCACCAGCGACGTCGTCGGCTCCATCAGGGCGAAGGTCGACCCGATCGCGGTGGCGACGGCGCCCACCCCGAGCACCACCCGCCAGGAGGCGAGCGCGGCGGCGAGGGAGGGCGCGGCGACCATCAGGGCGATGTAGTGCGCCGTGCGCCCGTCCGCCAGCTCCACCCCGGAGATGATCGCGAGCAGGGCAAGGGCCGCGCCGAGGCCGGCGCGGGATCCGGGGCTCAGCGGGCCGCGGCCCGACTGGAAGGCATGCGTGCGTACGAGGGACAGCATGCCTGATCGACGTGGGCCGGTGAATGTGCCTGGCCCGTCGTCCGAGGATGTTCTGCCCGGCCGGTCCGGAGTGCCGGACCGACGGGGGACGGATGCCTCGCCCACCGCAGGGGCCGCCGCGTCAGCCCAGGACCTCGTATTTCACCGTGAGCGCGCCGACGTCGACGGAGGTGATGGTGGCGAATGCGGCCCGGGACAGGTCGATGCAGCGGCCCTCGATGAAGGGGCCACGATCGTTGATCCGCACGGTGACCGACCTGCCGTTCGCCGGGTTGGTCACCCGGACCCTGGTGTCGAACGGCAGGGTCTTGTGCGCGGCGGTCAGCTCGTCGGGGTTGAAGGTCTCCCCGTTGGCCGTGAGCTGGCCCTCGTCGTAGAAGGACGCGCCGCAGGAGCCGCTGTCGACGACGGTGCTGGTCGGGGCCGGCTTCTTGGTCGTGGCGGCCGGCTTCGGCGCGGCGGTGCGGGCCTTGCTCCTCGACGCGGCCTGGGTCCGGGTCGCCTTCGGGCTGGCGGTGACCGTGGGCGAAGGGCCGGCGCTGGGCGGCAGGCTCGCGCTCGGCGACGCCGAGGGGGAGGTCGGCACGGCGGGGCTGCTCACCAGGGCGTCGGCGAGGGCCGGCGCGGAGTCCGCCGGTTCGCCGGAGGCGAGCTGCACGGCGCCGACGGTCCCACCGACGGCGAGCGCGACGCCGACCGCCGCGGTGGCCGCGATGCCGGCCGGCGAGGAGAACATGCGGGTACGGGAGTGCCTACCAGCCACCGGGCCCGTCCTTTCGTCGTCGCTGAACAAACCGGCCCGGACCGTAACGAGAGAAGCACTTCCGAAGTCAACGTGATCATGGTGCTATGCACGTATTTGCTCGCATACGTGTAGCCGATCATCCGAGGCGAGGTGGCCCGCTCGGCCCCGAACCCGACCCGCCCCGGACCCGGCCGGCACAGCGCGGCTCGCGGGGATGTCGCAGGATGGGCGGCATGCCCGCTGAGCTGAGCGAACGCCTCGTCGAGCTGTTCCGGTGGATCGATCCCGGCCCGGGGAGCACCCACCTGGTCAGCGACGTCTCCGGCTGGTGGCGGGACCCGGCCGTTCTGGCGGAACTCGGGACGGCCCTGGTCACGCCGTTCCGGGCCGCCCGGCCGACCGTGGTGCTCGCCCCGGCCGTCACCGGGCTGTTGCTCGGCCCGCTCGCCGCCACCGCGCTCGGGGTGGGCTTCGTGCCGGCGCACAAGGCCGGGGACGGGCGGCTGCCCGCCGGGGCGACCACCTGGGCGCAGAGCCCGCCCGACTTCCGGGGCCGCCGGGTCGAGCTCGGCGTCCGGGACCGGCACCTGGGCCCCGGGGACCGGGTGCTGGTGGTCGACGACTGGGTGGCCACCGGCGCCCAGCTCCACGCCCTGTACGAGATCTGCGCGACCCGGGGGGCCGAGGTCCTCGGCACGTCCGCGGTGGTCGTCGACTGCCCGCCCGCCCTCGCCACCGAGCTGCGGGTACGCGGCCTGCTCGACGCCGCCCGGTTTGGCTGAGCGCGCCTGTGCAAGCCGGGCAGGTCAACTGAGCGCCGAGGGCCGACGGCGGTGAAATCGGGCGGCGGTGGGTCGCGGGCCCGCGTAGCCTCGGCAGGATGTGGCCTCGCATCGGTGAACTGCGCTCCCTCGCCCTCGGCACGCCCGGCGAGATGCGGGCCCGACTCAACGCCCTGGTGCTCGCCGGGGTCAAGACGGCGACCGCCGGCCTGATCGACGAGTACGCCGAGGAGGGCGAGGAAATGGAGCGGGCCGGCGAGCGGCTGGCCCTCGTGGACGACCACGACGCGCTGATCGGGGTCGTCGAGGTGACCGGCGTCGAGGTGGCCCGTTTCGCCGACGTCCCCTGGGACTTCGCCCACTCGGAAGGGGAGGGCGACCGGTCCATCGAGGAGTGGCGGGCCGGACACGCCGCCTACTGGGCCCGGGTCGGCACCCCCGTCACCGACGACACCCAGGTCGTCTGCATCCGGTTCCGGCTCGTCTCGACCGAGGGCGGCACCGCCACCTGAGGCGCGCGGGAGGCCCTGCCGACACTCCGGGATGCTCAGCGGGTCGCGGAGCGGTCCTCCGAGTGCCGCCGACAGCACGTGTGCCGGCTCATCAGTCGGCGGCCACCACTATGACTTCTTCCCCCTCGCCGAACGGCGGCTCGAAGCTCTGGAGGTAGCGGTCCAGCAGTTCATCGGTGATCGGAAAGGCGGCGTTGGCGTCGAAGCGCTCAGCTCGCGTATGGAGGCGCTGCCGGAGCAGCGCCGGCTCGGCCTTGAGGTAGACGAGACGCCAACAGCCTCCGGCCTGCTCGATCAGCTCCTTGTATGCCTGCCGTCGCGAGCGTTGCCAGAAGCTGGAGTCGATGACGACGTTGCGACGCTGTGCCACGAGTGAGAGCAACCGCTCCCGCAGAGCCTGCCTCGCGACTTCGGTGTGCTCCTCGTACTGGTCGGGCTCGTAGTCGACGCCGTAGCGACCGAAGCGATTCCATATCTCCTCGTCGACGGACAGGCGGACGTAGCCTTCAGTCTCGAGGTCTTTGGCGTACGTCGTCTTGCCCGAGCCGGCCATCCCGCACATCAGGACCACCTCAGGCTGCTCGGGGAGCCGTGCTTCGTCCGCTCTCATGGACGCCAGGGTGGCGGACAGGACCGGAATCGTCACCCGCAATTCGGCAGGACGGGACGTTTCGTCGGCGGGACCTGTCCGCCCCTACGTCGCTGGAACATGTCGCACCTGCTGCTGAGGGACGGTCAGGCTTCCCGACGGCGGCACGACCCGAACCAGTTCCCCAGGTGGTTCGGCTGAGACCCAGCACGTCAGGAGGCCGCGCCAGCAGTTGGCCGGTCAGCCGGGGCGTTCAGCCGGAGCGGTCAGCCGGGGCGAGGCGGCGCAGCTCGGGCAGCAGGCGGGTGGCCGCGTCCACCAGGACGGCCTCGTCGCCCGCGTACCAACTGTTGGCCCGCGGCCAGTGCGTGACCACGTCGGTGAAGCCCAGCGCGGCGGCCCGCCCGACCTGCTGGGCGAGAAAGTCCGCGCTGCTCAGCGAGAAGACCGGGGCGGAGTCGAGGGAAAGGTAGCGGTCCAGCGTGGCCGGGTCACGGCCGGCTTCGGCCAGCGTCCGGTCCATCCGGGCGGCGACGTCGGACACGGTCCCCCACCACGCCTCCAGGTCGTCGCCACCCGTACCGGTGGTCACCCAACCCTCCCCGAACCGGGCCACCAGCCGCATCGAACGGGGACCGTTGGCGGCCATCACGAACGGCACCCGGGGACGCTGTACACAGCCGGGATTGTTCCGGGCGTCCACGGCGGCGAACCACTCGCCGCGCCACGTCGTCCCGTCCTCCCGCAGGATCAGGTCAAGCAGCTCGGCGAACTCGGCGAGCCGGTCGACGCGCTGGCGCGGCGGCAGCATCTCGCCGCCCAGCACGGCCGAGTCGAAGCCGATGCCACCCGCACCGAGACCGAGCAGGAACCGGCCGGCGGAGACGTCGTCGAGGGCGGTGATCTGCCGGGCGAACGCCGCCGGGTGCCGGAAGTTGGGCGAGGCGACCAGGGTGCCGAGCCGGATCCGGGAGGTCACCGTCGCGGCGGCGGTCAGCGTCGTCATCGAGTCGAACCACGGCCCGTCGACCAGGTCCCGCCAGCCCAGGTGGTCGTACGTCCAGGCGTGGTCGAAGCCCCACTCCTCCGCCTGCCGCCACCGGCGCTGCGAGTCCGACCAGCGCTGGTCGGGGAGGATCACGATGCCAATCCGCATGATCGCCAGCGTACGGCCTACCGGGACCTCGCAGCCGGCCGAGAGCCGCGCACCAGGGCCCGTGACGCGGCCGGCTCGGGACCAGCCAGCCCGATGGCTACCTTCTCGGCTCGTACCGCATCGCCACCGCCCCCGAGGCGAACTCCAGCCGGCTCACGAGCTTCAAGTCGACATGCTTCGAGAGCCCTGCGAACAACATCGGCCCGTGGCCCGCGAGCCTGGGCTGCACCACGAACTCGTACTCATCGATCAATCCCAGCTCCGTCAACGCCAGCGGGAGCTTCACACCTCCCACGAACAGTCCCTTGCCCGACTCCCGCTTGAGCTGCTGAACGGCCTTGCCCAGCTCCCCGCGCACGAGTTCCGCGTTCCAATCGACCTGCTCCAGGGTGCTCGACACGACGTACTTCTTTGCCGCGTTGATCGTCTGGGCGAAGGGTTCCACCCACTCAGGTCTCGCTCCCGTCGGCGCCGGCAGCCGCCACGCTGTCTCCATCATTTCGTAGGTCACCCGACCAAAGAGAAGTGCATCGGCCTGGTTGAGGTTTCCGACGTGGTGACGATGCAATTCTTCGTCCGCGGGGATTGCGGAATGATCGCAGCACCCGTCCAATGTGACGTTGATGGAGTACCGAAGGGGTCGCATTCGGCAAGAGTACGGGGTAAACCCGGAGGTGTCGCCTAACTAGCGATCTGTTTGTAGCGTGGGTGAGATGATGGTGCGCCAGGTCAAGGCGTTGTTGTGGGCCACGGACGGTGTTTCGAACGCCGAACCCGCCGGCTGCCGAAGCGGCGTTCTGTTTCGACGAAAATACCCAGGTGCAGGCTCTGGACCGCACTCAGCCGTCCCTACCGATGGTGCCGGGGCGGACTGGGACGATGACCCACGACTACAAGAGAAACAGCACCCTGGACCTGTTTGCCGCGCTGCACGTGGGCTCCGGGGAGGTGCTGCACGACACCCGCCGCTCCCACACCGGACACCCGAGCCCTTCGTCCGGACCAAACCGCCGACGAGATTTTCGACAAAGTCGCCCGTGGACAAGCCACCCTCGACCGGATCACCAGATCCGCGACACACCACTGAAGTCACCGGGGTGGGTAATGACGTCAGGACGGAGATCCGGCTCCCGGACGTGGCGGAAGCGGCGGTGATCGCGCGTAGCCATCTGCGCTCCCGGGCGGCGACCATGCCTTATCTCCCCCGCAGGAACGCAGTCCCGAGCAGGTGATGCGCTGGGTCGAGGACGTTCTGCTCAAGGAGTGCCGCTTCTGGGTGGCGGTACGCGACGCCGTGGTCCTCGGCCCCGCTATTCTCGGGGGATGACGGCCCGGACCGACTGGCAGGCGTGGCACGAGCCCTACGCCGACGAGGGATCGCCCCTGTCGCGTCGGCTGCGCCTCGTGCGGCGGGAGATCGCCGCGTGGCTGGACGAGCGCCCCGACGAGATGCTCACGGTGGTCAGCGCCTGCGCGGGCCAGGGGCACGACCTCGTCGGCGTGCTCGCCGGGCGGGCCGACGCGCACCGGGTCCGCGCGACGCTGCTGGAGTACGACGCGGGCAATGTGGCCACCGCCCGGAATGCCGCCGGCCGAGCCGGGCTCACGAACGTCACCGTCGAGCGGGCGGACGCGGGGCAACTCTCGTCGTACGCGGGGGCGGTGCCCGCCGACCTGGTGCTCCTGGCCGGGGTGTTCGGCAACGTCAACGACCATGACGTACGCCGGACCGTGGCCGCCCTGCCGCAGCTCTGCGCGGCGGGTGCCACGGTGATCTGGACGCGGACCCGGCGCGCCCCCGACCTGACTCCGGCGCTGCGTGGCTGGCTGTGCGACGCCGGATTCGTGGAGCGGGCGTTCCACGCGCCGGAGGGTGTGCTCTTCTCCGTCGGCGTGCACCGGTTCGCCGGCAGGCCCCGCCCGTTGGAGGTCTCCGGGGGTCTGTTCACGTTCGTCCGCTAAAGCCTGGGTGCATACACAACGTCTCCTGGCAGCAGGCGCCCGATCACGGTGGTGATGCGGAGATCGGGTAGATCTTGGAAGATTTCGGCCCCTGGAGGGGCCGCTTGCTTCCAAGATCTCCCAGTTCCGGGGCGGGAACCGCCGCCGACCCGGTCAGGCGCGCAAGAGCGCGCTCGGTCGTGCCCGCTGTACGGACAGGACCGTGTCAGGAGTTCGCCGGGGCTCGTCCCGCCAAGGAACAGACCTGACAGCCCGGAGCGGGCGGGCCCCGGCGAGCCCTCACCCCGCACCCACCGCCCGCGCCGCACCGAGGTAGATCGACTTCGACACAAGCGCTAGCTGTCGGCTACCGGAACTCGTGCATGACCTCGATCGACCCGACGATGTGGTCGTTGAACTCGTCCAGCTCCTCGGCGGGCACCCACAGTTCGAGGATGGCCTCGCCGCCGGGAGCATCGTGCCGAACCGAGAAGGACGTCACCGCACCAATAATCGCCGGGGCCGGCACGCCGCGTGTCCGCCGTGGCGGGAACGCTTGGAAAAGGGCAAGCCGAAGCCCGATCCGAAGCCCGCACCGTCGCCGGCCCAGCCGGACCCGGTCCCGTACGACCCGCCGTTGATCGGCCCGATGATCCCCCCGCACCGGTTCCCGCGTAACGACGCCGCGACGCGGGTCCTGCGACCGGCGGCGGGCGAGTTCCGCACGCGGGGCGGGGAGCGACGCGGCAACGGTGGTCGGCCGTGTCGATGAGGGACTATGACCCCACGGCAGGACGTACCGTGAGCCGCCCTCACCTGCCGATGCGCCCGGCCTGGCTCTGCCGGGTCTGCGCCGCGCAGTGGCCGTGCCCGCCGGCCCAACTTGACCTGGCCACCGAGTTCTACGGCCATTCGGTTGCGCTCGCCTTCTACCTGGCCACGTCGATGTACGAGGCGATGGACGACGCGTACCGGCTGGGCGGTCGCCCCGACGGGGCCGCCATGTACTCCCGGTTCCTCGGCTGGCTGTCCCTGACGCGCCGGCCGCGCGGCAGGACACAGCGGAGCGCCCGGCCCACCGGATCGGGCGACACTCAATCCGTCGAGGGCCGGTACCCTGCGCGCATGCTGGACAGCGACGAGACCGTGGCGATCGAGGCCGCGCGAGCGGGAGCCGTCATCGTCCGGGCCAGGTACGGCTCCGCCCTGACCCGCTTCGAGAAGTCCGGGGGTGACTTCGCCACCTCGGTCGACATCGAGGCGGAGAACGCCATCCTCGGTGTCCTCCGGTCCGCACGGCCGGAGGACGCCGTGACGGGTGAGGAGAGTGGACGCACAGGTGCCGGCGGCACCGCCCGCGAGTGGCTGGTCGACCCCCTGTGCGGCACGCTCAACTACGCCGTACGCAACATGCTGGTCGCGGTGAACGTCGCGCTGCGGACCGATACGAAGGTGACCGTGGCGGCCTCGGCCGACCCGTTCACGGACGAGGTGTTCTGGACCGACGGCACGCACGCGTACGTACGCCGCGACGGCGTCGACGAGCGGCTCGCGCCCTCCGCCGAGTCCCGGTTGGTGGATGTCAATCTCGATCCACCGTTCCCGAACGCTCCCCGGTTCCAGGCGGCGCGGCTGCTCGCCGACCCGGGCTTCGTCGAGTGGTTCCGCCCGCGCGTCGTCTCCACCACCCTGGCGGTGGCCTGGGTCGCCGCCGGTCGACGGGCCGCCTACGTCACCGACGGCGACCTGCGGGACAGCGTGCACTTCGCCAGTGGGATCGCTCTGTGCCAGGCAGCGGGATGCGTGGTGACCGGCATCCAGGGTCAACCCCCGCACACCGGCTCGGGCGGGCTCATCGTGGCGGCGGACCGCCAGACGCACGCCGCCCTGCTGGCGCTGGTCGACAAGCAGTTCGCACCCGCCGGTGACGTCACCTAGCTGGTCGCCGGCTCCGTCCACGGCCCGGACCGCATCTCGATCGGCTCGTAGGCGAGGGCCCGGTCGACGACCTCAGCGGCCGTCAGCTCGGGGACCGAAAAGATCATGTCAGCGACGTCCGGGCAGACGAGGCCACGTTCGAGTCGATCCAACAAGTCGTCGAGCTCAGCGTCGTCCGCGTAGCCGAGACTCATGATCCGCTCAACGAGGACGATGGCCTCATCCCGGGTGAGCTTCGGAGGCAGACTCTGATCCATGCCGCGCAGCGTAGGCGAGCGTGCTCGACTCCCCGGCGTCCCGGTCGTGTTCGACCCGGCCGACCAACCTGCGCCGCCCCGGCCGACCAGGGCACCAGCGCGATTATGCTTCGTGATCATGGACGGCCTGTACGGGGACCTGACGGTCGAGGAACTGCGTGAGCGTTGCACCGGGTGGGACCGGGCAGCTCTGCTCGCCGACTTCGACCGGCTCCGCGACTACCGCAGCGCCGCCGACTGGAACGCGCTGGTGCGTGTCTGCGAGGCCCTCGCCCTGATCGGCTGGGGCGACCGGGAGCCCGTCGAGGCATTCGCCGAACGCTGGATCAACGGTTCCTTCTACACGCGGCTGCACGACGTACGGTTCCGGGCCGTCGCCGGCACCGCGCACGGCTGGTCCCGGCGCGGCGACACGTTCCTCGTCGACGGCGGCCCGGGGAACGTCGACCCCTCGGTGACCACCCTGCACTCGCAGCGCATCCCTCTGGCCAAGAACCCCGTCCGGCTGGTCCGGTCCGGCAACTACCAGATCGAGGCGGGCCAGTTCGTCGACGAACTGGCCCGCCTGCGGGGCCTGCTGGACGAGCGGCTCGCCAGGCCGTACGGCCCCGGATTCGGCTACCTCGGGATCCGCCTGCTGTTCAGCCTGCCCAACGGAGGTCCGGGGCTCGGCATGGAGTACTTCCACGACCAGATCGGCCCGCCCACCGCCCCGGACGCCAAGCCGTTCCTGCGGCCCCGGCTGGAGCTTGGCCGGCTCACCCGCCGCCGCGGCGAGGTCGTGCTCACCGTCGAGCGGCACTACACCGACGCCGAGGCCCGCGCCGGCCTGGACCGGCAGAAGCGGGACTTCGCGGTCGACCTCACATCCACGCTCGACGGGCTGGCGACGAAGCTGCGACGCAAGGCCCCCGACTACCGCCTCGACGAGTTGCGCGCCGATCTCGACACGATCCTCGACGAGTGGTCGGCCTGACGGGGGGGGCACCGCTGCGCCCCGTCGTCCGCTCACCGACGCCAGCAGGCCGGTCAGCTTCGCAGGTAGGTCAGGACGGCGAGTACGCGGCGGTGGCCGTCCTCCACGGGAAGATCGAGTTTCAGGAAGATGTTGCCGATGTGCTTGGCCACCGCGGCGTCGCTGACCCCGAGCGTGCGTGCGATCGACGGGTTGGAGCGGCCCTCGGCCATCTGCCCGAGCACCTCCCGTTCCCGCCGGGTCAGCCGGTCGAGCGGATTGGTGGTGCGTTGCCGACTCAGCAACTGCCGCACCACAGCGGGGTCGATGACGGTCTCGCCGGACGCGACCCGCGACACCGCATCGGCGAAGTCGGCGACCTCGCCGATGCGGTCCTTGAGCAGGTAGCCGACCCCGGCCTGACCGGACGGGCCGAGCAGTTCGGCGGCGTACGCGGTGGCCGCGTACTGCGACAGCACCAGGACCGCCGCGTCCGGATCGCCGGCACGCAGTGTCACCGCGGCGCGCAACCCCTCATCGGTGAAACCGGGCGGCATGCGGACATCGGTGATGACCAGGTCAGGCCGGCACTCCAGGGCGGCCCGCAACAGCGAGTCACCGTCGCCGACCGCCGCCGCGACCGTGTGGCCGAGGCCCTCAAGCAGGCTGACGAGGCCGGCCCGCATGAGGGTGGAGTCCTCGGCCAGGACTATCCGCAGCGACACGGCAGGTCGATCCTCACCACGGTCGGGCCTCCTCGCGGGCTGCTGATCTCCAGGGTGCCATCCATGACGGCCACCCGGTCGGCCAGCCCCCGGATGCCCGTGCCCAGCGACGGGTCGGCACCACCCCGCCCGTCGTCGGTGATCGTCAGCACCAGCCGATCCTCCACCACCCTTCCGGTGACCCGGACGCAGGTGGCGGCGGCATGCCGAACCACGTTGGTCAGGGCCTCGGAGACCACGAAGTAGGCGGTGGACTCCACCGCAGGCGACGGGCGACCGGGCATCACGAGGTCGACCTCGACCGGAATCGGGCACCGCTCGGCGAGTTCGCGTACCGCCTCGGCCAGCCCGAAGTCGGTGAGAATCTGCGGATGGATGCCGCGAATCTGCTCCCGGATCGCCGCGAGCGCCATCCGGGCCTGCTGGTGGGCCTCGCCGACGAGTTCGCCGGTCCGTTCGTTCTTGCCGGCGAGTTCCATCTCGGCCAGGCTCAGATTCATCGTCAACAGCAGCAGGTGCTGCTGTGCGCCGTCGTGCAGGTCACGCTCGATGCGTCGACGTTCCGCCTCGAACGCGTTCACCAGCCGGTTGCGCGACTCGGCCAGCTCATCCATCTGACGGCTCAACTCGGTACCGGTGGGGGCGAGCAGCCACCTGGCGAACTCCGCCTGCCCACCGGCGAGAACGCTGATCCCGTACAGGGTGACGATCGTGGCGGGCACCCCGGCCAGGGCGGCGACGGCGCACGCCTGGCCAACCGTGTCGACCGACCAGCCGCCCAGATCGATCTGGAACTGACCCGGGTTCATCGTCGCGACGAACAGCGGCAGGGCCAGCAGGATGACGCAGAGGAAGACGACGAACAAGGCGAGCGCGTCGAGGAGAAGGAGCACCGACTGTAGGCACGCGAAATAGCCGAGTTCGCGCCAGGTGGCCGTCTCCCGCACCCTCAGCCGTGCCCAGGCCAGCCCGCTTCCGGGTGCCGTCGCGTGCGGGTTGCGGACCTGGGCCGACGTCAGGAGGCGGAGCCGGTGACGCTCCAGCGCCCCGACCGGCATACCGATGAGCAGAAGCAACGGCGGGAACAACAACAGCACCAGTACGGCGACCCACGCGGCTCCGGCGACCGGCACCGTGCTGGCGACGTAGGCCAGGCTCCGCCACGGCCACGACGACCGGAGAAAGCGGAGCGGATTGCCCGCTATCGCCCGCCACACGCTCGCAGCCACGTTCACGCCCCTGCGACACAGTCTGTGTCACGGGTCGGCAGAACGCCGTCGACCAGGTAGCGGTTCACGGTGCTGTCCACACATTCATTCCCCGCGGCGAGATACTGGGCATGCGCGAAACGGCCGCGCAGCGTCACCATCCGCGAGCCCGCCAGCGCCTGGTGCATCGCCTGCTGTCCCGGGTACGGGGTGGCCGCGTCGCCGTCAGCCCCGACGATCAGCGCCGGCGCGTTGTTGCGGATCGTCGTGGCCGCCTCCGCCGGCCGGACCGGCCAGAACGCGCACGGCGTGATGTTGCGGGTCAACGGCCCGAACAGGGGCTCGTCGGCGCGGTGGGCCTGAATGTCGCGGAAATACGTGCCCGGATCCCGGGAAGCGGCGCGGTCGGCGCAGAGGACGGGGGTCCCTGCTCGATCGGCGGCGTAGCCGTCGCCGGTGAGCAGACCGGCGAGAAACGCCTCCAGCGACGGTGTGGGCGTCGTCGCTTCGCCGTGTGCGGCAGCGTCGAGCACCCGCAGTTGCTCGGCGAGATCCGCGTAGCCCTCGACGAGGTCGTCGTAGAGGTGGGCGAAGAGGAAGTACGGCAACACGTGCGAGTCCACCGCGTACGTGCCGATCTTGAGCGGACGGCGAGCGCTGGCGCTGTTGATGCGGTCGACCACGGCCAACACCTCGCTGGCGGTGGCGCCCAGGCCGTACTCGCCGTTGTGATCGGCCGCCCACGCGGCCCAGTGTTCGAGTGCGGCCTGGATCGCCGCCGCGTTGCGGGAGAACAGGGCCGGGCCGAAGATGGCCGGATCCACGGCGCTGTCCAGCACCACCCGGTCGGCGCGGGAGCCGAACATCTGCAGGTAGACCGCACCCAGGTAGGTGCCGTACGAGTAGCCGAGGTAGGACAGTTTCCGTTCCCCCAGGACGCCTCGGATGAGATCCATGTCCCGGGCGGTGTTCCGCGTGGACGCGTGCGGCAGGAGATCGAGGTTGCCCTGCGCACACCCGGCGGCGAGCTCCTTGGCCAGTGCCGCGCTCTCGTTGAACGTGCGCTGGCTCGGGCCGGCGGAACGCAGGAACGTGTTGGTCTCCCATCGGCACTCGATCGGGCTGCTCCGGCCCACGAACCGCGGGTCCATCCCGATCAGGTCGTACCGGGCCGCGACGTCCGGCATCTGCTCGCCGGCAAGCACCATCCCCATCCCACTGTCTCCAGGGCCTCCCGGGTTGAGCATCAGGACGCCACGGCGATGGGCCGGATCGGTCGCCTTGATCCGCGCCATCGCGACCGTGGTCGTAGGGCCGTGCGGGCGGCTGTAGTCGACCGGAACGGTCACCTCGCCGCACTGGGCACCCGCGTCGTCGAGAGCGGCGCCCAGCTCGTCGGCCGGACCGGTAAGGCAGCCGTGCCAGTTCACCGACTGCCGTTGGGCAACCCCGGCCGACGCGACAGTCGTGGTCAGTACTCCGCCGAGGGTCAGTGCACCGGCGGCGACAATCGCGGTGATTCTTCGAATTCGCACAGGTCAACCCTAGGAACCACCCGTTCGGGGCGCGATGGTGCACGAGCCCGCGCCCCCGGTCGAGGCGCCGGTACCCGAGCGGTATACCTGGCTCTACCTACCGCAGCGGGGCACCGCATGCCCGAGCCCACCCCGCGCTCAGCTGACCCGGAATCGGGCACGGCAAGCGCGGTAAGCGTCAGCAACGTCGAAGGCCCTGGCCGGGACTCGCGTCCTGACCAGGGCCTTCGTGGTGGAGCGGGTGACGGGAATCGAACCCGCACTGTCAGCTTGGGAAGCTGATGTTCTGCCATTGAACTACACCCGCAGGCGGCACCACTGTACCCGACGGCTGCGCCGGGTGCATCCAGGCACCCGTCGCGCGCCGCCGACCGGCAGCCGCACCGGGCCGACGCCGCTGCCCGCACTCCGCCCAACCCGGTCCATGGCCACCTCACCGCCTCCCCGCGATGACCCGAGCCATCGATGAACCGTAGAAGTTTCATACCGGCAACATATAGCCGTTCTCAAATCCTTCGATCGGTTGTAACGTCTGCCACAAGTTTCAGCCACGGCGCGACACACCCCCTGCCGCGCCGCCAGAAAGAGGTGGGCCCATGGGACTCCGTGCCAACCTGCTGACCCGGCGTACCGCCGGCGTCGCGTCGACGACCCTCGCACTCCTGCTCAGCACCGCCGCCGTGGGCGTCGTTCCCGCCGCATCGGCCTTCTCCGCCGCCCCGGGTCAGACGTGCGCCGAGCCGGCCGACGTGCACTCCGACGCCCGGGTCAAGGCGGGCGCGCAGACCAAGCACGAACCCAACGAGCTGACCGCCGCCCAGGTCCGCGAGCGCGAGGCCGACCTGGCGGGTGCCCTGCGCGAGCGGGCCAACTTCCGGGCCGGGGCCGGCGCCGGCACGCTCGCGACCGTGACCATCCCGGTCGTCGTGCACGTCATCCAGGAGAACAGCACCCGGGCCGGCGGCAACATCCCGGACTCGCTGATCACCTCGCAGATCGCCGTGCTGAACCAGGCCTACAGCGGCGCCACCGGCGGCGCGGCGACCGCCTTCGGCTTCCAGCTCCAGAAGATCAACCGGGTCACCAACCCGGCGTGGTACCCGATCGTGTCGGGCTCGTCGGCCGAGCGCTCGATGAAGACCTCGCTGCGTGAGGGCGGCAAGAACACCCTGAACATCTACCTCGGCGAGCTGAGCGACAACCTGCTCGGCTGGGCGACCTTCCCGAAGCGCACCCTCGACAAGATGGACGGCGTCGTCGCCCTGAACGAGTCGCTGCCGGGTGGCACCGCCACCAACTACAACCAGGGCGACACCGGCACCCACGAGGTCGGCCACTGGCTGAACCTGTACCACACCTTCCAGGGCGGCTGCTCCGGCTCGGGCGACAGCGTGAGCGACACCCCGGCGGAGGCGTCGCCGGCGTACGAGTGCCCGACCGGGCGGGACACCTGCACCGCCACCGGCAAGGACCCGATCACCAACTTCATGGACTACACCTACGACTCGTGCATGCACCAGTTCACCGCCGGGCAGGCGAGCCGGATGCTGACCGCGTGGAACGCGTACCGCGCGGCCTGACGCACCCCTGTTCCTGACCCTCCGGTGCCGGCCCCGTCCTCCGACGGGGCCGGCACCGGCGTCGTCGGGGGTCAGGCCGCCGCGCGGTGGGCGCCGCAGGCGTGCCGGGTCGGCCCCTGATCCGGTACGCCCACCGGGGCGCCACCCGGGTCACCGGCGGACCGGGGGTCGAGCCACACCTGCACGGCCGGCTGCCCCGGCCCGCCGCCCGGGAAGACGGCGCCGCCCTGGTAGCGGCGGGCGAGCATCGCCACGTCGACGGTGAACTCGAACAGCCGCCAGTCCACCTGCGGGGCGGCCCGCCCCAGCTCGGCGAGCCGGGCCACCCGGGCCTGGTCGGTCACCGGCCACGCGTGCCCCGCCACGTACGCCTCGTCGTCGCTGTCCTCCGGCGGGAAGGAGTGCAGCGCGTAGCGGCCGTCGCGTTCGAGGTCGCGCCGCTTCGGCGAGTCGACGATGAAGCAGAAGAGCCCGTCGTCGGTGATCACCGGGGAGACCGGGTGCACCCGGGGCCCACCGTCGGCGCGGACGGTGGCCAGGTAGCCGAAGCCCGGCCCGTACTGCTGCATGAGGAGGCGGATCCCGCCGGCGAGTCGTGGCTCGTCAGCGGCGAATTCGGACCAGGAAGCCATGTGGGCATTCTATCGAACACGTGTTCGACAGGCGAGCGCGGCGCGCCGGTCGCCGTAGGCGATGACAGGCCCGCCGACCAGGGTCGCTATGGTGTGCCGATGCTGCTCTCCGACCGCGATCTCGTCAGCGAGCTGAAGGCTGGCACGCTCGCGCTGGAGCCGTTCGAGCCCACCCTGGTGCAGCCGTCGAGCATCGACGTGCGCCTCGACAAGCTCTTCCGGGTCTTCAACAACCACCTCTACACGCACATCGACCCGTCGGTGCAGCAGGACGACCTGACCTCGGCGGTCGAGGTGCCCGACGGCGAGCCGTACGTGCTGCACCCGGGCGAGTTCGTGCTCGCCTCCACGCTGGAGGTGATCTCGCTCGGCGACCAGCTCGCGGGCCGGCTGGAGGGCAAGAGCTCGCTGGGCCGACTCGGGCTGCTCACCCACTCGACCGCCGGGTTCATCGACCCGGGCTTCTCCGGTCACGTCACGCTGGAGCTGTCCAACGTGGCGAACCTGCCGATCACGCTCTGGCCGGGCATGAAGATCGGCCAGCTCTGCATCTTCCGGCTCTCCTCGCCGGCCGAGCACCCGTACGGGTCGAAGGTGTACGGCTCGCGGTACCAGGGCCAGCGCGGCCCGACGCCGAGCCGCTCCTGGCAGAACTGGCGCACCTGGCCCACCCGCTGACGGCGCGGGCGTGGTCGAGGGGCCCGTCCCGCGGAACGGGCCCCTCGCCGCTCAGTCGGGGCGGCCGTAGCTGTGGATCTGGCCGTCGTCGATGCGCTTCATCTTGACGGGCTGGCCGGCCTGGGAGGCGTGCACCACCCAGCCGCCGCCGACGTACATGCCGACGTGGTGCAGGTCGGCGTAGTAGAAGACGAGGTCGCCGGGGCGCAGGTCGGCGCGGCTCACCCGCGCGGTCACCGACCGCTGCTGGGCCGCGTTGTGCGGCAGCGACACGCCGGCCTTGGCCCAGGCCGCGAGCATCAGGCCCGAGCAGTCGTACGAGTTGGGGCCCTCGGCGCCCCAGACGTAGGGCTTGCCGATCTGGGCACACGCGAACTTCACCGCGACCCCCGCACCGCCGCCGGGGTAGGCAGCCGGGCAGGGAGCGGGACGCAGCGCGCCGCCACCGCCGGTGCCGTACACCTTGAGCCGCAGCTTCTGGAGCCGGTCGATCTCTGCGTTGATCTGCTTCCGCTTGGCGGCGAGCTGCGCCTCGGTGCGGGCGAGCTGGGTGACCATCTCGTCCAACGGCTTCTTCTTCGCATCGAGCTCGTCGCGGAGGTCGATGACCGCCCGGATGTCGCGCTGCTGGCGCTCGGCGAACTGGTCGAGCAGTTCCAACTGTCCCATCATCTGACCGGGCGAGCGACTGCCGAGCAGCGCGTTCACCGCCGACAGGTTCTCACTCTTATACGCCTCGACGGCGAGGCCGCTGACCTTGTCCATCGCCTCGTCGACCCGGCGTTGCAGCGGCCCGATCTGCTTGGCGACGGCGTCGGCCTGCCGACGCTTGAGGGCGAGGTCCTGACGGGTGGCGTTGTGCCGCTCGATGAGCGGTTCGAGCTTGTTCCAGTCCTGGTCGATCTGCCGCTCGATCTCGGCGATCGAGGGATCGGCCTGGGCCGAGGTCGGGGCGCCGGTCAGGACGACGGCGGCGCCGGCCAGTGCGGCGAGGGCGGTGGTGAAGCGTGACCAGCGTGGGCGCGGCGTAACCGGCATCCGGTCGGCGTGCGCCGACCGGCGTGACGGGCGCCGCAGGGCAGGGAGTGCCACCTGGCTCCGTTCTCCTTCTTCCTTGACCGCCTACCGGGTTAGCTGACGGGTTCGGGCGGGAAGGGAGAGCGCCCTACCGCAGCGGCGCTGCGGATTCACCCCGGCGTACCTGGGTCCCCGGCTCGCCCGGAGGCGACTCGGCGGTGTCGGACCGTCACCGCCCGGCTGGGCGATACAGCTACCGGCCGACGATTGACCAGAGTAGAGACGCCCGTTATCGATCCGCAACCCGCCGGGCGATGACACGCCATACCACGCCACCGTGCGGAAGATTCCTTCACATCGCGACACCTGGTGGAAAGCTATTGACGTGGGAGGACGACGGCGGAAGGGTGACCTCATCCGACGCCCAACCAGGAGGTTCGATGCCCCGTTCTGTCGTGTCGTCGAGCAGACGGATCCTGCTCGCCGCCGCCGTGGCCGCCACCACGGCCCTTGTGCCCCTCGGTACCACCGCCTCCCCGGCCGCGGCCGGCCAGACCCCCAACCGCCAGCAGCAGTACGCTGACGCCGCCGCCGAGTACGGCGTGCCGGAGAGCGTCCTGCTCGGCGTCTCCTACCTCCAGTCCCGCTGGGACACCAACGCCGGCACCCCCAGCACCAGCGGTGGGTACGGGCCGATGCACCTCACCGACGCCGAATACGTGACCGGCCTGCCCACCGGCACCCACCACGACTCCGGCGACGAGGACCCGCGCGGGGACGACTCCCGCCCGGCCCCCGCCGCCGCCCAGCCCTCGGCCGACGAGGCCCCGACCGCGGCGTCGTTGCAGACCCTGGACACCGCCGCCACCCTGACCGGGGCCGACGAGGCTGCCCTGCGCGCCGACGCGCCGACGAACATCCGGGGCGGGGCGGCGCTGCTCGCGTCGTACCAGCGGCAGATCGGCGCCCCGGTCGGGGCCGGCACCGACCCGGCGGCCTGGTACGGCGCGGTGGCCCGGTACGCCGGCGCGGACGGCGCCGACGCGGCGGCTGCCTTCGCCGACGAGGTCTTCGGCACCATCGCCGGCGGCGAGAGCCGGGTGACCGACGACGGGCAGCGGGTGACCCTCGCCGCCCGGGCGGTGACCCCGCAGAAGTCCTGGCTGGACCGGCTCGGCCTGCGCCTGCCGGCGCGCCCCGACGGCCTGGAGTGCCCGTCGACCATCTCCTGCGAGTGGATCCCCGCCCCCTACCAGTCGCTCGGTGCCGACCCCGGCGACTACGGCAACCACGACCTGTCCGACCGGCCCAAGCGGCAGAAGGTCGAGTACATCCTCATCCACGACACCGAGGGCAGCTACGCGGGCACGGTCAACATGGTCCAGGACCCGACCTACGTGAGCTGGCACTACACGCTGCGCTCGGCCGACGGGCACATCGCCCAGCACGTGAAGACCAAGGACGTCGCCTGGCACGCCGGCAACTGGTACGTCAACGCCAAGTCGATCGGGCTGGAGCACGAGGGCTTCGCCGCCCAGGGCACCTGGTACACCGAGGCGATGTACCGCACCTCGTCGAAACTGGTCCGGTACCTCGCGCTGCGGCACGGCGTCCCGCTGGACCGGCAACACATCATCGGCCACGACAACGTCCCCGGCACCGTCGCGGCGAACGTGCGGGGCATGCACTGGGACCCGGGCCCGTACTGGGACTGGTCGCACTACTTCGACCTGCTGCGCGCGCCGGAGCTCAACACCGGCACCCCGCTGACCGGCATGGTGCGGATCGACCCCGACTTCGCCACCAACCGGCCGGCATTCACCGGCTGCGTGACGGCGGGCGTGCCCTGCCCCTCGCGCGGCTCCTCGGCGGTGGTGCTGCGCAGCGCGCCGAGCGCCGACGCGCCGCTGGTCAACGACATCGCCCTGCGTCCGAACGGCTCGCCGGCCACGATGGCCGTCTCGGACCACGGCGCCCGCGCGTCGACCGGGCAGACGTACGCCCTGGCCGGCCGTGATGGTGACTGGACGGCGATCTGGTACCTCGGGCAGAAGGCGTGGTTCCACAACCCGGCGTCCGCGCCCACGGCGGCCTGGACCGTCGGCCTGGTGGCCACCCCGAAGGCCGGGAAGGCGACGATCCCGGTGTACGGGCGGGCGTACCCGGAGGAGGCGGCATACCCGGCCGGCGTGCCGTACCAGCCGATCTCGCCGTTGCAGTACACCCTCTCCGCCGGCCAGCGGTACTCCGTCGGCAACGTGCTGCCCGGCGAGTACTACCGGGCCACCACGTTCGACGGCTCGGCCCCCGGTGACCGGACGGTGATCCGGGGTGAGAAGCAGTACGTGCAGATCCAGTTCGGCCACCGGATCATGTACGTCGACCGCGCCGACGTGAACCTGGTGCCGTCCCCGCTGGGCGCGCCCCGCTGACGGTCGCCCCTCGGCACGACGAAGGCCCCCGGTCGGGTGACCGGGGGCCTTCGTCGTGGACGGTGCTCGGGTGCGGGGCCTCGCGTGGCATCAGGTCCGGGCGGCCTTCGCGGGGGCCGGGGACTCCTGGCTGCGCGCGCCCGCACCGGAGCCGCGCGGGGGCGTCAGCCGGGTCGGCGGAAGCCGGCGACCGGCATGGTGTTGATGCTGCTCACGTTGACCGGCTTGCCGACCCGGGCGGCGTGCACCATCTTGTCGTTGCCCAGATAGAGGCCGACATGGTGCAGATCGGCGAAGAAGAACACCAGGTCGCCCGGGAGTGCCTGCGAGCGCGGGATCGCCTTGCCCTGTTTCCACTGGGCCCCGGTGAAGTGGGTCAGCGAGATCCCGGCCGCCTTGTAGGCGTACTGGGTCAGGCCGGAACAGTCGAACGTGTTCGGGCCGGCGGTGTTGAAGACATACGGGTCGCCGACCTGCGCGCAGGCGGTCCTGATGGCGATCCGAGCCGCCGTGGTGATCACGCCGGTGACCGTCGGGCAGCCCTCGACGGACACCACGGTCTTCGGCATCGACGCCTTCAGCCGCTTGATCTCGGCGTCGATCTGCGCCTTCTTGGCCGCGAGTTCCTTGCTCTGCTTCTCCTGGGTGGCGATCAGCGTGTCCAGCTTCAGCTTCTGTCCGTCGTACTTGGCCCGGACGGCGAGCACGCCCTGCAACTGACGGCGCTCCTCCGCGGCTACCCGGTCCAGCATGGTGAGCTGCTCGGCGAGCGTCCCCGGCTTGGTGCTGACCAGCAGCGCGCCGAGGTCCTGTGACGGGCCGGAGATGTAGTAGCGGGCGGCGAGGTCACCGACCCGGTTCATCGCCAGCTCGGTTTCGAGCGCGAGCGGCTCGATCTTCTTCTCCAGGTCCGCCGACTTCTCCTTGTTCACCTTGAGCTGGGCGCGCACCTTGTTGTACTGCTCGATGGTGGGTTCGAGCTGCTCCCACTGCTTGTCGATCTGCGCCTCGATCTCGTCGATCGAGGGCTCGGCGTACGCGGGCGCGGTCAGGGTTCCGGCGCCCACGGCGACCGCCGCGACCAGGGTGAGCAGGCGTCGTACAAATCGGCGGGCGCCACCCGGACGAGCAGGTGACCGGCCCGGAACATGGCGATGAGGGGGCATGGTTGCCACCGGCACCGACTCCTTCGCAACCGACCGCCGGGCGCCTCGCAAGAGGGAAGATCGAGGCAGACGACCCACAGCGGTCAGCGCCCCACATTAGGCGAGGCCCACTCGGGTAATCAAGGTGGGTCGCCTACCGTCACGCACCGACAACCGTTCGCACGCAACGGGTGTGGTCCGGCGGGGCGAGGCTCAGCCGACGATGGCCGTCAATACATCGTCGAGGGTCACCACGCCCAGCGGCAGGCGACCGTCGCTGACCAGGACCATGTGCCGCCGCTCGCGGCGCATCGCCAGCAGCAGGTCGGCCAGCGTACGGTCCGGCGGGACCACCGCCAGCGGGTGGTACACCTCGGGGGGCACCGGGGCGCGGCGGTCCGCCCCGGCGTACCCGAGGACGTCCTTGACGTGCACGAAGCCGAGCACCTTGCGGGTGGCCCGCTGCACCACCGGGAACCGGGACCGGCCCGTGCGGGTGGCCAGCACCTCCAGGGAGGCCGGCGAGACGTCCTCGGCCACCGTGGTCACCGTCGACCAGGGTTGCAGGGCGTCCGCCGCGGTGCGGGTGTGCAGGGCGAGCGCGCCGGTGATCCGGGCGTGCTCCTCCGCGTCGAGCAGCCCCTCCGTGCGGGCCTGCGCCACCAGCCCCGCCAGTTCCTCGGCGGTGAAGACCGTCTTGACCGAGTCCGTCGCCTCGACCCGCCACAGCCCCAGCACCCGCCGCGCCGCCCACTTCATCGCCAGCAGCAGCGGCTTGGTCGCCGTGCAGAACGCGAGCATCGCCGGGCCCAGCCAGAGCGCCGCCGGCTCCGGCCCGGCGAGCGTGATGTTCTTCGGCACCATCTCGCCGACGACGGTGTGCAGGAAGACCACCACGCCGAGGGCGATCAGGAAGGCCACCGGGTGCACCGCCCCGGCCGGCAGCCCCAACGCGTGGAACGGTGTCTCCAGCAGGTGCGCCAGCGCCGGCTCGGCGATCGCGCCGAGGCCCAGGGAGCAGACCGTGATGCCGAGCTGCGCCCCGGCGATCATCAGCGGAATCTGGTTCATCGCCGACAGCGCCCACCGGGCCCGCTTCGACGTCGCCGCGAGCGGCTCGATCACGGTCCGCCGGGACGCGATGAGTGCGAACTCGCTGCCGACGAAGAAGGCGTTGCCGAGCAGCAGCAGCACGGTCACCGACAGTTCAAGCATCGTCGCCGGGCTCCTCCGGGCGGACCACCCGCACCTGCTCGATACGGTGCCGCTCCACCTCGACCACGGTGAACTCGTACCCGCTCTCCTCGACCGTCTCCCCGGCCACCGGAATGTGCCCGAGCCGGGCCATCAGGAAGCCGGCGAGGGTCTCGTACGGGCCCTCGGGCAGCCGGAAGCCGGTCTGCTCGACCAGTTCGTCCTCGCGCAGCACCCCGTCGACCAGGGCGGTCCGCTCGCCGCCCGGCACGGTCAGCTCGACCGGCCCGCCGTTGTCGACCGAGGCCGGGTCGAACTCGTCGGCGATCTCCCCGACCAGCTCCTCCACCAGGTCCTCCATGGTCACCACGCCGTCGGTGCCGCCGTACTCGTCGACCACGATCGCCAGGTCCGAGCCGGCCGCCTTGAGCGCCGCGAGGACGCCGTCGAGGTCGAGGCTCTCCGGCACGTACACCGGCTCTCGGGCCACCGAGGCGACGCTGGTGCCGGCCCGACGGGCGAGCGGGACGCCCAGCGCGTCCGGCACCGCCGCGACGCCGGTGACCAGGTCGAGGGTCTCCTCGAAGACCGGGAACCGGGTCCGGCCGGTCTGCTGGGCGAGGGTGAGCAGCTCGGCCACACTGGCCGTGGCGCGCAGCGCGATCACGTCCACCCGGGGGGTCATCGCCTCGGCGGCCCGCTTGTCGCCGAAGCGGATGGTGCGCCGCAGCAGCATCGCGGTGTCCGGGGGGAGCGCGCCCGCCTGGGCCGAAATCACCGCGAGCAGGCCCAGCTCCTCCGGGGACCGGGCGCTGGCCAACTCCTCCTGCGGCTCCACCCCGAGGCGTCGCACCAGCGTGTTCGCCGAGTTGTTCAGCCCCCTGATCAGCCACCCGAACGTCCGGGAGAAGCCGCGCATCCCCGGGGCCGTGGCCAGTGCGGTGGGCATCGGCCGGGACAGCGCCAGGTTCTTCGGCACCAGCTCGCCGAAGAGCATGGAGATCAGGGTCGCCAGGGCCAGGGCGAGGAACGGGGTGAACCGGTCGGCGGACGCCCCCAGCGGGTGCAGCAGCGGGGTGAACAGGCGGGCCAGCGCCGGCTCGGCCAGGTACCCGGTGAGCAGGGCGGTGATGGTGATGCCGAGCTGCGCCCCGGAGAGCTGGAAGGAGAGTTCGTGCAGCGCGTGGCGGACGGTGACCGCACCGCCGTCCCCGGCCGCAGCCCGCCGGTCGAGCTCCGGCCGGTCCACGGTGACCAGTGCGAACTCGGCCGCGACGAAGAATGCGTTACCCGCCGTCAGCAGCACGAAGCCGACCAGGGGCAACACCGTGGTAACGAGAGGACTGTCGATGATTGGTTCACCTCGGCGCGATTGTTCCACGACCGGCCGCGTCGCACACGACCACGCGCAGTCGCCGCCGGCCCGTCGTCGCCCGGGGCGTCGCCGTCCACCGTGACCTGTCCGCCGTCCGCCCCCGCCCGGGGCGTCGCCTTCAGCTACCGGCCGGCGCGGTCTCCTTCGCGCCGGCGGCGTCCGCCGGCTTGACCGACCGGAGCAGCACGCTGGCGACGTCGACGACCTCGACCTGCTCTCCGGCACCCTTGCCGTTCACGCCGTCGTTCAGCATCGTCGAGCAGAACGGGCAGCCGACCGCGATGGTCTTCGCCCCGGTGGCCATGGCCTCCTCGACCCGGTCCACGTTGATCCGCTTGCCGATCTTCTCCTCCATCCACATCCGGGCGCCGCCGGCACCGCAGCAGAAGGAGCGCTCGCTGTTGCGCGGCATCTCGGTGACCTCGCCGGCGATGGAGCCGTCGAGAACCTCGCGCGGCGGGGCGAAGACCCGGTTGTGCCGGCCCAGGTAGCAGGGGTCGTGGTAGGTGACGCCCCCGTCGACGGGCTGGACGGGGGTGAGCTTGCCGGTGCTGACCAGGTGGGCCAGGAGCTGGGTGTGGTGCACCACCTCGAACTCGCCGCCGAGCTGCCCGTACTCGTTGCCCAGGGTGTTGAAGCAGTGCGGGCAGGTGGCGACGATCTTGCGCTTGTTCTTCTCCCGGCCCTCGAAGGCCTCGTTCAAGGTCTCCACGTTCTGCTGGGCGAGCATCTGGAAGACGAACTCGTTGCCGATCCGGCGGGCCGGGTCGCCGGTGCAGGTCTCGCCCTCGCCGAGGATGGCGAAGCTGACGCCGGCCTCGTTGAGCAGCGTGGCGACCGCCCGGGTGGTCTTCTTGGCCCGGTCCTCGAACGCGCCCGCGCAGCCGACCCAGAAGAGGTACTCGAAGTCCTCGACCTCACCGACCCGGGGCACCTCGAAGCCGAGGCCCTTGGTCCAGTCCTCCCGGGTGTTCTGCGGCGCGCCCCACGGGTTGCCCTTGTTCTCCAGGTTGCGCAGCATCACGCCGGCCTCCGACGGGAAGCTCGACTCGATCAACACCTGGTAGCGGCGCATGTCGACGATGTGGTCGACGTGCTCGATGTCGACCGGGCACTGCTCGACGCACGCCCCGCAGGTGGTGCAGGACCAGAGCACGTCGGGGTCGATGATGCCGCCGTCCTCGGCCCCGCCGATCAACGGCTTCTCGGCCTCCGCGAGCGCCAGCACGTCCATGTGGGCGAGCTGCGCGGCGGTGGCCTTCTCCTCGCCGGTCAGGTCCTTGCCGCCGCCGGCCAGCAGGTACGGCGCCTTGGCGTACGCGTGGTCGCGCAGGCTCAGCACCAGCAGCTTCGGCGACAGCGGCTTGCCGGTGTTCCAGGCCGGGCACTGCGACTGGCACCGGCCGCACTCGGTGCAGGTGCTGAAGTCGAGCAGGCCCTTCCAGGTGAACTGCTCGACCTGGGCGACGCCGAACTGGTCGGACTCGGGGTCGGCCTCCTCGAAGTCGAGCGGCTTGCCCTCGCTCATCATCGGCCGCAGCGCGCCGAGCCCGGAGCCGGCCTCACCCGGGTTGCGCTTGAAGAAAATGTTGAAGAACGCCAGGAAGCGGTGCCAGGCGACGCCCATGGTCACGTTGAGCGCGATGACGATCAGCCAGGTCATCGAGATGGCGATCTTGATGACGGCGGCGATGCTGACGCCGGCCTCCCAGTCGGGCAGCAGCGAGCCGACGGCGTGACTGACCGGGGTGGCCCAGACCGGGTACTCGAAGTGGTCGGTGGCGACCTTGAAGCCCCGGATGACGAAGCCCATGATCAGCACCGCGAGGACCACGGCCTCGACGAAGTAGCCCTGCCACATGGTCGAGCCGGTGAACCGGGACCGCCCGCCCGGCCGGGTCGGCCGGTTGCGGACCCGGATCGCGATCAGCACCAGGATGCCGACCACGCCGAGCACCGCGATCAGCTCGGTGACCAGGCCGTAGACCGCCAGGCCACCGATCAGCGGCAGGCCGCCGGTCGGGGAGACGACCTCGAAGTACGCCTCCAGCACCAGCAGCGACAGCACGATGAAGCCGACCATCACGAACCAGTGCGCGGCACCCACCACGCCCCACCGGAGCATCCGCGTGTGGCCGGCGGTCTCCACCAGCATCGTCTTCGTGCGGGTGGCCCTGTCGGTGAACCGCTCCGGATCGGGCTGACCCAACCGGATCACTGCCACCATCTTCATGACGGCACGCACCGCAAGCCACACCGCCACGGCGGTGATGGCGGCTGCGAGGATCGTGGTGACGATCTGGACGCTGCCCATCGAGTTGGCCTCCCGGTCTGCTGCCTGTCGAGCGGCTCGGCGACCGGGTCAGGTGCGTGATCGGCGCTACGTCGCCCCCACATACCAACCGGACCGGTCGATGACCTCGCTCACTCAGTCATCAGTGCAGCCTACGCGCAAGGTTACCCAGCAGTAACGTGAGTCATCTCGCACCTGGGGGCCACGCCGCCCTGCGGACACCATAGGGTGCCCGGCGCCGAAGCGCCGGGCAGGGGCTCGCGAGGTGACATGGGTCGTGTCCACCACCGGAAACGGCACGCCGGGCCGACGCCCGGCGTGGTCAGCGCCAGCGGGAAAGCAGCACCAGGGATCCGACCATCGCGCCGAAGCCCACCGCGAGGTTCCAGTAACCCCACGACATGACCGGGTACGCCTGCTCGGAGAGGTAGTAGATCACCAGCCAGCCGATGCCGGCGACGATCAGCGCAACCGCCGTGATCGGCAGCCAGACCGGGCTAGGCTTGCGCGTCGCCGCCGTCGCCGTCGGACGCACGTCCGTCGGCGGGGTGTACACCTTCTTCTTGCGGACCTGAGACTTGGGCACGACGCTCTCCAGAGGGGGTGACGACCTCGTCCGGCCTGACAACCGGGCACGGGGGCGACGGTCCATGGCCAATAATGTTTCGACAGCTAGCGTAGTCCCGAAGGCCCGTCCAGGCCATGAATGGGGTCAGGCCGATGCGCGGAGTGACCGAAAAGGGCGGGAGTGTTCGGGTACCCGCACCGGTCCGCGTCGTGGCGGACTGACACCAGACGACGCGGAAGGAACGGTCGGTGGAGTACACATCCGGCGCCGCCTCCTGGCGGAAGGTCCTCCGGCGGGCGGTCATCGCCCTCCTGCCCCGACGCCCACGCCAGCGCCGGCCGGGCTGGTCGATCGGGGTGCCGCTGATCGCCGCCGCAGCCGGGCTGCTCTTCACCACCACCGCGACGACCGCCGGGGGCACCGCCCTGCGCGAGGACCGCCGCCCCCAGCTCACGCAGCTCATCGAGGACCGCCGGGAGCAGGTCGCGACGAGCGAGCTGCGGGCCGCCCGGCTGCGTGGCGAGGTCGAGGACGAGACCGCCGCCCTCGCCGACTCCGACGGCCCGATCAGGGACCAGCGGGACCGCGCCGCCGCCAGCCGTCAGGCCGCCGGGTTCACCGCGCTGCGCGGGACCGGCGTCGTCGTGGAGCTGGACGACGCGCCGCGCCGCCCGGAGCAGGGGCTGCCCGAGGGTGCCAGCAACGACGACCTGGTCGTTCACCAGCAGGATGTCCAGGCCGTGGTGAACGCGTTGTGGGCCGGCGGCGCGGAGGCCATGTCAATCATGAACGTCCGCGTGCTCGCCACCAGCGCGGTACGCTGCGTGGGTAACACCCTGCTGCTGCACGGCCGGGTGTACTCCCCACCGTTCAAGATCGTGGCAATCGGCGATCCAGCTGCCCTCCAGCAGGCCCTCGCCGCCTCCGAGGGAGTCCGGGTGTTCAAGGGCGTGGTCAACGACTTCCACCTCGGGTACCGGGAGACGGTCTCGACGGTGACCGTGCCGGCCTTCGAGGACTCGACAGCCCTGCGCGCTGCCAAGGTGCCCAGGTGAGCCGGACACCCGACGGCCGCTGGGACGGCCGAAACCCCGACGAGGAGGCGACCGACTTCCTCCCCCCGGTCGACCGTCCCGGCCCGAGCCCGTCGGAACGCCCCGACCGGGCCGGCCCCTGGCCCGACCCGGTGCTGCCGCCCCGCTCGACGGCCTCCCGGGGCGGCGATCCGGCGGCACCCGGCACCCGGCCGAAGCCGGCGGACACGCCGCCCGCCTGGCACCCCGCCGCCGCGGACCGTCCCCCGGCCCGCGCCCCCGAGTCCACGGGGAGGCACCCGACGGGTGCGCCCCAGCGACCCGGTCCCCCCCGGGCCGCCGACGGAACGGGCCTCCCGCCGTACGGGCGGACCGCCGACCAGGCCGCCCGGGAGCCGTACGGGCAGCCCGCCGAGGAGCCGTACGGGCGGCATTCCGGGGATCGCCCCGAGTTCGGGCCCACGAGCCGACCGGCGTCCGCCGCCGAGGCCCCCACCACCTTCCTCCCGACGGTGCCGCCCGGCCGGCCATCGGTTCCCGGCCCGGCCCTGGACTCGACCGCGCTGATGGGTGCCGTGCCCCGCATGCCGGAGAGCGACGACCCGGGCGGGGCCGACGCCGATCCGGCCGAGCCGCCCCGACCCCGCCGTGGCGAGCGGGTGGTCCAGCTCCGGGCCGAGCAGACCGGCGAGGGCTACAAGAGCGTCTACTCCGAGCTGACCCGGCCGTCCATCTGGACCCGGTTGCGCACCGGGGTACGGGTCACCGGCGAGGTGCTGATCACCTTCGGCCTCGTGGTGCTCCTCTTCGCCGGGTACGAGGTGTGGGGCAAGTCGGCCATCGTCGACGCCCACCAGAACGACCTCGACCGCCAGCTCGCCCAGGCCTGGGGCGCGAGCGGCGACCCGACCGTGGCCCCCACCGCCTCCGCCACCGCCACCGCCACCGCGAAGCCGAAGCCGCCGGCGCACGGTAAGCCCCTCGCCGGGCTCTACATCCCGAAACTCGACAAGAACTGGGTGGTGGTCGAGGGCGTCACCCAGGGGGACATCCGGTACGCCCCCGGCCACTACCCGGACAGCGCCATGCCGGGCGAGGTGGGCAACTTCGCCGTCGCCGGCCACCGCAACCGGGCCACGTTCTGGCGGCTGGACGAGCTGAACAGCGGCGACGCCATCGTGGTCGAGGGCAAGACCGACTGGTACGTCTACAAGGTCTACAAGTCCCGGATCGTCAAGCCCAACCAGGTCGAGGTCGTCGCCCCGGTGCCGATGGAACCGGACGCGAAGCCGACGAAGAAGCTGCTGAGCCTCACCACCTGCAACCCGAAGTTCGACAACTACCAGCGCCTGATCATCCACGCCGAACTGGACCGCACCGAGGCCAAGTCGGCCGGCCGGCCGGCGGAGCTGGGGGCCTGACGATGTACGGCTGGATCTGGCGCAGGCTGCCGCTGGGGCTGCCCGGCAAGCTGGCCGGTTCGCTGCTGCTCGCCACCGCGACGGTCGCCCTGCTGTGGTACGTGGTCTTCCCGTGGGCGGAGCCGCTGCTCCCCTTCGACGACGTGCAGGTCACGCAGGACTCCGGCGAGCCGGGCGGCGAGCCGGGCGTGGACGGGAGCACCCCGGCCGGCGACGAGCACGACCTGCCGTACAACACCGACCAGAACAACACCCCGCCCCCCACCCCGAACAGGTGAGTCGATGCGCGTCCTGGTGATCGACAACTACGACTCGTTCGTCTTCAACCTCGTGCAGTACCTCGGCCAACTCGGCGTCGACTGCGACGTGCGGCGCAACGACGAGATCGACGTCGAGGAGGTGGGCCGGGTCGGCGCGGCCGGCGTCCTGCTCTCCCCGGGGCCGGGCAGCCCGGACCGGGCCGGCATCTGCCTCGACGTCATCCGCCGGTACGCGGGCGAGCTGCCGATCTTCGGCGTCTGCCTGGGTCATCAGGCGATCGGCGAGGCGTTCGGGGCGACCGTGGCCCGCGCCCCCGAGCTGCTGCACGGCAAGACGTCCGAGGTGCGACACCACTCGGTGGGGGTGCTGGCGGGGCTGCCGGACCCGTTCACCGCCACCCGGTACCACTCGCTCACCGTGCTGCCCGAGACGCTGCCCGACGAGCTCGAGGTCACCGGCTGGACGGGCTCCGGCGTGGTGATGGCGATGCGGCACCGGACGCTGCCGATCGAGGGCGTCCAGTTCCACCCGGAGTCGGTGCTCACCGAGGGCGGCCACCTGATGCTGGCCAACTGGCTGACCACGTGCGGCCACCCGGAGGCGCTGGAGCGCGCGCCGGAGCTGGCCGCCGAGGTCGACGCCCGCCGCCGCTCGGCGTTCGCCGCCGCCTGACGTCGACCGGTGGCGTTCGCGCCGCCGCGAGATTGACCGGTGGCGTTCGCACCGCCGCGAAGGTCGACCGGTCGCGTTCGTGCCGCCCGGGGGCCGGAAACGACGAGCCCGGCCCCTTCGGAAGGGCCGGGCTCGGGGGTCACCGCTCGGGGAGCCGGATCGGTGGGGTCGGGAACGGCTGCCCGCCGCCGGTGCCGCCCGCCGACGGGGTCGGACTACTGGGCGGCGGCGTCGCGGTCGGCTCGGTGGGCTCCGGGCTGGGTTCGGGGATGTCCACCTCGATGGTCACCCGCTTGCCCTTCTCGAGACTCGTGCCCCCCCGTGGGTTCTGGCCGGACACCTTTCCGGCCTGGTCGGCCGGCACCTCGTCACCGTCGACGATCTTCACCACGTAGCCGGCCCGTTCCAACTCCCGCTTCGCGTTCTCCGCCGAGGAGCCGACGACGTTCGGGACCTCACGGATGTTGCCCTTGGAGACCGTCACCGTCACCTTGGTGTCCTCGGCGACCATGGTGCCGGAGGGCGGGTCGACCTCCGTGACGTTCCCCTCGGCGGCCTCGTTGCTCACTTCTTTCTTGATCACCTGAAGCTTCAGCCCCTTGAGCTGCTGCTCCACGTTCTTGAAGGGGGAGCCGACCAGGGCGGGCGGGATCGCCACCTCCGGCTTGCCGCCGCAGAGCTGGATGGTGACCCCCTCGCCCTTCTCCAGCTCGGTGCTCGCCGACGGCTCCTGCTTGACGACCGTGTCCTTCTTGCAGGTTCTGTCGAAGACCGGGTCGCCGACGGTGGGGACCAGGCCGGCTCCCTCGATCGCAGCCACCGCGGCGTCCTTGGTCTGGCCCGCCAACTCGGGGACACCGACCTTATCGGAGTCGCTCTGGTTCAGCAGGATGCCGGCGACCAGGGCGATCACGGCGAGCACGCCGAGCGCGGCGAAGGTGGCGATCACCCAGGAGGAGGCCCTGCGCTGCCGGGGATCGCCGACGCGGGCCGGCGGCTGCTGCCGGGTGGCCGCGCCGCCGACGACCTGGGTCGGATACCCGGATCCGGCGGCCGCCATGGGAGCGGTCTCGGCCTCCTGCATCACGGGGGTAGCCATCACCGGTCGGCCGGCCGCCGCCCGGAGCAGGTCGGCCCGCATCTCGCCGGCGCTCTGGTACCGGTTGAGCGGGTTCTTCGACAGCGCCTTCAGCACGATCGCGTCGATCGCGGGGGTGACATCCGGGTTGATGTCGCTGGGGATCGGCGGGGCCTCCCGGACGTGTTGGTACGCCACGCTGACCGGGCTGTCCCCCACGAACGGCGGGTGGCCGCAGACCAGCTCGAAGAGCACGCAGCCGGCCGCGTACACGTCGGATCTGGCGTCGACGGCCTCGCCGCGCGCCTGCTCCGGGGAGAGATACTGCGCCGTGCCGATGACCGCGCTGGTCTGGGTCATCGAGGTGACGCCGGAGGCCAGGGCCCGGGCGATGCCGAAGTCCATCACCTTGACCTGGCCGGTCTGGGTGAGCATCACGTTGCCGGGCTTGATGTCCCGGTGGATGATGCCGTGCCGGTGGCTGAACTCCAGCGCGGCGCACATGTCGGCGCAGATCTCCAACGCCCGGCGCGGCTGGAGGCGCCCCTCGACGCCGAGAAGCTCCTTGAGGGTCCGCCCGTTGACGAACTCCATCACGATGAACGGCAGCGTCTCGCCGGTCGGCCCGGTCTCCTCGCCGGTGTCGTACACGGCCACGATCGCCGGGTGGTTGAGCGAGGCGGCGTTCTGCGCCTCCCGACGGAACCGCATCTGGAACGTGTCGTCCCGCGCCAGGTCGGCCCGGAGCATCTTGATCGCAACGTCCCGACCGAGCCGGAGGTCACGGCCGCGGTGCACCTCGGCCATGCCGCCGTAGCCGAGCAGCTCGCCGACCTGGTACCTGCCACCGAGCAGGCGGGCCTGCGCTGTCATCGCGTCTGTCGTCCTTCGCTCGTCGTCGTCTCGCCGCCACCCGGCAGGAGCCGTTCCACCCGACGGTACGGCGTCCGGGGGGATTCGTCGCCCTCGCCGGTCGCCGACGCACCGGAGGTCACGGCCCGAATGCCGAGGACGCCGGGATCACCGGCCGCCGCGTTCTTCCGCAAGTTGTAGGAAATCACGCCAGAGCAGAGCAGGACCACCACGGCCAGCACGACGAACAGCAGGACCAACCCTGAACTGGACCGTTGCGGGGGGGCCGGCGGTGGGCCGGGCTGCCGTGCGTACCCGATCGGGCCGGCCTGCCGGACCGGGGCCGGTGGCACGGCCGCGGCACCGCGCGGGTAGGCCGGCGGGGTGGCGACCGGCGGACGGGAAACGGCCGCCGGAGGCTGCGCCTGCTGGTGGGTGACCGGCGGGCGCCGCTGGTGGACGACCGGCGGCCGGGGTACGGCCGCCGGAGGCCGGGGCTGCGGCGGCGCGGACGTCGGGACCGGCCGCTGCGCCACCGCGGGCGGACGGGGCGGCTGGCGTGTGGCGGGCGGCACCTGGGCGCGGGCCAGCGGGGCCGCCGGGGACGCCGGCGCGGCGGAGATCTGGCCGAGGTGCCCGGCGGTGCGCGACTGCTGGCCGAGCGCGAGCTTCGCCTGCCGGGCCACCCCGGCCAGGGCTGCGGCGCTGGGCCAGCGGGCGGTCGGGTCCTTGGCCATCGCCCGTTCGACGATCGCCCGTACCGACGGCGGGATGTCGCCAGGCAGCGGCCGGGGCGCGTCCCGGACGTGCCTCATGGCGATCTCGAGCGGATTGTCGCCCTCGAACGGCCGCCGTCCGGCGAGGCACTGGTATGCGACCACGCCGAGGGCATACACGTCGGAGGCGGGCGTGGCGACCGCGCCGGTGGCCTGCTCGGGGGAGATGTACGAGGCGGTGCCGAGCACCGAGCCGGCTGCGGTGAGCTGCCCGACCAGCTCGGAGCGGGCGATGCCGAAGTCCGTCAGCACCAGCGTCCCGTTCGGCCGGACGAGCAGATTGCCCGGCTTGACGTCGCGGTGCACGATGCCCTTGCAGTGCGCCGCGTGCAGCGCGTCGGCGGCCTGGGCGAGCAGCGCCATGGTGCGGGCCGGGGTGAGCCGGCCGACCCGGCCGAGCGTGGAGGAGAGTGCGTCGCCCTCGACGTACTCCATCACCAGGAAGGCGATGTGCTGGTCGCTGCCGAAGTCGTAGACGTCGACCACGCCGGGGTGGTTGATGGTGGCCATGGTGCGCGCCTCGCCGCGGAACCGCTCGGCGAAGCCCGGCTCGTCCAGCAGTGCCGGGAGCAGGCTCTTCACCGCGACCGTCCGGCCCAGCACCTGGTCGGTGCCGCGCCACACGTCGCCCATGCCGCCGCTGGCGATCCGCTCGTCGAGGCGGTAGCGGTTGCCGAGCTGGACGCCGGGGCTGAGCATGTCAGCGGCCCCCGGGGTCGGCGATCGCCGCCTGCATGATCTTGCCGGCGATCCGGGCCGCCTCGGCGCTGCCGCCGGCGCCCGCCTCCTCCAGCATCACGCAGACCGCGGAGACCGGGTTGCCGTTCTTGTCGAACGCGAAGCCGATGAACCAGCCGTGGTCGGGAGTCTGCGGACCGGACTGGGCGGTGCCCGTCTTGCCGCCGACCCGGTAGCCGTCGATCTTCGCCTTGCGGCCGCTGCCGTTCTCCACCACGCTGACCATCATGTCGCGCAGGTCCGACGCGACGGGGCCGCTGACCGGCTGGCGCAGCTCCCGCGGCTTGGCGGTGTAGTAGCTGGTGGTGCGGTCCGGGGCGAGCAGCTGCCGGACCAGGTACGGCCGCATCTGACTGCCGCCGTTGGCGACCGCCCCGGCGATCAGCGCCCCCTGGAGCGGGGTCATCCTCACGTCGCGCTGCCCGATGGAGGACTGCGCCAGCGCGGCCGGGTCGGTGGCGCCGTCAGGGGCCTGCATCGTTCCGGTGCGGCTGGCCGCCGTCGGTAGCCCGCCCTCGCCGAGCTGACCGACCGTGAGGTCGTCCTGCTCGAAGCCGAACTGGCGGGCCTTCTCCTTCACCTTGTCGGCACCGAGCTTGACGCCGAGCTGGGCGAAGCCGGTGTTGCAGGACTCGGTGACCGCGTCAAGGAGGGTGACCTGGTCCTCGGGGCAGATCGACGGCACGGCGTTGCGGATCGGGGTGCCCGAGGTCGGCGGGGTCCAGCTGGAGCCGGCGGGGATCTCGGTGTTCTTGCCGACGCCGTTCTCCAGAGCGGCGGCGGCCACCACGATCTTGAAGGTGGACCCCGGGGGCAACACCTCCGACAGTGCCCGGTTCTTCAGCGGGCCGTTCGGAGCGTTGTCCAGCTTGTTGTAAGCCGCCGTCGCCTCGTTGCTGTCGTGGCTGACCAGCGGGTTCGGGTTGAAGCTGGGCATGGAGACCAGCGCCTGCACCGCACCGGTACGGGGGTCGAACGCGATCGCCGCGCCCTTCTTCGCCCCGACCTCGTTGTCGGCCAGCCCGTTGTACGCCGCGTCCTGGGCCCGCTTGGAAAGGGTGAGCAGGACGTTGCCGCCGCCGGTCTCGTCGCCGGTGAACATGTCCTTGATCCGGTTGGCGATCAGCGCGTCGCTGGTGCCGGCGAGGAAGTCGTTCTCCACCCGCTCGATGCCGGTGTCGCCGAGGTTGACCGGCTTGTAGCCGAGGACGTGCGCGTACTTCTCCCCGCCGGGGTAGGTCCGCAGGAACCGCAGCTTGCCGCCGGTCTCCTTGCTGGTGGCCAGGGCGGTGCCGCCGGCCTCGATGTTGCCGCGCTTACGCTCGTACTCGGCCACCTGGACCCGGCCGTTGTAGTCGCTGCTGCGGTACTCGTCCGCCTTGTAGGCCTGGATCCAGTTCAGGTTCGCGAAGAGCAGACCGAACAGGACCATGGCGACGACGCCAACGCGGCGTAGGGGTGCGTTCACGGCCGGATCACCTCCGTGGGGGCACCGTGCAGTTGCTCGGGCGGGCCGCCCCCGGGTCGGGCCGCGGAGCCGCCGGCCCCGGCCAGCGGACGGCGCGCGCCGTCGGAGACCCGTAGCAGCACCGCGATGAGCAGCCAGTTCGCCATCAGCGACGAGCCACCGGCGGACAGGAAGGGGGTGGTCTGACCCGTCAGTGGGATCAGCTTGCTGATCCCACCCACGATCACGAACACCTGGAGGCCGAGGGTGAAGGCCAGGCCACCGGCGAGCAGTTTGCCGAACGAGTCCCGTACCGCCAGGGCGGCCCGCAGCCCCCGTTCCACGATGAGCAGGTAGACCACCAGCAGCGCGGAGAGCCCGAACAGGCCGATCTCCTCGCCGATGCCGGCGAAGATGAAGTCGTTCTGCACCTCGGGAATCTCCAGCGGCTGCCCGCCGCCCGGCCCGGCGCCGAACAGGCCGCCGCTGCCGAGCGCCAGCAGGCCCTGCACCAGTTGGTAGCCGTCCTCGTACGGGTCGGCGAACGGGTCCAGCCAGATCTCGGCGCGCAGGTGGAAGTTCGCGAACGGCCCGCCGATCACGCCACCCAGCACGTACGCCAGATAGGCCCCGCCGAAGAACAGGATCAGGCCGATGAGCAGCCAGCTCACCCGTTCGGTGGCGATGTAGAGGGTCACCACGAACATGCCGAAGTAGAGCAGCGAGGTGCCCAGGTCCTTCTCGAAGACGAGCACCAGCACGCTCAGCACCCACACCGCGAGCACCGGGCCGAGGTCCCGCCCGCGCGGGAAGTCGATGCCGAGCACCCGGTGACTGGCCAGCGACAGCACCTCGCGCTTGCGCACCAGGTAGTAGGCGAAGAAGACTAGCAGCGCCAGCTTGGCGAACTCGCCGGGCTGGATGCTGAAGCCGCCGATGCGGATCCACAGCTTCGCGCCGTAGATCTCGGAGTACCTCGCCGGCAGCACCGCCGGGATCATCACCAGCACGATGCCGGCGAGGCCCAGGGTGTACGCGTACCGCGAGATCGACCGGTGGTCGCGCATCAACGCGAGCAGGACGGCGGCGAGGAACACCGACGCGAGCGTCCAGGCGAACTGCCGGCCGCCGTTGCCGGCGAAGATCGCCAGCGACTCCCGGTCCCCGGGGGTGGCCTTGGCCAGGTCGAGCCGGCGTAGGAAGCCCACCCCGATCCCGTTGAGCAGGGCCACCGCCGGCAACAGGGCCGGGTCCGCGAACGGCGCGAGGAACCGGATGACCACGTGCAGGGCGAGGAAGACGCCTGCCAGCACGGCGGTCGGGACCCAGAAGTCCGGGGTGACCGTGTCGAGCACGGTCGCCTCCACCGTCGCGCCGTACGCGGCCACGATCACCAGGGCCAGCAGCAGCAGGGACAGTTCGGCGTTGCGCCGCGACCTGGCCATGCGTACGCCGGACTGCTCGCCCGTCGTGGCGGGCGAGGCTGCCGGTACGGCCGCTGCGGTCACGGATGGTCCTCGGATTTTCTCAGCCGACACTCACTCGGGCGATCGGCAGCCGGCGGGGTCGCCCGGCGTGGCCGTGTCGGAGGGCGGAGCGTCGGGTGTCGTGGTGGGCGAGGACGTCAGGGTGGCTGCGGCTGATGGCGTCGCCGTGCCGCTCGGCGTGGCGGGTTCGCCGCTGGCGACCGCGGTACGGCTCGCCCCGGGGGTGGGGGTCGCCGGGCCCGGGTTGACCGGATCCGTCGTCGCCGTCGGGCCCGCCGGGCAGATCGGCTTGAGGTTCGGGTTCGCCGGGTCGTCACTGGTCAGCTCGGCCAGCCGGCGTTCGGCGTCCGGCTCGTTCTTGGCCGGGATGCCCTGCTTGACCTGCTCCTGCGCCGCCAGGGTGAGGTCGTCCAGCCGGGCGGGGCTGGTGGAGTGCACGGCCGAGAGGTCCAGGCCGGCGATCTGCCCCTGGACGCCCCGGAACACGGCCACGTCGCCCTGCTCTGTGGCGCCGACGTAGTACTGCCGCTGGGTGTAGCTCCAGCTGGCGAAGAGCACGCCACCGAGGATGACCACGAGGCCGAGGAGCATCGCGGTGGTCCGCAGCGGGCGACGCTTCGGACGGTCGTCGTCCTCCTCGGCCGGCTCCTCGGGTGCGGGCGGCCGGGGCGCGGACAGCGCCGAGGCGCGCGCGGCGGGCGTGGAGATGTCGGCGGAGGTGGCCATGCCCCGGTCGCGGGCGGCGGCGCCACCGACGATCGGGCTCGCCTCGACGATGTCATGGGCGGTGGCGTCGGCGATGATCACCGTGATGTTGTCCGGGCCGCCGCCGCGCAGCGCGAGCTGCACCAGCCGTTCGACGCACTGCTGCGGGTCGGTGTACTCGCGCAGGGTGTCGCCGATCGTCTCCGCACTGACGACGCCGGAGAGGCCGTCGCTGCAGATCAGGTAGCGGTCGCCTGGCAGCACCTGACGGACGCTGTACTCCGGGTCGATGTCGCGGCCGTCGAGCGCCCGGGTGAGCAACGAGCGCTGGGGGTGGCTGCTCGCCTCCTCGGCGCTGATCCGGCCCTCGTCGACGAGCATCTGGACGTACGTGTCGTCCTTGGTGATCTGCGCGAACTCACCGTTGCGCAGAAGATAGGCCCGCGAGTCACCGATGTGGACCATACCCAGCTTGGTGCCGGAGAAGAGGGTCGCGGTCAGCGTGGTGCCCATCCCCTCCAGCTGTGGGTTGGCGTCCACTGTGTCGCGGAGCTGCTGGTTGGCGGTGCCCACGGCCGAGCGCAACGCGTCGACCAGGGCGTCACCGGGGACGTCCTGGTCGAGCGGCTCCATGGCACCGATGACGATGTTGCTGGCGACGTCACCGGCGGCCATGCCGCCCATGCCGTCGGCGACGGCGAGAAGCCGCGGTCCGGCGTAGACGGAGTCCTGGTTACCGTCTCGGATCAGACCGCGGTCGCTGTGGGCCGCATAGCGCAGGGTCAGAGTCATGGCCGTAATTCGAGAGAGGTGCGGCCGATGCGGATCGGCACGCCGAGGGGGACGGGGGTTGGTCCGGTGACCTTAGCGCGATCCAGGTAGGTGCCGTTAGTCGATCCGAGGTCCTCGACAAACCATTGCCCGTCACGCGGCACGAGTCGGGCGTGTCGCGCGGAGGCGTAGTCGTCGGTGATGACCAGGGTCGAATCCTCGGCCCGACCGATGGTGATCTGCGATTCGCCCAGGGTGATCCGGGTGCCGGCGAGCTGCCCGGCGGTCACCACCAGCTGGTGCGCGGCCCGGCCCCGCTTCACCTTCGCCGGCTTGGCCTGTGGCTGCCCGGTCGATGCTCCCACCGCCCGTGGCGCGGCCACCAGTCGACCCGAACGGGCACCTGCGAACAGGTCCCGGCGGATGACGCCGACCACCGTGAACACGAAGATCCACAGCAGGATGAGGAACCCGAACCGGGCGACGGTGATGACGAGTTCCGGCAAGGCGGATCAGCCGTCCACGCGGAAGGTCAGGGTGGTGGTGCCGAGCTGGATCATGTCGCCCGGGTTGAGGGCGACGGCGGAGACCCGCTGGCCGTTGACCATGGTGCCGTTGGTCGACCCGAGATCGGTCAGCACAACCTGACCACCGTCGAAGTCCAGCCGGGCGTGTCGCCGGGAGATGCCGACGTCCGGCAGGCGCAGGTTGGCCTGGTCGCCGCGGCCGATCACCGTCGAGCCCATCTGGAGCGGATAGGTGCGGCCGTCGCCGGAGACCAGCCGGACGTTGCGCCCGCCGCCGTGCCCCGGCGGGGGGCCGTAGCCGCCGCCCTGGTCGTACGCCGGGTAGGCGGGCGGGCCCTGGTCGTAGCCGCCCTGGTCGTAGCCCGGCGCGGAGACCGGGGCGACGTCGCCGCCGGTGTAGACCTCGGCGGTGACCCGGAACATCCCGGTGTCGAGGCCCTCACCGCGCTCGATTTCGACGATCACGTCGCCGTAGACCGTCCAGGCCTGCTCGCCGATGAACTCCGCCTGCGACTGGGCCAGTTCCTGGGCCAGCGCGGCGGCGTACGGCGCCAGACGGCTGTGGTCGTAGGGCGAGAGATCGATCACGTAGCGGTTGGGCACCAGCGTTCGCCCACCGGCCAGGATCGCCTTGTGCGCCTCGGCCTCCCGCTGCATGGCGTTGAGGATCTCCACAGGGTGAACCACCCCTTTGAAGACTTTGGCGAAGGCTCCCTCGACCAGGCCTTCCAAACGCTTCTCAAAGCGTTGCAGCACGCTCACCGGCTCCTCCTCGGGTCCCGAGGACATGATGGTATCCGGCCGGCGCGCGTGCAGCTCACACGCCGCTCGGCCGCCCGCTGCCGGCCCGCTCGGGCGGGCCGGTGCCCTCGTGCTACAGTTTCGTCCGCCACGAACGGTAACCGGTCGTGGCCAGGGTCGGAAAGACCGTAGGATGTGCCGGGCCGCTGACAACGGCGGAGCCGGGGCAAGCTACAGTTTTCCCGGTCAGCCACGGGGAAGTGGCGGAATGGCAGACGCGCACGGTTCAGGTCCGTGTGTCCGAAAGGACGTGGGGGTTCAACTCCCCCCTTCCCCACCAGATCGAGGGCTCCGCAGCGATGCGGGGCCCTCGAGTCGTTGCGGGGGGCCCGCGTCGCGTCCGGCCGGTGCCGGACGTCACGCTATGCTCCGATCGTTTCCCTGCCTCCTATGGACCAGGAGTGGCGTGTGAGTGTCGCGTTGGTGACCGGATCGGGCGGCTTGATCGGTTCCGAGGCGGTCCGGCACTTCGCCGGCCTCGGTCTCGACGTCGTCGGCATCGACAACGACATGCGGCAGGAGTTCTTCGGCGCCGAGGCGTCGACCGCGTGGAACGTCCGGCGGCTGTCCGAGGAACTGGGCGGGGCGTACTCCCACCACAGCATCGACATCCGGGACCGCGACTCGCTGGCGAAGCTCTTCGCCCGGTACGGCCGCGACATCGCCGTGGTGATCCACACCGCCGCGCAGCCGTCGCACGACTGGGCGGTCCGGGACCCGTTCACCGACTTCGACGTCAACGCCGGCGGCACCCTCAACGTGCTGCAGAACGTCCGCGAACACTGCGTCGAGGCGCCGGTGATCCACTGCTCCACCAACAAGGTGTACGGCGACCGCCCCAACAGCCTCCCCCTGGTCGAGTTGGAGACCCGGTGGGAGATCGAGCCGGGGCACCCGTACGAGCAGGGCATCCGCGAGGACATGTCGATCGACGCCTGCCTGCACTCGGTCTTCGGCGCGTCCAAGGTCGCCGCCGACGTGATGGTGCAGGAGTACGGCCGCTACTTCGGGATGCGGACCGCCTGCTTCCGGGGCGGCACGCTGACCGGCCCGGCGCACTCCGCGACCGAGCTGCACGGCTTCCTCGGGTACGTGATGCGGGCCAACATGGAACGCCGCACGTACCGGATCTTCGGTTACCAGGGCAAGCAGGTCCGGGACGCTATCCACAGCTCGGACGTGGTCTCGGCGTTCGAGGCGTTCTTCCGCGACCCGCGCCCGGCGGCCGTCTACAACCTCGGTGGCGGCCGGCACTCCAACATCTCGATGCGCGAGGTCTTCGCCCTGGCCGAGGAGATCACCGGCCAGGAAATGATCACCGAGTACGACGAGGTGAACCGGGTCGGCGACCACAAGTGGTGGATCGGCTCGAACGAGGCGTTCCAGGCCGACTACCCGCAGTGGAAGCAGGTCTACGACGTGCCGATGATCGCGCGCGAGATCCACGAGGCCAACGTGGACAAGTGGGTTCCGGGCGCGTGACCGTCGACAGCAAGCGCAACGTCCTCGGCGTCCTGGTCGACGCCACCGACTACGCCGGCGCGACCGAGCGAGTGGTGGCCGCGGCGCGCGAGCGTCGGCCGCTGGCGCTGACCGCGCTCGCCGTGCACGGCGTGATGACCGGCGTGCTCGACCCGGCACACAACGCCCGGCTCAACTCGTTCGACGTGGTCACCCCTGACGGGCAGCCGGTGCGCTGGGCGCTGAACCTGCTGCACCACGCCGGCCTGGCCGACCGGGTCTACGGCCCGCTGCTGACCCTGCACGTGCTGCGCCGCTTCGCCGAGGAGGGCCTGCCGGTCTACCTCTACGGCTCGACGGAGGACACCCTGGGCCGGCTGATCCCGGAGCTGGAGCGGATGTTCCCGGCCCTGAAGATCGCCGGGGTGGAGCCGTCGAAGTTCCGGGCCGTACAGCCGGGCGAGGACGTCGAGATCGCCGACCGGATCAGGGCCAGCGGTGCCCGGCTCGTCCTGGTCGGGCTGGGCTGCCCCCGCCAGGAGGTCTGGGCGTACGCCATGCGGCCCCTGCTGGACATGCCGCTGATGGCGGTCGGGGCTGCCTTCGACTACCACGCCGGCCTGCTCCGCAAGCCACCGCCGTGGATGCAGCGGGCCGGGCTGGAATGGTTCTGGCGGCTCGGCCTGGAGCCGAAGCGGCTCTGGCGCCGGTACGTCATCCTCAACCCGGCCTACCTGGGCCGGCTGGCGGCGCAGAAGACCGGCCTGTGGAAGGCGAAGCCGCCCACCCCGGCCGCCGAGCGTCCGGCCACCTTCGCCGTCTGACCGTCTTTCGCGGTCCGACCGGGCTTTCGCGGTCCGACCGGGCCTCGTCCTCGGGGGCCGCCGGCGGGCGCGGTTCGGGCCCTGTGCAGCTGCCCCGTCCACGCCACCGCCCCAGCGCGGGCCGGTGAGAGGGGCTCCGCCCGCGCAGACGGGGCAGCTCCACAGGGGGCGGACGAGAGCAGGACGCCTCCCGCCGACCCCCGCCCCCCTACTGGTGGCAGTTGCGGGACGAACCGGGGGCTGGCCCGGATTCGCCCCGGGGCCGGGTTGGGCGAGGCTGGGCGCATGGATGGGCATCTCATCGTTCTACTGCTGGTCGCCGGCGTCTGGCTGGCCGCGGGGTTCCTCGCCGACCGGCTGCCCCGGCTGGACCGCGCCCGGGCACTGCACCGGCGTACCGGATGGGTACTCGCCCTGACCCTGACCGGCCTCGGCCTGACGGCGGGCGTGCTGGCCGCCGGGTTGCAGAGCGCCGGCGCCGGCACGGTGGACCGGGCCGCCGCCGGGCTCGCGCTGGCGGCCCCACCCGCGTTGCTCGTCGCGGTCTGCACCGCCCGGCGGATCCGCCGGCTGCGGACCGGCGCGGGCGCCCTCGCCACGGCACCGCATGCCCCAGCCCCGCACGGCCTGCGGGCCGCTGCCGCCCATCCGCTCGTCGGCCTGCCGCTCCAGGTCACCGGCCTGGCCACCGTCCCGGGTGTGCTCTCGGCCAGCGGCCTGGAGGTCTTCGCCGGGCCCGGCACGACCGGGGTCGCGGTCACCGTCGGCGCGCTGGGTGTCGCCGCCATCGGGGTACGACACGCGCTGCGCCACAGCCGGCTGGCCGAGCGGGCGCTGCCCCAGCAGCAGCCGGGGTCATCGCGGGTGGCCAGTCCCCTGCACGTATAGCAGCTCCAGGATCGCCCGGGTCGCCTCGAACCAGCGGTCCATCCAGCCGGGCGGGGGCACGCTCCCCTTCGGCGGCAGTTCCAGCAGCAGGCCGCGCAGCAACGGGTGGTCGGCCAGGGACTCGGCCGACCCGGTCGGCCAGCCGGCCGGCGGGAACGACGGCTCGGTGAGCGGGTTCGGGTCCAGCGAGGGCAGCGACAGCGGCGGCCCGGCCTGCTCGGGGGCTGGCGCCCCGCCTTCCCTGCCACCGAAATCGGTGTCGGCGGAGACCACCTCTGTCAGCACGGTGTCCCGGCGGGCCCCGCGGTACTTACCGCCGAACCGCTCCGGTTTGCCCGGACCGTTGGTGAGGTTCTCTGACCCGATCGTCGTCATCGTCTCGCCTGCCTCGCTCGGTTACCGATCCGTGCGGCGGGTTGTCGACCAGCGCCGTACCGAGAGGTACAACGACCCGGGGCGGGGGTGGCGACGGGTCCGGATCCGATCCGTGCCGCTGGCCGCCGATCCGTACCCGCAGGTCACGGTCCCACCCCGGGACGCGCGGCGGGCGCGGAACGTCCGGCAACGCTGCCGGACGGGCCGCGCCCGCCGTGTCTGGGTCCGGTCCGTCAGTCCCGGGCGAAGGTGCCTTCCCTGGTGCCGGCGACGAAGGCGTGCCAGTCACCCGGAGCGAAGATCAGGTTGGGCCCGCTCTTGTCCTTCGAGTCCCGCACCCCGACCGCCCCGGTCACGTACGCCACCTCGACGCAGTTGTCACAGTTCGGCCCACTTTTCGAGCTCTTGAACCACGTCACCCGCGTCAGGTCCCCACGGGACCACTTGGTCGCCACTTCCACAACGGCTCCTCTGCCAGTTTTGCGATCTGTGCGATGGATTCCTCCGGCCGTGTGGCTGCTGCTCGAATGTGATCGAAGATGAAGTTGTACTTCTGCAGTTCGTCGCTCTTCTCGAGGAAGAGCCCACCCGTGGCGTTCTCCGCGTACACGACATCGGGATCACCCGCTTCGGGGAAGCTGAGGATGGTGAAGGTGCCGTCCATGCCGGCGTGCGCCCCTACCGAGAACGGCAGGATCTGGAGCGTCACGTTCGGCAGCTCCGCCACCTCCACCAGCCGCCTGAGCTGACCACGCATCACCGCGTCGCCGCCCACCGGCCGGCTCAGCACCGCCTCATCGAGCACCACCCAGAGATCGACCGAATCGTCCTGGGTCAACAACGACTGGCGGTCGATTCGGACACGCACTCTCTGCTGGACCTGATCGGCGGTGAAGTCCGGACGGGCGGCGCGGATCATCGCCGAGGCGTACTCCTCGGTCTCCAACAGGCCCGGCACCACCTGCTGCTCGTACGTCCGGATGGAGCTCGCGGCCGACTCCAGGCCGACGAACGACCCGACCAGCACCGTGCTGTACGGGTGCCACCAGCCCTTCTGCCGGGCCTCCCGGGCGATCTGCACCAGCTCGTCGCTCTCGGTGCCGGACACCCCGTAGATCAGCAGCATGTCCCGGACATCGCGCGGGGTGGCGGTGGTGTGGCCGGTCTCGATCCGGGAGATCTTCGACGCGGAGCACTCCAGCCGCTCGGCGACCACCTCGATCGTGATGCGTGCCGCGTCGCGGTGGCGGCGCAGCTCGGCGCCGAGCCTGCGACGGCGGATGGTGGGGCTGTGTCGCTCGCTCACGGCGTCCCCCAGCGGGCCACGTGGCCGGACCGATCGCTGCTCGCGCTCACCCGGTTACCTCCGGTCGATCGCGCCCGGATTCGACGCCCGCCGGGGGCGCGACCGTCGGGCGGCGAGCGTTTTCGCGGCAGAGGCGTGGTGCGGTCGTCGACCGGCCGCGGCGGGCGAAACCGGCGTCCAGTGTGCCGCCCCGGGGACAGCGGCATCAAGCGTCTATTTCCGCGCGCCGCTCACGTATCGGCAAAAGTCGACATGCAACTTGCATGAAACACGCCGCTGATGCAGTCTGTCCGTAGGGCCAAGGTCACTCACCGTTCCGGTCGGCCACCGGAGAGGCGGGCGCTCCGCCGCGACGGAGCGCCCGGTCGAGGGGCCCGGCCCAGGCACCACACGGACCTGCCCCGGTTCCAGGCCCCGTTGCCGCATGCCGCTGGCTGCGACGGCGGGCGCGACGACCGGGTGCAGTCGGGTGATGGTCGGGTGACGGCACGCCACCAGCGGGCACAACCCGACCACCACCGCCCGCCTGACCGGTTCACGAGGCACGACCACGTGACCGGGCCCACGGCATCCCCCGAAATCACCGCCGGCGTACGCCGGCCGATCCTTTCCAGGAGTCCTCTGTGCTTCCTCGCTCAGGTGACGTAGTGCACGTGACTCGCGCGGCGAGTGTCCAGTTCCTCAGACCGATCATGTTCCGCGTGATCCGGGTACACGACTGGCCCACGTACGAAGGTTGGGTGTGGCTCAACGGCTACGAGTTGAACGCGGCGGGGGACGCGGTCAGCCAGCGGTCGATCTTCGTGCAGGCGGCCGGGCTGCGTCAGCTCCGGACCGCGCCGCAGCCCCAACAGCACACCGTCCGCCAGCGCCGCCCGGTAGTCCGTACGGCGGTCCGGGTGGGCTGACCCACCGGAATCGCAGGTCGGGAGGCGTGCCGCCGGCATAGAATCGGTACGCCCACCCCGGCGAACGTTTCCACCCCGCGCGTCCCGGACCCTGAACCTGGGATGGTCATGGTCATTCTGCCCGCCGCGCGGCGACACCACCGCTCCCGCACCCTCTACGCCTTCGGCCTGCTGGCGCTGCTCGGCGCCGTCACCACCCTCGTGGTGGTGGTCCGATATCCGGCCCTGTCCGCCACCGAGCTGAGCGCTCCGGTCCCGGCCCCCGAGATCACCGTGGTGGACGAGCGGCCCGATCCCGGGCCGGACTGGGCCGACCGGGACCCCCCGGCAGGGGCGCGGGGCGCTCCGGCGGGGGTGGTCGGCGTACCGGGCCCCGCCGGAGCGGGCGCCGGCGACGGAACGGACGCGGTGGTCGAGGCCCACCGGGCACCGGGCGGGGCAGCGGAACGCCGGGACGGCGTGAGCCGCTCACTGTTCTGGTCCGGGGTCCTCGGCCTGGCCATCTCGCTGGCCGGACTGGGACTCGTCGGGACCAGACGCCGGAGGTGGTGAGCGCCCGACCGACACGGCGAGGGCTCCGGCGCCGTCGAGGGCCGGAGGTGGTGACCGCCCGACCGACACGGCGGGGCCCCTCGCCGCCGAGGGCCGGCCCGGCAGCATCAGGGCGTCGGACCGGCAGCCGTGGTCGCCGACGGCTCGACCGCGCTGGTGGTGGGTGCCGGGGCCGCCGCGACCACCAGCGTGACCTCCTCCCCGGCGGGCACCAGCTCGCCGGGGCCGGGATCGGTCTCAAGCACCGTGCCGGCCGGCTGGTCGGACTCCCGAGCCTCGACCCGGTGCTCGATGCCGAGTTCGTCCAGGACCTGCTCGGCCCTCGCCCGGGACAGCCCGACCAGCGGCGGCATCGGCACCGCGGGTCGGGTGGTCGACGGCGGGGTGCTGGACGGCCCGGCGGTCGTCGCCCCAGTCGTCGGAGCGTCGGTCGTCGGAGCGCCGGTCGTCGCCGGGGCGGTGGTCGGCCGCGCCGATGGGGTTTCCCCGGGACCGGAAGAGTCGTCGGCCGACGCGAGCAGCCAGAGGCCGGCCCCGAGCAGGCCGACAAGCAGCAGCGCCAGGACACCGAGCAGGATCGGCGTCCACCAGCGCCGGCCGGGCTGGTCCTCGGCGTACCAGTCCTCGCCGGCCGGGTCGCGGTAGTCCGCCGGGCGCGGCGGCGGGACCCCGGCCCGCCCGGACCAGACCGCGGGGGTGGCCGGCGGCTGCCGACCGGTGTCCCCGGACCGGGGCAGCGGGCGGGTCGCGTCGGCCGGTTCCTCGGCGGGCAGCCCGCGCGAGGAACCCGGCAGCGGCCGGGTGCGATCGTCGTCGTCGGGTGGCGGGTCCTGGCGGTCGTCGCTCATCGCACGTCATCTCCCCACCGGGCGGGCGGCCTGGCCCTCGGCGTTCACGCTAACCGCTGCCGCGCGCATCGGCCGGGATCAGCGCGGCGAGCCGCAGGGGTGGGAGGCCAGTCGGTGCGCCGGGCCGGAGGTCACGGGGTCGGTGTCGGCTCCCCGCTCGGCTCCGCCGGCTCCTTGCCGCAGGTCAGGGTCACCGAGTCGTTCCAGTACGCCGTGCTGTCGGGCACCGGGTCCTGTGCAGTGACGACGCCGGCCCGGCCGGTGCGGTAGCGCGGGTAGAGGCCCTCCTCGACCAGGTCGTCGGCCGCGTCGGAGCAGTCGTCGTCGAGCAGGTCCGGGACGCTGACCTCGGGCGCCGGCCCCGCGACGTGCAGCGTGACGGTGGTGCCCCGGCGCACGGGCGAGCCGACCGGGGGGTTGGCGCTTCGCACGTCCCGCCCCGACCCGGTGCCGAAGACCAGCCGCCAGCCGAGCCGGTGGTCCCGCAGTTCGTCCCGGGCGTCCGCGAAGTCCGTGCCCACCACCGGCGGGACGGTCAGCCCGCCGGACGGGGTGGGCACGCTGGTCCTGGGCGCGGGCGGCGCAGTCGTCCGGACCGTCGGGGACGGGGTCTCGGAGGGGGTGACCGGTACCGTCGCGCCGGCGTCCGCGTTCGGGCTGGCCGGTGGGGCGTCCTCGCCGGCCAGCAGCCAGCCGCCGGCCGCGCCACCGGCCGCGAGGAGCACGACGGCGAGGCCCCCGCCGAGCACCCTGGCCCTCCGGCCCGACCTGGATCCGCCCGGCTCGTCGGAGTGCATCTCCCGAGCGTTGTTCCCGTCCGTCATCGCGCCCACCATCTCATCACCGGCGACCGTATCGGGCCGCGCCAAGCGCCGGGCCCCGCTCTGCGCCACGACTCGCCGGGCCGACCTCGGGACGTTACGCTCCCCGGCATGGCCAGACGGGGCTGGGGAGGATCGATCGCCACGGCGGTCGGCGTCGCTGCCGGCGCGGGCGCGGCCCAACTGGGCTTCGGCTACGGGCTGGGCATCATCAACTGGGCGGCGGCGGACGTCGGTGGCGGGACGGCCTGGGTGGCCGGCCTCGCCTGGTCGACCTGGATCGCGAGCACCTCGACGATCGCCGGCGCGGTCTGCGCCCAGCGGCTGCGGCAGCGCGGCTCGACACCGGCGACCCCCGTCCCGGACGCTCCCCCCGCCACCGAGCAACGACCGGAAGCGCCCGCCGCGCCCGACGTCCCGGCGGGTGGCGGCTCCCCCGACGGGCCGGACCCGGTCGGTACGCCCGCCCGGGTGGACCTGGTCGGCGCCCCCACCGGGCCCGAGCCGGTCGGTGTGCCGTCCGCGCCCGAGCCGGTCGGTGTGCCGTCCGGGCCCGAGCCGGTCGGTGGGCCCGGGGTGGGCCCGGACGACTCCTCCGATGCGGCCGCTTCCGTCCCGGTCCCCGGCGGTTCCGGGTGGGGCGAGGTCGGCGGGCTCGGATCGACGGTCCTGGCGCTCGCCGGGGGCGTCGGCGCGCTGGTCACCTTGCTGCTGGTGGCTGTACCGGCCCGGGTGGCGAGCGTCCCGGACGTCTCCGCGCCGCAGGCCGTGGCAGCCGCGTACGCCGGGGTCGGGGTGCTGATCGGGATGCTGGTGGCCAGGTGGGCGCTGCGCTCGCCGGCTGCGGCGGCCGGCGTGATCGCCACCGTCGGCTGGCTCTGGCTGCTCGCAATGGTCGCCGTGGCGGACGGGGTGTTCTCGGGGCGCGGGCTGACCACCGCCCAGCTCGGCATCTGGCAGCTCAGCGCGGACCGGCCAGGCTTTTGGATCCGGGACTGGTTCTACTGGCCCGGCGCGCTCCTGGCGCTCGGCTCGGCACTGCTGATCGGCGCGCTGGCCGCGCGGCGTACCGCCCGGTCGCCGGAGCACCGGCTCGGGGCGGCGGCCTCGGGCGCGGCGGGCCCGCTGCTCGTCGCGCTGGCCTACCTGCTGGCCGTGCCCGGCCTCGCCACGATCGGGCGGGAGCAGGTGTCGGCCCACCTCGTCGCGCCGTACGCGGTGCTGGCCGGTCTCGCCGGGTCGATGCTGACCGCCACCCTGGCCCAACGGGCGGTGGCCCGCCGCGCCGGCGTACCGGTGCCGCCGGCGGCCCTGCCCGGGTCCGAGGCCGCGGTGCTGGTGCCCCGGCAGCGGGCCGGCCTGGCCGACGCCGAGCCGGAAACGCCCACCGCAGGCCGGGCCGGCCCACTCGCGCCCGATACCGGCACGGAAACGCCGGCCGCAGTCCGGGCCGGCCCGCTCACGCCCGATACCGGCACGGAAACGCCGGCCGCCGTGGAGGCGGCCACCGAGCCCCGGCCGCCGACTGCGCCGAAGCCCCGCGGCGGCCGGCGCGCCCGGTGACGCCGGGTCAGTCGACCGGCCAGGTGTGCACCGGCTCGTTGCTGCGCTGGAGCGCCACGTAGCGCTGCGCCATGTCGTGCAGGGCCGCACCACGGTCCATCCCCCGGTGCCGCTCGGCGGCCCAGACCGCCTCGGTCTGCCACACGGCGCCGTTGCGGCCGGTGCGGCACCGCTGCTCGATGATGCCGAGCAGGCGGTCCCGCTCTGCCGGCGCGACGCCGAAGCGGTCCAGCCCGACGGCCGCCGTCGGCAGCAGGGTGTCGAGCACCAGCTTGGTCACCGGCACGTCCCCGAGGCGGGGCCAGTGCAGGACGGCGTCCATGCCACGCCGGGCGGCGGTGTGGAAGTTCTCCTCCGCCGAGCTGAATGTCAACTGGCTCCAGATCGGCCGGTCCGCCTCGGCCAGGCCTCGGGCCAGCCCGAAGTAGAAGGCCGCGTTCGCCAGCATGTCGACCACCGTGGGACCGGCCGGCAGCACCCGGTTCTCCACCCGCAGGTGCGGACGGCCGTTCATGATGTCGTAGACCGGCCGGTTCCAGCGGTAGACCGTGCCGTTGTGCAGCCGCAGCTCCGCCAGTTCGGGGACGCCGCCGGCGTGCAGCACCTCGACGGGGTCCTCGTCACCGCAAATCGGCAGCAGCGGCGGGAAGTAGCGGACGTTCTCCTCGAACAGGTCGAAGATCGAGGTGATCCAGCGCTCCCCGAACCAGACCCGGGGGCGAACGCCCTGGGCCTTCAGCTCGTCGGGGCGGGTGTCGGTGGCCTGCTGGAACAGGGCGATCCGGGTCTCCGCCCAGAGCTGCCGGCCGTACAGGAAGGGCGAGTTCGCCCCGACCGCGACCTGGACGCCCGCGATGGCCTGGGAGGCGTTCCAGTAGTCGGCGAAGCTGTCCGGGGCGACCTGGAGATGGAACTGAAGGCTGGTGCAGGCGGCCTCCGGCGCGATGGAGTCCGTGTACGTCTGCAACCGCTCGATGCCGCGGATGTCCAGTTCGATGTCCTCGCCGCGGGCACCCACGATCTGGTCGTTGAGCACCCGGTACCGGACGGCGGTGGAGAGGTTGTCGGCGACCAGGTGGCGCTCGGTGAGGGTGGGCAGGATGCCGACCAACACGATCCGGGCCTCGGACCTCGCCGCCCGCTCGTCGGCCCGGGTCAGGCTGCCGTGGAGGTCCTGCTCGTAGTCGGCGAAGCCGCTGCCCTCGATCAGCCGGGGTTTGGCGTTCAACTCCAGGTTGAACTGCCCCAGCTCGGTCTGGAAGAGCGGGTCGGCGATGTCCGCGAGGATCTGCTCGTTGCGCATTGCCGGCTCGGCCGCCGGGTCCATCAGGTTGAGTTCGATCTCCAGCCCGGTCATCGGCCGGTCGGCGTCGAACCCGAAGTCGTCCAACATCAGCGCGAAGACGTCCAGACACCGCCGAACCTTCTGCCGGTAGCGGACCCTGTCCTCTCGGGAGAAGGCGCCCTGCTCGACGTCCCTACCCATGTGCCCTCCCGGCGCGAGGCACTACGGAGCGGTGTCGCCCCGCAGCGCATTGTGAACCTTCTACGGTAAATGCGCCCAACGCGCCGGGCCAGAGGCCGACGCCGGGCGATCACCGCGACGGACGACCGCGACCGGGACGAAGGACGCTGCCGACGGATCTCTACCCAGGTGGGCGCTCCCGCCACCGCTCACGACGTGCGGCGGCACGTGACAATCCGCACCGTCACCGGCTTGGGGCACCGGCTCAGCGTCGCCAGGGGCTCGTGGGCCGGCACGGCCGCGGGCCCGCGCCGACTGGTGCGACGCGGGCCCGCGGAGTCCCTCCGGTACGGGGACGCAGTCCCCGCGAGTTACGGGGATCAGGCCTGGCGGACGGCCTCGCCCTCGATCTCAATCTTGATCTTCTTGCCAACCAGCACGCCACCGGTCTCCAGGGCGACGTTCCAGGTCAGGCCGAAGTCCTCGCGGTCGATCTCGGTGCTCGCGGAGAAGCCGAAGATGTCCTGGCCGAACGGGCTGCGCCCGACGCCCTCGAACTCGACCTCCAGCTCCACCGGCCGGGTGACACCCTTGATGGTCAGCTCGCCGGAGAGCACGAACTCGTTGCCGTCCCGGGACTTCACGCCGGTGCTGCGGTACTCCAGGGTCGGGAAGGTCTCGGTGTCCAGGAACTCGGGACTGCGCAGGTGGGCGTCACGGTCGGCCTGGGCGGTGCTGATGCTCGCGGCCTGGATGGTCGCGGCGACCGAGGACAGCGCCGGGTCCTCGGCGATCGTGATCGTGGCGGTCGCGTCGGCGAACTCACCACGGACCTTGCTGACCATCATGTGCCTGGCGATGAAGCCGACCCGCTTGTGCGCCGCGTCCAGCAGATAGGTGCCGGCGGCCGGGATCGTGAGGCCGTCCCACTCGCGGGTGACAGATCCGGTGCTGCTGGTCATGGTGCTGTCCTCCAGGAAAGATTGTTTAGTAGCCCAACGGCTGACTGAGCAACTATAACCAGAGCAATATTCCCTGTGTCAAGCACTGCTACGATGGACGGGTGGACCAGAACGTTTTCGACGACCCCCGGATCACCGCCGTCGGCCTGCTCGTCGAGGCGCACGCCGGGCTGTCGGCCCGGTTCGCCGCCCAGTTCGAGGAGCACGGGCTGTCCCCGGTCGAGTTCGAGGTGCTGACCCGCCTCGCCCGCTCGCCCGGCAACCAGCTCCGGATGACGGACCTGGCCGCGCAGACCTCGCTCTCCACCAGCGGGGTGACCCGGGTGGTGGACCGGATGGAACGCGACGGGCTCATCCGCCGCCGGGCCTGCCCGTCCGACCGGCGCAGCTCGTACGCCGTGGTCACCGCAGCCGGCCTGGAACGGCTGGACCAGACCCTCCCAGGGCATCTGCGCATCATCGAGCAGTGGTTCACGGGCCAGTTGGCACCCGACACGCTGCACGTCCTCCTCGACGGCCTCCGGCGGGTACGCGACGCCGTGCACCCCGGGGCGACGGCGGGCAGCACCTACCCGAACCCGGGGGAGCCGGCCGCCCCGCTCGGCGGCTGACCCGACCGGCAGAAAGACCGGCAGAATCCGTTGAGCCACCGCAGCTATCCGGGCGGAACGGGCGAAGCACCCCACTTGCGGTGGCTACTGTGCTCTGAGCGGGGGCGCACCGGGGGGTGCTGGCGCGAGCGATGAGCGAGGGGTAACACCAGGGGGCTTCTTCGCTCGCGCCACCCCCCGCGTCACCCTTTCCGCGTCACCTTTCCGCCGCGCCGCAGCGTCCGAGATCATGGCCGGAGGCCGATCGCAGGGGCGCGAGCAGGGCGGCCTCCCGGGGCAGCAGACTGATGCCGCTCTCCCGGCAGAGCCGGTCCAGCCGATCGAACACATCCGTGTCGCTGGTACTCGCCGCCAGCCCGACCAGGGCCTCCACCACGTCCCGGCGGTACCGCCCGTCGGCACCCGCCTCGACCGCGGCGGCGAACCACTCCGCCGCCAGGTCCCGGTCCCCCCGGTGCAGGGCGATGTTCGCCTCGATCAGCGCGCAGGCCGCGCCCTCGAACCGGGCCTCCCCGACCCGGCCACGGGCATCCCACCCGGGCACCGACCGGCCACCGGCCGGACCCGCACCGAGCGCCGCGTCGCCGGCCGCGCACGAGCGGAGGCCGGACAGCACCTCGGTCGCCTCGTCCGGACGCCCGTCCTGGGCCAGCGCCAGTCCGACGGTGCCGAGGGCCCGCCGGCGGTGCCCCGGATCGCCGAGCTCCGCCACTCCGGCGAGCACCCGTCGGCCCTGCGCCACGGCATCGGCGTACCGACCCTCCAACCGGGACACCTCCGCCAGGTTCGCCCGGGCCAGCACCCGCAGTCGCCGCTCGCCACACTGGGCGGCCAGCCGGTCCACCGCGGCCAGCCGGCGGCGGGCCCCGGCCAGGTTGCCCAGCCGGGTCTCGTGCCAGGCCAGGTTGTTCTGCGCCACAGCCATGTCGCGTGCCCGGTTGTGCCTGGTGGCCAGGGCCAGGACCGCGAGCGCCTGCTCCCGCGCCTCGTCGTGCGCGTCGGTGGCGACCAGCAGTGCGCCGAGCACCGTACGCGCCTCAAGTTCGCCGGCCACGTCGCCGACCCGGTGGAACACCGCCCAGGCACCCCGCGCCGCCGGCAGTTCCTGCTCCGCGGCCCCGTGCTCGGCGGCCAGCCGGGCCACTCCGAGCGCCGCCCAGGCGCGCAGCATCGGGTCTGCGTCCGCGGTACGCGGGTCGGCCAGCAGCCGGCGCAGCCACTGCCGCCCGAGGACGTTGCGCCCCCGGAACCGCCACCAGCGGGCCAGCCCGGCGGCCAGCCGCAGCGCGGTGACCGGGTCGTCGACCGCCGCGTGTGCCAGCGCGGCGGTGATGTCGCCGGCCGCCTCGTCGAGCCGGCGCACCGCCGAGGTGAGCTGGGAACCGGCCAGCTCGGCGACGATGCGGGCCACCAGTCGTGCGTAGACGTCGGCGTGCCGCCGCCGGACGACGCTCAGCTCGCCGACGCCGATGGCCTGCTCGGCGGCGAACTCCCGCACCGCGTCGAGCAGCCGGAACCGGAACGGCCCGGCACCGCGCACGCTGAGCAGGCCGAGCTGGAGCAGTCTGTCCAGCAGCGGCACCGGGTCGACCGACACGGTGCCCTCCGGGTCGGCGTCGTCGGCGAGCATCTCCTCAGCCAGCTCCACCGACCACCGGTTGCTGAACGCGGAGAGCCGGCGCAGCGCCGCCCGCTCGTCCGGCGCGAGCAGGCGGTAACTGGCCGCCACCGCGTCCCGCAGGGTGACCGGTGCCCCGCCCACCGCCCCGCCGGGCTCGGACGCCGCCCACCCCGGCCCGGGGGCCGACACCGGCGAGGTGGTGAGGTCGAGGACGCGGTCGCCGTACCGGTCGAGCAGTTCGTTGAGGTCGAGGATGCGCCCTCGGGCGGCCATCAGCTCGATGGCCAGCGGCAGCCCGCCCAGCCGGCGGGCGAGCGCGGCGAGGGCCGGCAGCTCGGCCGGGTCCGGCGGCTCCCGCCGCACCCGGGCCAGGCGCGCGGTGAACAGCGCCACCGCCGGGTAGCCGGCGAGGACATCGGGCTCCGCCGGGTCAAGCTCGGGCGGGGGCACGTCCAGCGGCGGCACCGGCCAGACCCGTTCGCCGGGCAGGCCGACGGGATGCCGGCCGGTCACCAGGATCCGCATCGTGGGCACCGCCCGGGCGAGCCGGTGCAGCGCCTCGGCCACCGCGTCCGGCGCGCGTTCCACCGCGTCGATCAGCAGCAGCGCCGGGCGGCCCGCGACCCGGACGGCGAGGTCCGGGGGGCGGGCGCCGCCGAACACGGCCGCCACCGCCGAGAGCACGTCGGCGGCGTCCGAGCCCTCCCCGACGAGCACCCCGGCCGCGCCCCCCGGCGCGCGGCCGGCGGCGGTGTGGGCCACCGCCAGGGCCAGCGCCGTCTTCCCCACCCCGGCCAGTCCGACGAGGCTGACCACCGGCGGGCCGTGGCCGGCGGTCAGCAGATCGACGAGCTCGGCCACGTCCCGTTCCCGACCGATCAGTTCGACCGGGGGCGGAAGCGCGATCGGCGTACCGACGGACTGGGCGGCCGACGACGGCCCGGCGCCGACGGTCGGGGGCGGGCGCCGGGACGGCCCGGCGGCGGGGCCGTCGGGCGGGGCGGGGGCGGACCGGGCTGCGGCGATGAACTCCGCGAGCGCCGGGCCGGACAGGTCGAGCGCGCCGGTGAGCAGCTCGACGGTGGTCCGCTGCGGTCGTGCGGACCGACCGCGCTCCAGGTCGCGGACCGTACGCACGCCGATGCCCGCCCGGTACGCGAGCTCGGCCTGGGTGAGGCCGGCCCCGCGCCGGTACGCGCGCAACAGGTCCGACAGGCCGGTACGACCGTCCGCGCCCGGCGGACGATCATGATCGGGCACCATGGGCAGGAAGGGTACGGATCGGGTGTGACGGCTGGCAGGCAACCGTCGGCCTGCCGACGCCCCGGCACACGGATATCCGACAGCCGCGCCGCAGCGGTCGCGGCGGTGTTCCCGCCCGTGCCGGGGGCGTCAGCGAGGGGCCCTTCCGCTCACAGTCCGAGGTCTCGGGCGATGATCATGCGCTGGACCTCGCTGGTGCCCTCGCCGATCTCCAGGATCTTGGCGTCCCGCCAGAACCGGGCCACCGGGTACTCGTTCATGAAGCCGTAGCCGCCATGGATCTGGGTGGCCTCGCGGGCGTTGTCCACGGCGATCGTGCTGGCGTGCAGCTTGGCGATCGCCGCCTGCCGCTTGAACGGCTCGCCGGCCAGCATCCGGGCGGCGGCGTCGTAGTACGCCAGGCGGGCGGTGTGCGCCTTCAGCTCCATATCGGCGATCTTGAACTGAATGGCCTGGTAGTTGCCGATCGGCTGGCCGAACGCCTGGCGCTCCTTCGCGTACTTCAGCGACTCGTCGACGCAGCCCTGGGCGAGGCCGACGGCGAGGGCTGCGATCGCGATCCGGCCCTCGTCGAGGATGCGCAGGAACTGGGCGAACCCCCGGCCGCGCTCGCCGAGCAGGTTGGCCGCCGGGACCCGGCAGTCGTCAAAGGTCAGCTCGTGGGTGTCCGAGGCGTTCCAGCCGACCTTGGAGTAGCCCGGGGCGACCGTGAAGCCAGGGGTGCCGGACGGGACGATGATCGTGGACAGCTCCTTTGCGCCGTCCGGCCGGATACCGGTGACGGCGGTGACCGTCACCAGGGCGGTGATGTCGGTGCCCGAGTTGGTGATGAACGCCTTCGAGCCGTTGATCACCCACTCGTCGGTGGACTCGTCCAGGACGGCCCGGGTCTGGGTGCCACCGGCGTCGGAGCCGGTGCCGGGCTCGGTGAGGCCGAAGCCCGCGAGGGCCTCGCCGCTGACCAGCTTCGGCAGCCACCGCGCCTTCTGCTCGGCGGTGCCGAAACGGAAGATCGGCATCACGCCGAGGGAGACCGCCGCCTCCAGGGTGATCGCCACGCTGGAATCGACCCGGGCCAGCTCCTCCAGGGCGAGGCAGAGCGCGAAGTAGTCGCCGCCCATCCCGCCGTGCTCCTCCGGGAAGGGCAGGCCGAACAGGCCCATCTTGCCCATCTGCCGGACCACCTCGTACGGGAAGGTGTGCTTCTCGTAGTGCTCGGCGATGACCGGAGCGACTGCCTCGCGGGCGAAGTCCCGCACGCTCTCCCGCAGCGCCTCTTGCTCGTCGGTGAGCCGGAAGTCCATCGGTTCCTCCTGTACGGGTTCCTCCGCCGGGCGCTCGTGACGCTGACGGGTGGGACGATCCTTGGTCTCGGTGGCGGTGCCGGTGCCCCTGGGGTGGGGGGCGGTCAGACCGGGGTGACGCCGTGCCGGCGGCGGGAGAAGTGCCGGTCCTTGGTGCGGGCTGCGGTGAACCGGCGGACCAGCTCGGCGCGCAGCTCGTGCGGCTCGACGATCGCGTCGACCACCAGCTCGCTGGCGAGCCGGACGATGTCGATGTCCCGCTCGTACTCCTCGCGCTTGGCGGCGACGAAGGCGGCCCGCTCGGCCTCGTCGGCGATGGCGGCGATCTTGTTGGCGTAGACGGCGTTGACCGCGGCCTCCGCGCCCATCACCGCGATCTTCGCGGTGGGCAGGGCGATCGTGGCGTCCGGCTCGAAGCCGGGGCCGGCCATCGCGTACAGGCCCGCGCCGTACGCCTTGCGCACCACCACGCAGATCTTGGGTACGGTCGCCTCGGAGATCGCGGTGATCATCTTCGCCCCGTGCCGGATGATGCCCTGCTTCTCCACCGCGCTGCCGACCATGAACCCGGGCACGTCGGACAGGAACAGCAGCGGCACGTTGAACGCGTCGCAGAGCTGCACGAACCGGGTCGCCTTGTCGGCCGAGTCGACGAAGAGCACCCCGCCCTTGAACATCGAGTTGTTGGCGACCACGCCGACGACCTCGCCGTTGAGCCGGCCGAAGCCGATGGTCAGCTCCCTGGCCCAGAGCGCCTGGATCTCGAAGAAGGAACCGTCGTCGAGCAGACCCCGGACGTACCGGCGCATGTCGAACGCCTGCCGCTCGCTGGCCGGGACGAGCGCGGCCAGGTCGGCCTTCCCCGGGGCGGGCAGTGCCTCGGCGGCCGGCGGCTGCTGTGTCCAGTTCGCCGGCAGGTACGACAGGTAGCGGCGGACCACGTCGAGCGCGTCCGCCTCGGTCTTGCACAGGAAGTGCCCGACACCCGACTCGGCGCAGTGCACCTTGGCCCCGCCCATCGCCTCCAGGGTGGTCTTCTCCCCGGTGACCATCTCGACCATCCGGTCGGAGCCGAGGTACATGCTGGCGTTGCCGTCCACCATGGCCACCACGTCGCAGAACGCCGGGATGTACGCCCCGCCGGCCGCGCTCGGCCCGAACAGGGCGCACACCTGCGGAATCGAGCCGGACGCGCGGACCTGGTTCCAGAAGATCTTCCCGGCGCCGCGCCGGCCGGGGAACAGGTCGACCTGGTCGGTGATCCGGGCACCGGCCGAGTCGACCAGGTAGACCATCGGCACCCCGGTCGAGTACGCCCGCTCGATGATCCGGATGATCTTCTCGACGGTACGCGCGCCCCAGCTTCCGGCCTTGACCGTGGAGTCGTTGGCCATCAGGCAGACCTGCCGGCCGTCGATGGTGGCGGTGCCGGTGACCACGCCGTCGGCGGGCAGGCCCTCGGCCAGCGCGTTGGCGTAAAGGCCGTCCTCGACGAAGGAGCCCTCGTCGACCAGGAGCGCCACCCGCTCGCGGGCGAAGAGCTTGCCCTTCGCGGCGTTCGCCGCATGGTACTTGTCCGCACCGCCGGCCCGCACGCGCTTACGCAGCTGCTCCAGTGCCTCACCGTCGAGCGTCACGCCGACTCCCTCGCCGCCTGACCACCACGCCCCATAGAAAGCGCGGCAAAACAACCTAAACGATCGTTAGGCTAACCCATCCCCCCGCCCCCCAACACCCCACCCCACCCTCCATCAAGGGCGTTGATCAAGAGGTTTGCGGCAGAACGGGGCCGGCCGCACGACGCAAACCTCTTGATCACCGAGGTGTCCCGGGGGTGGGGGCCGGGCGGGTAGTGCCACCTCGACCCCTTTGCTCTGCTGCCGCCACCGCAACAACAGCACCGCCCGTGCAACGACAGCACCAGCAGCAGCGTCGCGCAGCCGCTTCGCGTCGGGTGCCGGCACGAGAGGTCGGCAGAACCGTCACACTCCGCGAGCGTTGCACCGGGCGCAGCAGAGCAAAGGAGGCGCCGCGGGGTTGGCCGCCGGTCGGCGACGACATCAGCGTCGACGTTCCCGCCCCGTCCCTGGGGTGGGCGGGCTTCACGATCGTCTGCTGATTCTGGAGAACTCGACCGGCGTGTCGTCTCACAAATCAGCAGACGATCACGCCACGACAGGCCACCCTGCACCCCGACGCCACCGCGCACATCGTCGCCACCAAAGGGTGACTACGTCGATGACCTCGACACAGGTTCTAGCCAGGTGGGGTGGGGGTCAGGCGGGCGCGGGGGCCGGCGCGGAGGACGCCGGAGGGGAGCTTCTTGCCGAGCAGGCGCTCGGCGAGCTCCGCCGCCCCGATCAGGGCGTCCAGGTCGATTCCCGTGTCGATGCCCATGTCGTGCAGCATGTGCACCGCCTCCTCCGTGGCCAGGTTGCCGCTGGCCCCCGGGGCGTACGGGCAGCCGCCGAGGCCCCCGACGCTGGCGTCGAACTCGGTGATCCCGAGTTCCAAGGCGGTCAGCAGGTTCGCCAGCGCGGTACCCCGGGTGTTGTGGAAGTGCAGGAGCACGGGAACGTGCGCGTTGCGGTCGCGTACCGCGGTCAGCAGCTCGCGGACCCGACGCGGCGTGCCCATGCCCGTGGTGTCGCCGAACGCGACCCGGTCGGCACCGTCGCGGACCACCCGGTCGACGATGCCGGCGACCCGTCGGGGGTCGACGTCGCCCTCGTAGGGGCAGCCGAAGCTGGTCGCCACGATCACCTCGGCGGTCGCCCCGGCGCCGTGCAGCAGGTCGATCAACTCCGCGATGTCGTCGAGCGACTCGTCGGTGGACCGGTTGACGTTGCGCCGGTTGTGCGTGTCGCTGGCCGAGACCACCACCTCGATCTCGGTGAACCCGGCCGCGAGGGCGCGCTGCGCCCCCCGGGTGTTCGGCACCAGAGCCGAGTAGCGCACCCCGGGGACCTTCGCGACCCGCTGCCACACCTCGTCGGCGTCGGCCATCTGCGGAATGGCCTTCGGGTGCACGAACGACACCGCCTCGATCCGGCGTACCCCGGTGTGGGAGAGCGCGTCGACCAGCCGCACCTTGGCCTCGGTCGGGACCGGCTCCTCGTTCTGGAGCCCGTCGCGTGGCCCGACCTCGCGGATCGACACCGCCGCTGGCATCTGGCTCATGGTCACCTCGCTGTGACATCGGGTCGCCGGGGTGCCGTCGCGCCGCGCCGCCTCTCGTGAAGGCGGCCGGCAGCCGACGCCGGCCGACCGGTGGTTCCCCCAGGGAACCAGAAGGCCGGCACCGGACGCCAGGCCGGACCCGGCGACACCCGCCGACCGGCAACGTACGGGCGAAGCCGAAACCGGGGCGCAGGCCGGCGGCGGGGACCGAGCCGACGAGCGACACGGGCCGAAGCCGAGGCGCGGCGAGCCGGCGAGGGAGCCCTCACCGGCTCGCGCCCTCACCCCGCGCCTGCGACCGGGTCAGCGCCGCACGGGCCCTTCCAGGAGGTCCGCGGCGCTGCGGAGCGTGGCCGAGAGGACCCCGGTGCAGGCGACGGCCTCCTCCCCGCCCAGAGCCAGCGCCATCGCCATCGCCCCCTCCGTGAACAGGGACACCGACCGCAGGCACCGGGCCAGGCGACGACGGTCGAGGCGTGGAGACACGCCATTGTTCGCTCTTCCTCTTCCCATTTCTCCATCCCGGTTACGCAAGATGCACGATGGGATTTCCATCGGCAAGAATGCGCGTCCGATAAACGCCGCCAGGCGGTTCGACGGCAGCCGGTCGCACGACGGGAACAACGACCGGTCACGGGTGACCGCGCGGCGTTCTGGCCGGGCGGCAACCCGGCCGGGCGGCCAAAGTGGAGGCTCGGGCGCGGGCCCGCCGCAAGGGTTGTGTCGTAGGAGGTCCGAGCGGGCCTTCCCGACTGGAATCAGACCGTCCTACCCGGACAACCACCCGGCCAGAAAATGACTGTGGGCACAGATCGAGGTATCCGTCGTTCGACCGGAAGGGGTACAAATACGGTTCCCGAGTCAGGCAGCTCTGCGAAAGGTCCGGCCATGACCTCCGACACCAGCACGTCACCCTCGCCCCGGGGATGGCATCGGCGGCACTGGCTCGTCTCGCGTGAGCGACTGGCTGATGAGTACGAGTCCCGGTACGGATCCACGGCGGTGTCCGCGTACGGGCTGGCGGTGCGCGACCTCGTCGAGGGCTGCCCGGGGATCGGGGCGGTCGACACCTGGAGCAGGCTGGCCGAGCGGATCTGCCGGAACAAGCCCGCCCGCGACCGGGACGCCTGGCGCAAGCGACTCTCGCGGCACTTCACGGCCGAGACGAAGGGGCCCCCGTGGCAGACCGTCGTCCTGGTCGTCGAGTGCATCGTCGCGGAGGCCGAGCGGGAGGACACGCTCGGCCACTTCGAGCGGCTCTACGAGGCGGCCCGGGGTGAGCGCCCGCCGTCGGGCCACCGGGCGGCCGACCCGGCGCACCCCGACGCCCTCGCCCCGGAGGCGGACGCCGACCGGCCCGACGAGTGCGCCCGCACCACGATCGCCCAGCTGCTCCGCGAGAACGCCTCGCTGCGGCAGCGGCTGGCCGCCAGCCAGGCCGAGAACGAGCTGCTACGACACGCCCTCAGCACGCCGGCCCGGCAGCCGGTCCGGGACGGCTCCCGGCACCGCCCGCTCGGTGGCGAGGCCCGGCCGGAGGACGTGCTGCGGCAACGGGCATCCGTGCCGCCCCTCGGGGCGCCCCGTGGGGGCTGGAACCCCGGCCGGTTCACCGCCCCGCCCGCAGCCGGGAAGCCCTCCGCCACCCCGGCCACGACTAACGACGCCCCGGCCGGTCGGCACCGGTCGCCCCTGCTCGATCAGGTATGGGTCACGCCCCGCCCCACCGACCCGCTCCCCGCCGCGTACCAGGTCGACCCGCTCCCGCACGCCCCCAGCGGTGTCCATCGGGGGTGATCGGGCGGCGCTCGGGAGTGCGTTCGAGGCAACGGACCGGCGGGCCGGAGCGGTCAGCGCATCCGGCCGACAATGCCGGTGTCGTAGTCGCCGGAGAGGAATTCCTCGTTCTCCAGGAGTTCGGCGTGGAATGGGAGGTTGCACTTCGGTCCGGCGATCTCGAAGGCCGCCACGGCCGCCCGGGCCCGCTCGACGGCCTCCGACCGGTCGCTGCCGCTGACGACGAGCTTGGCCATCAGGCTGTCGTAGAACGGGGTCACCGTGTTGCCGGCGACGTAACCGGAGTCGACCCGTACCCCCTCGCCCGTCGGCTCGTTCCAGGTCCTGATCACGCCCGGGCCGGGCAGGAACCGCTTCGGGTCCTCGGCGTTGATCCGCAGCTCGATGGCGTGCCCGCGCGGGACGATCGTGTCCGGGTCGAACGTCGGGGCGAGGCCGGAGGCCACCCGGAGCTGCTCCTCGACCAGGTCGACGCCGTAGACGTACTCGGTGACCGGGTGCTCCACCTGAAGCCGGGTGTTCATCTCCAGGAAGAAGAACTCCTCCGAGCCGGGACCAGCACCCTCGACGTCCCGTCGGCGCGGGACCAACAGACACTCGACCGTGCCCGCGTTGCGGTAGCCGACCGCCTCGCCCGCGCGCACCGCGGCGGCGAGGATGCGCTCGCGCAGCTCCGGCGAGACCGCCGGGGACGGGGACTCCTCGACCAGCTTCTGGTTGCGCCGCTGAACCGAGCACTCCCGCTCGCCGAGCGCCACCACCCGGCCGTCGGCCAGGCCGAGAATCTGCACCTCGACGTGGCGTACCCGGGGGAAGTACCGCTCGATCAGCACCGAGCCGTCGCCGAACATCCGCTCGGCGAACGAGCGCACCTTGTCGTACTCGGTGCGCAGCCCGGCCTCGTCGGTGGCCACGCCCATGCCCATTCCGCCGCCGCCGGCCGCCGCCTTGACCATCACCGGGTAGCCGATCCCGGTGGCGGCGGCGACCGCCGCGTCCACGTCGGCCGCCGGGTCGGTGGTGCCCGGCGCGACCGGGACCCCGGCCGCAGCCATCAGGTTCCGAGCGTTGATCTTGTCGCCCATCGCGGTGATCGCGTCCGCGCCGGGCCCGACCCAGACCAGCCCGCCGGCCTCGACGGTACGGGCGAAGTCGGCGTTCTCCGACAGGAAGCCGTAGCCGGGGTGGATCGCCTGCGCTCCGGTCGACTTGGCGGCGGCGAGGATCGCCTCGACGTTGCGGTAGCTCTGGGCCGGGTTGGCCGGGCCGACACAGACCGCCTCATCGGCCTCGGTGACGAACGGCAGGTCGGCGTCGGCCTCCGAGTGCACCGCGATCGCGCGGATCCCGAGCCGCTTCGCGGTACGGATGACCCGGCGGGCGATCTCGCCCCGGTTGGCGACCAGCAGCGACTCGATCATGTTCTCCTCCAGTGTCCAAACGGTGGGACGGAGGCAAGGAAACCACGATTGCCCCGTCCCCCACGAGTCGAGCCGTAGCCGGGGAGTTCCCGGGCCGGCGGCGGTTCCCGGGAGGCCGCCGACCCCGAACTGGTAGATCTTGGAAGCAACCGGCCCCTCCGGGGGCCGAAATCTTCCAAGATCTACCCGATCTTCACAACGGCGATCGGTTTTCGGTGGTGGCGATCGCCCGCGTTGTCCTGCTTCGGCAACGAACCAGACCCCCGGCGTATGCCGAGGGCCTGCGGGTTGAAGGGCGTGCGGGTCGAGCGGCGTCAGCCGAGGCGCTTCGCCAGGTCGACGAAGTTGCACCGAGCGCCACTGACCGCCCGCCCCGGCCTGCCTCCTTCCCCAGCGGGTGACGCCGGGCTGTCGAGCCGCCCTGGCGGCCGAAGGTCGAGCGCCGGGAGCCCGATGTTCAGGCTGACGCGTTCGCCGAGGCAGCTCCCCGGGTGGGGCTCAGGCAGCCGCCTCGGTCAGCAGGGCGGCCAGGGTGGCGGCGCGCAGCAGGGCGGCACGGCGCCGCCGGTCCACCTCACCGCCGAGGAACGGTGTCGAGTTCATCAGGCCGAACGCCGCGTGCGCCAGCACCCGCGCCTCGCCGGCGGGCTGCCCCGGGTGCAGTGCGGTCAGCACGGTCACCCACTCCTCGACGTACAGCCGCTGGAGCCGGCGGATGCGGCGGCGCGGCTCGTCCGGCAGCCGGTCCAGCTCGTGCAGGTGAAGCGCGATCACGGCCGGATTGGCGAGCGCGAACTCGACGTGGAAGTCGATCAGCGACTCCAGCGTGCCGCCCGGGTCGTCCGGGTGACCGGCGGCCCGCTCCCGCCCGCCGTCGAGCAGCCCCTCGCTGACCGGAACCAGCGCGGCGACCAGCATCGCCTCCTTGCCGGCGAAGTGGTGGTAGAGGGCGGGGCCGGTGACCCCGGCGGCGGCGCCGATGTCGTCCATCGACACGCCGTGATAGCCCCGCGCGGCGAAGAGCCCGACCGCGATCTCCAGGATCTCGTCCCGCCGGGACCGTCGCCGACCCGTACCCGCCACGCCGCCCGCCGTCCCCCGTGCCCGCTGCTCCACGCTCACCGGGCAAGCCTAGACCCGCCCCCGGACGGGGTGGGGCTCGGTTAACCGTCGGTCGTATCCGCCGGCCCCGGTCAGTCCTCCTCGTCGTCGGTCAGCCCGTGCTTTGCGCGGACCGCCGCCGCCTCGTCCGGGCGGCCCAGCTCGTCGAGCGCCCCCGCAAGCAGCCAGGCGGCCCGGGCCGCCGACCGGGAGCCGGGAGGCAGCCCGCCCAGCACCTCGCGCAGCAGCGGCTCGGCCTCGCCGGGGCGGCCGGCGTGCACCAGCGTCTCGCCGGTGAGCAGCTCCGCCCGGGCCGCCTCGCCGAAGGCCTCGATCGACCGCAACCGGGCCGGGACTTCGGCCAACCGGTCAAGCGCCTCGTCCGTTCGGCCGGCGCCGGCCAGCACCCGGGCCGCCGCCTCGGCGGCCAGCGCCACCTCGTACGTCACCACCGGCGGTTGCTCCGGCTGACCGGTCAGCGCGGTCGCGAGCCCGTCGCAGACCTCGACCGCGCGGACCGCCGCCGGCCCGCCGCCTGCCCAGAAGAGCGCGTCCACCTCGCGGCGACGGGCGCGCAGCTCGTCGACCGGGGCCCCGGCCAGCCGGTACGCCGTCGCCGCCTCGGCGAACCGCTGCCCCGCCAACGCGTCCCGGTCGGCGTCGTAGAGCAGGCCTCCGGCCTCCTCCAGAACCTGCGCCCGGTGCGGCAGGTTGTCCGGCCCGTCGAGGTTGCGGGCCAGCAGGGCCAGCAGGGCCAGCGCCGGTTCCAGCTCGCCCAGGTCGACGTAGATCCCGACCAGCAGATGCCGGCAGCGGTCCGCCTCGGCCTGGGCCCCGAGCCGGTCCAGACCGAGCACCGCCTCCTCGGCCACCTCGGCCGCCTCCGCGGGCCGCCCGGCGACCCGGTACGCGTTCGCCAGCTCCCAGCGCAGGAAGGCGTCCCCGTCGGCGCCCTGTTCCACGCAGAGGGTCACCGCCTCGGCGAAGTCCTCCACCGCCTCGGCCGCCCGCTCGGCGGCGAGCAGCGCCCGGGCCCGGAACACCCGGACCGGGAGCCGGGCGCCCGGTGGGGCGGTGCGCAGCGCCTCGTCGCAGGCCGCCACCGTCTCGGCGGTGTCGTCCACCGCCCGGGCGTACGCGAGCGCGGCTGCGGTGACCAGCTCGCCGACGCCCACCTCCCGGGCCAGCCGGCGGGCTTTCCCGGCCGCCGCCCGGAACTCCTCGGGCCGGTTCAGCTCCTCCAGCACGTGCGCGCGGTGCAGCGCCGCCCGGGCGGCCAACCACGGATCGTCGTACGCCTCGGCGGCGGCCCGGTCCGCGGCGGCCAGCGCCTCGGCCCAGCGTTCGAGGTGCGCCAGCGCCAGCGCGAGCCGGTCGTGCGCGGCGGCCCGCTCCCGGGCCTCGGCGTGCGCGGCGAGGAAGTCGGCGGCCTCCCGGGCCAGCGCCAGCCCTTCCTCGGACTCCCCGCTCATGCAGAGCAGCACCCCGAGCCGGCCGGCCACCACCTGCGCCCGGACCTGGTCGCCCAGCTCCCGGTACGCGGCCAGCGCCGCCCGGCTCGCGTCCCGCGCCGCCTCCGGGCCGTCGGTCTCGGTCAGCTCGCCCGCCCGCAGCTCCAGCCGGCGGGCCGTTGTCCGGGGCGACGCCTCGGCGGCGCCGAACCGCTCGTCGTAGGCGGCCAGCGCGGCGATCAGCCCCGACCGGCGGTGGGTGCGCAGACACTCGTCGGCCAGGTCGAGCAACTCGTCGGCGGTGGCGTCGGCCGGGACGGCCGGCTCCTCGGCCGGGGGCGCCGCCGGGTGCGGGGACCGGGTCGGATCGGCCGGGCTGCGGCGCAGGCTGGCCGAGAGCGGCAGGTGCTCCCCGGCGGGCCCGGTGGCCAGCCGCCGGGCGATCCGCTCCGACTGGTGCGAGGTGCCGTTGCGGGCGTCGAACCGGGCGGCCAGCGCCGTCGCCGTGTCGGTCAGCTCGGCGGCCAGCGCGGCGGCGGACACCTCACCCGCCGGCCGGTCGCCGGCCGCCCGACGGTGCAGCGTGACGTCGCCTGCCCCGGCGGCCCGGCGCAGCGCGGCGGCGGACGCCGCCGCGAAGTGCATCGCGGCGGCCGGGGTGGGTGCCCGGTCCAGCCAGTCCAGGTGCCGCTCGACGATCTCCACGGCCCGGGCCTCGTTGCCGGTCAGCGTGCAGAACTCGACGTGGTCCCCGATGTCCCACAGGTCCGACAGGTTGCCCCGCAGCCGCCGGTACGCCTCCCGGTGCGCGTCCCGGGCTGCCTCGCCCCGCCCCGTGCGCAGGTACGGCACGAGCAGCGCGGTGAGGATCGCCTGCGGCTGCTCCGTGCAGGTCAGCCGGCCGGCGAGGACCGGCTCGGCCAGCGCCACCGCCTCGTCGTGCCGGCCGACGTGGGCGAGGTGGGCGACCTGGGTGGTGGGGTCGCAGCCTGCACAGTCGGACAGCTCGTCGCGCGGGGCGGTCAGCCACTCCCGGTACCACCGCTCGGCGGCCTCGGCGTCGCCCACGTGGTCGGCGACCAGGTAGCGGTGCTTGTGCACGGCCTGGAGGCTGTGCCCGGCGTCCCGGTACCGACGCTCCATGTCGTCGAGCACCGCGTACGTGCGGTCCAGCGGCAGTTCGGGGAACTTCAGCATGGCGTTGACCATGTACTTGAAGTGCCAGAGGAGCTGGTGGGTGTAGCCCTGGTGGTACGGCTGCGGGTCCCGGTCGAACTCGGCCAGGCACCAGGAGAAGGTGACGAAGGACTTGCCCGCCTCACCGCCGTAGACGTACCCGGTGGTCGCCTGCATCCGGACGGCGAACGCCAGGTGCCGGTCGTCCCCGGTGTCGGCCCGGCGCAGCAGCTGCTCCAGGGCGGCCGTCCGCCCCGCCCCGTACGGCATTTCGGTGGTCCCGTGCAGCATCCGCCACAGGTCGTCCTCGCTCATCGCGGCCTCACTCCCGTCCCGGTACGGCCCGGCCGAGCAGGCCGAGGAAGGAACTGTTCAGCAGCGCGGCGTCGGCCGGGCGGATGGGATGGTGCCCGAGCAGCAGGGCCTGCCCGTACAGCGCCTCGACAGCGAGCCCGACCAGCTCCGGGTCGTCGAGGGTGGTGACCCGGCGGACCAGCGGGTTGCGGTGGTTGAGCACGAGCTGCGGGCGGTCCGGCGGGGCGGACGCGGCGAGCGCGTCGAGCACCCCACCCCACAGCTCGTCGGCCCGGTCCCGGGTCGCGGCGAGCTGGTCGTTGAACGCCGCCGACCGGCTGACCAGGTAGAGCGCCGGCAGCGACACCGGGTCGTACGCCCGGATCACCACCTCGCAGCCGAGCCGTTCCAGGGCCCGCTGCGCCCCGGCGAGGAACGGCCGCAGGGCCAGCTCCACCTGCGGTTCGAGGGCGTCGAAGCGGGTGGTCAGGTCGCTGGGCTCCAGCCGTTCGATGAGCGCCGACCGGTCCACCGTCGGCAGCCGCTCGATCAGCTCGGTGTCGTACGTGTAGCCGGCGTTGACCACGGCCAGGTCCTGCGCGGCGGCGACGGCGGCGAGCTGGCGGAACTCGTCCAGGCTGGCGGCGTACCGGATCAGGCCGTGCTGCTGGCGGAACTCCGCCAGGGTGAGCGTGCCGACGTTGGTGTCCATCGGCCACCACTGGTCGACCAGGCGGAGCATCTCGTCGTCGTGCAGGGCGAGCGCCTTGACCCCCAGGTGGTGCACCTGGAGGAACTCGGCGAGCCGGCGCGGGTCGTGCCGGGCCAGCCGGACCAGCCAGCCGCGCACCTGCGCGCCCAGGGCCTCCCGGGTCGCGGTCAGCAGGGTGTCCTCGTAGAGCGCCTCGCGGCTGGCGGTGGGGCGTAGCTCGCTGGCGTCCACCACGCAGTGGGCGAAGAACGCCCAGTCGGGCAGCAGGCCGTCGGCGTGCTCGGTGAGCAGCATCCGCTTCAGGTACACCCGGTGGCCGGCGCGGGCGGCCGGGTTCACCGGGGTCGGCAGGATGAACGCGACGCCGGTCAGCCCCGCCTCCGGCACCGACAGCGGCACCACGTCGAACGGGTCGACGCCGAGGTGCTGCCGGGCGTACCGGAGCAGGGCCGGGCGGTCGGCGGGCACGCCGGGCGCGGTCGGCCAGGGTGGGTCCCCGGCGGTGGTGACCGCGTCGCCGACCCGGACGGTGACCGGGAGCAGCGAGCCGTAGAGCCGGGCCAGGTCGGTGACCGTCGCGGTGGCGAGCCACTGGCCGGCGTCGCGACGCGGCACCAGGGTCACGGTCGTCCCGGGCTCGGCCCGCCGCTGCCCGGCGGGGGCGGTCGCGACGGCGTACCGGCCGTCGGAGTACCCGGTCCACAGCACCGTCGGCTCGTCGGCGTGCCGGGTTACCACCCGGATTTCGTCGGCGACCAGGAAGCAGGAGAGCAGCCCGATGCCGAACTGGCCGAGGAACTCGTGGCGGGAGAAGCCCAGCTCGTCCCTCTTCGAGCTGCGGCCGATGGTGGCCAGCAGCTCGTGCACCTGCGCCTCGGTGAGGCCGATGCCGGTGTCGTGCACCCGCAGCGTGCCGTCGCCGGTCAGCTCGGGCGGCTCGATGCGGACCAACGCCGGGGCGTCGGGCTCGGTGGCCCGGCGCGCGGTGATCGCGTCCACCGCGTTCTGCATGAGCTCACGGACGTAGACCCGTGGGCTGCCGTAGAGATGATGACTGAGCAGGTCGACCACGCCTCGGAGGTCGACCTGGAAGGTGCGGTCCACGCCTGCTGCTCCCCGGTCCGGTGCCGGCGCTCACCGTACCGGTGATCACCGACGGCCGGCTGCCCCCGTACGCCGGAACGGGAACCGCCGGTCAGCCGGCGAGGCCGCCCGGCTGGTCGCCCCGCACGACGGGGGCCCGGACCAGGTTGCCCCACTCGGTCCACGAGCCGTCGTAGTTGCGCACCTGCGGGTAGCCGAGCAGGTGACGCAGCACGAACCAGGTGTGGCTGGACCGTTCCCCGATCCGGCAGTACGCCACCACGTCGTCGGCCGGGCTCAGCCCGAGCTGGTCGGCGTAGATGGCGCGCAGTTCGTCGGCGGACCTGAACGTGCCGTCGTCGTTCGCGGCGGATTTCCACGGCTTGTTCACCGCACCCGGGATGTGCCCGCCGCGCAGCGCGCCCTCCTGCGGATAGTCCGGCATGTGCAGCATCTCGCCGGTGTACTCGCCGGGCGAGCGCACGTCGACCAGCGGCCGGCCGGCGGCCACGTGCGCCATCACCTGTTCCCGGTACGCCCGGATCGGCGCGTCGTCGCGCTGCGGCACCGGGTACTCGGCGCGGGGCCGGGTCGCCCTGTCCCGGGTCAGCTCGCGCCCCTCGGCAGCCCACTTCTGCCGGCCGCCGTCGAGCAGCCGCACGTCGGCGTGCCCGAAGAGCGAGAAGACCCAGAGCGCGTACGCGGCCCACCAGTTGAAGTTGTCGCCGTAGAAGACGACGGTGTCGTCGCGGCCGATGCCCTTGGCGGCACACAGCTCGGCGAAGCTCTTCGCGTCCAGGTAGTCCCGGGTCACCTGGTCGTTCAGCTCGGTGTGCCAGTCGACCTTCACCGCACCCGGGATGTGCCCGGTGTCGTAGAGCAGCACGTCCTCGTCGGACTCGACCACCACCAGCCCCTCGTCTCCCAGGTGCTCGGCCAGCCACTCGGTGGTGACCAGCCGCTGCGGGTCGGCGTACGACTGGAGGCGCGGATCGGGATCGCTCGGCACAGGCATGAGTCCCAAAGTACGCGGGTTCCCCGACGGAGTGCCCCGCATCGGAAGCGTGCGCAGTGCGGCGTTTCATGATCGGCTGTCGTTGAGCGGCAGCGGGCCGGCGTGTCGTGCCGGTGATCAGCAAACGATCATGGCGGGCCACGCGGGCCGAGGACGGTCAGGCCCGGCGGTACACCAGCCGGCCGGCCACCACCGTGGCGAGGCAGGTTCCGTCGTCGGCGAAGACGGCCAGGTCGGCCCGTCCGCCGACGACCAGCGCGGGCGGCCGTACCAGATCGAGGACCGCGACGTCGCCGCGGACCGCCGCCGCCCGCAGGCCCGGGTCGGTGAGGTGCGCGGCCGGGACCGCCGCCGCCCCGGAGCGGAACAGCGCGTGCACCCGCTCGCGCGGGGTGGGGGCGGCCGGCAGCGGCCCGTCGTGCACCAGCGCCGGCCCGAGGGCCCCGGCCCACCGCCGCACCCGCACCCCGGGGTACGCCGCGAGCAGCTCGTCCAGCGGCGCGACCGCCTCGATCCGGCTCCCGGCCACCAGCACGGCCCCGCCGGGCTCCGGCGGATCGTCGAGGGTGTGCCGCAGCAGCCGCGCGGCGTGCAGGGTGGGCACGTCAGTCGGCGAACGGGCCGAGTTGGGGCCGCTTCGCGGTGACCGTGTCCCCGGACGACCGGCCGGTCAGCCGGCGCTTGATCCACGGGGCCAGGTGCCGGCCCGCCCAACGGAGGTCGGCGGCGCGGGCGGCCAGCCAGGGCGTCGGCGCGGGATGCGGCGGGACCATGAGCCACTCCTCGTCGCAGCCGATCCCGAGTGCGGTCAACACCTGCGCGGCGACCCGCCGGTGCCCGGCCGCCGACAGGTGCAGCCGGTCGGTGCTCCAGAGCATCGGGTTGAGGAAGGTGTCGTCGGCGTACAGGTCGACCAGGATCGCGCCGTGCCGCTCGGCGGTCGCCCCGACCGCCTGGTTGAGCAGTTGTACCCGGGGGGCGACCAGGCGCTGGCCGGGCAGCCGGGCCATCACGTCGGCGAACCGGAACAGCACCACGTCCGCGCCGCCCGAGCGCAGTCGGCCGACCACGTCGTCGAAGCGGGCCGCCAGGGCGTCCGGGTCGAAGGTGCGGCGCAGCACGTCGTTGCCGCCGGCGGCGAAGCTGATCAGGTCGGACTTCATCGCCAGCGCGGCCGGCACCTGTTCGGCCACGACGTTGGGGAAGAGCCGGCCCCGGATCGCCAGGTTCGCGTACCGGAAGTCGGGGCCGGCCCCGGCCGCCAGCCGGGTGGCCACCAGGTCCGCCCAGCCGCGGTAGGAGCCGTCCGGGTACGCGTCGTCCATGCCCTCGGTGAAGCTGTCCCCCACCGCCACGAAACTGCGCCAGCGCACGCCGCCTCCCGTGTCCTCGGATCGTTCCGTGGCGATCAGTCTGGCACTGCGGCGGTTGCCCCGGGCACCGGCCCGAGGGGACGTGTCACAGGTCCCAGGGAGCGCCCGTGAGCCGGTGCGGCGAACCAGTGGCCGGCCTCCTAGCGGCAGGGCGATCCCCGGGCGTTATCCGCGCACGTTGCCCGATGATTGCGTTCTGTTTGGTAAAAGGGCGTAGATGCTTCCCCACGGATCGGTCCACAATCTGTATCGGCGCAATAACGCGATCGCAGAGCGCACTGTTTGCGATTCGTTCTGCAACCGTCGTCCGGGCTTGACCTGCGCCCGGTCGGAGCAGTATCGGGCCCCCTGGCCGGGGTTCCGTAAACTCGCCACATGTGCTTTGATGGCTCCACGCTGTATCGATGAATCTTCGATTCAACAGGATTTCCGACCTCGTCACTACCGGCTTTGACCGTTGGTTGCGTAACGTAACCTCCATTTATGCGTTGCGTAACATCAAATTGGACTAGGGGTTTACCACATGGTGGCAAATGGCAAGACGTCTGCCGGTGGAGGCTTTGAAGTCGAGTACAACATCAATGACCGGAACAATGGTTACCCCGTTCGTTCCGTGCGGGTCGAGGCCACCCAGGACGAGCTGGCCGGGTTCCAGAAGGACGGGTATCTGCTACGCCGAGGGCTGGTCCCGAAGGAGTGGATCGCGGAGTTCGGGGCGGCCCTGGACCGGATCGCGGCCGAGGAGATCAGCCACCCGACTGCGGAGCGGTTGCCGAACAACGGGCTGTACATCCGCGCCCTGCTGGACAAGGACGAGGTCTTCCACCGGCTGATCCGCTACCAGCCGACCCTCTCCGTGGCGCGCTACCTGCTCGGTCCCCAGGTCGCCTTCGGCGTGGAGGCGCGGATGGCCTTCGAGGGCGTGGCCAACGCCGGGGTCAACTGGCACATCCACCTGCGGGTGGTCCCCGATCCGATGCCGCCGTACTTCGTGTATCCCCACCAGGTGCACGGCCTCATCTACCTCGACCGGGTCGGCGCCGACGAGGGCGCGCTCTGTGTGCTGCCCGGAAGCCACCAGCAGACGACCCTGAAGCTGCCCAACGACTCCTCGGACCAGCCCGGTCAGCAGAAGCTCTACTTCGAGCCGGGCGACTGCATCCTGATGCACGGCAACCTGTGGCACCGTACCGAGCCGACCGCCGAGACCTGTGGACGACGCCGGCTGATCCTGTTCGGCTACTCGCCGTCCTGGCTCAAGAGCGAGATCACCCGTGGTGTGCCGGTGTCCTCGGCGCTCACCGACGAGCTCCGCGCGAGCGGCGACCCGGAGATCGTGGAGCTTCTCGACGGGTTCCACTGGTGAGATCGGTCGCCACCACGGCACCGTACGGATCCTGGAAGTCCCCGGTCAGCGAGGACCTGCTGGCCGAGGACCGGGTGGTGCCGAGCTGTCCGCTGGTCGTCGGACCAGCCGTTCTCTGGGTCGAGCTGCGGCCGGCCGAAGGTGGCCGCTACGTGCTGGTCCAGCAGGTCGGGGACGGGCCGCCCACGGACCTGACCACCTCGGGGTTCAGCGTCCGCAGCCTCGTCTACGAGTACGGCGGGCTCGCCTACGCCGGGTCGTCGCGGCACATCTTCTTCGTCAACGGCGACGACCAGCGGATCTACCGGATGGACCGGGACGACGGGTCCATCCGACCGATAACCCCCGCGGTTGCCGACCGCCGGGTGCGCTTCGGTGATCTCACCCTCAGCCCGGACGAAAGCCGAGTGGTCTGCATCCGGGAACGGCACACCGACGAGGGCGTACGACACGACATCGTCGCGGTGCCCACCTCGGGCGCAGCCGACCCGGTGCCGCTCTGCGGCGGGCACGACTTCGTGACGGGACCCCGGTTCTCGCCCGACGGGTCCCGGCTCACCTGGCTCACCTGGGACCACCCGAACATGCCGTGGGACGGCACCGAGCTGTGGGAAGGCACTCTCGGCCCGTCAGGTGACCTGGTCGGGACGCGACTCGTGGCCGGCAGCCGGACGGAGTCGGTCGTCCACCCCGGCTACGCCCCGGACGGCACGCTGTACTACGTGTCCGACCGGTCCGGCTTCTGGAACGTCTACCGCGACGACGGCGTGCGGGGGTATCGAATCGGCGGTCTGGACGCGGAGTTCGCGGAACCGTCGTGGTACTTCGGGGAGCGTCCCTACGGCTTTCTCGCCGACGGCACCCTGGTCGCGGTGTGGACCAGGGACAACAGCGGCCAGTTGGGCCTGTCGGAACCGGACGGAGAGCGGTTCGTTCCGATAGATACGGGCTTCACCTCCTTCACCGATCTGTGTGTCGCCGGGAGTCGCGCGGTCGCGGTGTGTGGTTCGGCGGACCAGGTGAGTGCGGTCGTGGAACTCGATCTCACCGGCGGCAGGCAACACCGTGTGTTGCGGAGCAGCCGCCGTACGCTGGTCGGACCGGAGTACCTGTCGACGCCCCGCTACCTCGAGTACGAATCGACAGACGGCGCCACGGCACGGATGTTGTACTACCCGCCGCGCAACGGCGATTTCACCGCACCGCCCGGGGAACTGCCCCCGCTGATCGTCCTCTGTCACGGCGGACCGACATTCTCGGCGAGCCCGGCACTGAATTACGCCGTACAGTTCTGGACCAGCCGCGGCTTCGCCCTGGCGGACGTCGACTACCGGGGCAGCTCCGGCCACGGACGCCGGTACCGGGAGGCGCTGCGCGGCCGTTGGGGCGTCGTCGATGTCGCCGACTGCGAGCACGCGGCCCGCCGGCTGGTGAAGTCGGGGTTGGCCGACCCGGACCGGCTGATCGTCAAGGGAGCGAGTTCGGGTGGCTTCACCGCGCTCTGCGCGGCCACCTTCGGTGATCTCTTCGCGGTCGGGGTGTCCTACTACGGGGTGGCGGACGCCACCTCGATAGCCGCGGGCACCCACAAGTTCGAGTCGTCATACCTGGAGTTCCTCATCGGCAGCCTGCCCCGGGACATCGACCGGTTCCGGGAGCGCTCGCCGCTGTTCAACCTGGACCGGCTCAGGGTGCCGCTGTTGCTCTTTCAGGGGGCCGAGGACCGGGTGGTGCCGCCGGACCAGACGGCCCGGCTGGCCGAGGCGCTGCGACACCGGGGCGTCCCGCACCAGTACGTCGAGTTTCCCGGTGAGCAGCACGGGTTCCGGCTGGCCGAGACGATCCGTACGGTCGCCCGCACCGAACTCGCCTTCTACGGCGCGGTCCTCGGGTTCGCGCCGGCCGGGTCTCCCGGGTCCGGGGCGATGGAGGAGGCCCGGTGAGGGGTACCGGGTGCTCGGCACGCCGGCTGTGACCACCGACCGGTTTCATCTGTAGGAGACGAATCGATGACGGAGCGGACACTGGACATCCTGCGACCGGCCCCGCTGGCCCCCGGCTCGCTGGTACGGATCATCAGTCCCGCGTTGCCCTCCATGGCCTTCGCCACCGTCCGGGCCGAGCGGGCCAGGGCGGCCCTGGAGGGGTTGGGCCTGCGGGTCGACTTCTCCCCGAACTGCTTCGAGGTCTCGGACGACGGCTGGTCGGCCGGCACCCCGCAGATGCGCGCGGACGACCTGCACGGCGCCTTCGCCGACCCGGAGGTCGCCGCCGTGCTCTGTGCCGCCGGGGGTTCCACCTCGGCTGAGCTGTTGCCCCACCTCTCCCCGTCGGTGTTCGCCGACAACCCCAAGCCGCTGATCGGGCGCTCGGACAACATCGTGCTCAGCGCCTTCCTGGAGAGCCGGGCCCGGCTCTCCTCCTTCGTCGGCGTGACCTACGTCTTCCAGTTCGGGGAGCTGGCCGTCCCCGGGGAGACCCTCACCTCGTTCCGGCAGGTCCTGATGGCCGACGATCCGGTCACGTACCAGGTGTCGGCCTCCCGGACGATGGGCGGCCGGAACTGGCGGTCGCTGGCCCAGGACGAGACTCCGCTGGAACGTCCCCGATCCGGCCACCACGACTGGCTCCGTCCGGGGGTGGGCAGTGGCCCCCTGCTCGGCGCGGAGTTGAGCGTCCTCCCGAGGCTGGTCGAGGCGGAGCTGCTGGACCCCACCGGTTGTGTGCTGTGGTGGGACCCCCTCAAGCCGGAGCTGTCGTACGTCCACGAGCACCTCGAGCGGCTGGCGAAGCTGATTGATTTCCGCACGTTGAACGGGATGCTGATCGGGGACAACCCATGGGTCGACTTCGAGGAGTGGTTGGCCCTGATCGCGGGGTTCGTCGACCGGCACCTCGGCGGTACGGACTTCCCGATCTTCGTCGGCGGGGACTGCGGGCACTACGACCCGGCGTGGGTACTCCCCTACGGCGACCGGCTGGTCCTCGACTCGGAGCGGGGCGTCATCTACCGGGACGGGGAACAGGCCGGGTACGGCGACCACATCCGTGGGGGGAAAGATGTCCGCTGACGCCAGCAACCTGGCGGCCGTGACCGATGTCTTCGAAGAGGTTCTCGGGAAGAAGGTCGGCCCGGATGACAACTTCTTCAAGCTGGGCGGGCACTCGTTGCTCGTGGTCCAGGCGATCGCACTGCTGCGCCACGCCCACAGCCTCAAGGTGCCCGCGCGGCAGTTCCTCGACCAGGGCACACCCGCCGCCATCGCCGGAGCCTGCACCGTGGTCGAGCGCCCCCAGACGGAGCACCACCGGGACGAGATGACCGCCGGCCGCTAGACATCCGCCGGAACGGAGAACCCGGGCGACAGCAGAACCGCCCGCGGGCGCCGGAGGCGCGCCGGGTGCGTATGAGGGCGAGAAGATATGAACGTTGTCACGGAACCGACGAATTCGACCAGTTACAGCGACGAGGGGGCCTTTCACCAGCGGGCCCTGGACCGCGACCTGACCATCGCGGTGGTTGGCCTCGGCTACACCGGTCTACCGCTCGCGCATGCCTTCGCTGCCACCGGCTTCACGGTGCACGGCGTGGACATCGACGACGTCAAGGTGCAGCAGCTCCGTCGGGGCAGGTCGTACCTGCCGGACATCAGCGACGAGCAGCTCCGCGCCGTCGCCGACCGCCTCCACCTCGCCCTCGACGCCCGGGATGTGGGCTCGGCGGACGTGGTGATGGTGTCCGTCCCCACCCCGGTCACCACCGACGAGCAGCCCGACCTCACCTTCGTGGACAGCGCCTTCGCCTCACTGGCGCCGATGATCGGACCAGGCACGGTGGTCGTGCTCCAATCGACGGTGCCGCCGGGAACCACCCGGCGCTGGGCGCAGCGGTTGTCCGCCGAGACCGGGCTCACCCTGGGCCGGGACCTCTTCGTGGCGTGCGCGCCCGAGCGGGTCAACCCGGCCAACCGGGACGGCTGGACGATCACCAACACCCCCCGGGTGGTCGGTGGCGTCAGCGCGGCCTGCACCCGTCGGGCCGCGACCGTGCTGATGTCGATCTCCATGGAGGTCACCGAGCTGTCCGACGCGACGGTCGCGGAGATGAGCAAGCTCCTGGAGAACAGCGCCCGGCTGGTCAACATCAGCTTCTCGAACGAGATCTCCGACCTCTGCCACAAACTCGGTGTCCCGGTGGACGAGGTGATCCGCGCCGCCGCCACCAAGCCCTTCGGGTACCTGCCGCACTGGCCGGGGCCCGGGATCGGGGGCGAGTGCATCCCGGTCGACCCGCTCTTCCTCATCACCGAGGCGGGGCGGCAGGCCGTGCCGATGCCGATCATCGAGGCCGCGCACCGGCAGGCCAGTGCCCGTCCGCTCAAGGTCGCCGTCCGCGTGGCGGAGATGCTGGCGCGGGTGGGTACGCCGATCGAGACCAGCAGGGTGCTGGTACTCGGTGTGGCGTACAAGCCGAATGTGCCCGACCTGCGTAACGCACCGGCCCTGAGCATCATCGGCCGGCTGCTCGCCAGCGGCTCCACGGTGGACTACTGCGACCCGTGGGTTGCCGAACTCGACGTCGACGGCACCGTCCTGAGCTCGCTCGACGTGCGGAAGCTTCCATTCGACGAGTACGACTGCGTGGTGCTGGTGACGCCGCACGAGGCACTCGACGGCACCATCGACTGGCAGCAGTGCCGGCTCGTGCTCGACACGGTGCACCGGGTGCCTGCGGCGCCCAACGTCGAGCGGCTGTGACCGTACGGCCCGGCCCGGCTCCTGCCGGGACGGAACGGGGCGGGCCGTCGAGCAGCCCGCCCCGCGTGCACCTGGCCGATCAGGCCGAGGCGAGTGCCTCGCGCAGCGCCTTGAGCGCCTCGTCGATACGGCTCGGGTCGCGTCCCCCGGCGACGGCGACGCGGCGGTCCCGCCCACCGCCGCCCCCACCGACCAGCTTTGCCGCCGCCCGGACGAAGGAGGGGGCGTCGCCGACCCGGTCGTCGACCGCGACCGCGAGCGCGACCGAACTGCCGTCCGCCGAGCCGATGAGACCCACCGCCGAGATGCCCGGCTCGTTCAGCACGGCCAGCGCGAGGCTCTTGAGCTGCCCCTGGTCGCGGCCGTCACAGCGGGCGACGACCAGCCCGTCGTCCGCCTCCCGGGCCAGGTCCCTGGCCAGGTACCGGTCGATCTGCGTGGTCAGCTGACGGCGTTCCCGCTCCCCGGCCTTCTGCGCCTCCTGCAACCGCCCGATCGCCGCGGGCAGTTGGTCGGGCGTGGTGCGGACCGCGCCGGCCGCCGCCTTCAGCAGCTGGCGCTGGCGACGGTTCTCCTCGAACGCCCGGGCACCGGTGAACGCCTCGATGCGGCGCAGGTTGGCGCCGACGGAGGACTCCGACGTCACTACCAGTTCACTGATCTCACCCAGGGCGGAGACGTGGGTGCCGCCGCAGAGCTCCATCGAGTGCTCCCCGGCGCGGATCACCCGCACCACCTCGCCGTACTTCTCGCCGAAGAACGAGATCGCCCCGGCAGCCTTTGCCTCCGCCTGGGAGGAGTGCTTGATCTCGACCCCGCCATTGCTGCGGATCTGCTCCGCCACCAGGTTCTCCGCCTCGCTGAGCTGCTCGTCGGTGAGGGGCGAGTGGTGGTTGAAGTCGAACCGGAGGTAGTCGGGTGCGACCAGTGAGCCCTGCTGGCGGGCCTGCGTACCGAGCACCTTGCGCAGGGCCCAGTGCAGCAGGTGGGTACCCGTGTGGCTACGCCGCAGCGAGGCACGCCGATCGGCGTCGACCGCCAGGGCGACGGTCTCGCCGACACCGAAGGTGCCCTGCTCCACCTCCACGTGGTGGCGGATGACGTTCGGCAGCGGCGCGTCGGTGTCGAGCACCCGGCCGTGCCCACGGGGACCGGTGACCGTGCCGGTGTCGCCGATCTGGCCGCCGCCCTCCGGGTAGAAGGGGGACGCGGCGACGTACACCTCCACCCGACCCGGCTCGGGGTGGGGGAAGACCCCGGTCACCTTCGCCTCGGTGGTGAGCGTCTCGTACCCGAGGAAGTCGGTCACGCCGTACTCGTCCCGGACCACCTTGGCGTTGGCCGCGCCGTTGTCGACCGCACCGGCCTTCGCATCGGCGCGGGCGTGGGTGCGCTGCTGCGTCATCGCGGCCTCGAACCCGGCATCGTCGACGCCCAGTCCCCGCTCCCGGGCGATCTCGCGGGTCAGGTCGATCGGGAAACCGTAGGTGTCGTGCAGCTTGAAGGCGACCTCGCCGGGGATGGTCGTCGACCCCGCGGGAACCGCGCTGTCCAGCATCCCGAGTCCCAACGAGAGGGTCTCCCGGAACCGGTGTTCCTCCCGCTCCAGGGTGCTCTGCACCTGGTCGATCACCTCGGTCAGATCGGGGTACCCCGAGTGCATGACCTGGGCGACGCGGCCGGCCATCTCCGCCAGTACCCCCCGACGGGCGCCAACCCGCTGGGCGTGCAGGGCGGCCCGCCGGATGATCCGGCGCAGCACGTACCCGCGCTCCTCGTTGGAGGGCACGACGCCGTCGGCGATCAGGAACGAGATGGCGCGGGAGTGGTCCGCCACGATGCGGAGGCTGACGTCACGCTCCGCGTCCGACCCGTACGTCGCGCCACAGAGCTGCTCGGCGTCGCCGATCAGGCGCCGCAGCACGTCGGTCTCGAAAACCGAGTTCGTGCCCTGGATGATCGGCAGGATCCGCTCCATGCCGGCCCCGGTGTCGATGTTCCGCTGGGGCAGGGGTTCGAGTTCGCCGCTCTCCGGCCGGTTGAACTCCATGAAGACGAGGTTCCAGATCTCGACGTAGCGTTCCTCGCCGCCGTGCGCCGGCCCGCCCTCGTGGCCCCACTCCGGGCCCTTGTCGAAGAAGATCTCGGAGGACGGCCCGCACGGGCCCGTACTGCCCATCTCCCAGAAGTTGTCCTCGCCCAGCCGGTGGATCCGGTCGGCGGGCAGGCCCACGACGTCCCGCCAGAGCTGCGCCGCCTCGTCGTCGCTGTGGTGCACCGTGGCCCACAGCCGGTCGGCGGGCATGCCCAGCACCTCCGTCAGGAAGTGCCAGGCGTGGGAGATCGCGCCTTCCTTGAAGTAGTCCCCGAAGCTGAAATTGCCGAGCATCTCGAAGAAGGTCAGGTGACGGGTGGTCCGGCCGATGGCCTCGATGTCATCGTGCTTACCGCGTACCCGGACGCACTTCTGCGAGGACGTGGCCAGCCGGTACGGCGCGGCCTCCTCGCCGAAGAAGTATGGAAGGAACTGCACCATTCCGGCGTTCGTGAACAGCGGCGCGGCCGGGTGGGCCGGGATCAGGCCCGCGGATGACACCCGGGTGTGGCCGCGTTCGACGAAATACTGGAGGAACGCTGATCGTAGTTGATCCGCGGTCATCGGACCGGACACGGAACTACTCCTTTATCTCTTCTACTGGTCGAGCAGTACCCCCACGGGGCTGCGGAAGATTTCTGCGTCAGTCGCGAACCGGCCGAGAAGCTTCCGGAAGGAAGCGGCGCAATTTTCGGCCCAGGAAGCGGAGTAGCGGCTGGTCCGGTACCACAGTTCGCCGGTCAGTCCAGCCTCTCCCTCCGCAAGAACGATCTCCCAGTCACGCATCACCTTGTGATGATACGGCGTGTCGAGCTGCATCGGCTGGTACCGTACTACGCCCGCCTGGGGCCGCCAGTAGTTCTGGTAGAGAAGATAGCACTGGAACGTGTCGTTCAATCCCAGCCCGATGAAGGGTGGAACGGCCGTGACCAGGTCCTCCAGGGGATAGTTGCCGTGGTCGTGGAACCCGACCAGGCTGTGGTGCACCCGGCTCACCAGATCCCCGACCCTGACCCCGGAATCGATCTGCACCCGCAGCGGCAGCGGGTTGACGAACACGCCGACGATCTCCTCTGCCTCGGCGCTGGGGCGGCCCGCCGCAGTGGTGCCGAGCACCAGGTCGTCGTCCCCGGTCAGCCGGTGCACCAGGACCGCGTACGCGGTCATCATGAGACCGAAGGGTGTGGTGCCCAGGGCGGCGGACCGGTCCCGCAGCGCAGCCGACGTCGCCTCGCCGAGGGTGAAGGTGAGCAGCTCGCCCCGGTCGTCGGCCGTCCCGTCACCGACGTCGCCCGGCCCGCTACCGACGTCGCCCGGCACCCTGGTCGGTGCCGGTGCCCCGGCGAAGTGCTCCCGCCAGTACGACCGGGCGGCCAGCAGCGCCGGGCTGCGCAGGTAGTCCCACTGCGCGGCGGCGTAGTCCACGTACTGAAGGGGCGCTTTCCCGGGCTCCGAGTCCAACTCCTCCGCCACGTCCCGCAGGAAGATGCTCGACGACCAGCCGTCGAAGAGGACATGGTGGGCATGGATCAGCATCGCGTGGCGTCGTCCCTCGGCGAGGCGGGCGATGGTGACCTCGAACGGTGGGGTCCGGCCGAAGTCGAACCAGCTGTCCCCGGCGGTCTGGACGAGCCGGCTGATCTCGGCCCGCTGCTCGGCCTCGGTAAAGGCCGACAGGTCCAGGAGCTTCACGGGCTGACCCTGGGTCACCGACTGACGCCAGGTGTCGCCCCGGCGGTGGAAGACGGTACGTAGTCCGCTGTGGCGGTCGATCGTCCGTTCCACCGCCCGGACGAGCTGCTCGGCCGGGTACCCGCACTCGACCTCGACGGCGAGGTCGAGACCGCCGTACCCCTCGGGCAGCAGCTCCAGCCAGCGGCGCTGGGTGCTCGACGTGGGGTGATCGGCAGCCGTGGGCGTGGGCGTGATCAGGAAGCCGGACGCCCGGTCCGGGGCGGACACGACGCGGCTGACGAGCGCCTCCAGCCCGGTCACGCTCAGCGAGCGGAGCGCATCGGCGAGCGCGATCCGGACCCCGGTCCGGTCCCGGAGCCGGGTGACGATCTGCAGGATGGCCAGCGACTCCAGCCCGTCCAGTCGCAGGTCGCGGTCGTGGTCGGGCGGTACCGCGCCGAGCAGTTCGGTCAGGACCGCCCGAACCAGGCCACCCGGGTCGGCCATGGTGACGGCGCTGTCCGGCACCGCCGCCTGAGGGCCCATGCCGACCTGGTCGGCGACCTCGACCAATCGGGCATCCAGGTCACCGGTGGACACCCAGACGACGGGACCGCCTACGGACAGCAACCGCCGGAACACCTCGTGACCGTCCCGGGCGGTCAGCGCGTACCGGGCCGGGCCAACCGGGTCCGGCACGGCGTCGTCGCCGTCGGTCCACGCGTCCCATCCGACGCTGACCCAGCGCTCGTCGCCGGCCGCGTGCCGCCGCGCGGCGAACTCGTCCAGCGCGTCGTTCGCCGCGACGTACGGACCGAACCGCACCCCGCCGAGGACCACGGAGAGGCTGGAGCAGAGCAGCACGAAGTCCGCGTCGTCCGGGGCGAGGGCGTCGTGGATCGCCTGGGCGCCGTCCATCTTGGCGGCTGCGACGACCTCGACCAGCTCCGGTGCGGCGTCCGCCGCCAGCGGGAACGCCGCCCGGTCGGTGAAGCCGGCGGCGTGCACCACGCCGTCGATCCGTCCGAACCGGGACCGCAGGTCGGCGAGACAGGCGACGACCGCGGCGGAGTCCGTCACGTCGACCGACCGGTACTCCAGGCGCGACCCCGCCTCCCGCAGCCGCGCCGTCAGGGCGGTCACCTCGTCGTGGACCGCACTCCCGGCCCGGCGGCCCAGCACCACGACCGTGGCCGGCACCTCCCGGGCCAGGGCCAGCGCCATGGCGCGACCCACCGGCCCCAGCCCGCCGGTGATCACGTAGCAGCCGGATTCCCGCAGCGGGCGGGCCCGCCAGTGCGGCCAGGACCGGCGGAAGCCGAGCTGTCGTACGCCCGTGGTGTCCACGGTGAGCACGGTGCCGTCGGTACCGGCGGCCAAGGCGTCGATCAGGTGACCAGCCGCCAGGTCGAGCTCGTGCCCCTGCATGGGGGCACTGAGCGTCACAGCGGTCCAGGCACACCCGACGTTCTCCTGCGGCAGCACCCGCGCCACGGCGTGGGCGAGGTTCCTCGCGGAGAGGCCGGAACCGCTTTCGTCGTCGCCGGTCACCAGCCACACCCGGGTACCGGTCGCCTGCCGGCCGAGCAGGTCGGCCAATGCCGCCGCCCGGCGGAGCAGGTCGTGCGGGTCGTTCCCGAGCCACCACAGCACGTCCCGTGGGCCCCCACTCGGTGGGGCGGACGTGACGTGGTCGAGCGGTACCAGCGTGTGCCCACGGGACACGGCGGCCCGCAGGAATGCGTCGTGCTGCGCGCCCGGCGCGCCGTGCCAGGCGATGGTCAACGGCGCCGCCGGTGCCGCAGGCCGACTCAGCAGGGTCCGCTCCGGCTCGTACAACCAGGCACCCGGGTCCGGCAGCCGGCCCGCCGGGGCACTGCGCTCCCGGCGGGCCGGCTGCCCCACCGGCCACCGTCGACCGTGGTCGAAACAGGTCGGCGGGAGCGCCGTCGCGTACCGGGACGGGTGGGCCAGCCGGGCGAGGTCCACCGCGACGCCGTGCGACCACAGCTCCCCCGCGGCGACGAGGACTGCCCGGCGGTCGCCGCCCGGATCGTCGGCACCCCGGCCCGAGGCGACGACGGCGCGGACCCGCCCCGCCAGCTCGTGCGAGATCATCCGACCGAGACCGGTGCCGGGGCCCACCACGAGCACGACGACGTCGTCGAGTTCGGCGACCCGGGAGAGTTGCTCGGTGAAGCGGACCGGCGAACAGAGCTGGGTGGCCCAGTAGTCGGGCGTGGCGATCCGGTCGCCGATCCAGTCGCCGGTCACGTTGCTCACGATCCGGACGGCGGGCGGGGCCAGCGCGAACGAGGAGAGGTAGCTACGCAGCAACCGGGCCGGCTCCCGCATCGCGGGGCCGTGCGGTGACCGGCGGATGTTCAGCGGCCGGAAGAACACCTCCGACCGGGTCAGCTCGGCCTTGAGTGCGGCCACCTGGGGTACCGGTCCGGTCACCGCGGTCAACTCGTGGCCGTTGACCGCCGCCACGGTCAGGTCCCCGGTGAGACGCTCCTCGACGTCCCGTACCGGCAGCGCGACGCTGATCGTCTCGCCGAGCGGCGCCTCCTCCATCCGTCGGCTGCGTTCGACCACGAAGGCCAGGCCGTCGGCGAGGCACAGCACGCCGGCATACACGGCCGCCACGATCTCGCCGAGGCTGTGACCGATCACGGCGTCGGCGGACACCCCCCACGAACGCCACAACTCGACCGTCGCCCACTCCACGGCGAACTGCGCCGGCTGGAACCGCGACATGTCCTCGTACCACCGGGCCAACTCGGCGCGGTCGTGCTGCCCGTACAGGTCGGCACGGATGTCGAAGCCGGCCAGGTCCCGGATCACCTCGGCGCACTCGTCGAGTGCCGCGCGGAAGACCGGTTCGGTGCGGTAGAGCTCCGCCATGCCGTCCACGACGGGCTCGCCCTGGCCGGGAAAGGCGAACACGACCGTGGGGGTGGCTGCGGCGACCACCGGCCCGGGTGTCGCGGTGAGTGCCCCGGCCGCCTGCGCGGGTGAACCAGCCACCACCCAGGACCGGTGTTCCCGGGCCCGCCGGTCCAGGCTGAGTGCCCGTCCCACCTGCCCCAGGTCGGATCCGGGCCGCGCGGCCAGCCAGCCGGCCAGCCCGGTTGCCTGGTGTGCGACGACCGCGGACACATGGCCGCTCAGCGGCAGGAGCACGTCGCCCGCGGGCGCCGACGGGGCCGGCTGCCGATCCGGGGCCTCCTCCAGTACGACGTGCACGTTCGTTCCGCCCACGCCGAAGCTGCTCACCCCGGCCCGGCGGGGCGTACCGTCCGTCTCCCACCTGACCGGCGCGGACGGCACCTCGAAGCCGGCACCGTCGAGGTCGAGAGCCGGATCGGCCCGCTCGAAGCCGGCCATCGGCGGGATGGTGCGGTGCTTGAGGGCCAGCACGGCGCGGACCAGGCCCGCCACGCCCGCCGCCCGGTCCAGGTGCCCGCAGTTCGCCTTGAGCGAGCCGAGGCGGCACGGTCCGGGCCGGTCCGGATCGAGTTTGAAGGCGCGGCGCAGCCCTTCGATCTCCACCTCGTCGCCGAGCTGGGTACCCGTCCCGTGCGTCTCCACGTAGCCGATGGATCCGGCATCCACCCCCGCGACCGCGTGGGCGGTGGCGATCGCCTCGGCCTGGCCGGTGGGGGACGGGGCCATGAAGCCGACCTTGGTGGAGCCGTCGTTGTTGGTCCCCGAACCCAGGATCACGCCGTGCACCCGGTCGCCGTCGTGTTCGGCGTCGGCGAGTCGCTTGAGGACAACCAGGGCGGCACCGCCACCCGGTACGGTGCCGTCCGCGTCCGCGTCGAACGGGCGGCACCGCCCCGACGGGGAGGCGATCATGCCCTCCTCGGTCGGATAACCGGACTCCTGGTCGCCCGGGAAGGACACCCCGCCGGCGAGGACGACGTCCGCCTGCCCGGACAGCAGGGCCTGCACCCCCAGGTGCACGGCCACCAGCGACGACGAGCAGCCGGTCTGGACCGTCATGCTCTCGCCGCGCAGACCCAGCCGGTAGGAGAGCCGGGTGGCGGCGAAGTCCGCCGAGGTGGCCAGCACCCACTCGTAGGTGCCCGACACGGAGTCGGCCGGGGCGGTGGTGGCGGTGGGTGCGCAGGCGGCGTACACCGCCACCGCCCCGGCGGCCCTGGTCGGGTCGATCGACGCGTCGTCAAAGGCGTGCTGGGCGACCTCCAGCAGCATCCGCTGCTGCGGATCGGTCATCTGCGCCTCGTGCGCGGGGACGCCGAAGAAGGCGGCGTCGAACCGGTCGGCACCGTCGACCACGCCCCGGTACGGCACGAGTCCGTCCCGGCCGGACACCCGCCGGACGCCGGACCCGCCACGCACGCTGAGTTCCCACAGCGCGTCCACGTCGTCGGCGCCCGGGAAGCGGCCCGCCATCCCGACGATGGCGATCCGGTCGTCGTCTGCGACTGCCTCTCGGGCGCTCATGGGTTCCGTCTCCGCTCTCGCCGTTTGGCGCGTTGTTCCGCGACCGCGCTCAGGCGGTCGTCGTCCGGTTGATCGCTGCTCAGCCGGCGACTGAGCGATGCGATGGTCGGGTGCGTCATCAGGTCGAGGACCCGCACGTCCGCGTCGAACTCCGCCCGGATCCGGGCGGCCAGGACGGAGAGGCTCCGGGAGTCGCCGCCGAGGTCGAAGAAGTTGTCGTGGATGTCGATGTGGTCGAGTTCGAGGGTGTCGCGCCAGAGGTCGGTGAGGCGGCGTTGGAGGAGGGTGGTGGGGGTGGTGGTGGTTCGGGGTGTGGTGGGGGTGGGGGTGTGGTCGAGGTGGTGGAGGGCGGTGCGGTCGATCTTGCCGTTGGCGGTGGTGGGGAGGG
>NZ_JBIRTH010000008.1:0-262589 GCF_044334565.1 Micromonospora sp. NPDC020750
CTCCCCGAAGAGATGAACCGCACCATCCACGGCGTCGAACACTGGATCAGCGGCGAGTCCAACCGGGTGATCGCCTGCTCCGGATACATGCGCGACGAGGTCAACGCGCTGTTCGGCGTGCCCACCAGCCGGATCGACGTGGTGGCCAACGGGGTGGAGCCGCACCGCTGGAAGGTGCCGGCCTCGGCGGTCGCCTCGGCCCGGGCCCGGTTCGCCGGGGACGGCCCGCTGGTCACCTTCGCCGGCCGGCTGGTGTACGAGAAGGGCGTGCAACACCTGCTCGCCGGGCTGCCCCGGCTGCGCGAGCGGCACCCCGGGCTGCGGGCGGTCATCGTCGGCGACGGGCCGTACAAGTCGGCCCTGGAGGCCGAGGTGCACCGGCTCGGCCTCGGCGGCATGGTGAGCATGCCGGGCTTCCTCGGCGGCACCGACCTGCCCGCCGTGATGGCCGCCTCGGACTGCTTCGCTGTGCCGAGCATCTACGAGCCGTTCGGCATGGTGGCCCTGGAGGGGGCCGCGGCCGGGGCGCCCCTGGCCGTCGCCGCGACCGGCGGGCTCGCCGAGATCGTCGAGCCGGGCGTAACCGGGATGACCTTCGCCCCGCAGGACCCGGCCGGGCTGACCGAGGCGGTGCACGCCCTGCTGTCCGACCGGGAGCACGCCCGGGCGCTGGCCCGCCGTGCCCGCGCCATGGTGCACGAGCAGTACGGCTGGGCGGCCATCGCGCACCGCACCGCCGCCACGTACGCCGCGGCGATCGCCAAGGCCCCGGCGTTCACCGCGGAGCGCGCCGAGCGCCGGATGACCGAGGGCCGCTCCCCGGCACACGTCACCGATGGCAACCTCCTCGCCGCCGCCGGCCTCCGCTGAACGACCTACGTGCCCGCGATGCGACGGCGCGATGCGACGGCGACATAGGCGGTGTCCCCAACTCGGTGATACCGCCGTGTCGCCGCAACGGCGCGGCTCGGCCTGGCCGGACGAGCGAGCACCGACACGGCTCCTGCGGGCCCTATGGAGCTGCCCCGTCTGCGCTACCGGCCAGCCGGCACGCACCAGGGCAACCGGCCCCCGGACACGCCTTCCGGTAACGCCCCGCCCCCATGCCCGCCCACGGCCAGGTCGGGAAACCGCCCGGCTCGCTTCCCCGGGGCCCCCCGGGCTCGTTTCCCCGGGGACCCCCGGTCGGGCTGGGGCGCACCGGCCGGACGCACTGGGCGCGCACCGCCCCGGCGCACTGGCCACACGCACCGCCGAGTTTCGGCGTGCCCGTGGCGGGGCGTCCGGCACCGCCACGGCCCGGGACGATCGTTCTGTCGACCGGCTGCGGCGGTAGCGCAAACGGGGCAGCTCCATAGGACCCACGGTCACCGACTGGGGTGCACCGACCTGGCGCGCGGACGCGCCTGTCGCCGACCGGAGGCGACCCACCGACCGAAGGTGACCCACCGACCGGAGATGAATGACCCACCGACCGAACGGGCCGCCCACCCCCGGCTGGGGTAGCGGCCCGTCGTCCTGGTGCCCGTCGTCCTGGTGCCTGTGGCCGGGTCAGCGCTCCGCGAGTGGGGCGTACGCCCGCTCGGGGGCTCCGGTGTAGAGCTGCCGGGGACGGCCGATCTTGGTCTCCGGGTCGTTGATCATCTCGCGCCACTGGGCGATCCAGCCGGGGAGCCGGCCGAGGGCGAAGAGCACGGTGAACATCTTCGTCGGGAAACCCATGGCCTTGTAGATCAGGCCGGTGTAGAAGTCCACGTTCGGGTAGAGCCGGCGGGACACGAAGAAGTCGTCGGCGAGCGCGATCTCCTCCAGCTTCATCGCGATGTCCAGCAGCGGGTCCGGCTTGGCCATCCGGCCGAGCACGTCCTGGGCGGCCTTCTTCACGATGGCGGCGCGCGGGTCGTAGTTCTTGTAGACCCGGTGGCCGAAGCCCATCAGCTTCACGCCGTCCTGCTTGTCCTTCACCTTGCGGACGAAGGACTGCACGTCGCCGCCGTCGGCCTCGATCTTGCTCAGCATCTCCAGAACGGCCTGGTTGGCCCCGCCGTGCAGCGGCCCGAAGAGCGCGTTGACCCCGGCCGAGACCGAGGCGAAGAGGTTGGCGTTGCTGGAGCCGACCAGCCGCACGGTCGACGTGGAGCAGTTCTGCTCGTGGTCGGCGTGCAGGACGAAGAGCATGTCCAGCACCTTGGCCATCACCGGGTCGACCTCGTACGGCTCCGCCGGCACGCCGAACGTCCCCCGCAGGAAGTTCTCCACGTAGCCGAGCGAGTTGTCCGGGTACAGCAGCGGCTGCCCGATGGACTTCTTGTAGGCGTACGCGGCGATGGTGGGAACCTTGGCCATCAGCCGGACCGTGGACATCTCGACGTGGGCGGGGTCGAACGGGTCCAGGCTGTCCTGGTAGAAGGTCGAGATGGCGCTGACGGCCGACGAGAGCACGGCCATCGGGTGCGCGTCGCGCGGGAAGCCGTCGAAGAACCGGCGCATCTCCTCATGCAGCAGCGAGTGCCGCGAGATCCGCTCGCTGAACTCGGTCAGCTCCTGCTGGCCGGGCAGCTCGCCGTAGATCAACAGGTAGGAGACCTCCAGGAAGGAGGACTTCTCGGCCAGCTGCTCGATCGGGTAGCCCCGGTACCGCAGGATGCCCGCGTCGCCGTCGATGTAGGTGATCTCGGAGGAGCAGGCCGCGGTGTTGACGAAACCGGGATCGTACGTGGTCATCCCGGTTTCCTTGAGAAGCTTGCTCACGCCGATGCCGGCGGGGCCCTCGACCGCCGAGTGCACCGGCATCGACAGCTGCCCACCGGGGTGATCGAGCTTGACTTCCGTCATGTGGTTCCTCGCTTCGCCGGCAGATCTACGTTGAAATTGCCTTCACATTTACCGTAAACACGGTTGCGGGAACACCGCTCGCCGTGGTTCGGCGGTGAGGTATGCGTCACCCGATTCCCGACCCGCAGGCGAGGAAACCCGGCGGGCACGAGCCGGGCGACGAAAGGGGGCAAAGCGCCACGAGGTGCCCACTTGGGCATGTCACACGCCGGCAGGGGCCCTTACACCGGGCGGGCGAAACTCTCAGGAAACACTCAGTCGGCGCAGCTCGTCGCCGGGGCCGACCCGGTAGACGTCCAGCCGGTTGGCGCCGGCCCGGAACAGCCGGTCGTCGGGGAGGAGGGCGGCGAACCGCCGCCCGCCGGCATCGGGCGGCACAACCGGGACGACCGCCCCGATCCGGCCGTTGACCGCGACGGCGAGCAGCGTGCCCTCGCGCACCGACGCCCCGACGGTGCCCCAGACCAGGGCCGGCAGCTCGCCGGCGTCCGGATCGACGGCGCGGAACGCGGCGAGGTCGGCGACCCGGGCGGTACCGCCGACCGGCCGCTCCCCCACGGCTGTGCCGACCAGCGGGTGGGGCGACGGCTGGGGCGGCGGCTCCGGCACCCCGCCGGGGAGGCTGACCGGCTCACCCGGCCGGTCGTAGAAGCGTTTGTCGGCGCGTTCGCGCGGGGCCCGCAGGGCGGAGCTCCCGTCGACCTGCCACGGGATCCGAACGTGCGCGTGGTCGGCGACCGTGGGCAGCAGGTCGACGTGTTCCCAGTTGCGGTCGTCGACCCGCCCGGCCCGCTGGCCGGGCTCCTTGACGAACATCGGCACCCAGGCCACCTGCCCGGCCGCCGCACGCACGGCGCTCATCCCGCGCCCCTGGAAGCCGTTGTCGAAGCTGACCCCGTGGTCGGCGGTGACCACCACGAGGGCTTTGTCGTACAGGCCGCTGGCGCGCAGGGTGCGCAGCGTCTCGCCGATCAGCCGGTCGGTGTACCCCAACTGGGCGAGGTGCCGCTGCCGGGCCAGCTCGACCCAGCCCGCGCCGTCGTTGGGCAGGTCCTGCGGGGCGGCGTAGCGGGCCCCCGACGGCAGGAACACCCAGGGCGCGTGCGGCATCAGCAGGTGCAGGAAGTGCAGGGTGGGCCGGTCGCTCGGGCGCAGCCCGGCCAGGAACGTGGTGAACCGGGCCGGCTGGTTGTCGTCGAGGCTGTCCCAGCGGAACTTCGGGTCGACCGGGACCGGCTCGGCGGCGTCCAGCCCCGCCTCGGCGGCGGTCAGCTCGCGGTACGACTCCTCGGGGGCGACGCGGCTGTCCACCGGGGCGGTCACCTGGCGCAGCAGCCGGCCGCTCTCCCGGACCAGGGCGCCGAGGCCCTGCTTGGGGCTGGCCGGCTGGTCGCAACGGCTGGGCGGGCAGAGCCGGGTGATGCTCTCCTGCGCCCGGACGTCGTACAGGCCGCCGAGGGCGGTGAACAGGTTGTCCGGGTACTGCGAGTAGTGCGGGGCGACCGGCCGCGCCGGATACCGGCCGGTGAGCATGGCCGGCAGCGCGTACGGCGTCCAGCCGCTGACCCCGGTGGCGTTGCGGTACCAGGTGGAACCGGCCGCCAGCTCGGCGAAGTGCGGGTAGCGGGCGGCGTCGATCCGGGCGTCGGGGCCGAGCAGGGAGACCAGCGGCAGCTCGTCGAGGACCAGCATGACCACCGGTGGGTGCTCCCCCGCCCCGGCCGCCCCGGCCGCGCCGACGGGGCCCCCCGGCAGCACCACCGGCGACGCGGGCGAGGCGAGCAGGAACAACGCCACGAAGGCCGGCGGCCCGGCCGCGGCCACCCGCAGCGCCCACCCCGGGCCGCGCCACCGCCGGTGCGCGGCGGCCCCGGCCACGCCCACCACCGCCGCGACCAGCAGCAGCGGTACGCCCCGCAGCGGCGTGCCGTGCCGGCCCACCTGGACGGCGAGGGCGGCGAGCAGCAGGCCGACGGTCCCGGTGTGCACGGCGGCCCGGACGCCCCGCCCGGCCAGCCGGCTCGCCGCGCCGAGCAGGGCCACCGGCAGCGTGGGGACCATTGCGATCAGCGCCACCAGGGTCAGGACCTCGCCCCGGGTGGCCCGGTGGAACAGGAAGAAGTCGGGGCTGCGGCCCAGCACGTCCAGCATCGGCTGGGTGACCACCAGCCCGACCAGCGCCACCACCTCCAGCAGCAGTCCCCGCTCCGCCCGCCACCCGGTCCGCTTGGTGGGGCGGCCCGGAGCCGGATCGACGTCCCGTAGGGTCGCCGGCGCCGGCGCCGAGTCAGCCACCCACCACCGCCTGGTAGAGCGTCCGGGTGCCCGATGGCAGCTCGGCGTGCCGCTCGATCCGGCACCGGCCGGCCAGCAACCGGGCGAACTCGTCGGGCCGGTAGGCCGGGAAGAGGCCGGGCGGCCGGTTGGCCAGCAGCCGCCGGGCCATCGGGTCGTCCGGGTGGACGAACTCGACCACCAGCCGGCCGCCGGGGGCGCAGGCGTCGGCGAGCTGGTCGACGAGCTGGTCGAGCGGCACGTTGCGCCCGATCGCGAGGTGGTGCACGACGGCGAGGGCCAGCACCAGGTCGGCACGGGCCCGGGTGGCGAAGGCAGCCCGCTCCACGCCCCGCCAGCCGCCCCCGGGCGACGGGTCGGCCAGGTCCATCACCAGCGGCAGCACCCGCCGTTGTCCCTCGGCGCGCAGCGCCGCGTACAGGTCGTCCACCACGGCCGGGTCCTGCTCGACGGCGACGACGTAGCCGGCGTGCCGGGCGGCGATCCGGGCGTACCGGCCGTCGTTGGCGCCCAGGTCCAGCACCAGGCCGGGCGGCGGGCCGGCGGTCAGCGCCGCGGCGACGAAGCGTTCCTTGGCGGCCCGGTCCCCCGCCGAGTACGTGCAGGTGCGCTGGTAGTCGACCCAGTGGCTGCGGGCGTGGCGCGGGGCCAGCCGGCGGACCAGCTTCTCGATCCGGCGCACGGCGGCCAGGGCCAGTTCCCGGGAGTACCCGGCGGTGCGCAGTTGCGCCCGCACGTCGCTGGTGGTCGCGGCGGCGTGCCGCTGCTGCATCGCGGAGTGCAGGTGCACGTGGGTGGGGACGCCGGGCAGCAGCCGGCGGGTGCCGGTGAACAGCAGGCGCATCTGCTCCGGCGGGATGCCGTCGACCTGGGCGCGCAGCCAGGGCTGGAAGTCCACGCCGAGGTGGGAGGTGAGCAGCAGCGGGTAGAGCAGGGTCTGGCAGAACTGCCGGTAGCCGGCCCAGGGCTCGCCGTCGCGGGCCGGCTCGAACGAGCCGACGTCGATGAAGACCGGTCGGACGCCGTGCCACTGGAGGTTGTAGGCCGATCCGTCCTTTGTGGTGAAGCCGGCCGCCAGCGCCGCGCGCAGGACCTCCAGGTGCAGCAACGCGGCGTCGCGCAGCATGCCGAACGACCACTCGTACGGGTGGGAGACGAACGGGATGCGCTCGTGGCGCAGGACCGCGGCCCACGGCACTCCGTCGGGGGCGCGGAACCGGTCCGGCGCGACGGGTTCGGTGCCGCAGACCTTGCCGGCGGCGAGCAGCGGCGGGAAGAACTCGCTGGCGGCCAGGGCCCGCCAGTCCTCGGCCGCCCGCGCGTCGAGCCCGCGCAGCACCTCGCCGTCGGCGTAGAAGACGCGGTTCGCCGGGTCGCGGAAGGAGCCCGGCTCGACCCGGACACCGGCGTCGGGGGTGGTCATGCCTGCGGGCCCGGCTCAGGAACGGTCGGTGGGCCGGCGGCGGAACCGGGCCGTCAGCCGGCGCCAGTAGAGCTTCGTGGCCACCGCCGCTCCGGCCACCCCGCCGACCACCGCCTGCACGATCAGGCTGCCGGAACCCGCGTCCAGGTAGGCCAGGTGCATCACGGGTCGCTCCTTCCCCTCGCCGTCCCGGAGTCAGCTTCCGGCTCCGCCACTCAGGGGTTTTTCTGCCGAAAAGCCGGACTTGTCTCATTGCCACCGTACGCGACGACGGGCCGCGTCGAGGCCACACCGCCCAGTCCGACCGGGTCCGTTCCGTTCAAGACGGCACGCCCGGCCCCGCCGTACGGTCGGCGCATGACACCTCACTTCGACCTCGTCGGCCTGACGGTCACCGACATGGCCCGGACCCTCGATTTCTACCGCCGCCTGGGCCTCGACGTCCCGGCCGGCGCGGAGGCCGAGCCGCACGTGGAGTTCACGTTGGCCGGCGGCCTGCGGCTGGCCTGGGACACGGTGGAGACGATCCGCGGCTTCGACCCCGGCTGGATGCCACCGACCGGTGGCTCCCGGGTCAGCCTCGCGTTCCGCTGCGCCGACCCGGCCGAGGTCGACCGGTACTGGACCGAAATGACCGGAGCCGGCTTCCACGGCCACCTGGCGCCGTGGGACGCGTTCTGGGGGCAGCGGTACGCGATCCTGCACGACCCCGACGGCACCGCCGTCGACCTGTTCGCCCCGCTGCCGACGGACTGACCGCAGCGCCCCCGACGGCACGGTCCACCCCGTCCCGGACCCGTCCGGGCCGACAGGACGACCGGGGCGGCTCAGCCGCGCAGCAGGACGCCGGGCGGCACCCCGGCCAACTCCCGGACGTCGCGGGTCAGGTGGGCCTGGTCGGCGTACCCGGCGCGGGCGGCCACCTCGGCCAGCGGCGTCCCGGACCGGGCCAGGGCGAGCGCCCGGCGCATCCGCAGAATGCGGGCGAGGGTCTTCGGGCCGTACCCGAACAGGTGCCGGCAGCGGCGGTGCAGCGCCCGCGCACCGAGGCCGACCTCGGCGGCGACCGTGCCGACCGGCGCCCCGGCGGCCAGCCGGCCCACCAGGCGCGCGCCGAGCGGGTCGGGGCCGCCGGCCACGCGCAGCCGCTCCCGGGCGACCGCCTCCAGCGCGGCGGCGACGCCCCGCCCGTCGGCCGTCCGGTCGGCGACGGCGACCGCGCCCGGTCCCCACAGGTCGGACAGCGGCACCCGCCGGTCCCGCAGCTCGTCGGCGGGCACGCCGAACACGGCCGGCCCGGCGCCGGGCGGCAACCGCAGCCCCACCCAACGCTCGCCGGCCGCGCTCCCCGACAGGTGCGCCGTGCGGTCCGGCCCGGCGACCAGCAGTCCCCGCCGCGAGGACCACAGCAGGTCCAGGCACCCGTCGGGCAGCACCCGGGCGGGCCCATCGCCGGTGGCGACGCTCTCCCAGAGCACCGCCCCGGCCACCCTGGCACCACGCTCCCGGTACACGCCCCGAGTCTCCCACCCACGGTTCGGTCGCCGGCCCGGGCCTGGTCAGTCCGTGACCGCCGGCAGAGAAACCGTGAACACGGTTCGCCCCGGGCGGCTGGACACCTCGACCCCGCCGTGGTGGGCGTCCACCACGGCCGCCACGATGGCCAGCCCGAGGCCCGTGCTGCCGTGGGCGCGCGACCGGGAGCTGTCCCCCCGGGCGAAGCGCTCGAAGACCTCGTTCTGCAGGTCGGCCGGGACGCCGGGGCCGTCGTCGGTGACGCTGAGCACGACTCCGGCCGGGGTGGGGGCGAGCCGGGTGGTGACGGTGGTACCCGGCGGGGTGTGCACCCGGGCGTTGGCCAGCAGGTTCGCCACCACCTGGTGCAGCCGGGCGGCGTCGCCGGGCACCATTTGCTCCGCCTCGGGCAGGTCGAGCTGCCAGCGGTGCTCCGGGCCGGCGACGTGCGCGTCGCTGACCGCGTCGACGACCAGCGCCGTCAGGTCCACCGGCTCGACCGCCAGCGGGCGACCGGAGTCGAGCCGGGCCAGCAGCAGCAGGTCGTCGACGAGGCTGGTCATCCGGGTGCTCTCCGACTCGACCCGGCGCAGCGCGTGCGCCACGTCCGGCGGGACGCGGTCGTGGCCCCGGCGGGCCACCTCGGCGTACCCGCGGATGGCCGCGAGGGGGGTGCGCAGCTCGTGGCTGGCGTCGGCGACGAACTGGCGTACCCGGGTCTCGCTGGCCTGGCGGGCGGCGAGCGCGGCGGCTACGTGCCCGAGCATCCGGTTGAGCGCGCCGCCGACCTGGCCGATCTCGGTGCGGGGGTCGGTGTCTGCGGCGGGGACCCGCACGGACAGCGCCACCTCGCCCCGGTCCAGCGGCAGCTCGGTGACCCGGGCTGCGGTGGCGGCGACCCGGCGCAGCGGGCGCAGGGTGGCCTGGACGATCAGCGCGCCGAGGCCGCCGGCGACGAGCAGCCCGGCGGCGGCGACCCCGGCCTGGGCCAGCACCATCCACCAGACGGTGTCCTGGACGCCGGTCAGCGGCAGCGCGAAGACCAGCACCCCACCGGAGCCGTCGTTGTCGAGGTCGACGAACTGCCGGGCCACCGCCCGGTAGTCGCCCTGGTCGCCGAGGTCCACCGTGCGCGGCCGGCCGTCGACGGCCAGCCCGGCCAGCGGGGCCGCCGTGCCGGTGGCGAGCGGCTCGACCGAGCCGGCCGAGTTGCGGATCTTCGCCTCCACGACCCGGCCGTCGACCACCCGGACGACGATCGAGCCGGACGGGAAGCCGGGGGGCAGTGTCACGTCGCGGGGCAGCGGGGGCAGGGTGGGGTACCGGTCCCGCCGGTCCCCGCCGACCCGGTGCCGGTCGAAGTTGAGCTGGTCGTCGACCTGGCCGACGAGGAAGTGCCGCAGCGCCACCGTGGTCAGCCCGCCGATCCCGACGCTGACCAGGGCGAGCAGCGCCACCACGGCGGCCACCAGCCGGGTGCGCAGCGACCAGCCGGCCAGCCAGCGGCGCAGCCGGTCAGTCCGCGGGCTTGAGGACATATCCCGCGCCCCGCAGGGTGTGGATCATCGGCACCCGTCCGACGTCGATCTTCTTCCGCAGGTACGAGATGTACAGCTCGACGACGTTGGCCTGCCCGCCGAAGTCGTAGTTCCAGACGTGGTCGAGAATCTGCGCCTTGCTGAGCACCCGGCGCGGGTTGCGCATCAGGTACCGCAGCAGCTCGAACTCGGTCGCGGTGAGGGTGACCAGCTGGCCACCGCGGCGCACCTCGTGGCTGTCCTCGTCCAGGTTGAGGTCGCCGACGGTCAGCACCGCGTCCTCCCGGGTGGCGACGGCGAACCCGGAGCGGCGCAGCAGCGCCCGCAGCCGGGCGATCACCTCCTCCAGGCTGAACGGCTTGGTGACGTAGTCGTCGCCGCCGACGGTGAGCCCGGCGATGCGCTCCTCCACCGCGTCCCGGGCGGTGAGGAAGAGCACCGGCACGGTCGGGGTGTGCTCGCGCAACCGGCGCAGCACCTGGAAGCCGTCCAGGTCGGGCAGCATCACGTCGAGCACCACCGCGTCCGGCTGGAACTGCCGGGCGGTGCTCAGCGCCGTCATCCCGTTGCCCGCGGTGCGGACCTGCCAGCCCTCGTAGCGCAGCGCCATCGAGAGCAGGTCGGTGAGCGTGGGCTCGTCGTCGACCACCAGCACCCGGACGGGTTCCCCGTCGGGTCGGCGCAGCTCGATGCGGCCCTGCGCGGCCTGCCCCTCCATGACCATGCCTCCCATCGTGGGACGGTCGGCTGTGCCCCACATCGGCAGACCCTGTGTACCAGCTGTGCGAGCCGACCGGTGCCGGGACCGCGCATCCGCCCCCTGCCGGCCGTGCGGCGCGCGGGCCGCGGCCCGAGGCCGGGAACGGTCGCACCGGGTCAGGCGGGGCGGGTCGCGGGGCGGGCCCGGCGGATCATCACGTCAGGGCCCGGCGGATCACTGTGGCAGGGCCCGGCGGATCACTGTGACATGCCCAGCGGGTCGGTGCGGACGAAGCGCATGGTCCAGGTGCCGGTGTCGTCCGGGCGGTCGCGCCGGTAGAGGTGGTCGGCGGTCGGCGCCGGGGAGCCGCCCGGGTGGCGCAGCACCCAGCACTGCGGGGGCGTCCCGTCGGGCCCGGCCGGCACCTGCCGCACCAGGTCGTGCGCGGGCCCGCCGACGAACCGTACGGCCACCTCGGTCATCACCCCTCCGCTTCGCCACCCTCACCCCGGGTCGACCTTCCCGTGTGGAAGCTACCGCACCCACCGGAGAGACGCGGGCGGCGCGGTGTCTACACCCCCGGCGGTTTGCCCAGCTCCGAGGTCGGGTACCGGGCGGAAGTGACGGGATTGCCGCCCGCCGATGGTGGCGAGCTAGACGAGGAGCGGTCGATGAGAACGCTGGACGGGCGCTACCAGCTCGAACAGCGCATCGGCATCGGCGGGATGTCAGAGGTGTGGCAGGCCCACGACACGGTGCTCGACCGGCCGGTCGCGGTGAAGCTGATCTCCCCCGGCCGGGACGAGGCCAACTCGGTGGAACGCATCCGCACCGAGGCCCGCTCCGCGGCCCGGCTGGTGCACCCGAACGTGGCCAGCGTGCACGACTTCGGCGCCTCGTCGATGCCGCCCGGCCGGTCGGCGCCGTACATAGTGATGGAGTTGGCGGAGGGCGACACCCTCGCCGCGCACCTGCGCGCCGGGCCGCTGGACTGGCGCATCGCCGTGCGGGTCTGCGCCGAGATCGCGGCGGCGCTGGCCGCCGCGCACGCGCACGGCATCGTGCACCGGGACGTGAAGCCGGCCAACGTGATGCTCACCCCGAGCGGGGTCAAGGTGCTGGACTTCGGCATCGCCACCTCGGCCGACATGCCCGACGATCTGCCGGACGGCATGGTGGTGGGCACTCCCGCGTACCTTGCTCCGGAGCAGCTCGACCGGCGGCCCGCTACCCCGGCCGCCGACATGTACGCCCTCGGGGTGCTGCTCTACTACTGCCTCACCGGCCGGCTGCCGTACCGGGCCGAGAGCACCAGTGAGCTGCTCGGGGCACGCCGACGGCAGCCACCGGAGCCGCTGCCGCCGGTGGACGGCCTGCCGCCGGAGGTGGCCGGGCTCTGCGAGCAACTGATGGCCGACGATCCTACGTGCCGGCCGACCAGCCTGATGGCCGCGCTGCTGCTGGCCGAGGCGGTTGACGCCCGGGTGTACGTGCCGATGCTCGACATGTCCCCGCCCCGGCAGCGCGAAGGGCTGGTGTCCCCGTGGACCGAGCAGGCCGCCACCGACGCGACCCAGGTGGCGGGCGTCGGCGAGCGGACGGCCGGACCTGGGCACGACCGGGCGTCCTGAGGCCCGGCAGCCTGTCCCGGAGCCGGCGGCCCGGCCGAGGGCCCCGCGACGGTGCCGGTGCCGGTGCCGGTGCCGGGGCCGGGGCCAGTGCCAGTGCCTCGCGACGGCGACGGTGCCGGCGTCCACGGCTGCGGCGGGACGGAGCCGGTGGCGGTTTCGCCGGGCGCGGGCCGGGTAGTCGGGCGGGTGACTGAGGGGGGAACGGAATGCCGGATCCGAGTTCCTGGCTGCACGAGGCCACCGCGACGGCGGCGGGGGGCCACGTCCGCACCGACGACGGAGGACTGTCCAGCGCCCTGGCCTCCCCGCTGGCGCCGCACTGTACGGGCCTGACGCCGGAGCAACTGCTGGCCGCCGCCTTCGCGTCCTGTCTGCACCACGCGGCGGTCGAGGCCGCCGGGGAGATCACCGACGAGGCGCACACCGTGCAGGTGCGCGCCGAGGCCCGGCTGGGCCGTGACGACGACGGACGCTACCGGGCCGACGTGCACGCCTCCATCTCGTCGGCCGGGCTGAGCCCGCAGCAGCTCGCCCAACTCGTCGAGCACGCCGATCGGCTCTGGCCGTTCTCCAGCGGCGACAGCACCCGCCACCGTCTCACGGTCACCTCGGCGGACAACGGCGGACGCTGAACAGGTATTCGATCATCACCCGAACGAAGGAGTTGATCAAGCTACCCTGACGGGTCGCGCCAGCCCGGCAAAAAATTACTCTTGCCCCCCTTGCTAGGGTTATAACGGACATCGCAGATATGCCGGGATGGCCGGCTTGCTGCCCGAACAGAGGGATATGGCCGGTCGGAATCCCGCACATTGTGGCGCAGGCCACCAACCGCCCCCTGGGGAAAGCGCGCCGGGCTCTCTAGCCTCGGCGGGTGCGTCCCGACCAGAACGCTGAGCAGAAGCAGACCGCCACCCGACCGGATGACCGTTCGACCGACGCCACATCGACCGGGTGGACGGCCGGCCGGCACCGCCGGCCCGAACCGCCACGCCGCGCCGGCCGGGCGATGCTCGGGTCGACCCCGGTGCGCGCGGCCCTGGCCACCGGCCTGACCTGCTGCCTCGGCGTGGCCGCCTTCGCCGGCACCCGGCACGCCGACACCGACCCGGCGCCGGTCCGCGAGGCCCTCGCCGACCGGGCCGCGGTCGCCGCCGAGGCCGAGCGGCGCGCCTCCCGCTCCCTCGACCGCACCCCCGCCGCCCCGCCGACGCTCTCCCCCACCCCGACGGCGAAGTCCAGCCCCGGTGCCAGCCGCAAGCCGAAGCCGGTCAGGCCGTCCCGCCCCCGCCCGGTCGCCGGCCTCGACCAGCTCCAGATGGACAACGCCAAGGCCATCGTGGACGTGGGGCGGGGCCTGAAACTGCCCCGCCGGGGCCTGGTGGTGGCGGTGTCCACCGCCATGCAGGAGAGCGACCTGCGGAACCTGGCCAGCAACGTGCTGCCCGAGTCCTACGAGTACCCGCACCAGGGCAGCGGCTCCGACCACGACTCGGTCGGGCTGTTCCAACAGCGACCCAGCAGCGGCTGGGGCAGCGTCCGCGACCTGATACGCCCCGCGTACGCGGCGCGGGTGTTCTATGAGGCGCTGCTGAAGGTTCCCGGCTGGCAGGAGATGAGCGTCACCGCCGCCGCCCAGTCCGTGCAGGTCTCGGCGTACCCCGACGCGTACGCCCGGCACGAGGAGCGGGCCGCCGCGGTGGTGGCGGCGCTGCTCTGAGCCGGCCCGGGCCACCCGGGCGCCGCGCCCGCTCCCAGGCTCGGCACCGGTCACCGCTCAGCTCGTGGGCACCCCGCCGGGCGGCACGGACGCGGCGGCCGTCGGCGTGTCCGCGGCCACCGGCTCACCGACCGGCCCGGTGAGGATCTCGTCGAGCCGGGTCGCCCGGAGACGGCGTGCCGCCAGGGCGGCCTCGACATCCCGGCGGGCCCGCACCGCCTCGGCGTACGCCTGCTCGCGGAGCTGCCGGGCCTCCTCGCGGGCCGCGTCCAGCTCGAACCGGGCCCGGGCCAGGACCTCGGCCGCCTCCCGCTCGGCCTCCGGCGACGACCGGCCCGGGTCCGCCCCGGCCGCATCGGCCCGGCGCCGCTCGACCAGGTCGCACAGGCGAGCCGCCTCCCGCCGGAGCCGGTCCCACTCACGGCCCGTCACGGCGGCGCCCTCCGCCCGCGCGGCGAGCCGGCTCAGCCGGACCGCCAGCTCGTCGAGGCAGGAGTCGACCTGCCGACGGTCGTAGCCGAACTCCACGACGGAGAACCTCATCCTGTCGCCCCCAGGCAGCCGGTGCTTCTTCCCACCTGCCGATCCTCGGCGGTGCCGGCGGGACGCCGAGGGGGTTCGGGAGAATTGTTCGGCATCCGGGCGACGACGCCCGTCGCCGGCGGCTCGGGTCAGGCCCGCTTGGGCAGCACCACGACGCGGCCGAAGAACTCGTCGATCCGGCGCACCACGTCGTTGAAGTCGTCCAGGTCGATCGGCTTCGTCACGTACGCGTTGGCCTGGAGGGTGTAGCTGCCGACGATGTCGGTGTCGGCGTTGGAGGTGGTGAGCACCACGATCGGAATGGTGCGCAGGTCGTCGTCCTGCTTGACCTCGCCGAGCACCTGCCGCCCGTCCATCCGGGGCATGTTCAGGTCGAGCAGGATCACGTCGGGCCGGCGGGCCTCGGTGTGCCGCCCCTCCTGGCGCAGGAACTCCATGGCCTCCTGGCCGTCGCCGACCACGTCGATGACCTTGTCGACGTCGGAGTCGGCGAGGGCCTCCTCGATCATCAGAACGTCGCCGGGATCGTCGTCCACCACGAGGATACGAACGGGGCCGGGGATGTTTCCAGCCATGAGTGACCTGCCTCGGATTTGACGCGGACGGCGACCTCACGATCGCCTGCTGGCGGGGAAATCTAGCCCATCACGAGGCGGACTGCGACCTCGGGTGCGCCGTGTCGAACGGGTATCGCAGGACCTCGGCCAGCCCGGTCACCTTCAGCACCCGCTCCACCCGCCCGGTGGCCCCGGTGACCCGCAGCCAGCCGCCCCGGGCCGCGGCCCGGTTGTCGCCCCGGACGAACGCGGCGAGGCCGGTGGAGTCGCAGAAGGTCAGCTCGGTGAGGTCGACCAGGAGATGGCGCTCCCCCTGGTCGGCCAGCCGGTCGAGGACGGCGTTCAGCTCGGGCGCGGTGCTGAGGTCCAGCTCGCCGGCGAGTCGCAGGCACGCCCCGGCACCGTCCCGCTGGGCGTACGTGACGGTGAACGTCAACCGTGGTTCCCCTCGCTTCACCGCAGGCTGATGCTTGCAGTGAAGCAAGTATAAGCAGTGAGCCGCGGCCCCCCGCACCTACGCACGCTCAACGCGACCGCGCGCCCGCGTCGAGCCACGCTCTCGCCGCGCCCAGGAAACGCGCCGCCCGCGGGGAGTCCCGCAGCTCCCCCGCGTAGTGCCCGAGCGTGAACCCGACCGCCGAGGCCGGCACCCCCCGACTGACCAGGATGGTGACCAGCCACTCCACGAACTCGGCGAACAGCGAGGCGTCGTCGACGTAGACCGCGGCGGCGAGGAAGTCGACGATGTGGCCGAGGTCGCTGACGGTGGAGTCGAGCTGGGCAGGCGTGTACCCCCGCACCCCGGGAACCCGGTCACGCAGGTCGGCCAGGGCGCCGTCGATCAGGTCACCGCGCCGCTTCACCAGGCTGGCGTACTCGTCGTCGGCGAGCTGCGGGGACAGGTCTGCCGGCTGGACACGACGCAGGGCCCGCTCGTCGGCCACCAGCTCGGCCGCGCTGGGCGCGTCGGGGGCCCAGGCAACCCCGAGCCTGTGGGCCCAGCGCCCGTCGTGGCCGAAGCCTCGGCCGCCGACCACCACCGGCACGTCGGAGCGGCGGCACGCCTCGATCACGCGGTGCGCGTACGGCAGCCGCGTCGGCAGCGCGCAGGCCAGCGCGACCGCGTGCGCGTCGTGCCGGTGCAGGTACGACACCAGGTCCACGGCCGGCACGCTGGCCCCGAGGAAGGTGACCTGCCAGCCGCGCAACCGCAGCACCTCGGCGACCAGCCGGGGCGGCAGGGCGTGCCACTCGCCGTCCATGCAGGCCACGACCACCCGCCCCCGGGTGGGTCGGGGGTTGACCCGGGCGACGACGGCGGCCACGACCCGCTCGCTGATGTGGGTGGCTGCGTGTTCCTGGGCGACACTCCACTCGTTGCGCGCCCACCGCTCACCGATCTCGACCTGGGCGGGGGCGACCAGTTCCAGCAGCACCCGCTCGGCGGGCACCCCGGCGTCGACCAGCCCGAGCGCGGCGTCGACCGCGGCGTACTCGTCAGCCTCCTCCAACGATCCGAGGAAGCCGTGGTACGAGTCGGCCGGGGAGGCCTCGGCGGTGGCTGCGATCACGCGGCGATCTCCTTCGAAAGGGCGGTCAGGACGGGGAGGACACGGCGTGCAGGTGCCGGGCCGGTCGGCTGTGCGGCCCGACGGCCCGCAGCGCGAGCACGGCGATGTCGTCGTGGTCGCGCTGGGCCAGCCAGTCGCAGGTGACCTGTTCGACCCGCTCGGCCAGCGCCGGGGCGGGCATCCGCTGGCAGCCGCCGAGGGCACGGACCAGGCGGTCGGTGCCGAACTGCTCGTCGCCACGCCGGCCGCCCCGCGCCTCGGTCACCCCGTCGCTGTAGAGCAGGCAGGTCTCGCCCGGCGCCAGCTCGACGGTCACCTCGCCGATACGCGGGTCGGGAACCACGCCGATCAGCATCCCGCTGAGGCCGATCAACTCCACCTCACCGGACGTGCGCAGCACCAGCGGGGGCAGGTGGCCGCCGCCGGACATGGTCAGGGTGAGCCCGCCGTCGCGTCGGGGGTGGACCACGCCGAGCACCATGGTGGCGAACCGGCCCTGGCCGTGCGCCAGGGTGGTCTCCAGCAGCGCGTCGTTGAGCAGCTCCAGCAACCGGCCGGGGTGCGACTCCACCCGGTGCAGCGCCTGGAGGCACTGGCGGAGCTGGCCGGTGAACACGGCCGCCTCGACCCCCTTGCCCGAGACGTCACCGAGGAAGAACACCGAGCCGCCGTCGGGCAGCCGGTGCGAGCCGTAGAAGTCCCCGCCGATGCGCAGCCCGGCCTGCGCCGGTCGGTACGCGGTGCCCCACTGCACGCCGGCCGTCTCGGCCGGCTCGACCGGCACCAGGCTGGCCTGGAGGGTGTCGACGACCTCTGCCTGGTCACGGTAGAGCACGGCGGTGGTCAGGGCGGCGCCCGCCCGGGCCGCGAAGGCGCGGACGAGGTCGAGGTCGGCCTCCTCGTGGTGGCGGGCGGTGCGGCGGGCGACCAGCAGCACGCCCGCCGGCAGGTCCCGCCCCGGCAGCGGCACCACCCGGACGCTGGCCTCGGCGGCGGCGAGGCCGGGCAGCCAGCCCGCCTCGACGGCCTGCTCCACGAGCCAGTCCAGCGCGTGCGGCTCGGTGCCGGCGAGCGCCTCGTCGATGGCGGCCGGCAGGTCGACGGCGTCGAGCACCCCGCTGTCCACGGTCGAGGTGTCGTCGGCGGCGGCGCGGGTGGCCCGCCACCAGCGGGCCCTACCGGAGCGGGGGGCCGACACCAGCACGGCCACCTCGGCCAGGGTGGGCACGGCGAGCCGGACCACCGCAGCGGCGGCCCGGTCGGGGTGCAGCGGGTTGCCGAGCTTCTCCCCCACCACGGCCAGGAAAGCCGAACGGGCCCGCTCGGCGAGCAACGCGTCGGCCCGGGCGACGCTCTCGGTGACGTCCTCGACGTACCAGCAGCACCGGGCGGCGGACAGCGGCACCTGGCGGACCCGCAGTCTGCGGTCGTGGTGGGTGAACTCGCCGACATCGGACGCGGCGTGCAGGCCCGCGATCCCGGACGCGGCGAGCAGCGCGCCGACGACCACCTCGGGCAGCAGGCGCCCGGCGACCGGGCTCAGGTGCCGCACCACACCGCGGGCGTCGCAGACGATCAGGCCCTCGCGGAAGTGCTCGACGACCTCGGACCAGGCCGGGGTCGGTGGGCCGCGGTCGGGGGTAAGTCTCGGCAGTCCGGCCGCGGGTCGCACCGGCACGTCGGCGGGCCAGGCCGGAGCCGGTGCGGTACTCGGCGTGGAGATCCGTCCGTCGCCCGGGTCCGCGCCCCTGACGTCGGCAGCAGTCACCAGCTGAGCCCCACTCCTTCTCGACACCCGCCCCGTCACCGAAACGGTGTATGTGGTCTGATCCCACCCCACCCCACCCTACGCGGGTGTGCCGGCACCGCCATCTGACGCCAGATTGACCAGCCGCCGCACCGGCCTGCCGGCCCGTCCGCTGCCTCGGGCTCAGGCGACCGCCGGCCGGCGGCGCCCGCCTGAGCCCAGGGGTTTGCCGATCGCGGGCGGCTGGGAACATGGGCCCATGCCCTCTCCGCTGTTGACCATCGAGGTGACCCGGTCCGAGGCCGGACGCGCCCGGCTTCGGCTGACCGGCGAGCTGGACTTCGACACCGCGCCGGAGCTGACGGCCACCGCCGAGGAGCTGCGTCGGGACGGCTGCCACGAGCTGGAGATCGACCTGGACGGCGTCGGGCTCTGCGACTCCTCGGGGCTCAGCGCGCTGGTGGTGATCCACCGCAGGGGATCCGGCCCGATCCGGCTGACCGGGGTGCACGGCCAGCTCCAGCGGTTGCTCGACCGCACCGGCCTGAGCGAGGTGCTCGACGCCGAGGCCGTCGACGCGCGCGACGTCGGCTGACCCCGGGGCCCGAGGGCAGGGGGTGGCCCCCGAACCCTGGGACCAGGAGCCGGGGGCCGGGAGGGTGGCCTCAGGTGGCGGTCACCGGTTGCAGGCGCGGCCCGTCGGCCCGCCGTTCGGCGTCGCCCGGCGGGGGCTCCGCGTCCTCCGGTGGTCCGGAGTCGGGCGTCTGGAACAGGTAACGGACGAACTCCCCACCCGCCTCGTTGTCGTCCGCCCCGGGCCACTGCCCGGTGCAGTCGACGCCGACCACCTCGCGGCCGACGCCGTCGGACTCCTCGAGCAGGGCCCACAGGCTCACCCGGTAGCACCTGGTAGCACCTGGTCGCCTGCGGCGTGAGCCGCCAGCGGGCGTACCAACCGGGACGGGCGGGGACGATTTCGACGATCCTCTTCATGACGACCTTCCCTTCCGCGTGTGTCGGAAGTACTCCGGCCCACCCCGATCGTGGAGCCCGGTCGGGTGAGGCTGGTTCACCCGCCCCGGATGACGCCGCCTCCGGCCGCCGTCGGCCGGTCCGCCCCGAGGGGGCTCGGCCGTTTCGGCCTTGACGACCCGGGAAGGCGACCCGTCGAGACAACGGACCGGAGAGGGCGAGGTGTGCCATGCGTAAACAGATGGAGGGTGACAACCAGCGCCGCCGGGCGCTGGCCCGCCAGTCCCGCGAACGGGGCCGGCAGGCCAGCGAGACCGGCGCGAGCCTCAGCGCGTCCAAGCAGCTCACGCACCTGGACCGGGGTAAGCGGGCCGGGCCGCCGCCGGCCGGCCGGCACAAGCCCGACACCACCCGGGGCGGGCCGGCCCCACCTCCGGCCGCTCCCGCGCCGACCGCCCGGCCGCAGCCGCGCCCGCAGCGTGGCCCCGGAGGGGCGCCGGGGACGATCGGCGTGGGCTACCGGGAACTGGTCGACGACGTCGGACGGCGGGCGGGCGTCGACTTCCGCACCGCGAAGGTGGCGGCCGAGGCCACCGTGTTGACCCTGGCCTGGGCGCTGGACCAGGCCGCACGGGAGCGGCTGCTGACGGCCGTGCCGGTGTCGCTGCACGACGTGGTCCCGGTGGACGGCATCGAGCGCCACCACGACCTGCCCGGCTTCCTCGCCGAGGTGGCCCGGCTCAGCGGCCGTACCCCGGAGCAGGCCCGCTACCAGGCGGAGGCGACGCTCGCCGCGCTGGCCGACCGGGACGGCGACCTGGTCGCCTCGCTGCACGTACCGGACGGGCTGCGCGACCTGCTCGGCTCGGCGGCCGGCGGTTGAGGCCCGGGCCGGCGGGCAGTCGTGCCCGCCGGCCCGCCGCCGGGGTACGGCCCCGGCGGCTAAGGTGCCGGGATGCCCACCGCCGCCGACGGCCCGCACCTGGTGGTCGACCCGGCCCGCCGCACCGGGCGCACCCTGCTCGCGGGCGGGGTGGCCCAGTCGTACGTCGACGTGGCCGACCCCCGACACCTGCACTTCGAGTACGTCCGCCGGATGGCCGCCGTGGTCGACCTGGCGGCGCCGCCCGGCGCCCCGGTCGACGCGCTGCACCTCGGCGGGGGCGCCCTGACCCTGCCCCGTTACGTGGGGGCGACCCGGCCGGGCTCCGCCCAGCTCGTGGTGGAGCGGGACCCGGCCGTGGTCGAGCTGGTCCGCCGCGAGCTGCCCGCGCCGGGAGCCGGGGTACGCGTCGTCGTCGCCGACGCCCGCGAGGCGGTGACCGCGGCCCCGCCCGGCGGGTACGACCTGGTGCTCGCCGACGTCTACCGGGCGGCCCGGATGCCGGGGCACGTGGCCAGCGTGGAGTTCGCCGCCGAGGTGGCCCGGGTGCTCCGCCCGGACGGCATCCTGCTGGTCAACGTCACCGACCTGCCCCCGTTGGTGTTCACCCGGTCCCGGGTGGCCACGCTGCGGGCCGTGTACGCCGACGTGTGCCTGGTCGCCGACCGGCGGATGCTGCGCGGGCGGCGTTACGGCAACGTGGTGCTCGCCGCCGGCCGGGCGGGCCGGCTGCCGGCCGACCGGCTGGCCGCGCGGGCGGCCCGCGACCCGGTCCCCGGTCAGGTGCTGCACGGGCCGACGCTCGACGAGTTCGTCGGCGGCGCCCGCGCCGGCACCGACGACTCCCTCGGCGTCACCTGAGCCGCCCCGGGCCGCCCACCGTGAATGGGTTTCCGGCCCGTCGGCGGGGGTAGCCGCGCCGGATGAGGAACGCCGACGACAGGGTCACCGCCCGGCGGGCCGCGATCGTCATCGGCCTGGTGCTGGCCACCCTGCTCGGACTGTTCCTGATCTGGGCCACCCGGCGGCTGCTGGTCTGGGCCGTGGTCGCGGCGTTCTTCTCCGTCGCGTTGAAGCCCCTGGTCGACGGCGTGCAACGCCGCTTCGTGCGACGCCGCGCGCTGGCCACCCTGGTGATCTTCCTGGCCGCGTTCGGGGTGCTCACCGCGCTGATCGCGGTGATCTTCCTGCCGCTGGTGGACGAGCTGGGCCGGTTCGCCGACCGGGCGCCGGACCTGCTGCGGGAGACCCGGGCGGGGCGGGGCCCGGTCGGCGAGGCGCTGGAGCGGCTACGGCTGCGGCGGTACCTGGCCGGCCACTCCAACCAGATCGAGCAGTACGGCAGCCAACTGCGGGAGCCCGCCGTCGGGCTGGTCCGGCGCGTGCTGGAAACCCTCGCGGGGCTGATCACCGTGATCGTGCTGGCGTACCTCATGGTGCTGGAGGCCCCGAGGATCACCGCAGGCGTGACCGCACTGCTCAGCGACCGGGCGGCGGGCCGGGCCCGGCGGATCGGCCAAGGCGTGTCCCGGGTGGTCACCGGCTACCTGACCGGGAACCTGCTGATCAGCGTGATCTGCGGCGTCCTGACCTTCCTCGTGCTCGTCCTGACCGGGGTGCCGTTCGCCGGGGTGATCGCGCTGCTGGTGGCGATCGCCGACCTGTTGCCCCTGGTCGGTGCGACCCTGGGGGCCATCCTCGCGGGCGGCGCCGGGTTCCTGCACTCCCCCACCGCCGGGATCGTGGTGCTGGTGTTCTTCGTGGTCTACCAGCAGGTGGAGAACCATCTGCTGCAACCGGTGATCATGGCGCGGGCGGTCCAGCTGAACCCGCTGACCGTGCTGGCCAGCGTGCTGTTCGCGGCGGAGCTGGCCGGTCTGATCGGGGCGCTACTGGCCATCCCGGCCGCCGGGATCGGGCAGCTGCTGCTACGCGAGTTCGGGCCGAGGAGCCGCCGCCCGCGCCCGGCCGACGAACGCTGATCGCGCCGGCGAAGGGGGTGATCGCGCCGCGAAGGGGTGATCGTGCCGGCGGGTGATCACAAGAAACGCCGGGCGCTCAGCCGAGCCGGACCGGGACCTCCGGCGACGAGCTCTCCAGCGGCACGGCGTTGGCGGGCACCAGGCCGAGCCGCGTGGCCGGGCGGGGCAGGGTGGCGTCGAGCAGCCAGTCCGCGCCGATCCGGGCCCGGTTTCCCGGCATGGCCAGCAGGTGGTAGCCGCGGGTGACGGCCTTGGCCGGCAGCCCGGACAGCGACACCTTCAGCGGGTTCGCCGCGGCGTCCTTGCCGCCGAGGTCGACCACCCAGCCCAGGTCGTGGTGCTTGTACGGCCGACGCCGGCCCTGCCCGTAGGAGGCGGCGATGTTGTGCGCCGCCAGCTTGCCCTGGCGCTGGGCGTGCTGGGCGGTCATGGTGCAGACCTGCCCGGGGCGGGTCAGGTCGGGCACCGCGGCGGCGTCGCCGCAGGCGTACACCTCGGGGAAGCCGGGGACGGTGAGGTACTCGTCGACCACCAGACGCCCCTTCTCGGTGCGCAGGCCGAGCTCGGCGACGAACGGGTCGGGGCGCACCCCGACGCACCAGACCAGGCTGCACGTGGGCACGCACTCGCCGTCGGTCAGCCGCACCCCGTCGAACGTGGCCTCCGCCACCGACGTGCCCATCCGCACGTCGACGCCGCGCCGGCGCAGCACCCGGTCGGCGGTCACCGACATCCGCTGATCCAGTTCGGGCAGCACCCGGGGGGCCACGTCGAGCAGCATCCAGCGGGGCCGGACTCTCAGGTGCGGATGCTGGGTGACGAGCCGGTCGGTGAAGAGCTGGCCGTGCGCGGCCACCTCGGTCCCGGTGTAGCCGGCGCCGACCACCACGAAGGTGGTGCGGGCCCGCTGCTCGGCCGGGTCGTCGGTCAGCTCGGCCAGTTCGATCTGGCGTACCACGTGGTCGTGCAGGTAGAGCGCCTCGGGCAGGCCGCGGAAGCCGTGGGCGTACTCGGTGACGCCGGGGATGGGCAGCAGCTTGTTGACGCTGCCGACGGCGAGCACCAGGCGGTCGTAGGCGAGCCGGCCCTGGTCGCCCTCCGGCATCGTGTAGCCGACCCAACGGTTCTGCAGGTCGATCCGGTCGGCCTCGCCGACGACCACCCGCACGCCGTCGAGGGTGCCGCTGAGCGGCACCGCGATCCGGCCGGGCTCGACCACCCCGGCGGCCACCTCGGGCAGCAGCGGTAGGTAGAGGAAGTAGTCGGTCGAGTTCAGCAGGACGATCTCGGCCCGGTTCCGGGCGATCCCGCTCAACGTCTTCGCCGCGTGGTAACCGGCGAACCCGGCCCCCACGATCACCACCCGAGGCTTCGTCATGGGGGGTGCCGTTCCCGCCGCCGGCCAGGGCAAACGTCAGGAATCAGTCCGGCTGGAGCCGGACGTGGGCGGTCCCGGCGCGATCGCCTCGACCTACCGGCAGCGGCCGAAGGCGCGGGGGGAGCACCCCACCGCCGACCAGCCGGGTGTCGAGGTGGACCAGGCTGCCGATGCCGCCCGGCGGCACGTCTTTGGGGGGTCGGGCGCGGGCCCCGGTTTCAGTTGCCGCTGGGGTTGCTCGCACCGGTCGTCTCCACCTTGTCCAGCTTCCGGATGACTATCTGCTCCACTGTTCTCACCTCCCTCCGAGGGGGTCGGGCCCGGTCCCACCTCCCTCTGCGGGGATCGGGACCGGGCCGGGCGCGCAGCTCGTGCGGCAGACCCGGCAGCAGTCGACGGCCTCGACCCTCATCGGCCCGCCGACCGGCCGGCGACGACCGCCGCGTCGACGGGTGTCCCGCCGCAGCCGGCCGGGCAGCGCGGGTGCGGCGGGTGGGCGATGAGGAAGTGCTGGTCGGGAGCGACCAGGTTGATCCCCTGGAGCTGACCGGGCCGGACGGCCGGCACGCCGGTCAGCAGGGCCGTCGCCAGGTGGGCGGCGAGGTGCCCGGACAGGCCGGCCGAGGACGCGCTGACCGCGCTGCTGCTCTCCCGCTGCACGGTGTACTCGGCGGCCGGGTCGTCGCGGCGGCGCTTGTCGTGCTCGGCGAGCCAGAAACACTCGTAGCACGGACCCACCCGGGGCAGGTACGCCGCCGCCGTCACCACCGGGCCGTGGTACCCGGCGTCCACCCAGGGGGTCGCGGTGCCCAGGCAGACCTGGTTGGCCCAGGCCCGAATGGCGCCCGGCCGGTCGGCACAGAGCAGCAGCACGTCGCAGCCGGCGACCAGCCGACGCAGGTCGCCCGGCCCGCGCACCTCGGACCGCTCGCCGGTGACCTCGATGTCGGAGTTGAGCCGGCGCAGCCGGGCCACCGCGGCGTCCACCTTGGGCCGGCCGATGTCGTCCTCGGCGTACATGGTCTGACGGTTGAGGTTGGACAGCTCGACCACGTCGGGGTCGACACAGTGCAGCCTCCCGACCCCGCCGGCGGCCAGGGCGAGCGCGGCGGCCCCGCCGGTGCCGCCCAGCCCGACCACGACCGCCCGGGAGCGCTTCAAGGCGAGCTGCGGCTCCCAGGAGGTGGCGCGCGGAACCAGGTCGATCCAGCGGTGGAACCGGCGGCCGCGATCGTGGCGCTCCCGGTCCCGGTCGGTGAGTTCCGGCGGGTCGGGGGCGACCGCGTCGGTGAGATACCCGGCGGCGGCGAACAGGTCGAGCGCGGCGCGGACGGCGCCGGCCTTCTCACCCGGGTGCGCGGCGAGCACCTGCCGGACGATCTCCTCGACGCCGCGGGTGCCGTCGGCGGCACACAGCGTCGTCCAGATCGCGCCGGTGGGATCGAGCACCTCGGCCGCGATGCCGTAGACCGATCCGCCCACCCGGATCCGGCCGCCCGGCAGCCGGTGCAGGCCGTGCTCGGGTTTGACCTGGGGATGCCACCCGGACGTCGCCAGTGATGCCATCGATCCTCGCCCCCGAACGGCAGATCGCTGTCCCGGGGATCAGCCTCGCGCAGTCGGGCCGGGGAGCGCAACACCCGGTGGCCGATCGGTGGCCGGTCGGGTACCCGCGCCGCCCCTACGGGCACCGCAGTGGCCCGGCACCGGACCACCGCCGCCGCCGATCAGGCGGTCGGGAGGCACCGGCATCGCGCGGATCGACGACGCGACGGCGCGTCAGAGGGGCCGGGGCCGGGGTTGGTCGGGAGGCATGGGCACCTGGAGGTAGGTGGTGCCGCGCAGGTCCAGCCAGGCCCGGTCGGGCGCCCGGACCAGGCGCAGCATCACCGCCGCGCAGGCCGGGCAGCGGGCGACCAGGCCGGGGGCGTGCGGGTAGACGTGCAGGCCGGCGAGCGGGCCGGTCATGCCGCACGACTGGCAGCGCCCGGTGGCGGTGCTCAGGTCGACGGCGAACAGCTCGCGCAGCGGGCCGTCGAGCATGTTGCCGTCCAGGTAGGTCATCTCGGTCATCGGGTCTCCTCGGGCGGGTCGGGGCCGGATCGGCCGGTGCCGGCCACGTCCGGCCGGGCCTCGGTCAACCGGTCGGGCCGAAACGTTCGGTACGGACCCGCCGGGGCTGGTGGCCCAGGCCCACCAGCAGGTCCGCCACCGTCTCGACGAAGCCGGTCGGCCCGCAGACGTAACAGAGCGGCTCCAGGTCGGGCGGCCAGCCGTGGACGTTCACGTCGGCCAGCCCGATCCGGTGCGGCTCGCCGCGCCACCCGTCGGGCGCGGCCCGGGTGTACACGTACGCCACGTCGAGGCCCCGGTCGTCGCGGGCGCGGCGGCGCAGCTCCTCGGCGTAGAACACGTCGGTCGGGGTGCGCACCGAGTAGACCAGCCGGAACGGCGCCCGGCTGCCGGTGGCCCGGCGGGCCCGGACCATCGCCATCAGCGGCACCACGCCCGAGCCGCCGGCGACCAGCAGCACCGGCGCGGTCTCCGTGTGCCGCCAGACGAACCAGCCGCCGACGGGGCCGCGCACCTCCACCGGGTCGCCCGGCGCCCAGACGTCGATCAGGTACGGCGACACCTCGCCGTCGGGCACCCGCTGCACGGTCAGCGCGATCCGGTCGCCGTCGGCCGGCCCGGCGAGGGAGTACGACCGGGCTGCCTGGTACCCGTCGGACGCGGTGAGCCGGACGTCGACGTGCTGGCCGGGCAGGTGCCCGGGCCAGCCGGGCGCGTCGATGACGAGCGTCCGCGCGGTCGGCGTCTCGCCCCGCCGCTCGACCAGCCGGGCCACCCGCCAGGTCAGCGGGGCGTTCGACGGGGCGTTCAATCGCCGGTGTAGCGCTGCTCGCGCCACGGGTCGCCGTAGGCGTGGTACCCGGCGGTCTCCCAGAAGCCGGGCTCGTCCATGGTCCTGAGCCGGATGCCGCGCACCCACTTCGCGGACTTCCAGAAGTAGAGGTGGGGCACCAGCAGCCGGGCCGGGCCGCCGTGCTCGGCGGGCAGGTCGCGGCCGTCGAAGCGGTGCGCCACCCAGGCCCGGCCGCCGCGCAGGTCGGCCAGCGGCAGGTTGGTGGTGTAACCGCCGTACGAGTGGACCAGGGCGTACGCCGCGTCGGTGTCGACGCCGTCGAGCAGGACGTCCAGCGAGACGCCCTGCCAGGTCGTCGCGAGCTTGGACCAGCGGGTGACGCAGTGGATGTCGACGGTCGGGGTGTCCTGGGGCAGGGCGGTGAACTCGGCCCAGGACCAGCGGCGCTCCGCGCCGGTCTCGGTGGTGACGACGAACTCCCAGGTGCCCGGCCGCACCTTCGGGGTGGGGCCGGCGGAGAGCACCGGGAAGTCCTCGGTCAGGTACTGCCCCGGCGGCAGGGCGGGCTCCGCCGAGCGGGGCCGGCCCTGGAAGCCCGGTGACACGATTCCCACCAGTCAGTCGTACCACCTGCCGGATCGCGACGGCACCGATCGCCCAGACCCGCCGGGGCGGACGACCACGACGGACGCGGGTCGGGCCGGAGTCCCGCCCACGCCCGTCGCGGCGTGGCCGATGTCGACGGCGGGCGGTGACGCCCGGCCGTCCGCGCGGTCAGTGCCGGTCGGCGACGGTCTCCTTGTCGCCCGCTGCGGCGTTGCGGGTGGCCCGGAGGCTGGTGAACGTGACGACGACCAACACGCCGATGATCACCCCGAGCGAGGCCAGCGTGGGGATCTGCGGCACGCCCGGCCAGATCCCGTGCGCCCAGTGCAGGCCGAGCTTGACGCCGATGAAGGCGAGGATGAAGGCCAGGCCGTAGCTGAGGTGCACCAGCCGGCTCAGCGCGGCGTGCAGCACGAAGTACAGCGCCCGCAGGCCGAGCAGGGCGAAGGCGTTGGTGGCGAAGACGAGGTAGGGGTCCTCGGTGATGCCGTACACGGCGGGCACCGAGTCGACGGCGAAGACGATGTCGGTGGCGAACACCGCGACCACCACGAGGGCGAGCGGGGTGAGCGCCCGGCGGCCGTTCTGCCGGACGACCATCCTCGTGCCCTGGTACTCCTCGACGACCGGCATGAACCGGCGCAGCAGCCGCACCGACCGCATCTTGTTGATGTCCACCGTCTGCTCGTGGCCGGAGACGGCGTCACGGAGCAGCTTGACGGCGGTGACGATGAGGATGGCCGCGAAGATCAGGAAGGCGAAGTCGAGGGTCTGCAGGGCCGCCGCGCCGAGGGCGATGAAGATCGCCCGCAGCACCAGCGCGCCGGCGATGCCGTAGAGCAGCACCCGCTGGGCGAGGGCGGCGGGCACCGCGAACGCCGCCAGCAGCAGCATGAAGACGAACAGGTTGTCGACCGAGAGGGACTTCTCGACCAGGTAGCCGGTCAGGTACTCCACGCCCTGCTGGGAGCCGAAGCGGGACCAGACCCAGGCGCCGAAGGCCAGCGGCAGGGCGATGTAGAAGGCGGACCAGCCGAGCGCCTCCTTGAGCGACACCTCGTGCGGCTTGCGGGTGACGAGGAAGTCCAGCACCAGCAGCGCGAGCACGCCGGCGATGGTGACCGCCCAGAGCGTGGGCGTGCCCACCGATGACAACTCACCGGCGGACAGATAAGACAATTCGGTCATGGAATCCCCTCGAACACCGTCTCATGTTCGAGGTCTCCTTCACCCACGTTCCCGTGGGCAACCACCCGAGGCGTGCTCCGGGCACGCCGTACTGACCGGAATGATTCGTGGGAAGTACTCCCCTCGTGCGACAAGGTTAGGCCAGCCCGGTCGACTCGCCAAGCCGCGACCCCGGCCGTCACCAGCGGTGATCGGGCCGGGACGCGCGGGGCGGATTCCCCGCGCCTTACGGGACAACGCGAAACGCCTATGGTGGCCCGATGGACGAGCGCGTGAGCCACCCCGACGCGGGCCGGTCGGCGGCCGGCGGCGGCGGGGCCGGCCCACTGGCCGGGGTGCGGGTGGTCGAGCTGGCCGGCATCGGCCCCGGCCCGTTCGCCGCGATGATGCTGGCCGACCTGGGCGCGGACGTGGTCCGAGTGGACCGGGCCACCGACGTCGACCCGTCGGCGTTCGGCACCCCGCACCCGGACCTGCTCAACCGGGGCCGCCGCTCGGTCGCGGTGGACCTGAAGTCGGCCGGCGGCCGGGACGCGGTGCTGGCCCTGGTCGGCCGCGCGGACGCGCTGGTCGAGGGCTTCCGCCCCGGGGTGACCGAGCGACTCGGCCTGGGCCCCGCCGACTGCCGTGCGGTCAACCCCCGCCTGGTGTACGGGCGGATGACCGGCTGGGGGCAGGACGGCCCGCTCGCCCCGTACGCCGGGCACGACATCGACTACCTGGCCCTGACCGGGGCGCTGCACGGCATCGGCCGGTCCGGCGAGCGGCCGGTGCCGCCGCTGAACCTGCTCGGCGACTTCGGCGGCGGCGGGATGATGCTGGCCCTGGGCATCGTCTCGGCCCTGTACGCCGTCCGGGCCGGAGCGCCCGGGCAAATGGTCGACGCGGCCGTCGTGGACGGGGTGGCGGTGCTGTCCACCCAGGTCCACGCGCTGCGCCGGCTCGGCCTGTGGCAGGACCCGCGCGGGGTCAACCTGCTCGACGGCGGCGCGCCGTTCTACGACACGTACGAGTGTGCGGACGGCCGCTACCTCGCCGTCGGCGCCCTGGAGTCCCGCTTCTACGCGGAGCTGGTCCGGCGTACCGGGTTCCCGCTGCCCGGCGACGAGGCGCCGGACCGCGACGACCCGGCGAACTGGCCGGCGCTGCGCGCGGCGTGGGCGCGGCTGTTCCGCACCCGTACCCGCGACGAGTGGACGGCGCTGCTCGGCTCCTCGGACGCGTGCGTCGCGCCGGTGCTGGACTGGCGGGAGGCGCCGGAGCACCCGCACCTGGCGGCCCGGGGGGTGTTCGTGGAGCACGCCGGGGCGATCCAGCCGGCGCCCGCGCCCCGGTTCACCGGCACGCCGACGGCGCTGCGCCGGCCGCCGCCGCACCCGGGCGAACACACCGACGAGGTGCTGGCGGAGGCCGGTCTCGCCGCCGACCGGATCGCCGCCCTGCGCGCCGCCGGCGCGGTCGCCTGAGGGCCGCCGTCGGGTCGCCTGAGGGTCACCGACGCGGTGGCCTGAGGGCTGCCGCCGGGGTGGGTCGGCTGGTCAGGGACGGCGCGGGACGGCCGCCCCCGGGGCGAGCGCCGGCTCGACCATGTCCCGGTAGTCGCGCGGCATCTGGACCACGATGTCGTCGAACTCCCCGCCGCTGACCGCCTCGCGCAGGGTGACGAACACCGCCCGGACGGCGTCCCGGGCGGCCCGCTCGTCCAGGCCGGCCCGCTGGCCGACCCGGGCCACGAACTCGCCCGCGCCGAACCGGTCGGCTGCCTCGGTGTCGGGGCTCGGCCGCAGGACCAACTGCAACGGCTTCGGCAGCTGGGCCGCGAGGTCGAGCACCTCGCCGCCGGTCAGCCGCTCCGCCAGGGTCTCCAGCGTGGCGCGGGTCAGCTCCACGGCCCGCTCCCCGGGGACCTGTGCCCGCAGGGCCACCTGTTCGACGAAGGTGTCGTAGTTCATGGCGGTGCTCCTTCCGCTGCATCGGGCCGGTCGCGTACCCGTCCCGCGGGGCCGGAAACGGCGACCGGCCGGATCGACCCGGACGGGCCGGGTCCGCGAATTTCCCCGCGACGGACGGGCGTGGGCGACCGGCGGGTGGGTAACCGCGGCCGGTCGTGAAGTCGTGAACCGGATCGAACCGGCGAGGAGAGCCCACACCATGGCGAGTTACGACGACGTCCTGCGGTACCTGTCCAGCCTCGACTACCCGGCCGAGAAGGCCGACGTGGTACGTGAGGCGCAGCGGGAGGGGGCGCCGCCGGACGTGCTGCGCGCGTTGCGGGCCCTGCCCCCGGTCGACTACGCCAACGGCAACGAGGTGGCCCGCTCCGCCAAGATCGACGCCGCCCCGGAGATCGGCAGGTCGCAGCGTGCGGCACAGGCCCGCAACCCGCACACCCGGGTCTCGCAGCACCTGCGCGGCATCTGAGCGCCGCGCCGTCGGGAGTGGCTGAGTGCGCGGCAGGGACGGGCACACCCCGGCGGTGGTCCAGCTCGCCGTGCTCGGGCTGGCCGGTGGGCTGGGCGGCGGCCTGTTCGCGCTCGTCGGCCCGCCGTCGCTCGGCCCCCTCGTGGGTTGGGACGCGGCGGCCCTGAGCTGGCTGGTCCTGGTCTGGCGCACGCTGTGGCCGTCGGACGCCGAGCGGACCGCCCGGCTCGCCGTACGCGAGGACCCGAACCGGCCCACCCGCGACCTGCTGCTGCTGGTCGCCTGCCTGGCCAGCCTGGTCGCCGTCGCGGTCGTGCTGGTCACCGCGCGCAGCGCCCGACCGGGGCCGCCCCGGGACGCCTACAGCATGCTGGGTGTGGCCAGCGTGCTGCTGTCCTGGCTGGTGGTGCACACCGTCTTCACCACCCGGTACGCCCGGATCTACTACGGCGGACCCGACGGCGGGGTGATGTTCCACCAGGCGCAGCGCCCGCGCTACTCGGACTTCGCCTATCTGGCGTTCACGGTGGGGATGACCTTCCAGGTCTCCGACACGAACCTGACCAGCAACGAGATGCGTACGACCGTGCTGCGGCACGCGCTGGTGTCGTACCTGTTCGGGGCGGTGATCATCGCCGCGACGGTGAACCTGCTGGCCGGGCTCGTCAGGTGAGCGGGCCGGCCGGAGACAGGCGGGCGCCCCGGGCCACGAACCGCGACCTGGGGCGCCACGCAGAACCTGTCCCCCGGCGGTGACCGCGACCCGAACCGGGTCGCACCGCCGGGCGGCCACGTCCGCCCGAACCGGGCGAACTCGACTGCCGAGATCATCATAGCTTCCACCATCGTACTTACGGTCAAATTTCGAGGAACTGTGGGCCGGCACACGTTCAGTCGGTCAGCTCGCCGTACCGCTTCTCCAGGTCCACCCGGGCGAGCGCGCCGACCAGCCAGGCCAGCCGCTCCGACTCGCCGCCGCCCGCCAGGTGGGCGAGATCGGTCGCGGACCGCCCCAGGCCGAGCCGGCGGGCCGCCGCGAGCGCCCGTCGGTCCGCCACCGGGGCCACCTCCCGCCACAGCGCCTGCGCCTCGCGCAGGAACAGGTCTACCACCCCGGCGTCGACCCCGGGCAGCTCGGCCAGCTGCGCCCGCTCGCCGGCCGGATCGTGGTGCGCCGCGCCGCGCAGCCGGCGCAGGTCGCCCCGATACCGATCCACCACGGAACGGGCGAGGTCGCCCAGGGTGTCGGCGAGGGCGTCCACGTCGCCGCGCTGCCCGGCCGCCCGCAGCACCCGCACCCGGTCGGCGTGCAGCGAACGGGCCATCCGGGCCGCGCTGTCCCAGCCGGCGTCGCGCAGCGCGGCGGCGGTGTCCAGGGCCCGCCGGAAGTCGCCCCGCCGGGCCAGCAGGACCGACAGGACGAGGAGCTGGAACAGGCTGGACGGATTGTTGGTGACCCGGAACCCGTACTGCTCGGCGAACCCTCGCCCGCTGCCGGCGAGCCGGCGAGCCAGTCGTTTCCTGTCCTCGAGGCTGGAGATCGCGGTGGTCGGCATGCCCGCGACTACCCGCGTCGCCACCTGCCACGCCTCCACCCGCCGGCGCTTGTGCCGCCCGGCCCCGCCCGGGGTTCAGGCCCGGATGTCGCCGTGCCGGGTGCGGGCCTTGAGCCGGGTGGTCGGCAGCGCGGGCGCCGGGAGCGGCGGCGCCGCGTCGTCGGCCACCGTCCCGAACCGGCGGCCGGCCGCCCAGTCCTCGCGGGCCGCGGCGACCTCCTCGTGCGACCGGCCGACGAAGTTCCACCACATCACCAGCGGCTCCTCGAACGGCGCCCCGCCGAGCAGCAGCAGCCGGCTGCCCGGCGCCGCGCTCAGGGTGAGGCTCTCCCGGCCGGCACCGAGGTAGAGCAGCGCGCCCGGCTCCAGCGGCACGTCACCCACCTGGGCGGAACCGGACATCGCCAGCAGGCCGTACTCGAAGTCGCGGCGCAGCGACAGCCGGGCCGGCGCCGCGCCCCGGGCCGTGAGCTGCGCGCCGACCAGCGGGGTGTGCAGCACCGCCGGGGACCGCTCCCCGCCCAGCTCACCGGCCAGCAGCGTGACGTCGAGGTCGCCGTCGCGCCACACCGGCAGGTTCTCGTGGTGGGCGAAGTCGGGCGCCGCCGCCCGCGCCGGGTCCGGCAGGGCCACCCAGAGCTGTACGCCGTGCATCACCGGCGGATGCGCCGCCGGTGACCGCTCCGAGTGGGCGATGCCGTGGCCGGAGGTCATCACGTTGAGCTGCCCCGGCCGGATCGGCTGGACGTTGCCGAGGCTGTCCCGGTGCACGATCTCCCCGTCGAGCAGCCAGGTGACCGTCTGCAACCCGGTGTGCGGGTGCGGCGGCACCTCCATCCCGGGCCGCTCGGCGACGTCGTCCGGCCCGAAGTGGTCGACGAAGCACCAGGCCCCGACCATCCGCCGCCGGCGCTGCGGCAGCAGCCGACGCACCGTCGTGTAGCGGCCGAGCGGCACGTCGTGCCCGGGCAGCAGCACGCTGCCCGGATCGGCGGGCGCCACGCCGGGCGGTCGCGTCTGTGCCGGCAGGGATTCGGTACGGTCCACCGTCCGACTGTACGCTCAGGCCCCTCGACGGTCGCCGGATCGGCCCCTCATCCGCACCGTCGGCGTCCCGGCGACCGGGGCGACCCCACCCGCGTACCGACCGATCATGCGGGGCGTTCCGCACCGGCGGCCGTGCCCTCCTGAGAGCCGGTAGCGCTGGAACCGGGGGCGCGGCCGGCGGCATCCCGCATGGAGCGGGCGTCGTGACCGGCCAGCGAGTCGGTGCCGACCTCGGCGTTGTGCGCGTGCGCCACGTGGTGCAGCCCGAAGACCGAGTCCATCCCGGCGTGCAGGCCCATCAGGTCCTCGGCCTGGTTGACGGCCTTCTTGGTCAGCGCCAGCCCGAGCCTCGGCATCTCGGCGATCCGGTGGGCGATGGCATGGGTGGACTCGGCCAGCGCGTCCCGGGGCACCACCCGGTTGACCATGCCCAGTTCCAGGGCTCGCGCGGCCGGGACCCGCTCGCCGAGGAAGAGGAACTCCTTGGCGAACCGTGGCCCCATCACCCACGGATGGGCGAAGTACTCCACGCCGGGAATGCCCATCCGGACCACCGGGTCGGCGAAGAACGCGTCGTCGGCGGCCACGATCAGGTCGCAGCACCAGGCGAGCATCAGCCCACCAGCGACACAGGCGCCCTGCACCATCGCGATGGTCGGCTTGGGGATCTCCCGCCAGCGCCGGCACATCCCCAGGTAGACCTCGGACTCCCGGGCGAACCGGCTGTCCGCGCCGCTCTTGCCGACGTGGTCCCACCAGAGACCGGCCCGGCGCGGAAAGGACGTGTCGATGTCCCGGCCCGGCGTGCCGATGTCGTGGCCCGCCGAGAAGTGTTCCCCCGCTCCGGCCAGAACGATGACCTTGACCTCGTCGTCGGCGACCGCCCGGTAGAAGGCGTCGTCCAGGGCGTAGGTCATCGCCGAGTTCTGGGCGTTGCGGTACCTCGGCCGGTTCATGGTGACCGTCGCGACCCCGCCGTCGACCGTGTAACGCACCACCTCGTCGACCGCATCGCGCCCAGCACCTTCGTCGCGCACGCCGCGCGCCATTTCGTCGCTCACGCGGGTTCCTCCTTCAGGTCGAGCGCGCCGGCCAGCCGGTCCAGGTGCGCGTCCACGTCACACCCGGCCGCCAACGCCCAGGTGCGCTTGGCATAGAGATGCAGGTCGTACTCCACGGTGTAGCCGATGGCCCCGTGACACTGGATCGCCGCCCGTGCCACGTCCTGGGCCGCTTCGCTCGCCAGCACCACCGCCATCGAGACGTCCGTGGCGCGGCCAGGGTGCCGCCGGGCAAGTGCCCACCCCGCAGCGTGCACGGCGGGAGCGGCGAACTCGATGCGCAGCAGCGCGTCGGCGAGATGGTGCTTGACCGCCTGGAAGCTGCCGATCGGCACCCCGAACTGGCGGCGCTGGCCGACGTACTCCACGGTCAGGTCGAGCATCCGCCGGCCAAGCCCGACCAGTTGGGCCGAGGTGGCCAACTCGGCCCGGTGGCGGGCCGACGACACCAACTCCGGATCATCGGTGACCAGTTCCCCGGTGGCGTCGGACAGCCTGGTCAACGCCCGGGAGCCGTCCACCGTGGGCAGCACCGAATCGGGTTGCGGCGCGACGAGCCGGGCCTGCGTGTCGGTGAGCACGAGCACCAGATCGGCCCGGAGGCCGTACGGGACGAGGCGGTCGGCACCGGCCAGGGCGACCCGGGTGACCCCGGACAGGACAGCCGGCAGGCGCCGGTCACCGGCAGCGGCCAGCAACGGCGCCACCACCGTGGCGGTCTCGGCGACCGGCAGCGGCACGGCCGCGTAGCCGAACTCCTCCAGCAGCGGCACCAGATCGGTCTCGTCCAGGCCGAGCCCGCCGGCTTCCTCGGGCACCGCCGCGCCGAAGACGCCCATGGTCGCCAACGCGTCCCAGAGCCCGTCGAGCGCGGTGGGCTCCCCGGCGGGCCAGGCCGCCCGTACCACGTCGGGAGGGCACTGGGCGGCGAGCAGTTCCCGGACCGTGTCGCGCAGCGCGACCTGGTCCTCGGTGAGAGCGAAGTGCATGTCCCTCCCTACGGGGAACCGGACCGTCAGGCCCGGGGCAGACCGAGCACCCGCTCGGCGACGATGTTGCGCTGAATCTCGTTGGTGCCGGCGTAGATCGGCCCGGAGAGCGCGAAGAGGAAACCCCGGCTCCACGGCCCGTCCAGCTCGGAGGCGGGGCCGAGCAGGTCCAGGGCGGTGGCGTGCAGGTCGATGTCCAGCTCCGACCAGAACAGCTTGTTGAGGCTGGACCTGGCCCCCGGCTGCCGGCCAGCCAGCAGCTCGCTGACCTGGCGCAGGGTGAAGAGCTGGTACGCCTGCGCGTTGATCCAGGACCGGACCACCCGGTCCCGCGATCGGGACGACAGGCGACGGGACCGGGCCAGTTCGACGAGCCGGTCGGCGGCGGAGAGGAACCGGCCGGGCGAGCGCAGAGTCAGTCCCCGCTCGGAGCCGGTGGTGGCCATCGCGACCCGCCAGCCCTCGTTGACCCCGCCCAGGACGGCGCTGTCCGGCACGAAGGCGTCGTTGAGGAAGACCTCCGCGAAGCCCTCGTCGCCGTCGAGCCGACCGAAGCCGCGTACGGTCACCCCTGGTGTGTCCAGCGGGACCAGGAAGTAGGTCAGTCCCCGGTGCCGTTGCGCGGTCGGGTCGGTGCGGAACAGCCCGAAGAGGTGGGTGCAGAACGCACCCCGGGTGGTCCAGGTCTTCTGCCCGGTGAGTCGCCAGCCACCGGCCGCCTCGTCGCGCACCGCCCGGCTGGTGATGCCGGCCAGGTCACTGCCGGCCTCCGGCTCGGACCAGCCCTGGCACCACAGGTCCTCGGCGGCGGCGATCCGGGGCAGCAGCAGGTCCTGCTGTGCCGGCGTACCGAAGTCGAAGAGGGTGGGGGCGAGCAGGAAGATCCCGTTCTGGGTGACCCGTTGCGGGGCACCCGCGGCGTAGTACTCCTCCTCGAAGATGAGCCACTCCCAGAGGGAGGCGTCGCGCCCCCCGTACCGGGCTGGCCAGGAAACCGCCGACCACCGCGCCGCGAAGAGCTGCTTCTCCCACTCGACGTGCCGGGCGAACCCCTCCCGGGTGTCGCCGGAAGGCAGCGGGGTAGCGGGCACATTGGCCCGCAGCCACTCCCGGGCCTCGACCCGGAACGCCGCCTCGGTCGGGGTGTCGGTCAGCTCCATTCAGGACCGCCCGAACTCGTCACGGACCCGGTCGGCCACACCGGACAGGTTGAGCTCGAAGGTGAAGCCCTGCTCGTAGCGGTAGCTGCGCTTGACGTCCCAGGGGTCGATGCCGTTGAGCGACGCCTTGGCCGCCCGCATCACCGTCGGGTTCTTGGCGGCGATCTCCCCGGCTACGGCCAGCGCCGCCGCTCGCAACTCCGCGCGGGCCACCACGGTGAGCACCGAGCCGTAGGCGTGCAGCTCGGCGGCGGTAACGGTGGCGGAGGTGTACATCATCGCCCGCATCCGGTGCTGCGGCACCAGCCGGGACAGGTGGGTGGCCGCGCCGAGCGCGCCCCGGTCCACCTCGGGCAGGCCGAAGGTGGCGTCGTCGCTGGCGACGATGATGTCCGAGTTGCCGACCAGGCCGATGCCACCGCCCAGGCAGAAGCCCTGCACGGCGGCGATGACCGGCACCGGGCAGTCGTAGACGGCGGCGAACGCGGCGGCGCAGCCCCGGTTGACCTCGATCAACGCACCGAAGTCGGTGGCCGCCTGCAACTCCTTGATGTCCACCCCGGCGTTGAAGCCCCGGCCCTCGGCGCGCATCACCACCGCCCGTACGGCGGTATCGGCACCCAGTTTGGTGAGCGCCTCGGCCAGACCGAACCAGCCGGCGACCGGGAGTGCGTTGACCGGCGGGTATTCCATCACGACCTCGGCGACCCCGTCGCCGTCCACCGTTGTACTGATCATGCTTGTTCCTCCGCCTTCGGTGACCGTCCGGCCACGAACGTCGCCCAGCCCTGGACGGCCACCGCGCCGCTCTGGGTACTACAGGTCAGCTCCAGGTCGAGGCGGGCTTCCCCGTCCTGCTCGTACTCCCGCACCACCTGGCCGGTGCAGGTGAGGGTGTCGCCGGGGAAGACCTGCGCGGCGAAGCGCACCCGGTACCGGCGCACGGCGTCGACGCCGAGCCAGTCGGTGGCCCAGGTGGCCAGCAGGCCGGCGGAGAGCATGCCCAGCGCCAGCGGCGCCGGCAGCCCGGCGGCGCGGGCGAACGGCTCGTCGTGGTGGATCGCGTAGAAGTCCCCGGACGCGCCCTGGTAGCGGACCAGGTCGGTACGGGTCAGCGGCCCGTGGACCAGCGGCTCGGGAACGACAGCGGCACTGGTGTTGGCGCTCGGACTCGGACTCGTGTTCGTGCTCATGACGGCTCCCCCAGCCCGGCGGTCTCCACCCCGGTCAGCCGCGCCTCGGCGACCAGCCGTCCGGTCTCGTCACGGAACTCGGTCACCATGACGGCGAAGGTGAGCCGACCCCGCCGGCCCTCCTTGTCGTAGATGTCCTCGATCCGCGACCGGCAGGTGAGCTTGTCCCCGGCCCGGGGCGGCGGACCGTGGAAGATGAACTCCTGCTCGGCGTGCAGTCCCCGGGTGGGGTCCATCCGCACCTCCCGCCAGGGGTCGGCGTCCTCGGACTGCCAGAAGACCATCGTGGTGAGGAAGGTGGCCGGGCTGACCGGCGCCGGGTCCGCCAGGTAGGCCGGATTGACCGAGCCGATCGCCGCCGCGAACTCGCGGATCTTCCCGCGCTCGATCTCCATGCCGAACTCGGTTCCGGTACGGCCCTTCGCCGCGACATCTACCATCAGGCTCTCCCGTCTCGGGGTGCTGGGTACCTCAGGGGTGCTGGCTACTGACCGAGATGACCTCGCCGACCAGATAGGAGGCGTAGTCACTGGCCAGGAAGACGATGACGTTGGCGACCTCCCACGGTTCGGCCGCCCGACCGAACGCCTCCCGGCCGGTCAGCTCGGCCAACAGCTCCTCGGTGGTGACCTTGGACAGGTGCGGGTGCATCGCCAGGGACGGGGCGACCGCGTTGACCCGTACCCCGGCCTTGGCTGCCTCCAGCGCGGAGGCGCGGGTCAGCGCCATCACGCCGGCCTTGGCCGCCGCGTAGTGCGCCTGACCCTCCTGGGCGCGCCAGCCGATGACCGAGGAGTTGTTCACGATGGCGCCCGTCCGCCGGGGCATCATGTGCCGCAGCGCGGCCCGGGTGCAGCGGAACGTGCCGGTCAGGGTGACGTCCAGGACGCTGTGCCACTGCTCGTCGGTCATGTCGACCACTTCGGCGGTGCCGCCCAGTCCGGCGTTGTTGACCAGGACGTCGAGGTGCCCGTAACGGTCGATCACCGTGTCGAACATCCGCTGTACCTGCGTCTCGTCGGTGACGTCGCAGACAACCGAGACCGGCTCGCTGCCCATCACCTCGGCCAGCCGTTCGGCGGCCTCGGCGAGCCGGCGCTCGTGCCGGTCGCTGATCGCCACCCGGGCGCCCTCCTGGGCGCACCGTTCGGCGGTCGCGTAGCCGATGCCGGTGCCGGCGGCGGCAGTCACCAGCACGGTGCGGCCGGCGAGCAGTTGATGACTGGTGGGTGCGGACACTGGTACTCCTTAACGGTCACGTCCCGGCTGGTCCGGGCAGACGCCCAGGCTGATCCGGGCAAACAGTGGCGTGGGCGGTCGGGTCGGCCACCGGGACGAACCCCTCGATCTCATACGCCGGCATCGGCGTCCGCGCCGAACGTCACCAGCACCGTCCTAGCCTGGTCCATGATCCGGTCGATCAGCTCGGCGCAGCTCGGCAGGTCGTCGATCAGGCCGCTGACCTGACCGGTGGACATCACGCCGAGCTCCGGTCGACCGTCGACCATCGCAGCCTTGAGCAGCATCGGGGTGTTCGCCGCCAGCAGGACCTGGCTCAGCGCCAGACCGTGCGAGCCGCGCATGGCCAGCCCCTCCCGAACCATGTCCCGCCACGGCGTGCCGGTCAGCTTCTGGAAGGCGATCGCGCTGCGCAGCGCCCGGCCCAGCCGCCGGGCCCGGCCCGCGTCGGCCAACCCGTCCACGAACGGGGTACGCAGCAGGCGCTGTGGTACGCCGTCCAGCGCGTCGGTGACCACCGTGTCGGTCACCGAGGCACCCAGGTAGAGCTGCTTGACCGCATCCGGCACGTCGCTGTCGCTGGTCAGCAGGAAGCGGGTGCCCATCGCAACCCCGGCAGCACCGTAGGCGAGCGCCGCCACCAGACCGCGACCGTCGAAGAAGCCGCCGGCCGCGATGACCGGGATGTCCACCGCGTCGACCACCTGCGGCAGCAGCAGGGTCGTCGGCACCGGGCCGGTGTGACCACCGCCTTCACCGCCCTGTACGACCACCGCGTCCGCGCCCCAGCCGGCGACCTTCTCCGCGTGCCGGCGGGCGCCCACCGAGGGCACCACCACCACACCGGCGTCCTTGAGCCGGGCGATCAGGTCGGGCTTGGGCGCGAGCGCGAAGGAGGCCACCTTCACCCGCTCGCGGATCAGCAGCGCGACCCGGTCCAGGACGTCCGGGGCGTCGGCGCGCAGGTTCACCCCGAACGGCGCCCCGGTCAGCTCCTTCGTCTCACGGATCGCCGACTCCAGCTCGGCGAGACTCATCGTGGCGCTGGCCAGGATGCCCAGCCCGCCGGCGTTGGCGGTGGCCGAGGTCAGCCGCGCTCCGGAGACCCAGCCCATGCCGGTCTGCACGACGGGGTAGCGCACTCCGAAGAGGTCGCAGATCCGCGTGTGCAGCGCCGCCGTCAACGGACTTCCTTCGATCGGGCGTCCCGGGGGTCGATGACCTCACGGATCAGACGCAGTTCCTCGGCCGTCGGCAACCTGGTTTCCGGCACGTCCTCGGGTACGACCAGCTCGAACCCGGTGGCGGCCAGCACCTCGGGCACGGTGACGCCGGGGTGCGCCGAGACCAGTCGCATCCGGTGGTCCGGGGTGGCGAAGTCGAAGACGCCGAGGTTGCTGACCACCCGGCGCAGTTCATGGAAGCGGGTCACCACGTCGCCGGCAGCGGCGGCCCGGTCGTAGCCGACTCCGCTGACCATGTCGACGGTGGCGGTGAAGATCCGAGCGCTGTGCCGAGACACCCAGTAGCTGGTGGGGTGGTGCACGGTGTTGCCCGGCGCCCCCCGGACCCCGAGCAGTTGCACCTTGGGCCGGTCGAAGTCGCCGATGGCGGAGATGTTGGTGTTGCCGTAGCGGTCGATCTGGCTCGGCCCCATCATCACGTGCCGCCGGCCGCCGTAGATCACATCGAAGATGCTCCGGAACGGGATCCAGCCCTCGATCACCGGCGGAGCCTCGCCGATCGCCCAGGTGCCCCGGGTCAGGTACGCCTCCCCGTCGGAGAGGAGCAGGTCCGGCTCGAACGTCGCACGGGCCAGCCGAGCGCCGATCATCGGGATCAGCCCGATCGGACTGGCCAGGATCTCGCCGTCCCCGCGCCACGCCTCGGCGCAGGCGACGACACAGACCTCCGCCCTGGTCGCGCTCCGCACCGCCGCACCGCCGCTGCCCACGTCGCTCACTTGCCCTCTCCCCTGCCGCTGGCGACCGCCGGAGCCCCGGATGTCTGCGCTGTCTGCCGGTTCCGCACCGCCGCCTGGTAGCCGGCCTCGTCCGTGTCCAGGTAGCGCGCCCGGAACTCAACCCAGGCAGCCGGATCGGCGGCCGCTGTCGCGTACTCCCGCTGGAACTTCTCGTCCCGCCCGTAGTCCGGGTCGCAGGAGGTGAAGTGCGCCCCGTTGGGCGCCTCGACGACGCCCCGCACCATCCAGCGCTGGACCCGCAGGGTGTGCACGGAGGCGGTGGCGGTCAACTCCTCGGTGGCCACGATCCGCTCACAGGAGACGTAGGCCCGGTCCGCGGCCTGGCAGAAGAGGTCGTCGAAGTACGGATCGGGGCCGAGGAACTGGGCGTTGCCGTGCATGTCAGCCCGGTTCAGGTGCACCAGCGCGGCGTCCAACCGCAACGCCGGTACGGCCACCAACTCCTCGGCGCCCTCGTACGGGGACACAACGGTCCGCAGGTCGGGGTTGACCCGGAGCACGTCGGAGCCGAGCCCGGCCCTGGTGGGCAGGAAGGGCAGCCGGGAGGCCGCCGCGTACAGACCCAACTGGAGCATGCCCTCGTCGTACTCGGTGACCTCGACGGTGCCGGCCTGCCGGGCGGCCCGGAAGTGCGGCTCCAGCGGGATCGAGTCGAGCGAGACGAAGCCGTAGATCAGCCGGCGCACCTTGCCTGCCGCGAGCAGCAGGCCGACGTCTGGACCGCCATAACCGACGATGGTCAGATCGGTGAGGTCGGAGCGCAGAATCGCCCGAACCAGAGACATCGGCTTACGCCGCGATCCCCAACCTCCGATACCGACGGTCATCCCGGAGCGCAGCTCCGCCACGACCTCGTCCTCGGTCATTCGCTTGTTCGCCATCGCCACCTTCTTGCCATTGGTACTGCCTGGCCACTCACCGTCGGATGGGCCCGTCGGATCGACCAGCATCCGCGCGTCTCGACTCCGGTGATCCGGTTGGCGCCAACATAGCAAGCGCTTGGTTGGTTGCGCTACACTCGGCGGCGAGCGGTACACCACAACGGGCGTCGGTACACTCCGGGGGCCGTTGAGTCGGGGCACCTCTCGTAGTCCCCAACGAGCGATACCCTCTATTCCGTCGAGCTGTCTGCGAGAAAAACATGGCGCGAGAGTCTGTAGACCGGCGCGAGGCGATCCTCGGCAGCGCCGCCTCCCTGTTCGCCCAGAAGGGCGTGGCCGCGACCACCGTCCGCCAGATCGCCGACGAGGTCGGCATCCTCTCCGGCAGCCTCTACCACCATTTCGATTCGAAGGAAGCGATGGTCGACGAGATCATCTCGTCCTATCTGGAGGACCTCCGGACCCGTTACGAGGATGTGCTGAAGCTGGAGACCAATCCCCGTGACAAGCTGCACGACCTGGTCGCGGCCTCCCTGGAAGTGGTCGAGGCCCACCCGCACGCCACCGAGATCTACCAGAATGACGTCAACTACCTGCTTCAACTCGACCGGTTCAGCTATCTGAAGTCCGCCGGCAAGCAGGTGCAGAACAGCTGGCTACAGGTCATCGAGGCAGGCATCGCCGAGGGCGCCTTCCGGGCCGATCTCGACCCGAAGATCCTCTACCGGCTCATCCGGGACGCCGTGTGGCTGTCGGTGCGCTGGTTCAAGCCCAGCAAGGACTACCCCATCGCCAGCCTGGCCGAGGACTGCACCTCACTGTTCCTGGACGGGCTCACCACCACCCGGGCCTGACCGGCCCGTTCCCGGCGCATGAGGCAGCGGGCGAGCCGGACAACGTGTTCCCGCATGGAACCGCTGCCCGGCGTCGGCAACCCAGCGGCCTTACCGGCCGGGCAGTCGGCGCCGGGCGGCGCGGGCACGTCGACACCTGTCAGGACAGTCGCTCGACGACCAGCGCCATTCCCTGCCCGCCGGCGGTGCACATGGTCTCCAGGCCGAACTGCTTGTCCCGGAACCGCAGCGAGTTGATCAGGGTGGTGGTGATCCGGGCGCCGGTCATCCCGAACGGGTGTCCGAGCGCGATCGCTCCACCGTGGACGTTGACCCGGTCCGGGTCGATGCCGAGCATCCGACAGGACGGGATCACCTGGGCCGCGAACGCCTCGTTGATCTCCACCAGGTCCATGTCGGCAACGGACATCCCGGCGTTGGCGAGCGCCCGCCGGCTGGCCTCCACCGGGCCGAGCCCCATGATCTCCGGACTGAGCGCCGACACACCGGTGGACACGATCCGGGCGAGCGGGGTCAGGCCCAGTTCCCGAGCCCGTACGTCGCTCATCACCACCAGCGCGGCGGCGCCGTCGTTGAGCGGGCAGCAGTTGGCTGCGGTCACCGTCCCGTCCGGACGGAACACCGGGCTCAGGGTGCTGACCCTGTCCAGGGTCACCCCGGCCCGGGGGCCGTCGTCGTGGTTGACCACGGTGCCGTCGGGCAGCGTGACCGGGGTGATGTCGATGGCCCAGAACCCGGCGACGGCTGCCTGCTCGGCCAGGTTCTGGCTCCGTACGGCGAACTCGTCCTGTTCCCGGCGGGTGACGCCGTACCGCTGCGCGACGTTCTCCGCGGTCTGGCCCATGGCAATGTAGACATCCGGCTCCGCACCGTCCTCGCGCGGGTCGCGCCACACCTCGGCCCCGGCCTCGGCCCGCCGGACGGTGCGTTCCTCGGCGGCGGCGTACCGGGCATTGTGGGTGCCCGGCAGACCGTCCGACTTGCCCCGGTCGTACCGGGAGACGGCCTCGACACCGGCGGAGAGGAAGGCGTGCCCCTCGCCCGCCTTGATGGCGTGGAAGGCCATCCGGGTCGTCTGCACCGAGGACGCGCAGTATCGCTGCACCACCGTGCCCGGTACGTCGTCGAGGCCGAGTTGCAACGCGACCATCCGGCCGAGGTTGTAGCCCTGCTCACCGGCTGGCTGCGCGCACCCGAGCAACACGTCATCGAGGTCGTGCGGGTCGAACGCGGGCACCTGCGACAGTGCGGCACGCACGATGGCGGCAGCAAGATCGTCGCCGCGCAGCTCGGTCAGCGAGCCCTTGAAGGCACGGCCGATCGGCGAACGCGCGGCTGCCACAATTACGGCTTCTGGCATAGTTTGTCCCCTTTGTTGAGTGACCGTCCAGCCGCCGTCCACCGGCAGCAGCCCGCCGTTGGGATGCCGGCGAGCGGGGAGAGCGGGAAGAGAGCCGGACCGGCGGGATCACCCAGCGCTCCGGTACGGCACGTCGGGTTGCGGGCGATCGGGGAGCGACCCGGCTGGCGTCGGCGCCCACCGCGACGGTTTCGCCGGCCACAGGAACCAGCTCCACACCGCTAACCTAACAAGCGCTTGGTCGATTTTGCAATGCCGCCCGCGCCCTCGCCGACAGTGGCGCCCGACTCACATCGCCTCCCGGAGGGAGGACTTGACCACCTTGCCGCTGGCGTTTCGCGGCAGGGCCTCGACGACGATCACCGACCGGGGCACCTTGTAGTTGGCCAGGTTCGCCCGACAGAAGGCGATGACCTTCGCCGCATCGAGGTCACTGCCGGGACGCGGCACCACGAAGGCCCGGCCCACTTCACCGAGGCGGTCGTCCGGCACCCCGACAACGGCCGCCTCGGCCACCTCCGGATGCCGGGCCAGCGCCTGTTCGATCTCGGCGGGATAGGCGTTGAACCCGCCCACGATGAACATGTCCTTGATCCGGTCGGTGATCCGCAGGTAGCCCCGCTCGTCGAGAATCCCGACATCGCCGGTACGCAGCCAACCGTCCGGGTCGATCGCCTCCAGGGTGGCCGCCTCGTCCTCGAAGTAGCCCCGGGTCACGTTGTAGCCCCGAATCAGCACCTCACCCGGCTCGCCGGCCGGCAGCGACGCGCCGTCCGGCCCCACCACCCGTACGTCCACGTCGGGCACAGGCGCGCCACAGGTGGTGGCGACGGTGACCGGGGTGTCGTCCGGCCGGCACATGGTGGCGGTGCCGCCCGACTCGGTCAGCCCGTAGGCGGTCAACACCGTCGGCATGGCCAGCTCGGTGCGCAGGCGCTCGATCAGCGCCACCGGGACCGTGGTCGCGCCGGTGATCGCGACCCGGAGGCTGGACAGGTCTCGCCCGGCGCGCTCCGGATGATCGAGGATCGAGGTGTACAACGTCGGCGGACCAGGCAGCACGGTGATCCGTTCCCGCTCGACAAGGTCCAGGGTGACCGCCACATCGAGCACCGGCTGCGGGATGATCGCCGCACCACGCAACAGGCAGGCGATCATCCCGGCCTTGTAGCCGAACGTGTGGAAGAACGGGTTGACCAGCAGACAGCGGTCACCGGGACGCAGCGTGGCCCGCTCGGACCACGAGACATAGAGCTGGATGGTCTGTCCGTGGGCGAGCAGCACCCCCTTGGGCTGCCCGGTCGTGCCCGAGGTGAAGAAGATGTCGCAGAGGTCGTCCGGGGCGACCGCCGCCGCCCGCCGCCGCGCCTCGGCCACCGGGACCGCCGCACCGCCGGCCAGCAGGTCGTCCCAGCCCAGCACGGACCGGCCGGTGACAGATCGGGGCGGGTCACCCGCCATCACCACCACCGTCGACAGGTGCGGCAGCTCCTGGCCGTCGAGCATCGCCACGTAGTGGTTGCCGAGGAAGCCGTCGTCGGTGATCAGCAGCCGGGCCCGGGTCCGGCCCAGGATGTACGCGGCCTCGGCCCCCTTGAAACGCGTGTTGAGCGGCACCAGCACCGCTCCGGCGCTGACCGCGCCGAGCGCGGCCACCACCCAGCGCCAGCCGTTCGGCGCCCAGATCGCCACCCGGTCCCCGAGCGTCACGCCCCGGCCGATCAGCCCGCGGGCGAACCGTTCCACCTCGTCGGCGAGCTGTGGGAAACCGAGTCGCACCGCGCCGTCGACCACGGCGTCGCGGTCCGGATAGGCGTACGCACATCGGCGTACGAGGTCGGGGATCGTCCTGGCAGTTGTTGGGTCGGTCACGTCCGTCAGCACCGTCGCAGGTTACCAACCGAGCGCTTGGTTGGTAAGGTCCGAGGCGTGACGGACACAGAGGCATACCTTGTTGACGCCGTTCGGACCCCGGTCACCAGGCGCAACGGCGGACTCTCCGGGGTCCACCCGGCCGACCTCGGGGCCCACGTTCTGCGTGCCCTCGTCGACCGGACCGGCATCGACCCGGCCGCCGTCGACGACGTGATCTTCGGCTGCGTCGATGCGATCGGCCCGCAGGCCGGCAACATCGCCCGCACCTCCTGGCTGGCCGCCGGGCTTCCCGAGGAGGTGCCCGGTGTCACCGTGGACCGGCAGTGCGGCTCCTCGCAGCAGGCGGTGCACTTCGCCGCCCAGGCCGTCCTCTCCGGCACCGCCGACCTGGTCGTGGCCGGCGGCGTACAGAACATGAGCAGGGTGCCGATCTCCTCGGCGATGACCGCTGGCGTACCGCTCGGCTTCACCGACCCGTTCTCCGGCTCGGCCGGCTGGCGCGAGCGCTACGGCGACCAGGATATCTCCCAGTTCCGGGCGGCCGAGCTGATCGCCGCCAGGTGGAACATCAGCCGGGCCGAGATGGAGGAGTTCGCGCTGGAGAGCCACCGGCGTGCCATCACCGCCATCGACTCGGGACGCTTCGCCCGCGAGATCGCCCCGCTGGACGGGGTCGAGATCGACGAGTGCCCGCGCCGAGACACGTCGCTGGCGAAGATGGCCGGCCTGGAGCCGCTGACCGAGGCGGGCCGGGTCACCGCCGCGCTCGCCAGCCAGATCTCCGACGCCGCCGCGGCGCTGCTGGTCGCCTCGCCGCGCGCGGTCGCCGCCCACGGCCTGCGCCCCCGCGCTCGCATCCACCACCTCAGCGTCCGCGCCGCCGATCCGGTCTACATGCTCACCGGGCCGATCCCGGCCACCGGGTACGCCCTGAACCGCGCCGGCCTACGCGTCGAGGACATCGACCTGGTGGAGATCAACGAGGCGTTCGCCCCGGTCGTGCTCGCCTGGCAGCAGGAGACCGGCTTCGACCTGGACCGGGTCAACGTCAACGGCGGAGCGATCGCGCTCGGCCACCCACTGGGCGCGACCGGCGTCCGGTTGATGACCACACTGCTCAACGAGCTGGAGCGCACCGGTGGCCGGTACGGGCTCCAGACCATGTGCGAGGGCGGAGGGACGGCCAATGTCACCATCATCGAGCGACTCTGACCTGAATCGGTCGGCGACCGCGCCGGCCCGGTCGGCCACCCCGTTGACCGGACAGGTGGCGGTGGTGACCGGCGGCACCCGGGGCATCGGACGCACGATCGCCGCCCGACTACGGTCCGCTGGCGCCTCGGTGCTGGTCTGCGGACGGTCCGAGCCCGCAGACCTGCCGGACGGGATCGAGTTCACCGCCGCCGACGTACGCGACCCGGCGCAGGCCGGCCGGCTGGTCGACGAGGCGGTCCGCCGCTTCGGCCGGCTGGACATCGTGGTGAACAACGCGGGCGGCTCCCCCTCCGTGCCCGCCGCGACCACCTCCCCCAACCTGGCGACCTCGGTGGTCCGGCTCAACCTGCTCGCCCCGTTCTTCGTCGCGCAGGCGGCGAACGCGATCATGCAACAGCAGGAGACCGGCGGCCTCATCCTCAACATCGGCAGCGTCGCCGCCATCCGCCCGGCCCCGGGCACCGCCGTCTACGCCGCCACCAAAGCCGGCCTGGCGGTGCTGACCCAGGCTCTGGCCGTGGAGTGGGCCCCTGTGGTACGCGTCAACTGCATCACCGTCGGCATGGTGCGCACCGAGGAGACCGCTGACCACTACGGCGACGAGGAAGCCCTGGCCGCCGTAGCCGCCACCGTCCCGCTCGGCCGGATGGCGACCCCGGACGACATCGCTGACGCGTGCCTGCTTCTCACCTCGCCACTGGCCGGCTACGTCACCGGCGCCAACCTGGTGGTCGACGGTGGCGGCCAGCGGCCCGCCTACGCCGACACCGCCCGCCCGACCCCACGCCCATAGCGATGCCGGCTCACCGCGAGCGCCCGCAGCGCCTAGAGACCGGCCCGGGTGGCGATCAGCCGGCGCAGGGCCACCTCGTCACCGAGCAGCAACTGGTTCGCGGTGGCCCGCTTGAGGTAGAGGTGCGCGTCGTGTTCCCAGGTGAAGCCGATCCCGCCATGCAGTTGGATGCTCTCCGCCGTCACCGCGTAGGCGGCCCTGGTGGCGACCAGCTTGGCCACCGGGGCGGCCACGGCGAACTCCGCTGTACCGGCCACGCGCAGCGCGTACCAGGCGCTGGAGGTGGCCGCCTCGACCGCCACGGCCAGATCGGCGATCCGGTGCCGCAACGCCTGGAAGTGTGCCAGCGGTACGCCGAACTGCTCACGCGTCTTGAGGTAGTCGATGGTCAGCTCCAGGCTGGCCCGCGCCACCCCGACCGACTCGACCGCGAGTGCCGCCCACAGCAGGTCCAGGGCATGAGCCACGCCCCGCCGGCCGACCAGGGTGGCGGGCGTCGCGGTGAACTCCAGTCGGGCCTGGCGACGGGTCGGATCCAGGGTGGCGTACCCGGTACGCCGGGCGTCGCTTGTCCGCACCGCGTACAGGCCCGGTTCCGCGTCGCACACCGCCGCGACGACGGCCACGTCGGCGACCTGCCCGTCCAGGACATGTTCCTTGACGCCGTCCAGCAGGTAGCCGTCGCCGGACCGGCGGGCGGTGCAGGCCCAGTTCTCCGGCGTCCAGCCCACGCCCGGCTCGGCCAGCGCCAGGGTGGCGATGGTGCTGCCGTCGGCGATCCCGGCCAGCAGGTCGGCGGCCAGTTCCCCGTCGACGGCCGCCGCTGCGGTGACCGTGGCGAGGTACGGCGCCGGAAGCAGCACCCGCCCCGCCTCCTCCAGGACGAGCCCCACCTCCACCTCGGAGGCGCCGAAACCGCCGTGCTCCTCACCGATGGCCAGCGCCGCGACGCCCAGTTCACCGGTCAGCCGTTGCCACAACCCGGCGTCGAAGCCCTCGGCCGCGCGGACCCGCGCGGAGGTGGCATGCCGGCTCAGGAAGCTCCGGACCGTGTCGCGTAGTTCCGCCTGCTCGGCGGTGAGACCGAACTCCACCCGTACCCCCTAGCCGCGCGGCACCCGGCCGAGCAGCCGGTCCGCGATGATGTTGCGCTGGATCTCGTTGGAGCCGCCATAGATGGTGTCGGCCCGAGTGAAGAGAAACAGGCGCTGAATGTCGGAGAGGTCGTCGCCGGTCAGCGTCGCCGCCGGTCCGGCGACCGCCATGGCCAGTTCGCCCAGTTGCTGGTGCCAGGGCGCCCAGAGCAGCTTGGCGACCGACGCCTCGACCCCCGGCAGGTCGCCCTCGGGGGTGCCCAGGGTGCGCAGCGCGTGGTGCCGCAGCACCTGCAGCCCGATCCACGCGTCGGTGATCCGGTCCCGCCAGACGGGGTCGTCGTGGACGCCGCCGGCCCGGGCGGTCCCGATCACGTCGTCCAGTTCCCGGGCGAAGCCGAGCTGCTGGCCGAGCGTGGCCACGCCCCGCTCGAAGGCCAGTGTGCCGGTGGCCACCCGCCACCCGTCACCGGGCTGGCCGACGATGTTCTCCGCTGCGGTGACCGCGTCGTCGAAGAACACCTCGTTGAACTCGGAGCTGCCGGTGAGCTGGGTGATCGGGCGCACCTGCACGCCCGGCTGGTCCATCGGCACCAGCAGGTAGGACAGGCCCCGGTGTTTGGGCGCCCGCGGATCGGTGCGGGCCAGCACGAAGCACCAATCGGCGATGTGCGCCAAGGAGGTCCACACCTTCTGGCCGGTGATCCGCCAGACGTCGCCGTCGCGGACCGCCCGGGTCTGCACGGCGGCCAGGTCGGAACCGGCGTTCGGCTCGGAATAACCCTGGCACCAGAACTCGGTGGCGGCGGCGATGGACGGTAGGAAACGACGGCGCTGTTCCTCGGTTCCGAACGCGATCAGGGTCGGTGCCAGCAGGTACTCCCCGATGTGACTGAGCCGGCCGGGGCCACCGGCCCGGGCGTACTCCTCGAAGAAGATCACCTGCTGGGCGATGCTGGCTCCGCCACCGCCGTTCGCCTGTGGCCAGCCCAGCCCGATCCAGCCGGCGTCGCCCAGCTCGCGCTCCCACGCCGTTCGCAGTGGGATGTTCTCGTGTTCGCGGCCGGGACCGCCGGTGCCGGCCAACGCGGCGAACTCGCCGGTCAGGTGGATGGCGAGCCAGTCCCGCACGATGGCCCGGAAGTCGGCGTCGGGCAGTCCCGTGACAGCGGGCATCTCAGGCTCCGTAGACCGGTGCGGGGACCGGCCCCCGGGCGATCAGGTCACGGACCACCGGTCCCAGTTCCTCGGGCTGCCAGCGACGGCCGGCGTTGACCGGCTCGCCGTGCTGCCAGCCGTCGGCGACGCTGACCTCGCCGCCGGCCACCTCGAAGACCCGACCGGTGACGTCACCGGCGTCGGCGCTGGCCAGCCAGACCACCAGCGGGGAGACGTTCTCGGCGGCCATCTGGTCGAAGCCGTCCTCGGGCGCGCGCATCGTGTCGGCGAAGACGGCGGCGGTCATCGCGGTACGTGCCGCCGGCGCAATCGCGTTGACGGTGATCCCGTAGCGGGCCAGCTCCGCCGCCGCGACCTGGGTGAGTGCCGCCACGCCGGCCTTGGCCGCCGCGTAGTTGCTCTGCCCGACACTGCCCATCAGCCCCGCCCCGGAGCTGGTGTTGACCACGCGGGCGGCAACCGGCGCGCCGGCCTTGGCCCGGTCCCGCCAGTACGCTGCGGCATGCCGCAGCGGCGCGAAGTGCCCCTTCAGGTCGACCCGGAGCACAAGGTCCCACTCCGCCTCGGAAAGGTTCACCAGCATCCGGTCCCGGACCAGGCCGGCGTTGTTGACCAAGGCGTCGAGCTGACCGAACTCCTCGACGGCCAGACCGACCAACTGCTCGGCATAGCCCCAGTCAGCCACGTCGCCGACGCTGGCGATCGCCGTGCCGCCCGCCCGCTGGATCTCACCGACCACCTCGGCCGCTCCGGCCCCCACGTCGTTGACCACCACCCGGGCACCGACTGCCGCGAACGCCAACGCGTGGGCCCGGCCGAGTCCCTGCCCGGCTCCGGTCACCACGACCACCCGGCCCGCATCTGTCCTGCCCATGATCACTCTCCTAGGATTTCCCGCCCTGGCGGGTCACAGTCGCTTCGGCCCTGGCCGGACGCGTCGGATCCGGCCGGATCACCACTCGCGCCACGTGACACCCATGGCCGCTAGCCTACCAAACGCTTGCTTGGTAGGCTAGCGGCCATGATCGACGACTTTTCCGGTCGGCCGGGCGCCGCACTGGTCGCCGGCGCAACCGGCGGCCTCGGTAGCGCCATCGCCCGAATGCTCGCCGCCCGAGGCAGCGCGCTGGCCCTGACCTACCATCGCAACGCCGAGGCGGCCGACTCCCTGGCCACCTCGGTCGAACACGCCGCCACCTGGCAACTCGACCTGGCCGACGCCGAGGCCAGCACGACGGTGCTCGGAGAAGCCGCCGAACGCTTCGGCGGCCTGCACACCGTCATCTATGCCGCCGGACCGCACGTGCCCATGGTCCACCTGAGCCGGATCACCCCGGCCGCCTTCCGCAGTCAACTCGAACAGGACACGCTCGGCTTCTTCCACCTGATGCGGGCCGCCCTACCGTTGCTACGCCGGAGCCGGGGCAGCCTGATCGCGGTCACCACGGCCGGCACTCGCCGCTTCCCGGCCCGCGACGGCCTGTCCACCGGCCCCAAGGGCGCCGTCGAAGCGCTGGTCCGGGGCGTCGCCGCCGAAGAGGGCCGGTACGGCGTACGCGCCAACTGCGTCGGACCGGGCATGCTCACCGACGGCATGGCAGCTCGGCTGATCGCCTCCGGCGACCTCGACGAACGCGCCCTCGACGTCGCCCGGACGAACATCCCGCTGCGCACCTTCGGCACCGCCGAGGACATAGCGGAGGCGGTCTGCTTCCTCTCCAGCGACCGGGCCCGGTTCATCACCGGCCAACAACTCGACGTCGACGGCGGATACACCGTCTGACCCACCATGTTCCGCCGGCAACGTGATCCATCCCTCCGGGGCAGCCCTGGCATGGCCAGTTCAAGCAAGCGCTTGGTAGCCTTCGCTCGCCAAATTGCCTGAAGCACCCAGTTGAGCGGAGGTGGGCGGATGGACATGTTCCGCACGCTGCGCCACCGGCCTTTCCGGCTCCTGTGGACATCGGCGCTACTGATTCAGCTGGCCCACTGGTTGGCGGTCGTCGCCTTCCAATGGGAGGTCGCCAACCGCACGAACAACAACGCGTTGCTGCTGGGCATCCTCTACTTCTTCACGACAGCGCCATTCCTGCTGTTCTCCCTGCCGGCCGGGGTGCTGGCCGACACGCGGGACCGCCGACGCCTGCTGCTCGCCGTGCTCTGTTGCGCGGTGGTGCTCGACAGCCTCTGCATCCTGCTGGCCGGGCTCGACGCGATGCCGACCATCATGGTCACCGCACTGGGTTTCCTGGCCGGTTGTGTGGTCACCGTCGTCTCGCCGACCAACCAGGCCCTCATCGCGGGTACGGTGGCAACCGCCGATCTGGCCAGTGCGATCCCCCTGCAGGCCGCCGGTCTCAATCTCGCCCGCATCCTCGGTCCGGCCGTGGCTGGCCCGTTGCTCATGCTCGCCGGCTCGACGCTGGCCTTCACGGTCTGCTGCCTGGCGGCCATCGCAGCCGTGCTGCTCGCGTGGCGACTGCCGGCACCGCCCCGGCCGGCGTTCCCACCCGTCCGGGCCAGGATGCACCGACAGGTACTCGCGGGGATTGCCCATGTCCGGCAACGGCCGCCGGCTGCGACGGCCCTGGCGATCACGGCAATCACCTCGATCTTCGGGTCGTCCTACCAGGCTCAACTGCCTGTCATCGGGGCCCGCATATCCGATGACGGAAACACCGCCTTTCTGGTCCTGGCCACGCTCGGCGGCATTGGCTCGCTCTTCGGAATTTTCAGTGTCGCGCGCCGCCGAGGCCGGATGTCCCTGCCCGCCGCCGCGAAACAGTTGACAGCTCTCGGAATCGTGGTGGCCCTGGTCGGGATGACCACGTCGGCGCCACTGGTAGCCCTGCTCATCATCGCCGCCGGCGGCCTCACTCTCTCGATCATGACCTCGATCAGCTCGTTGCTCCAGCAGGTGATCGACGACACGCAGCGTGGCCGGGTGATGAGTCTCTACATCCTCTGCTGGGGCGGTCTACTGCCGTTCGGTGGACTGGCCATGGGCGTGCTGAGTCAGGCGACGAACCCGGGCTGGACATTCGCGATATTCGGCGGGGTCACCGCGGTCGCGGGCCTGGCCTCGACCTTCCGCACCGGGCCGGGTCGGGCCCGGCTCGGTTGATCCCGCCCAGGCCCGAACCGCCCCGGACAGCGGGAAGCCCGGGTGCCGACCCGGTTCGGGGTGAGTTTCCCCCGCTTCCATGGAGCGGCCACGGCATACGACATGCACGCCGGCCGGGTTGGTACCCGCCCCCATCCGGCCAGCCGGCCGGGTGCCACGCCGACCGAGCTGCCCGTACGCATGGATGGCCCCTCGGCACCGGGGAGCTCAACCCACGCGAAACGGCCGCCTTCGGGGGTTGCACCACCCAGGTCCTGATGTTCCCGGATCGGGGTGACCCACCGAAGGCGGCCGTCGCGCGACGCGGTGTCCGCTCCCGCTAACGATCAGACTTGCTCACTTCACCATGGCCACGGACCGCAGGTCCATGTAGCCGAGGTTGGCCCACGGAAGGGCCTCCGCGTTGATCACCTTGGGGTTGGAGATGATGGCATGCGTCTGCCGGCAGATCGGGACGAACCACGCCTCCTGGAGCACCTTCTCCCAGATCTGCTGGTAGATCTTGGCCCGCTCTGCCTCGGGCAGCGTCGGGTTGGCCGCCTGGTCGGCGAGGGGCTTCACGGCCGCCGGGTCCGCGGCGATCCGGTAGCTGCCGAGGAAGTACGTCGCCATCGTCTCGGCCGGATCGATCTTCGGGTTGAACCCGTTCGACACCATCGAGTCGAAGTCGCCTGCCTGGTAACGGGCGTCGTGCTCGCTGTTGGGCACCGGGACGAGCTTGACGTCCGCTCCCGCGTCCTTCAGCGCCGCCTGGATCACGTTCGCCGGCTGCTCGGTGTTCGTCTGCGCGGAGAAGGTCAACTCGAATTTCGCGCCGCCCGCCTCGGAGATCAACTGCTTGGCCTTTGCCAGGTCCGGCGCGTACGGGTACTGGTAACTCTTCAGCGCCGGCCAGGAGTCCTCGGGGTAGAACTGCCGGTACGGGGTGCAGGTGCCGGAGAAGAGTGCCGAGATCTTTTCCGGATCGATGGCGTGGGCGATCGCCTGCCGCACCTTGAGGTCGGCCAGGTTTTCCTTCTTCGCGTCGAGGAAGAGGCTCATCACGTTGCGGAACTGCACCTTGTCGAGTTTGAACGTGCCGCGCCCGGCCAGGTCGGTGGCCCGCGTCAGGTCGTTCGGCGCGCTGACCCCGGTGATGTCCAACTCGCCCGCCGCGACGCCGTTCAACCGCGTGGTGTTGTTCGCGACCCGCGAGATCTCCAGGCCGGCCAGCTTGCCCACCTCGGGGTCCCAGTAGCTCGGCGCCCGCTTCATGGTGATCTTTTCCTGGGGCACGAAGGCGGTGATCACGTACGGGCCGGAGCCCGCATCCCCCGGATTGTTCGTCAGGTCACGGGACGGGTCCGCCAGTGCCTTCGGGCTGATCATCATTCCCGCGTTCGAGCTGAACAGGCTGGGCAGCTCGGCACCCTGTCCCTTGACCAGGTGCACCCTGGCCGTGGTGGGGTCGATCACCTCGACCGAGGTGATCGACTTCAGCGACCCCTTCACCGTGCTCTTCGGGTGGGTCTTGCCGCGCTCGATGTTGGCCTTCACCGCCGCGGCGTCGAAGGTCGTACCGTCGTGGAACTTGACGTCGGAACGAAGCTTCAGTTCGAGATGTCCGCCGTCGTCCGAGTACTGCCACGACGTGGCCAGCATCGGGAGCAGCTTGTCCTTACCGTCCACCTGGATCAGCCGGTCGTAGACGGGCGAGAGGTTCCCCTGGCTGGCCACGCTGGTCAGCAGCATGGGATCAAGCGTGGGCATGGGCAGGGCCCAGGCCACCCGCAACACCGCGTCGCGGTCGATCTCCGAGGAGCCGGACGACTTGTCCGAGCCGCCGCCCGTGCAGGCCGAGGCAGTGAGAGCGACGCCACAGAATAGGGCAATTAGCTTGCTTCTCCGCAAGAGCACGTTATTTCCTTTCAAGTCAGAAGTTTTGGCCGCCGCATTGTGTGGACGGGAGACAGCCGCGGTTACTGCTCGATCCGGTCGTCGAGCAACCGCCCGATGGCGTCGGCGTCGAATCCGTACTCACGCAGCACCTGCTCGGAGTGCTCTCCGGGCAGCGGCGACGGGCGATGCACGCCGCTCGGCGTCCGGGAGAACCGGGGAGTCGGGGCCGACTGCCGTACGCCGTCGTAGTCGACGTATGCGTCCGAGGTGTGGAACCGTTGGTCGCGCATCGCCTCGTCGATATCCAGGACCGGGGTGACGCATGCCTCCACGCCCTGGAACGCCGCCACCCAGTCGGCGAGGTCACGGCCCCGGATCAGCTCGGCGATCCGCAGCTTCAGGGCGGGCCAGGACGAACGGTCGTTCTGGCCCTCGACCGAGACGTCCGTCAAGCCCAGGACCCGCAGAAGGTTCGCGTAGAACTCCGGCTCGACGGCTCCGACCGCCAGGTGCCGGCCGTCGCGACAGGCATACACGTTGTAGTAGGGCGCACCGGTGTCGAAGGCGTTCGTACCCCGCTGCGGATGCCAGGTTCCCCTGGCTGTCGCCCCCTGTACGACGATCCCCAGTTGCGCGGTGCCGTCCAGGATCGAGGCGTCGATCACCTGCCCCCGCCCGGACGTGGCCCGCTCCACCAGTGCGCTGACGATGGCGAGGGCCAACGTCAGGCCGCCACCGGCGAAGTCACCGAGATACATCAGGGGCGGGACCGGACCGGAGTCCTCGGTGCCGATGGTGTCCAGCAGCCCCGAGGCAGCGAGAAAGTTGATGTCGTGCCCCGGCTCGCCCCGGTTCGGCGCGGCCTGCCCCCAGCCCGACATCCGGCCGTAGACCAGCCGGGGATTGGCCTCCAGGCACTGCTGCGGAGCCAACCCGAGCCGCTCCGCCACGCCCGGCCGGAAGCCTTCCATCAGCACATCGGCCTGGGCCATCATCCGATGGGCGGCAGCCTGCCCGGATGGTGACTTCAGGTCCAGCGCCACGGAGCGCCGCCCCCGGTTCATCACGTTGTTCCTGGCCCGGGCTCGCTGCTCCACCGACAGGCCCGCGCGGTCGATACGCACCACGTCAGCACCCATGTCCGACAACAGCATCCCGGCGAACGGGACCGGGCCGAGCGCGGCCAGTTCGACCACCCGGACGCCGACGAGGGGGCCTTGGGGGTGGGGGCGAAAGTGTGTCATCCGGTTCTGCCCACTCTTCCTAGACTCGGATCTTCCGGCCTACCGGCGCGCTGGCCCAGGTGTCCCCGGTGATGCCCTCCGCACGGAGTCGGTGCTTGAGCACCCGGCCGACCGGGTTGCGGGGCAACTCGGTGCGGAACTCGATGAATCGGGGCATGGCGTACCGGGGCACCCGACCGACCGACCACTCGTGCAGTTCGGGCGCGGTCAGTGAACTGCCCTCGACCCGGACCGCGGTCACCTTGACCTCGTCCTCGTTCAGCTCGGACGGCACGGCGTGGACCGCGACCTCGACGATGTCGGGGTGGGATCCGAAGATCGCTTCCATTTCGAAGCTGGAGATGTTCTCACCGCCGCGGCGGAGGTAGTCCTTGTTGCGGTCCACGAAGTAGAGGAACCCGTCGGGGTCGATGCGGCCGAGGTCGCCGGTGTGGAACCAGAGGTCCCGCCACACGGTCACGGTCTGTTCCGGCCGACGCCAGTAACCGTCGAACATGGCGCCCGGCCGCTTCGGCCGACAGACGATCTCCCCGACGGTGTCCGCCGGAACCTGGTTCCCGTCCTCGTCGACGATGCGCACCTCGAACGAGTCGTTCTCCTTGCCGGCGCTGCCGGCCCGGTACTGGTCCGGCGGCGTGGAGGTGATGAGCGAGGCCTCGGTCATTCCGTACGCCCCCGCGCCCACCCGGGCCACGCCGAACCGTTCCTGCCACACTCGGGCCAACTCGGCGGAGACCGGCGATCCGCTCACCACCCGCAACTGGCCCCGGGTCCGGCGAGTCGTCTCCGTCTCGGGCGCCTGGGCGATCATGGGCAGCATGGAGCCCATCAGCGCGGCGATCGATGCGTCGCTCTTCTCGATGTCGTCCCAGAACCGACTGACCGAGAACCGGCTGGCCAGGCTGATCGATCCGCCGAGCAGCACACTGGCCGTGACGTGCGCGACGGCCGCCAGGTGGAACAGCGGCAACGGGGTCCACAGGAGTTCTTCAGGCCCGCGCTCGACGTTGGCGACGAGGTCCCGGGCCATGTTGCAGATGTAGCTGTGACTGACGACGCAGGCCTTGGACGGTCCAGTGGTCCCCGCCGTATAGATCAGATGGCTCGGGTCGCGAGGCCGGGACGGACGAGCGCGGAACCCACTGTCCCCCTGATCGAGCACCGTGTCGAAGGTGAAGGTCGTCCCCGAGTACCCGGACACGGCGGCGTCGCTGCCGTCGACGACGACGGCGGCCAGATCGGCGGCGACGCCGCTCGAACAGCGCACCAGTTCCTCGGCGAACTCGGTCTGCGCGATCAGCAGGCGGGGCGCACTGTCGGTCACCTGGTGCCGCAGGATCTCCCCCACGTTGGAGGTGTTGTAGGGCACCACGATCGCGCCGCACTTGGCCGCCGCCCACCAGGTCAGCAGGGCCAGGCGCCCGTTGCGGGCCATCACACCGATCCGGTCACCCGGCGAAACCTGCGAGGAGAAGAAGTCCGCCAGTTGATTGGCCTCGCGATCCAGCTCGGCCAGGGGGTTAAGCTCGTGGTTGAAGAAGAGCGTTGTGTCGGACCCCCTCGCCAGACCGGATTCGATTCCGTAGAGAATCGATGTTCCGCTGAGTTGATCGCTGACCGGCCTGCCCGTCATTGCTCCTCCTTCTTGGTCCGGCCCCGCGTACCGACCGGTCGCCTCGCCGTCGCAGGCCACTCGGGCGCGTCACACTCACGCGACCGTGCGCCGAGTCACCAGCGCCAGTCACCAAGCAAGCGCTTGGTTCAAGGTAGCAACGGCCCCGAGGTGGGTCAAGACACAGTTGAGCTGGCCAATCGGCCAGCAATGTCGACCCCGAGGCCCGATCCGGCACACCCGAAGCCCGAGCCCTTGACCTCGACAGACGTCCACCCTAAGTTCGTAGCAAGCGCTAGCTTGGTACGAATATCCGGTTTTCCCGGAACCGATCCCGAAGGAGGGCCGGATGGCTGTCGCCCCGCCCGGAAACCTGGCCGCCGCCACCCCTGCCGTCAGCCCTGCGGCGCCAGCCGAGGACTCACTGGCGTATCTGGCAAGACTCCGCTCGGTCATCGGAGAACGGGGTGAACCACGCCGGGCCAAGGATCCGGTCAGCGAACCGATCATCCGGATCTGGTGCGACGCGGTGGGCGACGACAATCCGGCCTACCAGGACCCGGCATGGGCCCAGCAGTCCCGGTTCGGCGGGATCACCGCCCCCGCGACCACCCTGAACATGTGGACCCTGCCCGGGAACCGTCGGACCCACCGGTACGGCGAACCGCTCGACATCGTCACCGCGATCCTGGCGGAACGGGGCTTCACCTCCGTCGCCGCGGTCAACAACAACCACGAGTACATCCGTCCGCTGCGGCCGGGTGACCACCTGTCCCAGATCCAGCACATCGGCGCGGTGTCCGAGGAAAAGCAGACCGCTCTCGGACAGGGACACTTCATCGATCTGGTCAGCGAGTACGTCACCGAGACCGGCGAGCTGGTGGGGCGCGTGCTGCTGAGGATGCTGCGCTGGAACCCGTCGACCCAGCAGGGGACGCCGACGGACGACAGCAGCGCCGCGGGCCGCCTGCAACCGATCTCCCGACCTCGCGCGAAGGCGATTCCCACCCGCTCCGGCATCGGGACGGTGCGGTCGTTCCTGCAACCCGTCTACGCCGTCGAGCCGACCGAGGAGCGACCGTTCGTCGTCGCCGACGTCGAACTGGCCGACGGCACCACCGTCGTGTCCGATCTGCTCAACGTCGAGCCACAGGCCGTGCACGTCGGGATGCGGGTGGACGTACTGACCCACGAGACCCGTACCGGCGAACTGCTCCCGGTCTTCCAGCCCGCTCGGCCGGCCCGGCGGGTCGACACGATCGCCTTCGCCGACGTCGAGCCCGGCATGGTCCTCGCCCCGTGGCCCGTACCGCTGACCCAACTCTCCATCGCGGCGCTGGCCACGGCCACCTTCGACTTCAACGACGTCCACCTGGACCGCGACGCCGCGCTACGTCGAGGCGCCCGCGACGTCTACATGAACATTCTCGGGTCGACCGGCCTGGTCAACTGCTTCCTGACCGACTGGGCCGGGCCCGAGACGGTGCTGAAAGCCATCCAGGTCCGGTTGCAGAAGCAGAACTTCCCCGGCGACACCCTGACGTTGGTGGGCACCGTCAGCGACAAGCGGCTCCAGGACGGGGCGGGGCTGGTCGAGGTGGCGGTCCGGGGCTACAACTCGCTGGGTGACCACCTGGTCGCCCGGTGCACCCTGGATCTCCCGGTGACCTGATGCCCGGTTCGCAAGCTACCAGGGCCCCCGCTCCTGGGCCCTCCGGTGACGGTTCGATGTACGCGTCGGTCCTGCGCCGGTCGGGTCCGACCGAGCCGCTGCACCATCAGCGGGTGGCCAGACCGCTACCGGGTCCGGACGAGGTGCTGATCCAGGTGTACGCGGCCAGTCTCGACCGGGTCGACAACTACATCCGTCGGGGCACCCACGGGATGGCGGTCACCACGCCGCAGACCCTCGGCCGGGACATGGCCGGCGTCGTCACGGCGGTCGGGGCGAACGTCCGGGGGTTCCGGGCCGGTGACGAGGTGCTCGCCCTCGGCTCCGCCGCACATGCGCAGTACGCCCTGGCACCGTACTGGCACACCCTGCCCAAGCCGCCCCGATGGTCGTTCGCCGAGGCCGCGGCGTTGCCGACGGCAGGCCGGACGGCGTTCGACGCGATCGCGAACATCACCGGGCTGCGGTCCGGTGAGCGCGTCCTCGTGGTGGCCGCAGGCGGAGCCGTGGGCAGCTTCGCGCTCCAACTCGGCGTGCACCTGGGCGCCGAGGTGTACGCGACGGCCGGCCAGGACTGGAAGCGGCAGACCGCCTGCTCACTCGGCGCTCGGGCAGCCCTGAACCACTACTCGGCCGACCTCGTTGACGAGATCCGTGCCGCCACGGGCGGCGCCGAGATGGACGTCATCATCGACCCGATCGGGGGCGAACTCTGGGAACGGCTGCTGTCGGTGCTCGCGCCGGGCGGTCGGATCGTCACCTGCGGAGTCACCGCCGGTGCCCGGGGCAGCCTGCACCTCGGCCGGCTGATGACCAAGGGTTGGCACATCCACGGCATCGGTCGCCCCGGCCGCGAGGAGATCGCCGCGCACCTGCGGGGCTGCCTGGACCTGATGGTGGCGGCGGATCAACGGCCGATCGTGGATCGGACCTTCCCACTGGCCGAGGCGACGGCCGCCCACCGCTATCTGGAGGAGTCCGACTTCTTCGGCCGGGTGGTGCTCACCGGGGCGGAACAGTCGTCACCGACGCCATGAGGAACAAGGGGTTCGTTCTAGGGCCGAGCCGTGGACGGTTGTTCCGGGGTCGTGCCGGCCGGTGATACGAAGATGCCCGTGCCCAGCACTGTCGGCCTGCCGTCGGCGGTGATCCGGCCTTCGACGGTGGTCTTGCGTCCCTCCCGGGACACTGCCCGCGCCGACAGATCCAGTGGCCGGTCCAGCGGTGTGGGAGCCAGATAGCGCAGAGTCAGCGTCCCGGTCATGGCGTTGATCCCCAGGGCACGCACCAGCGTTCCCATGATCCCGTCCATCAGCATCGCGCTGAAGCCCCCGTGCACCAGCTCGGGCGGACCCTCGAACAGCGGCCCCAACGTCACCGTGCCGCGTGCCGTGCCGTCCGCGCCGATGGTCAGGACAAGCGGGACCGCGATCGGATTGAACAGGCCGAGCACGGGGTCGGCCGAGCCCCGGACCCGTCCCTCGAACCCGGCGGTGGGCAGCGGAAACCGCAGGCACCTCGGTCGGGCGGCGATGGTGAGCCGGCCGGTGAGTTGGTGCAGTTGCTCCGTGACCCGACGCAGTTCGTCGGGTGGGACATCGGTCAACGCGACCGCTGACATGAACCGACGGGCCGCCTCGACCAGGTCGGCCCGGTCGCGGTGATCCGTCGGGTCCCAGTCGAGGCCCCGGCCGGCCGGCACCGGCCCGGCGTTCGTCATGTCACGTTCGCTCCAGCCTGCGGCCGAATCCATCACTGGCGTTCACTCCTCCCGACGGCCGGATCCCGCACTCGCCGGTGCTGCTGCCTACGGCCGGATCCCTCACGAACGCGCGACGTCGATCATCCGCTGGCCGCTGGTGTCCCGCGGCACCGGCACCGGGATGGCAGCCAGCAGCCGCTGGGTGTACTCCTCGGTGGGCGACTGGAAGATCTGCTGGACGGTTCCCTGTTCGACCACCCGGCCCGCAGCCATCACCAGCACCCGGTCGGCGATCACCTCCACCAGCGCCAGGTCATGGCTCACGAACAGATACGCCAGCCCGAACTCCTCCTGCAGGTCCCGCAACAGGTTGAGCACCTGCGCCCGGACCGAGACGTCGAGCGCGGCCACCGGCTCGTCACACACGATCAGGCTCGGCTTGAGGGTCAGCGCCCGGGCGATCGCCACCCGCTGGAGTTGCCCGCCGGACAGTTCCGCCGGATAACGACCGAGGTACCTGCGGCCGATTCCCACCCGGTCCAGCAGCTCCGCCGCCCGCTTCTGTCGGTCGACGCGCCCGAGGTCGGAGTGCACCACCAGCGGCTCGGCGACCGCCTCGGCCACACTCATCCGAGGGTTCAGCGAGCTGTGCGGATCCTGGAAGATCATCTGCATCCGCTGTCGCAGCCGGCGCATCTGGGCCGAGCCGACCCCGAGGACATCGATACCGTCGAACGTGATTCGTCCCGCATCGGGCTTGATCAGGCGCAGGACCATCCGCCCCAGGGTGGACTTGCCGGCTCCGGACTCGCCCACGACGGCCAGACACTCCCCCTTGTCAAGGGTGAAACTGACATCGTGGACCGCGGGCAGGCTCGGCTTCGGCCGGCCCAGGAGATCCCGGCCGGTGGAGAAGGACTTCGACACACCCGAGACGTCCAGCAGGCTCATCAGACCGTCACTCCCCGCAGCTCGATCTCTTCCACCCGTAGGCACCGGCTCTCGGCCGTCGGACCGGCCGGGAGCAGCCCGGGAACGCGGACGTCACAGACGCCGGGCGCACTGTACTGACACCGATCATGGAATCGGCAGCCCACCGGCCAGTGGCCGGGAGCCGGAATGCTCCCGGCGATGGCCGTCAGCCGGCGGTCGGTGCGCAGCCCCGGCTTGGGAATCGCGGCCAGCAGACCTGCGGTGTACGGATGCGTCGGCCGGAAGAAGACGTCCGAGGCCGTTCCGCTCTCCACGATCTGCCCGGCGTACATCACCATGACCCGCTGGCAGAGTTCGGCCACCACCGCCAGGTCATGGCTGACGAACAACAACGACACCCCGGTCTGCTCCTGCAACTCCCGCAACAGATCCAGAATCCGCTTCTGCACGGTCACATCGAGCGCGGTGGTCGGTTCGTCGGCGATCAGCAACCGTGGGTTGCCAGCCATCACCATCGCGATCATCACCCGCTGGCACATTCCGCCACTGAACTGGTGCGGGTAGTCGTTCACCCGTTCCGCCGCCCGGGGAATCTCCACCAGTTCGAGCATCTCGACCGCCCGGGCCCTGGCCTTGCGGCGGTCAAGGCCGAGGTGTCGGCGCGCGGACTCCGCGATCTGGTCTCCGACGGTGAAGGCGGGGTTCAAACTCCGGATCGGCTGCTGGAAGATCATCCCCAGCCCGGCCCCCCGCAGCCGCTGCCATTCGCGCTCCGGGAGCGCGGTCAGCTCGCGGCCGTCGAAGGTGATCGAACCGGAGGTGATCCGCCCGCCGGAGACGCCCGTCAGACCCATGACGGCCAGCGAGGTGACCGTCTTTCCGGAGCCCGACTCCCCGACCAGTGCGGCGGACTCGCCCTGGCCGAGGGTGAACGACACGTTCTCCACCACCGGCAGCCACCCACCGGTGGCCGTCGGGAAGGACACCGCCAGGTCCCGAACCTCGAGCAGCGGTCGGCGCTCGGCTTCCCGTGCCCGCCCCAACTCCGCCATATCAGTCTCCGTTGCTGTTCGTGGACCGGTTACGCAGCATCCCCCTGCGCACACCGTCACCGAGGTAGGTGAAGGCCAGAACGGTCAGGAAGATCATCACGCCGGGTGGCCATACCAGGTACGGCGCCAGGCCCATGTTCGACGACGCGGTGGAGAGCATGGAGCCCCAACTCGACGCGGGAGCCTGCACCCCCAGCCCGAGGAAACTCAGACTCGCCTCCGCCGCGACCGCGGTACCGAGGGACACCGAGATCACCAGCATGATCGGTGGCATCACGTTGGGCAGGACATGCCGGACGACGGTCCGCAGACTGCTGCAACCGAGCGCGATCGAAGCCTCGATGTACGTCTCGTGTCGTACGTCCATCGTGCTGGCCCGGGCGACCCGGAAGAACCGGGGCGCCATGATCAGACCGATGGCCAGCATGGCGTTGGTGATCCCGGGCCCGAGCACCGCCACGATGGTGATGGCCAGCACCAGGGAAGGCGCGCTCATCAGGGCATCCATGATCCGGGTCAGCCCGGCACCCAACCAGCCGCCCACGTAACCCGCCGTCACCCCGAGCGGCAGGCCGATCACCAGGGCGACGACCACGGCCTGTATCGCGGCTTGCAACGACACCCGGGCACCGAAGATCAGCCGGCTCAACACGTCCCGGCCGTAGTCGTCCGTCCCGAGCCAGTGCTCCGCGTTGGGTGGCCGCAATCGCTGGTAGATGTCCTGGGCGTCCGGATCGTACGGCGCGATGAGCGGTGCCACGACAGCCCCGGCAACGAGCAGCACCAGGAAGCCACCCGCCACGATCGTGGACCTGCGCCGCAGGATGCCGCGCAGCATTCCGGCGGGTCGGGCCTCCCCCTGCTGGTCGTCGTCGACGAGACCGTCCGCAGGCATGGTGGCGTTCGTCATGTCCGCACCTTCGGGTTGAAGTAACCGTAGGAGATGTCGACCAGCAGGTTCACCACCACGACGACGGCGGTGGAGAACAGGACGAAGCCGAGCAGCACCGGCACGTCCCGGCTGAGTACGCTGTCGACCGCCAGGCTCCCGAGCCCCGGCATGTTGTAGATGACCTCGATCGTGACCGATCCGGCGAGCACCTCGGCCACCCGGAAGCCGAGCACCGTGACCACTGGCACGGAAGCGTTCTTCAGCGAGTGCTTGAACAGAATCGAGCTTCGGCTGAGCCCCTTCGCCTGCGCGTTGAGGATGTAATCCGATTTGAGCACCTGGCCCAACGCAGATCGCAGTTGCAGGGTCACCTCGGCCGCCGGCAGCAGGCCCAACGCGATGCCCGGCAGGATGAGATGCGACAGCCAGGGCCAGAATCCGGCGGACAGTGGCTCGAACCCGAAGGTGGGCAGCAACTGGAGGGTCACCGCGAACACCGAGGCCAGCACCAACCCGAACCAGAACGCTGGAATGGCGATGGCGATCGAGGCGACCGCGTTCACCAACCGGTCAACCAGGCCGCCGGGCCGTAGCGCGGCCAGCATCGCCAGGCTGCCACCCAACAACACGGCCATCACCATCGCGAACAGCACCAGAGACATCGTGGCGCCCATCCGCCGGACGAGCAGATCGGTCACCGCCTCGTTGGTCACGAACGACCGGCCCAGGTCGCTCTGCACCGCCGCGACCACCCAGTCGACGTACCGTTCCAGGACCGAGCCGTTCAGGTTCAACTGCTCCCGGATCGCCTCGATCCGCTCGGGGGTCGGCTGCTCGCCGGCCAGCACGACGGCCGGGTCACCCGGGGCCAGGTCGATGAGCAGAAAGACCAGGAGCGGCACCACGAACAGCAGTGGAATCGCCACCAGCAGCCGCCTGCCTGCGTAGCGCAGCATGCTACGTCCCTTCTCGCCTCGGGTCAGCTGTCCGTGGACAGGATCAAGCCGCTCGTGGGTACGCCCACCCCGGCGGTGACCAGCACATGGGACACTTCGGCCGGTTGGCTCGTGGAGGTGCCCCGGATGAGTCGGACCCCCTCGGCGATGCCGTTGGTCCCGTGCAGGTACGCCTCACCGATCTGCCCGCCGTGAGTGTTGGTGGGCAGTGCCCCGTCCAGCTCAAGGTGGCCGTCAGCGACGAAGTCCTTGGCTTCACCCCGGCCGCAGAAGCCGTACTCCTCCAACTGGTTGAGCACCAGGGGGGTGAAGTGGTCGTACAGGATCGCGGCGTCGATGTCCTGCGGTCCCAGGTGCGACTGCGCCCACAGTTGCTGCGCGCAGAGTTCGACCTCGGGAATCCGGGTGAGGTCGTCGCGGTAGTAGCTGACCATCGGGTACTGGTCCGGACCGCTGCCCTGGGCGGCCGCCGTGATGACCGCCGGCTTCTGCCGCAACTGCCGGGCCCGTTCCCTGCTCACGATCACCATGGCCTGACCGCCGTCGGTCTCCTGGCAGCAGTCCAGCAGGCGCAGCGGCTCGGCGATCCACCGCGACGCCTGGTGGTCCGCCAGGGTGATCGGCTTGCCGTAGAACCAGGCCCGCGGGTTCACCGAGGCGTGCCGGCGCAGGCTGACCGCGACCCGCCCGAAGTCCTCGCTGGTGGCACCGTAGGTGTGCATGTACCGGCGGGCGAACATCGCGATGTGCTGAGCGGGAGTCAGTAGTCCGTACGGGTTGATCCAGCTGCGGTACTCGTTGTCGGTGGTGGCGGTGGTCTTCGCCGGCGGCGGGCCGAGCCCGAACCGCACCCCGGAGCGCTCGTTGAAGGCTCGGTAGACGACCACGACATCGGCGATGCCGGTGGCCACCGCCATGGCGGCCTGCTGGACCGGGGCGCAGGCCGCACCCCCACCCTGCGAGATCCGGGAGAAGAACGTGAGCTGCGGAATCCCGAGGGTCCGCGCCACCATGTTCTCCGAGTTGCTCTCCATGGTGAACGTCGACATGCCGTCGACGTCCTGCGGGCTCAGGCCCGCGTCGGCCAACGCGGCGAGTACGGCTTCGGCGGCGAGTTGCAGCTCGCTGCGGCCCGAGTTCTTGGAGAAGTCGGTGGCCCCGATCCCGACGATCGCCGCTTTTCCGGAAAGGAAGTCCGATGTCACTGCGCCACCTCCGGCTGCTGGCGGGATTCTCCGGTCGGCAGGCGCAGGGTCACCTCGGAGGTGGTGTGCACCCCCTTGCTGTTGGTGCCGGTCACCGCGACCGTGACGGTGTCGGCCTGTTTGGCCTTGACCTGACCGGTCAGGACCAGGGTGCCGCCGGAGAAGTTCGGCACGCCGAGTCGGGTGGACAGCCGGGTCAGCACGGCGCCCGGGCCTGACCAGTCGGTGACGTAGCGGCCCACCAGTCCGTTGGTGTTGTTGATGCTCATGTAGGTGTCCGGAGTGCCCCGCTCCACCGCACGCTGCGGGTCGTGGTGCACGTCCTCGAAGTCGCGGGTGGCCAGGGCTCCCGCCACGATCACGGTACGAGTGACCGGGATCTGGAGTTCGGGAAGCTCGTCGCCCACGGATACCTCGTCGAGCAGGCGCGTTCTGGTGGTCATGCGGTGCCTCCGGCGATCTGCGTGCCGATCCGGTGCAGGTGGAAGCTCGCGGAGCCGAGCGTGTTGGCCAGTTGACTGCTCCAGAGCATGTAGCGGTGGATCGGGTAGGTGACGTCGGCGCCGAGCCCGCCGTGCAGGTGCTGGACGGTACGTGCGACGCGGTCGCCGGCGTCGGCGGCCCACCACTTCGCCGTGTGGGCCGCAGCGACAGCAGGCCGGTCGGTCTCCTGCCGCCACAGGGCGTTCCAGAAGGTGACCTCCATCGCCTCGGTGTCGATGTGGCAGTTGGCGGCCTGGTGCGCGGCGGCCTGGAACGTTGCCAGCGGCACACCGAACTGGTGCCGGTGCGACAGGTAGTCGGCCGTCTGCCGGACCGACTCCTGACTCACTCCGAGTTGGAGCGCGGCCAGCCCGATCCAGGCCCGCTGGAGCAGCCAGGACACCGGGTCTTCCGAGGGGTCGTCGATGCCGAGCCGCTGCGCGTACGCCGACGCCAGCCTCAGATCGGCGGACCGGCCACGGTCGGTCCGCTCGTAGCCGGACCGGACAACTCCGGGCTGGTCGGTCTCGACCAGGAACAGTTCGACGGCACCGGACTGCGTGCTGGCGGGCACGACCACGGCGTCGGCGAGGTGCCCGAAGGGAACAGAGGCGCAGGTTCCGGAGATCTCCCAGCCGTCGGTGCTGTTTGCGCCGTCAGCGCCACCCGCCCGGCCGGCGGTCGTCGAGGGCCGACCGGCGCCGAGGAACTCCAGCGCGGCGGTCAGCACCGCACCGCCCTCGGCGATTCTCGGCAGCCAGATGGCCTGCTGCTTCTCGGTGCCGTACCGGATCAGCGGAAGCGCGCCGAGCACGACGGTCTCCCAGAGCGGCACGAGTGGAACCCGCCGCCCCTGCTCGATCAGGGCGAGGCCGAACTCCGACAGGCCGAGGCCGGCACCGTCGTGCTCGGCCGGCACGACCAGTCCGAGCACCCCCGATTCGGCGAGGTCCCGCCACAACCGGCGGTCGAACCGCTCCTCCCCGGCCTCGATCTCGGCCAGGTGCTGCGGGTCGCCGTGCCGGGCGAAAACGCCCTCGGCCAGCTCGCGTACGGTGGTCTGGCCCTCGGTCAACTGAAAGTCCATCAGGCCTTTTCTCCCACGGCGCGGAATCGGGGCAGGGTCAGCTCGTCATCCCGGTCGAGCCAGTCGATCTCGACGGGCATGCCGATGTGGATGTCCGTCGGGTCGCCGGCGTAGTCCGCGACCAGCCGGGTGCCCTCATCGAGGTCCACCAACACCACCGGCAGCGGGTAGTCGAACCCCGGCGCCTTCGGGTGGTGGCTGGTCACGTAGCTGTGCACGGTTCCCCGGCCGGACGCAGGAGCCTCGTGCCAGCCGAACGAACGGCAGTGCGGGCAGGCCGGCGACGGCGGGTGACGCAGTACGCCGCAGTCGTCGCAGCACTGGATCACCAACCGGCGCTCCCGGGCCGCCTTGAACCAGAACTCGTTGTCCCGAAGGATGAACGGCTTCGGTCGTACGGCCGGATCCGCGCCGGTGGTCGCGGCGGGGGCGGCCTCCGTGTTCTTCGCCGCCGCCGGTGCCGGCGCTGCGGCGGACGTGGTGCTCCGCGGGTTGAAGCGCAGGATCCGGAACCGCTGTTCGGCGACGATCTGTCCGTGCTGGTCGCGGTAGGTGCGCAGGGTGGTGATGAAGTGCCCGGCGCCCAGACCGGTCCGCTTGCACGCCGAGACGTCCTCGATGACGGTCGTCATCGACAGGTCGTCCCCGAGCCGCAGCTCCCGGTGGTAGGTCTGCTCGTCGTTGGTGGCGACCACACCGGTGAATCCGGCCTCGGCCAGCAGGCCCAGCAGCCGGGCCATCGGGGTGTCCGGCGCGTCGCCGGAGGCAGCCGTCCGGTGAGCCCGATAGCCCACCATGAGCCAGGTCGAGAGCATGGGCGGCGGAGCGACGATGCCGTCCCGGCCGGTGGCACCGGCAGCCTCGTCGTCCAGGTAGACCGGGTTCTCGTCGCCCATGGCCTCGACGAAGTGCCGGATCATCGGCCGGTTGACCGGTTCCTGGGCGCGCCGGACCGGCGTCGCCTCCTGCCCGATGAAGGCGCGGAGGTTCTCCAGGAACACCTGTTCGTCAGCTGCTGTCGTGGTCGTCATCGCAATCACCGACCCTTTCGGGGCATGCCGAGGCCGTTGACGGCGATCATGTCGCGCAGCACCTCGTTGGTGCCGCCGCCGAAGGTGTTGATGTATGAGCCTCGGGTGAGCGCTTCCAGTCGGCCGGCCAGCGGGGCGTCGGGAGCGCCCGGCCGGCGGGTGGCCAACGGTCCGACCGCCCCGAGCAGGGTGCGGCACACGCTGTCATGTGTCTCCGTGCCGAAGACCTTGGCCACTGCCGCCGCAGCCGGGGCCGGGTTCTGACCCTCGCCCAGCACCGCGAGCTTCCAGTTCAGCAGCCGCATGGCTTCGACCTCGACATAGCTGCGGGCGAGGTCCTGGCGAACCCAGCTCTGGTCGATGGCCCGCTCGCCGTCGACCTGCGCCTGCCGACACCAGTCGGCGGTGTCGCTCCACAACTGTTCGGTACGTCCACCGAAGGCGGCGAGGCCGACCCGCTCGTGCCCCAGCTGCGATGTGATCAACTTCCAGCCCTTGTTGATCTCACCCACCAGGTTCTCGCGGGGCACCCGGACATCGTTGTAGTAGGTGGTGTTGGTGTGCGTCAGACCGGAGGTGGCGATCGGCGTACAGCTCAGCCCCGGCGTCGAGGTCGGCACGATGATGATCGAGATTCCGTGGTGCTTGGGCGCGTCCGGGTCGGTCCGGCAGGCGAACCAGACGTAGTCGGCCTGGCTGGCGCCGCTGGTGAACACCTTGTTGCCATTGATCAACCACTGGTCACCGACCAGTTCAGCCTTCGACTTGAGGGCGGCCAGGTCGGTACCGGCCTCCGGTTCGCTGTATCCGATCGCGAACAGGATGTCTCCGGTCAGCATGCCGGGCAGGTAGGTACGTTTCTGCTCCTCGGTGCCGAACCGCTGAATCATCGGCCCGATGTTGTTGATGGTGACGAACGGGAACGGGGCACCGGCCCGCTGCACCTCGTCGAACAGGATGTACTGGTCGATAGCCGATCTGCCCTGACCGCCGTACTCGGTCGGCCACCCAAGCCCGAGCCACCCGTCCCGGCCCATCTGCCGGACCACCTCGCGGTACGCCGGCCGGTCCTCGTTGGTTCCGCCGATCGCTTCCCGAACCTCCGGCGTCAGCAGCGCGTCGAAGTAGGCCCGCAGGTCTTTGCGCAGCTCCTGCTGCTCAAGGGTGTAGTCCAAGAACATATGCTCGGCCTTTCTCCTTCGGAAGGCAGGAACGGGTGAAGGTCAGATCCGATCTCCACATCGGGTGCCTCGGCCTCCGGAGCACCTTGCCGGCCGCCCTGCCGGCCCCGCGCGGAGCCGTCAACACGGCCGGTACGTAGTTCAGCGCACGTCAAGCAAGCGCTTGGTTGCGAGCATATACCCGGCCCCGGGGGTGTCAAGACCACTTCTCCCGGCACCCGCCAGGCGGGCCCATCCCCTGTCGCACCGGATCCCACCAGCAGCGCCAGCCGCAGAATCAAGCAAATGCTTGCTAGGTGAGCGGAGCCGTGCGAGCCTTTCCGGCAGATCGCGCCACGAGCGCCCGCAACGCGGCGGCACGAGCCCTGGACACGGAGGAAACAGCGGATGCGCTTCGGGATCCTCACCCCTATCGTCATACGGCAGCCGGCGGAAGCCGCACCCTGGGAGGCCACGGCCGGCGTTGCCGAGCTGTCCCGAATCGCGCAGGCAGCGGACCGACTGGGCTACCACCATCTGACCTGCAGCGAGCATGTCGCCATTCCCACGGCAGGGGCCGAGAGCCGGGGCAGCACCTACTGGGATCCGTTGGCCACGCTGGGTTATCTCGCCGGGCGCACCCAACAGATCCGGCTGGCCACCAACATTCTGGTGCTCGGCTACCACCACCCGCTCGCGATCGCGAAGTCCTACGGAACGCTGGACCAACTCAGCGACGGACGGGTCGTACTCGGCGTCGGCGTGGGCAGCCTCGAAGAGGAGTTCAACCTGTTGGGCGCGCCGTTCGCCGGCCGGGGGCCGAGAGCCGACGACGCTATCCGGGCGTTGCGGGCCGCGTGGGCGAAGGCCGTTCCCGAGTACGCCGGACCCCACTACAGCTTCCGTGACCTGGTGGTGGATCCGCACGGCTGCCAGCCACACCTGCCGATCTGGGTCGGTGGCCGGACCCGCCGGTCGCTGCGACGCGCCTGCGAACTCGGTGACGGTTGGAAGCCGTTCGGACTGACCTTCACCGAGATCGCCGCCCTGCTCCGTGCCGTTGACCGGCCCGCCGGGTTCGAGGTGATCCTGCAACCCCGCAACCTCGACCCGCTGGGCGACCCCGCCGGCGCCCGGTCGAACGTCGAACGCGTCATCGAGGCCGGCGCGACCGTCATCAACACCAAGTTCACCCATCACAGTGCCGACCACCTGATCGAACAGATGGTGGCCCTCACCGAGCTGTTTCCCGACGCCGGCTGGACCCGACCGGCCCCCCTGTGAGTCAGCGAGGAGCAACCATGACCCGGAACGACCCGATTGCCGCCCTGGAACGCCGGGTTCAGGAGTTGGAGGACCGGCTGGCCCTGCTTCAGATCCTCGCCAGCTACGGTCCGGGCGTGGACAGCGGAGCCGCCACCGCCACCGCCGAACTGTGGACCGAGGACGGCACCTACGACACCGACCTGGTGACGATGGCAGGCCGTACGGCCATCGCCGACATGGTCACCAGCGATCGGCACCATCAACTGATCGAGGACGGGTCCGCCCATCTCCAGGGCATCCCACACATCCAGGTGGCCGGAGACACCGCCGTCGTCACCGCGTACTCGCAGCTCGTCCTGCGCAACCGCGACAGCGACAGCTACCGGATCTGGCGCACCGGCGTCAACCGCTGGGAGTTCATCCGTACCGCCGAAGGCTGGAAGACCACCCACCGGATCAACCGCCAGCTCGACGGTTCCGTCGAAGCACGCGACCTGCTGGGTGCCGCCGTCAACGGCACACCGAGCGCGGATCGGGAGATCTCCGACTGACGGGCCCGTCACCCCGGAAAGGCGCAGGGCGCAGAGGCCAGTGATGGTACGGGGTCAGCGTTCAGGCCCTCCCTGCCAGGACCCGCTGCGGTAGATGGTCCCCCGGTGCTCACGTGCCGCACCGAACTCCGGCCGGGCCGACGGCGACGACTCCGCGTCGGATGCGCGGACAGCATCGACCGGGGTGGCCGGGGCTGCTCCGGCCACCGCCTGCCGGGCGGCACGGGCACGCCGCACCCGGGTGACCACGAACCAACCGAGCGCCACCGCGCACACCACGATGACCACGTTCTGGAACGCGCCGACGTAACCCTCGACGACGTGCCAGTTCTCCCCGAGCAGGTAGCCCGCCATCACGAAGATCGTGTTCCAGATCAGGCTGCCCAGGGTCGTGTACACCAGGAAGGTCGGCACCGGCATCCGTTCCACGCCGGCCGGAATCGAGATGAGGCTGCGGAACACCGGGATCATCCGGCCGAAGAACACCGCCTTGACGCCGTGCCGGAGGAACCACGCCTCCGTCCGGTCGACGTCGTCGAGCTTGACCAGTGGCAGTCGCGCGACGATGGCGCGCATCCGGTCTCGGCCCAGCATGGCGCCGATCGCGTACAGGGCGAGGGCGCCGACCACGGAGCCGAGGGTGGTCCACCCGATCGCCCCGACCAGGCTCATCTTGCCCTGGCTGGCGGCGAAGCCGGCCAGCGGCAGGATCACCTCGCTGGGAATGGGTGGGAAGAGATTCTCAAGCGCGACCGCCAGTCCGGCGCCGGGACCGCCCAGCCGTTCGACCAGCCCCGTGACGAACCCCACCGGTCCGTCGGAGCCAGGCTCGGGGCCGACGGCGACGGTACGGGGGAAGGGCAGGAGCTGTTGCGTGCTGATCATCCGACAAAGCTAATGACCATCTTCGCCGACCGCCATGCGTCACCCGATCCGTCGCCGGCGCGTCCGTCGGCGGGGCGGTGCGGATCGGGTGGCGGTGGGGGACGCCGTCGCGCTGGGCTGAAGGCGGTCAGTCCGTCTCGTCGCCGCGCACCTGGCCGTAGCCGGTGAGCAGGTCGCGCAGTCGGTTCGCCACCGCCGCGCCGATCTGGTCCCGCTCAACCGCCTTGGCGAGCCGTTCGCGCAGGTCCCTGATCCCCTTGAACCGGTCCTTGAGCTTGCCCCGGTTCAGCGCCTCGGCCTTGTCCCGCAGTTCGTCGGCGGTCTTCCGCTCGATCTCGCCACGGGCCTTCGCCTCGTCGATCACTGCGATGAACTCGGCGGCCAAGTCGCCCAGGCTGACCGGCCGGCTTCGGGCGGTGGTCGGGGGGACCCGGCTCGGCGCGGTTCTGGTCGGCGTGGGAGGCGCGGCCCGCGTCGCCGTCGACTGGGCAGCGGGAGTGGTCACGCCGGGCGCGGCGGCCGGCGGGTTCGGGGACCCGCCGACCGGGGCGAACAGCCCGATCAGCCCGACGAGCAGCGCCATCCCGGCCAGGACGAGGACGCCGAGCAACCGGTTTGAACGCCGCGACCGCCTGGCCGGGCCCGCCGACGACGACGCGCCCGGCCACGACGCGCCCGAAGGCGAGGCGGCAGACGACGACGTACCCGGCCACGACGCGGGCGAGGACGAGGCGGCCGAGGGCGACGCGGAGAACCGCGACGTCGGCGAGGGCGACGCGGAGAACCGCGATGCGGGCCCGGTCGCCGGGCCGGAGGTGGCACGGGTGGCGGGGTGGCCCGACCGGTCGATCAGGGTGGGCGGGTGCGGCGCGGCCGGCGGAACGACGGGCAGGAGCGCGGTCGGCGGTTCCGCCGGCGGGGCCGCGCCGAGCCGGACGGCCAGCTCGGCGGTGGTGGGTCGGCGGGCCGGGTCGGCGTCCAGGCAGGCGAGGGTGAGCTCGGCGACGTCCGGGGGCAGCCCGGTGACCCGCAGCGGCGGCACCGGCATATGCCGGGCGTGCACCTCGACGGCGTCCTCCCAGGTCTGCACGGGCAGCGGCGCGCCACCGGTCAGGGCCCGGTAGAGCAGCGCGCCGAGGGCGTAGACGTCGCTGGCCGGGTCCGGCGGCCCGGGGGTCATCCGCTCGGGCGCGAAGTACGCCGGGGTGCCCATCATCAACTCGCCGCTGTGGCCGGAGGGCGGGCCGGCGAGCGGGTGGCGCGGGCCGGCGACCGCGGCGATGCCGAAGTCGAGCACCTTGGCGCCGGTCCCGGTGAGCATGATGTTGCCCGGCTTGACGTCCCGGTGCACCACGCCGATGCGGTGCGCGGCGGCGAGGGCGGCGGCGACCTGCCCGGCCACCCGGACGGCCTCCGGCCAGGGCAGCGGCCCTGCGGTGAGCCGGTCGGCCAGGCTGTGCCCGTCGACCAGCTCCATCACCAGGTAGGGCAGCACGGTGCCGGCGGCCAGGGTCGCCTCGCCGTAGTCGTACACCTGGGTGACGTGCGGATGGGTGAGCCGGGCGGCGGCCCGGGCCTCGCGCTGGATGGTGGCGCGTAGCTGCGGGTCGGCGGCGGGCTGCCCCGCCAGGGCCTTGACCGCCACAGGACGGTGCAGCACCTCGTCGTCAGCACGCCACACCTCGGACATCCCACCGAGGCCGATGCGCTCACGCAGGACGTACCGGTCGTGCAGCCGTAGGCCGGGGGTGAACGGCGACATGATGGTCCAGTCTGCCTGCCGGTCGGGACGGGCACCAGTCCCGGCGCTCGGCCGGGCCGGGATGTCCGGACATGGGCGGTATCGCTATCCGGCGGCCCGGGGCGGGCGCGCCGGGGCGGGGTCCGGTCAGGGCTTGCGCGCCACGGCCGCGTAGAGGCTGACGTCGGCCGCCGAGGGCCGGGGCTGCGGCTCCGCGGCGGCACGCCATTCGGCTGCGGAGACGATGCCCGGGTCGACCAGTTCCAGGCCGTCGAAGAACCGGGTGAAATCGGCCAGGCTGCGCAGGTAGAGCGCGCCGTACCCGCCCCCGTTCCTCGTCGCCGCCCTGGCGTCCTCGCCGACCTGCCCCGGGAGGTGGTCGTAGGTGGCGTGCGTGGCGGCCAGGTGGCTGCCTGGGGGCAGGGCGTCCAGCAGCCGCCGGACCAGCGCGTACGGCTCGTCCGGGTCGGGCAGGAAGTGCAGGATCGCCACCAGCATCAGCGCCACCGGCTGCCCGAGGTCGATGGTGCGCCGCAGGTCGGGGTGGGAGAGGATCTTCTCCGGGTCGCGAAGGTCGGCGTCGATGTAGGCGGTGGCGCCCTCGGGCGCGCTGGTCAGCAGGGCGCGGGCGTGGGCGAGCACGATGGGGTCGTTGTCGACGTACACCACCCGGGTCTGCGGGGCGACGGCCTGGGCGACCTCGTGGGTGTTGTCGGCGGTGGGGATGCCGGTGCCGATGTCGAGGAACTGCCGCAGGCCGGCCTCGCGGGCCAGGTAGCGCACCGCCCGCTGGAGGAAGCGGCGGTTCTCCAGGGCGGTGACGCGGATGGTCGGGAAGGCCGCGGCCATCGCGTCACCCGAGTCTCGGTCGGCCTGGAAGTTGTCCTTGCCGCCCAGCCAGTAGTTGTAGCGGCGGGCGGGATGCGCCACCGAGGTGTCGATCCGGTCCCTGCGGTGGGCGGGGTCGGTCGGGGCACCGGGGGCGTCGGTGGTCAAGGCTCCTCCATGCTCTGCGCTGGCATCGGCGCGCCGACGTCCGTCCACTGTCGTCGGTCCCGACCATGGTAGATGCTCCCGGGCCGGCTCCGCGCCCGGGAACCCGTCACCCCGGAAGGATCTCGTCACGCAGCCGGGCCAGCAGCTCCGGCGTTCGCTCCGGGGGCTCGGCCTCCACGCAGAGGCGCTCCATGGCCGCCGCGTAGTAGTCGAGGTCCTCGCGCTTGTCGAGGTAGATGGCGCTGGTGAGCTGTTCGATGTAGACGATGTCCGGCAGGTCCTGGTCGCCGAAGCGCAGGATGGTGAAGGCACCGCCCGCCGCGGCGTGCCCGCCCGCGTCGAACGGGATGATCTGCAACCGCACGTGCGGCGACCGGGTCGCCTCGATCAGGGCGGCGAACTGGCCGCGCATCACCTCGGGGCCGCCGATCGGTCGGCGCAGCGCCGCCTCGTCGACCACCGCCCACAGCTGGGGCGGCTGCGGGCGGCGCAGCAACTCCTGGCGCTGCATGCGCAGGCCCACCCGCCGGTCGATCTCGTCCGCGCCGGCGCTGCGGTGGCCGAGCAGGACGACCGCCCGGGCGTATTCCGGGGTCTGGAGCAGGCCGGGCACGAACTGGACCTCGTAGCTGCGGATCAGCGCGGCGGCCGCCTCCAGGCCCAGGTAGGACTGGAACCAGGACGGCAACACGTCGCCGTAACGGTGCCACCAGCCCGGACTGTTGGCGTCCCGGGCAAGCTTGAGCAGGGCCTCGCGCTCCTCGGAATCGGTGACCCCGTAGAGGCTGAGCAGGTCGGCGACGTCGCGTTCCTTGAAGCCGACCCGGCCCAGCTCCATCCGGCTGATCTTCGATTCGGAGGCCCGGATCTCCCAGCCGGCGCCCTCCCTGGTCACCCCGACGGCCTCACGCAGGCGGCGCAGTTGGGCGCCGAGCAGCATGCGCAGCACGGTCGGGCCGGTGGCTGGGCCACCTTCCGTGGGAACCATCGTCACGTGCCGACCTCCGCTTGCCAGCCTCCGTCAACCGGGCCCCGACCCCGGCCGACGTGTAAGCATGCCATGGACCGACAGTGAGGTGTACCCGCCCGAAGGGTGTTTTGGTCCCATCGACGGGACGGAGCCGGACGGTTACGCTGGGTCAGGCGATCAGATCGTCGAAGTCCCCGTCCCTGGCTCCCAGCACGAAGGCGGCGATCTCGTCCACCGTGTAGATCAGCGCCGGACCCTCGGGGTGGCGCGAGTTGCGCAGGGCGATCCCGCCGCCGCCGGGGAGTTCGGCCAACTCGACGCAGTTGCCGCTGGGGTTGCTCCGTCGGCTCTTCTGCCACTTCAGCGGGGGGAGCTGCGCGGCGGGAACGCCGTTGTGGGGCTGCTGCATGGGGGCGTCTTTCTCTTCAAGAGCCTGCCTATGCCGCGGGGAGGAGCGGTGCTGGCGAGGGGGTGGGTCGAAAACGATGCTGCTGCACGTGCATCTGCTATTGCATCTGCACCGGACAACGAGCATGATAACGCACGTGCGGTGTACCCATTCGTTCACTTTGGGTTACTCGAATCGGGGCCGCACCAGGCAAAATGCGGGTGTGTAGGAACGCGCCGGCCGGCATCGCGCAGGGCCAGCGGGCGGACGCGGCGAGGGGAGGGTTCGTGCCGGATCCGTTGACCATCGCATCCGGCATCTCGGCCGCCGGGGCCCTCGTGTCCGCGTGGCAGCTACGCCGCCGCGCCCTGCTGGCCGAGGCGGAGATCGAGCACCTCCAGGCGGAACTCGCCGCCGAACGGCACGCCGCGAGCCACGACCCGCTCACCGGGCTGCCCAACCGACGGGCCTTCTTCCGGCTGGCCACCACTCTGCTCACCGATGCCGTCGGCCAGCCGCTGATCGCGGTGGTGCTCGACCTTGACGACTTCAAGCAGGTCAACGACCGCTACGGGCACGCCGCCGGGGACCGGGTGCTGATCAGCGTGGCCGAGCGACTGGCCGCGTTCGCCGGCGACAACCTGGTGGCCCGCCTCGGCGGTGACGAGTTCGCCGGCCTGCTGACCAGCCCGACGGTCGACCGACGGTGGATCGAGCACGCCTCCCGCCGGCTCTGCGAGGCGCTCGCCGCGCCCATCCCGCTCGACGGTCTCAGCCTCCGGGTCACCGCCTCGGTCGGCCTGGCCCCGGTGACCGGCCCCGCCCAGCTCACCGAGGCGCTCGACCGCGCCGACGCGGCCATGTACCGGGCCAAGAGCGTCGGCGCGTCCGGCCCCACCCGGCAGCTCGTGGACAGCGCACACCTCGCCGAGTGGTGACCGCCCAAGGTTGGCGACAGCGCACACCTCGCCGGATGGTGACCGCCCGGGCCGGGCAGCGGCGCGGGGTCAGCGCCAGCCGTAGCCGGCACGCAGGGCCTGGCCGACCCGGTCGAAGCGGGGCCGGTCCAGCACCGCGCCCTCGCGCCGGATGCTGTCCTCCCGCATGGTGAGCACCCGATCGAGGCGTACCCAGCTCGGCCGGTTGTCGCGGTCCCACGTGCCGGGGCCGAGGGAGAACCAGTGTCGCTGGCCGTCCCGCTCGCTCTGGCTGGACAGCATCAGGCCGAACAGCGTGCGGCTGGCCCGGCCGACGACCAGGACCGGCCGGTCCTTGCCCTGCCGGGGGTCGTCCTCGTAGGGCACCCAGGTCCAGACGACCTCGCCCGGGTCGGCCTGGCCGTCGGGCTCCGGGGCGTAGCTGAGCTCCCGCCGCTGCAACGCCGCGACCTGCCGGCGCCGCGCGACCTGGGCCGGGATCGGACCGGGGGTGCCCGCCGGGACGGCCCCACGGGTCACCCGCCCTAGCCGGGACGCCACACTCCTGAACAGACCTGCCACGGCGGGCAGCCTAGCCCCTCCCCCGGCCCGCCGCCGACCCGCCTCGGGCGAAGAGCAACCGGGTCAGGAACGGCGGAGGCGAAAAGCGGTGGAGGCGGATGGTCTGATCCGCGACGATGCCGACGTGACCGTCCCCCTGCACCAGATCCGCGCCCGGTACACCGCCGACACGCTGACCGTGTACCAGGCGTACCCGCCGGAGATCGCCGGGCCGGCGGTGGCGGCGGGCCGGTTCGTGCCTCCGTTCAAGCGGGACCGGATGACCTGGATCAAGCCGTCGTTCCGCTGGATGATGTACCGCTGCGGTTGGGCCCGGAAGCCGGGCCAGGAGCGGGTGCTCGCCGTCGAGATCACCCGCGTCGGATTCGAGTGGGCCCTGGCGCACGCCTGCCTGAGCGGCTACGCGCCCGGCGCGCACGCCGACCAGGACGACTGGGCCCGGCGGCTGCGCACCAGCCCGGTCCGGGTGCAGTGGGACCCGGAGCGGACCGTGCGGGCGCAGCCGCTGCGGCACCGTTCCCTGCAGATGGGCCTGACCGGCGAGGCCGCCCGGCGGTACGTCGACGAGTGGATCGTCGGGATCACCGACGTCACCGCGACGGCGCGGGCGATCCGGGCCCGGCTGGACGCGGGCGACGACGCCTCGGCCGAGGCGATGCTGCCCGCGGAGCGCCCCTACCCGCTGCCGACCGGCGTGGGCGACGCGATCGCCGCGCACCCCGGCTGACGTCCGGGCCGCCGCGCACGCCGCTGGCCTGCGGGCCCGCCGCGTCCCCGGCTGACGTGCGGGCCGCCGCCACCCCGGCAGGCCCGCGGGCCTGCCGCGTCCCCGGCTGACGTGCGGGCCGCCGCCACCGTCGGGCACCATGGGTGCGACCGGGCCACCTGAGGCGGCGAACGGGAGGAGCCACGGTGACGGGTATCCCCGACGACCTGCCGGTCGTCGAGCGGCGCGCGGTGCGGCTGGTGGTGCTCGACGCCGACCGGCGGTTGCTGCTGTTCCACACCCGCGACCCGGACCACCCCCGGCTCGGCACCTGGTGGGAGCTACCCGGCGGCGGCGTCGACCCCGGCGAGACGTACCTCGACACGGCCGTGCGGGAGCTGCGCGAGGAGACCGGCATCCGGGTGGCCCCGGAGCGGGTCGGTCCGCCGCGCTGGCGGCGGCGGGCCAGCTTCATCCACCGCCGGCTGCGCCACATACAGGACGAGGTCGTCGTGGCGGTACGGCTGGACGGCCCCGGCCCGGAGGTCGACGAGACCGACCGGCTGGACTACGAGCGGGAGGACTACTTCGGGTTCCGCTGGTGGCCGGTCGCCGACGTCGTCGGCAGCCGGGAGCGGTTCTATCCGGGCCGGCTGCCCGGGCTGCTCACCGCCTTCCTGGCCGGGGAGGAGATCGACGAGCCGTTCGAGCTGTTTTCGTGAGGACCGGCCCGGGCGGGGCAGAGTGAAGGCATGACGACGAACCTGCACGGCCCGCTGGCCCGCTACGCCGCCCGGCTGCACGGCTCGGTCGGCGACCGACACCACGTCGCGTCCCCGCTGGGTGCCTGGCTGCTGCTCGCGCTGTGCGGGTCGGCCGTCCCCGACCGGGACGCCGGCGACCTCGCCGACGCGCTGGGCACCGACCCGGAGGCGGCGGCGCGGACCGCCGCCGCGCTGCTCGACGCCCCGCACCCGCTGGCACCGGCCGCCACCGCCGTCTGGCACCGGCCGGACGCGGACACCGACGCGCTGGCCGCCTGGCGGGCCACCCTCCCCCGCGCCACGGAGACCGGCCCGCTGCCGGTCCAGGCCGGCCTGGACGCCTGGGCGCGCAGACACAGCGCTGGTCTGCTCGACAGGTTCCCGCTGACCCTCTCGCCCCGCGTCGTGCTCGCGCTTGCCTCGGCCGTGGCCACCCGGATCTCCTGGGCCGACCCGTTCGGCCTCGCCCCGGCCTCGGCGCTGGGGCCGGACAGCCCCTGGGCCGGGCGGCTGACCCGGGTGCTGCACACCCCGGCGTACGGGCACAAGGCCTGGATCGCCGCGACGCCGGAGGCCGGCGACGTCGCCGTGCACACGGCGGCGGCCGAACCGGGGAACGGGAACGGGGCCGCCGGAGCCGGGGACGGGGCCGGACTGCTGGTCGTGTCGGTGGCCGCCGCCCCCGAGGTCGCACCCGCCGACGTGCTCGCCGCCGCGTACCGGATCGCGGCCGACGCCGACGCCGACGAGCCCGCCGGCCGGCGGTCGCTGTTCGACCTGCCGCTGGGCGCGACGCCGCTGTGGACGCTGCGCGAGGAGAAAGTCCGCACCCACGCCCGCGACCGCCGGGTGGAGCGGCACACGGCGGCGCTGCCCTGCTGGTCGGCCCGCGCCGAGCACGACCTGACCGGGCCGGGGCTCGGGTTCTCCGCCCTCGCCCGGGTCCTCGCCCCGCTGATCGGGGGCACCGAGGTCGAGGCACGGCAGGCCGTCGTCGCCCGGTACAGCCGGTACGGGTTCGAGGCCGCGGCCGTGACCGGAGTGTTCGGGACGGTGGGCCTGCCCCCGGAGGGGATCGCCCGCACCGCCGAGCTGCGCTTCGGCCACCCGTACGCGGTGGTGGCCGTCGCCACCGACCGACGGGGCGGCGGGGTGGGCCCGTGGCACGAGGTGCCGGTCTTCTCCGGCTGGGTCGCCGAGCCCGACGACGTTCCCGAGGCCGAGTTCGCCGACTCGCCCGTGGCGTAGGGGCCCGCAACGACGCGAGGCCGGGCACGCGGATCCGGCCCGGGACAGGGTCGGGGGCCTCCGCAGCGCACCGGAGACCCCCGACCCTCGCTCACGACGCCGCCGGCGTCGTCACGCCGCGACCGGCACCTTCTCCTCCTGCCGCTCGGCGGCCCGGGCGGCCAGCCGCCGCTCGCGTTCCTGGGCGCCGATCAGGTCGTCCGGCAGCGAGTCCGGCACCTCCATGTCGAAGCGCCGCAGCAGCCGGATCGCGAAGCCGCCCAGGGTGACCAGCACCAGCGCCGCGCCGAAGCAGACGTACGCGAAGCCCATGCCGCGGCCCGGACCGGTGCCGATCACCGCGCCCACCGAGCCGGCCAGCGCGCCGCCCGGGGCGAGCATGGGCTCGAACAGGGCGGTGGCGGCCGGGGCGATCAGCGCGAAGCCGATCGGCAGCGTGGACCAGGAGATGGTCTGGTTCAGGCTGAACACCCGGCCGTGGTAGCGCTGGGGGACCTTCACCTGGACGATGGTGGCGTAGATCGACTGGGCGGTGGTCATCGACAGGCCCAGCCAGAACACCCCGACGCAGATCACCGTCACCGAGGCGTCGAGGCCGATCACGATGCACCCCACGGCGGTGCCGAGGTTGCCGATCAGCACGCCGATCATCCGCCGGCTGCGGGGGCCGCCCCACAGCGACATCAGCACGCCGCCCGCCACCGCGCCGAGCGCCTCGGCCAGGGCCACCTGCGCCACCTCCGTGGCGGTGGCGAAGGAGAGCACCATCGGGGTGGTCAGCACCAGGGCCGGGGCCAGGAAGATGTTGCCGATCGCGAAGTAGCCCAGCATCAGCCGGAAGCCCCGGTGCTGCCACGAGTAGCGCATCCCGTTGGCGATCGCCGTCAGCAGCCGCTCCCGGGGCCGGAAGCCGAGCAGGTCCGGGAAGCGGACCACGGCCAGGGTCAGCACCGCCACCACGTAGCTGGCCACGTCGATGAGCAGGATGCCCTTGAGCCCGATGGCGGCCAGCAGGCCGGCCGCGAAGACCGGCATCAGCAGCATGGCGGAGCCGTTGGTGAGCTGGGTGACGCCCATCGCGTGGCCGAGGTACCGCTTCGGCACGAGCTGCGGCACCGCCGAGGAGAACGCGATGCGCTGGAACGACCCGGCGACCTGGCTGAGCGCCACCAGGATGTAGATCATCCACAGCCGCAGGTTGTCCGTCCAGAGCAGGGCGGCCAGCACGAGCTGGATCGTCCCGGCGCTGGAGCTGGCGATCATCATGATCTTCCGGCGGCTGACCCGGTCGACGACCGCGCCCGCGATCGGCAGCATCAGCACGCCGCAGACCAGCGCGAGGGCCCAGAGCATGCCCAGGTTGGCCACCGAGCCGGTGCGGGTGAACAGCCAGATCGGCACGGCGAACGCGGTCAGCGCCGAGCCGGTGGTGGAGACGAACTGGCCGGCGGTGACCGCCACGAACCGGCCCATGCTCGGCTTCACCACCGCCTTCTCCGAGCCCGGGGCCGCGCCGATGCGCTGGTGGTCGGCGACCACCCAGCCGGCGTCCTCGCCCCGGGCCGGGGCCTCCAGGGCGGTGGTGTCGCCGGCGAGCACCGCCGGGTGCGCCGCCGTGACGATCTCGGCCAGCTCGTCGGCCCGGTACTTGAGGAAGAAGTGCCCCGCCTGGTCGAGGACGACCAGCCCGAGGGTGTCGGAGAGGAACCCCCACTCGGCGTACCGCTCGGTGTAGTAGTCGGTCACCGGGTCCTCGGAGCCGACCACCGAGACGATCGGGGCGTGCAGCTTCGCCGTCCCGGCGTCCAGCAGGCCGGTGAAGTACTCCTCCGAGGCGCGGGAGTCGGCCCGCATGTTGCTGATGATCCGGTCGGCCTGCTCCGGGTCCAGCTCGTCGGTGTCCACCCCCATCGACTTGAGCCAGCTCGCGTAGTGCTTGTTGCTGCGCAGCCGCTCCAGGCGGTTGCGGGCGGCGGCGAAGAGGCCCTTCGGCCGGGCGAACGGGAACATCGCGCCGATGTAGAGCGCCTCCAGCTCCCGGCCGGCCGCCTCGACCTTGCGGGCCACCTCGGCGACGATCGCGCTGCCGACGCCGCAGTGGCCGTACAGCACGATCGGGCCCTCGATCCGCTCGACGATCTCGTCGGCGACCCGCCGGGTCAGCTCCTCGAACGGCAGGCCGTCCTCGCTGAGCCCGACGTCGTGGCCGGGGATGGCCAGCGAGTACAGGGCGTTGCCGGCGGGCAGGGCGTCCGCGAGGGGCTGGTAGACGATGGCGCTGCCGCCGCCGTAGGGGACGCAGACGTACGTGCGGACCCGTTTGCCGACCGGGATCGGCTTGGTCAGCTCGTAGAGCAGCCGGCGCGGGCCGTCGTCGGCGGCGTCGCCGGTCATGAACGCGGCCAGTTCCCGGATGGTCCGCTGCTGGAACAGGTCCATCACGCCGACCGCCCGGCCACCGTGCTCGGCCTTGCGGATCTTCGCCACCACCTGGGTGGCGAGCATCGAGTGCCCGCCCAGGTCGAAGAAGTCGTCGTCGATGCCGAGCGTGTCGACGCCCAGCACCTCCGACCAGATCCCGGCCAGCAGCCGTTCGGTGTCGTCGCGCGGTTCGACCAGCGCCACGGACGCCTCGCGGGTCACCACGGGGGCGGGCAGCGCCCGGCGGTCGAGCTTGCCGTTGGGGCTCAGCGGCAGCGCGTCGAGGGTGACGAACGCGGTCGGCACCATGTACTCGGGCAGGGTCTCCTTCAGCGCCGCCTTCAGCGCGGCGTGCTCGGCGTCGCCGACCACGTACCCGGTGAGCCGCTTGTCGCCCGGGGTGTCCTCGCGGACGATCACCGCGGCCTCGGTCACCTGGGGCTGCTCGCGCAGGGCGCTCTCGATCTCACCCAGCTCGATGCGCAGGCCCCGCAGCTTCACCTGGTGGTCGATGCGGCCGAGGAACTCGACGACCCCCGAGCCGTCCGGCGAGGCCACCCAGCGGGCCAGGTCGCCGGTGCGGTACAGCCGGGCGCCCGGCTCGCCGGAGAACGGGTCGGGCACGAACCGCTCGGCGGTCAGCGCCGGCCGGCGGTGGTAGCCCCGGGCCAGCCCGACGCCGCCGATGTGCAGCTCGCCCGCGACGCCGACCGGGCACTCGTTGCCGGCCGGGTCCAGCACGTGCAGCCGCAGGTTGGCGATCGGGCCGCCGATCGGGACGCTGGTCAGCCCGGCCAGCCTGGCCGGGTCGCAGTGCCAGGCGCTGACGTCGATGGCCGCCTCGGTGGGGCCGTACAGGTTGTGCAGCTCGCACCAGGGCAGCCGGGCGGTGAGCTCCACCGCCGAGACCAGCGGCAGCTCCTCGCCGGAACAGATCACCCGGCGCAGGCCGGTCGCCGCCTCGACCCCGTCCTCGCCGAGGAACACGGTCAGCATCGACGGGACGAAGTGGGCGGTGGTGATCCGCTCGGAGACCAGCAGGTCGCGCAGGTACGCGGCGTCCTTGTGCCCGCCGGGCCTGGCCAGCACCAGCCGGGCCCCCTCGCGCAGCGGCCAGAAGAACTCCCACACCGACACGTCGAAGCTGGCCGGGGTCTTCTGCAGCACCGCGTCGTCGGCGCCGAGCCGGTACGTCCGCTGCATCCAGTCCAGCCGGTTGACGATGCCCCGGTGGGTGTTCGGCACCCCCTTGGGCCGGCCGGTGGAGCCGGAGGTGTAGATGACGTACGCCAGGTTGCCCGGTCCGGCGGTCGGCGCGGGGTCGACGGTGGGCTGGTCGGCCCACACCGCCTCGTCGTCCAGGACCAGCACGGTCGCGCCGGTGTCGGGCAGCACGTCACGCAGGTGCTCCTGCACCAGCACGACACCGGCGGCGGCGTCGGTGACCATGAAGGACAGCCGGTCGGCCGGGTACTCCGGGTCCAGCGGCAGGTAGGCGCCGCCGGCCTTGAGCACGCCGAGCAGCCCGGCGACCAGCTCCACCGAGCGTTCCGCGCACACTCCGACGAGGGTCTCCGGGCCGACGCCGGCGGCGCGCAGCCGGTGTGCCACCCGGTTCGCGGCGGCGTTCAGCTCGGCGTACGTCACCGAGCGGTCCTCGAAGGTCAGCGCCACCGCGTCCGGGGTGGCCGCGGCCCGCTGCTCGAACGGGCCGTGCAGGGTCTGCGCCTGCGGGAAGTCGGCCGTGGTGTCGTTCCAGCCGGCCAGCAGCTCCCGCTCGGCGGGGGCGGTCAGCTCCAGCGCGGAGACCGGGGTGTCCGGGGCGGCGACGACCGCCCGCAGCAGGGTGGTCCAGCGCCGCGCGATCCGCTCGACGGTCTCCCGGGTGAACAGGTCGGTGTTGAAGACCAGCTTCCCCCAGAGGCCCTCGGTGGTCTCCACGGCGTGCAGCTCGAAGTCGAACCGGGTGGCCCGCAGCTCCATCGGGGTCCACTGGAAGCGCACGGTGGCGGCGTCGGAGACCCCGGTGAACCGGCCCATCTCGTAGTTCTGGAGCACGAACATGGCCTGGAACACCGGGGACCGGCTCACGTCGCGGGGCAGCCCCAGCTCGTGGACGACCTTCGCGAACGGCACCTCGGCGTGCTCGAAGCCGTCCAGCACGCTGCGCCGGGTGCGCTCCAGCAGCTCGGTGAACGTCGGGTCGCCGGCCAGCTCGGCCCGCAGCGGCAGCATGTTGATGAACATGCCGACGACGTTCTCCAGCTCGGGGGCGGACCGGCCGGCCACGGACGCGCCGACGGCGAAGTCGTCCTGGCCGGCGTGCCGGGCCAACAGCACCTGGTACGCGGCGAGCAGCGTCATGAACAGCGTGCCGCCGCCGGCCCGGGTGAGCGCGTTGAGCCGCTCGGTGTCCGCCGGGTCGAGCTGGAACTCGACGAAGTCGCCCCGGTAGGTCTGGGTCGCCGGGCGGGGCGCGTCCAGCGGCAGCTCCAGCGGGGTGATCCCGGCCAGTCGGGACTTCCACCAGTCCAGGTGGCCCTGGGCCGCCGGGCCGTCCAGCTCGCGGGCCTCCCAGGCGGCGAAGTCGCCGTACTGCACGGGCAGGGCCGGCGGCTCGCCGCCGTGGTAGAGGGTGATCAGGTCGCGCAGCAGCACGTCCACCGACCAGCCGTCGCCGACGATGTGGTGCTTGCCGAGGAACAGGACGTGGTCGTCGTCGTTCAGCCGGATCAGCAGGGCGCGCAGCAGCGGCCCGGCGGCCAGGTCGAACGGCTCCGTCGAGGCGGCGTCGACCAGCGCCTGCGCCGCCGCCTCGTCGGCCGCCCCCGTCACCGTCAGCGGCACCTCGACGGTGTCCTCGACGACCACGGTGGGGCGGCCGTCGGCGTCGGCCGGGAACCGGGTGCGCAGCGACTCGTGCCGCGCGGTCAGCCCGGCCAGCGCGCCGCGCAGGGCCGCGAGGTCGAGCGGGCCACGCACCCGCAGCGGCACCGCGATGTGGTACGCGGCCTCGCCCGGGGCGAGCTGGTCCATGAACCAGACCCGCTCCTGGGCGTACGACAGCGGCACCTCGGCGTTCTCGGGCCGGGGGGTGATCCGGGCGGCCGGGGTGGCCTGACGGCGGCGTAGCCGCTTGGCGATCAGCGCCTGCCGGGCCGCCTCCCGGGCCGGATCCTTCAGGTCGGTCATGTGGTACGTCCCTCTTCCGTCGCCAGCAACGCGGCGACCTCGGTGTCGGAGAGCTCGTCGAGTTCCGCGGCGATCAGGCTCTCGAGCTGGGCGGCCAGGTCGGCCACCACCGGGCTGCCGAACAGCGCCCGCATCGGCAGGTCGACGTCCACCTCGGCCCGGATCCGGGCCATCGCCCGCATGCCGCGCAGCGAGTTGCCGCCGAGGGCGAAGAAGTCGTCGGTCGCGCCGACCTTCTCCACGCCGAGGATGTCGGCGTACACCTCGGCCACCAGGGCCTCGGCGTCGGTGCGCGGGGCGACGTACGCGTCGTCGACCGTCCCGGTGGCCGGGGCGGGCAGCGCGGCCCGGTCCAGCTTGCCGTTCGGGGTCAGCGGCAGCGCGTCGAGCCGGACGAACGCGGCCGGCACCAGGTGCGCCGGCAGCTCCCGGGCCAGGTCGGCGGCCAGCGCGGCCCCGTCGGCGTCGCCGACCAGGTAACCGACCAGGGTCGGCTCGCCGGTGTCGGTGCGCACGGCCACCGCCGCCTCCCGGACGCCGGGCCGGGCCAGCAGGGCCGACTCGATCTCGCCCAGCTCGATGCGCATGCCGCGCACCTTCACCTGCTCGTCGCGGCGGCCCAGGTACTCCAGCGTCCCGTCGGCCCGCCACCGGGCCAGGTCGCCGGTGCGGTACATCCGCTGCCCGGCCTGCCCGTACGGGCAGGGCAGGAAGCGCTCGGCGGTGAGGCCGGGGCGGCGCAGGTAGCCGCGGGCGAGCTGGTCGCCGGCGACGTACAGCTCGCCGGCCACGCCCGGCGGCACCGGGTTCAGCGCCGCGTCCAGCAGCAGCGCCCGGGTGTTCCAGGTGGGGGTGCCGATCGGCACCGCCCCGGCGGGCAGCTCCGCCCCCGGCGCGATCCGGGCGGCGACGCAGCCGACGGTGGCCTCGGTCGGGCCGTACTCGTTGATCACCGCCACCTCGGGGTGGGCGGCCCGCCAGTCGGCGAGCTGCTCGCCGGTCAGCGCCTCGCCGCCGATGACCAGATCGGCCGTCGGCGACAGCGCCTCGTCGAGCAGCGGCAGGTGGCTCGGGGTCACCTTGAGGAAGGTCGGCCGGCCGCCGGCACGGGCGGCCGGCTCGTCGATCGCCGCGAGCCGGACCGTGCCGCCTGCGGTGAGCGGCCCGAGCAGCCCGGTGACGGTGAGGTCGAACGACACCGGCGAGTGCAGCAGGGCCGTGCCGGCCAGGCCCGGGTAGGTGTGCCGGGCCCAGGCCAGGTACGCGGTCACCGACCGGTGCTCCACCACGACGCCTTTGGGGCGGCCGGTGGAGCCGGACGTGTACAGCACGTAGGCCGGGTGGTCCGGGCGCAGCGGGGCGGCCCGGTCGGCGTCGGTCAGGTCCGCCGCGTCGAGGTCGGCGGCGGTGAGCGGGTCGAGCACCAGCGCGTCGCCGGGCACGTTGGCGGCGGTGTCGGCGTCGGCCAGCACCAGCGCCGGCTCGGCGTCGGTCAGCAGGTACCGGATCCGGGCCGCCGGGTAGCCGATGTCCACCGGCACGTAAGCCGCGCCGGACTTGAGCACCGCGAGGATGGCCACCAGCAGGTTCATCGAGCGGGGCAGCGCGAGCGCGACCCGGGTCTCCGGGCCGGCCCCTCGGGCGACCAGCAGCCGGGCCAGCCGGTTCGCGGCGGCGTTCAGCTCGGCGTACGTCAGCTCGGCGCCGTCGCAGACCAGCGCGAGGGCCTGCGGGGTGGCCGCGGCCTGGCGCTGCACCTCGTCGACCACGGTGCTCACCGGCCGGTGGTGGGCGGTGGCGTTCCAGGTGGAGAGGACGAGCCGCCGCTCGGCGTCGTCGAGCAGCGGCAGCTCGGAGACCCGCCGGCCGGGGTCGGCGACGGCGGCGGCGAGCAGCCGGACGTACCGGGTGACGATCGACTCGGCGGTGGCCCGGTCGAACAGGTCGGTGCGGTAGACCAGCCGGCTCTCCCCGGCGGTGACGTCGAAGGCCAGGTCGTCCTTGGTGGTGCCCAGCGGCACCGGGTCCAGGCCGGAGTCGGGGATGAAGTTCAGCGCGGTCTGGAAGATCGGCTGCACCGACGGGTCCCGCTGCGGGGCGACGGCCTCGACGATCTTCTGGAACGGCGTCTGCCCGTGCTCCATCGCGTCGATCAGGCCGCCCCGGACGCGGCCGAGCAGTTCGGCGACGGTGGGGTCGCCTGTCAGGTCGCAGCGCAGCGCCACCGGGTTGACGAACATGCCGACCAGCGGGGCCACCTCGTCGGTGTCCCGGCCGGCGGTGGACACGCCGACCACCACCGTGTCGTCGCCGGAGATCCGGGACAGCAGCGCGGCGAACCCGGTCAGCAGCACCATGTACGGGGTGGCGGCCGAGGCGGCGGCGAGCCGGCCGACGGAGTCGAGCAGCCCGTCGGGCAGGTCGAAGCGCACCTCGTCGCCGGCGAAGCCGAGCTGGGCCGGGCGGGGCCGGTCCAGCGGCAGACCGGTAACCGCCGGGGCCCCGGCCAGGTGGCCGGTCCAGAAGGCGAGCTGCCGGTCCAGTTCCGGGCCGGTGAGCTGGTCGCGCTGCCAGGCGGCGAAGTCGGCGTACTGGATGGGCAGCTCGGGCACCTCGGCGGGGGCGCCGGTGAGCGCGGCGGTGGTGAACGCGGCCAGCTCGCCGGTCAACACCACCGCCGAGTGGGCGTCGTAGACGGCGTGGTGCATCACGGCCAGCAACGTCCACGCCGTGTCGCCCTTGATCAGCCGGGCCCGCCACAGCGGCGCGGCGTCCAGCGGGATCGGGGTGCGGGCCAGTTCCTCCTTGATCGCCGCGTACCGGGCGAGCCGCTCGGCCTCCGGCAGGCCCGACAGGTCCTCGGCGTCGATCCGGACCGGCTCGTGCGCGCGGACCACCTGCACCAGGACCCCGTCCGCCATCCGCAGGTGGGTGCGCAGCGCCTCGTGCCGGGCGACGACCTGGTTGAACACGTCGCCGGCCGCGTCGGCGTCCAGCTCGGCCGGGAAGGACCACAGGTTGGACACGTTGTAGACCGGCGAGCCGGTGTCGAGCTGGTTGGCCATCCACACCCGCTCCTGCGCGAAGGAGGCGGGAAAGGTCCACTCCCCGGTCATGAGGTGCCCTCGCGGACGGAACGGGGGCGCATGTCGGTCCACACGGTGTCGATGTGCGCCAGGCACTCCTCGCGGGTGCCGGCGAAGCCGGTGCCGTTCCAGCCCGCGGGGAGCTCACGGTCGGCCGACCAGATCGAGTACTGCTCCTCGTCGTTGCGCACGACCAGGAAGCGTGATTCGGCCATCAGTTGTCTCCAGTGCTCTCGGGGGTGTGCGGCTCGGCCATCGCGACGGCGATCCTGCGGGGGCCGGTGAACGGCTCCCGGGCGTGCGCGGCGGTCATGTTGTCCACCACCAGCACGTCGTCGCGCTGGTAGTCGAAGCGGACGCTGGCGGCCCGGTACGCGGCCCGCAGGTGGTCCAGCACGTCGCCGGGGATCTCGCCGCCGTCGCCGTAGTAGGTGTTCGACGGCAGCCCGTCGGGGCCGAACATCGCCAGCAGCCCCTCCTGGTACTCCTCCGGCAGGGTGCTCACGTGGAAGAACGTGGCGTGGTTGAACCAGCGCGGCGTGTCCGAGCCGGGCCGGTGGTGCACCACGTCGCGCACGGCGCGGGTGCGCAGCCCGTTCCCGCCGACCCATTCCAGGGCGATCCGGTTGGCCGCCGCGTACGCCTCGACCTCGGCCCGGTCGTCGGTGTTGAACACGTCCTGCCAGCGGGTGCCGAAGTCGGCGTGGAAGTTGCGCACCAGCATCCACCGGCGGCGGACGAACTCCTCCCGTACGGCCGGGTCGATCAGCTCGTACACCCGGCGCACGTCGGCGAGCGGGGTCGCGCCCCGGGTCTGTGGCGGGGTGACGCACCAGAAGAACAGGGTCAGCGGCCAGCGCGCCTGGTACGAGTTCTCGTTGTGCAGGAAGATCTCCTCGTCCGGCGGGTAGTCGGTCGAGGTGTAGACCCGGCCCTTGATGGAGTGCCGGGGCGAGGACCGCTCGGTGTAGACCAGCGGCTCCCCGGCCAGCGCCCGCACCACCGCGTCGAAGCCGTCGACGCCGCCGACGTCGAAGCCACGGAACAGCAGCCCGCCGTGCTCGACGAGGGCGGCCCGCAGCTCGGCCCGACGGGCGTCGATGAGGTCGGTCAGCGCCCGACCGTCGCTTTCGACGACCACCGGCAGCGTGGCGATCGTGTCGCTCATAGCTCTGTACTCCCTTGTTCCTCGGTGCTCACGCGCGGGGCAGCCGCGGGATGCTCGTGGTCGCCGCCGGGGTGGCCGGCTCGGCTACGGCGGACGCCTCGGCGCGCAACTCCTCGATCCGGACGGCCAACCCGGCGACGGTGGGCGTCTCGAAGAGGCTGCGCATCGGCAGCCGTACCCCGGTCGCCTTGCGCATCGACGCGATGAGCTGCACCGCGACGAGGGAGTTGCCGCCGAGGGCGAAGAAGTCGTCGTCCACGCCCACCACCGGCACCCCGAGCCCGTCGCGCCACACCTGGGCGATGGTGGCCTCCAGTTCGGTGCGTGGCGCCGCCGAGCCGCCGGCCTCCAGCGTGGCGGTGGACGCGGTCGGGTCGGTCTCCGACTCCAGGCTTTCGGTGGTGACCCGGGCGGCGCGACGCCGGATGTCGGCCACCGACCGGGTGGTGATCACCACCTGGGCGCCGAGGCCGGCGGTGAGGCTGCGCCGGAACGCCTCCGCGCCGTCGACCGGCCGGATGTCCTCGCCGGGAACGTCGGCGGCCGGGACGGTGCCGGCCGGGGCGGCGTCGGCGGTGAGCCCTCCGGTGACCGCCGACTGGTCCACCCGACGCAGCACGAAGTCGCTGATCGCGACCAGCTCCCGGCCGGACGCGTCGGTCAGGGTCAGGTCGGCGGTGATCACCTCGTCGGTTCCGCCGTCGCGGTGGCGCAGATGGCTGTGGAACCGCTGCGGCAGCGTTCCGCGCACCACGATCCGCCCGTACGACAGCGGCAGGTAGGTGCCTGAGCCCTGACCCCGGCCGAACGCGGTGGCCACGTCCAGCAGGGCCGGGTGCAGCCCCCACGCGGCCAGGTCGGCGACCGCTTCGGCGGGCGCCTCGACGAGGGCCAACTCCTCGCCGTCGGCGAGGTGGTGCTCGGCCAGCGAGTGCCAGCGCGGCCCGAAGGTCAGCATGCTGGTGCGGCCCCGGCCGAACGACGAGTCGTCGTCGACCCGCCGGGACCGGGCGACCACGTCGGCGAGGTCCCGCGCCTGCGGGGCGGGGTCGGCGGTCCAGCCGGCCGCGCCGCGCACGTGGGTGCGCAGCACCCCGGCGGCGAGGCTCTGCACCACGAACTCCGTCGACTCGTCCTCGGCTGCGGTCAGCGTCACCCGGTACTGGGCGACCGAGCCGTCCGGCACCGAGAACGGCTCCAGGAACACCACGTCGCGCAGCTCCACCGCCGCGTCCGGGCCGGGGGCGGGGACGGCGGCGGCCACGGCGGCGCGGACGGACTCCAGGTGGGCGGTGCCCGGCACCACCGGCACCCCGCCGATGCGGTGCTCGTCGAGCAGCCAGTGGGTGGCGGCGCAGACCAGACCGTGCAGCACCGTGCCCTCCGGGCCGGTCACCTTCGTGGTGAGCACCGGGTGGTCGACGGCGGCGGTGACGGTGTCCCGGGTCAGGGCCCGGAACCCGGCCGGGGCGGTGCTCTCCGCCGCCATGCCGACCTCGGCCCAACCGCCCCAGTTCTGCGACACCACCGGAACGGACCAGCCGGTGCCCGCGCGGGCGTGCGCGTCGAGGAAGTTGTTCGCCGCGCAGTAGTCGACCTGGCCGAAGCCGCCGATCACGGCGGTGATCGAGGAGCACAGCACCACGAAGTCCAGCGGCAGGTCGCCGAAGACCTGGGCAAGGGCGAGCGTGCCGGCGAGCTTCGGGGCGAGCACCCGCTCGGCCTCGGCCCGCTCCTTGATCTCGGCCATGCCGCCGCCGGGCAGGCCGGCGGCGTGCACGACGCCGTCGATCCCGCCGAACTCGGCCTCGGCGGCGGCCCGGACCCGGCGCAGGTCGGCCGGGTCGGTGACGTCGGCGGCGAGCACCAGCACCGACGCGCCGGCCTCCTCCATCCGGCGGATCGCGGCGATCGCCCGGCCCACCCGGTCGGACTGGCCGGAACCGTGCACGGCGAGGTGGTCGTCCCACTGCTCGCGCGGCGGCAGGCCGGAGCGGGCCAGCAGCACCAGCTTCGCCCGGGCCCGCCGGGCGAAGTCCTCGGCGAGGGTGATGCCGATGCCGCCGAGGCCGCCGGTGATCACGTACCGGCCACCCTCGCGCAGCGCCCCGGGCTCACCCTCGGCGTCGACGGTGACCTGCTCGTAGCCGGTGACCCAGCGGCGGGTGCCGCGCAGCGCCACCTCGGTGTGTTCCGGGTCGACCGGGCGGCGCAGCTCGGCGACCAGGGCGTCCGCCCCGGTGGTGGCGGGGTCGGCGTCGAGCAGCCGGACGGTCAGCCCGGGCAGCTCGACGGGGAGCACCCGGACCAGGCCGGTGAGGGTGGCGTGCTCGGGCCGGGTCAGGTCCGCGCCGGTCACGTCGCCGATGCCGGCGGTCACCAGGTCCAGGGCCAGCGAGCCGTCCTCGGCGGTGCGGCCGGCCCCGGCGAGGGCCTGGGCCAGGTGCAGGGCGCTGAAGAAGCCCCGGTCCTGGGCGGCCCAACCGGCGGCGATGTCGGTGCCGGTGGGCTCACCGTCGAGGGCGAAGGCGTGCACCAGCCGCTCGGGCAGGGCGTCGCCGAGGGCGGCGACCAGCGCGTCGTGGTCCTCGCGCACGCCGGGGCGCAGCACCCAGCCGCCGTCGGTGGCGGCGAAGGCGTCGCCGGCGCGTACCTCGACGATCTCGGCGCCCGCGGCGCGCAGGCCGGCGACGAGCGCGTCGCCGCGCGGGCCGTCGGTCAGCACCAGGCAGCGGCCGGGTGCGGCGGTGGCCGGCGCGGGCGCGGCCTGACGCCACACCGGCACGGCGAACCACTCGGGCAGCGCCCGCGGGCCGGTCTCGGCCGGCGCGGCGGTGGCCTGCTCCTGCGGGTCCGGGTCGACCCAGTAGCGGCGCCGCTCGAACGGGTACGTCGGCAGCGGCACCCGCCGGGCGTCCGGGTCGGAGCCGGCGCGCACGCCCACGCCGGCGCACCACAGCGCCCCGGCGGTGGTGAGCAGGGCGGCCAGGTCGCCGGCCGGCTCCCCCGGGCCGGGCAGGCTGCCCAGCGGGACGAGCGCCCGCTGCTCCGGCGAGCCCTTGGCGACCTGCATCCGGGCCAGGTTGGCGAGCTGCCGGCCGGGGCCGCACTCGACCAGCGCCCAGGTGCCCTCGGCGAGCAGGGTCGCCACGCAGTCGCCGAAGCGCACCGGCTGGCGCAGGTGCGCCGCCCAGTACGCCGGGTCGGTGGCCTGCGCGTCGGTGATCCAGGTGCCGGAGACGTTCGACAGGAACGGGACCTTCGGCGCGCGCAGCGGCACGGCGGCCATCAGCGCGGTGAACTCGGCGAGGATCGGGTCCATCATCGGCGAGTGGAAGGCGTGCGAGGTGCGCAGCGCCTTGCTCTTGACCTTACGGGTGGCCTTCAGGGTCTCGGCGAACGCGGCGACCGCGTCGGTCTCCCCGGCCACCACGCAGGTTCCGGGGCCGTTGACCGTGGCGATCGAGACACCCTCGGGCAGCAGCCCGGCGACCACCGACTCGTCCAGCGGGACGGCCAGCATCGACCCGGCCGGCAGCGACTGCATGAGCCGGCCCCGGGCGACCACGATCCGCAGCGCGTCGGGCAGGTCGAGCACCCCGGCGACGGTCGCGGCGACGTACTCGCCGATGGAGTGCCCGGCCATCGCCGCCGGCCGGACCCCGACGCGCTGCCAGTACGTGGCCAGGGCGTACTCGACGACGAACAGGGCCGGCTGGGTGTAGCGGGTCTGGAGCAGTTTCTCGGCCGCCTCCGGGTCCCGGTCGAGGATCAGGTCGCGGATGTCCAGGCCCAGCTCGCCCCGGAGCAGCTCGGCGCACTCGTCGACGACGGCGGCGTAGCCGGGCTCCTCGGCGTAGAGCTGCGCGCCCATCCCGGCGTACTGGCTGCCCTGGCCGGAGAGGAGGAAGGCGACCCGGGGCGCGGGACCGTCGGCGACGCCGGCCTGCCGGCGTCGCTTGGTGCGCAGGGCGGCGACGGCGTCGGGCAGGTCGGTGGCGACCACGGCGACCCGGTGCGCGTACTGCTGGCGGCCCACCCGCAGGGTGTGCGCGACGTCGGCCAGGTGCGCGGCCCCGTCGGGGTTGCCGGCGAGGTGCTCGGCGAGCCGGTCCACGGCGGTCTCCAGCGCGGTGGCGGTCTTCGCCGACACGTGCAGCAGCTGCGCGGGGCGCACCCGCCGGTCGGTGCGGTACGCCTCCGGCGCCTCCTCGAGCACCACGTGGGCGTTGGTGCCGCCGATGCCGAAGGAGCTGACCCCGGCCCGGCGGGGCCCGGAGTCGGCGTCCCACTTGGTGAGGGTGTTCGCCACGTAGAACGGGGTGTCGGCGAACTCGATCGCCGGGTTCGGGGTCTCGTAGTTGATGGTCGGCGGGATCAGCCCGTGCTCCATGGCCAGCACCGTCTTGATCACGCTGACGATGCCGGAGGGCTGGCTGAGGTGGCCGATGTTGGACTTCACCGAGCCGATGCCGCACCAGCCCCGCTCGTCGGTGTCCTTCGTGTACACCGCCGACAGGGCGGCGACCTCGATCGGGTCGCCCATCGCGGTGCCGGTGCCGTGCGCCTCGACGTAGCTGATGGTGCGCGGGTCGATCCCGGCCATCCCGACGGCCTGGGCGACGGCCTCCATCTGCCCGTCGACGCTGGGGGCGGTGAAGCCGACCTTGCCGGCGCCGTCGTTGTTGATGGCGTTGCCGAGCACCACGGCGCGGATGTGGTCGCCGTCGGCGATCGCGTCGGACAGGCGCTTGAGCAGGGTCACCCCGACGCCGCTGCCCCACATGGTGCCGTTCGCCTCCGCGTCGAACGGCCGGCACCGCCCGTCGGGGGAGGTGAAGCCGTCCATGCCGAGGTACCCGGCGTGCGGCAGCTCGATGTTGACGCCGCCCGCGAGGGCCATGTCGCACTCGCCGTTGCGCAGCGCCTCGCAGGCCAGGTGGAAGGCGACCAGGGAGGTGGAGCAGGCGGTGTGCACGGTCAGGCTGGGCCCGCGCAGGTCCAGCCGGTACGACACGCCGGTCGCCACGTAGTTGGGCGAGTTGCTGGTGGCGATGGAGACGGCGTTGTGCGGGTTGCCGCCGACCCGCTTGTTGTGCAGCACGTTGCGGTGGAGGTACGCGGTGCCGCCGGTGCCGGCGTACACGCCGACGGCGCCGTCGTAGCGGGCCGGGTCGTAGCCGGCGTCCTGCAGGGCGGTGTAGCAGGTCTCCAGGAACAGCCGGTGCTGCGGGTCGGTGACCTCGGCCTCCCGGGCGGTCATCCCGAACAGGGCGGCGTCGAACCGGTCGTAGCCGTCGACCAGCGGGGCCTTGTTGACCCAGCCCGGGTCGTCGAGCTCCTCGGGGGTGACGCCCCGGGCCAGCTGCTCCTCCCGGGTCAGCTCGGTGACCGACTCGACGCCGTCGACCAGGTTGCGCCAGAACTCGTGCACGTCGGCGGCGCCGGGCAGCCGGGCGGCCAGCCCGACGATCGCGATCGGCTCGATGCCGTCGTCGGCGGAATTGTCAGTTTCGATCGCGTTGTCCATCAGGTCGTCCTTCGTCACGCGGTGCCGCCGGGGCGGCGGGGAGGGATACGTCGGGTCCGGCTGCGGCGGGCGGCGGCCCGCAGCGCGGCACGGGCCAGTTCCGGTCGGTCGGCCGCGCCGTCGAGATGGGCGGCGAGGGCCCGGACGGTGGGATGGCGGAACAGGTCGAGCATCGCGATCGACCGGCCGGTGGCGGCGGTCAGCCGGGCGTGCACGGCGGCCAGGGCGAGCGAGTGCCCGCCGATGTCGAAGAAGTTGTCGGTGACCCCGACCCGGTCGCGTTCCAGGACCTCCCGCCAGATGCCGGCGACCAGTTCCTCGGTGTCGGTGAGGGCGTCCGGGCCGGCGGGCAGCGCCACCGTCCGCGCGGGCTCGGCGGTCGCGGCGACGGTCATCGCGCCGAGCTGAGCGGTGCGCACGGTCGGCCGGGGCAGCTCTGCGGCGACCTCGCCGGCCGGCGCGTCGGGGGCGGCGGCCAGCGCACCGACCAGGGTGGCCAGGTCGGCCAGCAGCGCGTCGATCCGGTCGGCGTCGAACAGGTCCGGGTTGTGCACCACCTCGACGCCGAGCCGGCCGGCCCGCTCCGCCACGTAGACGGTGAGGTCGAACGGGGAGCCGGGCTTGGGCACCGGCGCGGGCTCGCCGGTCAGCCCGGTCAGCGCCAGCCGGGGCTGGGTGAAGTTGAGCACGTTGAACAGCACCTGCAACAGCGGCGCCCGGGAGGTGTCCCGGCCGACGCCGAGCGCCTCGACGATCTTCTCCAGCGGCGCGCCCGGGTGGGCGGTGGCGTCGTGCAGCTCGGCCGCGCAGCGGTCGACCAGTTCGGCGAAGCTCGCCCCGCCGGTGCGCACCCGCACCGGCACGGTGTCGATGAAGAACCCGACGACGTCGTCGAACGCGGCCAGCCGCCGGTCGGCGACGATCGCGCCGACGACGTGGTCGTCGCCGCCGGTGAGCCGGCTCAGCAGCTCGCCGAAGCCGGCCAGCAGCACCGCCGCGACGCCCGTGCCGCGCCGCTCGGCCAGCGCCCGCACCGCCCGGTCCGCCTCGACGGACAGGGTGACCGCGGCCTCCACGCCGGCGTACGTCTGCACGGCGGGGCGGGGCCGGTCGCGGGGCAGGTCCAGCACGGTCGGCGCGCCGCGCAGGTGCCCGGCCCACCAGGCCAGGTCCTCGGCGCCGCGCCGGCGGTCCCGCTCGGCCCGCCACACGGCGTAGTCGGCGTACCGGGCGGCCACGGCGGGCAGGGTGGGGGGCGCGCCGGCCACGGCCCGCGCGTACGCGGCGGCCAGGTCGTCGTAGAACACCGCCTCGGACCAGCCGTCGAACACCGCGTGGTGCCAGGTGATCGCGAGCACGTGGGCGGCCGGTCCGAGCCGGTACACGGCGACCTGCCAGGGCGGCCCGGTGGCCAGGTCGAACGCGTGCGCCGCGCCGGCGGCGAGCATTCCGGCCAGCTCCGCCTCCGGGTCCGCCCCGCCGGTCAGGTCGACCACCGGCACCGCCACGTCGGTGGGTTCCTCGCACACCGCGTAGGGCACCCCGGCGGTCTGCGGGATGCGCCAGCGCAGCACGTCGTGTCGCTCGGCCACGGCGCGCAGGGCCGCGCCGAGGGCGGGGACGTCCAGCTCGCCGCGCAACCGGTGGGCCACCGCGATGTTGTAGGGCGCGCTGGACGGGGCGAGCTGGTCGACGAACCACAGCCGGCGCTGCGGCGGGGACAGGGTGGGCGGGTTCCCGGTGGTCAGCCCGTCGCCGGGGTCCGGTGCGGCGGCGGTGATCCGTTCGACGAGGCCGGTCAGGGTGCGTCCGGCGAACACGTCCCGGGTGTCGACGTGCCGGCCCAGCTCGGCCCGGAGCGCGGCCACGAGCCGCATCGCGACGATGGAGTTCCCGCCGGAGGCGAGGAAGTCGGTGTCCGGGCCGGGGGCGGCGCCGAGCAGCCGGGTCCAGGCCCGGGCCACGGCCCGGGTGACCGGGTCGGCGTCGGCCGGCCCGCCGTCGGCCACCGGCGCGGGGCGGGCGGCGGCGGCCAGGGCGCGCAGCGCCGGGCGGTCCAGCTTGCCGGTGATCGCGCTGACCGGCAGCGCGGCCAGGCGCACCGTCCGGGCCGGGCGCATCGCGGCGGTCAGCCGGGGCTCGGCGTACGCGCGCAGCGCCGCGTCGTCGGGGGCGTCGGCGGGGGTGAGGAACGCGACCAGCTCGGCGCCGGCCGGCCCGTCGACGGCCTCGACGGCGACCCGCTCGACGCCGGGCAGCCCGGCGAGGACGCCCTCGACCTCGCCCAGCTCGATGCGCTGCCCGCGGATCTTGACCTGCCGGTCGGTGCGCCCGTGGTAGACGATCCGCCCGTCGGGGGCCTGGGTGACCAGGTCGCCGGTGCGGTACAGCCGCTCCCCGGGCTGCCCGGAGAACGGGTCGGGCACGAACCGCTCGGCGGTCAGGCCGGGCCGGTCGAGGTACCCGTCGGCCAGGCCGGGGCCGCCGATGAGCAGCTCACCGGTCTCCCCCGGCGGCACCGGGCGCAGCTCGGCGTCGACCACGTACGCCCGGTGGTTGGGCAGCGGAGCGCCGATCGGCACCGGGTCGGTCTCGGTGGCGGTCAGCTCCCCGCTGACCGCCACCACCGTGGTCTCGGTGGGGCCGTAGCTGTTGACGAAGCGCCGGCCGGGAGCCCAGCGGGTGGCCAGCTCGGCGGGCACGGCCTCGCCGCCGCAGAGCACGGTGCGCCAGCCGGGCAGCTCGGCCGGGTCCAGCATGGACAGCACGGTCGGGGTGATGAAGCCCCAGTTCACCTCGTGCTCGACGACGAACCGGGTCAGCCGGGCCGGGTCGGACCGGTCGTCGCCGCCGAGGAGCTGCACCGCGCCGCCGAGCAGCAGCGGGACGAACAGGTCGATGACGGCCGCGTCGAAGCCGAGCGAGGCGATGCCGAGGCTGCGCACCGAGGCGTCCGCGCCGGACCGGGCCGCGTAACCGGTGACGAACTCGACGACGTTGCGGTGGGTGGTGAGCACCCCCTTGGGCCGGCCGGTGGAGCCGGAGGTGAACAGCACGTACGCCGGGTCGCCGGGGCGGGCCGGGCAGGGGGCCAGCGGGGCGGGGCCGGGCAGCGCGACGGTCTGCACGCCCGGCACGTCACCGAACTCGGCCTCGGCGGCGTCGCCGACGACGACCCGCACGCGAGCGTCGGCGGCGATCTCGCGCAGCCGCCGGCGCGGGCCGCCCGGCTCCAGCGGCACGTAGCAGCCGCCGGCGAGCAGCACGCCGAGGACGGTGACGACGAGGTCGGGCCGCCGTTCGCCGCACACCCCGACCCGGCTCTGCCGGCCGACGCCGCGCTCGCGCAGCGCGGCGGCCACCCCGGCGGCCCGGCCGACCAGTTCCCGGTAGGTGAGCCGCTCGTCCCACTGGCGCACCGCCACCGCATCCGGGGCCCGCGCGGCCTGGGCGGCGATCAGCTCGGCCAGCGTGGCGTCGGGCCAGGGCAGCGGCTCCCCGTGCGCGGCGCTGATGGACAGGATGTCGGTCACCCGTGTTCTCCCGGATAGGTGGCTGGATCGGTGATCTGCAGGCGCAGCTCGCTGACGTAGCCGTGCCCGGCCGCGTCGGTGACCCAGGCGTCGGCGGGGGCGGGCAGCAGCTCGCTGACCGTGAGCGAGACGTCCGGGGCGGTCCGGGCGGCGGCGTCGACCATCGCGCACAGCGACTGGGCGTACAGCGGGCCGGTGAGGTCGACGTAGCAGGGCTTGACCTCGGTGCCGACCTTGACGAAGACCCGCTCGGGCAGGCCGAGGCGGTCCCGCCAGCGGCGCACCGCCAGGTACCGCGCGGACTCGCCGGTGACCCCGGCCAGCCCGCTCTCGGCGACGGTGGTCCGCCAGGTGCGCCGGGCCACCACCAGCCGGTCGATGGTGATCCGCGGGGTGGCCGGTGCCGGGGCGAGCAGCTTGAAGCTGTCCAGCAGCAGGGCGCCGAGCAGGTTCGCGAAGACCTCCACCAGCGGCCACCGGGCCCCGTCGGGCAGCTCGGCGGTCAGCCGACCCCCGGCCGCCGCCTCCACCCGCACGGCCGCAGCGGGCACGATCCGCTCGATGTCGGCGCCGCGGGCGGTGTCGATGCCGAGCTGCCGGTCGCCCGGGCCGTCCAGGTGCCAGGTGGTGCGGGTGGTCTGCCGGGGGAAGCTCGCCGGGTAGAGCAGCCGCAGCCGCGCCGGCCCCAGGTCGGCGTCCACGTCGGCGCGCAGCGCCGCCGGGTCGGGGTGGAACGGGGCGAAGACCGCGCTGTCGAACGGCGTGGTCGCCGGGTGCAGCTCGCCGAGGACGAGCAGGAACTCCCCCCGGTTGAGCGCGTCGACGCTGGGCGCGCTGACCTGCACATCCGGGCTGTGGATGCGGGCGGTGGGCCAGCCGGGGGCGGCGGCCGGGAAGAGGGCGTCGGCCCGGGCGGCCAGGTCGGCGCTGCTCAGCCGCAGCTCGGGCTGGTCCTCGGCCACGTCGGCGAGCCCGAACAGCTCGGCCCACCGGGCGGTGAAGCCGGCGCTGGCCGCCGCAACCGGGCCGTCCGGGGCGAGGATCAGCCCCTGGGCGAGCGACCAGATGTCGGCCAGCCGAACCGGCCCGTCGGCGGCCAGTTCGGCGTGCAGCTCGGCGAGGATCCGCTCGCATCCGGCGCCGATCTCGGCGGTGAGCCAGCGGGCGGCCCGCAGCACGATCGCCAGCGGCGCGGCCAGCTCGTCGAGGACGGCCGAGCCCACGGTGAACTCCAGGTCCCGCGACGTCTCCTCGTAGACCACGGTGCGGCCGGTGTACATCTGCCCGCCGTTGCGGGTGGCCGGCCGGCCGGTGACCGCGGTGAACTCGGCGTTGAGCGCGGCCAGGGCGGCGGCGAGCCGGCCCGGGTCGCCCGCGGCGGCTGCGATCTCGTCCCGGGCGGCCCGGAGCCGGTCGAAGCCGGCCGTCACCTCGGCCCGCACCGCCGGGTCGCCGACCGCCGCGATCCGCTCGGCCAGCACCCGTTCCGCCCGAGGGCTGTTGGGCAGTCCCGCGTCCCAGGTGAGCAGGCCCCGCTCGACCAGCCGGTCGAGCAGCAGGAACCCGTCGGCCGGGCGGCGCAGGCCGGCGTCGCCGTCCGCGCACAGCCGTTGCACCAGGTCCCCGGCCGGGGTGCGGCCGTCGCAGGTGGCCAGCAGCTGGGCCTCCACCGCGGACAGCTCGGTCGGCGGGTGCAGCGGCCGGCGCAGCCGGCGCCCGTCGAGGGCCAGGTGGGGCGGCAGCGCCGGGGGCCACCAGCGGCGCACCGCCAGGTCGTCGGCGAGCCGGTCGGCGTACGCCATCAGCGCCCACGCCTCGAAGTGGACCTCGCGCCGGGCGGCCAGGCCGGGGCCGGGGGTCAGCCGGGTGTGCGGGCTGTCCGGGTCGAACGTGCCCCAGCAGACCGGCCCGAAGAAGCCGATGGTCTCGGCCTTGCCGCAGTAGCGCTGCCAGTAGCGCAGCACCGCGATCTCCCGCTTGCGGCGGGGCTTGTTGCGGGCGGCGGGGTCGGTGCGCAGCAGCCCGTCGAGGGCGACCAGCATCTCCGGGTTCTGCCAGGTGACCGCCTCGCGCACCAGCGGGTCGGCGCAGATCTCGGCGAGCACGGCGGAGGACCGGGCCAGCGCGGCGGCCAGTTCCTTGTCGTACGCCTCGGCGAGGGCCGAACCGGCCAGCAGCGCGTCGGCGGCCTCGGCGGCGTCGGGTGCGGCGAACCGGTCGAGGCCGGCGGCGGGGAAGCCTGCGGTGCGCAGCAGCACGTCCCGCCACACCGACCAGCCGGTGTCGCCCAGCGGCAGCAGATGGTGGTGGTTCACTGCCCGGCCCGCCCCTCGTCGTCGACGATGTGCAGCCGCAGCTCGCTGAAGTAGCGCCGGCCGACGCCGTCGGGCACCCAGGCGTCCTCGGGTGTCGGCAGCATCTCGCTGACGGTCAGCGACACCCCGTCCCCGCCGTCCTTGCGGGCCGCCCGGACCATGGCGCTGAACATCGCGGCGTACGCGGGGCTGCCCAGGTCGACGAAGCAGGGCTTGGTCTCGGTGCCGAGCTTGACGTACACCAGCTCGGGCAGGCCCTTCTCGCGCCGCCAGCGGCGGACGGCGAGGAACCGGTCCCGTTCGCTGGTGACGTCGGCCAGGCCGCACTCCCCCACCGTGGTACGCCACGTCTGCCGGGCCACCACCAGCCGGTCCAGGGTGATCCGGGGCGTGTACGGGGCGGCGGCGACCAGCTTGAACCCGTCGACCGCGTGGCCGCTCAGCAGCCCGGCGAACACCTCGGTCAGCGGCCAGCACGACCCGTCGCGGGCGGTGGCCACGAGCCGGCCGGCGGAGTCGGACACGGTCAGGTCCACGGTGGGCAGCACCCGGTCCGGGTCGGCGCCCGGCGCGGGCAGGAACGCGAGCTGCCGGTCCGTCGGGCCGACCAGCGCCTCGGCGGTGCGGCTGGTGCGGCGGGGCCAGTCGGCCGGGAACAGCAGCCGCATCCGGTGCGTGCCGAGGTCCGCGGCCAGCGCCGCACGCAGCCGCTCGACGTCCGGGTGGGACGGGGTGAACACCTGGCAGTCGAAGGACGGCCAGGCGGCGTGCAGCTCGCCGAGCACGACGGTGTAGTCCCCACGGGCGAGGGCGTCGGCGTCGGTGGCGCAGATCTGCAGGTCGGGGCTGTGCAGCCGGGCGCTGGTCCACTCGCTCGCGCGGGCCGGGAACACCTCGGCGGCCCGGTCGGCCAGGTCGGCGACGGACAGCCGCACCTCGGTGCCGCCCGGGGGCAGGTCGGCCAGGCCGAACAGCCCGGCCCAGCGGGCGGCGAACTCGGCGGCGACCGCGTCGACGGGCCGCTCGCCGGTGCCCCAGAACAGGCCCTGCACGAGGAACCACAGGTCGGCCAGCGACACCGCGCCGTCGCCGGCCTCGGCGCGCAGCTCGTCGTACAGCTCGCGGAACGTCGCCCCGTACGCCTGCTCCAGCTCGCCGGCCAGCCAGCGGGCGGCCCGCAGCAGCACGGCGAGCGGGGCGGCCAGGTCGGCCAGCAGCGGGGCGCCGAAGGCCACGTCGAGGTCGCGGGCGGTGTCCTCGTAGCAGAGGGTGCGCCCGGCGTACATCTGACCGGCGCGGCGGCTGGCCGGCTGGCCGGTCAGCTCGGTGAACGTCCCGTCGAGCCGGTCGAGGGCGGCGCGCAGCCGGTCGGGGTCGCCGGCCGCGGCGGCCACCTCGTCGCGGGCGGCGCGCAGCCGGTCCAGCCCGGCCCGGGCGGCCCGGCGGGCGGGCTCGTCGCCGATGGCGTCGATCCGGGCCGCGAGCACGTCCTCGGCGTCGGGGGCGACCGGCAGGGCGGCGTCCCAGGTGATCAGCTCCCGCTCGACCAGCCGGTCCAGCAGCGCGTAGCCGTCCTCGGCGCGGCGCAGCCCGACGGCCGGGTCGGTGACCAGGTCCCGGGCGGGGCGGTGGCCGTCGGCGGCGGCGAGCAGGGCAGCCTCGACGGGGGTGAGGGTGACCAGGGGGCGACCGGGTCGCAGCACGGACCGGTCGCGCAGGCTCAGGTGGGGCTGGAGTGTCGGCGGCCACCACTGCCGCACCGCGAGGTCGGCGCCGATCCGGTCGCCGTACGCGGACAGCGCCCACGACTCGAACCACACCCAGCGCCGCCGGGTCAGCGTCGCGCCGGGGCGCACCCGGGCGGTGTCGGCCTGCTCCGGGTCGAGGGTGACCCAGCAGCTCGGGCCGAAGAAGCCGACGGTCTCGTTCTTGCCGCAGTAGCGCTGCCAGTACTTGAGCAGGGCCCGCTCGCGGTCCCGGCGGCGCACGTTGCGGGGCGCGTCCGCGCCGCCGGAGGCCAGCCCGTCGAGGGCGAGCAGGGCGTTGCGGTTCTGCCAGGTGACGGCCTCGCGCAGCAGCGGGTCGGCGGCCAGCTCGCTGAGTCGGCCGGCGGTGGCGGTGAGGGCCTCGGCGAACTCCTTGTCGAACCGCTCCTCCCCGACGCCGGTGGCGATCAGCTCGTCGGCCGCGGCGGCGGCCTGCGGTGCGCCGAGGGCGGTGAGCCCGTCGGCGGGGAAGCCGGTGGTGCGCAGGATCGCGTCGCGCCACACCGACCAGCCGGTGTCGCCCAGCGGCACCCGGTGCCCCGCCGTGTCGGCGGCGTCCCTCGGGTCCGCCGCGCCGGCCGCCTGCGACTCGCCCTTCGGATCAGTCGGGCCGTCCGGGGCCGGTGCGGTCCCGTTCGCGCCGGCGACCCGGACGGCGGTCGTGAGGTCGGCGCGGATCGTCACGGCCAACTCGGGGAGGCGGTCCTGCAGGAAGAAGTGCCCACCGTCGATCTCGCGCAGGGTGAACCCGGCGGCGGTGTGCCGCTCCCAGGCGACGCTCTGCGCGTGGCTCACCGCCCGGTCGGACCGCCCGCTGAACGCCACGACCGGCACCGGCAGCGGCTCGCCCGGGACGTACCGGTAGCTGTCCACCCGGCCGAAGTCCGCGCGCAGCAGCGGCAGCAGCAGCTCCACCAGTTCGGGGTGCTCCAGCACGCCGGCCGGCAGCCCGCCGCCGTCGCCGAGCCGGCGCAGCAGCTCGTCGTCGTCCACCCGGGACAGCCCGTCGAAGAGGCTGGCGTCGTCGACGTGCGGGGCCCGCGCGCCGCCCACGTACAGCCGCAGCGGCAGCGGCCCGCCGGTGCGACGCAGCTCGCGGACCACCTCGAAGCCGACCCGCCCGCCCATCGAGTGGCCGTAGATCGCGTACGGCCGGTCGGCCCGCCCGGCGATCGCGGCGGCGACCTCGGCGACGGTGAAGTTCGGGTCCTCGCTGATCCGGTTCTCCCGGCCGGGCAGTTGCACCGGCAGCACCTCGACGTCGGCGCCGAACTCCCGCTGCCAGTCGCGGAACGCGCTCGCGCCGCCGCCGGCGTAGGGCAGGCAGAACAACCGCACCGGCGCCTGGGGTCGGCTTCCGGCGGAGACGAACCAGTTCACCGCATGCCTCTCTGAGGGGGGTCGATCCAGTACCGCTGGCGCTGGAACGGGTAGGTGGGCAGCCCGGTGCGCCGGACGCCGTCCTCGGGGTGCAGGGCGGCGAGGTCGACGTCCCGCCCGGCCACCCAGTCAGCGGCGAGGTCGCGCAGTTCGCCGGGTGGGCCGGCGACCCGACCCCCGGCGGCGAGCATGCCGCCCGCCGGGGGCAGGGCGCCCGCGCTGGACGGGGCGTCGGCGGCGAGCAGGGCGTCCAGGCCGGCCAGGGCGTCGGTGAGGTCGCCCGCCACGACCGCCGCCCGGCAGGCGAAGGCCCGGCGGCCGAGCGCGAGGGTGGCGGCCACATCGGCCAGCGTCGGGGCCGCGCCGGCCAGGTGCCGCCGCAGCCGGGTCAGCGCCGCCCGCAGCGCCGTCGGGGTACGCGCCGACACCGGCAACAGGTGCTCCGCCGCGTCCGGGGCGTCGGCCGGCTCGACCGGCGGCGGCTGCTCGACGACCACGTGGGCGTTGGTGCCGCCGAGCCCGAACGAGCTGACCCCGGCCACCCGGCGGCCCACCTGCGGCCAGTCCCGGGCCTTCGTCGGCACGTGGAACGGGCCGCCGGCGAGGTCGATCTCCGGGTGCGGCCGGGTGAAGTGCAGGTTCGGCGGGATGACGCCGTGCTGGACGGCGAGCACCGTCTTGATCAGCCCGGCGATGCCGGCGGCGGCGTCGAGGTGACCGATGTTGGTCTTCACCGAGCCCAGCGCGCAGGACTCGGCGGGGGCGGCTCCCCCGTACACCTCGTGCAGGGCGGCGACCTCCAGGGCGTCCCCCAGCGGGGTGCCGCTGCCGTGCGCCTCGATGAACCGGACCTCGCCGGGGGCGACCTCGGCGGCGGCCAGCGCACCGGCCACGGCGGCGGCCTGCCCGGTGGGGCCGGGCACCGCGAAGCCGGCCCGGTCGGCGCCGTCGTTGGTGACCGCCCAGCCGGGCAGCACCGCGTAGACGCGGTCCCCGTCGGCCTGGGCGTCGGCGAGCCGGCGCAGCGCGACCACCCCGACGCCGGAGCCGAATCCGGAGCCGTTGGCGGCCTCGTCGAAGGCCCGGCACCGGCCGTCCGGGGAGGCCATCCCGCCGGCGGTGTGCCGGTACCGGGGCCAGGTCACGTTGACCCCGCCGGCCAGGGCGATGTCGCACTGGTAGTCGGCGAGGCTCTGGGCGGCGACGCAGACCGCGACCAGCGAGCTGGAGCAGGCGCTCTGCACGGCCATCGCCGGCCCGGTCAGCCCGAGCCGGTACGCGACCTGGCCGGGCAGGTGGTCGGTGGACTGCCGGCCGACCAGCCGGGCCTCCCAGTCGTCGGGGTCGACGTCGCCGACGACGGCCGGGTTGTCCATGAGGTGGAACAGGAAGTACCGGTTGGCGGAGGCGGCCGAGTACACGCCGACCAGCCCGGGGAACCGCGACGGGTCGTGCCCGGCGTCCTCCAGGGCCTCCCACGCGGTCTCCAGGAACAGCCGGTGCTGCGGATCGGTGCGGGCGGCCTCCTGCGCGCCGAAGGCGAAGAAGGCGGCGTCGAAGTCGGTCACGGCGTCGAGCCGGCCGGTGGCCCGGACGTGCCGGGGGTCGGCGAGCAGCCGTGGGCCGATGCCCAGGGCGGCCAGTTCCTCGTCGGTGTGGTCGTGGATCGCGTCGACCCCGGCGCAGAGGTTCCACCAGAAGGCGCCCAGGTCCTCCGCGCCGGGGAAACGACCGGCCATCCCCACCACCGCGATCTCGTCGCCGGTGTACTCGCGGGCGGCGACCGGCGCGACCGGGGGCGGCCCGACCGGGGCGCGGTCGGGCACGGGCGGGGCGTCCACGAGGCGGGCCTGCGCCTCGACCGTGGGGTTCTCGAACAGCCGCAGCAGGGGCGGGCGCACCCCGAACCGCTCGGCGAGACGCTGCTGGACCACGCCGAGCAGCAGCGACTGGCCGCCGACGTCGAAGAAGCTGGCGGTGCGGGCCACCGCCGGGCGGCCCAGTACCGCGCACCAGATGTCGTGCACGGCCCGCTCGGTGGCGGTGGCCGGCTCCTCCCCCGCCGGGACGTCCCGGGCCGGGTCGGGCAGCGCCCGCTCGTCGATCTTCCCGGTGACGGTGAGCGGGAACTCGTCGACCACCACGACGGCGCGGGGCAGCGCGTACTCCGGCAGCCGCCGGGCGAGGGCGGCGCGCAGGGCCGCCGGGTCGAGGGGCCCGCCGGCCGGTCGGGCGTACGCGAGCAGCTCGCCGTCGCGGGCGATGGCGCGGACCGCGCCGACGCCGCTCTGGGCGGCGAGGACGGCCTCGATCTCGGTCAGCTCGACCCGGAACCCGCGCACCTTGACCTGCCGGTCGAGCCGGCCGAGGCAGACCAGCTCGCCGCCGGGCAGCCGCGCGCCGAGGTCCCCGGTCCGGTACGACCAGACCCCGTCGGGCTCCCGGGTGAACCGGTCGTCGGCCCGGTCGAGATAGCCGGGGGCGACGTGCCGGCCGCGCACCACGATCTCGCCGCTGGCCGGGTTCTCGCCGCTGGCGGGGTTCTCGCCGCTGGCCGGGGCGAGGTGCACCTCGTAGCCGGGGAGCGCGGTGCCGATCGGCAGCGGGCCGGTGGCGGCGGGGTCGGCGTCGGCCAGCGGCAGCGCGTACCGGGCGGCGAACGTCATCTCGGTCGCGCCGTAGCCGTTGACCAGCACGCAGCCGGGGGCGAACCGGTCCCGTCCCCGGGCGGCGTCGGCGAAGGTGGCCTGCTCGCCGCCGAGCAGCACCGCCCGGACGGCGTCCAGCCGCCGGTCGCCGAGGGCGTCGAGCAGGAACCGGTACACCGTGGGGGTGGAGTGGTAGACGGTGGCCCGGTGCCGGACGAGTTGGTCGACGGCGTGGGCGAGGCCGTGCCGGCGCAGGTCGACCGGGACGACGGCGGCGCCGGTGAGCAGCGCCGGGTACAGGTCAGGGATGGCCGCGTCGAAGCTGAACGAGGCGAGCAGGCTGAGCCGGTCGTCCGGGCCGACGGCCAGGGTGTCGATCTGGTTGTCGACGACGCGGGCGAGGTTGCGGTGGGTCTGCCCGACCGCCTTCGGCAGCCCGGTCGAGCCGGAGGTGAACAGCACGTACGCCAGCGCGTCCGGGTCGACGGCGGTCGGGCGCAGCGGCGCGGGGGCCACCGCGTCGGTGGTCAGCACGGCGGTCCAGGGACGCTCGGCGGCGAGCCGGGCGGCCAGTTCCCAGTGCTCCGGGGCGGCCAGCACGGTCCGCACGTCGGCGGCGGCGAGCATGTGGCGCAGCCGGTCGACGGGGAAGCCCGGGTCCAGCGGCACGTACGCGCAGCCGGCGGCGAGCGCGCCGAGGAGCGCCGCGACGGTGGGCGCGCCGTGCGGGGTGAGCAGGGCGACGCGGTCGCCGGGGCGGACCCCGGCGGCGGCGAGGAGCGTGGCGTGCCCACCAGCGGCGACGGCGAGGTCGGCGTAGCTGACCGCAGGGCCCTCGCCGAGCATCGCCGGACGGGCCGGAACCTCGGCCGCGAGGCGGGCGAATCGATCGATGATGGCGTGTTTTTCCATGTCAGCGGGCGCGGTTCGCGACACCGTCGGCGGGCGCGCGGCATCCGGTCACTGTGATCACGATCCCCCCCCCAGGACTACACAATGGATGCAGCATATGGGCCTACAACCGGGCGGCAAGATCATCGATTGGAGTCGGACCGAAGAGCCGACGACGCCCGCCCGGGACGGCTGGCCAGATCCACCCGATCAGTCCTCTAGCGCGTAGAGGATCTTGGATTTACGGGTGTACCCGCCAGTAATTTTGCGGCCAAAGCGCCTGCTGGCAGGGGGTTTTCCCATGCGGCACACCCTGAGTGGCAGCTCAGAAGGGGTCGCCGGCAGGGTCAGCGCCGCCGGATGGCGATCGCGCATCAGGTGGAGCTGTCCATAGTGCTGCAATCCGGACGGGGCCTTGCCACGCAGATAGATGGATCCCTATTCTCACGGTGGAAAGCGCTTTCCAGGCCCGCGGATCATCCCCCCGGCGGGGGCGACCACCGCGGCACCTGCGGCGACTCTGCCCAACCGTCGCCGCGCAACTGGTGCTGCCGCCGCCGATGCCACCGGGACGATCTCGGATCACTCCACCGCGACGGCAAGCGTCTCGTCGGGTTCCGCTTCGACCGACACGTACGTCGCGGCGACATCCAGCATTCGAGGACGAAGGTGAGGCGACAATGAGACGACCAGTCGCACTGCGACTCCAGGCGGCGCTGGCCACAGCGGCCGTCGGGGTCGCGATCGGTGTGGCTCTGCCGACACCCCGGGCGTCGGCGGCGGCCGGCAGCGCCACCGGGTACGCGACCCAGAACGGTGGGACCACCGGCGGCGCGGGCGGGCAGACGGTACGAGCCAGCACGGGGACCGCGATCCACACGGCCCTGTGCACCCGGGCCAGCAGCAGCACCCCGATCATCATCGAGGTCACGGGGACCATCAACCACGGCAACACCAGCAAGGTGTCGGGCGACAGCTGCAACACCGCCGCCGGCGTGATCGAACTCAAGCAGATCAGCAACGTCACGATCATCGGGGTCGGCGGCGGAGCCGTCTTCGACCAGCTGGGCATCCACATCCGCGACTCCAGCAACATCATCATCCGGAACGTGACCGTCCGGAACGTCAAGAAGTCGGGCTCGCCCACGTCCAACGGTGGTGACGCCATCGGCATGGAGAGCACCGTCCGCAACGTCTGGGTCGACCACGTCACCCTGGAGGCGTCCGGCGGGGAGTCGGAGGGGTACGACGGCCTGTTCGACATGAAGGACAACGTCCAGTACGTGACCCTGTCCTACAGCATCCTGCGCAACTCCGGTCGGGGCGGCCTCATCGGCTCCAGCGAGAGCGACCGCTCGAACGGCTTCGTCACGTTCCACCACAACCTGTACGAGAACATCGACTCCCGCACGCCCCTGCTACGCGGCGGCATCGCCCACATCTACAACAACTCCTACGTGAGCCTGCACGAGTCCGGCATCAACTCCCGGGCCGGGGCCAAGGCCAAGGTGGAGAACAACCACTTCAAGAACTCCAAGGACGTCCTGGGCACCTTCTACACCAGCGAGGCCGGCTACTGGCAGGTCAGCGGCAACGTCTTCGACAACGTCACCTGGTCCAGCCCTGGCAGCGACAACAACCCCGCCGGCCCCGACCCGCAGTCCAACACCACCGTCAGCATCCCGTACTCCTACAGCCTCGACGGGGCCGGCTGCGTGCCGGACGTCGTCCGCCAGACGGCAGGCGCCAACACGGGCCTGAAGGAGTCGAACGGCAGCTGCTCGCCGCAGACGCCGTCGCCGACACCGACCACTCCCACCCCGGGACCGACCAGCCCCACGCCGGGACCGACCAGCCCCACGCCGGGACCGACCAGCCCCGGCGGGACCAACCTCAGCATCGGTGCCGGCTCCGACGGGTCGAGCAAGGCCAGCGGCACGAGCTACGGCAACGTGCGGGACGGCGACATGAGCACCTACTGGTCGCCGGCCGGCTCGACCGGCTCCATCTCGATCAAGTGGGGCTCCCCCACCACGGTGTCCAGGATCATCATCCGTGAGGCGTCGGGCGCCGTGGGCAACATCGGGTCCTGGCGGGTCACCAACGGCGGGACCGGCGCCGTCCTGGCCTCCGGCAGCGGGGCGGGCACCATCACCTTCCCCCCGACCTCGCTGACCAAGGTCACCTTCGAGATCAACAGCTCGACCGGCGCGCCGAGGGTCGCCGAGTTCGAGACGTACGCCGGCTAGCAGTGCGGTCCCGCTGCCCGGCGGCTCCGGCAGCCCCGGACCCGCCGGGCGGCGGCGACCGACCCGGCATCGACGCGGTGACCTCCGCCCGCCGCTGATCACCCGGGGGCGGGGGCCGGCGGACGCCCCGGAATCAGGATCGCCGAGCGGTCCGCCGCCCACATCGCGCGGGTCATCTCGTACTCGACCTCACCCAGCTCCGTGCCCGGCAGCGGGTCGTCCCAGGTCGGGAAGTACGTGCGCACGTACCGCATGCCGACGGCCTCCATCACGCCCCGGGAACCGATGTTCACGGCCATGGTCTGCGCGATCACCCGGCGCTGCCCGACGGTGTCGAAGGCGTGCCGCAGCAGGGCGCGGGACGCCTCGCTGGCCAAGCCCTTGCGCCAGTGCCGACGGGCGAGGCGGTAACCGAGTTCCGCGACGGTCGGGTCGTCGGGTTGGTCGGGGCCGTGCGCCGGCGGAAGCATCATGAGCCCGATGAACTCGCCCTCGTCCTCATGGGCCGGCGGCGTCGAGCCCCGCGCGCCACCGTCAGTGCCGAAGGCCATCCAGTAGCCCAGGCCGTCGACCTTGTCGGCCAGGGCCATCCTCCGCGAATGGGACTCGACCACCTCGTCCCTGGATCTCGCCCGGCCGGTGAGGTAGCGAAGCACCTCCGGGTCGGAGTCGAGCTGGACCGCTGCCTCGATGTGCCGGTCGGCGAGCGGAATCAGCAGCAGGCGGCCGGTGCGCAGGACTGGTTGAGCCATCCGGCGAGAATCACATGACGCTGCTGGCGGTGCGAGCCATTTACTGCCGATCTGCGCTGGTCCGTCAGGTGACGGGGCCGAGCTTCCTCGCGAAGTCCACGAAACCGGCCCAGGCGGCCGGCGCGAAGGCCAGCGTCCCGCCGTCGCGGTCCTTGGTGTCACGGACGAGGACGACGCCGGCAACGTTGTCGGCGACCTCGACGCAGTCGCCGCCGTTGTTTCCGCTCCTCGTGCTCTTGCGCCACTGCGCGCCGGTCAGGTCCATGAGGCTGCCGCTTCCCTGATGAGGTCTAGGGAGTGCCTTCGGGACAAGACCTCCCCGCGCACGCACTCCCAACGTCGTTCGAGCGTAGCAATGTCGGCGGTCCGTTCGATGATCTGTGCTTCCGCCTGGCTATCGACATGTACGACCCGACCGCCGTCAGGGAGTTCGGCGACGGTGAAGGGGCCGCCGAGCCCCGGATACATCCCGGTGGACACCGGCACTATGAATACCTGGATGGCGGGCCGGGCGGCACACTCTGCCAGGTGGGCGAGCTGGTCCGCCATCATGGCGCGGTCACCGTTGAGGGTCCGCCGCAGCACGGATTCATCGATCACCGCGACGAGTAGAGGCGGACGGTCCCGCCGTAGGATGCCCTGCCTGCTGAGTCGAGCTGCGACGAGATTATCCACCTCGGCCGACGACAACGCTTCACCCGCGAGCGTCGCCCGTGCGTACGCCTCGATCTGCAGCAGACCCGGCACCCAGGCGAGCTGGAAGCTCCGCAGGGACACAGCCTCCCGTTCGATCTCGGCCCATGGTCGGAACCAGGCTGGTGCTCGGCGCTTCAGAGCGTCAGGCCACAGCGTGCCTACTTCCTTCCCGAGCAGCTTCGCGACCTTCGCGCGGTGGCGGGACTGCGGAATATGCCCTGGGTTTGCCCACCGTGCCGCAGTTTTGGGATCCACACCAACCTGAGCTGCGAGAGTTTCGGCGGTCAACCCGCCGGAGGTCATGGCCTCGATCACGGCATGGTTCATCCGGCTTCCCATCTGGATTGTCCCGTCCACTCCGACCCCATAATGCTACGCGGTGTGATTGTCTCGCAACCGTCAGAAAGCTGGTGTCAGGGCGGCGCGGGTCGGCTGACAGGTTCCCGGCTCGCGTTCGTCGAGGGGGCCGCCCGGTCCTTCCCGCACCACACCCCGAGCGGGCGGCTCCCTCTCCAATCTCGACGGGCAAGGAGAGCCATGTCGCACCGAGGAGGACTTCACCGGGCCTATCGCGGCCGGCACTGCGCGTGCCAGGTGTGCAGGGAGGACAGGGCCAGGAAGGAGAAGCGCGAGCCGAAGACCGAGCCGAAGACCGCGCGGTACGACCCGCCGCTTGTCGGCCCGATGATCCCGCCGCTGCGCGTACCGCGTAACGACGCGGAGACGCGGGTCAGGTGGAGCCTCGCCGGCGAGCCGCGCGGCCGGACGGAGACGTGGCACGGGAACGGGGGTCGGTGGTGAGGTCGACTCCCGGCCCGCTGGCGCTGGAACTGCACTGTGCGGCGGGCCCCGCCTGGCTGTGCGAGGCCGACGGCGAGCCGTTCCCGTGCTCCGTATGGCGAGGTCTGCCGATGGACGACCACCTTCGCGGCGCACTGCTGGCGAGCTTCACGCTGTTCCTCCGCCCGGCGATCCGCGACCTGCGGGGCCGACCCGAGGGCCCGACCCCGCCGGAAATCGTGAAGCGGTTCCTGTGGTTCCTGCCGATGACCGACGAGGAGGCGCGGGCGACCGCGCTGCGGTACCGCTGATGCCCGGCAGCCCGCACCTCCCGATCCGTCCTCTCTGGCTGTGCAGGCGCTGCGGGGCCCCGTGGCCGTGCGGCCCGGCGCGGCTGTCGCTGCTGGCTGAGTACCAGGGCAACCGGACGGCCCTGCTGTTCTACCTGGCGATGCTCAAAGAAGAGGCAAACGTCCACCTGACGGCGTTGAATCCGTCGAATCCGCCGGTCGACCTGACCAACCGCTTCCTGTCCTGGGTCCGCGCGCCACGGTAGCCCTCCCCGACCGCTCTCCCCGACCGCCCGCCCCGGTCCGGTTCCCTCCCCCGGGACCGGCCCGGGGCGGGCCTGATCCCGCGCGAACAGCTCGTACCTCGCTGGCGCACAACCCTTCTTCCGACGACAGGGCCCAGGATGCCAGCGTGGCGGAGCGAGTCACCGCACTCACATGTGCGCTAGTAGTAGTTGTCGATCGGCTGGCGCGCCTCATCGAATAGTGCCGGCCCCTCGTACCGCACCGGGGGCAGCGGCGGGGCAGCCGATCTGACCTCCTTGAGCTGTTCGGTGGACAGGGCGTACACCACCCGGCCGAGGCCGGAGCGTTCGATCGCGGTAGCGCACATCGGGCAGGGCTGGCAGCTGGTGAACATGGTGGTGCCGGCCGCCACATCGGGGGCAAGTTCCCGGGCGGCCCAGCGGGCCAGCTTCAGTTCCGGATGGGCGGTGATGTCGGAGTCGGAGACCACGGTGTTGTGGTCCTCGGCCAGGACTGTGCCGTCCGCACCGACAAGCAACGAGCCGAATGGCTGTTCGCCGGACGCCCCGGCCTGGCTGGCGATTTCCAAGGCACGGCGGAGAAATATCTCGTCGTCGGGGATCATCGGTCCTCCTGGGATTCGTGGTGTGCGGCCACGGCCGCTGGTGCCCGCCAGGCGCGTTCGGGCTGACGGATCTCAGTCAGGTCGCCGTTGAACCGACCTGCCCAGCAAGGCTCTCGAAAGGTTGGCCTGTGGCGACCATCGCTGCCCGTAGCGCGTGAGTCATCCTCATCCCTCACCGACGTCCTCAACACCTACAGAACACATGCCTACGCATTGTAGGCACTCAAATCCGGAGAGCGATGGCGTTCTCAGGGCGACACGGGGTCGGCTGGTAAGTTCCCGGCTCGCGTTCGTCGAGGGGGCCGCCCTGGGGCCTTCCGCACCGAGCCGAGCGGGCGGTCCCCTCTCCAATCTCGAGGGACGAGGGAGAGCCATCCGGTTCCCTCCCAGGGGCCGGCCCGGGACGGGCCTCATCCCACGCGTACAGGCTCGCTGCGACCGATAAGCGGAGGTCGCCGCCGGATGTTCGTAGGTGTGTTGGCTCGATCGCTTTCAGTAGGGTGCGGGCATGGTCCGGGGCCGGGGCGGCGGGTTGTGGTGGCGGTTCCTGGCTGCGGGGGTGCCGGGGGGTGTGGCCGGGGCGACGGTGTGGGCCTTGGTCGCCGACGACAAGACGGGGTGGACGGTCGTCGCGGGCGCTACGGCGGCCGTTGCGGGTGGGTTCGGCCCGTCCCTGGGGCAGTGGGCGGCGGCCCGGCGAGAACGACACGAGCGGCAGGGCCGGGCGGTGGCCGGTGTGTTGGTGGCGGACCTCCCGGCCTCGGTGGCGTGGTTGTTGCATCCCCAAGCGGCGGTGATTCGGTTCTTCGGCCGGGGCTGGGTCCTGCGGGGGTTGCAGACGTGGTGTGCGGACCCGGAGGCATCACCGGTGCGCCTGGTGGTGGGGAGCGGCGGGGTGGGCAAGACCCGGCTGGCCCAACACTTCGCGACCGGCCTGGCGGGCTGGACGTGGTGGCCGGTCGCGCCACAGGGGGAAGCACGGGTGGCGCAACTGGTCGCCGATGGTGCGGCTCCCGCCCGGTTGTTGCTGGTGGTCGACTACGCCGAGACCCGCGACCCGGCGTCGCTGGCGGCTCTGCTGTGTACGGCGCAACGGGCCGAGGGTGTGCGGGTGCTGCTGCTGGCCCGCACGGCCGGGCTGTGGTGGGCCACCCTGTCGGCCGCGTACCCGGAACAGGCGCACCTGGTGGATGCCTTGACGATGCCGGCGAACGTGATCGAGCTGCCGGCACGCGTCGAGGAGCGTGCCCCCTCCGAGATCGTCGCGGATGCGGTGGCACAGTTCGCCGACCACCTTCGGTACGCGCCGCCGGCGGAGTTCACGCCACAGGCCCACGATGTGGATACGCCGGTGTTGCGGTTGCACGCCGAGGCGTTGGTCGCGGTCCTCGGTGGCCCACGCGGTGGCGGCCGCTACGACGTGCTGGCCGAGGTGATCAGCCACGAAGCGCGCTACTGGCGCGGCTGTGCCCGACGCGCCCGGCTGGTCGCTTCCGGTGACGTGACCTCCCGGGACGCGGCGTTGCGTCAGGTGGTGGGCCTCGCGGCGCTACTCGGTGCCGACGACGACGGGCAGGCTGCGGGCCTCGTACGTCGGGCACCGCTGCTGGGCGAGGACACGCCGGCACCGGTGGTGGGCGCCTTCGTGCGTTGGCTGCGGAACTTGTATCCGTCGGCGGGATCGGGTGGGGCATTGGGAACGTTGCAGCCGGACCTGCTCGCGGAGGGCCTGGCCGTGGCGGTGTTACGCGACTGCGCGCCGGCCGAGCAGACGGCGGTGTTCTCTGGGCTGCCCAGGGCGCAAGCCGTGCGGGCGTTGACGGTGCTGGGTCGGGCGTGTGTGCATCAACCGGACGCGGTCAAGGTGATCGAAATAGCGTTGAGTGCTGACGTGCCGGTGATGACCGAGGCGGTGCTACAGGTTGGGACGCAGTTCCCGGGCAGGTTCGCCGCCCGGGTAGCGACTCTGCTCATGACAGCCGCGATCGATCCCGAATGGGCGCGCGTGTGGGCGGAGCGGGTGCCTTATCCGTCCCTGGAACTGGGCCAGGTCGCGATGGCCTTGACCACCAAGGTCCTCATCGACCTCCCGCCAACGACGCCCCCGCAGGAACGAGCGGTCTGGCACGGCGGCCACGCACTCCGACTGGCGGAGGCTGGCCGCCACACCGAAGCCCTGACCGCCAGCACCGAAGCCATCACCCTCTACCGCGAACTCGCCGCCACCAACCGCGACGCCTACCTCCCCGACCTCGCCATGTCCGTCAACAACCACGCACTCCGACTGACGGAGACCGGCCACCGTCCCGAAGCCCTGACCGCCAGCACCGAAGCCATCACCCTCTACCGCGAACTCGCCGCCACCAACCGCGACGCCCATCTCCCCAACCTCGCCATGTCCGTCAACAACCACGCACTCCGACTCGCGGAGACCGGCCACCCCACCGAAGCCCTGACCGCCAGCACCGAAGCCATCACCCTCTACCGCGAACTGGCCGGCATCGACCGCGACGCCTACCTCTCCAACCTCGCCATGTCCGTCAACAACCACGCGGTCCGACTGGCGGAGACCGGCCGCCGTCCCGAAGCCCTGACCGCCAGCACCGAAGCCACCAACCTCTACCGCGAACTCGCCGCCACCAACCGCGACGCCCATCTCCCCAACCTCGCCATGTCCGTCAACAACCACGCACTCCGACTCGCAGAGACCGGCCACCCCACCGAAGCCCTGACCGCCAGCACCGAAGCCATCACCCTCCACCGCGAACTCGCCGCCACCAACCCTGACGCCTACCTCCCCGACCTCGCCATGTCCGTCAACAACCACGCGGTCCGACTGGCGGAAACCGGCTACCCCACCGAAGCCCTGACCGCCAGCACCGAAGCCATCACCCTCCACCGCGAACTCGCCACCGCCAACCGCGACGCCTACCTCCCCAACCTCGCCATATCCATCAACAACCACGCGGTCCGACTCGCGGAAACCGGCCACCCCACCGAAGCCCTGACCGCCAGCACCGAAGCCACCAACCTCTACCGCGAACTCGCCGCCACCAACCGCGACGCCTACCTCCCCAACCTCGCCATATCCATCAACAACCAGGCACTCCGACTCGCGCAGACCGGCCACCCCACCGAAGCCCTGACCGCCATCGAGGAAGCCATCACCCTGCGCCGGGAACTGGCCGCCACAAACCGCGACGCCCACCTGCCCAACCTCGCCATATCGCTCCGGAACGTGGGTGTAGTAGGACTTGCCGTAGGCGTTGCGAGCGACCGCGTCGTCGCGATGACGACCGAGGGCGTGCAATACCTTGAGGAACTAGCTGCTACCGAACCGGAAGCGTTCGCGGCGCTTCGGGACACGGCCGTATCAATCCTGGCCGAACTGCAGCGGGAATTCGGCAAGCAGTCCGTCGCAGCAGCATCCGACGACGCGCCTCCTGGAACAAGCACCTGAACTTCTGGTACCGAGCCCGCCCGGCCTTACTGCGCCAGCTCGCCGGCACCACAGCCGGCACGCCGTGACCACCACCCACGCCGACCCAACAGAGGCGGGCGGTCGGCCGACGGCTCAGATGATGCGGCTGATCCCCGCGCGCTGTTCCTGCACCTGGTAAAGCGGACCGCTACCTCACGGACGGTGGAGCGAGGCAGGGCGTCAGTCGTCCTCGGCCCAGGTGCCGGGACAGCGGGCGTGTACCAGGTCGACCAGTTCGGAATCGATCCCACGTAGGGTACGGACGCTGGCGGGATCGTCGGTCCGGATCCAGGTCGCCCGCGGTGACCCGAGACTACAGAGGATCTCGGTGAGCGCGGCGGCCGGATTGTCCGACGCGAAGTTCTGTGACAGGCGATTCGCTTGATCGAGCCTGCGGAGCGAAAGGCGATTGCGCGGTCTCTTGGCGATCGAGGAGGATTCCCGTCATGGCGAACCCTGGGCAGAGACCGGACGGCACTCCACCCGCGACGTCCGGCGGGTCCCGGCCGACAGCACTCATCACGGGGGTTGGCCGCACGACCGGTATCGGCGCTGGCATCGCAAGCCAGCTGGCGGCCTCAGGATGGGATATCGCCTTCACCTTCTGGACCGCGTACGACGAGCGCATGAGCTGGGGCATCGAAGCCGAGGCCACCGACGCCATCGCGCAAGCACTCACCGCGCGCGGCGCAGCCGTCTCCGCCATAGAAGCAGACCTCACCGACACCACGGCACCCACTGCGATCTATGACGAGGCCGAGCGCAAGCTCGGCCCAGTTACCGCCTTGGTGATGTGCCACTGCGAGTCAGTCGACTCTGGACTACTCGACACCACCGTGGAGAGTTTCGACCGGCACTTCGCCGTTAACGCGCGGGCGACATGGTTGCTGATTCGTGAGCACGGGCGGCGCTTCCGCGGCCGGCACGGCGACGGTCGCATCATCGCCCTCACCAGTGATCATACTGTGGGAAACCTGCCGTACGGCGCCAGCAAGGGCGCACTCGACCGCATCACCCTGGCTGCGGCCCACGAGTTGGCACACCTCGGCATCAGCTCGAATGTCATCAATCCCGGCCCGGTGGACACGGGCTGGATGACAGAGGCGGGAAGAGCCGGCTGCATCCGGCAGACACCACTCGGCCGCCTCGGCACCCCACAGGACACCGCATATCTGGTTGATTTCTTGTGCTCGCCACAAGGTCAGTGGATCAACGGTCAACTGCTGTTCAGCAACGGCGGATTTGCCTGACCGCCCCTCGGGACTCCTTAACACCACACTCTCATGCCGCCGACAAAGCTCGGCGGTGAGCCCGCTTTCCGCCTCAGGCCAGTCTGTCACGGCCGCGTCACCAATCCTGCGGTCATGGGCGCTTGTGCGAACCGGGTTGGCCGCCTGCGTGGTCGGACAGCAGCGGGTCGTCCCAGGTCGGGAAGTACGTGCGCACGTACCGCATGCCGACGGCCTCCATCACGCCCCGGGAGCCGATGTTCACGGCCATGGTCTGCGCGATCACCCGACTCTGCCCGACGGTGTCGAAAGCGTGCCGCAGCAGGACGCGGGACGCCTCGCTGGCCAACCCCCTGCGCCAGTACCGACGGGCGAGGCGGTAACCGAGTTCCGCGACGGTCGGGTCGTCGGGTTGGTCGGGGCCGTGCGCCGGCGGAAGCATCATCAGCCCGACGAAATCGCCCTCGTCCTCGCGGGCCGGCGGCGTCGAGCCCCGCGCGCCACCGTCAGTGCCGAACGCCATCCAGTAGCCCAGCCCGTCCACCTTGTCGGCCAGGGCCATCCTCCACGAATGGGACTCGACCACCTCGTCCCTGGACCGCGCCCGGCCGTAGAGGTAGCGAAGCACCTCCGGATCGGAGTCGAGCTGGACCTCCGCATCGAGGTGCCGGTCCGCGAGCGGGACCAGCAGCAGGCGGCCGGTGCGCAGGACTGGTTGAGCCATCCCGCAAGATTTACATGATGGTGCCGGCGGTGCGATCCATTTACTGCCGATCTGCGCTGGTTCGTTAGTCGTGAAGCGGTTCCTGCCGATCAGCGACGAAGAGGCGCGGACGACCGCGCTGCGGTACCGCTGATGCCGGGCAGCCCGCACCTCCCGATCCGTCCTCTCTGGCTGTCCGGACGCTGCGGGGCCCCGTGGCCGTGCGGCCCGGCACCGTTGTCGCTGCCGGTGGTCCTCCCTCACCGGTCTGCCGACGCAGACGATCAGCCGGAAACTCCAGACCTTCGTCGCCATCGATTGCTCGGGGTCCGGCGAGGTCGCGATAATGTGATCCGGTGCCAGGCGGACCCGGGCAGGAGGCACATGAATAATTCGCGCGCATCCGTCAATCTCGGAAATGTCGCCGACTTCAACCGCCAGTTCTTCCCGGCTGACTTCCGGCCCGACCATCTGGGGACCTGGGAGCTGGAGGGGCACCATTACGCCTGCCTAGCGCCCTTCTACAGCAGCGATCCCGGCATCGTCGTCATGCCGCTGACGCCTCGGCCGGAGTGGGTGGAGCTACAGCTCGCGGTCATGCGCTGGCCCCATCTCGATCTGCGGACCGGCGTGCGGGACGACGCCGCCGGAATTTGCGCGGCCGTACTCGCCGACGACCGGCTGCTCGCCGACGTCGCCGAGGCGGTCCGGGCCGGGTCGGTCCTCCTGCCGTGGGGGAACACTGCGGGCGTCGCGGAGCTGCGGGCCCGGGTGGCCGGGGCGGATGGAGACGGGCCCGCTCCCGGCCCCGGAGCCGCCGGCCCGGGCGCCGGTGAGGTCGACTGTGCCCGGTTCGAGTCCAAGGTCCGGGCGAACGAGCGGTTCCGGCTCGCGGCGGCCGCTGCCGAGCGGGTCGTCGTGGCCAGGCAGGACGTCTGCGCATCGATCGAGGAGGCCGCTGTCACCCTCGCCCGCCGGATCGCCGACACCGGTCGCCCGCAGATGCTCAAGTCCGACTTCGGCGTCGGCGGCTTCGGCACCACCATGATCGCGCCCGAGCAGGCCGCCACGCCCGCGACCGCACGCCGGCTGCTCGCCGCCCTGATCAAGGAGGACGCGATCTACGGCGTGCTGCCGCTGATCGTGGAGGAGTACGTTCCGCACCCGCCGGGGTTGTGGTCGCAGACGAACGTCAACGCCGAGATCGAACCCGACGGGACGCTGCGACTGCGCGGGTGCGCCGCGATGGACGTCGTGGACACAAAGTACGCCGGCGCCGTGGTCGGCGGCGGGCTGGACCACGGCGTCCGCCGCCGGATGGAGGCGTTCGGCACCGCGGTCGGGCAGCTCATGCGGGAGGCGGGGTACGTCGGCTGGTTCGACATCGACTTCATCCGCACCGAGGACGACGTTCTCGTGCCCACCGAGACGAACGCGCGGCGCACCGGCCCGACCGCCGCGCTGTCGATCGCGCAGAACCTCGCCGCCGACGCCGACGGCACCGGCGTCGTCGTGCGGACGAACGACCGGGTGCTGCTGCCCAGACCGGCGACGGAACAGGAGATGCTAAACCGCTTTCTCGCCTGCGCCCGCAGCCTGGGCCCCGCAGCGGGCGTGCAATTCGTGCCCACCGTTGTCACCGCCACCGACCAGGAGTTTCCGTACTTCGGGTTCGCGGCCGCCGGTGACGAGATGGAAACCGTGAACGCGGCGACCGAGGCGTTCAGCCAGGCACTCCTACGAGAGGACTACTGACGTGTCGCTCGAGGCCCTGCAACGCGACTGCGAGTACGTGACGTACTTTCCCCTGAACATCGCGCCGCTCGCCGGATCGGCGCTGCACGGGAGGGAGACCGACGGGTCCGCCGGATTCGGCGTCTACCTCCACGTGCCGCTCTGCGACCGAATCTGCCCGTTCTGCAACTACAACAAGTTTCCCGCCGAGTCGCACGCCGGTCCGCTGGTCGAGGGGATGCTGCGCGAGATCGCCAGCTACGACACGGTGGTGTCGCCGTCAGTCCGGAAGCTGGACTTCGTCTACTTCGGCGGCGGCACCCCGTCCGTGCTGCGCCCGAGCGAGATCCGGCGACTGCTGGAGCGGCTGCGGGAGCGGTTCGACCTCGACGACACCGAGGTCAACCTGGAGTGTCATCCCAGCCACGCGACGGTGGAATACCTCGCCGGGCTCCGGTCGGCCGGCGTCAACAGGATCAGCTTCGGCGTGCAGAGCTACCAGGACGAGGTGCTGCGCGTCATCGGGTCGTACCACCAGGCCGCGCAGGGCCTCGCCTGCACCGGCAACGCCCGCGCCGCGGGCTTCGACAACATCGCGATCGACCTGATGTTCATGCTGCCCGGCCAGGATCGAGCGAGCTGGCAGCGGGAGCTGGACATCGCGCTGGAGCAGGGGCCGGAACACATCAGCCTGTACCGGATGCTGCTCGATCCGGCCAGCCCGCTGGGGCGGAGCGTGCGCTTCGGGCGCACCAAGCCGCAGGGCGACGAGGCGCTCGAACTCGACCTGGCCGCGCAGGGCCTTGAGGTGATCGGCGGCGGGGGTTACCGGCACTACGGCTCGTGCAGCAGCGCCGGTTTCGACCTCTGCCGCCCCGGAACGGAATCGGCGTACGAGATGTGCCACCGGGCCGCGCCGCAGTCCGAGTACGTCGGCGTCGGACCGGGCGCGGTCGGCTACCTCAACGGCCACGTCTACTGGAACGTGCACACGATCCGGGAGTACCTGGACGTGCTCTCGGGCGGCGACCCGGCCGTGCTCGCCGGCCGCCGGCTGACCGACTCCGACCATCGGTCCCGGTACTGGGTGCTGGGCGTCAAGCACCTCGCCGTGCCGCTGGCACCCTTCGGGGAACGCTTCGGCACGACCGTCACCGAGGCGTTCCCCGGCGTCGTCGACCGGCTCGCCGGGCACGGGCTGGTCGAACTCGGCGACGACACGCTCACCGTCACGCCGGCTGGGGTGCACTACATGGACAACATCTCGAAGAGCTTCTTCAACGCCGACAACGCGCGGCTGCCGCAGCCGTACAAGCCGGAGCTTCAACTGATGTCGGTCGAGCTGTTCGGCACGCCGGCATGAGGGCGACCCGGCCGGCGGAGGTCCTGCTCGCCGCGGCGGCTCGGGCTGCCGAATCGTCGCCGTACTACCGCCGTGCCCTCTCCACCCCGCCGGCCGACTGGGCCTCGGTGCCCTGCACGCTCCCCCGCGACCTGATGCGCGACGGCCCGCGGTTCGCCGCCACCCCTGCCGTGACCGTCTACGCCAGCAGCGGCACGTCCGGGCGGGCCAAGCCGGCGTTCTTCACCGCGCGGGACCGGGCCGGCACGGTTCGCCGGACGGTCCAGAGCCTGATCGGCTCGGGCGTCACCGGCTCGGACACCCTCGTGGTCGCGCACGGCTTCGGGATCTGGCTGATCGGATCGGACTTCTCGTCGGCCGGCGAGGAGCTGGGGCTGCGGGTGCTGCCGATCGGCAAGGGGCCCAGCGTCGTCCAGTCGGTGCAGCTCATGCGGGAGTACGGCGCCACGGTCATCGCCACGTCGCCGAGCTACGCCCGCAGGCTCGCCGTCAACTCGGGTTCCGGCCCCGGCGACCTCGGCGCCGAGCTGGGGGTACGGATGCTGTTGCTCTCCGGTGAGGCGATCTCCAAAATGTCCCGGCGGGACCTCTGCCGCGCCTGGGGCGTCGACGAGGTCCGGACGTACTACGGCACCGCCGAGTTCGGCCACCTCGGCTGCGACGTGCGCGGCGACACGTGCGTCCGGCTCAGCGACGAGTTCGGGTACGAGGTCCTGGTCGACGGCGAGCCCGCCGACCTGAGGCCGGGAGTTCGCGGCGAACTCGTGGTCACGACGCTGTTCCAGGAGGGTATGCCCCTCGTGCGCTACCGCACCGGCGATGTGGTCGAGGTGGGCGCGGTCGCGGAGCTGGCCGGGCTGGTCAGCCTCGACGCCCGCGTGCTGGGGCGGCTGGAGTCGTCTGTGGTGCTGGAATCCGGCGAGAAGCTGTCACTCTGGCAGCTCGAGGAGGTGCTGCTCGGCCAGGCCGGCATCGTCGACTTCCGGGCGGAGCTGAGCGAGGTCGAGGCCGACCGGCAGTGGTTCTCGATCGCCGATCAACTCACGATCCGGTGCGCCACGGCCGGCCCCCGCCCGCCCGACCCCGAGGTGGACGACGTCCTCCAGGCGCTGCGCGAGCTGTCGCTGGACATCTCAGCCGCCGGTGAGTCGCTGCGGTTCGCGGTGGAGTGGGTGACCTCGGAGGAGCTGACCGCGCGGGACGGGGAGGGCAAGCCCAGACGACTCGTCGACCGTCGGTCCGCCTCGGTCCTGGCCGGCTAGGCTCCCGCGATGGCCGGTGAACCCCTCCGGGTCGGGCTGCTCAGCGGGGAGAAGATCCTTCCCTTCGTCGTCGCCGAACGAGCCGGTCTGCTCGGCCCCGGCGGCGTCGACGTCGAGCTGTCGACGGCGGAGAGCGCGGCGCGACGCGACGCCGACCTGCTGGCCGGCCGGCTCGACATCGTCCTGATGAACCTGGTCGGCGTGCTGGCGCTGTCGCTCACCGGCACCCGGGTCACGGTGCTCACCGTGCTCGCATCCGAACCGGGCCCGCAGGGCATGTTCCAGTTGCTGGCGCACGCCACGCCGGTGCCGTCCCCGGCGCGGGTCGGCTACTCGCGGCACACGATCGCCGACTACTCCGCGTCGGTGCTGCTGCCCCGGGCCGGCCTGGTCCGCGCCCGGCAGCACCTCATCGACGTGCCGGACCTGGTCCGCCGGGGGCGGGACCTGGTGGCGGGCACGCTCGACCTCGCGATCCTGCCGGCGCCGATCGGCGACTGGTGCCAGGAGCGCCGCGCCGTCCTGCTCGCGGACGACCGCGACCTCGCGCCGCCCCCGCCCACGCTGTGCATGCTCACCCCCAGGCTCGCCGAGCGCCGCGTCGAGGTCGACGCGTTCCTCGATGCCTACGCCGAGGCGGTGCGCCTCGCCAACGCCGAGCCGGAGCGGTCGGCCGGGCTGCTGGCCGAGTGCGGTGTGCCGGTGGGGCGGGGCTGGCGCAGCCCGCGCTTCGTCGAACGCGCCGCCCCGACGGTCGTCGCGGTCGAGCGGACGCTCGCCTGGTGCCGGGAGATCGGCCTGCCGGGCGGGTCGACGCCGTCCGGCGTACCGCCCACGGCCGCCGCGGCGCTTCGCGCCATCACGTTACCGGGGACGGGCACGACCGTTTGACATCGCGACGCAATGCCCACGCAGCTACGGAGGCAACGAGGTGAACCCGCAGAAGCTGGCCGGCCGGCCGGTGCAGGAGCAGCGCGCGGCCGCCCGCCGGCTGAGCCGGTCCGAACTCGTCGAGTGGGCCGCGTCGCCGCTGCCCGAGGCGCGGTCGGCCGTCGGGTACGCGATGGCGAACGCCCTGCCGGGCGGTGACCCGGCGCCGTGGGAGCTGGTCAACCGCCTCGTGAACGACGAAGACTGGACGGTCCGGGAGTCAGCGACGTTCGGCGTGCGGGACGCGCTGATCGCCGCGTACCCCGTCGTGGCGCCGGGCGTGCGCGCGTGGGCCGGGTCGACCGCCAACGACCGGGAGCACCGCGCGTTCCTCGTGGTCGCCCGGCAGCCGTCCCGGCAGCGCCCCGACGCCGTCGCCGAGCTGACCCGGCTGCTTCGGGTGCCGCTGAGCGATCCCGCGCCGTACGTCCGCAAGAACGTCCCGTTCTGCCTGCGCTACCTGGCGCGTACCCATGGGCACCTGCTTGCCGGGCACCTGCGCGCGTGGGCCGCCGAGCCCGACGAGTGGTTGCAGCGCGCCTGTTTCGGCGGGCTGACCGACGCTCTGGCCGAGGCGGCACCCGAGGCGTACCCGGGCATCGTCGCGGCCCTGCGGGCATCCGAGTTCCGCTGGGTGCGGTCCAAGGCCGCGACCTTGTAGCGGGACGGCGTCCCGCGTTCATCGGAGCCGCCGCGGCAGCGCCCGGGGCAGGGCGGCGAAGAGGGCATCGGCGTCGGCGGCGCTGTTGTAGGCGTGCCACGAGATCCGCAGCCACTCCTGCCAGCTCCCGGTGACCACGCCGCCGGCGGCGAGCCGCCGGACCAGTTCGCTCGCGGCGGCCGGATCCGATTGACGGACGCAAACCAGCGGGCCGGCCGTCCGCAGCTCGGACGGGTCGATCAGGACGTCCTCGACCAGCCGCGCGGCGCAGTGCTCGACAAGGCCGCGGATCCGGTCCACCGTGGCGACCCGGTCCCAGCTCAACACTTCGTCCAGACCCGCGCGGGCGCACGCCGCCGCCAGGATTGACGGCAGGCCGGCGTCGTAACGGCGGGCGCCGGCGTGCCGGGGGACCGCGCCGCGATGGCCGGCGAACGGGTCGACCGCGCCCAACCAGCCGTGCGGAATCGGTGCGGCGTGGGCGAGGAGGCGGGGACCGCAGTAGGTCAGCGCGTACCCGCCCGCCGACCCGAGCAGGTACTTCATGCTGCCGCTCACCAGTGCGTCGACCGGCGCGGCCCGCACGTCGAGCGCGGTCGCGCCCAGCCCGTGATAGCCGTCGACCAGGCAGAGCACGCCCTGGGCGCGGCAGGCCCGCGCGAGCACCGGAAGATCGAGCGTGAAGGCGCCGGCGTGGTGCACGGCGCTGACCACGACGGCCCGGGTCGACGGCCGAAGCCCGGCGACGATGGTCCCGGTGGCGGACGCCGGGTCGGTCAGGCAGAGAAACCGTGGCTCGGCGCCGAGTCGGCGGGCCGCGAGCGCGGCATCGCCGAGGGTCGGGAAGTCCCCTTCCACCAGCAGCAGGTCCGAGCGGTCCCGGTAGTCGAGGCCGGCGAGGAGCGCCGTGAACGCGGCCGACACCGAGCCGGTGACGAAGACCTGCTCCGGGTGGGCCCCCACCAGCGCGGCGAACTGTTCCCGGGTGCGCTCGATCTCGCCGAGCCAGACGTCCCAGGGCGCGCCCTCGTGGTCCCACTGGTCGAGGCTGTCCAGGGCCGCGTCGCGGACCGCGACGCAGAGCGCGCCCTTGGCGGCGGAGTTGAGGTAGGAGCGCCGACCGAGAATGGGGAACCGGGCTCGGTCGGGCAGGGCGCGCGGCGGTGCGGCCGTCACGGCGCGGTGCCCAGGGCCGCGATCACCGCGTTGCCGATCTCGGCGGCGTCCACCGTGGTCAGCCGCCCGTGCAGGGGCAGCGCGAGCTGCCTCGGGTAGGCGTCCTCGGCCGCCGCGAGCCCGCCCGGCCCGACGCGGGCGGTGCGCTGGTACAGCTCGTACTGGTGCAGCGGGCGATAGTAGGCGCCGGTCGCGATGCCCGCCGCGGCGAGTTCGCTACGCACGTGTTCCCGGCGGGCGGCTGCGGCGGCACCGTCCGTTCCGGCGAACCGGAGTTGGTACAGGTACCAGCCGTGGTCCGTGGTCGAGGTCCGGGCTGGCAGCGCCACGCCGGGCAGGCCGCGAAGGAGGTCGTCGTAGACCGCGACGGCCGCGCGGCGGGTGGCCTGGAGCGAGTCCATCCGGCCGAGTTGCACCCGGCCGATCGCGGCATGCAGGTCGCTCAGGTTGTACTTGTAGCCGGCCTCGCGCGGGGTGTAGCCGGCCGCGGTCGCCGACATCGCGCCGTCCCAGGTGAAGTCCAGCCCGTGCCGCGCCAGAAGCCGGGCCCGGGCCAGGACGTCCGGGCCCGCGACCAGCGCGCCCCCCTCCACCGACGTGATGTTCTTCGTGGCGTAGAAGCTGAAGCAGGAGATGTCGGCGGCGCGGGCGACGTGCACGCCGTCGACGCGGCTGTCCACCGCGTGCGCGCAGTCCGCGATGACGGTCAGTCCGAACCGATCGGCCACGCTTTTCAGGCCGGTCAGATCGCAGGCCGCGCCGCCCAGGTGTACGGGCATGACCGCTCTGGTTTTCGAAGTGATCGCCGCGGCGACCGATTCCGGATCCAGATTCAGCGTGATTGGGTCGATATCGGCGAAGATCGGGGTGGCACCGACGGCCAGAATGACGTTCGCGGTCGCCGGAAATGTGATCGGCGTCGTGATGACCTCGTCACCGGGGCCGATATCGCTCGCGATCAGGGCGAGATGCATCGCCGCGGTGCACGAGCCCATCGCGAGCACGTCGGGCACGCCGAACCGACCGGCGAGTTCGCGCTCGAAGAGGCGCACCTCGGGGCCGGTCGTGATGGCGCGCGACGTGAGCACGCGCACGGCGGCATCGATCTCCGCCTGACCGAGCGCGTGGTCCACGACAAATGATCGCGCCGCATCCTCAAGATCCACATTCGCTCCTCGGGTCACCTATACTGCCATTGTTTCGGCTGCCATCATTTGCTGGTTGGTGGAGGAAAAATGATCTCTGATGATCGACGATTACGACTCCGGCTGACCAATGCAAACCGTATGGTGCGCTCCGTTCGTAGTCAATTGTCCGCCGGCCAGGACGTCGACATGCGCAAGGGCACCGTCTGGTTGCGCCGGCCTCGTCGGCAGGTCGACCTGTACCAGATCTGGTTCCGCACCCGCGGCTGCACGTTCGACCGTGCGGGGCAGTGCAGCATGTGCAACTACGGCACCGGGCCGGAGATCGACCCGGACACGATCGCTGCCGCCGTCGAGACGACGCTCGCCCGGATACCACCGGGCAATCTGGTCTACGTCTCCCCCTCCGGCAGCCTCTTCGACGAGCGCGAGGTGCCGCCGCGACTGCGGCTGCGAATCCTCCGGGCGGTCGCCGCCCGCCGGCCGATGGCGTTCACCTTCGAGACGCGGCCCGAGCTGTGCACGCCGGGGAACATCGACAACCTGCTCGACCTGCTGCCCGGTACGTCCGTCTCGTGCCACCTGGGCGTGGAGTCCTGGGACGAGGACGTGCGGCGGCTGTGCCACCTCAAGCCCGCGCGGCAGGCCGCGTACACGACGGCGGTCCGGATGCTGCGCAGCCGGCGGGTCGCGCCCATCGCCAACATCGCCCTCGGCGGCCTCGGCCTCTCCGAGCATCAGGCGTTCCTGGACGCGGTGGCGAGCGTACGGGGCACCCGCGCCGCCGGTTTCTCCATCCAGATGCTCTTCCCGCTCAGTTCCAAGCGCGGGACGCTGCTGGACTGGGCGGGCCACCGAGGGCTCTGGTCCCCGCCTTCGCTGTGGACGCTGGTCGCGGCGCTGTCGGCCTGCGTCGAGGAGGGGCTCACCGAGGACGGCACGGGGGACCTGGACATCTCATGGTTCAACCCGGACATCGGCAACATCGTCCGCGCCAGGCCGGACGGCTGCCCGGCCTGCCGGCCGATGCTGATCGACACCCTCCGCGCGTTCCGGCTCCGGCCCGGCCCGGACGCGCTGGAGGCCGCCGTCACCTGGTCGGGCTGCTCCTGCCGCCGACGGTTGGCACCCGACGCGCCGGAGTCCTCGTACCGCGAGCGGCTGGCGGAGATCGTGGCCCGGTGGGAGGCGGAGGGCGATCCGTCAGTCGCCCGGCTGGCCTCAGCCGGGTAGGCCCCACGCCACCCGCCAGCCCGGCGGAAACTCGAAGTCGAGCAGGCTGACCGCCATGATCAGTTGCCCCTGGTGCAGCACCTCGTGCTGCACCATCCGCTCCAGGTGCGCGGCGAGGGGAAGCGGATCCTCGCCCGGCCATGTCACGGTGTCCGCCCGTTTCGCGGCCTTGACCGCCGGGACGAGGACGTCGGTGTCCACCCGGGCCAGGTAGGCCAGCAGATCGGCCTTCGACGACCCGTCCGCGATGATCTCGGGCGCCCCGAACTTGATCTCCTTCGTGGTGAGCGCGCTCGCGTAGTTGCACTCGATCCGGCCGAGGTGCCGGAACTGCCGCCACAGGTGGCCGACCCGCTCCGCCGGAAGCTGCTCCAGTTCCCGGTCGGTCAGCCAGCCCAGCAGCTCGAACGTGCGACCCCGGACGGGACGCCACCGGTCGAGAAACCGCTCCTCGGTCAGATCATCCATTCCGCCGCCATCACCATCCGTCGTAGCCGAACACACCGCCGCCCCGCAGGGAGATGCTACGGGAGTCCGCTCCCGCAGCCGCGTTCATCCGGCCCACCGACCGGCGTGAACGGTGGTCCTGGACGACGTCGTGGTCTGCCCCTGAGGGCCGGCGGCTCAGTCGCCCGCCGACTCGTCGCCGAGGACGTCGAGCAGCAGGGCGGCGGTCCAGCCGAACGCGGGCGAGCCGAGGCCGGCCCCGGTGTCCGGGTGGAAGTACTCGTGGCAGCCGGCCGACGCGACCAGGTCCACCATGGACGAGCGCAGCCCGGCGGCGAGGTCGAGCCGGTGGTGGGTGCGCAGCCCCCGCCACAGCAGCCAGTCGAGGTTCATCCAGCTCGGCCCCCGCCAGTAGCGCAGCGGCTCGAAGTCCGGGGCGGTCCGGTCGTGGCTGGGCAGCGGCCGGTCCATCCGCGCGGCCAGCCCGAACCGGGGCGAGCACGCCTCGGCGATCACCGTGGCGACCTGCCGGGGCGGCAGGTCGGGCAGCGCGAGCGGGGCGAGGCCGAGCGCGGTGCGGGCCGGCACGAGCCGGCCGGTGCGCAGGTCCCGGGGGTGGAAGGCACCGGTCGCCGGGTCGTACAGCCGGTCGACGAGGGTCGCGGTGATCCGGGCCGCCCGTTCGCGGTGCGGGCCGGGGTCGCCGCCGACGGCGCGGGCGATCGCCGCGAGGGCGTGTTCGGCGAGCCCCAGCGCGGTGTTGAACAGCGGGCACTCCACCAGGAACGGATGCCGCCCGGCCAGCCCGTCGTCGCCGTACCGGCCCGCCCGGTAGGCGTCGACCAGCGCGACGTACCGCGCGTAGTCGAGGTCGGTGGGGCGGTGCGCGGCGTCGGCGTGGGCGGTGTCGTGCCGCCGGTACGCCCGCATGACCGCCTCGTCGGCGGGCACCGCGGCCAGCGGCGGGTCCCAGGCGGGGCTGTTGTCCAGCCCGGACTCCCAGGGGTGCACGAGGCAGGCCAGCCCGGCACCGCCGACGTCGCGCCGGCCGGTCAGGTAGCGCTGTTGGGCGACCAGCCGGGGGTAGAGCCAGGCCAGTTCCGCCCGGCTGCGCTCGGACGGGGTCCGCCGATACGCCAGCCAGGCGGCGAGGGCGTGCACGGGCGGCTGGACGATGCCGGAGGTGGCCACGGCGGGCGCGCCCGGGGCACGGGCGGAGTCCCAGAACCCGGGCCCGGGGAAGTACGACCCGGCGCGCAGCGCGGGGTTGAACACGATGTGCGGCACCCGACCGTCGGCCCACTGGGCGGCGAACAGGGTGCGCAGCTCCCGCCAGGCTCGGTCGGGACGCGCCGTGGCCAGGCCGATCGCGATGAACGCCGAGTCCCAGCTCCACTGGTGCGGGTAGAGGGTGCGCGACGGGACGGTGTGGTCGTGTTCCCAGTTGCCGTCGAGGGTGGCGACCGCCAGCCGGCGCAGCGCCCCGAGGTCCCGGGCCGTGGCCGGGCCGACCGGGGGCGCGTCGTCGGCGGCGGTGCCGGCGCTCACGCCGCCGCCCGCTTCGGCTCGGCGTGCCGGAGCACGGTGGCGGCCTGTTGCAGCGCCCGCACCGGCTCGCCGCGCAGCCGGCACTCCAGGGCCAGCCAGCCCCGGTAGTCGACCTCGAGCAGGGTACGCACCAGCGCCCGCCAGTCCAGGTGCCCGGTGCCGGGCTGGCACCGGTTGGAGTCGCTGACCTGCACGTGCCCGAGGTAGGGCGCGGCGGCCCGCAGGGCGGCGTGCACGTCGTCCTCCTCGATGTTCATGTGGAAGGTGTCGGCGACCACCCGCACGGAGGGCAGCCCGACGGCCGCGCAGAGGGCCACCGCCTCGTCGAGCCGGTTGACCATGTGGTCCTCGTACCGGTTCAGCGGTTCCAGGAAGAGGGTGACCCCCTCGGCGCGGGCGTGCTCGCCGAGGGCGCCGAGGGCGTCGAGGAGCACCCGCCGGTCGGCGGCCGGCGGGCGGGGCGGCTCGAACGGCGGCAGCCGGCGGGAGAACATCCCCCAGGCGGCGGGGGTCATCACGCCGACGCCGCCCAGCTCGGCGATGACCGACAGTTGGGAGCGCAGGTTGGTCACGGCGTCGCGGGACCGGTCGGGGTCGAAGTCGCCGATGAAGTGGTCCATCTCGACGCAGACGGTCGGCATCGCCACCCCCGCGGCGCGGGCCCGGCGCAGCTCGGGCAGCCGGCGGGCGAAGGACAGGTCGCCCCGGCCGCGCAGTTCGAGCCCGTCGAAGCCGAGCGCGACGGCGAGGGCGTGCTTCTGGATCAGGTCTCCGCCGGGGAGCAGCTGCTCCTGGCAGGCGAGCGGAATGGTCATCTCTAGAACCTCAGCACCACTTGGAGGACGTCGGAGTCACCGCGGTCGAGCAACGCCAGCGCGTCGGCCACCGCGCCCGCGTCGACGACGTGGCTCACCAGCGGCAGCGGGTCGACGCTGCCCTCGGCCACCAGGTCCATGAAGGTGTGGGCGACCCGGGTCCCGGTCCACCGGCCGGCCAGGCCGGGCGCCGGGTCGGCCCCGGACACCTGGGCCGCCACGAGCTGGATCCGGTTGTGGTGGAACTCCTCGCCGAGTCCCAGCCCGTCGGCGTGCCCCTGGTAGAAGCCGGCCGCCACGACGCGGCCGGCGTGGGCGGTGGCCCGGATCGCCTCGTGCAGCGCCGGGTACGCCCCGGACAGCTCCAGGCAGACGTCGGCGCCCCGGCCGCCGCTCACCCGGCGCAGCGCGACGGCGGCGGACTCGGCGTCCGCGTCGACGACCAGCCGGGCGCCGCAGCGGGCTGCGTGGCCCAGCCGGACGGCCAGCCGGTCCACCGCCACCACCCGGGCCCCGGAGAGGGTGGCCAGCCGGGTGGCGAGCAGCCCGATGACGCCCTGGCCGAAGACGCCGACCCAGTCGCCGAGGTGCAGGTCCGCGGCGATGACGGCGGTGAGCGCGATGGCGCCGGGCCGGGCGAACACGGCGGCGAGCGGGTCGAGCCCGGCGGGCAGCGGGTGGACCGCGTCGGCGCGGACGACCGCCTCGGCGCGGTGGCCCCAGATGCCCCAGACGGTCTGGCCGGGGTGCCGGTCGGCGACGTCCGGGGCCGCCTCGACGATCTCGCCGACCTCCTCGTAGCCGAAGCCGGCCAGCGGGTAGGGCACCGGCGCCCGGCGGGGGACGAACATCCGGGTGGCGTCGTCCCAGTCCTTGCTCAGCCGGGGGTTGCTGCCCCGGTAGAGGGTGAGCTCGGTGCCGGCCGAGATGCCGGAGTAGCAGGTGCGGACGCGGACCTGGCCGGGGCCGAGCGGGTCCGGGGCGCAGGGCTCGAGGCTGATCCGTCGAGGCCCGGCGAGTGAGACAACCCAGTTGACCATGAGTCACATCCCGGTAGCACTGGGCTCCATCGTAGAACAAAATATCGGCATATGTCTTGTAATTGATCAATCGAAGGTATTCAATCCGTCATATACCCCTTCGAGAGGAGTGCCACCGATGCCATCACCCTCGATGCGGATGTTCGCCTCGGCCCTGATCCTGGCAGTAACCGGCGTCTCCCTGCTGGCCTGCGGCGACGACGAGGCGGGCGACGAGAAGACGCTCACCGTGTGGAGCCTGGAGGACGTGGCCGACCGGGTCACCGCCACCAGGGCGCTCATCGCCGACTTCACCGCACGGACCGGGACCAAGGTGGACCTGGTCACCGTCAACGAGGACCAGTTCCCGTCCCTGATCGCCACCAGCGCCGCCGCCGGCGAGCTGCCCGACGTGATCGGGTCCGTCCCGCTGGCCGGCGTGCGCACCCTGGCCGGCAACGAGCTGCTGCACCCGTCCGCCAACGGCGAGATCGTCGACGCGCTGGGGCGGCAGACCTTCTCCGCCCGGGCCCTGGAGCTCACCGCCGACGGCGGCCGGCAGCTCGCCGTGCCCAGCGACGGGTGGGGGCAGCTCCTCGTCTACCGCAAGGACCTGTTCGCCGCCGCCGGCCTGCCCGTCCCCGACACGTACGAGAAGATCGCCGCCGCCGCGGCGAAGCTGAACACCGGCGGGGTCGCCGGCATCACCGCGGCCACCGCGGCGGGCGACGTGTTCACCCAGCAGACCTTCGAGCACCTGGCCCTGGCCAACAACTGCCAGCTCGCCGACGACTCCGGGTCGGTCACGCTGGACTCCCCCGAGTGCGTCGAGGCGTTCCGGTTCTACGGCGACCTGATGCGCACCGCCTCCGTCCCCGGCGCGCAGGACGTGGACACCACCCGGGCGACGTACTTCGCCGGCAGGGCGGCGATGCTGGTCTGGTCGCCGTTCATCCTCGACGAGCTGGCCGGGCTGCGCGACGACGCCAGGCCGACCTGCCCGCAGTGCCAGGCCGACCCGACGTACCTCGCCCGCAACAGCGGCTTCGTCACCGCGATCAAGGGCCCGAACGGCGCCCAGCCCGCCCAGTACGGCGAGATCAGCTCCTGGGCGGTGCTCGACGACGCGGCCGACCCGGCGAAGTCCCTCGTCCAGTTCATGCTCGGCGACGGGTACCCGCGCTGGTTCGGGATGTCCCCCGAGGGCCGGTTCCCGGTGCGCAAGGGCACCGCCGACGACCCGGAGAGGTTCCTCACCGCCTGGAACGCCAGCCAGGCCGGCGTGGACCGCAAGCAGCCACTGGCCCAGGTGTACGGCGACGACGTCCTGGCCGCCCTGCGCAGCAGCCCGGACAGCTTCCAACGCTGGGGCCTCACCCAGGGCCAGGGCAAGCTGGTCGGCGCGATCCTCGGCGAACTGCCGGTCCCCAGGGCCCTCGCCGGCGTGGTGTCCGGGAAGTCCGACGCCGCGGCGGCGGCCCGGCGGGCCAAGAAGGACGTCGAGGCGATCAAGGCGGGTGCCAATTGACCACCACCGCGCCCGGCCCGGGCCACTCCCCCGCCCGGGAACGGCCCGCCCGGCCCGGCCGCCGCCCGCTCACCCTGCGCCGCCGGGAGTCCCGCGCCGGCCTCGCCCTGGTCGCACCCACCCTGCTCGTCGTCCTGGCGGTGGTCGGCGTCCCGATCGTCTGGACGGTCCTGCTGGCCTTCCAGCGGGTACGCCTGGCCACCCTGCGCAAGACCGGCCTGTTCGGCGAGTTCACCCTGGACAACCTCGACCGGGTGGTGCACACCCCCGGCTTCGCCGGCACGCTGGGGACCACCGTGCTCTACAGCCTCGGCGGCACCACCGGCTCGATCCTGATCGGCCTGGTCGCCGCGCTGGTGGTGCGCCGGCCGTTCCGGGGGCGCACCCTCGTCCGGGCGTCGATGCTGCTGCCGTACGTGGCGCCGGTGGTCGCCGTCTCCTTCGTCTGGCAGGTGATGCTCGACCCTCAGCTCGGCATCGTCAACGACTGGGGGCAGCGGTTCCTGGGCTGGGACGCCCCGATCCCCTTCCTGTCCCAGGACTCCACGGCCTTGTGGACGGTGATCGCGTTCGAGGCGTGGCGGTACTTCCCGTTCGCGTTCCTGTTCCTGCTGGCCCGGCTCCAGGCCGTGCCGGGCGAGCTGGAGGAGGCCGCCCGGGTGGACGGGGCCACCCCCACCCAGCGCTTCCGGCACATCCTGCTGCCCCAGCTCATGCCGGTGATCGCCCTGCTGGGGGTGCTGCGGTTCATCATGACGTTCAACAAGTTCGACGACGTCTACCTGCTCACCGGCGGGGCCGCCGGGACCGAGGTGGTCAGCGTCCGGGTCTACCAGTTCCTCACCGCGCGCACCGACGTCGGCGCGGCGGCGGCGCAGGCGGTCGTGCTGGCCGTGGTGCTGCTCGCCTTCGTCGCGCTGTACCTGCGCTTCTTCGCCGGCCGGGAGGAGTCGTGATGGACCGGGACCAGTTCGAGACGGTGACCCTGCGCTGGCTGCGCCGGGCGGTGATCGGCGGTTTCCTCGCGATCACCGTGGTGCCGTTCTGGTACATGCTGGTGCTCTCGGTGCGCCCCATCGAGCAGTTGCTGCTGCACCCCGGATCGCTGCTGGTGCCGCTGGGCGAGCTCACCGTCGCCACGTACGCCGAGGTGCTCCGGGCCGCCGACGACGGCGGCCAGGGTTTCGCGACCTTCATCCGCAACAGCGGCCTGGTCGCCCTCGCCGCCACCGCGCTCACCCTGGTCGTGGCGATCCCCGGCGCGTACGCGGTCTCCCGGCTGCGGTTCTTCGGCCGCCGGCAGGTCAGCGCGCTGTTCCTGGCGGTCTACCTGTTCCCGTCGATCGTCATCGCGATCCCGCTCTTCGTGGTCTTCACCCGGGCCGGGTTGCGCGGTTCGCTGTTCGGGCTGGTGCTGGTCTACATCTCGCAGACCCTGCCGGTCTCGGTCTACATGCTGAAGAACTACTTCGGGACGATCCCGATCAGCCTGGAGGAGTCCGCCGCGATCGACGGAGCGGGCCGGCTCGGGATCATCCGCCGGGTCAGCCTCCCCCTGGCCGCCCCGTCGATCATGGCGGTCGCGCTCTACGACTTCATGATCGCCTGGAACGAGTACCTGTTCGCCCTGCTCTTCCTCGTCGACAAGCCGGACCGGTGGACGGTGTCGCTCGGGCTGTCGCTGCTCGCCGACGGCGTCGAGGTGCCCAAGACGGTGCTGATGGCCGGCTCGGTGATCCTCACCCTGCCGATCGTGCTCCTGTTCTTCGCCGGCGAACGGCTGCTCACCGAGGGCCTGACCAGCGGCGCGGAGAAGGGCTGACGGCAATGTCGTGCATCCGGGTTCGGCGGGGGCCCACGGCAGCGGCATCCGTGAGAGCCTTGGCGGTAACCCTGCACCCCGACGTGGCCCGCCGCTTCCCGGCACGCCGTTCGACGCAGGTCTCGCCCGACCCGCTACTCGGCGCTCGTCGTCGCCGGCGTCGCGACTGCTTCCACCGAACTTCATCTGTCGCCCGCAACCGGAGGCATCCGTCATGCACACCCATCGCGCCCGGCGCTGCCTCGCCGGGCTGGCCGTGACCGGCATGATCGTCACGGCGTCCGTCGGCGCCCCCGCCGCCGCCGCCCCGCCGACCGCCGACGTCAAGCTGTACGCCAACAACGTGATCGTTGCCCCCGACGGCCCGCAGAAGTCGGTCGAGCTGCGCCCACTGTCCGACCGGCCCTTCGGCAACTACACCGTGCGGCTGGACCGCAGCGCGGTCGCCGCGGTCGCCGAGGTCACGGTGGCCAGCGACTGGGGGGACTGCACGACGCAGGGCGAGGTCATCACCTGCGAGATGGCCGACGAGGGCGAGCCGACGAGCCTGTTCGACGTTACCGTGAAGGCGCGTGCGGGCGCGGAGATCGGCCAGCAGGGCACGCTGGCGTTCACGCTCACCGCGCCCGGTGTGGGCACCGGGACGTACCGCTCCACCGTCGTCGTCGGCGAGGGGGTCGACCTCGCCACCGAGCGTGAGCTCCCGCTCGACGGCAAGCTCGGTGAGCGGGTCGACGTCCCGCTCACGGTGGCGAACCGGGGCACGAAGACCGTTCGCGGCATGGTGCTGTACCTCTCCGGTTCCTTCGGGTTCACCCCGTCGAAGCGGTACAAGAACTGCAAGTACAGCAGCCTGATCCTCGACGACAGCAACTTCGCCTGCACCTTCGACGATTCGCTGGCCCCCGGCGAGGCGGTCCGGGTGGACTCGACGTTCGGCGGGACGATCCCGGCCGACGCCTGGGCGCCGAACGTGCACTACAGCTGGGTCGCGTGGTTCACCCCGGCCGACTGGGAAAGGTCCAGTTTGATCAACTCGCTCGGCCACAAGGGCACCGACGAGGCTCTGAAGCTGGTGCCGGTCGGCGGCGCACAGGCCCGTGCACTCGGCCAGACCGACACCGACCCGATGAACAACGAGACCGGGATCACGCTGAATGTCGCCGGTGACAACAACCGTGCCGACGTCGCCGCGGAGGGCGCCACCGTCACCGGTGCGGTCGGCGCCACCGTCCCGATGACCGTCGGCTACCTCAACAACGGCCCCGCGCGCGTCGGGCCCAGCGGCCAGAAGGCGCTCACCATCAACGCCACGGTGACCCTGCCCAAGGGTGTCACCGCCGTCGCCGTGTCGAACTCCTGCGTTGACCCGTCCGAGAAGGAGTGGAAGCCCGGCAAGCCCGGAGCCCGGATCTACTCGTGCTCCGCCCGCGGCACGATCCCCCGGGGCGAGCGGGTGAAGTTCGAGTTCAAGCTGCGGATCGACCGGGCCGGCAGCCAGACCGGCACGGTGCGGCTGCAGGGCTTCACCAGCGGCGGGAGCCCGGCCAAGGACCTGAACCCCGCCAACGACACCGCGAAGATCACGGTCAAGTCGACCGGCGGCACCGGCACCGGTGGCGGTGGGGGTGGCGGTGGAACGCTGCCGATCACCGGGGCCGCCACCGGCCTGATCGCCGGCCTCGGCGGCCTGCTGATCGCCGTCGGCGCGGGCGGCTACCTACTGGCCCGTCGTCGCCGCACTCGTTTCGTCGCCTGATCCGCCTCGGCCGTGTCGATTCCGCTGGCCGCGGGGTTTCCGATCCTCGATCGCCCGGTGGGCCGGCCGGTACCGGCCGGCCCACGGTCACCTCCCGCCCGTCCTGGTCGCCGCGGACCCACTGGGGGCCTCCCGGCCCTCTCGCAGCACCGACGGTGACCTTTCCCGCAGCCTCCCCGGGTGGCCGTCCGGGCCACCCCGGACCCCGGCTAGCGTGGGGTCATGGCCAACCCGACCCGCTGGACGACCGACACCGGCCCCGAGCACTCGCAGTGGTACATCGACCGCTTCCGCCGCCTGGCGGCCGAGGGCGCCGACCTGGCCGGGGAGTCCCGGCTGCTGGACGCGCTGGTCCCGCCGGGCTCCCGGATCCTGGACGCCGGCTGCGGCACCGGGCGGGTCGGCGCGGCGCTGCATGCCCGGGGCCACACGGTGGTGGGCGTGGACGCCGATCCGGCGCTGGTCGAGGCCGCCCGCGCCGACCACCCCGGCCCGCACTGGCTGGTCGGCGACCTGGCCGAGCTGGACCTGGCGGCGGCCGGGGAGGCCGAGCCCTTCGACGCCGCCGTGGTGGCCGGCAACGTGATGGCGTTCGTCGCCCCCGGCACCGAGCCGGAGGTGCTCCGCCGGGTCTCCGCCCACCTGCGCCCGGACGGCGTGGTCGTGGTCGGCTTCGGCACCGACCGGGGCTACCCGCTGGCCGACTTCGACGCCGACGCGGTCGCCGCCGGGCTGCGCCAGGAGCACCGCTTCGCCACCTGGGACCTGCGCCCCTGGCGGGACGACGCCGACTTCGCGGTCACCGTGCTGCGCCGCCCACCCGGCGGCCTGCCCGGCTGACGCCGCGGATCCTGGCAGGTCGACCCCGACGGCGTCTTCCTCGCGGACATCGACTCCGCCTTCAACGCCGCTGTCGAGGGAATTCCGGGTTGCGAGAGGGCCGGCCCGGACACCCCGGGTCGGCCGGAGCCCTGGCCCCGTAGGCCGACGATCAGGCGGGGCCGGCGACGGCGCGGGCGGCGGCCGGGTCGAGCGGGCTGCCGGCGGGCACCAGGCTCACCAGGCCGGCCGGCAACCGGACGGGTCGCACGTCCCGGTAGCCGAGCACGCCGAGCACCTCCGGGTCGGCCAGCACGTGCCGCCGGCCGAGGTCGGTGACGACGGAGACCGCGCCGCCGGTGGCCCCCGGCGCGGCGGCCGACTCCACGACCGCGCCGTGCCCCGGCTCGACCACCACGTGATCGGCGACCGCCGACGCGCCCGCCGTCTGCGGGCTGCCGGACAGGTCGGGCACGGCCGCGCCGAGCCGCACGTCGCGGACCTCCCCGTCGTCGCCGACGCCGACGCAGAGCGCTCCGCCGTCCGGGGCGGCCAGCCGGGGCGGGCCGGTCGGCGGGGCGGTCGGGCCGGTCGGCACGAGGTCGGGCTGCTTGGGCAGCGCGGCGAACCGGCCGAGGGTCAGCGCCGCCGGCTCGCCCTGGCCGGTGCGGGCGAGCAGCAGGTTGGCCTGCAACTCGGTGATTCCGGCGAGGCCGTCGGACAGGGCGACGGCGTACTGCCGGCCACCGCCCGAGTTGCGGATCAGGAAGACGTCGCCGACCGCCGCGCCGGACACCCGGGCCGAGGGCCGCCCGAGGCCGGGCAGCTCCGGCGGGGCGAGGTCGGCCCCGGCCGGGATGCTGTCGATCAGGGCTGGCGCGGCCGGCACCGCGCGCTGGCGGGTGGCGGCGAGCGCGGCGAGCGACCGGCCGGCGTCCCGCAGCAGGTACCGGCGGGCGTGCCAGACCAGGTGCAGGCCGCCGCCGGGGTGCCGCAGCAGGACCGCGTCGTCGCCCGGCGCCCGGCCGCCGGCGGCGGCCACCCCGATCAGCACGGCGGAGCGGGGGGCGGGCCGCTCCGCCTCGGTGGCGGCGACCGAGCAGACGGTCCACGGGGCGGTCGCCAGGCGGGACCGCTCGGGCAGCGAGTCCGGGGCGTCGGGGATGCCCAGCGGCAGGCCGCGCGGCACCCCCTCGATCGAGCGGCGGGCGACCAGCACGGTCTGCGGGCGTTCGGCGCCGATGATCAGCAGCGCGGAGGCGTAGTTGAGCACCGGGTGCAGCTTCTGGTCGCGGTAGACGAAGCGGGCGCCGGACTCCTTCTCCACGATCACCGCGCCGGCGTCGCGCCACTTGCTGCCACCGCCGGTGAAGAGCCCGTACAGGGCGAAGCCGCCGAGGACGATCGCGGCGACCAGCACGCTGGCCAGCCCGGCCCCGGCGAGCCGCCGGAACGGCGACCGCGCCGGGTCCGTCTCCCGCATGACCAGGGCGGCGACCGCCCGCTGGACGGTGAACTGGTACGAGTGAAGCTGGTCCTGCCGCGACGGCATGCGGTCCCCTCCGACGGGTCGGTCGGGGCACAGGATAAACGCTGCGTCGATCCCTCGAAGACCCTCCGTCGCCGACCGGAGGGGCCGGGCCGGTCGTCAGGGATACAGGAGGCAGTCGGCTGACCCCACCCCGCCCCACCCGCCACCGCCCCGGCGGGGGTGGGCCCGCCCACCTCAGCGGGTGGTTTCGCGCAGGTGGGCGGCGAGTAGCCCGACGGCCAGCAGCGCGGCGGCGGCACCGACGAGCGGCAGCGGCGCGGGGCCGGCCGGCAGCCCGTCCTGGCGTACCGCGCCGGTGACGTCGAGCCCGCCGAGCCCGTTCACCGCCGCCCACCACAGCGCCACCCAGCCGACCTGGAACGGGCGCGGGCTGCGGGTGAGCGCGCCGAGCGCCAGCGCCCCGGCGGGCAGGAGCAGCACGGCGGCGGCCCACGCGGCGAGCCCCGGCCCGTCGCCGGCCAGCACCATCCGCAGCGCCGGCACCCCGCCGACGCCCGCGGTCAGCGCCGCGCCCGCCGCCCACTGGGCGACCACCCGACGGTACGGCCGGGGGTGGGCGGCCAGCAGCGGCTCGACGCCCTCGGCGTGCGCCTGGGTGCCGAGCCGGGACCAGACCAGGACCGGCCAGATCCAGGCGGCCAGCAGCAGTCCCCGGGTGGCCACGACGGCCGGCGCCACGGCGGCCCCGACGGCGAGCGCCGCCACCCCCGCCCACCACCAGCGGGACAGCCCCTGCACCAGCACCCGCAGCTCGCCGGCGAGCAGCCGCCCGGCGGTTGCCCCGGGGCGGGCCGGGGTCCGGGGCCGCCCACCGAACGCGGCGACCGGGTACCCCGCCGGCCCGCCGGAACCGGGCACCGTGCCCGGGGCCGCGAACGGGCCCGGGCCGGCAGCCACGACGGCGGCGGGGTGCCCGGCGGGGCCCTCGGGGGCGGGCCGGTAGCGGCCCCGGGCCGGGTCGAAGCGGGTGAACCAGAGCGCGGGCAGCACCGCCAGGCCGGCGGCCAGCAGCAGGAGCAGCAACCGCGCGGCGACGAACCCGGCGTCCGGGTGCAGGCCGGACCAGTCGAAGACGCGCAGCGGCGCGTCCCGGGCGGTGAGCCCGAGGCTGAACTCCGCGCCGCCCGTCGGCACCCCCCGCCGGGCCAGGTCGGCGGCCACGGACTCGGCGACCCGGTGGCTGCCGAGACCGCCGAGCGGCGCACCGGCGCTCTGCCCGCCGACGACCGCGACCATCCAGCAGCAGAACCAGACGACGTTGCCGAGCCCGGCACGCAGCGGCCGGATGGTGCCGAAGAGCACCGCCGCCGCCGCGGTGACCGCCAGCACGGGCAGGGTCAGCAGCAGGAACGGCGACAGCAGCGCCACCGGGTCGAGCACGCGGGACTCGCCCCGGGCCAGTTGCAGCACCACCGCCGTGCCGGCCAGCACGCCGGTCATCGACGCCAGCACCAGCAGGTTGCTGCCGAACTTCCCGGCGAGGTAGGCCACCCGGGTCAGCGGGGTGGTGGCCAGCAGCTCGCCGACACCGCCGCGCTCGTCGCGTTCGATGCCGTCGCGCAGCACGTAGAAGCCGCCGAGCAGCAGCCACAGGGCCGCCGCGAGGGCGGTGACCGTGCCGGTCCAGGCGCTGTCGTAGCTGCCCCGCCAGCCGCCCGCGTCGAGGATCACCCAGCGGGCGTCGGCGGCGGGCGCGGCGAGCAGGCCCAGGCCGATCGCCGCGCCCAGCACCACCAGGTACGCCGGCCGGCGTACCCGCTCCCGCAGGTCGGCCAGGGCGACCGCGCCGGCCGCGTGGGCCTGCGCCGCGAGGCGGGCGGGCATCCGGGGGTCGCTCATCGCCGCACCGCCAGGGGCGGGGCCGGCTGCGGGGCGTGGATCGCGTCGAGGTACGCGTCCTCCAGGTCGGGGGTGACCGGCACGGCGCCGGGCGCGGGCGGCGCGGCGGCCAGCACCCGGGCGCGTACCCCCGTCGGGGTGCGCAGCGTGCGGGTGAGCACGTGTCCGGCGGCGAGTCGGGGGACCTCCTGCGGCGGCAGGTCGACCTCCCACACCCGGCCGGCCAGGGGTCGCAGCAGGTCGGCGGGAGCGCCCCGGCGGCGCAGCCGACCGCCGGCCACGATCGCGATGTCCCCGGCCACCGACTCGACGTCGGAGACGATGTGGGTGGAGAGCAGGACCACCCGGTCGGCGGCCAGGTCGCTGAGCAGGTTGCGCAGCCGGACCCGCTCCTCCGGGTCGAGACCGGCGGTCGGCTCGTCGACGACGAGCACCCGGGGGTCGGCGAGCAACGCCTGGGCGATGCCGACCCGCCGCCGCATGCCGCCCGAGTAGCCGCCGAGCGGCCGGCGGGCCGCGTCGGTGAGGTTGACCAGCTCCAGCAGCTCGTCGACCCGGGCCCGCGCCGAGCGCCGGGACAGCCCCTTCACCGCCGCGAGGTACGTCAGGAACTCCCGCCCGCTGAGCTTCGGGTAGCCGGTGAAGTCCTGCGGCAGGTACCCGAGGGTGCGGCGCAGCGCCTCGGGTCGGGCGACCGCGTCCGCCCCGTCGAAGAGCACCCGGCCGCTGCTGGGCCGGGTCACCGTGGCGGCGATCCGCAGCAGCGTCGACTTTCCCGCCCCGTTGGGACCGAGCAGCCCGACGAGCCCCGGCCCCAACCGCAGAGTCAGCCCGTCCACCGCCCGTCGGCCGCCCCGGTACACCTTGCCGACGTCCACCAGCTCCAGCACGATTTGCCCTTCCTCCCCGCCCGGTCCGTTCCGCCTCACAGCGGACCACGCGGCGGCGGGGGCGGGCACTACGCGCAGCCCCCCAGGTCGAGGTAGGGATGGGTATACCCCTCCGCCTCCAGGGCGGGCACTACGGTGGTCCGGTGCCGTCCCTTGAGCCGAGCGCCGCCCCGGCGGCGGAGCCGCGCACCGCCCCGGCGGAGCCGGAGACGGTCCTGGCGGCGCTGACCCGCCCGGGTTTCGCGTTCGGCCGCTGGCCGTGGCGGTCGCTGGCGTACCTGCTCGGCACCGTGCCGGTGGTGCTGGCCGCGGGCGTACCGCTGGGGGTGCTCGCGCTGCCGTGCGCGGCCCTCGCGGCCGGCGGGTCCGGCCCGGCGCGGGCCGGCGCGGCGCTGCTCGCCGTGGCCCTGGCCCTGGCGTGCGGGCCGCTGCTGGCCGCCCCGGTGGCGATGGTCGAGCGGTGGCGGCTGCCGCTGGTCGACGTCCGGCCGGTCCCCCGCCGCCCACCGGCCGAGAGCCCGGGCCGTTGGCTGCGCTCCCGGTACGCCGATTCGGCGGCCTGGCGGGAGTCGGCGGACCTGGCGCTGCTGGTGACCGTCGTCCCGGTGCTCTACACGGCGGTCGCCGTGGTGCTGCTGCTGATCGGCGTGCTGCTGGCCGCGCCCGCCCTGGTGGCCGGCTCCGACCAGCCGGTGTCGCTCGGCATCGGCACGGCCGCGACGATCGGCCAGGCGGTGCCGTACGCCCTCGTCGGGCTGATCGCGGCCCCGGCCGTGCCCTGGCTGGTGGGGCTGCTGGCCGGCGGGCACGGCGCGCTCACCCGGGCGCTGCTGGCCGCCGGCCCGGACGAGCGGCTGCGGGCCGAGCTGGTCGAGGTGTCCCGGTCCCGGGCCCGGCTCGCCGCCGCGTTCGAGGCGGAGCGGCGACGCATCGAGCGTGACCTGCACGACGGGGCGCAGCAGCGGCTGGTCAGCCTGACCCTCCAGCTCGGGCTGGCCCGGCTGGACCTGCCGCCCGACTCCCCGGCGGCGCTCTCCGTGGCCAACGCGCACCGGCAGGCCAAGGAGCTGATGGCGGAGCTGCGGGCGCTGATCCACGACATCCGGCCGCAGGTGCTCACCGACCGCGGCCTGGCCTGCGCCGTGGAGGAGCTGGCCGACCGGGCGGGCGTGCCGGTGACCGTGGACGCGGTGCTGCCCGCCCGGCCGCCCGCGCATCTGGAGGCAACGGCCTGGTTCGTGGTGGCGGAGGCGCTGACCAACGTGGCCCGGCACAGCGGCGCGACCCGGGCCACCGTGCGGTTGCGGCGGCGCGGCGACGCGCTGCTGGTGGAGGTGGGCGACGACGGGCGCGGCGGCGCGGATCCGGCCCGGGGATCCGGGCTGACCGGGCTGGCCGACCGGGTCGCCGTGGCCGACGGCAGAATGTTCCTGTCCAGCCCGGTGGGCGGGCCTACCCTGCTATCCGTGGAGCTGCCGTGGACACAGCACGAACCGCCGTCCGGGTAGTGGTCGCCGAGGACGACGTCCTGCTGCGGGAGGGCCTCGCCGGGCTGCTGGTCCGGTTCGGCTTCGCGGTGCCGGCCGCCGTCGGGGACGCCGACGCGCTCCTCGTGGCGGTCGCGGAGCACCGGCCGGACCTGGTGCTCACCGACGTGCGGATGCCGCCCGGGCACACCGACGAGGGGCTGCGCGCCGCGCTGCGGCTGCGCTGCGAGCACCCCGACCTGGCGGTGGTGGTGCTCAGCCAGCACGTCGAGCACGGCGCCGCCGCCGACCTGCTCGACTCCGGGGCCGGCCGGCGGGTCGGGTATCTGCTCAAGGACCGGGTGGTCGACGTCGAGGAGTTCGCCGGGGCGCTGCGCCGGGTGGTCGACGGCGGCACGGTGGTGGACCCGGAGGTGGTCCGGCAACTCCTGCGCCGGCAGCGCGACCCCCTCGGCCGGCTCTCCGCCCGGGAGCGGGAGGTGCTCGCCCTGGTCGCCGAGGGCCGGTCGAATTCGGCGATCGCCCGGGAACTGGTGGTCTCCGAGGCCGCCGTCGGCAAGCACGTGGGGAACATCCTCGCCAAGCTGAACCTGCCGCCGACCGACGACGCGAACCGCCGGGTGCTGGCGGTGCTGGCGTACCTGCGGCAGCCCGGCGACTGACGGAGAACGACTGGCCGCCTGTCGACGACGAGCCCGCCGCCACGCTCCGCACGGTCACACCAGGCGTCGGTGGACGAGCACCCGTAGGGCCACGAATCCGGGGACGACGGGTAGCCAGAACGTCGCGAGCCGGTAGATCAGGACTGCGGCGACGGCCGTCTCCACGGTCAGCCCGTAGAGCAGCAGCCCGGACACGAGAGCCGCCTCGGTGGCCCCGAGCCCACCGGGCGTGGGGGCGGCGGAGGCGACGCCTTCGCCGACGACGCACACCAGGATCACCGGGGGCACCAGCGTGAGGTCGACCGGGTGGCCGACGGCGAGCACCGCGAGGTAGAGACTTGCGCCGTAGCAGATGGTGAGGGCGACTGAGGACACGACCAGCCGGACCAGCCGGTGCTGACGGGTCAGGGCGTGCAGGGCCGACAGCACCTGACCGGCTGCGGCGCGTCCCTGCCGGCGCAGCCGGGGGACGGCGAGGGCCGCGGCGGCGACCAGCAGCACCGCCACGACGGTCAGCAGGATTGGCAGCGCCTTTGCGCTGGCCTCGTGGGTCAGGGCGCGGGCGGGCTGGCGGGCGAAGGGCAGCAGCACGGGCAGCAGCAGCACGACGGAGACGATGCCCGCGACACGGGACACGGCGACGGCGGTGGCCGCCTCCGCCGTGGGGATCGCCTTCTGGTGCAGGTAGCGCAGGCTCAGGGCGGCGCCGCCGACGCTGCCCGGGGCCAGCCGGTTGGCGAAGGACGCGGCGACCTGCACGACGGTCGCCTCCCGTAGCGGGATCCGGTCGGCGACGCAGAGACGCAGCACGACCGCGCTGAGCACATAGGTGGCCACGGAGGCGAGCAGGGTCGCGGTGACGGCCAACGGGTTCGCGCGGGCCATCAGGTGCAGGGCGGCGCGTACCTGCCCGACCTGGGGAAGGAGGAGGTGTACGAGCAGGCCGAGGACGAGCAGCAGCCCGATGCCGTGGGGAGTTACCCGCACGACCCGGGCCAGTCGGTCGTCGCGGTCCGGGCAGTGCCGCAGGATCTCGCCGCGTACCTGGTCGAGCAGGTCGGGGAACCGGCCCAGCGTGCTTCGTCCCGCCCGGGAGAGCACCGGTTTCTGCAGGTACGGCAGGCTGTCGGCGACGTGCCCGCCGCCGAACTGCGCGACGGCCGCGTCGACGGCGGCCCGAGGGCTGATCCGACCGGCGAGGGTGACCAGCAGTTCGACGACGTCCCGGGACTGCTGGTCGGCCGAGGCGTCGTCGGTGCCGAAGCCGAAGTCGACGAGGTACGCGGTCCGGCCGCGGATGAGGATGTTGGCCGCGCGCAGGTCGCGGTGCGCGATCCCGGCGCGGTGCAGCAGCGCCGCCTGTCGGCAGGCGTCGGCCGCCGCGTCGAGCGGCAGCGGTCCGAGCGTCGCGTCCAGCGAGGGGGCGTCGGTGAACTCCTGCACCAGCAGGGCGTCACCGCGCCCGGTGGTGGCGGTGGTGACGACTGCGGGCACGCGCGCCCCGGCGCGCTGCGCCAGCAGGACCATGTAGGTCTCGTGCTCGTTCTTCTGCTTCGCGGTGGCGTATGGCGGCTCGTCCGCCACCTGCCGGTAGCGCAGCCGCCGATAGAGCTTGTACGCCCAGTCCGCGTCGCGCTGTTCACCGCCGGTCACCTTCACGAACATCCGGCGGCCGTCGGCGGTGTCCACCCGCCAGGGCCGTGAACCACGGGCGTCCCCGGTGATCGGTTCCAGCCGGACGGCGTCGATGCCGCGCTGCGCGAGCACCCGGCGCAGCCGCGAGGTGGACTGCTCCGGGCCGACCTCGCCGACGATGAGGCGGGTCAGGCACACCGCCAGCCAGCCGGCCAGGAACCCGCCGACCGCGTCGGTGGGCAGGTGCGCACCGACGTGCACGCGGGCCAGGGCGACCAGGACGATCACCGCCCACAACGGTCGACGCCAGCGCGGATCGACGGCGCGGGCGGTGACGAGGCAGAGGGCGGAGGCGACCGCGACGTGCCCGGACGGGTAGCCGAACGCTCCGGTGATCGTGTCGTGCGTCCGTACGTCGGCCAGCAGCGCCGCGGGTCGCTGCCGGGCCACCGCGGCCTTGCCCAGCACCGCGAGCCAGTACGCCAGGTTGCCGGCCAGGAGCAGGTCGCGGGCGACCGCGAAGCGCCGCATGAGCGCGGCCACGGCGGCGGCGACGAAGACTGCCACGTACGACCCGACCTGCATGACCACGGCCAGCCCGGGAGTCAGCCCGGCCGGCAGGCGGTTGAGCAGGGTGAACAGGTCCCGTTCCCAGCGGGTGACCGGGTGGTGGCGCACCGCCAGGCTCACCGCGACCAGCAGACCGGTCGAGGTGACCAGGCTGACCAGCAACGCCGGTGACGGGCGGTGCGTCCGGGCCATCGCCAGTCCTCGACTCCGACGGTCGCTCCCCGGAGCCGGCTCCGGGCCTGTGGATCGACCCTACGGCCCGGGTGGGCGCCGGCACGGCCGTTTCCCGGCCAGGCCCGCCGGACGGGGTCGGCGTCCCGGCCCCTCGCCGTGTCCCTGGTTCATTCCGGACGGCTTCGCCTCTGCGGTGGGGTCGGTTCGTGCGGACTTCGCCGGCGGCGGGGGGACAGCCAGCCGAGGAAGCGGGTGTGCAGCACGCCCGGGGCGGGGCTGGCGCCCAGGCGGCGCATGTCGTCCCTCGCCTCGTACATGGACGCCGCCAGGTAGAACGCGAGCGCGATCGAGTGGCCGCGGAACTCGGCGAGCAGGGCGAGCCGGGCCGGTGAGCACGGCCAGGGCGCGGCGCAGGACCGGCACAGCCAGGCGGGACGCATCGGCAGGTGCGGCCGGGGCGGGAGGCGGCTCACCGGCGTCTCCCGTTCAGCGGCCGGGCGGCGGAACGGGGGAACGGGCGGCTGCTCCGGCGTCGGCTTCCCGGCCCGGTGTTCCCGGCAGCGCACGCATCCGCAGCGCGGTCCACGGCGCGACCCGTGCCGGCGTCCCCTGTGCAACATGGCTATCCCTTTCGACTCCTGTGGAGGGCCGCCCCGCGCCGGATGCGTGGGGCGGCCGACGGGCGCGACCGCCGGGCCATCGCCTCCACCGGCCGCGCCGTCCTCTGCGGAGAAACCCTGCCGCGCGTGATGGCCCAGATACAGGGCGTAAGGGTATGGTCAGCAGACATCCCTGACATCCCCTTGGGAGGGGCCTTGAACGACGCTCTCCGGGCCGCGCTGCACGACACCGGGCACACCACCGACTCACTCGCCGCAGAGGTCGGCGTCGATCCAAAGACGACCGCGCGATGGCTGCACGAGGAACGCATCCCCCATCCCCGGCACCGCGCGGCGGCGGCAGCCGTCCTCGGCCGGGACATCGGGGACATCTGGGCGGACACATCGAGACGTCGGGAGCCCATCTGGTTCCGGCCGTGGCAGGAGATCGAGCGCGAGGCGGTCTCGCTGCGGTCCTTCCAGTCCATCGTGCTGCCCGGCCTGCTCCAGACGGAGGCGTACGCCCGCGCGGTGCTCGGCGGCACCGGCCTGATCGCCCGGGGCGACGTGGAGCGGCACCTGGCCACCCGGCTGGCCCGCCAGGACATCCTGCGCCACGACGACCCGCCGCAGTTCACCGCCGTCGTCGACGAAGCGGTGCTGCGCCGGCCGGTCGGCGGCCCTGCGACCATGCGCGAGCAGTTGCACGCCCTGGTCGCGACGTGCGCGCACCCGCACGTGCGGGTGCACGTCGTGCCGTCCCGGGTCGGCGCGTACGCCGGGCTGAACGGGCCGTTCGTCATCGCGGCCAGCGCGGACCACCGGCTCGCCGGCTACCTGGACAATCAGCTCCAGGGGCAGGTGGTCAGCGACCCGGACGACATCGCGGCGATACTGGGGGCGTGGGAGAACGTGCGCGGCGAGGCGCTGTCCCACTGGCAATCGGTCGAGCTGATCACGGAGGTGGCGCAGACATGGACCTGACTGGCGCGCGGTGGCGCAAGAGCAGCCGCAGCAGCGGCAACGGCGGCGACTGCGTCGAGGTGGCCGACAACCTCCCGGGCGTCGTCGGCGTACGCGACAGCAAGGACCCGACCGGCCCGGCCCTCACCTTTCCCCCGGCAGCCTGGCGCACCTTCGTCGCCCGGGTCGCCGGCCGGAGCTGACCCGCCGGTAATTCCCGGCGTCCCGGGAGGCGGTCGCGATACGGTCCGTCGATGGACGACGGGGACGGATACTTCGGGGAGCGGGTGGCGGCGAGGTACGACGACCCGTCGGACGAGCGGTTCGACCCGGGCGTGGTGGCCGCCACGGTGGACGTGCTGGCGGAGCTGGCCGGCGGCGGCCGGGCCCTGGAACTGGGCGTCGGGACGGGACGAATCGCGCTGCCGCTGGCCGGTCGCGGGGTGCCGGTGCACGGCGTCGACCTGTCCCGGGCGATGGTGGCCCGGCTGCGCGCCAAGCCCGGCGGCGACGCGGTCGGCGTGACGATGGGCGACTTCGCGACGACCAGGGTGGCCGGGACGTTCTCGCTCGCCTACCTGGTCTACAACACGATCATGAACCTGACCAGCCAGGCGGAGCAGGTGGCCTGCTTCCGTAACGTCGCGGCGCACCTCGAACCCGGGGGACGCTTCGTGATCGAGGTGGAGGTGCCGCTGCTGCGCAAGCTCCCGCCCGGCGAGAACGTCGTGCCGTGGCACACCAGCCCGACCCGGTGGGCGTACGACGTCTACGACACGGCCACCCAGGCGTGCAGCTCGAACTACGTCAGGGTCATCGACGGACGCGGCGAGTTCCGCTCGATTCCGTTCCGGTACGTGTGGCCCGCCGAGCTGGACCTGATGGCCCAGCTCGCCGGGCTACACCTGTGCGACCGCTGGTCGGGCTGGGCCCGGGAGCCCTTCACCCACGAGAGCACCGGACACGTCTCGGTCTGGGAGAAGCCGGCCGACTGACCGTTGGCGACGGTCAGCCGGCCGGCAACGCGGGTCCGGGGAAGGTCAGTTCCACCGGTCCTGGTTGAGGAACCGGGCGAAGCCCCGCCACGAGTTCGGCCCCATCGCCCCGTCGATCGGGCCGGTGTAGCCGTAGCCTGCGGCGAGCCGCTGCACGGCCTTCCACGAGTTCGTACCCATCACCCCGTCGATCGGGCCGGTGTAGCCGTAGCCGCGCATGGCCCGTTGCAGCGCCGCGTAGGTGTTCGCCCCCGGCACACCGTCGATCGGGCCGGTGTAGCCCGAGGTGATCCGCAGCCAGTTCTGCATCCGCTTGTAGAAGATGGCGCCCGGGATGCCGTCCTGCTCGGTCGAAGTCTTGGGCAGGCCGCCGCCCGGGTTCTGGCCGATGTAGGTGAGCGGGTTGATCCGTACCCCACTCGGGTTGATCATGTGCCAGTGCAGGTGCGGGCCGGTGGAGCTGCCGGAACCGGGGGCACCGACGGCCCCACCGGACCGTCCCACGATCGCACCGGCGCCGACCGCTGCGCCGTTGCCCAGCAGGAACTGCGACAGGTGCATGTACTGGCTGCGGTATCCGTCCGCGTGGTGGATCGTGACGGTGTGCCCACCGGTGCCGTTGTTCGGGATGTTCTGGATCGTGCCGGCGCCGCAGGCCGGCAGGTTGGTGCCGACGCCCATCCCGAAGTCGATGCCGCCGAGCGAGCCGCTGTTGAGGTGGTCCTGCCAGGATCCGGTGATCGCGTAGCCGGCGAACGGGTTGTAGATCGACGGCGCGGCGTGGGCGATCCCGGGCAGCCCGAAGACACCGCCGACGGCGAGGGCGCCGGTGGTCAGGGCGGTGCCGCGCAGCAGCGTACGGCGACTGAGCCCGGCCTGCGGTTGCTCTCCGCCACCGCCACAGCAGCCGGGCAGGTGTTCACGGCCCATAATCGTTCCTCCGCACGGTCGTAGGTGATCATTGACGTGCAGAGGGTAGCCCTTGAAGTGGCGTACATCAATGCTTGAAGGCCCGGCCCGCACGCCCGGCGTAGGGGTGGTGCCACGCCTGGCCACCCTCTACCATTGCTCGATGATCATCGATGCGTGTAGAACGACCAGCTCGCCACGCGGCGGCACGGGCGCTCCGGCAGGAGACCCGGCATGACCGCCGTTCTGGGGCGGCTCGCGGTGGCAGTCGCCATCGCCGTCGCGTTGCCGATGAGCGTCGGGGTGACGCCCGCCACCGCGACGCCCGCCGCCGCAGCGGTGCCGCCCGGCACGGTGTCCGGCATCGACGTGGCCACCTGGCAGGCCGGCATCGACTTCGCCGACGTCCGCGCCGACGGCCACCAGTTCGTGATCGTGAAGGCCGGCGGCTCCCAGCTGTCAGAGGGCCCGTACATCGGCTCGCAGTACGCGATCCAGGTGAACGGCGCGCGGGCGGCGGGGCTCAGGGTCGGCCACTACTGGCTGGCCGGGGACTTCCAGACCCCCACCCAGGCCGCCGACTACTTCGCCGCCCACCTGCGCGACTACCGGCCCGGCGACGTGATCGCGCTGGACAACGAGGTGCTCGACGACTCGACGAGGCTGTGGAACGACACCGAGGTCACGACCTTCTTCCAGCGGATGCGCGACCGGATCGGCAACCACGTGCCCTGGCTGTACCTGGGCGCGACCGACCTGCGCTCCCGGACGTGGCCGCGAACGATCGCGGCGGGCGTGAAGCTCTGGGTGGCGATGTGGGGCGCCAACAACGGCAGCTACCCCGGTGAGCCGAACCTGGGCGGCGCCTACCCGACCTGGAGCGCGCACCAGTACAGCTCGGCGGGATCGACCGGCGGCATCGCCCGGGTGGACCTGAACGTGGCCAAGCCGAGCGCGTTCGAGATCGTCAACGGCGGACCGACCGACCCGCCGGCGGACGACCCGCTGCCCAAGACCACGACCGAGCAGGACGGCACCCCTGGGCCGGTCATGTGGATGCGCGCCCAGAACTGGCTGTCCATCACGTCCGGCTACGCCGGCCCGATCGACGGCGTGCCCGGGGCGAACACCTACGCGGCGCTGCAACGGGCCATGCGCGGCTACGGCTACACCGGCCCGATCGACGGGGTGATGGGGCCGAACTCGTGGAAGGCGGTGCAGCGGCTCGCCGCAGGCTACGGCTACACCGGCCCGATCGACGGGGCGATGGGGCCGAACTCGTGGCGGGGCTTCGCCCGGTTCCTCAACCAGGACCGGTGGGACTGACCGACGGGACGGCGGGATAGCGGGGCGGCGGGGCGGCCGGGGATCGGCCTGCGCCGCCCCCCGCTGCGATCGTGATCCGCGTCACAGTCGACGTATAGCGAAAATTGCCCCCACTCCGTTCGCACCTGCCCTGGTTAGGCGTGTGCGGCCAACGGTCTTTGTAGGTTTCCTACAACTGTCGCCGTCCAGCGTGCGTTGTCTGCGACATGGCGTTCCCCACCGGCAGACGGAAGGGTGAACACTGCCGGGGGTCGCCGTGTCGCGGCACACCCGTCGTCGGACTACAGAAGGGCTCGGTCGGGTGTTCAGTCGTGTCGCCATCGTCAACCGTGGTGAGGCCGCCATGCGGCTCATCCACGCCGTACGGGACATCGCCGCGGAGACCAGGACCCGGATCGAGACTGTCGCCCTGCACACCGACGTCGACCGTGCGGCCACCTTCGTCCGCGAGGCGGACCTGTCCTACGATCTCGGTCCCGCGTCCGCGCGCCCGTACCTCGACCTGAAGGTGCTGGAACGCGCGCTGGTGGAGACCGGGGCCGACGCCGCCTGGGTCGGCTGGGGCTTCGTCGCGGAGGACCCGGCGTTCGCGGAGCTGTGCGAGAAGGTCGGAGTCACCTTCGTCGGGCCGAGCGCGGAGGCCATGCGCAAGCTCGGCGACAAGATCGGCGCGAAGCTGATCGCCGAGGAGGTCGGCGTTCCGGTCGCGCCGTGGAGCCGCGGCGCGGTCGAGACCCTGGACGCCGCGCTGGCGGCGGCGGCCGGGATCGGCTACCCGCTGATGCTGAAGGCGACCGCGGGCGGCGGCGGGCGCGGCATCCGCGTGGTCACGAACGAGGCCGAACTCGCCGACGCCTACGAGCGCACCAGCCAGGAGGCCGCGCGGGCGTTCGGCAGCGGCGTCGTGTTCCTGGAGCGCCTGGTCACCGGTGCCCGGCACGTCGAGGTCCAGGTGATCGCCGACGGCGCGGGCACCGCCTGGGCGCTCGGGGTCCGCGACTGCTCGGTGCAGCGGCGCAACCAGAAGGTCATCGAGGAGTCGGCGTCGCCGGTGCTCAGCCCCGCGCAGACGGCCGAGCTCAAGACGTCGGCCGAACGGCTGGCCCTCGCGGTCGGCTACCGCGGCGCGGCGACCGTCGAGTTCCTCTACCACCCCGGCGACAAGCTGTTCGCGTTCCTCGAGGTCAACACCCGCCTGCAGGTCGAGCACCCGATCACCGAGTCCACCACCGGGTTCGACCTGGTCAAGGCGCAGCTGCACGTGGCCTCGGGCGGGCGGCTCGAAGGTGAGCCGCCGGCGGAGCGCGGGCACGCCATCGAGGCCCGGCTGAACGCCGAGGACCCCGACCGCGACTTCGCGCCCTCCCCGGGCCGCATCGCGCGGCTGGCCCTGCCCGCCGGGCCGGGCATCCGGGTGGACACCGGAGTCAGCGAGGGTGACACCATCCCCGCCGACTTCGACTCCATGATCGCGAAGATCATCGCCTACGGCCGCGACCGCGACGAGGCGCTCGGCCGGCTGCGCCGGGCGATGGCCCAGACCACGGTGATCATCGAGGGCGGCGCGACGAACAAGAGCTTCGTGCTCGACCTGCTCGACCAGCCCGAGGTGATCGACGCCAGCGCGGACACCGGTTGGATCGACCGCGTCCGCGGCGAGGGCCGGCTCGTCACGCACCGGCACTCCGCCGTCGCGTTGGCCGCCGCCGCCATCGAGGCGTACGAGGAGGAGGAACGCGCCGAGCGCCAGCGGCTGGTGTCGACGGCGTTCGGCGGACGCCCGCAGGTGCAGCACGAGAGCGGCCGCCCGCTGGATCTGAAGCTGCGCGGCGCCGGCTACCGCGTCCGCGTGGCGCGGGTCGGCGCGCACCGATTCCGCGTCGGCGTCGAGGCGGGTGACGACGTCCGCACCGCCGACGTCGAGCTCGACCGCTTCGACCGGCACACCGGGCAGGTTCTCGTCAACGGCACCCGGTACCGCCTGCTCACCAGCACGTACGGGCCGATCCACCTGGTCGAGGTGGACGGCGTGACGCACCGGGTCAGCCGCGACGAGGGCGGCGTCGTCCGCTCCCCCGCGCCCGCGCTGGTCGTCGCGACGCCGCTGAAGGTCGGGGGCGAGGTCGAGGCGGGCGCTCCGCTGCTGGTGCTGGAGAGCATGAAGATGGAAACGGTGCTGCGGGCGCCGTTCAAGGCCCGGCTGAAGGAATGCCTCGTGTTCGTGGGCAGCCAGGTGGAGACCGGCGCCCCGCTGCTGCGGCTGGAGCCGCTCGCCGACGACGACGCCGACGCCGAGAACGCCTCGGCCGGCAACGCCGTCGAGCTGGACCTGCCTGCCGCGCCCGAGGAGGTGCCGGCGCGGGAGCGCACCCGGCGCGGCCAGGAAGACCTGCGCAGCCTGCTGCTGGGCTACGACGTCGACCCGCACGACGAGCGCCGTGTGCTCGACGACTACCTCGCCGCGCGCCGGAAGAGCACCGAGGACCGCACGCGCCCCCTCGCCGAGGAGCTCGAACTCGTCTCCCTGTTCGCCGACCTGACGGAGCTGAGCCGCAACCGGCCGGCGGGTGAGGACGGCGGCGGCGACGGCCACGTGCACAGCGACCGCGAGCACTTCCACACCTATCTGCAGAGCCTCGACGTCGAGCGGGCCGGGCTGCCGGAGGCGTTCCAGGCCAAGCTCGCCAAGGCCCTCGGGCACTACGGCGTACCCGACCTGGAGCGCTCGCCCGAGCTCGAAGCCGCGGTGTTCCGGATCTTCCTCGCGCTACAGCGGGCGTCGACCGACGCCATGGTCGTCACGACGCTGCTGCGGGCGTGGCTGCGCGAGCCGCCGCCGGACGAGACGCTGCGCGAGCCCGCCGGTCTCGCGCTGGAACGGCTGGTGGCCGCGACGCAGGTCCGCTTCCCCGTGGTGGCCGACCTCGCCCGCGGCGTGGTGTTCGCGTGGTTCGGCCAGCCGCTGCTGCGCCGCAACCGCGCCCTCGTGTACGCCGGCGTCCGCAAGCACCTGCGCTTCCTCGACGAGCACCCGGACACGCCGGACCGCGCCGAGCGCATCGCCGAGATGGTACGCAGCACCGAGCCCCTGGTACGGCTGCTCGGCCAGCGGCTCGTCCGCGGCGCCATGGACAACTCGGTGCTGCTGGAGGTGCTGACCCGGCGGTACTACGGCAACAAGGGCCTCACCGGTGTCCGCACCGGCGACGTCTCGGGCTGCAGATTCGTGGTCGCCGAGCGGGCCGGCTCGCGGCTGGTGACCTCGGCGGTCAGGTTCGAGGCGCTGGGCGACGCGCTGCGCGGGCTCGCCGAGCTGGCGAACGGCCAGGAGGCCATCGACGCCGACATCTACCTCGCGTGGGAGGGGCAGCCCGAGGACTCCGACGCGATGGCCGCCGCCCTGCACGAGGTCATCGCCGCGCACCCGCTGCCGAGCCACGTCAGCAGGCTCACCGCCACCGTCGCGGGCAGCCGCGGCGCGGTGATGCACCACCACTTCACGTTCCGCCCGTCGACCACCGGGATGGCCGAGGAGCGGCTGATCCGCGGCCTGCACCCGTACATCGCGCAGCGGATGCAGCTTGAGCGGCTGCGCAAGTTCGACCTCACCCGGCTGCCGTCGTCGGACGAGGAGGTCTACCTCTTCCAGTGCGAGGCGCGGGAGAACCCGTCGGACGACCGACTCGTCGCGTTCGCCCAGGTACGCGACCTGACCGAGCTGCGCGAGCACGACGGCAGGCTGATCGCGCTGCCCACGGCCGAGGACACCGTCGCCACCTGCCTCGACTCCATCCGCCGCGCGCAGTCGCGGCGGCCGTCGAAGAAGCGCTTCAACACCAACCGGATCGTGATCTACGTCTGGCCGCCGAGCGACCTCACCCGCGCCGAGCTGGAGACGATCGCCGGGCGTGTGCTGCCGACGACCGCGGGCGCCGGGCTGGAGGAGATCCTGTTCATCGCGCGGCAGCGCGACCGGACGACCGGTGAGCTGACCAAGATCGCCGTACGCGTCTCCTTCGACGCCACCGGCGGCACCGAGCTGACCATCGGCGAGCCGTCGGACGAGCCGGTCGAGCCGCTCGACGACTACCGGCTGAAGGTGCTGCGGGCGAGCAGCCGCAACACGGTGTACCCGTACGAGCTGACCGGGCTGCTCGGCGACTTCGTCGAGCACGACCTCGACGAGAACCACGTGCTGGTTCCGGTCGACCGGCCCAAGGGCCGCAACCGGGCGGCGATCGTCGCGGGCGTGGTCGCCACGCCGACCCGGCGACACCCGCAGGGCGTCACCAGGGTCGTGCTGCTCGGCGACCCGACGAAGTCGCTCGGGGCGTTGTCGGAGCCGGAGTGCCGCCGCGTGAACGCCGCGCTGGACCTGGCCGAGCGGATGCAGGTGCCGCTGGAGTGGTACGCGCTGTCCTCCGGCGCGCGGATCTCCATGGAGTCCGGCACGGAGAACATGGACTGGGTGGCGGCGACGCTCAAGCGGATCGTCGAGTTCACCCAGGACGGCGGCGAGATCAACATCGTGGTCGCGGGCATCAACGTCGGCGCGCAGCCGTACTGGAACGCCGAGGCGACGATGCTCATGCACACCAGGGGCATCCTGGTGATGACGCCGGACTCGGCGATGGTGCTCACCGGCAAGCAGTCGCTCGACTTCTCCGGTGGCGTGTCGGCCGAGGACAACTTCGGCATCGGCGGCTACGACCGGGTGATGGGCCCGAACGGGCAGGCGCAGTACTGGGCGCCGAGCCTGACCGCCGCGCGGGCCGTGCTGATGTCGCACTACGACCACACGTACGTCGCGCCCGGCGAGGAGGGGCCGCGACGGGCGAGGACGACCGACCCCGTCGACCGCGACATCTCCGACTTCCCGCACACCGTGGCGGGCAGCGACTTCACCACCGTCGGCGAGATCTTCTCCGCCGAGGCCAACCCGGACCGCAAGAAGCCGTTCGACATCCGGTCCGTGATGCGGGCGCTGTCCGACCAGGACCACCCGGTGCTGGAACGCTGGGCGGGCATGGCCGACGCGGAGACCGCGGTGGTGCAGGACGTGCATCTCGGCGGCATGCCGGTGTGCCTGCTCGGCATCGAGTCACGGTCGGTGTCCCGGCGGGGCTTCCCGCCCACCGACGGCCCGGACACCTACACGGCTGGCACGCTGTTCCCGCAGTCGTCGAGGAAGGCCGCGCGGGCGATCAACGCGGCCAGCGGCAACCGGCCGCTGGTGGTGCTGGCGAACCTGTCGGGCTTCGACGGCTCGCCGGAGTCGATGCGGAAGCTTCAACTGGAGTACGGCGCCGAGATCGGCCGGGCGATCGTGAACTTCCGTGGGCCCATCGTGTTCTGCGTGATCTCGCGGTACCACGGCGGCGCGTTCGTGGTGTTCTCGAAGGCGCTGAACCCGAACATGACCGTGCTCGCGCTGGAAGGCTCGTTCGCCTCGGTGCTCGGCGGCGCTCCCGCCGCCGCGGTGGTGTTCTCCGGCGACGTCAACGCCCGCACCGCGGCCGACCCGCGGGTGCGGGACCTGGAGGCCCGCGTCGCGGCGGCCTCCGGCGCCGACCGCGCCGCGTTGACCGCCGAGCTCGACGAGCTCCGCTCGACGGTCCGCCCGGAGAAGCTCGGCGAGGTGGCCACGGAGTTCGACCGCGTGCACAACATCCAACGCGCGGTCGAGGTCGGCTCCGTCGACGCCGTCATCCGCGCCGCGGAACTGCGCCCACGGATCATCGAGTCCATCGAGTCCCGCCTGCGCTGACGGTCCCGCTGCAACGATCATGAACCGTGGCCTCCTCCTTCGGGCGGAGGCCACGGCTTTTTGTGCCACCCCCACTCCTCATCCTTCCCCATCGCGCCTATGATGGGTCACGATGAGGGAAGAAATGTACTCGGTCGAGCAGGTGGCCGAGCTGCTCGGCCTGCACGTGCGCACGGTCCGCGGCTACATCCGCTCGGGCCGGCTCGCGGCGGTGCGGATCGGCAAGCAGTACCGGATCGCCCGTGCCGATCTCGACGCGCTGACCGGGCGGTCCCAGCCGCTGCCGACCCGGGCCGGTGGCGCGTCGGTGGAGGTGTCCAGCATCGTGCAGATCGACGGCGTCGACCGGGCGGCGGCTGACCGGCTGGGCACGCTCGTCCTGGCCGGGGCGAACACCGGCCACGACCCCGCGCGCCCGCTGCGCATCCAGACCGTCCACGACGAGGAACGAGACCGGATGAAGATCGTGATCCTGGGCGACGCCGCCACCACCGCCGACCTGCTGCGCCTGCTCGACGCTGTGCTCGACGGCGACAACGGCCTGTTCGCCGGGAGGGTCGACCATGCCTGACCAGGTACGGGAGCTGGCCGGGGTGGCCGTGCTGATCTGCGACCCGGCCGGCCCGCCGGTGACGACCGTGCAGGACGCGCTGGACCTGATCGGCGCGGCCTTCCTCGGCGCCGAGGTGGTGGCCGTGCCCGCGAGCCGGCTGGACGGGGACTTCTTCGCCCTGGACACCCGGTTCGCGGGCGAGGTCATGCAGAAGTTCGTCAACTACCAGCTACGCCTGGCCGTCCTCGGCGACATCTCGCGGCACCTGGCGGCCAGTTCGGCCCTGCGCGCCCTGGTCCACGAGTCGAACCGGGCCGAGCACGTCTGGTTCCTGCCCGACCTCGACGCGCTCGAAGCCCGGCTCACCGCCCGAACCTGAACCCACCCCACCTGATCACCCTCTTTCAGAGAATTAGTGGCCTCTCCGGCGCAGGAGGCCACTAATTCCCTGAAAGAGCGCGATGTGGGGTGGGTGGGTGGGCGTGGTGGGTGGTGGGTGGGTCAGGGGTGGAGGATCAGGCGGATCGGGTTGCCCTGCTTGGACTGCACCCGTGCCACGGCCTGCTCCGCCTCGGCGAGCGGCAGCACGTCGCTGATCGAGGCGGCGAGGTCGAGGCGGCCCTGCCGGGCCAGGGCGACGAGTTGCTCGACGTGCCCGGCCTCCGAGCCGTAGTGGCCGAGCACCGCCTGCTGCAGGTAATTGAAGGTGCTGTCCGAGGCGATGGTGACCGGCTTGTTGGCGATGCCGGCGAGCACCAGCCGGCCCCGCCGCGCCAGCACGGTGAGCGCCTGTTCCCGCACGGGCGTGACCCCGGCGAAGTCGAAGGCGACGTCCAGGCCGCGCCCGCCGGTCAGCTCGAGGACCGCGTCCCGGAACGCGGAGTCACCCGGATCGAGGGCGGCGTCCGCGCCGAGGGTCAACGCCCGCTCGCGGGCCGCCGCGAGGGGTTCCACCGCGATGACCGGGGCCGCCCCGACCAGCCGCAACAACTGCACGGCGTGCGCGCCGAGGCCGCCGACGCCCCACACGCCGGCCGCCTCGCCGGGGCGGGTCCGGCCGGTGTCGGTGACCGCCGCCCAAGGGGTGGAGACCGCGTCGGGGATGATGCACGCCTGCTCGAAGGGCAGGTCGTCGGGGATCGGCACGACGGTGTCCTGGCGGGCCAGGGCGTACTCGGCCCAGCCGCCGTCGTAGTCGACGCCCCTGGTGAAGACGGTCCCCGTGCGGTCCCGCTCCCCCGCCTGGAGCAGCACCCGCTGCCCCGGCTCCCAGCCGTCGGCGTCGTCGCCGAGGGCGTCGACGACCCCCGCCACCTCGTGGCCGAGGGTCACCACGTCGCCGGGCAGGTAGAGCGGGGTGAGCGCGCCTTCGATCAGGTGCACGTCGGACAGGCACACCCCGGCCGCCTCGACCCTGATCCGCACCTGGCCCCGGTCCGGCTCGGGGACCGGCACGGTCTCCATCCGCAGCCTCCGGTCCGCCACGTGCAGTCGTCCGGCCAGCATCTCCGCCGCCACGAGCACCACCCCTCCCCGCCGGTCGCCCTGGCTCGGTCGCCTCCGGGCGGGGTTACCCGGGACGGATCGGAGGATGCGCCGCGGGCGTACCGGATGGGGTCGCTGCGGCGGCCGGGCCGGCGCGGGCGGTAACATCCGCTCGGACCCCGGCCGAAGTGAGGCAACCGCGTGAGCGTGCGATTCGAGGAACTGGCCTGGCGGGAGACCCCGATCGGCGAGATCAGCCTGCGCCGGCGGCACGACCCCGCGCTGGACCGCGAGGTGTACGAGGTCAAGCTGGACGACGAGTTCCTGATGTCCAGCCTCTTCCCGGTGGCGGAGATCGAGCTGGCCCGGCTGGGGCTCGCGCCGCTTGCCGGCACGGCCCTCGACGTCGTGGTCGGCGGCCTGGGCCTCGGCTACACGGCCCGCACCGCCCTGGAGGACCCCCGGGTCCGCTCCCTGGTGGTGGTGGAGGCGATCGAGGACGTCATCGACTGGCACCGGCGGGGGCTGCTGCCGTTCGCCTCGGGGCTGGCCGACGACCCGCGCACCCGATTCGTCAGGGCGGACTTCTTCGCGGCGGTGGCCGGCGGGGCCGGCTTCGACCCGGACGAGGCCGGCCGACGGTTCCACGCCATCCTGCTGGACGTGGACCACTCCCCCCGGCACGTGCTGCACCCGAGTCACGCCCCGTTCTACACGGCCGACGGCCTGCGCCGCCTCGCCGACCTGCTGCACCCGGACGGGGTCTTCGCGCTGTGGTCCAACGACCCGCCGGACACCGACTTCCAGCGGGTGCTCACCGGGGTGTTCCCGACCTCGCTGGCCCACGTCGTCCGCTTTCCCAACCCGTTGCAGGGCCGGGAGTCCGCCAACACTGTCTACGTCGCCCGCCGGTAGCCGGCCCACGCCCGCCCGCCTGGGCAGGCATGGCGGCGGCGGGACCGGGAAAGGCCGTCCTACGCGACCGTAGGTTACCGGGGCGTAGGGTTAAGCTGGCGGCCGGTCGACGGCGTCCCCGACGGCCGCCCGACGCCCGAGGAGAGCCGAGTGGAACCCACCGCCGACCGGCCCTGGCTGCGCAGCTACGCCCCCGGCGTGCCGGCCACCATCGCCGAGCCCCCGGGCTCGCTGGTCGACCTGCTCCGGGACGCCGCCAGTCAGTTCGGCCCCCGGGTCGCGCTGGACTTCTACGGCGCCACCACCACGTACGCGGACCTGGCCGACCAGGTGGCCCGCGCCGCCGAGGCGCTGCGCCGGCTCGGCGTCGCCCGGGGCGACCGGGTGGCGCTGGTGCTGCCGAACTGCCCCCAGCACGTGGTCGCCTTCTACGCGACGCTGCGGCTGGGCGCGGTGGTGGTCGAGCACAACCCGCTCTACACCGCCCAGGAGCTGGATCAGCAGCTCACCGACCACGGCGCCCGGGTGGCGGTGGTCTGGGACAAGGTCGCCCCCCTGGTGCGGGGCCGGGGCGCGGTGGAGACCGTGGTGGCGGTGGACCTCACCGGCGCGCTGCCCCGGCTCAAGCGGTGGGCGCTGCGGCTGCCGCTGCCCAGCGCCCGCGCGACCCGGGCGGCGATGACCGGCCCGGCCCCGGGCGCGACGCGCTGGGCGGACCTGCTCGCCGCCGCCGGGCCGCTGCCGGCCGACCATCCCGCGCCCGGCCCGGACGACACCGCGCTGCTGCAGTACACCGGCGGCACCACCGGCACCCCGAAGGGCGCGGTCCTGACCCACCGCAACCTGCGGGCCAACGCCGCGCAGGGCCGCGCGTGGGTGCCGGGCCTGCGCGACGGCGCGGAGACGGTGTACGCGGTACTGCCGCTGTTCCACGCGTACGGGCTCACGCTCTGCCTGACCTTCTCGGTGAGCATCGGGGCGACCCTGGTGCTCTTCCCCCGCTTCGACCTCGACCAGGTCCTCGACGCGGCCCGCCGCCGCCCGCCGACGTTCCTGCCCGCCGTCCCGCCGATCTACGAGCGGCTGGCCTCCGCCGCCCGGGAGCGCGGCGTCGACCTCACCTCCGTCCGGTACGCCCTCTCCGGCGCGATGGCCCTGCCGCCGGCCACCGTACAGCTGTGGGAGTCGGTGACCGGCGGCCTGCTGGTCGAGGGGTACGGCATGACCGAGTCCTCGCCGATCACCCTGGGCAACCCGGTCTCCCCCGCCCGCCGGCCCGGCACCGTGGGGGTGCCCTTCCCCTCCACCGATGTGCGCGTCGTCGACCCCGACGACCCGTCCCGGGACCGGGCCCCGGGCGAGCCCGGCGAGCTGCTGGTCCGCGGCCCGCAGGTCTTCACCGGCTACTGGCGACGCCCCGAGGAGACCGCGAAGGTGCTGCTGCCCGGCGGCTGGCTGCGCACCGGCGACATCGTGACGATGGACGCGGACGGCTTCGTCACGGTGGTCGACCGGATCAAGGAACTGATCATCACCGGCGGCTTCAACGTCTACCCGTCCGAGGTGGAGGACGCGCTGCGCCGGCTGCCCGGCGTACGCGACGCCGCCGCGGTGGGCCTGCCGGGCGAGCACGGCGGCGAGGAGGTCGTCGCGGCGGTGGTCCCGCACCCCGACGCCGACCTCGACGCGGCCGCACTGCGGGCCGGCTGCCGTGAGCACCTGGCCGGCTACAAGGTCCCCCGCCGAGTGGTGATCGTCGAGGACCTGCCCCGCTCGCAGATCGGCAAGGTCCTGCGCCGGGAGGTCCGCGACCGGCTGCTCGCCGGACACTGACCGGCACGGTGTTCGCCGACGGCGAAGACGTCCTCGGACACTGACCGGCACGGTGTCCGCCGACGGCGAAGACGTCCAGCCCGGCCTCGTCGGCGAGCTGTCCTACCCGGACGATCCCGCGGATCCGCTGTTCGGCGGTGGTTGGTGGGTCGGTGTGCGGATCGGGAGTGAGGTCGGCGAGGCTGACCAGACCGATCTCCATGAACCTACCTAAGACTTGGCAAATGCCGACATCGGCTATATATCCTGCCATCCTGCCGTCGCCCGCCGCGGCACCGCACCGTTCGCTACGTCAACGTCTCACACCGTCATGGGCCCCTGAACAGATACGCCGCCGCAGAGAAATCGAGGCCCGTGACGGGTCGTGCCAGGACGGTAGATCGCGTAACGTCGAACCGACCTCGGCAAGATCACCGCGCCGACCGGCGTTCCACGGGAAGGAAGCGGCTTGAAGGTATCCCCTGTTCACCCTCCGCCTGAGCCTGTCGCCGGCCCCGGCACAGCCAGCCTCGGCTCGGCAGCGCCGGATCGGATCCGTTGAGGGCCCGATCCATGGGGAGCGGGCGGCGTCGCGTTTCCCCTCCCACGTCGGCACACCCGACGTAGCGCGCCGGTCGGCGCACTCCGCATCGCAGCGGCGCGATGATGTCCGGCCTGACGCTGTCGACGCTCACGCCGGCTGCGGCGATCCACTCTGGTCCTTCCGTCCCCCACGTCGAGCGACCGTCCCGGGCAGCTCCACCGAGCTGGCAGACGAGTCGCCAGTCCACCATGCCGAGAGGGCAGGCAAACATGGTCATCGAGCAGCCTGGACAAACCTTCATTCCTGTCGAGAGCCTCAATGCTCGCACTTTCGGGCACGGCGCCCGGGCAGCCGCGATCGGCCGGCCGCTGGTCGTCTTCCTGGCGCACCTGCACAGCACGACCGGAAAGAACCTGCGCGTGACGGTTCCGCTCGGGATGACCTACGTGCACTCCTATCTGAAGGCGCGGTTCGGCGACGCGATCCAGATCAAGCAACTCGCCACGACGCAGCAGATCAACGAAGCGCTGAACGAGCAGGTGCCCGACGTCTTCGCGTTCGGCAACTACTCGTGGAACACCGCACTGACCAACGCGGTGATCGGTGTCGTGAAGCAGCGACACCCCAAGGTCGTCGTCGCGGTGGCCGGGCCGAACATCCCCACCGAGAAGCCCATCGCGCAGGCCGGCCTGCGCAGGAACCAGGCCGCCGATTTCTACATCTCCCGCGAGGGCGAGCACCCGCTCGCCAACCTCGTCGAGACGTGCCTGGGTCTGGCTGACCCCAGCGACGTCAAGGGGACGGTGGTGGACGGGTGCTACTCGCTCACGCAGGAGGGGCTGATCCTCCAGGGTGACCCGCTGGACCGGGTGGGCGTCCTGGAGGAGATCCCGTCGCCCTACCTGACCGGCCTGTGTGACGACTTCCTGGCGAATCCCGAGTTCATCCCGTTGCTCCAGACGTCACGCGGTTGCCCGTACCGGTGCACGTTCTGCGTGGCGGGTCACGACTGGTGGTCCAAGCTGCGGGCGTTCAGCGTGGAGCGCGTCAAGGAGGAGATCGACTACATCCAGGCTCGAACGTCGAATCCCCTGCTGCGCATCGCCGACGAGAACTTCGGGATCCTCCCCCGCGACGTCGAGATCGCCGAACACATCCGGAAGGTGAAGGACACGTTCTCCTACCCCTCCGTGGTGCAGGTCTACACCGACAAGCACCTGACCAAGAACGTCAAGCAGGTGACCCTGCTCATGCGGGACCTCATCCCGCTCAACATCAGCTTCCAGTCGCTGGACAAGCAGGTCCTGAAGAACATCAAGCGGGTCAACGTCAAGGACACCGCGATCGAGGAGGCTGCTGCCTTCGCCCGGGAGCACAGCCTGGTGCTCTCCACCGAGCTGATCTTCGGATTGCCTGGTGAGACGATCGATTCCTTCACGAACTCCCTGGACAAGGTTCTCGACCACCGCTTCGACAACGTCGTCATCTACGCGCTCAACATCCTCGACCAGGCCGAGATGGCCTTCGCGGAGTACCGCGAGAAGTTCGGCCTGAAGACCCGATTCGCCCTGTCCGAGAACGGTTACTCCGAGTACGACTCCGTGCAGACCTTCGAGATGGACGAGCTCGTGGTCGCGACCTCGACGATCCCGGAGCAGGAGTACCTCCGGTTCTTCAAGTTCATCTTCTTCTTCAACTTCGCGCTGTTCTACGGCTGGCTGCGGGAGTTGGTCTTCTTCTTCGAGACCAACGGCGTCCGGGCGACCTCCGTGATCCGCTCCATGCTGGCGGATCCCGAGCAGTGCCCGACCCTGGCCGAGTTCGCCAGCCGGTTCCTCACCGGCCATCGGGCGATGATGCGCGACACCCGCGAGGAGGTCGCCGAGCTCATCCGCGAGCTGGCCGAGAGTCAACCCGAGCAGGTCACCGACAACCAGTTCGGGGCGATGCGTTACCAGTACGCGGTCTTCAGCGACCTGTTCACCGAGGGCCGGTTCGCCGAGGTCGTCCACGAGTTCGCGCAGAGCGGCCTCCGGCTCCACCGCGAACTGACCGGTGAGACGCCGTCAGACTCGTTCCGGGAGCAGCTGGACGTGATCACCCAGTTGCAGATCCAGTCGTTCATCCCGCTGCACGAGCCCGTGCCCGAGACCGTGGTCCTGGAGTCCGGCTACGACCTGGTCGGGTGGAAGAACTCCAACTTCAGGCAGCCGCTCGCCGACTTCGCCCTCGCCGCACCGGCGAGGTTCTCCCTGCGGATCGAGGGCTACCAGCACCACGAACGGCTCTGGGACGCACGGGGCAACGACGACATCCGACGCATCTATCTGCGCAGCTTCGCCAGCACCAACGCGAACCGGCGGCGGCACCTCGAACTCTGCGAGGAGTCCCCGCCGGCCTGATCGGGGCGGGCGGCGTCGGCACACGACGGTCCCGACGCCGCCCGCTGACCCCGAGCGGGAGACGCATGACCGTCGACACCGGATCTGGACGCCGGACATCGGAGGGGCCGATGCGGCACGACCACGGGCGTGGGGGAACACATGGATGACATCGACCTGGACGGCTTCACCCACTCCCACGTTCCACTCATGTACGACCGGGACGGGCTGCACTGCTTCTGGGTGCCCCGGGCGCTCGCCGCGTCCCGGTGGGGCCGGGAGCGGCACGACGCCTTCTACGTCCATTTCCAGCTCTGGGTCCACTACAACCACCGGTGGGATCGCTACGACGTCGGTGATCGCTGGCGGGGCGCCGACAGCGCGACGGGCTGGGACACCGGGCTGGGCGCCGAGGTGGACGCGGTGCAGGACCGCATCTTCCGCACCCACCTGGGACTGCGTCTCGACACGTTCAGCTCCGGGGGCGAGAACGTGGTGGAGACACTCGCCGGGCTCCTGCGCGACGGCCGCGTCCCGCTGCTCCCCATGGACATGGGTGAGCTGCCGTCGTGCCGCGCCTACTACGACGGCCACCACTCGGGGCACGTCATCGTGGTGACCGGCTACCGCGAGCAGCGCGAGATGTTCACCGTGCTGGACGGGCTGCATCTCGAGTCGCTGACGAACGCCAGGCTGTTCCACGTCGACTCGACGGGCGGGCAGGCACCGCTCGACCCCTGGGAGACACCGTTGCGGTTCGCGGTGCCGTTCGAACCGACGGTCACCCTCCGGCAGGTCCTCGGGGACATCTGCACGACGGCCTACGTGCCGAGCGAACACCTCGCCCGCGCGCACGCGGCCTGGGCGGCCCACGGCGTTCCCTACCTGGTCGGGCAGGTCCTGACCGTCTCGGCCGGGCCGACGCCGACGACTGCCGCCGAGGTGGTCCGCGACGCCGCTAGCGAGCTCGCGGACGTGGCCGACGCGGTTCTCGCCGGCGAGGAGCCGGTACGGGCCAAAGCCGAGTTCCTGGCCGGGGTCGTGCCGGAGTCGTCGTGGCGTCAGTTCGGGTACGTGGACAGCCAACACATCCTGGGCGCCGCGGCGCGGCTGATCCTGTACCGGGCCGGGGCGAGCCCTGCCGACGCGGCGGCCTGCCAGCTCGCGGCGGCAGCCGCAGCGGGCCGCTGGCGTGCGCTCGTGGAGCGGGCGCTCGCCGACGGCGGGAAGCTCGATGACGCGCTCGCGCAGACCTACGACGACGCACTGGCCGCCGAGCGGGCCTGGGCGACGACGGTCCGGCGGGCGATGGGGCGCGGTTAGCCGGGCCCTGATCCGAGAGATGGAGAAATGGTGAACAAGATCAAGATTCCGGAGCTGACGCTGTGCCTCATCGTCAAGGATGAGGCCGCGTTCCTCCCGAGGTGCCTTGCGGAGGCCGGGCCCGTCTGCGGCGACGTCGTCATCGTGGACACGGGTTCGACCGACGGCTCTCAGGACATCGCGCGTTCCCACACCGACACGTTCATCCAGACGACGATGGACGGCGGCTACTCGGCCGCGCGGAACCTGGCCCTGGAGCAGGTGAAGACGCCCTGGGTGTTGTTCCTCGACGTGGACGAGGAGTTTCCCGCCACCGAGTGGCCACGGGTCGCCGCCCTCATCGAGCAGGCGCCCGACGACCATCTCGCCTACACCGTCCTTCGGTTCAATCTCACGGCCGTGGGCGCGATCTGGGTCGACCGCCCGGTGCGGCTCTTCCGCAGCCACCCGGACATCCGGTACCGGCGGCTCGTCGGTGAATCGGTGGAGGAGGCGGTGCAGGACATGGGGGGCGTCATCGCGTCCTCGGGTCTGGTCCTCAACCATCCCGGCAACGTCCGGCCGGTCGCGGACCGCACCGCCAAGCTGCGGCGCTACCTCGACCTCACCGAGAAGCAGATCGCCGACTACCCCGACCTCGGCCTGTGGCCCGCCTACGCGGGTTTCCTGCACCGCGCCCTCGGCAACTTCGAGCAGGCGGTCGAGTGGAGTTCCAAGGCCGTCGAGTCGGACCCGTCGGCACCGCGGGTGTGGGCCTACCACGGCCACGTGCTCCGTGCGGCGGATCGTCCGCACGACGCCCTCGCGGCGTTCCAGACCGCGGCCAAGCTGGCCCCGGAGGACTCCATCTTCCTCAACATGGTCGGCGTCATGCACCTCATGCTCAACGAGCTGGAGGAGGCCGAAGCGGCCTTCAAGGGGGCGCTCGCGCTGGAACCCGACCTGTTGCACGCCGAGATCAACCGCGGGCTGATCCGCCAGGCCCGGGAGGAGTACGAGGCCGCCGCCGAGATCCTGCGCGGGGTCGCCCAACGCAACGCTGGTCTCCTCCTGCAGGACTGGCGCGGGCGCGTCGAGATCGACCACTTCACGTACCTCTTCAACGAGACGGTTCCGCACTTCGCCGGCCTCGCCTATCACCTCGCCTACTGCGAGTTCATGGCGGCGTCCTCCCGCACCGAGGTCCGGTACCCGGTGGACGGGAGATTCGCCCGCACGAGGTAGGGCGTCGGCCGGGTGACCGTCGACCTGACGCCGCTCACCGTCGGCGGCCGGGGCGACCCGGCCGCCGACGCGCGGCCACCGTCACCGGTAGGCGCTCGCCTGGACGGTGAACAGGTCGGCGTAGAGGCCGTTCGCGCTCATCAGCGCGTCGTGGCTGCCCATCTCCCACAGCCGTCCGCCATGGAGGACGGCGATCTGATCCGCCGCCCGGACGGTGGAGAAGCGGTGTGACACGAAGAGAGTGATCACTCCGCGCTCTCCGCGCACGTCCGCCGCGGTGTTCACGAGTCGTTCGAACAGCGCGTTCTCCGCCAGGGCGTCCAGGGCCGCCGCCGGCTCGTCGAGGGCCACGAGCAGCGGGTCGCGTCGCATCAGGGTACGGGCGAGCCCCAACGTCTGCCACTGCCCGCCGGACAACTCCGCCCCGTCCCCGTAGCTGTGCCCGAGCAGACCGTTCAGGCCACCGGGAACCCTCCGCACAATGCCCCGCGCACCGGCCCGGTCGAGCGCTGTCATGATCTCCTGGTCGGCGTCGACGGCTGCCGGCCGGCCGAGCCCGACGTTCTCCCGAAGCAACAGCTCGAAGCGCGCGAAGTCCTGGAACAGCGTGGCGACCCGGGACCGCCAGTGTTCGGGGGTCAACTCCCGCAGGTCGATTCCGTCAACGGTGATCCGGCCCGAGGTCGGCTGGCAGAGGCCACAGATCATCCTCACCAGGGTGCTCTTGCCCGCACCGTTCTCACCCACCAGCGCCAACGTGCTGCCGGCCGGGATCTCCATCGAGACGTCCCGGATCACTGGCGCGTCGGCACCCGGATATGCGAAGGAGACCTGTTCCAGCCGGATCCCCCGACGCAGCCGGGCGGGCGTCCACGACACCACCTTCTGGCCGGCCGGCTCCTGCAACGGATCCGACGTCGGCGGCGACCCGTCAGGAGGACGGACCGGGCCGATCGCGGGCGCACTCCCCGGACCGGCCGTCAACTGCCGCAACACGTCGATGCGCTCGACGGTACGACCCATCTGCTGCAACGTCCCGAGCATCCCCAGCAGACCGGCCACCTGCACGCTGACCTGAACCGCGAGGGTGAGCACCAGGACGACCTGCCCGATGTTCGCCTCGCCGCGCACCGCGCCGCGGACGACGAGGAAGATCGCCGTCCCGTACGCAGCCGCGAACAGCACCTGCCCGCCGGCCCGCAACAGGGCGCTGCGCCAGTGCGCCCGCCACAGCCGGCCGGTCGTCGCGGCCCAGGCCGCCCGCTGCCGCGAGATCACCGCGTCCCGGGCACCCGCGAGCCGGATCTCCTTCGCGGAGCTTCCAGTCGTAGCCACCTTCACCAGGTGCCGGGACACCTGGATGTCGACGGCGGCGGCCTCCTGGGCGTCGTCGATCACCCGCTGCGCGCGGTTGCTGAGCAGCACCGGCGGCAGGGCGGCGAGCGGCAGCATGACGAGCCACGGGTCGACGCTGACCAGCAGCACGGCGGTGAGACCGATCTGCAGCACGACTCCGCCCAACTGCAGCGTCGACTCGAGCGCGTTCCGCACCCGGATCAGGTTCTCGTTCACCAGGGTCAGGGCCTCGACGAACCTCGGATTGTCGAAGTGGTCGATGCCGGCGCTGCCGTGGACGATCGAGGCGACCTCGTCGGTGAGGGCCAGTTGCTCCAGGTCTCCCAATTCGAAGTAGGACAGGTGCGCGAAGTGCATCATGGTCAGCTCGAAGACCAGCAGCATGGCTACGGCCAGGGCAAGCAGCACGGCCGCAGTGCCGTCCCGGCCGATCGCCGCGTTGGTGAAAGCCGCGAGGACGACACCGATCAACGGCGTCGCGAGATAGCCCACGGTCATCAGGACGATCGCGGTGAACAGCCTGCGGCGGTCGGTTCGGTAGCCGAGGCGCAGGAGGAAACCGGCCGCGAGGGCGATCTTTCTCATCCCACCGCCGTCGGTTCGGCCGCGTCCATCCGGAATCTCCTCGCCTGCAACTCGAACAGCTCGGCGTACCGGCCGTCGTGCCGAATCAGTTCGTCATGGCTACCGCGTTCGACGACCCGGCCGTGCTCGATCACCACGATCTGATCCGCGTGGCGGACCGTGGAGAAACGGTGGGAGATCAGGACGCTCGTGATCCCCTTCGCGGTGGCCAGGAACCGGTCGTGGAACTCCACCTCCGCCCGGACGTCGAGCTGCGCGGTCGGCTCGTCGAGCACCAGCACCGAGGCGCCGCCCTGGACGGCCAGCAGCGCCCGGGCAAGGGCGATCCGCTGCCACTGGCCGCCCGACAGGTCCGTGCCACCGGGATAGCGCGAGGACAGCGGCGTCCGGAGCGGGTCCGGCGCTCCGCGCAACGCGTCCAGGGCACCGGCCCGTTCGGCCGCGGCCGTGATCGCCTCGTCGTCCGCGAGCAGCCGCGGCGCACCGAGACCGATGTTCTCCGCCACCGTCAGCTCGTAGCGGACGTAGTCCTGGAAGGTCATCGCGAGTTGGCGGCGCCATTCATCCGGGTCGAAGCGGGCCAGCTCGGCCCCGTCCACGGTGATCCGCCCGCTCGTCGGCTCGTAGAGGCGAGCGAGCAGCTTCACCAGGGTGGTCTTGCCGGCGCCGTTCAGGCCGACGATGGCGGTGGAACGGCCGACCGGAAGCGTGAGGTCCAGGCCGTCGAGAATGGTGGGACCGTCCGCGGAGTACCGGAAGCTCACGTTGTCGAAACGGATCTCCCGGCTCGGCGGCACCGGCATCGTCGTCGCCCGCGCACCGACGGGCCGGGCGGCGCCCGCTTGTTGTTCGAAACGCTCCAGGGCGTGGAACGAGTGCAGTCCGAACTGCGTCTGCACATCGCATTCCGGGAAGTAGACGCCGAAGCGCATGGGGATCAGGATCCCCTGTAGTGCGACGGCGAGTTCGAAAAGGTCGACCTGCCCCCGGCCGGCCGCCACGGCCAGCATCGTGATGGCGACCGCTCCGCCGACGAAGCCGACCGCGGAGAACCCGACGAACGGCCAGAACTGCAGGCGTCGGCTACCGGCCCACATCAGCCGGAGATTGGCCATGGTGTCGGAGCGCAGCCGCTCACGCAGCCAGCCGAGCAGCCCGAACACGCGGATCTCCTTGGCGGCGGTCGCACCGGTCGCCAGGCCACCGATGTACCCGGCCCTGCGTCGGTGCCCGGCCAGGGACTCCGACACCGCCGCGAACCGCCCGAGCGTGCCGCGCACCCCCACCCGGATGACCAGTGCGGTGATCATCAGGATCATCCCCGCGAGCGGACTCAACACCACACCGACGAGGACCACGGCAGCTGTCAGCTGGCAGTAACGGGACACCAACGCGGGGATCGCGCCGACGGCATCGCCGGGGGTGTACGCCTGCCGCTCGAACGCCGCCCGCGCGTCGGCGAGCACGTCCAGCGCCTCGGGATTCTCCAGCAGGGCGATCGGCGCGTCGTCCAGCGCCGCGTTGAGCAGCCGCCCGATACACACCTCGTCGACCCGGCGCGCGATGACCTCGGTGACCGCGGACTGGAACGGCGTCAGCAGCTGTTGCAGGGTGAACGCGCCCAGGGCCACCGCGAAGACGACCACGATGCCGTCCCACGAGAGCCCCGTGGGCTCCGCGGCGAGGGCCGGCACGCGAGAGAGCAGCATGCTGGTGGAGACGATGAACGCCGACGGCAGCAGGCCGAGCGTGATGTTCAGCGCGAGTGCGCCGAGGGCCAGTCCGCGCCCCGCGTGCGGCAACAGGCGGAGCATCTGGAGCCAGCGGGTGGACCGATCCCTGATGGCGAGCGCCAGAGGTGCCACCGAACCTCCCATGTCACCCACGGTCATCGGCGTGGGGGCCGACCACCAAGTTCGGGGAGCCTATCGGCGGCCCGATTGATCATCAACAGGGCCGGTCTACCGGGAAGAGTGACGCGCCGCCGGGAGGTCGCGGCCGGAGCGGGACGTCCCTCGCGCCGTTTCCAGGCCCCACTGCGCCGCCGCGTCCACGACAGGTGCGAGTTGTTCACTCACCGTGGGAAGGGCATGGCCGTCCACGAAGTTGCGCAGTCCACCCGGCACCAGCGTGGCCAGCGCGGCGGCCACGACCGGTTCCTTGGTCCGCCCGCCGTCGGCGGGGGCACCGCACTCGCCCGCCAGGAGCCCCACGGCCACCGCCGCCGTGACAAGGGCCTGCGTCAGGTGGGCCGGCACCTCGCCGTCGCCCGGGCGTTGCGGGCATCCGTCGGCGATCAGCCGCCGCACGTCGTCGTCCCCGAGGCCGTAGGCCCGCAACAGGTCGATGGCCGGCACCTGCCGCCAGTCCTCGCTGGCCGGCTGATCGCGGAAGCGGCAGATGGCATCCCCGGTGAACCAGGAGAAGAACGGCACGAGAGCGATCCGGTCGAGGACGGTCTCGCCCGGCGTCACCAGGTCGGGCCGCCAGCACGCGGCCTTGCGCAGGCCGTGCCAGCCGTTGCCGGCGATGCTCACCTCGTCGCCGTGCTGGACGAGATTCGACACCGACACGACCATGGGCACGCCCATCGACCGCAGAAAGCCCAGGAGCACCTCGTCGTCCGGTTCGTCGCCGGCGGTGGCCCGTGCGGCGTACCGGTCGAACTCGCGGGCGACGTCGGCCGGCAGGACGAGCGCCTGGGCCGGCATGTACCCGTCGACGACCTCGACCCAGTCGGCGCCGACGAGCGCGGCGACCCGCAGGGCGTACGAGGTGAACGACCCCCACTCGGTGAACAGACCGAGGGCGTGCCCCGGCAGGGCGCGCGTCCCGGCGAGCGCGTGCCGCACGAAGTCCGGCACCAGGACGGAGTCGTCCTGGACGACGAGGTGATGCGTCGCGCCCGGCGCGACCCGCGACCATGCCATGCGCGAGGTGCGGAGCGTGCCGCCGGGCCGGCCTGGCTCCGGGTCGGTCGCCACGCCCGCGTCGAAGTCCGTGAGCGCCACGGCGAGACGCTCCGCGGCCGCCTGCCGGGCGGGATGCGCCATGACGCAGGCCGAGAGCCGAACCGGCGGGTCGAACCGACGTTCAGCGGCCGAGGCGGGCCGGGCACCCGTCGACACATCGTGGGCGGTCATGGAGATCACTGTATCCACCGTTGATCACCTGGGAACCGGCCACCACGGCATGCTTGACGACGGAAGAACCGGCCGGGCAGGATTCACCGCTGTGTCCAGTGAGAGCTCAGACGGCGGGCTGATGGAGTGGACGTGGGCGGTCGCCACGGATTCGTCGGAGGCGCACGCCCTGCTGTGTGCCAGTGACGGACACCAGGCGGCCCGGTACGGGATGGTCGCTCCCGTCCGCAACCTCGACACCACCGAACGCCGGGTGCGGGCGGGCTCGGTGCACCTGCTGCGGCACGGCACCGAGGCGGCGGCATCGTTCACGCTGTCCCAGGAGCCCCCGCACGGCCTGGACCTCTCCGTCTACCCGCCCGCCACCAGCCCGGTCTACCTGCAACGACTGGCCGTCGCGCCGGCGTACGAGGGATCGATCGTCGGTGTCCGGTGCCTGCGCCGGGCCGTCGAGCTCGCTCGAGAGCAGGGTGCGGACGTGCTGCGCTGCGAAGCCAACCCCGACCTGCTGGCGACGCGGCGGATGCTCGACACGCTCGGCTTCACCCAGCACGGGCCGACCCTGGCGGAGAACGGCGTGCGCCGGGTCCACCTGCAGAAAACCGTCACCGGCTAGCCCGCGGCGGCGGGCGACGACGAGCGACGACGAATCAGCGACGTGACCCGACGGGGTCCGCCGGGTACGGACAGCCCACGGCTGTCGTCCGAAGGGAACGGGACTCTGTAGTGGACGAGTTGAGAAAGACCATCACCGAGCTGGTGCGGCCGTACGTCCATGCTGCCGACGCGCGCGCCCTGGCCGATCCCGACGCGGAGCTGGCCGCGCTCGGCGTCGACTCCCTCGCCGTCGTCGAGCTGATCGTCCTGCTCGAGAACAGGTTCTCGGTCACGTTCGCGTCCGACATGCTCGACTGGTCCACTTTCCGTACCGTCGGGTCCATCGCGGACACGGTCGAGGCCCTGCGCGGACCCACCCGCGCCGACGGGCCCGATCCGAGCGACCTCGATCGCCCCTCCTCCCCGAATCGGTTCGCCTAGACATGCGCACAGCCCAGGCCACGGATCACGATCTCGCCCACAGCTACCTCGGCCGCCCCTTCGGGCCGCCCTGGGAGTACGGCGGCACCATCGTGGCGACTCTCCTGCGCCAGGTCGCCACGCTCGGCGACGCCGCCTTCCTGACGACCGCCACGGCGGACGGCGAGACGACGACGCTCTCCTACCGCGACGTGGATCGCCTGAGCCGGCGAGTGGGCGCCTGGCTGCGCCGGGAGGCGCGGGTGGGAGCAGGCGACGTCGTGGCGCTCGCGCCGGTCAACGACGCGCGGTCGGTCATCGGCATCCTCGGGTCCCTCCGCGCGGGCTGCGCGGTGCTGCTGCTCAGCCCCGCCGATCCGGTCGCCCGGCTGCGCCCGCAGGTCGAGTCCGCCGGGGCGAAGGTGGTCCTGCACCCCCCGGCGGTCTCCCTCGACCCGTCGTTGACGCCGGTGGTCATTCCGGACCCCGACACCCTGGCGGATCCGCCGGGGGGCGGGTCGGACGCGCCGGTGGAACCGGGCGCCGACGCGTTCCTCATCGGCACCTCCGGATCGACGGCCGCCTCCAAGCTCGTGGTGCAGTCGCACTACAACGTCGTGGCGAACGCCGCCGCGCTGCGCACCCATCACCGGATCAGGCCGGGCGAGCGGATCCTGGGGTGCCTTCCGATCCACCACGTGAACGGACTCCACTTCACCGTGCTGGGCCCGCTCGCGGCGGGTGCCCACGTGCTGCTCGCGCACGCGTTCGACCCGTTCGGCTACCCCCGGCTGCTCGAACGGTTCCGGCCGCGGATCGCGAGCGTGGTGCCGAGTCTCCTCGAAGCCCTCACCCACACGTGGCGGTCGCCGCGGTTGCCGGGAGACTTCGGATACTTCGTCTCGGCCGCCGCGCCGTTGACCGCCCAGACCGCGCAGGAGGTGTCGCGGCGTCTCGGAGTGCGGGTCCTACAGGGCTACGGGCTGACCGAGACCACCAACTTCTCCACCACGATGCCCACGGACGTCTCGCCGGACACCTACCGCCGGCTGGTCCTGGAGGCGGACATCCCGTCCATCGGGGCGGCGATGCCCGGCAACGAGGTCGCCGTGCTGCTGGAGGACGGCAGGGTGGCCGAGCCGGGCCAGGTCGGCGAGCTCTGCATGCGTGGCCACAACGTGATGAGCCGGTATGCGGGTAACGCCGCCGCCACCGCCGAGGCTTTCCGGCACGGCTGGTTCCATTCGCAGGACATGGGCTTCGCGGTACGGGACCCGGACGACGACCGGCCCTACTTCGTCATCACGGGACGCAGCAAGAACATCGCCAAGGTACGTGGCGAGACGGTTTCCCTCGAGGAGATGGAGCGGGCGCTACGGGCACTGCCGGGCGTCCGCGACGCGGCGTGCGTCTGCCTGCCGCACCGGTTCCTGGGTGACGAGATCGTGGCAGCGGTGGTGTTCGCCCCCGGCGAGCGGCCGGATGTCGGCACCGCGCTGCGCGCCTCGTTCGCCACCACCGTCGTGCCGCGACGGGTCCTGTCGCTCGACGCCATTCCCCGGACCGCCACGGGGAAGATCCTCCGGCCGAGGCTGGCCGAACAGGTCGCCGCGCACCTCGACGCACCGCAGCCGTAACCGTGCCGGACAGGACCGCCGCGTCGGCACCCGCCTCGGCGGCACCGCAGGGCTCGTGGGACCGGTGCCGCCATCGCCGCGGCGACGAGCGATGGGTCGACGATGCCTGGCGGCGAGCGCGTGTCCTGGTCATCGACGTGTCCGGGGGCGGAGACGTCCTGGTCCGGGACTCCGACCGGCCCGATGCCGACGGCGCGTCCGCCACGCTGCCGCTGGTGGATTCCGCCGACGCGCCGCCGGGGGAACGGCTGTTCCTCGGCGCGATCGACGGCACACCCGTCTTCGCCGTCGTCGCCCCCCTGCCCGCCGTCCCGGGTACGGGCAGGGGGAACCTGCGCGAGATCGGGCACCGGCTCGCCGAGACGGAGGCGGCGCTGCTCACCGTGGCGACCGCCCTGCGGAACTGGCACGCCGCCGCCGGGTACTCCCCCGCCACCGGGGCGGTGACCAGGCCCGTCACGGGCGGCTGGGCCAGAGCCGACGACCGCGGCGCCCTGGTCCGGCCGCGGGTCGACCCGGCGGTTCTCGTGCTGGTGCACGACGGCGGGTCCGGGCCCGACGGGCGCTGCCTGCTGGCACACCGGGCACCGGGCACGATGGTGGCGGGGACCCGGCAGTTCTCCAGCGTCGCCGGATTCGTCGAGCCCGGGGAGTCGCCGGAGCAGGCGGCGGCCCGGGAGGTCGCTGAGGAGATCGGTGTCACACTCACCGGCCTCCGGTACGCGGGTAGCCAGGCCTGGCCGTTTCCCGGCTGCCTGATGCTGGGCTTCCGTGCCCTGGCGGATCCCCGGGAACCGATCCGGACCGACCCGACCGAGATCGCCGCCGCCGGCTGGTTCACCCGTCGGCAGATCGCCGAGGCCCTCGCCGGCGCCCCGGTGGAGACCGTCGCCGGCGGACTCCTCGCCCTGCCCCCACGGGCGTCGCTGGCCTGGTCACTGCTCGCCGACTGGGCACGCGGCCCGGCTGGCTGGTCGGCTGGTCGTTCGGCACCGACCGGGCGGCGCCCGGCGGCGGACGAAGGGCCGGCGTGACGGCGGGGCGCCGGACCGGCGCCACCGGTCGCCCCCGGACCACCGGCCTCGGGGCCGCTCCGGCGGTGTGGCGCGTGGGTTACGATATTGCCGCGAGGCGCAGATGGGGACGAGTACCGCCGCACGCAGCCAAAAGCGACCCGGGGATGGTGGAAGCCCGGGGGTGTTGCACGGCGGGAAGATCACCCCGGAGCCGTCGGAGGAAAGGCCGCGAGGCCGAGTAGAACCGACCGCACCCGAAGAGAGAGGGCCGCACGCGGCCAAGGAGGGTGGTACCGCGGGGCCGCAGGCCTCGTCCCTCCGCCGGAGCTTCACCCCATGCATCCGTCGGAGGAACCATGTACCGCAGCGTCCCGACTCAGGTCGATCTGCCCGATCTCGAACACGAGGTCCTGCACTTCTGGCACGCCAACAGCGTCTTCGCGCGCAGCCTCGAACAGTCCAGCAGCCGCCCGGAGTGGGTGTTCTACGAGGGGCCGCCCACGGCCAACGGCATGCCGGGAGCCCACCACATCGAGGCGCGGGTCTTCAAGGACGTCTTCCCGCGCTACAAGACCATGAAGGGCTTCCACGTCGCCCGCAAGGCGGGCTGGGACTGCCACGGCCTGCCCGTCGAGCTCGCCGTCGAGAAGGAACTGGGCTTCTCCGGCAAGCAGGACATCGAGAAGTTCGGCGTCGCGGAGTTCAACGCCCGCTGCCGCGAGTCGGTGACCCGGCACACCGACGCGTTCGCCCGCCTCACCGAGCGCATGGGCTACTGGGTGGACATGGACGACGCCTACCGGACGATGGACCCGGAGTACATCGAGTCCGTCTGGTGGTCGTTGAAGCAGATCTTCGACAAGGGCCTGCTGGTCGAGGACTTCCGGGTCGCGCCGTGGTGCCCCCGGGACGAGACCGGCCTGTCCGACCACGAGCTCGCCCAGGGGTACGAGACGGTCGTCGACCCGTCGGTGTACGTCCGCTTCCCGCTCGTCTCGGGGCCGCTGGCCGGGCGGGCGTCGCTGCTGGTCTGGACCACCACGCCGTGGACCCTGGTGTCGAACGTCGCGGTGGCCGTGCACCCCGACGTGACGTACGTGGTGGCGACCGACGGCAACGAGCAGCTGGTGGTCGCCGAACCCCTGATGGCCCAGGTGCTCGGCGACGGCTGGGACCTCACCGGGGAGTCGTTCAAGGGTCAGGAGCTCGAGCGGTGGGGCTACCGCGCGCCGTTCGACCTGGTCGACATCCCCGACGCGCACATCGTGATCCTCGCGTCGTACGTGACGACGGACAGCGGCTCGGGCCTGGTCCACCAGGCGCCGGCCTTCGGCGCGGACGACCTGGTGAACTGCCGGGCGTACGGGCTGCCGATGGTGAACCCGGTGCAGCCCAACGGCCGGTTCCTTCCGGAGCTCCCCCTCGTCGGCAGCGTCTTCTTCAAGGAGGCGGACCGCCCGCTCATCGACGACCTGGCCGCCCGGGGGTTGCTCTTCCGCCACGTCCCGTACGAGCACAGCTACCCGCACTGCTGGCGCTGCCACACCGCGCTGATCTACTACGCCCAGCCCTCCTGGTACGTCCGGACGACCGCGGTGCGCGAGGCCCTGCTGCGCGAGAACGACCGCACCACCTGGCACCCCGCCACCGTGAAGTACGGCCGGTACGGCGACTGGCTCAACAACAACGTCGACTGGGCGCTTTCGCGGCGGCGCTACTGGGGCACCCCGCTGCCGATCTGGCGTTGCGAGAACGAGCACCTGACCTGCGTCGGGTCGCTGGCCGAGCTCAGTGAGCTGACCGGATCCGATGTGACCGGGCTCGACCCGCACCGGCCGTTCATCGACGACGTCACGTTCACCTGTCACTGCGGGACGACCGCCCGGCGGGTTCCCGAGGTGATCGACGCTTGGTACGACTCGGGTTCCATGCCGTTCGCGCAGTTCGGCTATCCGTACCAGAACGTCGAGCTGTTCGAGAAGCGGTACCCGGCACAGTTCATCTCCGAGGCCATCGACCAGACCCGTGGGTGGTTCTACACCCTGATGGCGATCGGCACGCTGGTGTTCGACCGGTCGCCGTACGAGAACGTGGTCTGCCTCGGCCACATCCTGGCCGAGGACGGCCGGAAGATGTCCAAGCACCTGGGCAACATCCTCGAACCGATCCCCCTGATGGACCAGCACGGCGCGGACGCGGTGCGCTGGTTCATGGCCGCCGTCGGCTCGCCCTGGTCGGCTCGACGGGTCGGGCACACCGCGCTCCAGGAGGTGGTCCGCAAGATCCTGCTGACCTACTGGAACACGGTGGCCTTCCAGGCGCTGTACGGGCGGACCGCCGGCTGGTCCCCGTCCGACGCCGACCCGGCCCCCGCGGACCGGCCGGTCCTGGACCGGTGGCTGCTCTCCGAGCTGAACACGCTGGTGCAGCAGGTGGACGCCGCGATGGACACGTTCGACACCCACCAGGCGGGCCGGCTGCTGTCCGCGTTCGTCGACGACCTCTCCAACTGGTACGTCCGGCGCAGCCGGCGGCGTTTCTGGCGGGGCGACCCGGCGGCGCTCGCCACCCTGCACGAGGTGCTCTCCACCGTCACGCTGCTCATGGCGCCGATCACGCCGTTCATCACCGAGCGGGTGTGGCAGGACATGGTCGTGCCGGTCACCCCGGACGCGCCGCCGTCGGTGCACCTGGCCCCGTACCCGGTCGCGGACGAGTCCCTGATCGACCCGGCCCTGTCCCGGCAGTCGGCGCTGGCGCGGCGGCTGGTCGAGCTGGGCCGCGCCGCCCGCGCCGACTCCGGGATGAAGGTCCGGCAGCCGCTGTCCCGGGCGCTGGCCTCGGCACAGGGCTTCGAGGAGCTGTCCGCGGAGCTGCTGGCGGAGATCACCGCCGAGCTGAACATCGGGTCGGTGACCGCCGTGGGCGGGGCCGGCGAATCGCTGGTGGACACCACGGCGAAGGCCAACTTCCGCACCCTCGGCAGGCGGTTCGGGAAGACCGTGCAGCAGGTGGCCGCGGCGATCGCGGCGGCCGACGCCACCGCCCTCAAGGACTCCCTGCGGGAGTCCGGATCCGCGACGGTCGTGGTGGGCGACGAGCCTGTCACCCTCGGCCCGGACGAGGTGATCATCGTCGAGACGCCGCGCGAGGGCTGGGCGGTCGCCAGCGATGCCGGCGCCACCCTGGCGCTGGACCTGCACCTGACGCCCGAGCTACGGCGGGCCGGGGTGGCCCGCGACGCGATCCGGCAGATCCAGGAGGCACGCAAGGCCAGCGGCCTCGACGTGACCGACCGGATCGTGCTGCGGTACCGGGCGACCCGGGAGGAGACGGCCCTGGCCCTCGCCGAGCACCGCGACCTGGTCGCGGATGAGGTGCTGGCCGTCGACTGCGCCGACGGGGAACCGTCGTGGGCCGACCCCGAGCCGTTCGCCGACGAGTCGCTCGGCCTGACGTTCTGGCTCCGCAAGGCCTGACGTCGCGGCGCCCCGGCTCACCCACGTGGGTGAGCCGGGGCGCGACGGCCCGGGTCAGCCGACGGAGAACTCGTGCACCGTACGGTGCCGGTAGGTCTGCCCGGGGTCGAGCCGGACCGACGGCACGTCCGGAAGGTTCGGCGCGTCCGGCCACGCGCCGGCCTCCAGGGCCAGCCCCGCGCGGGGCGCGAACAGCCCGTCGCCGCTGTACACGCCGAGCCCCGGCTGGTCGGTGACCACCCGCATCCGGCGACCGCTGCGCTCGTCGTGCAGCTCGGCGGCCCACCGTGGTTCGTCGAGGACGAAGAAGTTGTCCAGCCGGGCGGCCCCGATGCGGCGCGGCTCGCGGAAGTCCAGGCGGGTCCCGGCCAGCGGGAACAGCGGACCGGCCAGTGGGAACAGCTCCTCGTCGAACGGGACGATCCGCTCGGCGTTGAGCGCGAGCAGGTGGGTGTCCACCGTCCCCGCACCGGCCAGATTCCAGAACGCGTGGTTGGTCAGGCCGACGAGCGTCGGGGCGGTGGTCGACGCCCGGTACTCGAAGGTGAGCCGGCCCGCGGCGTGCAGGCGGTACGTCACCTCGGCGGTCAACTCCCCCGGGTATCCCTGGTCCCCGTCCGGGCTGACCAGCGTCAGGACCGCCGCCACCTGGTCCGGGCCCTCCTCGACGCGGGCCAGCCACACCCGGCGGTCGAAACCGTTCGTGCCGCCGTGCAGATGGTGGCGGCCGGCGTTGCGGTCCAGCGTGTACCGGGTGCCGTCGAGGAGGAAGGTCCCGTTCCGGACGCCACGGCAGTACCGCCCGACGGTGGACCCGACATAGGCGTTGAGCGCCCGGTCCTCGTACGCGGCCAGGTCCGGCAGCCGGCACACGACGTTGCTCCGGTCGCCGGCCCGGTCGGGCACCACCACCTCGACGAGGGTCGCGCCGTACGTCCAGACCGTCACGTCGATGTCGCCCGCCGAGAGCGTGATCTCGTCGACGGCGCGTCCGGCGTCAGGGCCGTCGGGTCCGGTCACGCCGACCTGCCGCTGTCGCACGCGCGTCGCGTCAGACTGCGTCATCTTCTCCCCCGTCATCCGTCCGAGCGGGCCGATGATAGAGCCGGCCTCAGACCTCCCGCAACGACGCGTACTCACGTAGCGCCGGGGCCACCCGCGTGATCATCAGTTCCACGGTCTGCCAGTCGATCGGCGGCTTGACCGCCAGGAGGAAGTCCCGGACGCCGAGGTCGACATACGGCCTGAGGTCCGCCACGCACCGCTCGGGCGTACCGAAGCTCAGGTACTCGGCGCGCACCTCGTCCGGCGCTCCGCGTAGCAGCTCCGCCGATCGCGCGTCGACGCCGGACGCCCGTTCGACCAGCACCGCCCGGAACGTGACCGATCGACGGATGCTGGCCTCGTCGCGCCCCACCTCCACGCAGTGCCCACGCAGGGCGGCGAGCTGGCGACCGTAGTCCTCGGTGGTGGTCGCGAGGGTGTTCCAGATATCGGCATGCCGGGCCGCTGTCCGCAGCGTCCGCCGCACCCCGCTCCCGCCCACCACGAGGGGCACGTGGTCCTGCCGGGGCTTTGGCGCGAGCCGGGCCCGGTCCAGCTGGAAGTGCCGCCCCTCGAACGTCGTCTCGGGCTCCGTCCAGAGCCGCCGGAGGATCTCGCAGGTCTCCTCGAGCCGGTCCAGCCGCTCCCCGGCGGCGGGGAACGGGATGCCGTACTGCTCGTAGGCCAGATCCGGTCCGCCCGCGCCGAGGCCCACCTCGAGCCGCCCGTCGCAGACGTGGTCGATGGTGGCCAGGGCGGCGGCGGTGACGGCGGGATGACGCCACATCGCGCCGGTGACCAGCATGGCGCAGCGGATCCGCTCGGTCTGCGCGGCGAGAGCGGCCAGCAGCGTCATGCCCTCGAAGCAGGGCTGGTCGGGGCCGTACAGGTGCGGGCGCAGATGGTCGATCAGCGAGATCCAGTCGTAGCCCAGTTGCTCCGCCCGCCGCCAGAGATCACGGCAGATCTCGTAGCTGCCGTGCAACTGGCCGGAGTGGATCCCGAACCGGAGGGCGTCGCCGTACAGCCTCGTCGGGGGCAGGGTGTGCGCGTGGCCGTCGCGGGCCGGGCTGACAGCGTCCATGGCGACGACCCTAGGGTCTCCGCCGGCCCGTCGCCCACCCGCGTCGCCCACCTGTGGACGCCGTCAACGACGGTGGAACGGGACCCGGCCCAGCAGTTCGGCCAGGTCGGCGGCCAGCGGCGCGGCGAAGACGTGCTCGATCAAGGGGGACCAGGCCGGGGAACACCCCTCGGGCAGCGGCAGCACCAGGTGCGCCTGTTCCCGGATCTCCTCGTCGCCGGGCTCGGCCAACGCGGCCACCAGGTGACCCCGGCCGCGGGCCTGCGCGCACAGACGCACGGCGCGTTCGTGGCTGGGCCCCGGCGGCGCCAGCACGATCAGGGGGACGTCGGCCTCGGTGGCGAACCGCTCGACGTGCCACCACTCCTCGAGATCCCGGCCCAGTGCCGGCACGCCGGCACCCTCGATGACCTTCGCCGCCGCGTACCGTGCCGTTCCCAGAGCCGGCCCCCCACCCAGCACCTGCACCGGAGCCGTCCGCAGGATCTGCTCTGCCAACTGTCGGCACGGCTCCACCTGCTGCCGCACCGTCCGCTCCACGAGGTCCGGCAGGGCGGCGAGCCCGCCGGACCCGAGCACGGCGGGGTGCGACGGGGCGTCCGCCCATCCCTCGGCCAGGAGCAGGAGGGTGAGAAGACTGGCCTGGTAGCTCCGGATCCCCGGGGACGGCGGGCGCTTCGGCAGTCCCGTGGTGACGCTGCGGTGTGCGCTGCGGCCCACGGGAGTGTCGGCGGATCCGACGATCGCGACGGTACGGAAGCCATCCGCCCGGGCCCGGTCCAGCCCGGCCGCCAGCGTGGCGCTGGTGCCCGAGGCCGAGACGCCCACCACCAGGGTCGCCGCGGCGGGCTCCGGGAGCGGTCGGCCGACGCCGTAGTCGAGCAGCCGTTGCGTGCTGCGAAGCACGCACGTGGTGCGCGGCAGCCGGTCGAAGGCGTACTCGGCCGCCTGGGCGGCGTACAGGGAGTCCCCGCTGCCAGACAGGACGATCCGGCGGGGAACCGGCTCGACGGAGCGCAGCTCGTCCAGCTGCGTGCCGAGCACCCCGGTCAGCACGGCCAGGTCGGAGGCGAGGCCGTCGACCTCCGCCCGCATCGCGGCCACCGTGTAGGAGCTCATGCGGTCTCCCGGTGCGGCAGCGAGTCCAGAATGTCCATGTACGACCGGACCTTCTGCTCGGACACATCCCCGGCCCAGCCGCCGACGGTGACGCAGCTACCGACGAAGACGCCGTCGGCTGCGCCGACCAGCCGAGCGGCGTTGTCATGGTCCGTGTGACCGGCCAGGTAGATCGGAGCCGCCGGGGCCGCGCGCCTGACCTGCGAGATCAGCTCGAGGGTACGGGATTCGTCCGGGTCGCCCAGGCAGACGGCGTCGGCGCCCGCGTTCATCGCCGAGCGGGCCACCTCGCCGGGCTGCTTTTCGCCGTTCGGCCAGCTGAAGTGCATGCTGGCGACATCGGCGATCACCCTGACGTCCCACGCGTCGATGGCCCGGCGGTACGCCATCACCGCGGCGGGATCGGGTCGCACCGTGCCCTGCCAGCTCAACGTCTCACCGACGATGGCGCCCACCCGGACGAAACTCCCGCCGCAGACCTTCGCAGCGGCCAGCGACGCCCTGGTCGCGTTCCGCATGATCTGGACGCCGACCTGAAAGGCCGGGTCCGTCGCCGCCCGGACGGCCTCGGTGATCACCGTGACGGCCGCGAGCCGTGCGGGATCGCAGTCGTCCTCGACCCCGTAGACCCGGTCCGCGGTCTGCAGCAGGCAGCCGTGCGCGCCACCCCGGTCGAGGGCACGCGCCGACTCGACCGCGCGGGCCAGGGTGTGGCGCAACGAATCGGGCTCGTAGAACGGAGTGCCGGGCAGCGGGGCCAGATGCACGACCCCATAACAGGTTCTGGTCGGCCCCGGCAGTCCCATGGCATCTCCCTCACAGCCCCGCCGGGCCCTGTCGTCGGCCGTTCCACCACTACGCTCCCCGTGCCCGGCGAGCGTAGTCGATGGCGGCCGGGGCTTACAGGTGTCCGGCCCTCCGCGTGGGAGGCGGGGCCACGGGACCCAGATCGGGCTCTCCACTGCGGATAGGATCATGCCCATGACCGCAGAAACCGTTGACGTCCCGCATTCGCCGACCGGTCTCCGGCTCACCGACCCACGGACCGGGCGGATCCGCGCCGGCCTGGCCGGTGCGGGCGAGTCGACGGTCACCGACACGGTCGAGGCGGCGCGGGAGGCCCAGCGGTCCTGGGCGGGGCTGCCGACGGGCGAGCGGAGTCGTCGTCTTCTGGCATTCGCCGACCGGATCGACGGCGCCCTGAGCGAGTACGTCGCCGCCGAACAGGCCGGCACCGGCAAGCCCGCCCACGAGGCCGAAGGCGAGATCCGCGACAGCGTCGACCTGTTGCGGTTCTACGCCGGCGCCGTGCGCGCCGCGCTGGCGCCCGCTGCCGGGCATCACCTCCCGGACCGGGAGAGCTGGGTGCGGTGGGAGCCGCTGGGCGTGGTCGGCGCGATCGTGCCGTGGAACTATCCGATCCTGATGGCCGCCTGGCGCATCGGGCCGGCGCTCGCCGCGGGGAACGCGGTGCTCCTCAAGCCGGCCGAGAGCACTCCCGACAGCGCGCTGCTGCTGGCCAGGGACGCCAGGGACTCGCTCGGCCCGGGGGTGCTCAACGCACTGCCCGGCGACCGGGCGACGGGCCGGCTACTGGTGGAGAGTCCCATCGACGCGATCGCGTTCACCGGCAGCATCGCCGGCGGGCGGGACGTGGCCGCCCGGGCGGGGCTGCGCCGGGTCAGCCTGGAACTCGGGGGCAACTGCCCGGCGATCGTGCTGCCGGACGCGCCCGAGCACACCTACGCCGACCTGACCGGCGCGGCCACCTACAACGCCGGGCAGAGCTGCGCCGCACCGGCTCGGGTGATCACGTTACGGTCGAACTACGCCGAGGTGGTGGACCGTCTCGCCGAGGCGATGAGCCGGCGGCAGGCGGGCCGTTCGTTCGGCCCGCTGAACAACGCTGACCAGATCCGCCGCTACCGGCAGATCCTCTCGGGCTCCGCCGCCGGGGTGAGCCACGCCGCCGGGCTGGCGCTCGGCGACGACTCCCACGAGGAGGGCTACTGGGCCGAAGGGCGGATCCTGGCCGACCTGGAACCCGACGACCCGGCGGTCGCCAACGAGTTGTTCGGCCCCTGCCTGACCGTGCAGGCCGCCGAGGACATCGACGACGCCGTCCGCCTGGCCAACAGTGTCGACCAGGCGCTGGCCGGCAGCGTCTGGGGCGCCGGGACCGGCCAGTTGCTCTCCGTCGCCCGGGCGCTCGACGCCGGGGAGGTGTGGGTCAACTGCGTGCTGGAGCAGTGCCCCGAACTGCCGCACGGCGGGCGAGGATCGTCAGGTCACGGCACCGACCTGAGCGTCCTCGCCCTCACCGAGTTCCAGCGACCGAAGACGGTGACGGTCAGACTGGCCTGACCTCACGCTCCTGGTAGCGCCGCAGCCGGGGCATCGCCTCGGCATAGTCCGACCAGGGCCGGGACGTCGTCAGCCGCATGAACGCGCCGGAGAGGCAGAAGGTCAGGATGCCGGGGAAGAGGGACACGTTGGTCTCCCGCAGCAGTTCCCGGAAGCAGAGGTACGAGTCCTCGTGGTCGTCGAACGACGTGGTCAGGTTGATGGAGTAGCGCGCCGGCAGCACCGAGACACCCGGCAACCGGATGCCGTTGTGGTAGGCGTCGCGGATCAGCGTCAGGGACCGCTCCCGGGACCTCCGCTCGACCCGGTAGTTGTCGTACGCGCGCTGCAGGCCGGGCAGGCGCAGGCCGTACGTCGACTCGAACTCCCGACAGTGCGCGGGGGTCAACTCCTCGTCACCGCTGACCAGCCACCGTTCCATCCGGGCCAGCACCTCGACCACGGTGTAGAAGAACGACGGCGGCCCGCCGAAGGTGGTCGACGCGTACTCGTAGTAGCGATCGATGAAGCCGCTGTCCGCCATCAGCCAGCCGACCTTGAGGCCCGGGGCGGACCAGTTCTTCGACAGGCTACTGACCCGGATGACGTTGGCCGCGGCGCGAGCCGGTGAGGTTGCCACCGGCTCCCCCAACCACTCGTGGCACTCGTCCAGCACGATCAGGGTGTTCGGCGAGGCCGACTTGATCAGCAGCTCCAGCTCGTCCTCGCAGACCAGGGCGCCGGTCGGGTTCGCGGCCGTCTGGAGCAACACGATCGGCGTGTCCGGACGCAGCGCGTCGATCAGCGGTCGCAGCGACGTCCGACCGTCCGCGCTGGACGACAGCGGCACCAGCGACACCGGCCCTCGACGGGCCACGGACTCCACCAGGGGCGGATAGTTGGGTATGGCGCACAGCGACGCGGCGCCACCCGGGCTCGCCTCGAGCAGAATGAAGTCGACCACCGTGCTGATCGCCAGCGTCGCGCCCATGGTCAGCGCGACGTTGTCAGCCGTGTATCCCGCGCTGGGCAGCCGGGCCGCCTCGTACGCCGCGACCGCCTCCCGGGCCGGCTCGCGGCCCCGGGAGTCGGAGTACCCGTACCAGTCCCGGTTCAGGGCGTAGGCGATGCAGTCCTTCAACGGGCCGGGCAGACCCCAGTGCTCCTCGTCCACGGACCCGCTGGAGAGGATGATCCCCGCCTGCGAGCGCAGGTCACCGTAGAGGTCGTCGCGGAAGTAGGAGTTGAACAGCTCCTTGACGAAACGTACGGTCGCCCGTGAGTTGAGCACCGCGGCGGCGTCGACCTCACGTCTGCGCCGGGACTGTCGCCACCGGGCCGCCAGGTCGGGACGGTGGCTCTCCACCCCGAGTTCGCACTCGACCCGGCCCAGGTAGAGATCGCGGAGCTCGATCGGATCCTGCGGGTTCACCGCTCGGGCGTACACCTCCAGCAGCCGCGCGTCGGGGCCCGGGTCCAGGGCCATCGGCACCCGCGAGGGGTCGGGGCGCTGTGCCGCGAGCATCTCGACCTCGGCGGGCACGACCGACAGCCGAGGCTCTCCGACGTCGCCGAACAGCCCTTGGACATCCGTCATCCGGCCATCTCCCCCGATCGGTCCGTGATCCGCAGTCGCTTGAGATGCCGGTGCCGGGTCGAGCCGTGGAACGGCGCCGCGGATCGGCCGTGGAAGGTGTACGTGTTGTCCAGGACCGCGAGGAGCCCACGACGCCACTGGAGCCCGCGGGCGACGCCGCCCTCGTACATCCCGGCGAGCAGTGCGGCGAGGGCGTCGCGGACCGCCGGGGCGTCGAACTGGTCGGTGTCGGACACCCAGCGCAACGTGTCGGCCTGGAAGTCGCGGAACGAGAAGACCGGCCGCCCGTCCACCCGTCGCCGGATCGGCGGCACGCCGGGGCGGTCGTACCGGACGTGCGCGAGGATCTCGCGGTCGGTCTGCTGGAGCCGCTCGTCGACCCCGACGAACGGGACCAGGACGGTCTGCGCGGCGTTCTCGTCGTCCCCGGCGTGCAGGCACATCAGGACGATGTATCGCGGCTGTTCACCGGCCGGTCGCCCGCTGCCCTCGGTGTGCAGGCTCAGGGCGCTCGTGGCGAACGGTTGCCGCGCGGCGTCGGCGGTGTCACCCTCGGCGCTGATCAGGTGCAGGATCCGGCCGTCCTCGACGTTGGGCAGCACGGCCGGGTCGGTCTCCGGCATGACCTCACCGAACCGGTGGCCGAGCTCCAGCAGGTGAGCGCTGGTCATCGGCTCACCGAGGTCGACGAGGCCGATTCCGTGCTCGGTGAGCTGACGCCGCAGCACCGCCTCGACCTGGCCCACCGGGCACCCGGCCGGCACGGGCTCCGGCACCAGCTCGGGCTGGGGCAGCGGTCGACCGCCGAGGAGTTCGGCCCGCTTCGGGACGTGCCGGTCGTGGGGTCGCTCCAGAAAGCTCCCCCGCGTGGTTGTCGGCCCTGGACTGTCAGGCACCGGTGGCGCCGAACACGACGGGACCGTGCGAGCACCCTGCGGCACGCAACTCGTCCCCGCTGCCGGCCTTGATTCCGCAGATGCGGCAGACGATGTGCCCGTCGTCGGTCAGCAGGTCCTCGAACGGCCTGAGCTCCTGCCGGTTCGCACTGTCGAGCGGCTGGTGGGCGACGCCCACCGAGAGCAGGACGTGGTCGGTGATCGCGCCGACCGCGTGCGGCTGCGCGCCGTCCACCATGTACACCAGGCCGGGCGTGGTCTCCAGGATCTCGCCGGCGGCGGTGATGGTGCCGCGCCCACCCACCACGAAGAGAAGGTGATCGCCAGGGTGGGTGTGCGGAGCGAAACCCTCGCCCGCGGGAACATGAATGAGGTCGGCGCCGAGGAACCCATTGGTGATCAACGACCGGCCGGTCGCCTCGCGCGTCTTGGCGATCTGGATCTCGCCGGGCCGCATGTCGACCTTGAGCAGCTGCTCACTCTCCGTGGCCCCTGCGTCGAGGGCCCACTCGCAGAGCGCCACCGCGCGGTTCTCTTCGGCCCGGTCGGACACGCCGCTACCGATCTGGAGGTGCGTGCCCGGGGTGGCCGCAAGGAGCCGGACCATCTGCATCAACAACTCTCGACGCTCACGCGGATCGAGGTTCTCGAGCTCGTGGCTCAAGGAATCCACCATGGAAACAACGGAGCGGTTTGTTTGCGCCATTGGTACCCTCCGTAGTCAACACACCGGTTGTTGATCAGGCTACCGAAGCTCGAAACAGTTATGAAGTCACCGAAAGCTGCAATACATTGACGCACTGTCATATGCGCAGGTCAGGATACCTGAAACGGGGTCAGTTCCGATAACCATGACAGCCATTGGCCGTGTCCTTTTTGACGACGCCGGGGCGCAAGCAGGCCACGCCCGGTCGCGAGATGGCCTGCTGGGCGACCGGCATGGCCTGCTGGGCGACCGGAGGCCGGTCAGCGGAGCGGATCAGGCTCACGAATATGAACTCCGAGGTCCTCCCGCATCGCCGCACCGAGCGCGGCGAACCGTTCCTGGCGGTCTCCCGGAGCCGGGCCGGCGGGCGGACCGGTGATCCTCCCCAGCACCTGGTCGCCCTGATCCCGCAGTTCCCTGCCAGTTCCCCGGCGTCGGTCACCCCGCACGCCCTGCACATGATCACCATGCTGCTGCGGAATCCGGGGCAACCGGCGCAGGTCGTCGAGGACGCCTGCTACGCGGCCAACTCCGCCGCCCGCTCCATGCACGCCCGCGGCCTGTACCTGGCGGCGGACGCCGAGCTGGAGCGGATCGGGCGGCTGGCGACCCGGGATCTGGGCGAGCGGCACGGCGAGACGCTCCGCGCGCTGCACTACCAGGCCGTCGTGCACCACGCGCGGGGCCGGTACCGCCATCCGGGCGAACCTGGCGGTGCTGGCGGAGGCGCGCGGGCACGTCGCCCAGGCACGGCGGGAGCGGGACAGCGTGTTCGAGGCACAGTGCCGGGTGCTCGGCGTCGACCACCCCGAGACCCGGGCCACCCGGCAGGGGCTGGTCCATCGTGGCACCCGGCCGGGGCCGCTCTGACGGCTACACCTGGGCCAGCGCCGGGGTGGGCAGGTCGTCGGCCGGGCGCGGGGCCGGGGTGGAGCGGTTGGGCAGGGAGAGCCGGATGACCTTCCACCAGGCCGAGGCGACCTGCTTCGGCAGGGGGCCGACGGTGTACGTCAGGCCGTACTTCGCGAACAGCGCCCGCACCTCGGGGGCGATCTCCTGGTACCGGTTGCTCGGCAGGTCCGGGAAGAGGTGGTGCTCGATCTGGAACGACAGGTTGCCGGTCATGATGTGCATCAGCCGGCTGCCGCTGATGTTGGCCGAGCCGAGCATCTGCCGCAGGTACCACTCGCCCCGGGTCTCGCCAACGATGGACCTCCTCTCGAAGGTCTCCACCCCCTCCGGGAAGTGCCCACACATGATCACCGAGTGGCTCCACAGGTTGCGGATCAGATTCGCGGTGAAGGTGGCGGCCAGGGTGCTGAGGAACGACGGCCCGGACAGCAGCGGGTGGATGATGTAGTCCTTGAGGAACTGGCGGCGGATCTTGCGGCCGACCGCGCGGGCGCGGGCCCGGAACTCGGGGGCCTTGTGCCGGCCCTTGCGCAGGTTGCGGCCCAGCTCCAGGTCGTACGCGGCGATGCCGTACTCGAAGAAGCAGGCGTTGATGAAGTTCCACAGCGGCTGGCCCAGGTGGAACGGGTGCCACCGCTGGTCCTCGTCGACGCGCATGATGCCGTACCCGAGGTCGTTGTCCTTGCCGATCACGTTGGTGTAGGTGTGGTGCAGCTCGTTGTGCGAGTGCTTCCACTGCTCGGCCGGGGAGACGTGGTCCCACTCCCAGGTGGTCGAGTGGATCTTCGGATCGCGCATCCAGTCCCACTGGCCGTGCAGGACGTTGTGGCCGATCTCCATGTTCTCGAGGATCTTGGCCACGGCGAGGCCGGCGGTGCCGACCAGCCAGGCCGGCGGGAAGAGCGAGAACAGCAGCACGGCCCGGCTGCCCAGCTCCAGCCGGCGCTGAGTGGAGATCACCCGGCGGATGTAGGCGGCGTCCTGCTCCCCCCGGCCGGCGATCACCCGGTCACGGATGGCGTCGAGCTCCCTGCCCAGGGTGTCGATGTCCTCGGCGGTGAGGTGGGCGATCGGGTTGACGGGCTTCTTCTGGATCGTGGTCAAGTCCGATTCTCCTGTCAGAGGTCGATGTCGCAGGTACCGGCCGCCGCCGACACGCAGGTCTGGATGAGCACGCCGTCGCCGGGAACGGCGGTGGTGACGTCGCCGTTGCGCAGGTCGCGGACGGCGCCCTGGCGCAGCGGCACCACGCAGCCGAAGCAGATGCCCATCCGGCACCCGGACGGCATCAGCACCCCGGCGTCCTCGCCCACGTCGAGCAGGGCCGCGCCGCCGTCCGCGTCGACGGTGACCCCGGCCCGGGTGAAGGTGACCGCGCCCCCGGCCCCCGGGGAGATCACCGTGGGCCGGAACCGCTCGGTGTGCAGCCGGTCGGCCGCCCCGTGGGCGGCCCAGTGCGCCTCGACCGCGTCGAGCAGGCCGACCGGGCCGCACGCCCAGGTCTGCCGGTCGAGGTGGTCGGGCACCAGGTCGGCCAGCTCGGCCACGCCGAGCACGCCGTCGGTGTCGGTGTGCCGCTCCACGAGGCGGAGCGCGCCCCGCCCGGCCAGGCCGCGCAGTTCGTCGGCGAACACCACGTCGGCCGGGGTCGGCGCGGAGTGCACCAGCACGACGTCGGCCGGGCCGGTCGCGCCGGCGCGGAGCATCCCCATCACCGGGGTGACGCCGCTGCCCGCGGTGACGAACAGGATCCGCTCCGGGGCGGTCGCGGGCTGCACGAAGTCGCCCTGGGCCTGGTCGAGGTGGACCAGCGTGCCGGGCCGCACCCGGCGGACCAGGTAGTTGCTGACCCGGCCGTCCGGGATGGCCTTCACGGTGACCGAGATCAGCCCGTCGCGGTGGCCGGGGACCGAGGTGAGCGAGTACGCCCGCCACTGGCGGACCCCGTCGACGTCCACGCCGAGGCGGACGTACTGCCCGGGGGTGTGTCCGCGCCAGCCCCGCCCCGGTCGGATGGTCACCGTCGCCGCGTCCCGCGTCTCGGGGCGGACGTCGACGATCCGCCCGCGCAGGGCTGCCCCGGAACGCAGCGGGGCGACCAGGTCGAGGTAGTCCTCGGGCAGCAGCGGCGTGGTGACCGTCTCGGCGAGCCGGAACAGCCTGTCCCGGACTGTGAGCTTGCCGGGCGGGCGCGGGACGGTGGTCGTCATACAACCAGGGTGACCCGCCCGATCGCATAACATCTTGGCCAAGGAAGGTGAATCAACCGCAGGGTCTTGTTCCGGGAGAACAATCTATGTCGGAAGGGTCCGGGACCAGCCGCCGCGCTGCCCACCTCGAACTGGACGAGCCGATGGCCGCCCGGCTACGCGCCGCGCTGCCCCTGGTCGCCGAGCGTACGATCACCGCGATCACCGCCGAGGTGCCCGCCTACTCCGGCACCCTGACCGGCCAGATGCGGGCGAAGATCGAAAACGCGGTTCGCATCGCGCTGGGCACGTTCCTCCAGCTCCTCGGGCGTCCCCAGACCTCGGAGCCGAGCGCCCCGCTGCTCTCGGCCCTGGAGGCCGCGTACGCGCTGGGCAGCGGCGAGGCCCGCTCCGGGCGCAGCATGGACGCGCTGCTCGCCGCGTACCGGGTGGGAGCGCGGGTGTCCTGGCGGGAGGTCTCCACCACCACCGTGCGCGGCGGGCTCGCCGCGGCGACGGTCGCCGAGTTCGCCGAGCTGATGTTCGCCTACATCGACGAGCTGTCCGCCGCCAGCGTGGCGGGGCACGCCGACGAGCTGGCCACCGTCGGCCGGGCCCGGCGGCGGTACCTGGAGCGGCTGAGCCAGCAACTGCTGGCCGGCGAGGCCGAGGACGTGCTGCGCCTCGGCGCCGAGCGGGCGGACTGGCCGGTGCCGCAGACCCTGACCGTCGTCCTGCTGCCCCGCAGCAGCCTGCGCACCGTGCTGACTGCGCTGAGCCCACACACGTTGGAGAGCGGCGAGGACATGCCGGGGGTGGACCCGACCGAGGAACTGGCCGTGCTGCTGGTGCCGGACGCGCACGGCGGCCGGCGGCGGCCGCTCGCCCGGGTGCTGCACGGGCACCGGGCGGTGCTGGGGCCCGCGCGGCCGTGGCACCGGGTGGCCGGGTCGTACGTGCGGGCCACCCGGGCGCTGCGGCTCGGGCTGCCCCGCGTCGGGGCCGACGCGCCGCTGGACACCGAGCAGCACCTCGCCGAGCTGCTGCTCAGCACCGACCCGGAGGCCCTGGCCGACCTGCGCGCCCAGGTGCTGCGTCCGCTGGCGTCGCTGCCGCCGGCCACCGCACACCGGCTCGCCGAGACACTGCGCGCCTGGCTGCTGCACCAGGGTCGCCGCGACGACGTGGCGGCGACCCTGTTCGTGCACCCGCAGACCGTGCGCTACCGGATGGCCAAGGTGCGGGAGATGTACGGCGACCGGCTGCACGACCCGGCGACCGTGCTGGACCTGACGCTGGCCCTGGCGGTCCTGCCCGCCCCGGCGGAACCGGACTGACGGTCCGGGCCGGCACAGAGCAATCCGTCCCGGTCATCGTCGTGCCCGGGTCAGGGGCCCATCGCAAGCACGGAACGCACAAAAATCACGGGGCGCGCAGGATGAACGCGACCGCCTCCCGGGCGGAGGTGCTTCGCGCCGTCGGCCCGACCAGGTGGTCGAGGACCCGGGACCAGGCCGGCACCACCAGCAGGTGACCGGCGTCCGGGACGACCTCCAGGCGCGCGTCGGGCAGCGCGTCGCGCCACCACCGGCCGTGCTCCGGCCCGGCCAGGCCGTCGTCGGCGCCGTACAGCAGCAGGGTGGCCGCGCGTACCTGGTCGGGGGTGAAGCCCCAGGGGCGCAGCACGTACCCGGCGATGTCGTCGACCATCCCCCGCGCGCCCTGCGCGAACGCCTCGGCCAGCATGTCGCCGACCCGGCGGGCGGCGCCGGGGGCGTCCAGCGCGGGCTGGTCGGCCGGGCCCGCCCCGAGCAGCATCCGGTACGCCCGCGCGTCCCACGGGTCGGCCGGAACCATGCCGGCCAGCGCGGCGTCGAGCTGGGCGCGGACCTGGTCGACCGGCTGGCCGCGCAGCGTCACCATCATGTCCCGCTGCCCCGGGTCGACCCAGGGGACCTCCTCGTCGGGGGCGGGGGTGGCCAGCACCGCGAGCCGGCTCACCAGCTCCGGCCGGCGAGCGGCCAGCGCGAGGGCGACCCGCCCTCCGCCCGACCAGCCCACCACGGGCACCGGGCCGAGGCCTCGCTGGTCGAGCACCTCGGCGAGGTCGTCGGCGGCTGCGGGCACGTCGGCCCAGCCGGTGGCCGGGTCGGAGCCGCCGTAGCCGGGCCGGTCGACGGCGAGCAGGGTGACCCCGGCGACGCGGGTGACGGCCGGGTCCGGATCGAAGGCGCCCGACCCCGGGGCGGAGTGGCAGAACACCACCACCCGGTTGCCGGCCGCCCCGAGCCGGTGCACCACCGCCCGGCGGCCGCCCCTGAGCGCGATGATCTCCCCGGTGCTGGACATGCGGCCGAGTCTGGCAGCGACCGTGCGACCCCGAGCCGCAACGACGGGCGGTCACCCGATCGGGTGGCCGCCCGTCGTTGACGCGTACACCTGCGGCCTCCGCGCTCGCGTCGTGCCCGGCCGGCAAGGTGGTCGTCGTCGACGCGTACACCTGCGACCTCCACCGCGGTTTCCGGTCAGGCCGGGCCCGCCCGGCGGACCGCCGTGAACAGGGCGGCGAGGGCCACGGCCAGGCAGCCGCCGCCGGCCAGGGCGAACGTCAGCGGGGCCCCGTGGTGCTGGGCCAGCCAGGTGAACACCGCCGCGCCGACGCCGCCGAGCGAGAAGTGGATCGTCCAGAACGCGGCGGTGACCCGGCCGAGCAGATGCTCCGGCGTCACCTCCTGGCGTAGCGACAGCGAGCAGATGCCTCCGATGCTCAGGCAGCCGAAGTAGACCAGCATCAGCGCGCCGACCTCGACGGGCCGGCCGGTCGACGCAAGGGCCGCGACGGCGACGCCGGTGACCGCGACCGCGCCGATCCAGCACGCGCCGAACCCGAACCGCCTGCGCAGCGGCGCGACGACCAGCGAGCCGGTCACCGTCCCGGCCGCCCCCGCGGTGAGCACCAGGCCGACCATGCCGTCGGACTGGCCGAGGCCGTGCTTGAGGTGGTAGATGACCACGTCGTCCATGCCGTAGGTGAGCAGGAGGAAGACGGTCAGCAGCGCGGTCAGCGGACGCAGCACCGGGTGCCGGAGCAGGAACCGCGCGCCGGCCAGGAACTCCGCCAACGGCCCCGTCCGGTCGCCCGCGTCGGCCGACAGGGCGGCCCGGCCGGGCAACCGCACCAGCATCAGCAGCGCTGCGGAGAGCCCGAAGCTCACGGCGTCGACGGCGATCGCGCCCGCCGGGCCGAGCCAGCCGGACACCAGGCCGGCCAGCGCGGGCCCCCCGACGGAGGCCAGGGCGGTGCCGGCGTACAGCCGACCGTTCGCCCGGGTCAGCTCCGGGCCGGGGACCAGGCCGCGCATCGCGCTGACGGCGGCGACCTGGAACAGCATCCCGGCCGCCGCGGCCAGGGGCAGCAGCACGAACAGCGGCCAGATCGGCGGGGCCGGGACCAGCCACCACACCAGGGGGACCGCCGCGAACAACAGCATCCGCGCCACGTCGGCGCCGATCAGCAGCGCCCGCCGGTCGAACCGGTCGACCACGACCCCGGCGAGCAGGCCGGCAACCACCGCCGCCGTGCCGGAGACTCCGGTGAGCAGCCCGGCCGTGGCGATCGAGCCGGTCGCGTCGAGCACCAGCAGCGGTACGGCGAGCTGCGAGAACGAGTCGCCGAGCACGGAGAGGATCTGCGCCGACCAGAACGCGTTGAAGCCACGGTTGCGCCACAGCGAGGCGGGCGCGGCTGGCACCCCCGTGGTGACCGTCACCGGGCCGAGCGTAGCCGACGGCCTGCGGCGGCCGGACGGACCACTTCGGCTGGCCGCGGTCGGCGGGAATTGTGCCACTCACAATTTGCCGATAGCGGGAGCCAGGATCGTTCCGCGCCCGAGTCGCATTTCTTACAACGGTCGATGCCGTGTCCCGCCTAATGAGGATTGTGCGAATACCATGCTCTGGGTGAAGGAGAGTCATGGCCGTCAGCCATGGCCGGTCCGCATCCGTGGGGACGGCGGCCTGATTCTGGGCAGCGGAACGCTCCTGGGCGACCGGCACGTCCTCACCTGCGCCCACGTGATCGACAGCTCGGCCGGCCGGCGGGGGGCGGCGACGGGCGGCCCGCCCGCCACCCGGGTCATGGTCGACCTGGTCCGGCTGCCGCACCTGGCCGCCCGGTCGGCGCGCGTGACGCCCGGCGGGTGGGCCCCACTGGACGGGGACGGCCACGGTGACGTCGCCCTGCTCGAACTGGCGGACCCGGTCCCCGGCCAGCAGGGCGCCGAGCTGCGCCGGCTCCCCCTCTGGCAGCAGCAGGTCTACGCCTTCGGCTTCCCGAGGGAGTTCAGCGACGGCGAGACCGTCCATGCCGTCCTCGACGGACAGGTCGGGCCCGGCGGGGAGCAGGTGCAGATGACCCCGGCGAACCCCGGGCTGTGGGTGCGGGGCGGGTTCAGCGGGGCGGCGGCCGTCGACGAGCGGACCGGCCACGTGGTCGGCATGGTCGTCTCCTACTACAGCGACCCGGCCGCCGGCCGCTCGTACATGGTCCCGGTCGAGACGATCCTGCACCACGCGCCCGCGGTCGCGCGGTGGGTCGTCGGCGGGTCCTCGGTGGACGAGGAGCTCGCCTCGCTCAGCGCGGGCCACCGGGACGGCCCGGCCGCGCTGCGGATCGCCCGGCTCTATGCCCGCCGCTCGCCCGAGAACGTCCTGGTGATCGTCACCGGCCGACCCGGTTCCACGGTGTCGGCCGCGCTGCGCCGGGCGGTGGTGCTGTCCAACCGGGAGCTGCGACCGGCCTCCGCAGGTCAGGCCGAGCCCGACGGCGACCCCACCGTCCCGCCGCTGGGCAGCATCGACCTGTCGCTGGACGCCGCCGGCAAGCCGCCCCGGGAGCTGGCCGAACGGATCCTGGAGTTCGTCGGCGCGGGCGAGCCGGCGGCGGGCCCGGTGGGCGACCTGGTCGGCGCGGCGGCGCCGCGGTCGGTGCTGATCGACGGCGTGGACGAGTCCACCGACCCAGAGGAGCTCCTCGCCGAGGTGGTCGGGCCGATCGTCGACCGGGCGGCCGAACGCGACCTGCGGGTGCTGCTGGGTTTCCGGGGGCCCGCGATCGACGTCCGGCTCGGGCTGCTCGGCCGGCGGATCGCCGGGCTGCGCGCCGCCGAGGGCCTGGCCCGCGCGCACCACCGCGAGCTGGCGGCGCAGCTGACCGGGCTGCCGACGGTGCCCGCCCGGGCCACCCGGCTACGGGTCCGGCTCACCGCCCTGCGCGCCGCAGCCGGGCAGCCCGACCCGGGCCCGCTGCCCGAGCACCTGGCCGCCGTGGAACGGGCCACCGACCGGGCCCTGCACGAGATGGCGGAGCTGCGGCGGCGGCTGACCGAGCTGGCGGCGGCGCACCAGCGGCTGCGGGGGCTGCTGGACGCGCAACGGGCCCGCGCCGGCGTCGGCGGGCTCACCGAGCACCACGAACTGGGGGCGTCCTACCGGCGGGCCCACGACCTGCTCCGGGGCGGCCCGTGCGAGCTCGCCGAGGCCACCGCCGCCGTGCACGGGTACGCCGACCAGGTCCGGCGCGCCCTCGACGACCGGCAGGAAGGAGGGCCGTCCTGATGCGCTGCCCGCGTACCCCCGGGTGCCCCGGGGACGTCGACGCCGACGGCTTCTGCACGGTCTGCGGCCTCACGCCCGAGCCCGGGCGCCCGGCGGCACAGCCCGTGCTCCCGGACGGTCCGGCGGCCGGTGAGCCGGTCGGGGACAGCTCCTGGACGGTGGCCGGCCTCGTGTCGCTGCCGGTGCTGTCCTTCCCCCGGCACGGCCGGGTCTCGCCCCAGCTCAGCGTGCCCGAGGGCAGCCGGTCCTGCGCCCAGTGCGGCGGCCGGGTCGGTCGGGGTGGGGCCGACCGGCTCGACCACGGCTACTGCCCCGCCTGCGGGACACCCTTCGCGTTCGTGCCCGCCCTGCACCACGGCGACCTGGTGGCCGACCAGTACGAGGTGGTCGGGTACCTGGCCCGGGGCGGTCTCGGGCAGGTCTACCTCGCCGAGGACACCCACCTGGACCGCAACCCGGTCGCCCTGAAGCGGCTGCTCAACAAGACCAGCGCGGGGGCGCTGGCGATCGAGGTCTCCGAACGGCGTTTCCTGACCACACTGGACCATCCGAGCATCGTCCGGATCTTCAACTTCGTCACCGCAGAGGACCGGCTCTTCGGCGGGCAGACCAGCTACATCGTGATGGAGTACCTCGCCGGGATGTCGCTGCACGAGCTGCTCCTGGCCGTCCGCCTCGGCCGGCCGGGGGTCACGCTGTCGCTGGTGGACATCCTCGCGTACGGCCACGAGATCCTGACCGCGTTGGAGTACCTGCACGGCAAGGGCCTGCTCTACACCGACCTGCACCCGGGCAACGTCATCCGGACCGGGGACCGGATCAAGCTGATCGACCTCGGCGGGGCGCGCCGGGCCGACGACGACACCAGCCCGCGGGTCCTCACCCCCCACCCGTACCGGGTCGGCGACGAGGAGATGGCGACGCACGGGTTCACCGTGCGGTCGGACCTGTACGCGGTCGGGGTCCTGCTGGAGGAGCTGAGCAAGCCCGTCGCCCGACCGCTCGCCCCCGACCCGGTCGGGGAGGAGTCCTTCCACCGGCTGGTCGGCCGGGCCAAGGCCGGGTGGCGGCGCCGCTTCGCGTCCGCCAAGGAAATGTCCGAGCAGCTCAGGGGCGTGCTGCGCGAGCTGCTGCAGGATCCTCCGGCGGGCCGGGCGCAGGAGCCGTCCGCCGTGTTCGCGCCCACCGCCGCGCTGCTCGACGCGGGCCTCGGCGCGGTGCCGCCGCTGGCCGCCTGGATCGAGCCGACGGCCGGTGAGCTGCCGCACCACGGCCGCCCGGCCCCGGACGCCGTGGCCGTCGGCCTGCCGGTGCCCCGGCCGGCGGACGGCGACCCGGCCACGCCGGCCCTGGCCCTGATCGGCGCCCTTGACCCGCGCGGCCTGCTGGCCCGGCTCGCGGCCGTCGAGGCGGAGTCGGTCGAGCTGCACCTGGCCCGCTGCCGGGCCCACCTGGAGCTGGCCGAGCCGGGCCCCGCTGGGGAGGCGCTGGCCGCCGCCCGTGCCCTGCTCGGCGAGGACGCGGTGGCCGACTGGCGGTTGACCTGGCACGAAGGGCTGCTGGCGCTGACCCGGTCCGACATGGCAGAGGCCACCGGAAGGTTCGACGAGGCGTACCGCGAGCTGCCGGGCGAGGTCGCGCCGAAGCTGGCGCTCGGCTATTGCTACGAGCAGCAGGGCAGGACGGAGCCTGCGGGCCGGTACTACCACGCGGTGTGGCGTCGGGACCAGTCGACGGCCAGCGCCGCGTTCGGGCTGGCCCGGCTCCGGCTGGCCGCCGGTGACCGCGTGGCGGCGGTGCGGTGTCTCGACGAGGTCCCCCGCGTCTCCCGGCACTACGACGCCGCCCGGATCGCCGCCACCCGGGTGCTCGGGACGTGGCTCGGCGCCGACCCGCCCGACGCGGCCCAGCTCAACGAGGCGGCCCGCCGCCTCGACGAGCTGCGGCTCGACGGGGGCGCACGGCACGGGGAGTCCCGGGACCGGATGACCGCGGCGATCCGGCAGGCGGCCCTGGACCTGCTGCTGGCCCAGGGGGCCGACGGGCTGGCCGGCGGCGAGACGCTCGGCGGCGAGGTGTCGGAGCGCTCGGTGCGGACGCTGCTCGAGAGTTCCCTGCGCGCCCTGGCCCAGCAGGCGCGCACGCAAGACGACCACGGCGTCCTCGTCGACCGGGCGAACGCGGTCCGGCCGCTGACCAGACGCTGACCCGTGAGGAGCGAAACGGTGCGTAGCAGGCTCGACTTCGACCTGACGATCGGCCACGACAGGTTCCTCTCCACGAGGGACCGCCAACTGCACGCGATCCTCACCGTCACCGCCCGGGCCGGACAGGCCGGCACCGGGGTGGACCCGGACGAGCCGGGACACGCCGAGGTGATCGTCGTCGACTGCTCCGAGTCGATGGCCTATCCCCCTACCAAGATCGCCGCCGCCCAGCGGGCCACCGCCGCCGCCGTCGCCGTGCTGCCGGACGGGGTCCGCTTCGCCGTTGTCGAGGGGACCCACGAGGCCCGGATGGTCTACCCCCGGCACCGGGGCCTGGCCACCTCCTCGCCCGCCACCCGCCGCGACGCCCGGCAGGCGGTGAGCAAACTCGTCGCGATCGGTGGCACGGCGATCGGAACCTGGCTGGAGCTGGCCCGGGAGCTGCTGGCCATGCACCCCGAGGCGATCCGGCACACCCTGCTGCTCACCGACGGCCGCAACCAGCACGAGACGCCGCAGCGGCTGGCGGAGGTGCTGGCCGGCTGCGCGGGGCACTTCGTCTGCGACGCCCGGGGCATCGGCGACGGCTGGGAGCCCCGCGAGCTGATGCGCGTCGCCGAGGCGCTGCACGGCACCGCCGACGCGGTACGCCGGCCGGCCGATCTGGAGTCCGACTTCCGGGAGACCATGCGGGCGGCGATGGCCAAGCAGGTGGCCCGGGCCCGGCTGCGGATCGCCCTGGTGCCGCCGGCCCGGGTGCTGTACTGCCGCCAGGTGCACCCCACGGTGACGGACCTGCCGGTCGCCCCGGTCGACGAGCGGACCGTGGAGTGCCCGACCGGCTCCTGGGGCGAGGAGAGCCGGGAGTACCACCTCTGCCTGGAGGTGGACGGGACGGACCGGCCGAGGGGCGAGGACGTCCGGGTCGCCCGGGTCGACCTGCGGGTGGGTGACGCCCCGGCCACCCGGCCGGAGAACGTCCTGGCGCACTGGACCGACGACCTGCTGCTCTCCAGCCGGATCGATCCCCGAGTCGCCCACTACACCGGGCAGGAGCAGCTCAGCCAGCTCATCGCCGACGGGTGCGACGCGTACGACACGGGCGACCGGGAGGCCGCCGTCGGCCTGCTCGGCCGCGCGGTCGAGGTGGCCACGGCCGCCGGGGACGCCCTCCACCTTGAGCAGTTGCGGCTGCTCGTCGACGGCGTCGACACCGGCACGGTACGCCTGCGCGACGACCTCGCCCGGCTCGACGTGATCAATGTGGCGCTCCAGTCGTCGTTCACGGTGCGTGACGGCGAGCCCGGGCCGGTGCCGCCGCCCGCCCCCGACGACCCGCCCGCCCCCGACGCCGTGCCCGCCCCCGCCCCCGGCGCCCCGCCCCGGCTCTGCCACTGCGGCCACCGGTCGCCGCCCAGTGCCCGGTTCTGCGAGCGCTGCGGCGAGCGGTTCCCGACCGGCGACGAGGCCGGGCCGGTGCCGGCGTGAGCGCCGACCGGCCGACCAGCACCACCCGGCGGAAGCTGCGGGGTCTCCTCGCCACGCTGCTCGTGGGCATTCTGGCCACGCTGGGCGGCTGTCTCACGGTCTTCGTCGGGGTGCACCGGACCACCGACGCCGCCCATGACCGGTCCGTGCCGGCGGTGCTGGCCGTGTACGACGCCCAACTCGCCCTCCGGCAGGCGCACGGCGAGGCCCTGGCCAGCTTCTCCGCCGGCACCCGCCTGCTCGCCAGCCCCGGCGAGGGCTACCAGAACCAGATCGCCCGGGCCGGCCAGCAGCTCGCCCAGGCCGCCGAGGACAACGCCGCCGGGGAGACCGGCAGCCGGGACATCCAGGTGGTCGAGGCCTCGGTGGTGACCTACACCGGGCTGGTCGAGCGGGCCCACGCGTACTTCGCGCAGGACGGGGGCAGCGCGCTGGGCACCGCCACGCTGTGGGACGCGTCGACCCTGCTGGAGGAGATCCTGCGCCGCCTCGCCGCTCTCGGGGTCAAGCAGATGGACGCGCTGAACGGCCAGGCCGACGGCCCGTGGACCAACGGGAAGATGACGCTCCTCTGGCTCGTGCCGGTGCTGGCCCTGCTCGCGCTGCTGGTCTCCGCGCAGCGGTTCCTGCGCCGGCGGTTCCGACGCCGGCTGAACGTGCCGCTGCTGCTGGCGACGCTCGCGGTGCTGGTGATGGGCGCCACCACCGCGATGAGCCTGTGGTCGGCGAACCAGCTCGCCGACGCCCGGGGCGACACGGACCAGGCCACCATCGACCGCGATGCGCAGCTCGCGGCGCTGTCCGCCCGCGACAGCGGCAGCCTGGCCGCCCTGCTGACGGCCGCCTGCGGGTCGCCGGGCTGCCCGGACACGATCGCGCGGGTCAGGGGGGACGCGAGCCCGACGCCCGCCCCCGCAGGCAGCCCGGAGCCCGCGCCCGTCCCGTCCGCGAGCGGCGCGGCGACGGCGTCCCCGCCGGGGGTCACCGAGGCCGGTGCCCTACACGGCGAGCACGCCGCCCGATCCGCCGAGCGGGCCGCCGACAGTCGGGCCGGGGAGGTCGTCCTGCTCGCCGCCGCCCTGTTCGCCCTGGCGATGGCCGCCCTCGGCCTCCAGCCCCGTCTAGCGGAATACAGGTTTTCACAGCGATGAGACGCGTAGCCTTCGCCCTGATCCCGGTCCTGCTGGCCACCGGCGGGCTCGTCGCCTGCGCGCAGGCGCGCACCCTGAGCGTCGTCGCGTCCTGGGCCACGAGCGACGCCAGCAAGACCGAGGTGGACAGCACCGACGAGAGACGCATCAACGCCGAGCTCGGCAGCGGCAGCGAGGCCGCGCCCTTCCTAGCGGTGCTGAGGGCCTTCACGAAGGAGACCGGCATCAAGGTCACCTACCAGGGCACCCGGGACGTCAGCCAGGTGCTGCGGTCCGGGGTCGACCGAAAACGGCCGCCGGACGTGGCGGTGCTGCCCCGGCTCAACGACCTGCAGACGTACGTCCGGAGCGGCGACCTGCACGCGCTCGACGACACCCTCGTCGCACGGGAGCGGGCGGACCTCGCGCCGCAGTTGCTCCACCTCCAAGACCCGCGCGACGGGCACCCCCGGGTGTACGGCCTGTCCGTCGCCGCCCACGCCAAGAGCCTGGTCTGGTACGTCCCGGGCGTGCCCGGCGGTCCCGACGCGCAGCGCCCCCCGGCGACCTGGGCGGAGCTGGTCCGGCTCACCGGGGACATCCGGGCCCGCGGTGGCGTGCCGTGGTGCCTCGGAATGGGCGCGCAGCCCCTGTCCGGGTGGCCCGGCACCGACTGGATCGAGGACATCCTGCTGCACCAGTCCGGGCCCGCCTTCTACGAGAGCTGGGCGGCGGGGGACGAACCGTGGACGTCCGCGCGGGTGCGGGCCGCCTGGGAGGCGTGGGGCAAGCTGGTGGCGGCCGGCCGGCGCACCGACAACGCCCTGCTGACCAACTTCGACACGGCCGGGCTGGGCATGTTCGCCGCGCCACCGAAGTGCCGCCTGGACCACCAGGCGTCGTTCATCGTCCGGGGCTACCAGTCGCACGACCCGTCCCGGGGGTTCGACTTCTTCCCGTTTCCGGCGTCCGGTCCGGCTACGACCGTTGCGGTCTAGGAGATCTCCGAGGACGTGGTGGGCATGTTCCGGGACACACCCGGGGCCCGGGAGCTGATCCGCTACCTGGCCGGCGATCCGGCCCGCACGGTGTGGCGGGAGGCGAGCGGGCACCTGGCGTTCACCTTGAACGCGGGCACCGACCCGACGGCGTACCCCGACGGCCTGGAGCGCCGCATCGCGCGGACCCTGACCACCGGCACCCGCTGCCGTGACGCCTCGGACATGATGCCGGCGACGATGACCGCGGCCTTCCAGTCCGCCGTGCTGCAGTACCTGGACGATTCCGCGCTGCTCGCCAGGTTGTTGACCGAACTCGATACCGTGCGGGGCCGGACGCCGGAGGACCAGTGGCTGAGGCTCCCCTGCCTCAGCGCCTGACGGCGGTCGATCGAGAAAGGACGTGGCCGATGACCGAGGTGGTCGAGTTCGCCCTGGACGGCGGCGGCAGCGTGCTCGTCGCCGTGGACGACACGCCGGGGATCGCCCCGGCCTCCGCTGCCGAGGACGTGCTGCGCAAGGCCGGGGTCAGCTTCAACCGGGCGATCGGCCAGGCGCGCGACGCGGCGTCCGCCGCGTTGACCGAGTTCCGGTCCATGGCCGACCGGCCGGACGAGGTGGAGATCAGCTTCGGGGTCCAGCTCAGCGCCGAGGCGGGCGCGCTGATCGCCCGAACCGGGGTGCAGGGGCAGCTCCAGGTGACCGTGCGCTGGCACCGCTCCCCCACCGCCTGACCGACTCCGCTCAGGACACCGCCGGCACGGTGGGCGAGCCCCGCCCCGCCGCACGCGAACCCCGACCGGGCCGCTGTCCGGCGAGCGAGCGAAGCGGGGCCGGGATGTCTCCCGGCCCCGCCCCACAACTGTGAACCTTCCTACCTAGCGTGCGCTGCGGAGGCCGTAGGCGCGGTGCAGGGTCTGCTCGACGGTGCTGCCGTTCTCGTCGACGGCGTGGACGCGGATGCTGACCGCGCCCGTCGTCTGCTCCAGCTTCGGGTGGCTGATCCGTCCGCTGAACTTGCCGTTGTGCTTGTCCACCTTGACGGACTTCCAGTTCGCACCGTCATCGGTGCTCACCCACATCCTCAGGCTGCGCAGCTTCGGCGCGGCCAGGCCGTTGCCGTAGTGGCCGCCGATGGTGATCTCCTGCGACCGGCCGGCGACGGCCTGGTTGGCCAGGTCGACCTCCGTGTCGTAGCGCAGCCGCAGGATCTGCTCCGCCCGGCACGGCTCGGCCCGTCCCAGCAGGGTCTGGCCGATGCAGGACGCGAAGTCCGCGGTCTCGGCGGTCGGCCGCTGCGACCGGAACGTGTAGACCGCGTCCTCCCTGGTGGCGTACCGCTGCTGCGGATTTCTGGCGGTGGCGGTGTGGGTGAGCCGGTACCGGCCGGGTTCGGCCGGCACGTCGAAGGTGTCGACCGGGAACCGCAGCATGAAGAAGATGGCGTTCACCAGGTATCCCCGCTCCTTGACGGGAATCTCCTGGCCGTCCCGCGACAGCGTCCACTCGCCGGGCCGGCCCTGCGTGCTGTGGCCCGCCTGGTCGAGCGATTGCGTGTCGAAGACCATGGTGTCTCCGGCGCGGCAGGTGAAGCAACTGACGGCGCCCCACGGGTGGGCCAGCGTGTTCGCGGGCGAACCGTGCGGTCCGGTGGCGAGCGGTTGGGAGTTCCACGCCTCGGCGCGCCGTCCGGGCTTGGTGAAGATTTCGTTCGCCCCGAAGTACGGCCCGGCCTGGACCCCGTTCACCGGCTCGTCGTACTGGTAGTCCGCCGAGCGATTCCACAGCACGTCGCCGGAGATCGGGCCGACGTACTCGGTCACCGTGCTCTGCGCCCGGCGTGGCGCCGCCCTGGTGATCGCGGACACGAGCATGTCGGCGTGGTTGGCCGACCATACCTGGCCGACGGTGGCCGGGGCGTCGGAGTGGAACCGGTTGTCGACCCGGTAGAGCTGCCGGTCGGTGACCCGGTAGGCCAGCTTCTGAGGCACGCGGCCGAACTCCGGGAACGCCAGGACGTACCGATAGGGGCTGACCGCCGTACCGAAGGTGTTGACGCTGACCGCGCCGCCCTGCAGCCGTCCGAGCAGCGTCCGGGCCTCGGCCACCGGGATGCTCATCGTCGGGATCGGGTAGACCGGCCAGGTGGTGTCGCCGATCATGACGTGGCCCTGCTTGCCGAAGCCCAGCACCGCCGCAGCCCCGGCCTGCGCGGCGTTGCCGACCCGGGTGGCGACCTCCTCCCCGCACACGATCAGCGGGCAGGCGTCGGAGAGGTCGAGCAGCACCAGCTTGCCCTTCGCATCCACCGCGGCGAAGTCCTCGGTGGTGCCGGTGCCGGCATAGACCATCGGCAGGGTGCGCCGGCCGTCGAGCTTGGGCAGCACCGCGTCGGCGGCCTGGTAGCGCGGGTGCAGGTCGAGGCCACGCGGACCGCGCACCGACATGGCGATCTGCGGTGCGCCGAGCAGGTGCTGGCTGAACGCCTGGAACACGCCCTGCCGCACCGGCTTCGTGGGCAGCAGCCAGCCATCCCAACCGTCGGCCGGTCGGGCCGTCGCGGAGCCCTGCACGCCGCCGTAGTTGTTGGCGCCCAACCGCAGCGCCCCGAACACCATCTGGTAGTTGTCGCTGCCCTTCGGCGTGTCGACGGTGATCTTTCGGAGCTTGCGCAGGTCCAGGGTCACCGTGGTGTCCTCGGTGACGTCGAACTCCGGCTGCATGGCGATCGCGCTGTTGCGGCCGTCCGAGTCGAACCAGTCGACCAACACCGCCAGGGCGTGTTCACCACCGTAGACGCGGGCCGTCGTCTCGGTCCCCGCGCCGCCGAGCACCGCTCCGCCGCGGTCCTTGCGGCCGTCGGTGCGGGCGAACACCCAGTTGCCGGTGTAGAATTACGCCGGGTCCACCCCGTCCGGCAGGATCAGCTTGCCGGTGACCTGGAACGACTGGGGCTCCTTGTAGAGCCCGATAGCGGTGCCGACCTCGATCCCCTCCGCGCTGGCCCGCAACGCGCCCTCGTACCAGGTGGCCTCGCTGCCGGCTGCGGGGTGCACGGTCGCCGTCACGTCGGCGGTGCCGTTGGCCGGCACCGTCACGGTCTCCCTGTCGAGGGTGAGCATCCCGGCGGGGGCGTTGCCCTTGTCGGTGGAGAGCGTCGCGGTCAGCCGCAGCGTGACCGGCGTCGTCGAGTTGTTGACGTAGCTGACGGTGCGGCTTGATGCCGCAGTCTGCCCGTACGTGATCAGACCGAAGTCGAGGCTGTTGGTCGCGTACACCTGCTGGCGCACCGCCCGGGCCACGTCGAGACGGCCGGCGCCCTGCTCGTAGGCGCGGCTTCCGGTGTCCTTGGCGGTGCTGACCAGCACCGGCTTGAGCTGCTTGGCCGCCCAGTCCGGGTGCTGCTGGCCGAGGATCGCCGCGGCGCCGGCCACGTGCGGGGCCGCCATCGAGGTGCCGTTGGCCGCCAGGTAGCGCTCACCGGGCGCGCCGCCCATGATGCTCGGCTCGGAGCGGGCGGCCACGATGCCGACGCCCGGGGCGGCGATGTCCGGCTTGAGGCCGTGGTCACCCGTCCGGGGCCCGCGGCTGGAGAAGCCGGCCGTCTTGTCGTCGCGGTCCACCGCGGCCACGGTCAGCGCCGCCTCGGCGACGCCGGGCGCTCCCAGGGTCTGCGGGTTGGGGCCGCTGTTGCCGCCGGCCACCACGAAGAGCGTCCCGTACTGCGAGGTCAGGTTGTTGAGAGCGACACTCTGCGGACTGGTGTGGTCGCCACCGCCACCGAGGCTCATGTTGACGATGTCGGCGCCGGCCGCGGCGGCCCACTCCATGCCCGCGATCACGTTCCGGGTGCTGCCCGTGCCGTAGTCGCCGAGCACCTTGCCGACCATCAACGATGCGCCCGGGGCCACGCCCCTGTACTTGCCGTTGGAGGCGGCGCCGCTGCCCGCGATGATCGAGGCCACGTGGGTGCCGTGGCCGAAGTTGTCGTGGATGGACGGGGCGGAGGTGTGGTTCACCGCCGCCACGATCCGGCCGCCGCCGAAGTCCGGGTGGTTGAGGTCGATGCCGCTGTCCAGGACGGCGACCTTCACCCCGGTCCCGTCGAGGCCGACCTTCCACGCCTCGGGCGCGCCGATCTGCGCCACGCTGCGGTCCAGCGTCGGGTAGACCCGCTGGTCCAGCCAGAGCTTGGTCAGCCCGGCGCCCAGCGCCGACGCGCGGGCGCCCACGTCGCTGCGGGTACCCGCCACCGCGGCCCAGAAGTCGCCGGCCTGCTGCTTGGTCACGTCGAACCCGGCGCCGCCGACGCTGGGCAGCGCCGCCACGTCGGTGTTGGCCGGCAGGGCTTCGGCCCGCACCTTCAGCGTGCCCGCGTTCGGCGACTTCGCGCTACGGGCACCGGTGCCGTACTGGGCGATCACCGGAAGCTCGTCGGTCAGGTCGTCGGTGTAGCCGTTGTCGACCAGGTAGCCGACGTCGAACAGGGCCCGGTCCAGCTTGCCCGCGTCGACCAGTGGCATGGCGTCGGACGGGTAGACGAAGTACGAGTCGCCGTCGCGGACCTGTAGGAAGCTCATCGCGCCGCGGCCGGAGCGCAGCGCCGGCTCCAGCGTGACGCGCGGCGTTCCCTCCTTGTCCACCCGGTAGTGGACGACGTCGCCGGTGATCAGGGTGACCCGACGCGCGCCCGGCGCGACACCGGCCGGGTCGGCCCCGGTCGGGGTGACGACGGCCGGGACGGCTGCCGGGACGGTCGGGAGGTTCGGGCGCGCCGTGGCCGGCGCGGCGCCGGAGAGGACCAGCCCGAGGACGGAAACCCCGACAATCGTGTCGCGCGATCTCCATCGTCGACGACTCATGGATGCTCCTTGGGATGCAGGACTGGGGATGGTGGGTCTGAGGATCGAGCAACGCGCCACCAGCAGGGAAGTGCTGGGCGCGGCGCGTTCACGTCGCTGGCGTGAACCCGCCAACGACGGGGCCGACCTGACCGGGCATGATCAATACATGCTCGACGCCCTTGGCCTCGACGGCACGGAACAGCTCGTCTACCAGGCACTGATTCGCCAACCCAGCGCGTCGGTCGACGACCTCGGCGACATGACGCGGCTGACGCCACAACAGATCCACGACGCCTTGGTCGCACTCGAAAAGCTCGATCTGGTCCGTCCGGTGCCCGGACCCGTCGTGCGGTACCCGCCTGCGCCGCCGGACGTCGCCCTGGAGGCGCTGATCCTGCGCAAGGAGGCCGAACTCAAGTTGGTCCGGGCCACCGCCCTGCAGCTCGACGAGGCTTACCATCGTGTGCTGTCCACCCAGCATCCCACCGGATTGGTCGAGATCGTCGTCGGCCAGGAGGCGGTCCACGAGCGCGGCCTGCGCCTCATCCGCGCCGCGCGACGGGAGATGTGTGCCTTCGACCGGCCGCCTTACCTCGACGATCCCCTCGCCACCAACCAGATCGAGCTCGACGCGCTCGCCAAGGGCGTGAACTTCCGGGTGGTCTACGACCGGGCCACCCTGGACATCCCCGGCTGGTGGTCAGGGCACTACCAGTCGGTCGCCGCCGCGGGCGAGCGTGCCCGGGTGGCATCCGGAGTACCGGTCAAGATGTACCTCATCGATGGCCAGATCGCCCTGGTGGCCCTGCAAACCAAACATCACACCATCCATGCCTCTGCCATCGTTCGCCCCTCGGAGCTGCTCGACGGCCTGCAATCGCTGTTCGACACCCTGTGGCGGCAGGCGGTGCCGCTGCCGCAGCTGCCGAAGCTCGGCGCGGCGGACCCGGGCCCGGAAGACCTCACCCCGGCGCGAGCCGTACCCACCCCGTTCGAGGCCACCCTGCTGTCACTGCTCGCCGCAGGCCTGGGCGACGAGGCGATAAGCCGCCAGACCGGACTCTCCTACCGCACCCTGCAACGCCGGGTCCGGAGTCTGATGGACCAACTTGGCGCCCAGACCCGTTTCCAGGCCGGACTGCAGGCGGCGCATCGCGGCTGGGTGCAACCACCGGGCGCGGACTGACGTGATGATCGCGGGCGCTTGCGCCCCCGGGATTCGGGTGGGGCCGCCGCCGCAGACGTGCGGGCCGGGCTGGGGCGCGGGGCGGACCGGCCGACCCTCTCCCCGGGCGGCCCGGAGCGATTCGGCGTCCCTATGATCCGGGTATGGCGTTGCTGCACCGGGCGGAACTGCGCCCCACGAAGCTCGAACTCCTGGCGACCTGGCTGCCCGGCCGCCCCTGGTTCCGGGGGGCCGACGGGGGCGCGGTCGAACGGGTCGCGGCCTACCGGTTCGACGACCCCGCCGGAGCGGTCGGGATCGAGACGATGCTGGTCCGGGCCGGGGCGGGACCGGTGCATCAGGTGCCGCTGACCTACCGGGGCACGCCGCTGGACGGCGCCGAGGCGTGGCTCGTCGGGACCTGCGAGCACTCGGTGCTGGGCCGGCGCTGGGTGTACGACGCCTGCGGCGACCCGGTCTACGCCGCGGCCCTGGCCCGGGCGGTCCTCACCGACGGTGCCCAGGCGCAGGAGTACGTCGAGGTGGACGGCCGGCGCGAACACCGGACGCCCAGCATGGCGGTCGCCGCCGACGGCCCCCGGCCGGCCGACGTCCCGGCGATCGGTCCGGTCGACCGGGTCGAGGACGGCGACCCGACCCGGATCGTCGCCGGCCCGGTCGAGCTGGCCGTCGTCCGCTGCCTCGGTGCCGACACCGGCCTGACCGGGCACCGGCTGACCGGGACGTGGGCCGGCCAACCCGCCGTGCCGCTGGCGTACGCCGCCCTGCGCTGACCGTCGCGGCGGCGTCGGGCACTCCCCCTGGCGCGCGGCCCCGAGGGCCTCAGTGCGCCGCCACGACCACCCCGTCCGGCTCCAGCTCGGCGAGCCGGGCCGGGCGCACCACCAGCAGCAGCACCACCGTCGCCGCCACCATGCCGCCGGCGACGACCACAGCCATCGCCACCGCGCCGGTGCCCAGCGCACCCACCAGGGGCGCGGCCAGCGCGCCGACGCCGAACTGCACCGCGCCGAGCAGCGCCGAGGCGGTGCCGGCCGCCTCGCCGTGCCGGGACAGGGCCAGGGCCGGCGCGTTCGGCATCGCCAGGCCCGCCGCCGCCAGCACCACCCACAGCGACGCCAGCAGGCTCGGCAGCCCGCCGAACCCGGTCGCGGCGAAGGCGAGCATTGCCAGCCCGGCCACGGTCCCCACGGCCAGGGCGGCCACCAGGATCCGCTGCGGCGAGTAGCGGCGCAGCAGTCGCACGTTGCCCTGGGTCGCCGCGATCAGGCCGACCGCGCCCGCGCCGAAGGCCAGCCCGAACTGCTGCTCGTTCAGCCCGTACTGCTCCTGCAGGACGAACGACGACCCGGCCACGTACGCGAACAGCGCCGCCATGGCCAGCCCGGCGACCAGGACCAGGCCGACGAACGTGCGGTCCCGCAGCAGCGAGCCGTACACCCGTGCCGTTGCGCGCACCCCGCCGCGTCGGCGCCGTTCGGCCGGCAGCGTCTCGCGCAGGCCGAGCGCGGCGACCACGACGAGCAGCACACCGAAGGCGGCCAGGGCGACGAACACGCCGCGCCAGTCCGTCCAGCGCAGCAGCCCGCTGCCGAGGGTCGGCGCGAGGATCGGCGCCGCGCCCATGACCAGCAGCAGCCGGGACAGCAGCCGGGCGAACTCCGTGCCGTCGAACAGGTCGCGGACCACGGCCATCGCGACCACCGAGGCGGCGGCGACACCGAGTCCCTGCACCACCCGCAGCGCGCCGAGGACCGCGATGTTCGGCGCGACGACGCAGAGCAACGAGGCCACGACGTGCAGCGCGATACCGGCGATCAGGGGCTTGCGTCGCCCGACGGCGTCGGACAGCGGGCCGATCACCAGTTGGCCGAGGGCGAGGCCCGCCAGCGTGCCGGTGAGGGTCATCTGGACCGCCGCCGACGTGGTGCCGAAGTCGGTGACGAGCGCGGGCAGTGCGGGCAGGTACATGTCGATGGTCAGCGGGCCCACCGCGATCAGCGAGCCGAGGACGAGGACGAGTCGCAGGCGCTGCCGCCGGCTCATCAGGTCGCCCGGCATTCGGGGCGTCGCCGGCGCCCGGGAGACGTCGAGACCGGCGGCGGTCACCGGGACGGCTCCGACCGGTGGGCGCAGCGCCGGGCGGGGATCGGTTCAGCAGTCACACCTGGCTGCAAACCCGGATTTGCCGAGCTCATTCCCCTTCTCCCCAGAGGTGACAGAGGTCACCGCCCGTGACGATGGCGCCGGGACCGGTACGTGACCGGGCGCCGCCGGAGGGTTGTGTCCTCCGGCGGCGCCCGGCGCTGTTGGGGGGGTCAGTTCCGGTTGATGGTGAAGGTGGACGTGGTGTTCTTGACGTCCTGGGCGTTGTTGCTCATCCGCAGGTTGTTGAACGTGACCGAGCCGACGGCCGGGCCCTGGCCCGCCTCCGGCATCTCGTTCACCCAGATCCCGAAGCCGGACTTGGCGTCGAACGCGTCACCGCTCTTGCGGGCTCCGCTGATCGAGATGTTGGTGAAGATCGTGTCCTTGACCGGGAACTGCGGCTGACCGCCGACGTAGTTGGTCTGGAACATGATGCCGCTGTAGGTCGGGTCGACGATGTCGACGTCGCTGACCCGGATGCCCTGGAACACCTTCGAGGCGGAGAAGACCCAGATCGCCGGGAAGGTCTGCCCACCCCAGAAGTGCCCGCCGGCCCGCACGATCGAGATGTTCTCGAACCTGGTGGGCGGGTCGGCACCGAAGCCGTTCATCGGATATCCGAAGTCGAGGGAGCTGATCGTGATGCCCGAGTAGACCAGGGTGTCCGCGATGTAGATGTTGCGGAACGTGTTGGCGTAGCCGCCGTAGACGGCCACCCCGGCGGCCCGCCAGGTCAGGGTGGAGGTCAGGTTCTCGTAGATGTTGTCCCTCATGTCGGCGCCACCCGCGTCGATCGCCGAGAAGAGCGCGAAGCTGTCGTCGCCGGTCGCCCGGGCGTCGTTGTTGCTGACCAGGTTGTTGGTGCTCCCGTTGGTCATGTTGATGCCGTCGGCGAACATGTTCCGGATCCGGGAGTTCTTGATGGTCATGTAGTCGGTGTTAGCGCCCCAGTAGAGGCACACCATGTGCTCGTTCCAGATGTTGTCGATCACGATGTTCGACACGTTGGAGAAGTCGAACACCTTGCCCGGGCCGTCGATCCGAGAGGTGTAGTTGCCGAAGTAGGCGAAGTTCGCGAAGGACGAGCCGGACGCCGAGTTCTCGGCGCGGAAGCCGATGTCGGTGTTGTCCTGGCCCGACGGGGCGTTGAAGCGGGTGTACCAGGGGCCGGCGCCGGTCACCTTGACCGCCTTGCCGTACACCTGGAACTTCGACGCGGTCGAGTAGTTGCCTGCGGGCAGGTAGACCCCGACCAGGTTGCCGGTGGTGTCCATCCGCACCCGGTCCAGGGCGTTCTGCACGTCGGAGTGGGTGAAGCCGGCCGGCGTGGTGTATTTCGCCGGGTCCGGGTTGGCGATCGGCGCGACCTGCTCGGTGTTGACGAAATCGATCGCGTACGTGGTGGTGTTCGCCGGGTCCTTCTGGAGCCGGATCCTGCTGCCGGCCGGCACCGTCGAGTTGAGCATGACGTTGGCCTCGTCGTAGATGTGCCGCGGTCCGCCCGCGCCCGGCGAGTTGCCGGGGCCGGCCTCGGCCCCGTAGAGCCACGCGTACCGGGAGGTCAGGTCGATGGCCTTGTGGAAGGCGCCGTTGACGTAGACGTTCAGCGTGGAGTTGATCCCGCCGCCGCCCGGGGCGTCCGGGATGGAGAACCGGGTGACCAGGGTGTTGGTGCTGGCCCGGGTGGTCCACTCGACGTAGCTGCCGGTGGTGTTGAGGGTGACCGCCCGCCGCCCGGACGCCTCGCCGGCCGGGTCGCCGATGTCCCGGTTCGGCCCGACCACGGCCGCGCCGCCGCCGACCACGCCGTCCTCGGCCTCGTACATGTCGTACGGCATGTTGGCGCCCCGACCGACGAACAGCGGCCGTTCACTGGTGTTGTTCTGCTGCTTGACCGGCAGCTCGTTGGCGTCGACGGCGAGCACCACCCGCACGGTGTATCTGCCGTTCGCGGCGGTCCAGGTGCCCAGGTTGACCGGGCCGACGGTGGCCCCGGCGTTGATCACGCCGGAGTACGAGCCGGTCAGGGTGCGGACCACGGTGCCGGCGTCGTTGAGCACGGTCAGCGTGATGCCGTGCGCCCCGCCCGCCGAGGCGACGGTGCCCGCGTTGCGCAGGGTGACGGAGAAGGCGACGGTGCTGCCCGCCGACGGGTTGCCGGGCGTCCAGTCGACCGACTGGGCGACCAGGTCCGAGCTGGCGACCGGGCGGACCACCAGCGGGGACGGGCTGGTGTAGCTGTTGTTCGTCTCGTCCTGCTCGATGACGGCGTTGGCCTCGTCGACCTTGGCGCTCAGCGGGTAGCTGCCCGCCGCGCGGGCCCCGATGTTCGCCGTGACGGTGGTCGAGGCGCCGGCCGCGAGGGCGCCGACGGAGGCGGTGCCGACCCGCACGCCGCCCAGGTAGAGGTTGACGTTGGTCGCGGCGGAGGCCAGCGTGCCGGCGTTGCGGACGGTGGCGGAGACGGTGACGGCGTCCGTCTCGGTGGGGCTGGCCGGGCTGGCCGCCAGGCCGGTGACGGTCAGATCCGGGTTGGCGGCCGGCGTGCCGATGACCTGGAACTCGGCCACCTGCCCGCCCGGGGCCCCGGAGTTGGCGGTGAAGTTCAGCCGCACGTCGGCGGCGGTGGCGGAGACCGGGATGGTAACCGTGTTGCCCGACGCCGGGTTGAACGCGTAGCCGGCCGGGCCGACCAGGCTGGTGAACGCCGAGGCGCTCTGCTCCCGGCCGAGCACCTGCACCGTCTGGGTGCGGGGGCCCCACGACGAGTCCGGGTTCAGCCTCAGCACCACGGAGCTGACGCCGGCGTTCGCCCCGAGCTGCACGGTCAGGGTGCCCGGCTGGCCGTTGCTCTCCCAGTACGTCGCCGCGTTGTTGTCGTTGGCGTTGGTCGCGACGAACGTGTGCACGTACGACGAGGCGGTGATCGGCTTGCCGACGGCGAGGTTGGTGCCGCCGGTGCCGCTGCCGGTGCGGGTCACCGTGTTGCTGTTCGCCGACTGGTTGCCGGCGGCGTCGCGCGCCCGCACGTGGTACGAGACGGTGGCACTGGCGGGCTGGTTGTCGGTGTAGGTCAGCACGTTGCCGGCGACGCTGCCGCGCAGCGCGTTGTTGGCGTAGACGTCGTAACCGGTCACCCCCACGTTGTCGGTGGAGGCGGTCCAGGTCAGTTTGATCTGTCCGCCGGCCGGCTGGGTGTAGGCCAGGTTGGCGGGCGCGCTCGGCGCCTGGGTGTCCCCGGCCGCCGGCCCGTACAGCTCGAACTCGGAGACCTGGCCGGCGGGCCAGCCGGTGTTGGCGGTGAGGTTGAGCCGGACGTACCGGCTGCTGGCGGCGGCGAACGTGATGGTCACCGTGTTGCCGGTGGCCGGGTCGAAGGTGTACCCGGCTGACGCCTTCAGGGTGGTGAAGGACGAGCCGTTCGTGCTGCCCTGCACGGACAGCGTCTGGGTGCGGGTCTGCCAGGCGGCGGCCGGCGGCAGCTTCAGCACCAGCCGGTCCACGGTGACGGTGGCGCCGAGGTCGGCCTGGAGCCACTGCGGGAAGGCGTTGTTGGCGCTCTCCCAGTAGGTGTCCGGGTTGCCGTCGTTGGCGTTGCCCGGGCCGTAGTTCTGGCTGACGCTGCTGGCGGTCATGGTGGCGGAGATCCCGGCGAGGGCCGCCGCGGTCGCGGGCACCGGCGCGGCGCCACCGGGGGATCCGGCCGGGGCGGCCGACGCGGCGGCGGGCAGGGCGGGGACGCCGGAGACCAGCAGTCCGGTGGCCAGCAGGCCGGCGGTCAGCCACCGGCTGGGGGTACGTCGTCTCGTGCTGTTTCCGGGCATGGCGGAGCTGCACCTTCTCTCGGGGGTGGTGGTGCCCGCCGCTGACCGGGGGATGCCACGGCGGGGTGGGGCTGCCGGGCCGGCCGGGTCGCGGGGACGCACCGACCGGCCCGGAGACTGGCGCCGTCAGGCGGAGTGGACCTCGAACTCGGAGAGCTGCCCGGCCGGCCAGGCGGTGTTGCCGGTGACGGTCACCCGCACGTACCGCTGGGAGGCGGCGGGGAAGGTGACGGTCACGGTGTTGCCGCTCGCCGGGTTGAACGCGTAGCCGGCGGAGGGCTTGAGCGTGGTGTACGACGAGCCGTCGGTCGAGCCGAGCACCGCTACCGTCTGGGTGCGGGTCTGCCACGCGGTCGCCGGGGGCAGCTTCAGCACCACCCGGGACACCGACCGGGCGGCGCCCAGGTCGACGGTCAGCGACTGCGGGAAGGCGTTGTTGGCGCTCTCCCAGTACGTGTTGGCGTTGCCGTCGACGGCGTTGCCGCCGCCGTACACGTCGGCGTGGCTGGTCTCGCTGACCGGACGTCCCAGCGCCAGGTTCCCGGCGGGCGGCGGGGTGGTGGTCGGTGGCGGGGTGGTGGGCGGGGGCGTGCCGCCGTACACCTCGAACTCGGCGAGCTGGCCCGCCGGCCACCCGGTGTTGCCGGTGAAGGTCAGCCGCAGGAACCGCCGGCTGCCCGCCGGCAGGCCGATCGACACGGCGTTGCCGGCCGCCGGGTTGAACGTGTACCCGGCCGGGGAGACGAGGGTCGAGTACGCCGAGCCGTCCGTCGAGCCGGCGACCGCGAGGGTCTGGGCCCGGGTCTCCCAGCCGGCCGGCAGCTTCAGCACGACCCGGTCGGTGTTCACCGCCGCGCCGAGGTCGACCGTGAGCGTCTGCGGGAACGCGCCGTTGGCGCTCTCCCAGTAGCTGGCCGGGTTGCCGTCGACCGCGTTGCCGGCCACGTAGTTCTGCGACGCGCTCGACGCGGCCACCGGCCGGCCCTGGGCCAGGTTCCCGCCGGTGGGCGGCGGCGTGGTGGGGGGCGGCGTGGTCGGCGGTGGCGTGGTGGGCGGGGCGGTGGTGGGCGTCGGGGTGCCGGTGGGCGGGGCGGTCGGGCCGTTGCCCCACTGCGGCGTGGGCCACGGCCCGCAGTACGGGGTGGCGGTGTACCAGCCGGAGTTGCCGGCGCCCTGGCTGATCTGGAAGCCGCCGCCCACGCAGTTGTGCATCGGGTTGCTCTGTGCGATCCCGGTGGCCCGCACGCCGGTGAACGACACCTGGCTGGGCGCCTGCACCTGGAGCGCGTACGTCCCGGCGCCGTCGATCCGGACGTTGTTGAGGTTGATCCCGCTGCTCTGCCCCTCGATCCAGTGCAGCGCCGCGTAGGAGCTGTCCAGGATGTCGGTGTCGGTGACGTTGACCGTCGCGCCCTGGATCGCCTCGTTGAGCGCGGAGAACCAGATCGCGCCGACGCCGAAGTTCCAGTTGTAGTCGGAGTTGCCGTTGCGGATCAGGGTGTTGCGGGCGATCGTCCAGGTGCCCTTGACCGCCGTCGCGCCCTGCACCCCGGGGTAGCGGTTCGCGACGTGGATGCCGCCGCCGTTGGTCACCGAGTCGGCCGTCACGTTGTCGGTGATCCTGATGTCCCGGCCGCCGTAGCTGACCAGGTGGTTCGCCAGGATGGTGACGCCGATGGTGTTGCGGGTGAAGGAGTTGTTCACGTTCGGCACGCTCTGCGCCCACATCGCGAGGGCGTCGTCGCCGGTGTTGCGGACGAACGTGTTGGTCACCGTCGAGTTGGTGACCCCCCAGTGGAAGTTCACCCCGTCCGCGGTCTGGTCGAGGATCCGGCTGTTGCGGATGGTGAGGTTGTCCATCGGGCCGTCCATCCAGGCCCCGACCTTGGTGTGCTGCATCCAGACGTTGTCGACCACCGAGTCGGTCATCGCGCCGCCCATGGCGTTGACCTGGTCGTCGTCGACCCGCTCCCGGATGTCCCCGATGATCGCGAAGTCGCGCAGGGTGACGTTGCGGCTGGGGCCGCCGGCCTCGTGCGGCCGGATCTCCCCCGTGTACCCGCCGCCGGGGACGTACTTGCCGTAGATGCCGGCCGCGCGCTTGCGGTCGGTGGGGTGCCGGCCGCCGAGCACCGAGTACCACGGGCCCGCGCCGCGCAGGGTCACCCCGTCGACGACGACGTGGTCCCAGAGGGTGAAGGTGCCGGCGGGAATCCAGACCGCCCTGCCCTGGGCCCTGCCGGCGTCGACCGCCGCCTGGAATTTCGCCGTCGAGTCGGTGGCCCCGCTCGAGTCCGCGCCGAAGTCGGTGACCACGTCGAGGACGCCGGCCGGCTTGGCGATCGCCGTGACCAGCTCGAAGTCGGCCAGGTCGATGGTGAAGGTCGGCGACTGGGCGGTCGAGGAGACCTGCAACCGGATCTTCGTGCCCGCGGGGTACGTGGTCCCGAACATCGTCCGGGACTCGTCGTAGAAGTGGTGTGGGTTGGTGTCGCCCGGGTTGTTGTTGAACGGGTATCCGCCGTAGTACCAGCCGTACCGGGAGGTCACCGGGACGGCCTTGACCAGGGAGCCGTTGGCCCGCAGGTCGATGCTGGCGTCCCGGCCGGTGCCGGCGGCGTTGTCGGGCAGGCTGTAGCGGAAGGTCACCGCGTTGGCCGGGGCGGTGAGGGTGAACTCGACGTACTCGCCGACCGCGTCGAGGGTGACCGCCTCCCGGCCGGACGCCTCGGATGGCAGCTGGCCGTAGTAGCGGGTCGGGCCGATTTTCGTGCCGGTGTGCGCCGCCTTCTCCGCCTCGTGCTCGATGAACGGGACGGTGGCGCCGCGCCCGACGATGTCGAACGGGGACAGCCCGGCGGCGCGGGCCGGGGTCGCGGTGGAGAACGAGACGACCGAGACGGCGGTCGCCACGAGCGCGGCGCCGGCGAACGCGGCCAGCACGGCGCGGGCGGGTCTTCCGGTGGGTGCAACGGTGGTGCCGGTGGTGTGGTGGGCCATGCGAGTGGCTCTCCGTTTCGTCAGCAGGCCAGGTCCCCCGTGGAAGGGTCTTTCGCTGCGGCTGGTCCTCCTTCCGATCGGGCGGGCGGTGTGTCGGCGGTGCGCAGCCAGACGGCGGTGTCGGGCGGGAGGAGGTCTCCCTCCAACGGCCCGCTGGCCAGCAGCCGCGTCTCGTGCGCGGGCAGCGGAACCGGGGTCGCGCCCAGGTTCACCAGGCAGACGAAGGCGGCCCCCCGGGCGAAGGCGAGCACCCCGTCGGGCGAGCCGAGCCAGCGCATCTCCCCGTCACCGAGGCCCGGTTCGGCACGCCGGACGCCGATCGCCGTCCGGTACAGCTCCAGCATCGAGTGCGGGTCGCCGGTCTGCGCCCGGACCGTGCGGTCCTTCCACTCGGCGGGCTGGGGCAGCCACGGCGCCCCCGCCGCGCCGTCGGGGTTGAACCCGAACGGCGGCGCGTCGCCGGCCCAGGGCAGCGGCACCCGGCAGCCGTCCCGGCCGTGCCCCGAGCGGTTCCACATCGGATCCTGGCGCAGCTCGACCGGGATGTCCTCGACCTCCCACAGGCCCAGTTCCTCGCCCTGGTAGACGTAGACCGCGCCGGGCAGGGCCAGGCTGAGCAGCGCCGCCGCGCGGGCGCGGACGGTGCCCAGTTCCAGGTCGGTGGGGACGCCCTCGCGCTTGGTGGCGAAGCTGAACGTGGTGTCGTCGCGGCCGTACCGGGTGACGTGCCGGGTCACGTCGTGGTTGGAGAGCACCCAGGTGGCGGGGGCGCCGACCGGAGCGTGCGCGGCGAGCGTGTCATCGACGCACCGGCGCAGCGCCGCCGCGTCCCAGGCGCAGCCGAGGAAGTCGAAGTTGAACGCCGAGTGCAGCTCGTCGGGTCGCAGGTAGTTGGCGAACCGCTCCCGGTCCGGCAGCCACACCTCGCCGATCAGCGCCCGGTCGCCCGGGTACCCGTCGGCGATCCGCCGCCAGCCGCGGTAGATGTCGTGCACCGCGTCGAGGTCGACGAAGGGGCTCGGGGCGCCGTCGGTCACCTCGGGCAGCGCCGGGTCCTTCACCAGCAGGGCGGCCGAGTCGATCCGGATGCCGTCCACCCCCCGGTCGAACCAGAACCGCAGGATGTCCTCGAACTCGGCACGCACGCGCGGGTGGTCCCAGTTGAGGTCGGGCTGCTCGGGGGCGAACAGGTGCAGGTACCAGTCGCCGGGGGTGCCGTCCGGGTTGGTGGTGCGGGTCCAGCAGTCCCCACCGAACTGGGACACCCAGTCGGTGGGCCGCTGGTCGCTGCCGGGGCCCCGGCCGGGACGGAACCAGAACAGCTCCCGCTCGGGGGCGTCCGGGCCGCCGGCCAGCGCCGCCTGGAACCAGGGGTGCACGTCGGAGCAGTGGTTGGGCACCACGTCGACGATGATCCGGATGCCCCGCTCGTGCGCCTCGGCGATCAGCGCCTCGGCCTCGGCGAGGCTGCCGAACGTCGGATCGATGTCCCGGTAGTCGGCGACGTCGTAGCCGGCGTCGGCCATCGGTGAGGGATACCAGGGGCTGAACCAGATGGCATCGATGCCGAGCGCGGACAGGTGACTCAGCCGGGACCGGATGCCGGCGATGTCGCCGATGCCGTCGCCGTTGCCGTCGGCGAAGCTACGCGGATACACCTGGTAGATCACCGCTCCACGCCACCACGGACAGTTGTCTGCTGTGGGCACGGGCACCTGCTTTCTGCGTCGGTACGTCGGCGGATTCGCCGGACCTGGATGTGTGTCGGGCGAACGGTCGTTGTTCGCCGCGGGAGGTCGCGCTGGTGGTGGGGCGGCGCGTCGGCCCTTCATCGAGCCCGGCTGAAGGCTGCGATGCCCAGCGTCCGCGCCTTCGGGCTATCCCTTGAGGCTGCCTGTGGTCAGACCGGACATGATGTTCCGCTGGAAGATCAGAAAGACGACTACGGTCGGGATCGCGGCGATGACCGACGCGGCGATCACGACGTTCATGGGTGTGCCGCCCGAGAAGGCGTAGATGCCGACGCTGACCGTCCGGGTCTCGGGCGACGGCATGACCAGCTTCGGCCAGAGGAAGTCCTTCCAGACCGCCGTCACGGCGAAGATCGAAACTACGCCGAGGATGGGACGTGACATCGGCAGGATGATCGACCACAGCGTGCGCAGCGGCGTCGCCCCGTCCACGAGGGCCGCCGCCATCAGCTCCTCCGGGATCGAGTCGAAGAACCGTTTCAGCAGGAAGATGTTGAACGCGTTCGCGACGGCGGGCAGCCAGATCGCGAACGGCGAGTCGAGCAGGTTGACGTGCAGGATCGGCAGATCGATCACGGTCACGTACTGCGGAACGATGAGGACCATCGCGGGAATCATCAGCGTCGCCAGCATCAGGCCGAGGATCACGTTGCCGAACGCCGGTCGAAGCTTCGACAGGGCGTACGCCGCGGCGGTGTCGAGGACGAGTTGGAACAGCAGCGCGCCGGCCGCGTAGTAGAACGTGTTGAACAGCAGCTTGGCGAGATCGAGGTTGTTCCACGCGTCGGCGTAGTTCCGCAGTTGTGGATCCTTCGGGAACAGCGACGGCGGGGTCTGCGCGATCTCCTGGCCGGACTTGAGCGCGCCGGTGACCATCCAGTAGAGCGGCCCGAGGAAGACGAGCGTGAAGCCCACGACGACGACGGTGAGCAGCGTCCAGTAGATGATCCTGCCGCGTCCCCGCCTGAGCTGGGCATGGGAGACGAGGGTCCGGGTCCCTGAGTCCTGTGCCATTTCCTCGCCCCGTCCTAATCCTGTTTCGTGCTCAGCCGCACGTACACGGCGGAGAAGCCGGCCAGCACCACGAGCATGATCACGCCGAGCGCCGCGGCGCCGTTGAGGTCGTTCTGGAAGAACCCGTGCTGATAGATGAGGTACGCCACCGAGGTGGCGGAGTCCTCCGCGCCCGTACCGTTCGCGAGGATCAGCGGCTCGATGAAGAACTGCATCGTGGCGACGATCTGCAGCATCGCCAGGAGCCCGAGGATCAGCCGGGTCTGCGGGATCGTGACGTTGCGGATCCGCCGCCAGACCCCGGCGCCGTCGAGCTCGGCCGCTTCGTAGAGTTCGCCGGGGATGTTCTGCAGTGCCGCCAGGTAGATCAGTACCGCGCCGCCCATGTTCATCCAGGTCGACGCGAGCACCATCGCCGGCATCGTCATCCCGGAGGACTGCATCCACTGCGAGGTGGGCAGGTGCAGCGCCTTGAGAATCGAGTTGAACAGTCCCGCGTCGCTGGGGTCGTACGCGTAGAACTTGAAGAGGAAGAGCGCCGAGGCCGGCGGCAGCATCACCGGCAGGTAGACCAGGATCCGCAGGTATCCCCTGGCGTGGCGGAACTCGTTGAGCAGGATCGCCACGAAGAACGGCACGGCGTACCCGAGCACGAGCGCGAGAACCGTGAAGAAGAACGTGTTCTTCCAGGCCGTCCAGAAGCTGGGGTCGGCGATGATGCGGTCGTAGTTGTCCCAGCCGACCCAGGTCGTGACGCCGCGCCGGGTGCGCTGGAAGCTCATGACGACGCCACGGATCATCGGATACCAGGAGAAGAACGCGAAGCAGACCACGGCGCCGAGCAGGAACGCGTGCCCGGTGAGGCTGTCTCGTACCTTGCGGCGGAGGCTCGCACGCCGCGGCCCTGCCGGGTACGACGAGGCGGGGCGTCCCGGTTCTCTCCTGGTCCCCGGGGCGGTGGTGATCGCCAAGGCAACTCCTGCGTGATTCAGTGACCGGACGGTGCGGCGCGGAGGGTGTGGGGGCCGGCGGGCCGGCCCCCACCGCATCGGATCAGCCCTCGGCGGCGAGGAGCTTGTTGACCTTGTCCTCGGCCGTTGCGAGAAGCGCGTCGATGTTCGCGTTCGGGTTCGTCAGCACACCGGACATCGCGGCGTCGAGCACCGCGTAGATCGCCTGCGCGTTGCGTGGCTCGCCCTTGATCGGCACCGGGTTCGCCTCGAAGATCGCGAAGTTCGCGGTGTCGAGGTTCGCGTTCGCCTTGCGCAGCTCAAGCTCCTGCTTCTGCGCGTCGCTGCCGCCCGCGAAGAGCAGCGGCTGGGGCAGGCCCACCGGGTAGTTCTGCGGCTTGGCCCGGACGTAGTCGAACTGGCCCTTGCCCGGCGTCAGCTTCTGGTACGCGATCCACTTCAGACCGGCCTTGACCTGCTCGGGGGATTGGCCCTTCTTGAAGAAGTAACCCTCGCCACCACCGAGCGTCCCCTTTGCCGCACCGTCCTGGCCGGGCAGCGGGGCCATCGCCCAGTCCTGGAACTTGCCCTGGAACTGGCTGACGATCGCCTGGGTGGCGTCCGGCGCGCCGATGAACATGCCGACCTTGCCGGCGCCGGCGTTGGTCAGCAGGTCGCCCCACTGCAACAGTTGGCGGGCGCCCATGCTGTTGTCGCCGTACCGCATGTCCTTGAGATTCTGCAGGACCTGCTTGCCCGTGGCGTTGTTGAAGTCTGCCTTCTTGCCGTCCGGGGTCAGCACCTGCCCGCCCTGGGAGTAGAGCAGGGAGGTGAAGTGCCAGCCTCCGGTGTTGCCGGCGCTGTACTCCGCGTAGCCGGCGATGCCGTTGCCCAGCGCGGAGATCTTCTTGGCGGCGGCCCGGACCTCGCCCCACGTCTTGGGCGGGTTGTTCACGTCGAGCCCCGCCTGCTGGAACAGGGCCTTGTTGTAGACCAGGCCCATCGAGTAGTTCTTCACCGGGACGGCGTAGAGCTTGCCGCCGTCACTGAAGACCTCCTTGAGTGCCGGGTCGACGCTGTCCCAGGTCGGGACCGTGTCCTTGTTGGCGAACTCGGTGATGTCCATCGCCTGACCGGAGTCGAGCACCTGCTGGAGATCGGTCATGTACCCGTAGAACACGTCGGTCACGGTGCCGCCGGCGAGGCGGGCGGTGAAGTCCGGCGGGTTGTTGCACTGCTCGCCGACGCTGACGCTCTTGACGACGATGTCGGGGTTCTGCCGCTGGAACTCGGCGACGTCGTCGTTCCAGTTCTTCAACAACTCTTTCTGGGAGCCGACCGGCTGGCAGTCGACGGTGATGGTCACCTTGCCGCTCGCATCGCTCGCTGCGTCGTCGCTCTTCGTGGAGCAGGCCGCGAGGCTGAGCCCCAGGCCGGCCACGAGCGCCAACGCCGCAGCCTTCCGGTACTGCGGTACGGACATCTGTCCATCCCTTCGGGAACGGGTGTCTCCATGAGCTCGCCGAGCTGCGGTGACCGGCACCGCGGCCCTGCTACTGATCTGTATCGGCCATGCGACCTGCCCCTGTGGCCGTGCCGGTCGGGGCCAGGCTGTGAGTGGAGTCACTGTAGCGAGACGAACTCATTTCAGCAAGGTATCGATCGCATTCTGAAAATTAGCGACTGCCCGACGGCAGATATGAACAAGCCCTGGGAGTTACCCCGAGTGGCGGAGTTTTGCCCCTTTTGTTGCTCGCGGCTGGGTGAGGCCACGCTGGACGGTGGATCGGGCCGGCGCCACTCGGGGCCGGCAACGACGAACCGGCCGTCGACCGCGAAAAGCGGTCGACGGCCGGAGCGTCGCTCAGCGGCGAGGGAGGCGGCCGGTGGCCGGGGCCGATCAGCGCCCGGCGCGACAGGTCAGCGGCGGGAACGGTGGCCGGCGGGCGGGCCCGTGACGGGGGCTGACCCGGTCAGCGGCGGGGGGCGGGCGCGGTGGAACCGCGCACCACCAGTTCGGGCTCGAACAGCAGCTCGTCGCGCAGGACGCCGGCGCCGTCGATCTGGGTGACCAGCAGGTTCACGGCTGCCTGGCCCATCGTCTCGATCGGCTGCCGCACGGTGGTCAGCGGCGGGTCGGTGCAGGTCATGAACGCCGAGTCGTCGAAGCCGACCACCGACACGTCGCCGGGCACCGACAACCCGAGCCGGCGCACCGCGCGGATCGTGCCCAGCGCCAGGACGTCGCTGGCGCAGATGACGCCGGTGACGCCCCGGTCCACCAGCTTGGCGGCGGCGACCCGGGCCCCCTCCATCGAGAAGCTGGACCGCTCCACGAGCTCGCCCGGCTCCCGCCAGCCGGCGATCCGCGCCAACGCGGCCAGCTTGCGCCGCGACGGAACGTGGTCCTCCGGGCCCAGCACGATGCCGATCCGTTCGTGGCCGAGCGACCGCAGGTGCCCGTACGCCTGCTCCACCGCGACCGCGTCGTCCGTGGAGACACGGGGGAAGTCCAGCGCGTCGACGCCCGCGTTCACCAGCACGACCGGCAGCCCCCGGTCGGTCAGCCGGCGGTAGTGGTCGTGCGAGGCGCCGGCGAGCGCGTACGACCCGCCGGCGAAGATGATGCCGGAAACCTGGTGGTCGAGCAGCATCTCGACGTAGTCCGACTCGGGCACGCCGCCGATGGTCCGGGCGCACAGCGCCGGGGTGTAGCCGCGCTGGGCCAGCGTCCCGGTGACCACCTCAGCGAGCGCCGGGAAGATCGGGTTCTGCAACTCGGGCAGCACCAGCCCGACCAGTCGGGCCCGCTCCCCCCGCAGCTTGGTGGGCCGTTCGTAGCCGAGCACGTCCAGCGCGGTGAGCACGGCGGTGCGGGTGGACTCGGAGACGCCACCGCGACCGTTGAGCACCCGGCTGACCGTCGCCTCGCTGACGCCCGCCTTCCGGGCCACCTCGGTCAGTCGCTTCGTCACCCCGCAATGCTACGTCACGGCTCTGCAAAAACTAAGCAGCGCAGTGACGCCGAAAGTCATCCGCCTGACGTGAATCGACTGGATACATCCGCCGCCGGTGAGGTTGAACGCCCGGGGGTCGTCCCGCCGGCCCCCACCTGCCCGGTTTCCTTGAGTCGCAGGTGCAGGGCGCCGTCGTGCAGGACGCGGCCCTGGTCCCGCCGCACCCACGCCTTTGCCGCCGGCCCGATACGCCAGTTGCGGACCGGCTTGCCGGCGGCCGTCATCAGGTGCGGGGAGGTCACCCCGTTGAGCGCCTTCCACGCAAGGCCGACCAACTCGACGAAGTCCCTCTGCACGCAGTCCGCCTCGGCCTCCGGGAACCACTTGAAAGCCAGTCGGCCGGGCTGCATCTCCTCGGGCTGGGTCCTGACCGGCCGATATCGGCCGCCCGTCGCTTCGAGGACGTCGGCGTCCGTCGTCCACACGCGCGTGTGCAGGTACTGGATGGCGGGCCCCACCGCGCCGCCGTCCGGGCCGATTAGATGCAGAAACGCCTGGATGCAGCCGTGCCGCATCGCCGACGACAGCGACTCGTGAAGGACGACGCCCGATTCCCGGTCGTGCGTCGCCCACCGCGCGAGCCCTCCGATCGACGGCGCCACCGCATCGCTGAACGCGGAGACGTCCTCAGGCAGCATGAAGGTCAAGGTCTGCCTGGAACGCGAACCGGGCTCGAACACGGAGACATGATGGCAGACGATGGGGGCGCCACAGGCCCTCCCGCATGTAGGAATCTTCCAAGATCAGGATAATTTCACGTAAACATTCTTCACGAAGGCATCGATGCTCGTTACGATCTCGCCGGGAACGTCTTCTGGATCACGCCAGGCGGACGCACACCCGGGCGGTCGGAGACGACGGCGACGGGTGGTCGGGACGCCGGTCGGGGCCGAGCACATCGTCGGCCGTGACGCGAGGCCCAGCCCGCCACCCCATCCCACTCCGTAGTCGAGAGGCGTCAATGTCCAGTTTTGGTAACTCCGCCGTGCGACGCCGCACCCTCCTCGCCACCGCGGCGGGCGTACTGGCCGCACCCCTGCTCGCCGGCCGCGCGCAGGCCGCCCTTCCCCGCGTCTACATCGACCCGGGCCACGGCGGAACCGACTCCGGCGCGGTCGGCAACGGCCTGCAGGAGAAGAACCTCACCCTCGCCATCTCGCTCCAGGTGCGCGACATCCTGCTGGCCAACTACAGCGTCGACGTGCGGATGTCCCGCACGACCGACCTCACCCGCAGCCTCGCCTACCGCACGGACGACGCCAACGCCTGGGGCGCGAACATCTTCGTGAGCATCCACATCAATTCCGGCGGCGGCACCGGCTTCGAGAGCTACCGCTATCCCAGCGGGGGGTCGGGGGACCTCAGCCTGCACAACGCCCTCCACCCGCGGATCATCTCCGGCATGCGGTCGATCGGATCGGTGACCGACCGGGGGCAGAAGACCGCCAACTTCCACGTTCTTCGCGAGAGCGCCATGCCGGCGGTCCTGACCGAGAACCTGTTCATCGACTCGGTCGCCGACACGAACCTGCTCAAGCGCGCCGACTTCATCACCGCCGTCGCGCGCGCGCACGCCCAGGGCATCGCCGCCCACCTGGGCCTGGCCACCACGCCGCCGCCGACGTCGTTCAGCACCATCGTGGACAACGCCACCGCGGGCCGCTTCACCGCGAGCACCAACTGGTCCTCCTCGGCCTACTCGGCGCAGCGCTACGGCACCGAGTACCGCTTCGCGAACCCGGTGCTCGAGAGTGACGCGGCCTGGTTCAAGGTGAACATCCCGGCGGCCGGCAACCACCGGATCGATGTGTGGTACCCGGCCGACGCCGGCTACAACAGCTCGGCGCCGCACGTCGTGGTCACCGCCGCGGGCAACCAGACGGTGAACGTGGACCAGCGCACCGGCGGCGGGGCGTGGCGTTCGATCGGCACCTTCAACCTTGCCGCCGGCGACCGCAATCTGGTCGGCGTGAGCCGCTGGACCAACGCCACCGGATACGTGATCGCCGACGCGGTGCGGGTCACCCGGGTCTGAGCAGTTGGTCGGCCTTTCTGACGGCCGGACCGGCGGGCACGAACCCGCCGGTCCGGCCGTTCGGGTTTCGCTGCCGGAGCTGGCGCGCCACCGGTCCGATGCCCGCAAGAACGCCAGGTCCTGCCCGATAATCTAGCCGCGAAGGCGACCACCCCAGCAGCCGGAAACCTAGAATCTGCTCGTGCATGGGCACAAGGACCGTCGAGAGACCAGCCCCAGGATCCGGGCGGACCGCTCGTCTCCGAATTCGACCGACACCAGCGCCACCCTTCGCGCGCCTCTGACGATGTCGCGATTGCAGGCCCTGCAACGGTCGTACGGGAACAGCGCAGTCAACTCGCTACTGGCAGCCAGCGCCGTCCAGCGAACGGATCCGCCGGTCCCGTTACCCGCCGCAGCCTCCGCCTCCGCAGCCACAGAACCGGTGGTCATCGGGCATGTCTACACCGTGAGGGGTGAGATTGCCGGGGCAGCTGTCGTCTATACCGGGTCGACAAAGCGAGAGCTCGCCCAGCGGCTCTACAAGGACAGGCACACCTGGTCGGAGCTGATCAAGAACAAGTCGACGACCATCGAGGTGCACGAGATCAAGGCGGTCCTGAACGTCAAGGAATCCAACGGACAGAGCCTGCGATCGGCTGAGAACGAGGCGACGCGGGCCGCAGAGCAGGTGGTCATCAAGCGCCGGCGGACCGACGTGGGCGGAGCCGTCGAAAAGAACGCCCGCAACGCCGCCACCGAGGAGAACGTCGAAGTGTGGGCGGAGCGCCACCAGGTCAGGCTCGGCCCCAGAACGACCTTCCGTGCCGGCGTCAAGATCGGTGCGGTTGCCTTCTTCCAGTTGGTGGACTTCTTCCTGATGTACCGCGACACGAAGCTGTCCCAGTACGCGATGGCGCCTTACCTGCTCGCGGACGAGACCGGCGTCTTCACCCTGCAGGAGACCGACCGGGGCGTCTTTCGCCCGAACTGGTACTGGAAGAACTACCAGACTGGGCCACTCGCGGGCCAGCGGGTGCAGATCACCAAGGACGAGTTCCACGAGCTCAAAGGAGTGGCGGAACGCCTGTGGGGTACGACCGACTGGAAGGGCGACTTCATACCGGGCCTGCTGCGCCAGGAGTTGCCCGTCATCGAGGATGCGGGCGAATCCGCTGACTGGGCCTGACCAACCACGCCCTTCCTCCCAGCGGGCACGTGCCACCGGTACCCGTCGCCGGCGCTGGACCAGCCACCCGAGCGTGCGCAGGCCGACGAGGCACGACGGCTGACCATCGTCGCCCTGCGCGGAGGCCAGCCCGCCCCGCTACGCCAACCGCCCTTCTTTCCTGACCCGGTCACGCTCCGACTCCGCCCCGGGCCCGCCCTGGCCCGGCCCCCGCCCTGGCCCAGCCCGCCGATCCTCACCCGGCGACGAGCAGGCAGTTACGCAGGTGGCCACCTCGCGGGAGCCCCCGGGCCGGGAACCCACGCCGACGGAGCGGTCGATCCATCGACGTTTCAGCAGCGTGCGGGGCGGATGGGCAAGCTCCCGCCGGCATCATGCACGACAATATGTCGTGACTATTGTTTGTAAGGACATACTGTTGTAACGTCCGTGATCGCAAGGTTCTCCCCCATCCCCGTCCCAAATCCGGGAGGCACAATGCGCTTCAAACCCGACCGCCGTCTGCTGACGGCGGCCTCGTTCTGCCTGACAGCGGTAGTTGTCGTGGCGTCGACCTCGACGCCGGCCGCCGCCATGGCCGTTCCGACCATCAAGGCGGAACTCGAGACGCCCACACTGTTCGACGACGCCGCAGGCGGCAACGCCAACGCCGACGATCCTGCGATCTGGGTGCATCCGACCAACTCGGCCAAGAGCCTGGTGGTGGGGACCGCCAAGGAAGGTGGCCTGCGGGTCTACAACCTGTCCGGTGGGCTGGTGCAGAGCATCGCGGCGCCGGCAGCTCCGGGGCCGGACGACGAGCCCGGCCGATTCAACAACGTGGACCTGCTGTACGGGGTCCGGGTCGGTGGCGCCACTGTCGACCTCGCCGTGACGACCGACCGTGGCCGTGACACGCTGCGGGTCTACCGGATCAACCCGGCCGGTGGCAGCACGGCGCTCACCGATGTGACGAGCGCGGCGGCTCCGCTGGTGTTCTCCGCGAACGCGGGAGAGGTCAACGACGGGCGCACGGCCTACGGGCTGGCGACGTGGAAGGACCGCGCGACCGGGCGCAACTACGCGCTGGTGAGCCAACGGCACGAGACCAGCGTGGCGCTTCTGGAGCTCACCGTCACCCCGGCCGGGACCGTCACCTACCACAAGGTTCGCAGCCTCACCCTGCCGCAGAGCTTCGCGCTGCCCAACGGCAGCACCTGGACGCCGTGCGATGACCCTGGCGACCTGCCGCAGGTCGAGGGCATGGTGGTCGACGCCACCAGCGGTGTGCTCTACGCCGGCCAGGAGGACGTCGGCATCTGGAAGGTGTCGGCAACCCTGACCGGGACTCCGGTCCTGATGGACAAGGTGAAGGAGTTCGGCCTCCCGCTCGCCTACGACCCGGTGACCGAGGAGTGCTACCAGTCCGGCCCCGATCCCGGCTACGGTGGCACGCACATCACGGCCGACGTCGAGGGCCTGACCATCTACTACCGGGCCAACGGCAAGGGCTACCTGTTGGCGTCGAGTCAGGGCGACAACAGCTTCGTGGTGTACCAGCGCTCCGGCGCCAACACCTTCCTCGGCTCGTTCCGGGTCGGGCCGCACTCCGACCCCACCCACCCGGACGGCTCGGAAGAGTGCGACGGTGCGATGGTGATGAACGTGCCGCTCGGTGACAGGTTCGACGAGGGTCTGTTCGTCGTCCAGGACGGCTTCGACGGCCCTGAGGTGCTCGACGGCAATGGCGAGCCGCGCACCACGACGAACTTCAAGTTCGTCGAGTGGGACGACATCGCCGAGGATCTCGATCTGGCTGTCGACCCGACCGGCTGGACTCCCCGAAGCTGAACAAACCGTCGCCCGGTCCCGCGTCGCGGGGCCGGGCGACGGCGCGTGCGTCACGATCAGCGCTCGACGAGTGCGATCTCGAAGGTGTAGAGCGTCGCCCGATAGACGTGCGAGCCGTATTCGACGGCACGGCCGTTGTCGTCGTACGTCGTGCGGGTCATCGTCAGCAGTGGTGCGCCACGCCGTTCGTGCAGCAGCTTCGCCTCCGCGAGGGTCGCGGCGCGCGCGCCGATGCGCTGGTTGGCGACCCGCATGTGGATGGCGGCGGCGCGCAGCATCTCGTAGAGGCCACGCTGCTCCAGCCGTTCGACGGTGAGGTCGGTCAGCCCGTCCGGCAGCCAGTTGTGCATGATCGCCAGGGGCTCGCCCTGCGCGCACCGCAGCCGCTGCAGGTGCACCACCTCGGTGCCCGGTGGGACCCGCAGGGCGAAGGCAACGTCGTCCTCGGCCGGAACACGACCCATCTTGAGCACGGTGGTGGTGGGTCGCTTGCTGGCCATCGCCAGGTCGTCGTAGAGACTCGACAACTCCACCGACCGTTTCACCATGCTGTGCACGACCTGCGTGCCGACCCCACGCTTGCGCACCAGCAGCCCCTTGTCGACGAGGTGCTGGATGGCCTGCCGCATTGTCGGCCGGGACAGACCCATCTGATCGGCGAGCTGGATCTCGTTGTCCAGCCGGTGGCCGGCGGGCAGGGTGCCGGCGTCGATCATCGCCTCTATCTGCTGGGCGACCTGGAAGTACAACGGGACCGGACTCGTCCGGTCGAGCGTGATCGACAGGGAATTGGTCAATGGTTCCTCACGCTTCGTCGCAGATCCTGATGCTGGCACCAACAAGTTAGCAGACATCAGAATGTCCTGACAAAGTCTTGACTTCGGTGTGTGACGGGGACTACGAATCATGGCATGCATCGTGCTGGCGCCTGCCGCCACCGGTGTTCAACACGTGGGAGGTATTGGTTCATGCGCATTGGACTGCTCGGCGTCGGACGCATCGGTGCGACACACGCCCAGCTGCTCGCGAGTCACCCCGAGGTGACCGAGCTCGTGCTCGGCGATGTCATGCCCGAGCGCGCTCGGGACGTGGCCGAGCGCCTTGGCGTGCGCGCTGCCGGTCCGATCGACGAGGTGTTCGCCACGCCCCTCGACGGCATCGTCATCGCCACGCCCACGGCCACGCACGCCGACCTGATCGAACGCGGGGTCAACGCCGGGCTGACCGTGTTCTGCGAGAAGCCGGTCGCGGCCGATCTGGCCCGCACGGTCGAGATCGCCCAGCGGGTGGCGGCGGCCGACGGCCGGGTGCAGGTGGGGTTCCAGCGCCGCTTCGACGCGGGTTACCGCGCGGCCAGGGAGGCGCTGCGCAGCGGCGCGATCGGCACCCTGCACCGTCTGCACCTGCTCACCGCCGATCCGACGCCTCCGCCGGCCGAGTACGTCCCCCTGTCCGGCGGGATCTTCCGCGACTGCCACATCCACGACTTCGACATCGCCCGCTGGCTGACCGGCCAGGAGGTCGTCGAGGTCTACGCCACCGGCGCGAACCGGGGTGCCAGTTTCTTCGCCGAGGCGAACGACATCGACACCTCCGCAGCCATTCTGACGTTCGCCGACGGCACCCTGGCGACCCTGCAGGGCTCGCGGTACAACGGCGGGGGTTACGACGTACGCGCCGAACTCGCCGGCACCGAGTCAACCTTCGTTGTCGGTCTTGACGACCGGGCGCCGCTGCGCTCGGCCGAACCGGGCGTCAGCTATCCCAGCGGTGAGCCGTGGCCGGACTTCTGGCAGCGCTTCGGCGCGTCCTACACCGCGGAGATGAACGCGTTCCTCGACTACGCGGCCGGGCGGCGTAGCAGCGCGTGCACGGTTGCCGAGGCGCTCGAGGCGCTCTACATCGCCGAGGCCGCCGACCGCTCGCGGCGTGAGCGCCGGCCCGTGCGGGTCGAGGAGATCCGCGCCAGCGGCTCCACGAACGGACTCGAGCGCTCGGTGGTGCTGGCATGACGCGGCGGCTGGCGGGCGCGCCCATCTCCTGGGGCGTGTGTGAGGTGCCCGGCTGGGGCCACCAGCTGGACGTGGACCGGGTGTTGGCGGAGATGGCGGCCCTCGGGTTGACGGCCAGCGAGTTCGGCCCGGACGGGTTCCTGCCCGCAGACGGCGCGGCCCGCCAGGAGACACTGCGACGGCACGGACTGCGGGCCGTCGGTGGATTCCTGCCGGTGGTGCTGCACGAGGCGACCCAGGATCTGGTGTCAGAGGTCGCCGCCGCCCTGCGGCAGTTCCGGGCGGCGGACGCCGATGTCCTCGTCCTCGCCGCGGCGACCGGTCTCGACGGATACGACTCCCGCCCGGAGCTCGACGCCGACGGCTGGCGGACCCTGCTGTCGAACCTTGACCTGCTGGATCGGGTGGCCGCCGACGCCGGCGTGACCGCCACGCTGCACCCGCACGTCGGCACCATGATCGAGAAACCGGAGGAGATCGAGCGGCTGCTCGAAGGGTCCGACATCGGGCTCTGCCTGGACACCGGCCATGTGCTGGCCGGCGGCGGGGATCCGGTGCGGCTGACCGGCCAGGCCGCGGCGCGGGTGAAACACGTGCACCTCAAGGACGTCGACGCCGGGCAGGCCCAAAAGGTCCGCGCCGGTGCGGTGAGCTACCGCGACGCGGTCGCGCAGGGCCTCTACCGTCCGCTCGGCCAGGGTGACGTGGACATCGCCGCCATCGTCGCCTCACTGGAGGAGGCCGGTTACGCCGGCTGGTACGTACTGGAGCAGGACCTCGTCCTGGACCGGGAACCGCCGGCCGGGGCCGGACCGGTCACCGAGGTCGCCGCCTGCCTGGACTATCTGCGGGGGCTGCCGTCGTGACCGACTTCGACCTCATCAGCGTCGGTAGGTGCGGCGTCGACCTCTACCCGCTGCGTTCCGGTGTCCCGCTGTCCGAGGTGGACACCTTCGGTCGGTTCCTCGGCGGGTCGCCGACCAACGTCGCGGTCGCCGCCGCCCGACTGGGACGGCACGCCGCGGTGGTGACGCGCACCGGAGACGACCCGTTCGGCGATTTCGTGCGGGCCGCGCTCAAGGAATACGGGGTCGACGACCGGTTCGTCCGGTCGGTGCCGCTCCTCAAAACGCCGATCACCTTCTGTGAGATCTTCCCGCCGGACAACTTCCCGCTGTACTTCTACCGCGAACCCAAGGCTCCTGATCTGGAGATCGCCGCGCAGGAGTTGGACCTGGACGCGCTCGGCGCGGCGCGGATCGTCTGGCTCACCGGCACCGGCCTGTGTGCCGAGCCCAGCCGCGCCGCGCTGCACGCGGTGCTCGCCCATCGCCGCGGACCGACCGTGCTGGACCTGGACTATCGGCCGATGTTCTGGTCCTCGGCCGCGGAGGCCACCGGGCACTACCGGGCCGCGCTCGCCAGTGGGGCGGTGAGCGTAGCTGTCGGCAACCGTGAGGAGTGCGCCGTGGCCACCGGTGAAGATGATCCGGAGCGGGCCGCGCAGGCGCTGCTCGACTTCGGTGTCGCCCTGGCCGTGGTGAAGCTCGGACCGGAGGGAGTGCTCGGCTGCACGGCCGACGGCCAGCGGGTACGGGTGCCACCCACTCCGGTCGAGGTGGTCAACGGCCTGGGCGCCGGCGACGCGTTCGGCGGCGCGCTCTGCCACGGCATGCTCGCCGGCTGGCCGCTGCGTCACACCCTGCGGTACGCCAGCACGGCGGGCGCCATCGTCGCCTCCCGGCTGGCCTGCTCCGCTGCCATGCCCAATGCCGACGAGGTGTCGGCCCTGCTCGGGGAGAATCCGGATGTCTGATGCCAGTGCCCAGATCGGTGACCTGGTCCGGCGCCGCGCCAGCCGGCCCGCGGTGGTCGCGGAGTCCGCACAGGGCCGGCGACGGCTGTCCGACTGGGGCGACCAGCGGCTCATGATCATCGCCGCCGACCACCCGGCCCGCGGCACGATCGGGGTCCGGGACCGGGCCAACGCGATGGCCAGCCGGGCCGACCTGCTCGACCGGCTCTGCGTAGCGCTTACCCGCCCCGGCGTGCACGGTGTGCTCGCCACCGCCGACATCGTCGAGGACCTCATGCTCCTCGGCGTCCTGCACGACAAGCTCGTCATCGGATCGATGAACCGTGGCGGCATCACCGGCTCGGCGTTCGAGCTGGACGACCGGTTCACCGGCTACGACGCCGAGACGATCGCCGCGATGAACTTCGACGGAGGCAAGATGCTGTGCCGCATCGACTTCGATGACCGCGGCACGGTCAACACCCTGGAGGCGTGCGGCCGGGCGGTTACGGCGCTGGCCGGGCGCGGCCTGATGGCGATGGTCGAGCCGTTGCCGGTGAGCCGGGTCGACGGCCGGACGCAGCTCGACCAGCGCCCCGAGGCGCTCATCCGGGCGATCAGCATCGGTCAGGCGCTCGGCGCGACCTCGGCGTACACCTGGTTGAAGATCCCGGTCGTCGAGGAGATGGACCGGGTCCTCGATGCCACCACGCTGCCCGTGCTGCTGCTCGGTGGTGAGGCGCCGCCGGAACAGGCCTACGCCGGTTGGCAGAAGGCGCTGGAACTGCCCGGCGTGCGGGGACTGGTCGCCGGACGAGCGCTGCTCTACCCGGCCGGCGACGATGTGGCGGCCGCCGTCGACGCGGCCACCGCCCTGCTGTGAAGGCGGTGACCGCGATGCACATTCCTCGGGGCGCCACGACGACATCTGGGTGGACCGTCCAGGTGACACCGGAAGTGGCCGGTTGGACCTACTGCGGGCTACGGGTGTTGGACCTGGAGCCCGGTCAGACGCGCGTCTTCACCACTGGCGACGACGAGATGCTGCTGCTGCCGCTGACCGGTTCGGCAGTGGTCGACTGCGACGGGACGCGGTTCGAGCTCGTCGGCCGAGCCAGCGTCTTCGACCGGGTCAGCGACTTCTGCTACCTGCCGATCGGGGCACGGGTGGAGGTGTCCAGCACGACAGGTGGGCGGTTCGCGCTGCCGTCGGCGCGGGCCGGGCGCCGGCTGCCCCCGCGTTACGGCCCGGCCGAGCAGGTGCCGGTGGAGGTGCGTGGGGCAGGGACGGCGAGCCGCCAGGTGAACAACTTCTGCGCCCCGGACGCTTTCGACTGCGACAGGCTCGTCGCCGTCGAACTGCTCACCCCGGGCGGGAACTGGTCGTCGTACCCGCCACACAAACACGACACCGAGACTCCCGGCGAGGCGGTTCTCGAAGAGATCTACTACTTCGAGACGCGCGGCCTTGCCTACCAGCGGGTGTACGGCACCACCGACGTGCTGGCCGAGGTCGGTGCCGGCGACGTCGTCCTGGTGCCGAACGGCTACCACGGGCCGTCGATGGCCGCCCCCGGTTACGACCTCTACTACCTGAACGTCCTGGCCGGCCCGGCCACCGAGCGGTCGATGGCCTGCGCCGACGACCCCGCCCACGGGTGGATCCGTAGCTCCTGGTCCGGCCAGCCGATCGACCCACGCGTACCGATGACGACCTATCTGGGGAGGACCGGCGCATGAAACTCACCGTGGCGCAGGCGACCATCCGCTTCCTCGCCAACCAGTACAGCGAGCGTGACGGGCGACGGCACAGGCTGATCGCCGGCTGTTTCGGAATCTTCGGCCACGGCAACGTCGCCGGGCTCGGCCAGGCGCTGCGGCAGGCCGAGCTGGACGGCGACCCGGGGATGACCTACTACCAGTGCCGCAACGAGCAGGCGATGGTCCACACCGCAGTCGCCTACGCACGGATGACCGCCCGGATGTCGACGTTCGCCTGCACCACCTCGATCGGGCCGGGCGCCACCAACCTCGTCACGGGCGCCGCCCTGGCCACCGTCAACCGGTTGCCGGTCCTGCTGCTGCCCGGGGACATCTTCGCCACCCGGGTGGCGAATCCGGTCCTTCAGGAGTTGGAGGATTCCCGCTCCTACGACGTGTCGGTCAACGACACGCTGCGGCCGGTGTCGCGGTTCTGGGACCGCATCAACCGCCCCGAACAGTTGCCGGCGGCGCTGCTCGCCGCGATGCGGGTGCTCACCGACCCGGCCGAAACCGGAGCGGTCACGCTGGCCATGCCGCAGGACGTGCAGGCCGAGGCGTACGACTGGCCGGACGAGCTGTTCACCGAGCGGACCTGGTACGTGCCGCGCCCGGTACCCGAGCCGGCCGCGCTGGCCCGAGCGGCGCAGGCCCTGCGCGGGGCACGCCGCCCGCTCATCGTCGCCGGCGGCGGCGTGACCTACAGCGACGCCAACGACGAGCTCGCCTCCTTCGCCCGACGCACCGGCATCCCCGTGGCCGAGACCCAGGCCGGCCGCGGCGCGCTCCCCCACGACCATCCGTGCGCGGTCGGCCCGATCGGCGTGACCGGATCCACGGCCGCCAACGCCCTCGCCGCCGAGGCCGACGTGGTGCTGGGCATCGGCACCCGCTACGCGGACTTCACCACCGCTTCGCGGTCGTTGTTCGCCGAGCCGTCGGTGCGGTTCGTCAACCTGAACGTGGCTGCCTTCGACGCGGCGAAGCTCGGCGCGGTCAGCCTGGTCGCGGACGCGCGGGAAGGGCTGCGGGCACTCGACGCGGCGCTGCCGCGCTGGCAGGTGAGCGAGGAGCGCAGGAAGCTGGCCGTGACCCTGACCCGCCGGTGGGACGACGCCGTCGACGAGGCCCGCCGCCCCGGGCCCGGCCCCCTCACCCAGAGCCAGCTCATCGGCGCGGTGAACGACGCCGCCCACCCGGCCGACGTGGTCGTCTGCGCGGCCGGTTCCATGCCCGGCGACCTGCACAAGCTGTGGCGGCCGGCGAGTCCCCGGCAATATCACGTCGAGTACGGTTACTCCTGCATGGGCTACGAGATCGCCGGTGGCCTGGGTGTGAAGCTGGCCCAGCCGGACGCCGAGGTCTTCGTTCTCGTCGGGGACGGCTCCTACCTGATGATGGCGCAGGAGTTGGTCACCGCCGTGGCGGAGGGACTCAAGCTGGTGGTGGTCCTGGTCGACAACGGCGGTTACGCCTCCATCGGGGCGCTGTCCGAGCAGGTGGGTGGTGCCCGGTTCGGCACCGTCTACCGATACCGCGACCCTGCCTCCGGCCGCTTCGACGGACAGCCGCTGCCGGTCGACCTGGCCGCGAACGCGGCAAGTCTGGGCGCCGACGTCCTGACCGCGGACACCCTCGACGAGGTCCGCGCGGCGCTGGTGAAGGCGCGCGCCGCCGCCGCCACCACCGTCGTGCACGTCCGTACCGAGCTCGGCGGGCCGGGGAGCCCGGCCAACGACACGTGGTGGGACGTCCCGGTGGCCGCGGTGTCGACCACGCCGGACGGCCCGCCGGCCAGGCAGCGGTACGTGGAGCGCAAGGCGACGCAACGCGGCCACTGGTCAGGTCTGTGAGCGTCGTGCTGTCCGTGCTCGCCGCCGTGTTCGTCTTCGTCTGCGGAGCCAACGACGGCGGAGCGTTGCTCGCCCTCGCCCTACGCCACCGCGAGGTCGCCGGCATCGCCATGCTCGGACTTCTTCTCGCCGCCATCGTCGCCGGTCCCCGCCTCTTCGGACTGGATGTGGCGCACGCGTTCACCGGCCGGCTGATCGCCTCCGGCGATCGCGGCGGGCAGCCGATCGTCGTGATCGGCGTGGCGGCGGCGGTCGCACTGGTCCTGGTGCTGACGTGGCGGGGCGTACCGACGAGCGTGACCCTGGCGATCATCGGTGGGTTGGCGGGCGCCGGACTCGGGCTCGGGCTCATGCCGTCGTGGAGCACTCTTGCGACGATGCTCGGCATCGGCGCGGCAGCGCCCCTCGTCGGTGGGCTGCTGGGCTATCTGCTCGGCGTGCTGGCCCAGCGGGTCCCGACCACCGGGCGGGCATCGGCCACGGTCCGGCTGGCGCACATCGGCGCGTTCGGCTGCCAGTGTCTGGCCTACGCGGCCAACGACGGGCAGAAGATGTTCGCGGTCGCCGCGGTCGCCGTCGCCGCCGTCCACGGCTCACCCGAACTGTCGCTGCCGGTGTTGTCCGTCGTGGCGGTGCTGTTCGCCGCGGGGGCGCTGACGAGCCTGCGGCGGATGTCGCGCGGTGCCACGTTCAGCCTGTCCCCGCCACGTCCGTGGCAGATCGTCTCGGCCGAGATCGCCTCGTCCGCGGCGGTGTTCGGCACCGCCGGGCTGGGTGTGCCGGTCAGCATGACCCAGTCCGTGGCGGCCGGCCTGGTCGGCGTCGGCGCCAGCCAGGGCGCACGCCGGGTCCGCTGGCAGTACGCCGTGCCGATCCTGATCTCGTGGCTGGTGACCCTGCCGGCCAGCTTCGGCATAGCGGCGGTGGCCGGGCTGACCGTGCGAGGGCTCCGGTGACCGGCCGTCGGCTGCGCCGGCTCTGGCGGATCGTGGACGACCTCGCCGGTCGCTCCCACCATCGGGTCGTCGGCATCATGCTGCGCCAGCTCGAACAGAACCAGGAGGCGGTGGACCTGGCCGTCGACGTGGTCACCAGGGCCGTGCCGTCGGCCACGGGCCGGGCCCGGATGGGCGACATCGAACACGCCGGCGACGACCACCGGCGGCAACTCGTCATCGAGCTCGCCGCCTCGCTCACCACGCCGATCGACCGCGAGGACCTGTTCCGGCTTTCCCGGTCGATCGACGACGTGCTGGACAACCTACGGGACTTCGTACGGGAGAACGACCTCTTCGGCGCGCCCACCGTGGACGCCGCCGTGCCGGCGCTCGTCGCCGTTCGGGAGGGGCTCGCGCTGCTGCGCCGCGCCCTTCAGCAGCTGGTCGACCATCCGACCGACGTCGCCGACCTCGTCCTGGCCGTACGGAAGCGGGCCGGTGTCGTGCGTCGCGTGTACCAGGAGGCGATCGGGCAGCTGCTGGCCGGGGACGTGACCTCCGAGATGCTGCGGCAGCGTGAGCTGCTGCGTCGCATCGACGTCGTCGGCCTTCGGCTGGCCGAGTGCTGCGACGCGCTGGCCGACGCGATGCTGAAGCGAATCGTCTGAAGGGCTGATGTACATATGTCTTGACAAAGATTGCCGCCGTATTACGCTCAGGACACTCCGCGGATGCGATGCGTCTTCACCACATCCGACGGACGAGAAGGCTCTCACCCGCATGCTCCGCCACCGAGGAGGTTCGCGCACGTGGACAGCCGCCATATAACGACTCCGATCCGTCCCACCCGTCGCCTTGCCGCTGCCGCAGTCGGCATCGCCGCGCTCGTCGCAGCCGCCGCCTGCGCCCCGTCCAGCGGAACCGAACAGCAGGGTGCGCTCCCGTCCGCCTCCGTCGACGCCTCCTTCGACCTCGACGCCCTCGTCGCGGCGGCGAAGAAGGAGGGCAGCGTCCTCGTCTACGACTCGACCGGCGACATCAAGAAGGTCGCCGAGGCATTCACCGCCAAGTACGGCATCAAGGCGGAGGGGGTGAAGTCCGACACCCAGAAGACCGCCGAGAAGCTCGTCCGGGAGAAGGAGGCCGGCAACGTCGCCGTCGACCTCACCCTCTTCTCCGACGGCCCGTTGCTGGCCGGCGAGCTGCTGCCCCGCCAGGTCGTCTACACGTGGTTGCCGCCGGATCTGGTCAAGGACATCCCGGAGACCAACCGCAACCCACTGTTGGTGCTGTCGAAGGCCAACGTCTGGGTGTACAACCCGAAGATCTACCCGAACGGCTGCCCGGTGAAGAACGTCTGGGAACTCACCGAGGACAGCTGGCGCGGCAAGGTGCTGCTACAGGATCCGCTGGGCAAGGCGACCATCGTGCAGTGGCTCAGCCAGAGCGCCGGCCACGGCGCCGCACCGCTCGCCGACGCCTACCAGCGGCATACCGGCAAGGCCCTGCAGACGACCGAGAAGAACGCCGGCTGGGAGTGGGTCAAGAAGCTGGCGAAGAACAAGCCGATCATCAACAGCGAGGACGAGAACATCGCCGCCGCCGTCGCCGCGCCGCAGCAGACCGAGGGTCGCATCGGCCTGGTGTCGATCGCGAAGTTCCGCGACGTCGAGGGCAAGGGCTACAACATGGCCGTCTGCGAGGGCTTGAGCCCCTGGGTCGGGTTCTCCTATTCCAAGTACGTCGCGATCGCCACCGGGACGAAGCACCCCAACGCCGCCAAGCTGTTCGTCCACTTCGTCATGACGCAGGAGGGCATCAAGCACGAGATGGAGGAAGGCGGCGTCTCGGGCAGCACCGCCGTGCCGCCCAGCGACGGCAACCCGAAGGGCCTCACCGACTGGGGTACGCAGTTGTTCGCCATGGACCCCAAGGGCCTGCTCGACGACTACCAGAACACCCAACCCGTCCAGGACTTCTGGCGCGTGCAGCACAACTGATCCGGCGGGTGCCCACCGAGTCATCACGATCGGTGGGCACCATGGCTCTGCTTGAAGGGACAAGACACTCAAGATGGCAGTCATCGACCGCCCGGCACCGCCAGCGCCGCCGCCCACGCAGACGCCGGCCAGCCGTTGGGGCCGGATACGGTACCGGGCACGAGTCCTGCTCGCCGAACCGACCACCCTCATCGGCATTGCCCTCGTGCTCATCTTCGGTTACCTGGTCATCGCGCCTCTGGTGGCAATCGTGTCGGATGCGGCACGCGTGCAGTTCGGCGACGACAGCCGGGCCGGGGCACCGGCCGGATCGCTCACGGGCTACTACCTGTGGCGGGTGTTCCGGTCACCGATCAGCGCAAGCCTGTTCTGGGAGCCGCTGTCACACACCGTGGTCGTCGGGCTCGGCGTGGTCGTGTTCGCCGTGGTGCTCGGCGGTTCGATGGCGTGGCTGGTGACCCGAACCAACGTGCCCGGCCGCAAGTTCCTCGCCGGCGCCCTCGTCGTGCCGTACATGCTGCCGTCATGGACGTTCGCCCTGGCCTGGCTGACCCTGTTCAAGAACGGCCGGTCCGGCGGGACCCCGGGCTTCCTGGAGACCTGGGGTGTCCAGACCCCCGACTGGCTCGCGTACGGCGCCGTGCCGATCATCGTCACCCTCGGCCTGCACTACTACCCGTTCGTGTTCCTGCTGTTCGGCAACGCGCTGCGGCGCATCGACTCGCAGTTGGAGGAGTCCGCGCGGGTGCTCGGCGCCAACAGGAGCCAGGGGATGCGTCACGTGGTCCTGCCGCTGCTGCTGCCCTCGCTCTCCTCCGCCGTGCTCCTCGTCCTCGGCCGGGTGCTGGGCACCTTCGGCACCCCGTACATCCTCGGCCTGCCCACCGACTACGCGATGTTGTCGACCAGCCTGTACCGCAGCATCCACACCCGGGCCCCCGGCGTGGCCGCCGTCATCGCCGCCGTCATCGTCCTGCTCGGGGTGCTCGTCGTGCTCATCGACATGCGCCTGGTTCGTGAACAACGCCGGTTCGTCACCATCGGCGGCAAGGGCAGCATGGACCGGGCCACCGACCTGCGCCGCTGGCGGTGGCCCGCCTACGGCCTCGCCATGGCCGTGTTCGTCACCAGCGTCGTCGTGCCGCTCGCGACCCTCGCGTTGTCCACGGTGACCTACGCGCCAGGCGTGTTCCGTGCCGACAACTTCACGCTGAAGTTCTGGACCGCCGAGTCGATCCCGGAGGCGGTCGGCTTCCCGCACGGCCTGCTGCGCAGCGATGACCTCTACGAGGCGATGTGGAACAGCCTGCGCATCGTCGGCATGGCGGCCCTGGTCTGCGGCCTCGTCGGGCTGATGGTCGGGTACGTGGTGGCCCGCTCGCCCAGCCGCCGGCTGTCGGGCACTCTGCGGCAGGTCTCGTTCCTGCCCTACCTGGTGCCGGGCATCGCCTTCGCCGCCGCCTACCTGACGCTGTTCGCCGTCCCGCGCGGCCCGATCCCGGCGCTCTACGGCACCACCCTCCTGCTGGTCGTGGTGATGGCGATCACCCACCTGCCGTACTCGTCGCGGTCCGGCATCTCCGCCATGATGCAGCTGGGCCGCGAACCGGAGGAGGCGGCCCAGGTGGCCGGCGCCGGCTGGCTCACCCGGCTGCGCCGGATCGTGCTGCCCATCCAGAAGGGCGCGCTGACCACCGGCGTGTTGCTGCCGTTCATCTCCGGGCTCAAAGAGCTGTCGATCGTCATCATGCTCACGACAGCGAGCACGCCCCTGTTGACCACCCTGTCGATCAACCTGGTCGACTTCGGATATCGGCAGCAGGCCAACGCGGCGGTACTCATCATCGCCGCGCTCTCGTTCACCGTCACCTACCTGGCCCAGCGGGCCACCAGAAGCAACCTCGCCACGGGCCTGGGAGGCTGAACATGCCGAACATCGAACTCATCGGCGTCGACAAGAGCTACGTCGCCGGCCAGTACGCGGTGCGTGACCTGCACCTGACCATCCCCGACGGCGGCTTCATGTGCCTACTCGGCCCGTCCGGCTGTGGCAAGACCACGACCCTGCGGATGATCGCCGGCCTCGAGCAGCCCACCAGGGGCGATATCCGGGTCGGCTCACGGCTGCTGGACTCCGTGGGGCAGGGCCTCTTCGTGCCACCCGAGAAGCGGGGCATGGGGCTGGTGTTCCAGAGCTACGCGCTGTGGCCGCACATGACGGTGACCCGCAACGTCGAGTTCGGGCTGATGATGCGGAAGACGCCCACGGCGCAACGGGCACAGCGCGCCGCCGAGGCCATGGAGATGCTGCACATCGCCGAATACGCTGCCCGCTACCCCTCGCAGCTCTCCGGCGGCCAGCAGCAGCGGGTCGCACTGGCCCGGATGCTCGCGGTCGACCCGGAGGTCATGCTGCTCGACGAGCCGCTGTCGAACCTCGACGCGAGGCTCCGCCTCGAGATGCGCGCCGAGATCAAGAGAATCCACCAGCGCTCGCACGCCACCGTCGTCCTGGTCACCCACGACCAGCTGGAGGCGATGACGATGGCCACCCACGTCACCGTCATGAACGAGGGAGTCGTCGAGCAGACCGGCACGCCGATGGAGGTCTACGAACGGCCGGCAAGCGTGTTCGTGGCTGAGTTCGTCGGCAGCCCACCGATGAACACCATGCCGTTCGGGTCGGCCGACGTGGCCGGTCCCGGCGCCACCGTGGCGGACTACGTGGCAGCCCGGGTCGGCCGCCCGCCCACCGACGGAACGGGCGGTGTCCGGCCCGAGGCACTCAACATCGCGCACGCCGACGCCGATGTTCCCGACGGCGTCTGGCGGGCGCCGGCCGTGGTCGACACGGTCCTGCCCACCGGCTCGGCCTGGACCGTGCAGCTGCGGTGCCACGGCGAACCGCTGTACGTCCAGTCCTACCGGAAGATCGAGACGACGCCGGGCGCCGAGGTGACCCTCTGGGCCGCCGCGGCCGACCTGCACGTGTTCGATGCCGACGGCCGCCGGATGACCGGCTGGGACCAGTTCCTGAGCGAACAGCGGACCGGACAGCGTCCCGCCGCCGGGCCGGCCGTCGCCTCCGGGTCCGGCCGGTGATCGCCGCACGGCTGCCGCGGCCCCGCGCGCTGCTGCTGGACTTCGGTGGCGTCGTCGTGCAGACCGCACGCCGGGACACCTGGGTCACCGACCTCGCCACCGAGGTCGTCGCGATGCTCGGCGCGGCCGGCTGCACCGAGCTGACCATCGACGACGTGGTCCGCGACGTCCGGGCCGCCGCCGCCGCCGACTCCGCGTGGAAGAACGCGATGTCGCGACTGTCCGCGCCGGCCGAGCTGACCTGGCGGGTGTTCTGGTCGGAGTTCGTCGCCGCCGACTGGCCCGATCAGGCGCGCGCGTTGGTGACCAGCCAGGCGTGGTTCCTGTGCCGACGCCAGGGTGAGCTGCGCTCGACGCGGGTCGCCCGCAACGGCATCGAGGATCTGCTCCGGGGCGCGCGGGAGCGGGACATCCCGGTGGCGATCGTCAGCAACGCGATGTCGGGCATCGTGCACCGGGACTGGCTCGCCCAGGCCGGCCTCGACAAGGACCTGGCGTTGCAGCTGTACAGCGACGAGCTCGGCATCCGCAAACCCAATCCGGAAATGATCCGCCTGGCGTGCCGCGCGCTCGCGGTCGCGCCCAGTGACGCGTGGTACGTCGGCGACAACTTCGACCGCGATGTCGTCTGCGGCCGCCGGGCCGGGGTCGGAGTGACCGTCCTGATGACTGCCCGCTCCACCCACGACCTGCCGTTCGTCGTCGCCCAGACGCCCGACGCGGTCGTCGACGACCCAGCCGAACTGCTGCGGCTGCTCACCCTCACCGACGAGAGGCAAGAATGACCACGATCGACGTGACCCGCTCCGCCCAGCTGGCGGAGGTGGCCGCCGAGGCCGCCACCGCAGTCGGTGACATGCTCCGGGGGGCGTTCCGCTCCCGACCCGAGGTCGACTACAAGCGCGATCGGCACGACCCCGTGACCGTGCACGACAAGGCGGCCGAGGCGCGCATCCGCGACATTGTGCTCAACGCCGAGCCGGACAGCCGCATCGTCGGCGAGGAAGGCGGCGCGGTCGGCGAGGGTCGCGTCGAATGGCACGTCGACCCGATCGACGGCACGGCGAACTTCGCCCACGGGCTCCCCTTCTTCTGCACCTCGATCGGTGCGGTGGTCGACGGACGGGTCGTCGCCGGAGCGATCTACGACCCGCTACGCGACGACCTGTTCACCGCCACGCTCGCCGGGGCCTGGCACAACGGACAGCCGCTGGCCAGCGTCGGCGCCGCCAGCGAGCAGCAGGCGCTGCTGCTGACCAGCTACCCGAGCGCACGCGAGATCAGAGCCGCGCCCGAGCGGGCGGTGCGACGGCAGACCGACCTCATCATCGAGTACCAGACGCTGCGTCGCATCGGCAGCGCCGCGCTGAGCCTGGCGCATGTCGCGACCGGCTGGGCGGACGCGGCACTCGGTATCGGTGTCAGCAGCTGGGATGTCGCGGCCGGCTCGCTGCTGGTGACCGCCGCCGGCGGCCACTACCTCGGCCTGCGCCCGAACGACGTCGAGACGGACCAGGCGGCATGGCGCGAGCGCGGCTACTTCGCCACCGTCGGCACGCTCGACCCGGCCGGATCGACCGCTATCGAGGTGTTCGCCGACACTCACCGGGCGGTGCCGCTGACATGACCAGCTCCGACACCCGCCTGGGCCCGGGTACCGCACTGCGGTACCGCTGGATCGTCACCGACCTCGACGGCACACTGGTCGACCGCGACCTCGCGATGGTCCCGCGTAGCCGCGCGGCCCTACAGGCATTCCGCAGCGCCGGCGGCCAGGTCGTCATCGCCACCGGCCGCAGCGCCGCCTCGTGCCGGCGCTACTACGACGAACTAGGTCTCACCGGACCGGCGATCCTGCTCAACGGCGCGCTCATCGCCAACCTGCACACCGGTGAGGTGCTGCACGCGAGCCGCTTCGACGAGACGACGTGGACGGCGGTCCGCGCGTTGGTCGAGGCGCTTCCGCCCGACGTCGCCGCCGTCGCGTTCGTCGGTGAACGGGCCCTCGCCACGTACCGGCCGGCCTGGGTCGACACCTATGCCGCCCGGGACCGCGTCACCGTCGAACACATCGAGAGCTGGCGCGACATCGACGGCATCAGCAAGGTCATGTTGCTGTGCGCCGACACCGACGCCGCGCACCGCATCGCCGCGGTCGCCCACCGGGCCGCCCCCGAGGTGACCGTCGTGATGTCCGAGGCCACCTACGTGGAACTGCTCCCCGCGGGCGTGGACAAGGGCGTCGCGCTGCGCTGGCTCGCCGAGCACGAGCAGGTGGCCCTGGCCGAGGTCGCGGCCGTCGGTGACAACCCCAACGACGTGCCCCTGCTGCGGGCCAGCGGATTCGGCGTGGCGGTCGGCGACGGACACCCGGAGGTCCTGGCCGCGGCCTCCGCGGTGGCGGGCACCTGCCTCGAAGGCGCCGTCGCCGACGTCGTCGCCATCGCCACCGCCCCGGCCGCCGAATGAGGCTCACCGTGATCGGCTGTTCGGGCTCCGCGCCCGGCCCGGACGCGGCGTGCTCCTGCTACCTGGTCGAACAGGACGGCTGGCGGCTCCTGCTCGACCTGGGCACCGGGGCGGTGGGGCCGCTGCAGCGGTACGCCCCCGTCACCGCGCTCGACGCCGTCTTCGTCACCCACGCGCACGGAGACCACTGCGACGACCTCACCGCACTGGCCTACCTCCGATCCGCCGCGGGCGACGCCGGGTCGCTGCCGGTGTACGGGCCGGCCGCCGTCGAGAGCCGGTTGGCGGAGCGGCTTCCCGCCCAGCGGAAGCTCACGTTCGGGCCCGCACCCGAACGCATCGGCCCGTACCGGGTACGTACCGCTGTCGGTCGGCACCAGGTGGAGAACTGGGCTGTCCGCCTCGACGACCAGCTGTGTTACACCGGCGACAGCGCACCCTGCGACGCCCTCGACGAGCTGGCCCACGGATGCGCCGTCGTGCTGGCCGAGGCGTCGGGCTTCGACGACGAGCCCGTACCGAACCATCTGACTGCCGGCGACGCCGGCAGGCTCGCCCGCCGGGCCGAAGCTCAACTCCTCGTGCTCACCCACATCCGGCCCTGGCACCGGGATCGGGTCGCCGACCTGCTGGCCGAGGCCGCCCGGCACAGCTCCTGCCCCGTCCTCCTCGCCACTGCCGGCCTCACCCTGAACCTCTGACGGATCCGTCCGGGTGCTGTCGCCGGCCCGGGCCCCGGTCAGCCTCAGTTAGGAAAGGAACACCATGCGCAGCATCGAGCACTGGATCGACGGCAAGCCGACACAACCCCTGTCGGGCCGCACCGCCTCCGTCTGGAATCCCGCCACCGGCCAGCCGCAGGCCACGGTGCCGCTGGCCAGCTCCGCAGAGGTCGACACGGCTGTCGCCGCCGCGGCGCAGGCGTGGCTCTCGTGGCGGGAGACCTCGCTGACCGCCCGGACGAAGGTGCTCTTCGCCTTCCGCGACCTGGTCGAGAAGCACACCGACGACCTGGCCCGCATGATCACCGCCGAGCACGGCAAGGTCCTCGACGACGCACGTGGAGAGGTGACCCGTGGCCGGGAGGTCATCGACTTCGCCTGCGGCATCCCGCAGCTGCTCAAGGGCAGCTACTCCGACCAGGTGTCCAACGGCGTCGACTCGTACACGTTCCGGCAGTCGCTCGGCGTGTGCGTCGGTATCACGCCATTCAACTTCCCCATCATGGTCCCCCTGTGGATGCACCCGATCGCCATCGCCTGCGGCAACTCCTTCATCCTCAAACCCAGCGAGCGTGACCCCTCCCCGTCGAACCTGATCGCCGAGCTGTACGCCGAGGCCGGGCTGCCGGCCGGCGTGTTCAACGTGGTTCACGGGGACAAGGAGGCCGTCGACCGGCTGCTCGACCATCCCGACACCGCCGCGGTGTCCTTCGTCGGTTCCACGCCGGTCGCACGCTACGTCCACCAGCGGGCCAGCGCCTCGGGCAAGCGGGTCCAGGCACTCGGTGGCGCCAAGAACCACGCCGTCGTGCTTCCCGACGCCGATCTCGCCGACGCCGCCAGGCAGATCACCGCCGCGGCGTACGGCTCGGCCGGGCAACGGTGCATGGCGATCTCCGCCGTGGTCGCGGTCGGCTCCGCCGCCGATGAGCTCGTGTCCCTGCTCACCGAGCAGGCACGGCGCGTACGCGTCGGACCTGGGGACGCGGAGAGCAGCGAGATGGGACCGGTCATCACCGCCGAGGCCCGCGACCGGATCACCGGGTACGTCACCCGGGCCGCCGAGGCGGGCGTCCCCCTGGTCGTCGACGGGCGTGAGGCACCCGTCCGCGACGGTTTCTTCGTCGGCCCGACCCTGTTCGACACGGTCAGCACCGACGCCGAGGTGTACCGCGACGAGGTGTTCGGACCCGTGCTGGTCGTCGTACGCGCCGCAAACTTCGACGATGCCGTGCGCATCGTCAACGCGAGCGAGTACGGCAACGGCGTCGCGCTGTTCACCGGAAGTGGGGCGGCGGCACGCCGGTTCGCCCGTGCGGTGACCGTCGGCATGGTGGGCGTCAACGTGCCCGTCCCGGTGCCGATGGCCTACCACTCGTTCGGCGGCTGGAAGAACTCCCTGTTCGGTGACACCCACGTGCACGGCCCCGAGGGCGTCAACTTCTACACCCGGGGAAAGGTCGTCACGACCCGGTGGCCCAGTGGAGCCCCCTCGGCGGTCAGCCTGAGCTTCCCCACCACGAGCTGACGGCTCCCGACCGGGGACGACGGTGCCGCTGCTGACGTGGACGGCCCCGGGTTTGCGCTATCGGGGTGAACGGGACAGCAGCAGGGACGCGGCGTCGTCGTCTCCGGCGTGGATCATCGCCGCGGCGCGGCCCGGCGTGCAGCCGTACTCGCGGACGAAGGCGGAGATGAAGGCGGACGGGCTGGCGTACCCGATGCGGCGGGCGACCTCGCCGACCGGTCGGGTACGCAGCAGCGTCAGCGACGCGCGCAGCCGCAGGCCGGTCCGCCACTGCGAGTACGACATGCCGAACTCGCGGGCGAAGTCGCGTTGCAGCGTCTTGACGCTGACGTGCAGCCGCTCGGCCCACTCGTCGAGGCGGGTGGGGTCGCCGGGGTCGTTCGCCAGCGCCGTGGCGACCGTCACCGCGACGCCCGAGCCAGCGGCCTGCCCGTCATCGGCCGGGTGGGAACGGGGGTCGAGCCCGGCCATGATCCGTCTGCGGGCCTCGGGCGCGCCGCGCTCGTCGTACTCCCGGTCGGCGATCGTCAGGACGAGTTCCGCCGCTTCGACGTCGATGCGGACGGCACCGGCCCGGAGGCCGTCGAGGGCGGTGGGCACCTCGCGCAGGCAGATCCGGTAGACGGTCTGCCGGTCCGCCGCGTGCACCTCGTGGGTCACCGCCCGCTGGACCCAGAAGGCCTCGCCCGGGCCGATGAAGGTCACGCCCCGGTCGTGGCGGGCGGAGAGCACGCCGTCCGGCGACCAGTAGAGCTGGTGCAGGAAGTCCTGCCGGTTCTCGCCGAACGCCAGGCGGGCCGCCGAGCGGTATCTCAGGACGAGGATCCCGTCGGGCCGGCCGAGACCGTAGCCGAACTCCTCGCAGCTCACGGGATCCGCCGCGAGTGGGGCCGCGACAGTCACGCTCTGACCTCTCCTCGACATGGGTTGACCTCTCGTCGACATCCCGAAAGCGACAGTAAGGGTAGCCTAAGCTTTGCAGCCCAGCGGGGCTGCCACCCCTGTAGTCCCTCGAAGGAACAGTAGATGTCCGTACGACAGCACTGGCGTCCGGCCGTCGCCGCAGCCCTGGCACTCGCCGTGGTGACCGGTTGCGGATCCGGCTCCGAGCCCGCCGCCAAGTCCGACGGCGGCTCCGGAACCCGCGTCTTCTCCGCCGACAACGGCGAGATCAAGATCCCCACCGCCCCCGAGCGCGTGGTCGCCACCGGCTATGCGGTGCCGGCCCTCATCGAGGCGGACGCCGCCCTGGTGGGAGTCTCGACCTGGAAGCGCGGCCTGGCGATGATGACCGAGCAGGACCGCGCCACCTACGACCGGCTGCCCAAGATCGCGGGAGAGTCGGCCGCCGAGACCAACTACGAGGCCATCGCCGCCGCCAAGCCGGACCTCATCGTGATCGGTGTGCCGAAGCCGGTGCTCGCCGACGTCGACCTGAAGCGCCTCGAGAGCATCGCGCCCGTCGTGGCGATCGGCCCGACGGTTCCGGACGCCTGGCGCGAGCTGTCCCGCCGCCAGGCCGACGCCGCCGGACGCACCGAGCACTTCGAGGCGGCCAAGGACGCGTACGAGAAGAAGGCCGCAGAGCTGAAGGCCAAGTACGGCACCGCGCTCGCCAGCCTGAAGTTCGGGCACCTGGGCGCCTACGGGGACATCTCCAAGGGCACGTTCCACCGGGAGTTCGCCAAGTCGTGGGGCACCAACATCGCGCAGGACGTCGGCGTGACCTACTACGGCGAGGTCAAGAAGAAGGGCGGCGGCGGACTCGACGTGACCGAGTATCCCTCGCTCGAGGAGCTGCCGGAGAGCCTCGGTGAGGCCGACGCCATCACGTACACGCTCCAGCCCGACGGCACCCCGGCCGAGGCGGTGAAGCAGGTGATCGACTCCGCGTTGTGGAAGAACCTGCCGGCGGTCAAGGCCGGCCGGGTCTTTCCGCTGCAGTACACGGAGGCGGCGACGTACGAGTCGGCCCTGAAGTCCCTCGACTCGATCGACAAGGCGTTCACGCCACTGCTCAACCGATGACCGTCGACCGCCGCGACCCGGCTGCCCGGGTCGCGGCCCACCACCACACGGGCAGCGGCACCACGCGGATCGGGTATCCGATCGGGGTACGTAACGTCCGGGTCCTCGCCCGGCAGCAGTTGACCCCACGGATGCTGCGACTGACCCTCGGCGGCCCGGCCCTCGCCGGTTTCCACACCTACCAGGCGGACGACCACGTCAAGATCGTCTTCCCCGACCCGGACGGCACCCGTCGCGATCCCGTCCCGAACGCGGACGGGATGCTCGACTGGCCGCGCCCGCTGCCCACCACCCGCAAGTACACGGTGCGACGGTACGACGCCGCCGGTGAGATCGACCTGGACTTCGTGCTGCACGACGGCGGCGTCGCCTCGACCTGGGCGGCCTCGGCGGCGGTGGGCGAAGACGTCACGATCGCCGGCCCACCCGGAGCGAAGGCGTTCCCGCACCACTACGACCACTACGTCTTCGCGGTCGACACCACCGCCCTGCCGGCCGTCGGCCGGTGGCTGGAGCACTCCCCCGCCGACGTGTCGGCCCACGTCGTGGTCGAGATCGACGACGTTGCGGAACGGGGCTACCCGCTGGCGCCGCGCGACGGGGTGGCGGTGACCTGGCTCACCCGCGAGGGTGCCCGCTCGGCGCTGGCGGAGACGGTGCAGTCGCTGCGCCTCCCGGCCGGGCGGAGTTTCCTCTTCGCGGCCGGCGAGGCGACCGACGTCAAGCCGCTGCGCGCCTGGAGCAGGGAGCACATCGACTCGCTGATCACCGGATACTGGAAACGCGGAGTTGCCGGGCTTGAAGACTGATCCGTCCCGCCGCACGGCCCTCCTGCTCGTGTCCGTCGCGCTGCTCGTCATCGCGGCGGGCGCGAGCATGGCCGTGGGTGCCCGGTCCGTCGCGGTGGCCGAGGTCTGGCGGGCCCTCACCGACTTCGCCGGCACCACCGACCACCTCGTCGTACGCGACATCCGGCTGCCCCGCACGATCCTCGGCGTCTGCGTCGGCGCCGCCCTCGGCGCGGCCGGCGTGCTGATCCAGACGCTGACCCGCAACCCGCTGGCCGAGCCGGGCATCCTCGGCGTGACCGCCGGGGCCGGCTTCGCGATCAACCTTGGTGTCCTGGCGGGCGTAGCCGGGTCACAGGCCGGACAGCTCGTGCTCGCGGTCGCCGGCTCCGCCCTCGCCGCGGTCGTGGTCTACGCCGTCGGACGGACCTCGCCGCTGCGGTTGGTCCTCGCCGGCGTCGCCCTGAGCTGGGTCCTGATGGGCGTTTCGCTCGGTCTGCGGCTGACCTTCCCCGACGTCTTCGACCGGTACCGGTTCTGGTCGGTGGGGGCGCTGGCCGGCACCGAGCAGACGCCGTTGGTCGTGCCCGTGCTGGTGACCGTGGCCGCCCTGGTCGCCGCGATGGCCGCGACCGGGCCGCTGAACGCCCTGGCCCTCGGCGAGCACGTCGCCCACTCACTCGGCGCCCACGTGACGCGGATCCGGGTCACCGTCCTGGTGCTCGTCACCCTGCTCACCGGTGTCGCCACCGCCGTCGCGGGGCCGATCGCGTTCATCGGCCTCATGGTTCCGCACCTGGCCCGGCGGCTGGCCGTCGACTCGGTTCCGTGGATCATGGCGTACTCGATGCTGCTCGGTCCGGTCCTGCTGCTCGTCGCCGACATCGGCTCGCGGGTCCTGCTGCCCACCGGCGAGGTCCCGGTCGCGATCGTCACGGCGTTCCTGGGTGGCCCGGTGCTGATCTGGGCCGTCCGTCGCTATGGTGCGGGGGCGCTGTGAGCACGGTGACGCTGCGGGCGGGGCCGGTCGTGGTCCGGGTCGAACGGCGTACGGTCGCCGTGTCGTCGGGGCTCGTCGCGGTCGCGGCGGTCCTCGCCCTGGTGGCCCTCTGCTACGGGCAGGCCTGGGCCAGCCCGGCGGAGGTGTTCACCGCCCTGGCCTCCGGCGGCGGCGAGTCGGGTTTCGTGATCAGGGAGTGGCGGTTGCCGCGGGTGACCGCGGCGCTGGTCTTCGGCGCCTCCCTGGGTCTCGCCGGAGCGATCTTCCAGAACCTGACCCGCAACGCGCTGGGCAGCCCCGACGTCATCGGACTCGACGCGGGCGCCTACACCGGCGCCCTGGTGGCGATCACGATGCTGAACGGCACCGCCGGGCAGCTCGCGGCGGGCTCGGTGACGGGTGGACTGCTGGCTGCGGCGGTGATCTACCTGCTGTCGCTGGACTCCGGGCTCAGCGGCCTCCGGCTGATCGTCATCGGAATCGCCGTCAACGCGATGCTCACCGCCCTGAACTCCTGGATCGTGCTGCGGGCCGAGCTCGATGTGGCACTCGCCGCGACCGGCTGGAACGCCGGCTCGCTCAACGGCATCGACTGGGCCGAGGTGCGGCTGCCGTTCGCCATCGTCGCCCTGCTCGTGCTGCTGCTCGTCGTGCTCTCGAACGCCATGCACCAGGCGGCACTGGGCGACGAGATCGCCCGCACCACCGGCGTGCGCCTGGGTCGGCTCCGGCTGCTGATGGTCCTTACCGGCGTGGGCTGCACCGCCACCGTGACCGCGGTCGCCGGGCCGGTCGTGTTCATCGCCCTCGCCGCGCCCCAGATCGGCCGGCGGCTCGCCCGGGCCGCCGGCGTGCCCCTGGCCCCGGCGGCGCTGACCGGAGCGGTGCTGCTCCTGGCCGCCGACCTCGTCGCCCAACTGCTGTTGGCGCCGGTCGCGCTGCCGGTCGGCGTGGTCACGACGGCGATCGGCGGCTGCTATCTCATCTGGTTGCTCGGCATGGAGGTGAAACGGAGTGGGTAGCCGTCTGACCGCGGAGGACGTCACGCTCGGCTACGGGGAGCGGGTGGTGTCGACGCGGGTGAGCCTGGCCGTGCCGGACGGCGCGTTCACGGCCATCGTGGGGCCGAACGCGTGTGGGAAGTCGACGTTGCTCAAGGCGTTCGTCCGACTGCTCACGCCGTCGTCGGGAACGGTCCGCCTCGACGGCCGGGACGTCTCCGACCACCGCCCGAAGAGGTTCGCGCGACAGGTGGGCTTCCTGCCCCAGGGCCTGGTCGCCCCGGAGAACATCGTCGTCCGGCGGCTCGTGGCCCGGGGCCGTTACCCGCACCAGTCCCTGCTCGCCACCTGGTCGGCCGCGGACGAGGAGGCCGTCCGTTCGGCCATGGCGGTGGCCGGCGTCACCGCCCTGGCCGAACGGCCCGTCGAGGAGTTGTCCGGAGGACAACGACAACGGGTCTGGATCGCGATGGTGCTGGCGCAGGAGACGCCCTACCTGCTGCTCGACGAGCCCACCACGTTCCTCGACATCACCCACCAGTACGAGTTGCTGGCGCTCTTCGCGCGGCTGCGCGACGAGGGCAGGACGATCGTCGCGGTCCTGCACGACATCAACCAGGCCTGCCGTTTCGCCGATCACATCGTGGCGATGAAGGACGGCCGGGTCGTCGCGCAGGGCGCACCGGCCGACGTGGTGGACGCGGCCCTCATGCAGGAGGTCTTCGGCCTGCCGAGCATCGTGATGGCGAACCCGGTGACCGGCACTCCGATGGTGGTGCCGACCGTCTGACGCCCCCTACCGTGCGTTGCGGAGCCTGAGAATGTATGTCGCGGTAAGCGCAACGGCACGGTCCCCGTCATGTGACAGATCCGCGAGGGCACGTGACGCCGTGCTCCCCGGGATATCCGCGAGCGCCTGTGTCAGCCGTCGACGCGCAGACGATTCAACGGTGCCGTTGGCGAGGCAGTCAACGAGCCTGATGGCGATCTGATCCGCCGACACGGGATCACCCGCCAGCACGCTCAGCGCGTCGGCTGCGTCGGCGTCGTTCGCCTCCCCGACGACCATATCGATGAGCGTCGTTACCGCTTCGGCGACTCCACGTGCCCCGAGCGCCAGAGCCGCACTCCTGCGGACCACGATGTCGGAGTTCGTGAGGGCGTCCTGCAGCAGTGCGGTCGCGTCACCGTTCCGAATCTCGGCGATGGACTGGACGGCACGTTTCCGCACCTCGGCTACCGGCGAGCTGAGGCCCTCCGCCAGTAGTGCCAATCCGCCGTCGCCCGATTGCGCCAGAGCCCATCGAAGGGCTCCGGCGACGTTCGGGTCCGTCTCGCTCAACGCTGCCTCGACCAGAGCTTCCACCGGCACCGGAACCTCTACGACTGAGGACAGGGCCGCGCGTTGGCGCTTCCCAGCGCTCTCCGACCCCAATGCCTGGAGGAGTGCGACGATCTGGAGGACGTCCTCCCAGTCTGCGGGTTCCGCGGCACCGGTCCGACGAAGTCGCGTGAGCAGCTCAGTCTCACCCGCGATGCGTTCTCGCGTCCGACGGATGAGGTCGTCGACGAGCTCCGAGGGCGTGAATCCGGGATCATCCAGCGCACGCCCGACTTCACGCAGCGACAGCCCCAATGACCGCAGGCTCTCGATATGGAAGATCCGCCGGATGTCCTCGCTGGAGTACTCTCGATAGCCAGCCTCGGTACGACCCGTGGGCCGCACCAGGCCGAGGGAGTCGTAATGCCTGAGCATGCGGGCGCTGACCCCGGACCGTCGTGCCACCTCACCGATCAACACTGCCTCTCACCCCTCCTGGCTGGTCCTGCCGAGGGCTACGATGCGCTTCGCCTCCTCGATCGCGAACTCGAATCCGGCATCCGGGTTGTGTAACAGCCGTTCCGTGGCGATCGCGTGCTGACGCACGCGAGGATCGGGATCCGCCGTCGCGGCGCGCACGGTCGGCATGATCACCTCACCGAGCGCGATCAGCGCCCGGCTGAGGCTCAACTGCATCTCACGCTCGCCGCGCCCGAGCTGTGTCGCCAACACCTCGGCCAACTCGGGTTCTTCACCTTCGGGCACGAGTACGACGGCTGCTCGCCAGGCGCTCCGCGCCACCTCGTCGTCGGCATCGGTCAAGAGCGCCCGGGTGATCGCCGGCCACGCTTGCCGATCCCCGATCTTGGACAGCGTGTGCAACGCCTGGCTTCGTGCCTGCGCGCGCTCCGAGCGGACCTCATCGATGAGCTTCGGGACCGTCGTCAATGACGAGTGGCGGGTGAGTGCCCACGTGAGCATTTCGCGCACGGAAAAATCGGGCTCGATCGCGCATCGTTCGATGAGCTTGCCGATGAACCGCGGGTCAGGGGTCGTGCCGACCGCCAGCGCTGCCCGCAGCCGCACCGACGAGCTGCTGCTCTCCAGCCCCCGGAGAGCTCGCATCGTGTTCGTGTCCTCTTCCGGCATGGTCATCGGGGCCACCTCCTTGACACAGTGAAGACCTTGTCACTGTGTCAAGGTCAAGCGCGGCCACGCCGTGAAGTGGCCAGGCACCCTCTGCCCACCCGGGGCCCGCCTCGGGTGGCGTCACACCGTGGTCGGGGAGCGGGAGGGTCAGTTCTCCCCCGGCGCCGACGCCTGGACGTACTCCTCGCTCTCGCGTCCTTGCGGGACCACGAGACCGGGCGTGCTCCAGGAACGCCACAGCCGGCTGTACCCGCCCCCCGCCTCCAGCAACTGGCCGTGCGTGCCGTGCTCGGTGATGCGCCCGTGATCCAGGACAACGATGCGGTCCGCGGTGGCCGCCTGGCTGAGCCGGTGGGCGACGATCAGCGTGGTGCGGCCCTCGGTGGCCGCCGTGGCGGCGCGGTCGAGGTCACGCGCACCCGCGCTGCCAGCCTCCGCGGTGGCCTCGTCGAGGACTGCGACGGCGGGGTCGGCGAGGACGAGGCGGGCCAGGGCAAGCTGCTGGGCCTGGGCGGCGGTGAGCTGCCGTCCGCCCTCCCCCACGCTCGTGGCAAGGCCGTCGGGCAGGGTACGGAGCAGGGCGGTGGCGCCGACGAGGTCGAGGGCTGCGGTTATCTCGGCGTCGGTGGCGTCCGGGTCGGCGAGGCGCAGGTCGTCGCCGAGCGTCCCGGCGAAGACGTGCACCTCCTGGCTGATCAGGGCGATCTCGCGACGGACGCGGTGCTCCCCCAGTTGCGCCAGCGGCACGCCGCGCAGGCGCACCGAGCCGCGAGTGGGCGCGATGATTCCGGCGGCGATGCCGGCAAGCGTGCTCTTGCCTGCTCCGCTCGCTCCGACGAGAGCGACGCGTTCCCCGGGTGCGAGACGGAGGACGATGTCCCGCAGCACCACTGGTCCGTCGTCGTAGCAGTGCCGGGTGATGACCATCTCCAGCGCCGCGGGCTCGGGCTCGCCCGGCCCTGCCGTCGCGGACCATTCCCGACGAGCGGGCCCGGGGCCATCGGGGGAAGCGGGGGCGTCGGGGGAAGCGGGGCCGGGCAGTGAGGTGACGCCGACGAGCCGGGCGAGGCTCGCCCCGGCCTGCAGCACGGAGTCCGACTGGAGCAGCAGCAGGCCGATGGGGTTGAAGAGGCGGTGGAAGTAGAGGGCGGCGGTGGTGGCTGCTCCCACGGTAACCAGATCGTCGCGGACCAGCAGGAAACCGGCGAGCAGCACGGCGGCGAGCCCCACGAACTCCGACCGGTTCATCCGCAGCCCAAGACGCGTGTGGAAGTTGAAGATCTCCAACGACAGGTCGCGGGCCACGACAGAGCGCTCGGCGATCCGGGCGACGTGGGCATCCTCCATCCGGTAGGCGCGCACTGTCGCCGACCCACGGAGCGCCCCGGCCATCGCCTGTGCCCGCTCGCCGGTCGCCACCCGCTCGCGCGCGTAGTACGGAACCGAGCGCTTCAGGTACCAGCGCAGCGCCAACGCGTAGGCGGGGGCTGCGGCCAGCCCGGCGAGGCCGAGCCGCCAGTCGAGAGCGAAGAGCCCCGCCGCGGTCAGCACGATGGACAGCAGCGCGCCGAGGAAGGCGGGTCCGCTGGTGCTGATCACATTCGTCGCCACGGCCACGTCGTCGCCGGCGCGGGCCACCAGGTCCCCGGTCCCGGCTCGCTCCAGCGTGGCTGACGGCAGGTGCAGGGCGCGGTCGAGGACCCGCTCCCGCAGCCGCGCCAGCACGGTCTCGCCGAGGCGTGCCGCGACCGCGGCGCCGGCCGCGGTGAGGAGCCCGGCGAGCAACGCCGCGCCCGCGATCACACCCGCCCAGGCCACGATCCGTGGCGTGTCGGACCCGTCGATGACGTCATCGACGAGGCGACCGAGCACCCAGGGTGCGAGGAGCCCGGTCGCGGCCGCGGCGACCAGCAACGTGGCGGCTGCGACGCTGAGCCCGGGCAGCCGGGCGAACTCCGTTCTGAGGGCGGCCCAGGTCTGCCGGGCGGTGGCCGTCGGCAGCAGTTGCCTGGATTCAACGCCGATCGTGGTCGACTCGTCGGTCACCGCAGGACCTCCTCCCGGTAGCGGGCGTCGCTGGCGAGCAGTTGGTCGTGAGAGCCCTCGGCGACGACCCGCCCACGGTCGATCACGGCCACCCGGTGCGTGATCCGCAGCAGAGCCGGACTGTTGGTGATCAGCACGGTGCCGCGGGCCTCCGCCCCGCGAGCCGAGGCCAACCCCTCGGCGACCATCAGCTCGGTCACCGCGTCGACCGCCGTGGTGGGGTTGTGCAGCACCAGTACCGGCGGGTCGGCGGCGAGTGCCCTGGCCAGCCCGATCCGCTGCCGCTGCCCACCGGACAGGTTCGCCCCCCGCTCGGTGAGCAGGCGGTCGACCCCGTGCGGATGCGCGGCGAGCACGTCCTCGGCCGCCGCAGCCCGCACCGCGGCGCGCAGGACCGTCTCGTCGATGCCGGCGTCCGCGGCGAGATTGGCACGCAGCGTCCCCTCGAACAACGCCACGTCATGCTGCTCGACCAGGACCGTGCTGCGCAGGGCGTCGATGTGCAGCTCCTCGGCTGGCACGCCGTCGACGTACAGCGTTCCCCGGTAGTCCTCCCGGGGTACCCGGCCGGACAGCAGCGCGACCAGCGCCTCGGCCTCGCCCGGATCGTAGGCGAGCACGCCCAGGACCTCACCGGCGCCGACCCGCAGGCACACTCCGTCGAGTCCGGCGTACCCGACCGTGTCGAGGGCGAGGCGCGACGGGTCCGGGGCCGGCTGCCCGGCGGTTCCCGGCCGGGTGAGCGGCGGGGCACCGAGGACCCGGGCGACCCGCCCCGCGGAGGCGCGGGCCATGGCGAACACCTGTACGCCGTACCCGAGCGTCTGCACGGGCTCGGCGATGAACTGGGCCAGCCCGACGACGGCGACTAGCTCGCCGATGGTGAGCCGGCCCTGTAGCGCGAGCCAGCCGGCGACGCCGGCGACCGCCGCGAGGAAGAGTCCGTTGACGGTGGTGGTGAGCCCGAGGTGCAGGCCCTTGGTGGTGGCGGCCCGCAGGGTGACCTTGAGGGCGTGACTGCTGGCGACCGCGTACCGGCGTGCGGCGTGTTCCTGTGCGCCGATGCCGCGCAGCACGCGCAGGCCGGAGACGAGGTCCACGGCGAGCGCGGTGGTGGCGGCGAGGGCCTCCTGCTGGGACGCGCTACGCCGGGTGAGCAGCGGCGCCATCCGTTGGAGGGCGACGACCAGCAGCGGCACCCCGATGAGCACCCCGAGCCCGAGCGGAACGTCGACGACGAGCAACGCGACGGCCGCGACGACGAGTGCGGTGAACGCGGCGGCGCAGAACCCCGCGACCCGTACGACGTGGGCGGACAGCTCGGCGTCGGAGGCGGTGACGGACAGCAGCTCGCCGTCACGCATGCCCGAGCGGCGTCCGCGCGGGTCGAGGGCGCTCCCGGCGATCTCGACCCGCAGGGTGTGTGCCTCCTGCTCCACGGCGGCGAACGCCTGGCGGGCGCCGGTTCGATAGGCGAAGGCGAGAACGGTGAAGAGGACGGCGAGACCGCCGAGCGAGAGCAGCAGCGCAGGCACGTCCCCGGTGGCGACCGCGCGGTCGATGATCACGCCGATGGCGACCGGTACGAGGGCCTCGGTGGCCTGATGGACGCAGAGCAGCGCGATGCCGGCCGCCACGCGACCGCGCTGGCGGCGCAGGGCGCGGCGCAGCACCACCCGACCGCTGATCTCATCGCCGGCCATGAGCGTCAGGCCCCTGCGAGAACGAAGGAAAATCTGTACACGAGCTGCGCCCTCCCAGCGATCAAGGGACAGGTTAGCCTGCCCTAATGCCCGGCGACGCCGGGGCCTTGGCGCTGCCCGGCCCGGCCTGCGGTGACGAGCCGCTGGAGCACGCGGTGGTGCGGGACGGCATGCTGCACCCGGCCTCGCACACCGGTGGTGGTCACGGCCATGAACAACGAGTTGAGCAGTGCCTCCTCGACCGAGTCCATAACGGCGGCGAAGAGCGGATCGATCATCGCGTCGGGTAGCGGCTGCTGCGGTTGCGGTGCCGTGGTGAAGGCGATCGCGTAGTCGCCGCTGCCGTTGGTGTACGCCGCACCCACCCGGGACATGGCGAACACGGCCCGGCGGGCGAGCCGGCCGAGCTGACGGGCGTCCACCGGCGCGTCGGTAGCCACGATGATCATGCACGAGTTGCCGGGCGGCTCCTCCCGGTCGTGCTGCGACACCAGTTCGGCAGCGGGCATCGGGACTCCCAGCACGGTGAGGATGCCGCTGAAGTTCGACTGGACGAGGGCGCCGACGGTATGGACGGAGCCGTCGACGCCGACCCGCCGCGACGAGGTGCCGATGCCGGCCTTGAAACCCAGGGCTGTCGTGCCGGTGCCCGCGCCGACGCATCCCTCCGCCGGCAGCCCGGCCGAGGCGTGCTCGACGGCATCGAGCACGTGCTCCTCGGTCACCGGGCGACGGCGGATGTCGGACAGGTGGGCATCGTTGGTCTCCCCGACCAGCGGATTGAACGACACTCCGGCCGGGTCCCGGTCCATCAGGTAGGTGAGCAGGGCGTCCGCGGCGCGGAAGACCGACAGGGTCGCGGTCAGCACGATCGGTGATTCCAGGACACCGAGTTCGTCCACCTGCGTCGAGCCGACGAGCTTCCCGTACCCGTTCCCGACGTACACCGCGGCCGGAAGCGCCGGGTGCCCGGCGCTGAGCCGGCGCGGCACGACGGCGGTGACGCCGGTGTGCAGGTCGGCGCCGTCATCGACGGTGACGTGACCGACCAGGACGTCGGCCACGTCGGTGATGGCGTTGAGCGGGCCGGTCGGCAGGGTACCGACGGCGATGCCGAGGTCCCGTGTCCGGCGTGGTTTCTGGTCCACCGCACTCCTGTCGTCGTGGTCAGCCTGGCACGGTACCCACGATCGTCGGGTCGGTGTACCGGCCCGGTCCAGGTTCGCACCGGCACGACGCCGGGCGGCAGCCGGGACACAGGCAGACTCGCCTATATTCACCCGCAACGTTGTATCGATGTCGAGAAGATCACGAGAAGGGCACAGCGTGACTGGAGAGACAGCGGGGAGGCGGCTGCGAGCACTCGTGACAGCCGTGGCCGTCCTGTGCGGACTTGCGCTCGCACCGGCCCAGCCGGCGTCCGCCCAGGCCGGAGCGATGATCCAGCCGGTTGGCGGGCGGGTCACCGGGGTGCTTTCGAACAGGTGTGGCGGCACCGACAGCGATCACTACGGTGTGGACATCGCGGGAAACAGCGGGATGGCGATCGGCGCCGCCTACACCGGCACTGTCACCTTCGCCGGCTGGACCTCCGGCGGGGGCAACATGGTGACGGTCTCCCACGCCAGCGGTTACCAGACCAGATACCTGCACATGGTGCAGCAGCCCGCGGTCACCGTCGGGCAGCGGGTCGGGCAGGGGCAGGTGCTCGGGTACGTCGGCAGCACCGGCAACTCCACCGGCCCCCACCTGCACTTCGAGATCCGGCGCAACGGCGCGGTGTACAACATCACCCCGGCCTACTCCTGCGGCGGCACGGTCACCAAGGGCGCTGCCATCAACCTGGCGTTCGAGGACCTGACGCCGACCGATGAGGTTCCCGATCGGTTCGCGTTCGTGAACTCGGCCGGCGTGGTGTACGCCAAGGACGGCGCGTACTCGTCGTGGCAGGCCGTCAACGCCGGCGGAGCCACGAAGGTCGTGCTCAGCGGCAACTGGATCGGCTGGCTGCAGGACGGCAACTTCTACGCCAAGGACGGCATCTACGCCCCGTGGCTCACCATCGCCGGAGGCGGACAGGTACGCGACATCGCCATAACCGGCAACCGGTTCGCATTCGTCAACTCCGCCGGCGTCCTGTACGCCAAGGACGGCGCATACTCGTCGTGGCAGGCCGTCAACAGCGGCGGAGCCACCAAAGTCGCACTCAGCGGCAACTGGATCGGCTGGCTGCAGGACGGCAACTTCTACGCCAAGGACGGCATCTACGCCCCGTGGCTCACCATCGCCGGAGGCGGACAG
>NZ_JBIRTH010000008.1:262684-407646 GCF_044334565.1 Micromonospora sp. NPDC020750
GCGTCCTGTACGCCAAGGACGGCGCATACTCGTCGTGGCAGGCCGTCAACAGCGGCGGAGCCACCAAAGTCGCACTCAGCGGCAACTGGATCGGCTGGCAACAGAGCGGTAACTACTACGCCAAGAACGGCATCTACGCCGAATGGCTCACCATCGCCGGGGGCGGGCAGGTCAGCGACATCGCGGTCAGCGGTCAGGACTGGTTCGCGTTCGTCGGCGGCGGCAACTTCTTCGCCAAGCAGGGCGCCTACGCCTCGTGGTTGACCATGAGCGGCGGCGGGCAGGTCAGCGGGATCGCCATCACCACCTGACGGGCACACCACGGCGAGCGGGCGGGGAGGGCGAGGGTTCGCTCTCCCCGCCCGCTCGGCATCGGGTTGCCCACCTCGGGCTGCTGGGACTCCCCCGAGACGCGGGCACCCTGAGATCGATTACCCCAGGACGACCAGTTGGACCGCGATCAGGATGTCGAACACGCCGCACCACTCGGCGTACGAGCGGGCCACGACCTTGTCGAGCTTGAGGTGGACGAAGTCCCAGATGCCGTGGAAGAGCCAGCCGGCCGCCACCAGGTAGCGGCCCAGGTCGGGGTCCACGGCCAGCCCGAGGAGGGCGAGCGCGCCGAAGGCGAGCATGCCCAGCGCCTGGATCCGGATCATGCCGGGCCGCAGCGCGTGACCGCCGATTGCGCTCCAGATCAGCGCGCCCAGAGCGACCAGGACGATGACGGCGGTCGCTGGGATCTCCGCCAGCCGCAGGCCCGTGATGAGCAGGACGCAGACGGCCAGCACCGGCCAGGAGAGGCCCCGCCTTCCCGCCCTGGCGACGACCAGGTAGAGCAGGGGCAGGATCAGGAGAACTTCGCCGAGCCCGGCCACCTTGCCGGCGCGGTCGCCGCCGCCGAGGCTCAGCGCGGCCGACGCGAGGGCCAGCAGGGTGGGCCAGCGCCGGCCCAGGGTGCGGATCGTGCGGGTCATCGCGCGTACTCCTCGCGGCGGCAGAGCATGACGACGAGCATGAGTGGCAGCATCACGACGTGGGTGGCGATCATCAGTTGGTCGCCCGAGATGACGCTCAGCCAACTCAGTGGCGCGAGAACGATCGCCGGTGCGAACATCGCGCCGACCATCTCCAACGTGCCCGCCCAGCCGTGGCGGCGGTACCGCATCCAGACGACCATCCCGACCGACATGTCGAAGGCCATGGCCAACGCGGCGATCTCGGGGTGCCGTGCCGCCGAGTGGTCGACGCCGGCGAGGGCGAGGACCCCGGCGCGGGCCGCGCCGAGGACCAGCATGCCGACCACCATCGCGGCGACCATCTCCAGGTAGTGCCGAACGAAGTGGCGCCTCATCTGACTGCTCCCTCCGGGTATGGACAAGGGGTCAACTTGCACCGTCCACACTGGGCGAGGCGACGGACCGCCAGTAGTGCCGAACCCGCACGTGGGGGCGTGGGTCCGTCACGAGATCTCATGACACCTGTCATGCCGGTCAACTGCGACAATGGCGGCGTGGTGGACGAGCCGATCGAGCACGGGACGGGGCTCACGGGCTTTCGCCGGTACACCTGGTGGACGCTGACCGGGGCCGTGGTGAGCATGCTGGTCTTCTTCACCGGCGACTGGCTGCTGGGCGGCGGCGTGCCGGCCTGGGCCCGAAGCGTCGGCGGCGCCGCGCTCGCCGTCACCGTCGTCGCGAGCGTGGTGCTGCTCAACCGGCGGCTGATCCCGGTGCCCGGTGACGTGGTGCGGGGCCGGCCCGCCGGATGGCTGATCGCCGGGGGCGCAGGCGCCGCGGTGCTGGGCGCGATTCAGCTCGCCCTGCGGGAGTACGGGCTGTGGGCGGTGGCCCCGGCGATGATGGTGGCGATCGGCGCGGCGTTCCTGTCGGCGCGGGGCCGGCGGGCGCTCGTCACGGGCGCGCTGGCGGTCACCCCGGTGCCCGGCACGCTCGTCTGCCTGCGCTCCGGCGAGGGTGACCTGCTCTACGCGGCGGCGTTCCCGCTGGGTCTGACGGCCTTCACCGCCTGGACGACACTGGGTCCGCTGTGGGCGTGGGACGTCGCGGGCCGGTTGCACCAGGCCCGGCGGCTCGCCGCGGAGCTGGCGGTCAAGGACGAACGGCTGCGGTTCGCCGCCGACCTGCACGACATCCAGGGCCACCACCTTCAGGTGATCGCGGTGAAGAGCGAGTTGGCGGCGCGGCTGGCCGAGGTCGACCCGGACCGGGCCGCCGCCGAGATGAGGGAGGTGCGGCGGCTGTCCACCGACGCGCTGCGGGAGACCCGCGCCCTGGTGCAGGGCTACCGCCGCACCACGTTGGAAGAAGAGATCTCCAACGCGACCCGGGTGCTGACCGCCGCCGACATCGACGCGCGGATGGAGCTGCGGCCGGCCGCCGAGAGCCTGTCCGCGTCCAACCGACACCTGCTCGGGCTGGTGATGCGCGAGGCCACGACCAATGTGCTGCGCCACAGCCGCGCCGCGCGGGCCGACGTCGAGTACCGGGTCGACGGCGGCCGGGCCCACCTGCGGGTGAGCAACGACGGCGCGGTCGAGGTGCCCGGCGCGGCGGCCGGCACCGGGTTGGCCACGCTCGCCGGGCGGCTGACCGCGGCCGGCGGCGACCTGACCTGGCGGCACGACGGGGACCGTTTCGTCGTCGCGGCGAGGCTGCCGGTGGGTGCGGCATGATCCGCCTGCTGCTCGCCGACGACGAGGAGATGCTCCGCGGCGCCCTCGCGGCGCTGCTCGGGTTGGAGGCCGACATCACGGTCGTGGCCGAGGCGTCGACCTCCACCGACGCCACGCGCCTGGCTCTGGAACATCGGCCCGACATCGCCGTACTGGATTTGGAGATGCCGCCGACCGACGGGCTGCGCGCCGCCGAGGAGATCCGGGCCGTGCTGCCCACCCGGATCGTGCTGGTCACCCGGCACGCCCGGCCGGCCGTGCTGCGCCGGGCGTTGTCCGCCGGGGTGAGCGGCTTCGTGCCGAAGAGCACGGCGGCCACCCGGCTCGCGGAGATCGTCCGCGACGTCGCGGCCGGCCGGCGGTACGTCGACCCGGAGATCGCCGCGTCCGCCCTCACCGAGGACGCCTGTCCGCTGACCGAACGCGAACTGGAGATGCTGCGCGCGTCCCGGGCCGGCGCCTCGGTCAACGAGATCGCCGCGCACGTTCACCTCGCCCCGGGCACCGTCCGCAACTACCTGTCCGCGGCCATGACCAAGCTCGGCGTCAGCTCGCGTCACGCGGCCGCGCATCGCGCGTGGGAGGAGGGCTGGATCTAGCCGGGTGGGTCGGCGTTCACGACGTCATCGGTGAGAGCCGGGTGCCGTGGGGGGCGTCACCCGTACCCGCTCCTCCTCGGGACGGCTCTCGATGCCGTCGAGCTGCGTACAGATGGTCCTCCGCAGGTCGTCGTAGTCCCGGAAGCGGTAGTCGTTGAACAGGGTGTAGCCGGTCCACATCAGATTGGCGCACACCCGCGGCACCACCCGGCCCGTGGCCGCGCCCATGCCGACCAGCACCACCGACTTGATGCTGCCCGGCTCCTTCTCGTTCTGCATGTGGATCGCCTGGAACGCGGCGGCGCACGCCAGCGCCACGTTCAACGTCTCGCTCACGTTCTCCACCGACTGCTCCATCGTCGGCGTCGAGATCAGGAACTTCGGGTTGGTCGCCCCGGACGGCACACACACGGCACTTCCCACCGGCAGCGACCCGCCGAACTGATCGCGGATCGCGCGCTGGACGCGTAGCTGGATCCCCGCCCCGAGGTGCCGCTTGATGACCGCGTCGACCCCGCCGTCCATCCGGCCGGCCGAGTTGGTCGGGCTGACCCAGGCGTCGGCGTGCTCGTTGGTGATCGACCCCTTGTGGATCTCGACCTCGGGGGTGTCGGCGAACGCCGCCCGCCACGCCTGCACCACCTTGGCGTTGACGTCCTTCAGCACCACCTTGAGCAGCGGCTTTTCAAGATCGGCAGTCATGGCTCGCTCCGATGGCGGGAAGTGCGGTGTCCGACGTAGATCAAGATACCGCGCCGGGCGACGCACGAAGTGCCGGGTGGAACGCCGACGGGTGGGCTGTCCCGCTTCCCGAAAACGCATCTGTCGCACTCGCGCGGCACAATCCTCCCGCACCTTGATCACCCGTGCCGTCACCGCCACGGGTCGCCACCTCAGGAGCCCACGATGAGCGACGCCGACGCCCCCGACCCGACCGATTCGCTGGCCCTCGCCGAGCTCTTCAAGGGCGGCGGCGAGCCGTGGTTGCCGCTCCTGAAACCGGTCATCGAGGCGCAGCCGGCCGCAGCCACGTTCATCGGCCCGGGCCGCGCCCCGAAGGTCGTACCCGTCCGGGAACTGACCTTCCAGGCGCTCAAGCCCAACCCACCGCACAAGTGGAAGGTCGTCGTCTTCGGCCAGAACCCGTACCCGCGGCCCGAGAGCGCCACCGGCATCGCCATGTTCGACAACACCTTCCACGACTGGGCCGACAGCCAGTTCGGCAGGGTCGTCACCATCCGCTGCATCATCAAGGCCGCAGCGATGTGGAAGCACGGCATCCCCAAGAAGACGCCGATCGGGGACATCCGCGCGCTGCTGAAGGAACACGACACCGTGCAGCCGCCGGAGTGGTTCCAGGCGATGCTCACGCAGGGCGTGTTGCTCCTGAACGCGGCACTCACCGCGAGCAGCGACGGCGCGATGTCCACCGCCCAGCACACCGCGTTCTGGCAACCGGTCGTCGAGAGGCTCGTCGAGGAGATCCTGAGGGCGAAGCAGCACGCCGACGAAGAGGACCGGGGCGTGGTGTTCGCGTGGTGGGGGGCGCACGCCCGCAACCTGAAGAAGGTCGTGCTCCAGCTCGAGAAGAAGTACCCCGAGGTGGAGGTCCGGCACATCGACCACCCCAACCCCGCGGCACAGGGTGACATCTTCTGCGACGGGAACCACTTCGCGGACGTGAACGCGGCCCTCAGGACGCTGGGGGCCGAGGAGATCGACTGGCTGCCCAGCAAGGGGTGGAGCAAGCTGACCGGGCAGGCCGGCGGCACGGACGCGGACATGGCCGACCGGATGGGGGCGTTCATCGCCTCCACGATGGAGCTGCACAAGCTCTACCTCGAGCGGCTCGCCAGCGTCAAGGACGAGGGGCTCGTACTTCCCGCGATCACCGGCGTGTTCGACACCCCCCTCATGGACTTCCGCGAGGCCGCCGAGCCGGTGGCGAAGCTGCTGTCGGGGCTCGACCGGCACGTGGAGCAGTCGCGCCAGTTCGGCGAGACGCAGGTGAACGGCGGGGCCCACGGCCTGTCCGTCGACGAGGTCGCCGCCCTCTACCTGTACACCTGCGAGTCGGCGTTCTACCGACAGATCAACGCCACCCTGCGCAACCCGGACCGCAGTAAGATCCTCCCGTACCTGCCGTACCTGCGACTGTTGTTCTCGGCCGTGTCGCGGCTTCCGGCCCGCACGGAGCCGCTGTGGCGCGGGGTGTCGCTGGACCTGCGGGCGCAGTACCCGCTCGGCCAGACCGTGACGTGGTGGGGCGTGTCCTCGTGCACGTCGAAGCTCAGCGTGGCCCAGGCGTTCCTCGGCAGCCGCGGCAAGCGGACGCTCTTCGAGGTGCTTCCCGTGCGGGCGGTGGGCATCCGCAGGTTCTCCGCGTTCACCGGCGAGGAGGAGTTCATCCTCGCCCCCGGCACGCAGCTCGAGGTGACCGACGTGCGGGCCGAACGCAACGGCCTGTGCACCGTGCGGCTGGCCGAACTGGCCGAGCAGCACCTGGTGGCGTGAGCAGTCGAGGCCGGTGCCGGGACAACGCCGGCACCGGAGGCGTCATGCGATGACCGGAAGGCGCCGCGCCGTCGGGGGAACCTCGTTGATGCACGCCACGGGATGCCCGCCGCCTCGCGGGACCAGGGCGGGTTGCTCCTCGGCGCAGGCGTCGATGGCCTGCCAACAGCGGGTCCGGAACCGGCAGCCGCTGGGCGGGTTCACCGGACTGGGTGGATCGCCTCGGAGAAGGATCTGCTCACGCTCGTGGTGCGGGTCCGGTACCGGCGCGGCGGACAGCAACGCCTTGGTGTACGGGTGAGCCGGGCGGTCGAAGATCTCCGCCACGGTGCCGGTCTCCACCACCTTGCCGAGGTACATGACGGCGACCCGGTGCGAGATGTGCCGCACGACGGACAGGTCGTGGGCGATGAAAACGTACGCCAGGCCGAGGTCCCGTTGCAGCCGCCGGAGCAGGTTGATCACCTGCGCCTGTACCGACACGTCGAGCGCCGACACCGGCTCGTCACAGACCACCACCTCGGGCTGCAACGCCAGGGCGCGAGCGATGCCGATCCGCTGCCGCTGCCCGCCGGAGAACTGGTGCGGGTAGCGGTTGACGTGCTCCGGGTCGAGTCCGACGGTCTCCAGCAGTTCCTGGACCCGCTGCCGGCGCTTGTCGGCGGCGCCCAGCTCGCCGTGCACGGCGAACGGCTCGGCGATGATCTGGCCGATCGTCATCCTCGGGTCGAGCGACGAGTACGGGTCCTGGAAGACGACCTGGATACGCCGTCGCAGGTCGCGCAACTCCCTGCCGCGCAGCCCGGCGATGTCGGTTCCCCGGTAGCGGACCTGCCCACCGGTCGGCTGTTCGAGCCGGGTCAGCAGCTTGGCGAGGGTCGACTTGCCGCAGCCGGACTCACCGACGATGCCCAGCGTCTCGCCGGCCCGAAGCTGGAACGAGACGCCGTCGACGGCCTTGACCACCCCCGCCGACCGTTTGATCAGGCTTCCTCGCCGGACCGGGAAGTGCCTGGTCAGACCGTCGACATCGAGCAGCAGGTCGCGGGTCATGCCGCGCTCCCGCAGAGCCGGCCGATGACGAAACCGAAGTTGTACGGGTGTACCGGATTGCTGCGCGGAACCGACAGCAGGATCCCGTCGCCGGGTGACCGGTACTCCTCAAGAACGGTGAGGTCGACCGGGGAGAGCAACCGGCCGAGCAGTTCTCCCTCGGTGGTGGCGGTCAGCAGTCGGTCCTCGGTGATCTCGGGTACCAGCATGCCGCCGTGCCCGGGCCGCAGGTCCCAGGCGACCTCGACGTCGGTGACCGTCCGGGGCGGTGCCGGCTCGTCGAGCATGCCCAGGTGGACCATCACCCGGCGGACGCCGTCGACGTTCCGGGCGATCCAGGCGTCCTCGCTGCGGGAGCCGAAGCCGAGGCCGCCGACCTCGACGCCGGCGGCGGACACCCCGGCGGCGCTGGCCGCGTCGAACACCGAGTTCGGGAACGCGACCGCGGCGTCCTCACCCTGGATGTAGGGCATGCCGAAGGCGACGGCCATCTCCCGGCTGGCGGCCGACAGCGGGCCGGTCGCGTCGTAGAGCACGACGCCCCAGGTGGTGCCCCACGGGCCGGGGTGGAAGTCCAGCAGGTGGGTGGAGCGCTCGATGATCTGCTCGACGAGCACCTGGCCGGTCCGTCCGGTGATCGACTCGGTGTCGCGCAGGATCGCCTTGTTCATGTTGACGAAGCCGACCTGCTGGATGTCGTTGGAGTAGCGGGTGACGGTCCGCAGGGCGTACGGGTTGGCGGCCGGCACGACCACCAGGGTTCCACGCAGCGTGGCCGGGTCGGTGCCGGCCAGCACCGCGCGCAGCACCGCGTGCGAGAACCACTCGTTGCCGTGCACCCCGGACAGCAGGGTGAGCGTCGGCCCGTCGGCGGTGCCCGTCACCACGTGGGCGTGGATGGCCAGTTCCGAGCCGTCCAGATCGGTCAGTACGGGGAACCGGAGGATCTCGCGTTCCCCGGCACGGGTTCGCAGCGGTGCGCGGGAGGTCATGTCGTCACGGCCTTTCGGGGATCGACGAGGTGGTGGCGGTCCCCGTCAGGGCATCGCCGGGTGGGGTCACGCGCAGGCACGCCGCCAGGTGGCCGGCCGCCACCGGTACGAGGTTCGGCACGGCGTCCGAGCAGTCGGGCGTGCGGATCCCGCAGCGCGGGGCGAACGCGCACCCCGCCGGCAGCGCGGTCATGCTCGGCGGTGAACCGGGGATCGCCCACAGCTCCTCGTCGGCAGGCCGGTCGAGGCGGGGTACGGAGTCCAGCAGGCCCCGGGTGTAGGGCATCGAGGGGTTGTCGAACACGTCGGCGGCGGTGCCGACCTCGACGAGCCGGCCGGCGTACATCACCGCGATCCGGTCGGCGGTCTCGGCCACGATCCCGAGGTCGTGGGTGATCATCAGAATCGCCGCACCGGTGCGCTCCCGGACGGCCCGCAGCGCGGCGAGCACCTGGGCCTGCACGGTGACGTCCAGTGCGGTGGTGGGCTCGTCGGCGATGATGAGATCCGGGTCGTTGGCGATGGCCATCGCGATCACCACCCGTTGGCGCATGCCGCCGGAGAACTGGTGCGGGTAGTCGCCGAGCCGGTTGCGGGCGTCCGGGATTCCGACGGTGTCCAGCAGTTCCACGGCGCGGGCCCGGGCGGCGGCCCGGGAGCAGCCCTGGTGCACCCGGACAGCCTCGGCGACCTGGTCGCCGATGGTGTGCACCGGGCTCAGCGAGGACATCGGGTCCTGGAACACCATGGCGATCCGGCTGCCCCGCAGGCGCCGGAACTGCGGCTCGGCCAGCCCGACGAGTTCCTGGCCGGCGAAGTGGATCGAGCCGCTGACGGTGGCGGTGGGCGGCAGCAGCCCCATCAGCGCCGCGGCGCTGACGGACTTGCCCGAGCCGGACTCTCCGACCAGGCCGACGACTTCGCCACGGCGCAGGTCCAGGTCGAGGTGGCGGACGGCGGACACGTCGCCGCTGTCGGCGGCGAACACCACCCGCAGGTCGCGGACCGACAGCAGCACGTCGTCGGGTACCGCATCGGTGCGGGCCGCCGGCCGGGCCAGGTACCGGCGACGGCGCGGGCCCTTGGTCTGGGTCGGGTCGAGGGCGTCGCGCAGCCCGTCTCCGACGAAGTTGATGGACAGGGCGATGAGCAGGATGACCAGGCCCGGGAAGTAGAACAGCCAGGGCCGGGTGGCGACCGCGGACTGGGCGTTGGCCACCAGCAGGCCGAGGGAGGTGTCCGGCGGCTGGACACCGAAGCCGATGAACGACAGCGCGGTCTCGGCGAGGATCGCGGTGGCGACCAGGATGGTCACCGACACGATGATCGGGGCGGCCACGTTGGGCAGGATGTGCCGCACCATGATCCGGAGATCGGACGATCCCAACGCCCGGGCCGCGGAGATGAACTCACGTTCCCGCAGGCCGAGTACGACGCCACGGACCACCCGGGCGACGCTGGTCCACATCAGCGAGGCGAGTACGACCGCGATGAGCACCCACCCGCCGCCGCTGCCGGCGAAGTTGTGCCCGAGTACGGCGGCGACCGCGATCGTCGGCACGGTGAGGAACAGGTCCACCAGCCGCATCAGCAGTGCGTCGGTGCGTCCGCGGTAGTAGCCGGCGACGATGCCGACCACGGTGCCGACCACCGCCGCGCCGAACGCCACGGTGAGCGCGATCAGCAGTGACTGCTGGGTACCGCGCATCACCTGGGCGAGCAGGTCGTGGCCGAGCGAGTCGGTGCCCAGCGGGTGGGTCGCCGACGGCGGCTGCGAGTTGTCGGGCGTGATGTCGTCGTGGCCGTAGCGCCACAGCAGCGGGCCGACGAACGCGAACAACGCGACGGACACGAGGGCCACCAGCGCGGCCACGGCGAGCCGGTGCCGGCGGAACCGGGCGAGGACACCGCGCCACGGACCGGGCACGGCGGCGGGTACGGGCACCGGTGGCGGTTCAACGGACACGACGGATCCTCGGATCGAGAGCGGCGTACAGGATGTCGGCGAGCAGGTTGAACAGGACCACCGCGACCGCCGCGACGAGCAGCCACGCCATCACGGCGTTGACGTCCCGCCCGTTGATGGACTCCAGCAGGTAGTCGCCCATGCCCCGCCACTGGAAGACGGTCTCGGTGACCACCGCCCCGGCGAAGACGGCGGTGAAGTCCAGCGCGATGACCGTCACCAGTGGGGTGAGCGCCGTGCGCAGGGCGTACTTGCGCAGCACCGTGCGCCGTCGTAGGCCCTTGGCGGTGGCCAGCTTGACGTAGTCGCTGCCGAGCACGTCCAGCATCGACGAACGCTGGAACCGGCTCCACGCGGCGAAGTTGATCAGCACGAGCGTGATGGTCGGCAGCACCAGGTGGCCGGCGAGGTCGGCGATCCGGCCGCCCAGGGTGGGTGGCGGGATCACCGAGCTGTCGCCGACGGTGTAGATCAGTGTGCTGCCGGCGAGGGTGTTCAGTTCGATGCCGCCCTGCTTGAGCAGCACGGCCAGCCAGAACGACGGCATCGCCAGGAACAGGAAGCCGGTCGAGGTGAACAGGTAGTCGAGCCAGGAGTACTGGCGGACCGCGCTGACGACCCCGACCAGGATCGCCAGCACGGCCGCGATCAGCATCGCGAGAAGGACGAACCGCATCGTGATGCCCAGGCGCGAGGCGATCTCCATGCCGATGTCGGCGTTGCGGTCGACCGACGGACCGAAGTCGCCCTGGACGACCCCGGTCAGCCAGTCCCAGTACCGCTGCAGCACGGGCTGGTCCAGCCCGAGCCGTGCCTCCTCGGCGGCGATCGTGTGCGGCGGCACCGGTGGTTGTCGCTCCCGGAGTTCGGCCAGCGGATCACCGGACTTGGCCACGGCCAGGAATATCAGGAACGTCGACACGAACAGCACCGGAATGGCGACGAGCAGCCGCCGCAGGGCGAAGCCCACGATCTCCATGAGGAACCTTCCCGCGCCCGCTGCCGGCTAGCCTTCGCCGCCGGTGATCTTCCGGAGACGTCCCCAGTGCCAGAACGGGATCCGGAAGTCGACCTGGTCGGCCCAGCCGAAGAACTGGTCGCTGCGCATCAGGTAGATGCAGTACCAGAACAGCGGCACCACGCTCGCGTCGCGGGCCCACACCTCCTGGAGCTGTCGGTAGTGCGCGATCCGCTCGGCCCGGTCGGTGGTCGACCGGCCGGCGACGTAGCAGGCGTCGGCGTCGGGATTTGCCAGCGCGAGGTGGTTGCGCTGCCCGCCGCCCTCCAGCCGACTGGCGGTGATGTCCGGGTCGGGCATCATGTTCCCGCCGCTGATGGTCAGGTCGAAGTCGCCCTCCCGGCCGATCTGCCGCGACCACGTCTCCGAGTCCAGCCCGGCGTATTCGACGTGCACGCCGATCGCCGCGAGATCCTCGGTGACGCTGCGCGCCAGCCCGCCGTGGCCGTCGAAGGTCGCCATGTAGTACATCCGCACCGACAGCCGACGACCGTCCGCGCCGCGCGGGTACCCGGCCTCGTCGAGCAGCTTCTCGGCCGTCGCCGCGTCATGGCCGACCGCCGTGACGTCGCGGGCCACGGCGAAGCTGTTGCCGGGGAAGAAGTTGGCCCACGGCTCCGACCAGCCGGGCTCGGCGAAGCGTTCGAGGCGGCTGCGGTCCACGGCATGCGCGAGCGCCAACCGCAGTCGGCGGTCGGCCCACCGCTCCTGCCGGTAGTTGAAGCTCAGCAACGCGACGCCGGGACCACGCTCGCGGTACACGCTGGCGTGCTCCGAGCCCTCGGCCAGCGGCAGCCGCTTCATGGTGAGCACGTCCTGCGGAGCGAAGTGTGCCCTGCCGTCGGCGATCATGCGGACGCACTCGTCCAGGTCCGGTTCGACGACGATGGTCACCCGGTCCACGCCGGCCGGCGGCCCCCAGTACCCGTCCCAGGCTTCCAGCACGATCCGCCCGTTGGGCACCATCTCGACGAACCGGAACGGGCCGGAGCCGACCGGCTGCTGGTTGTGCGGGTTGGTCGCCCAGTCGGTGCCCTCGTACAGGTGCTTGGGCAGGATGTGGGTGGCGGCGAAGTTGCCGAGTTGGGTGAGGAACGCGGCGTTGGGCTCCTCCAGGTGGTACTCGACCCGGTGGTCGTCGAGCACCTTGATGTCGGCGATGCCGTGCAGGAACGACGCGGCGTGGTACCCGTTCGCCAGGGCGGTCAGGTGGGTGTAGGCGACGTCGTGGGCGGTGACCGGCTGGCCGTCGTGCCAGCGGGCGTGCCGGTTGAGGGTGAACCGCCAGCGCCGGGCGCCGTCCAGGCACTCCCAGTGCTCCGCCAGGTCCGGGTAGGACGCGGCGCCGCCGACCTCGGTGACGACGAGGCGGCTGAAGATGTTGTTGGCGACGAAGTAGCCGGCGCCCCCGACGAAGTTGCGGTACGACTCGTTGATCTCGGTCGTACCGTTGGGTACGACGACGATGTACTCGTCCAAGACCTCTCCTCGGTGGTTGGGGTGGGAACTGTGGATGGAAGGGTCAGCGCTCGACGGGCCGGATCCGGCCCCAGTGCCAGAACGGCACCCGGAAGCCGACCTGGTCCGGCCAGCCGAAGAAGCTGTCGCTGCGCAGGTAGTAGGCCGCGTACCAGAACAGCGGCACCCAGTCGACGTTGCGGGCCCAGACCCGTTGCAGCTCCCGGTAGTGCTCGCCGCGCCGGGCCGGGTCGATGGTGGCCCGGGCCGCCGCGTAGCAGGCGTCGGCCTCCGGGTCGGACAGCCGGGCGTGGTTGCGTCCGCCGCCGGTCTCGAACCGGCTGGCGGTGATCTCCGGGTCGGGGACCATGTTGCCGCCGCTGATCGTGAGGTCGAACTCGGCGTCGCCGGCCACCTGGCGGGCCCAGGTCGGCGAGTCGAGCCCGGCGACCTCGACGTCCAGTCCGACGGCACGCAGGTCCTCGGCGACCGCCGCGGCGATACCGGCGTGGCCGGTGAAGTTCCTCATGTACGCCAGCCGCAGCGTCGGCCGGTCGGCGCCGGCTGACGTGATCCCGGCCGCGTCGAGCAGCCGGACCGCCTCCGCCGGGTCGAAGGCCGGTGCGGTCGCGTCATCGGCGAACGCCCAGTCCACGCTGCGCGGCAGGTAGTGAGGGTACGGCTCGGACCAGCCAGGGTCGGACAGCGGGATCAGCCGGCGGCGGTCGACCGCGTGCGCGACGGCGGCGCGGGCCCGTCGGTCGTGCCACCGGTCCTGGGTGTGGTTGAAGCCGAGCACGGCGATCCCGGGGCCGCGTTTGCGCCACACCGAGGCGACCTCGCTCCCCTCGGCCAGGTGCAGCCGGGGGAAGGTGAGCACGTCCTGGACCAGGTAGTGGGCCCGCCCGTCGGCGACCTTGCGGACGGCCTCGTCGAGGTCGGGCTCGATGTCGAGGATGACCCGGTCGATCTGGGGGCGGGGGCCCCAGTAGCCGTCCCACGCCTCCAGCACCACCCGCTCGCCGGGTACGTGCTCGACGAACCGGAACGGGCCGGAGCCGACCGGCTGCTGGTTGTACGGGTTGGTCGCCCAGTCCGTGCCCTCGTACAGGTGCTTGGGCAGGATGTGGGCGAACACCAGGTTGCCCAGTTGGGCGAGGAACCCGGCGTTGGGCTGACGGAGCACGTACCGCAGCTCGTGCGGGCCGAGCACCTCGATGTCCTGCACGTCGTGCAGGAACGACGCGGCGTGGTAGCCGTTGGCCAGGGCGGTCAGGTGGGTGTACGCGACATCCTCGGCGGTCACCGGCTCACCGTCGTGCCAACGGGCGTGCCGGTTGAGCTGGAACCGCAGCGTACGGGCGTCGGGCGCCATCTCCCAGTGTTCGGCGAGGTCCGGGTACGCCGCCGGGGATCCGGTGTCGAACACGACGAGCCGGCTGTAGATGTTGTTCGCCACGAAGTAGCCGGCCGAGCCGACGAAGTTGCGGTAGACCTCGTTGAATTCCACGGCCGGGGCCGGGACCTCGACGATGAAGTCACGACCGGACCGGTGTTCACCCGTCACTCTTTGACACCCCATTCCTGGCTGTTGTAGCTGGTGCCGAAGCGGGTCGGGTTGACCCGCACGTTGCCGAGGTCACTGCGGTACGCGACCAGGGTCGGCGTCTGGTAGATCGGCAGGGTCACGGCCTGCTCGCTGATCCGGGTGTCCACCTTGTTCAGCAGGTCGACGACCTGCTGCGGGTCCAGGGTGCGGGCCGCCGCGGTGAGCCAGCCGTCGATCTCCTGGTCCTTGTAGCCGGTGTGGGTGCCCTTCGAACCGAACACCGACTGCGCGGTGGCGGTGGGGATGACGTCGAGGTTGGTGCCGAAGACGATCAGGTCGAAGTCGCCGGTGTTGACCGTGGTGCCGAGGCTGTCGGTCTCCTGGAGCTGGAGTGTGATGCCGAGCTGCTTGAGCTGGTTCTGCACGAGCACCGAGGTGTCCAGCCGAACCTGGTTGCCCTTGCTGTAGCGCATCCGCAGCGCCGGTACCGGCTTGCCCTTGGGGTCGGTGAGCTTGCCGTCGCCGAGCACGTAGCCGGCATCGGTGAGGATCTTCTTGGCCGCGTCGAGGTTTCCGTCGCCGAGCCCCGCCGGGGTCACCGTGTCGGTGTAGGCGGCGGCGCCTTCGAGGGTCTGGCCGGGCATGAAGTTGCGGTTGCCGAGCGGCTTGGTGCCGGCCGCGAACTGGCCGATGGTCTTGTCGATGACGGCCTGCCGGTCGACCGCGGTGAAGATCGCCCGGCGCAGGGCGACGTCAGCCAGCGCCGGGTGGGCGGTGTTGATGTCCAGGTGCTCGTAGACCAACCCGGAGGCCAGCGACGTGGTGACGTTGCTGATGCCCTTGAGCTGCTCGACGAGGTCGAGGGTGGGACGGGGCACGACGACCTGGATCTCGTTGTTGGCCATCGCGGTGACCGCTTGCCGCTCGTCGGTGAGGATCCGGAAGACGAGTTGGTCGAGGTGCGGGCCGTCGCCGTACCACTTGGGGTTCTTCTTCATGGTGACCGACTGGTTCGGCACGTACTCGGAGATCAGGTACGGCCCACCCGACCAGGTCGGCACCGTGCTGGCGAAGTAGTCGTTGAACGAGGTGGCCAGGTCGCCGTGCTGGGCGGCGATGTGCGCCGGCAGCAGGTGCGGGAACATCAGCCGCCACGGCTGGTAGGTGTTCTTGAACTCGACGGTGACGGTCTTGCCGTTGTCACTGCCGGTAACCGAGGCCACCTGGTCGTACCCGGCCTGGGTGGCCGGCTCGCAGGCGGAGCACTGCTGCGGGTCCTGGACCTGCCAGGTGTACTTGAAGTCGTCGGCGGTGATCGGGGTCCCGTCCGACCAGGCGGCTTCCGGCCGGATGCGGTACTCGACGGTCTGCGGCGAGTCCTTGACGACCTTGACCTCGGTGACCAGCGCGTCGTTCTTGGCCATCGTGAAGTCGGGCTGGGAGATCATCGCGTGCGGGAGCACCGGGTTGAGGATCTGCCGGTAGCCGAAGACGTCGCCGGTGGCGTGCAGGATGTTCCAGTTCTTGACGTCGACCTCGATCGAGTAGGCGAGCGTCCCGCCGTCCTTGACCTTGGCCTGGTTGGCATCGACCTGCCCGGCCTTGATGCCGTCGCCGACGTTCTCGTCGCCCCCGCCGGTGCTGCAGGCGGCGAGCAGTAGGGGCAGCAGGGCGAGCCCGGCTGTCGCCGCCCGGAGGCGGGGGTGAGGGTTGCGGTGAGACACGGATGACCTCCCGGTACGTGGACGTTCGTCGTGCTGCGCGGGGTCGGGCATCAGACGGTGATGCGCTGGTACCGGGAGGCCAGGCTGGCTAACCGGCACGGCCCCGGCATGCGCACCAGAACCAGGCGGCGTTCGTTGACCGGGGCTTCTTTCCACATGGTGGATAGTAGTATCCGCATCGCGCACGTCAAGAGTTCGTTCGGAGGATCTGAATTGGGCCGGGCGGACACTCCGTCACCAGCGCCGAACGGCGCACGGGTGGCTGCAGCGCCGACCCCGCCGCACGGCATACGATGTGCGCCGCGCAGGCATCAGCGCGGATCACGGCGGCACGGGAACGAGGGGACATGGAGCGCGAAGGCGACAGCGGAGGCGGGGGCGTCCAGTCCGTCAAACGGGCATTGCAGATCATGAATGTAATCGCCGACACCGGAGCGCCGTGCGGGCTGTCCGAGCTGGCGACCTCCACCGGCCTGCCGATCGCCACCATCCACCGGCTACTTCGGACGCTGATCAGCGCCGGCATGCTGCGGCAGGAGCCGGACCGCCGGTACGCCCTGGGCAGCGCCCTCATCCACCTCGGCGACCAGGCCCTGACCATGATCGCCCCATTGGTCCGACCGCACCTGGCGACGCTGGTCGAGGCCCTCGGCGAGACCGCCAACGCGGCCCGGCTCGAGGGAACCCACATCGTCTACCTCGCCCAGGTGGCCTCCCGTCACCAGATGCGGATGTTCATTGAGGTCGGTCGGCGGGTGGAGGCGTACCGGACCGCCGTCGGCAAGGCGATGCTCGCCCAACTCGACGACCGGGTCATCGCCGACGTGTACGCCAACACCGAGTTCGTCGCGACCACGCCGACCAGCATCACCAGCCTGGACGACCTGCTGCGGGAGCTGCGGGCCGTGCGGGCGAACGGCTTCGCCACCGACGACGGCGAACAGGAGGTCGGGGTGCGTTGCGTCGCGGTGGCCGTTCCCGGTCCACCCGGCACCCTGGCCCTGTCGGTGTCGGGGCCGACCGCCCGGATCAACGACAGCCTGGTCGCCCGGGCCGTGCCGTTGCTGCAGCAGTCGTCGTCCGTGATCGCCGCGGCGACCCGCGCCGCCCACACCGGACTGCCGGCCCCCCGGTCACACCGTTAGGGTTGGCTCCTGATCACCTGCCCGGCAGCGCCGGGGCAGCCGGGAATTCCGCCCGGCAGCCCACACCCGCCGGCAAGCCCACGCTCACCGGCCGGGCGCCTCAGTCGTCGAGCAACCGGTACGCCGGCAGGGTCAGGAAGTCGACGTAGCTCGCGCCGAGCGCGACCTCCTCGAACACCTCGCGCGCCACTTCGTACCGGCTCGCGGCGAACCGCTCCACGCCCAGTTCGACCCTCAGCGCGGCGATCTCCTCGGCGATCAGGCCGCGGACCAGGTCCACCGTGACCACCGCGTCGGTGTCCAGCACCGTCCCGGTGCGCACCCACTGCCAGACCTGGGACCGGGAGATCTCCGCCGTCGCGGCGTCCTCCATGAGGTTGAAGATGGCCACCGCGCCGGTACCGCGTAGCCACGCCTCGACGTAGCGGAGCCCGACCGCGATGTTGTTGCGCAGGCCCGCTTCGGTCACCGTGCCGGGTGTGGCCGCGATGTCGAGCAGGTCATCGGCCGCGACCTTCACGTCCTCCCGCTGACGGCCGACCTGGTTCGGCCGGTCCCCGAGGACCGCGTCGAACACCTCCCGGCAGACCGCGACCAGGCCCGGGTGCGCCACCCAGGAACCGTCGAAGCCGTCGCCGGCCTCGCGCTCCTTGTCCGCCCGCACCTTGGCCAGCGCCGCCCTGGTGGTCTCCGGCTCGTGGCGGTTCGGGATGAAGGCCGCCATGCCACCCATCGCCACCGCGCCGCGCCGGTGGCAGGTCGCGACGAGCAGATCGGTGTACGACCGCATCATCGGGGCCGTCATCGTCACGGAGTTACGGTCCGGCAGCACGAATCCGGAGCCGGCATCGCGGAAGGTCTTGATGATGCTGAACAGGTAGTCCCATCGTCCGGCGTTCAGGCCGGAGGCGTGCTCGCGCAGCTCGTAGAGGATCTCGTCCATCTCGAACGCGGCGGTGATGGTCTCGATCAGCACGGTGGCACGGACCGTGCCGGTGGGAATGCCGAGCGCCTGCTGCGCGTACCGGAAGACGTCGTTCCACAGCCGGGCCTCCCGGTGGCCCTCCAGCTTCGGCAGGTAGAAGTACGGTCCGCTCCCGGCCGCGATCAACCGACGGGCGTTGTGGAAGAAGTAGAGCCCGAAATCGACCAACGCGCCGACCGCTGCCGCGCCGTCGACGAGCAGGTGCCGCTCGTCGAGGTGCCAGCCGCGCGGCCGGACGACGATCGCCGGCAGCGGGTCGCCGGTCAGCCGGTACTGCTTGCCCTCGGCGCTGGTGAACTCGATCCGACGTTCGATGGCGTCGGTCAGGTTGAGCTGGCCGCCGACGACGTTCGCCCAGGTCGGCGCGCTGGCGTCCTCGAAGTCGGCGAGCCACACCCGCGCGCCGGAGTTCAACGCGTTGATCGTCATCTTCCGGTCGGTCGGTCCGGTGATCTCCACCCGCCGGTCGCGCAGGTCGGCCGGTGCCGGCGCGACCCGCCAGTCCGCCGCCCGGACGTCGGCCGTGTCCGGCAGGAAGTCCAGACGCCCGGTACTGGCGATCTCAGCGCGGCGGCGCACCCGGTCGGCGAGGATCCGGTTTCGGTCGGCGGCGAACCGACGGTGCAGGTCGGCGACGAAGGCGAGCGCGTCCGGGGTGAGCACCTCCGCACCGCCCACGACGGCCGGTCCAACGATCGTCACCGAGGCATCTGTGGCCATACCCCAACCCCTGCCTTTCACATCGTGAATACAAGTTTCCGCATCGCGGAAGTCGATGGGTACCATATCATCAGGGCGGGCCATCCGGTACCGCGACCAGAACCACGAGGGGAGCCCTGGTGCCGCAGGAAGCACCGACCGGCCGGTCCGGCGTGCAGTCCCTTCAGCGCGCCTTCGACCTGCTCGAACACCTCGCCGACGCGGGTGGCGAGATGGGGCTCTCCCAACTCGCCGCCGTCGCCGGTCTCCCCCAGCCCACCATCCACCGGCTGATCAGGACCCTCGTCGAGATGGGGTACGTGCGCCAACAGCCGTCCCGCCGTTACGCCCTGGGCGCCCGACTCATCCGACTCGGCGACACCGCCAACCGGTACCTCGGCCAACGGGCCCGGCCGGTGCTCGCCGACCTCGTCGCGGCAACCGGCGAGACGGCCAACCTGGCGACCCTGGACGGCGACCGGGTGGTGTACCTGGCGCAGGTGCCGTCACCGCACGCGATGCGGATGTTCACCGAGGTGGGCCGCAGGGTGCTGCCGCACTGCACCGGAGTGGGCAAGGCGCTGCTGGCCCAACTACCGGCGACGGAGGCGCACGGCATCCTCGCTCGCACCGGGATGCCGGCGATGACCGAACACACCATCACCGACCTGGCGGAGTTCGACCGCGAACTCGACCGGGTCCGCGCGGCCGGATACGCGATCGACGAGGGCGAGCAGGAGGTGGGCGTCCGTTGCGTCGCGGCACCGGTCCTCGGCGCGCCCATGATGACCGCGCTCTCCGTCTCCGGCCCGGAGGGACGGCTGACCCGACAGGCCGCCGAACGAATCGCACCGGCGCTGTGTTCGGCCGCGGAACGACTCGCCGCCGACATCGCCGCCGGCAACTGACGGCCTGACGGTCGTTCAGACGGCCCGCCGTCACGCGGCAGCCGAAAGCCGAGCGTGGTGACGGGAGCCCGGCCCTTCCCGCCGAGCTGAAGCCGGTCGCGCGGTTGGGAGCAACTCGCGCGTTCCAGCCCCGGCCCGGCGGGGAGGGCGACGAAGGTCAGGCGATCAGGTCCTGGACAGGGCGCGGTCGCTGACGAAGGACTGGAGACCGAACTGGCGGGCCCGGCGTTCGGCGAACTCGGTCAGCCCCTGGCTGTCGGCGTAGTCGAGGCTGTAGAGGTCCAGCTCCAGCTGTAGCAGTTGCTCGGCGATCTGGGCATGGAACTCAAGCACGTCGGGCGGCCACGGGGCGTAGCCGTCCTCGGTCCATCGGGCCGAGAAGGACTCGAAGACGATGCCGTCGACGATCTCGGCCAGCCGAGGCAGCATGCCGAAGCCTCGGTTGGCCAGCAGGTACGCGGGCTTGGCTTCCTCCCGTATCGCGGCGACCAGGGTGAGCAGGTGTGGCACGTCCTCGGGATAGGTCAGCTCGACATTGAGCGTGTCCAGAAAGAGCCCCGCGTAGCCCTGGGCGATCGCCTTCTTCGCCGCACCGACCACGTGCGCCACCCAGAGCGGGTGGCCGACCTGAACGAATGCTCCGCCCCAGTCCGGGTTGCGTTCCTGGCGCTGCCAGGGCGCGGGCGGGCCCTGGTCCTCCGACAGCGAGAGGTAGGCGAGCGTCTGCACGTCCTGGTCCGCGAGGTATCGCAGCTCGGTGGGTTGGTAGAAATCCGGCTGCAGGACCACCCGCACATACCCGGCGAGGTGGTCCAGATGCCCGTCGCCGTAGTAGAAACAGATGGGACGTCGGCTCATCACGGCCACCCGTGCTCTCGGTACCAGGAGAAGGTGGTGCGCACGCCCTCCTCCAGGCTGACGGTCGGCTCGTAGCCCGTCAGCTCCCGTAGCCGGGACAGGTCCGGGCAGCGGCGGGCGACCGAGCCGGGCGGCGCGGTCTCGGGCGCGATGGCGGGGCTCACCCCGGCCACACGGAGGACCAGCTTGGCGAGGTCTCCGATGTTGGTCTCCTCGCGGTCGTTGCCGATGTGCACGATCTGACCCGCGGCGGCCGGGGCGGCCATCAGCCGCAGCATGGCCTCGACGGCGTCGTCCACGTGGCAGAACGCCCGGTACTGGTCGGCGCCGGGGACCGGGAACGGGTCGGCTCCCCGCAGGGCGCGCAGGGACATCTCCGGAATGACGTGGTCGGCGCCCATCCGTGGTCCGTACACGTTGTGGAAGCGGCCCACCACGGTTTCGAAGCCGCGGGCACGGGCCGTGTGCAGGAAGGCGGCCTCACCGAGCAGTTTGCTGGCCGCGTACGCGAAGCGGGGCGCCGAGATGTCGGAGATCATCGTCGGGACGGCCTCGGACGTCGGGACCGGTACCACCCCGGCCGTCACGCCCCCGGCGTAGACCTCGCTGGTGGAGGCGAAGAAAACCCGCTCGCCAGGGGCCACCCAGTCGAGCAGGTGCATCGCGGAGAGGGTGTTGACCCGGACGACCCGGGCCGGATCCTGCTCCACGTTACGGACTCCGACGACGGCGGCGAGCAGGTATATCTGGTCCCAGCCCGTCGGCAGCGCGGCCCAGGTGTCCGGGGCGGTCAGGTCTCCGGAGACCACCCGCACCGCCGGGTCGCTCCGCAGGCGGTCGAGGTCGGCGTCGTCACGGCCACGGGAGAAGTCGTCCACGATCGTCACCTGGTGACCGTCGGAGACGAGGCGGCGGGCGAGGTGCAGGCCGATGAAGCCGGCCCCGCCGAGCAGAAGCGCCCTCATGCCGGCACCACCTGCGGGGCCGGTGCGGCCGACCCGGATGCGGCGGGGGCGGGCGGCAGGTAGCCGAGGCCCGCGTAGCGGACCCCGGCGGCCATGACCGCGTCGGAGTCGAGCACCCGCCACGAGTCGTAGATGAACGCCGGCCGCGCCGCGCCGAGCACCTCGGGGACCTGGATCGCCCGGTAGTCCGGGTGGTCGTTGATGATCAGGACGGCGTCCGCGTCGGTGAACGCCTTGTCCAGGCTGACCGGTTCGCCCCCGTACTGCCGGATCACGTCGTCGGTGACCATCGGGTCGTGACCGAGGACGGTGACGCCGGCGGCGGAGAAGACCCGCATCATGGTGGCGATCGGGGTGCCACGCATGTCGTCGGTGGCCGGCCACCCCTTGTACGCCCAGCCGAGCACCGCCAGGCGCGCACCGAGGCTACGGCCGCGCGCCTCGATCAGCATCCGGACCACGGTCTCACCGACGTGGATGGGCAGGTACTCGTTGAGCTGGCGGGCCTTGCCGACGAGGAACGGCCGGCGGTCACCCGCGCTGTCGATCATGATGTACGGATCCTTGGAGAGGCAGCCACCCCCGACGTACCCGGGCTTGGCGAGGTCCGGGCGTGGGTAGTCGACGTTCGCCGCGTTGATCACCTCCAGGGGGTCGAGGCCGTGCCGCTCGGCGATCAGCGCGATCTCGTTGCCGAAGGAGTAGATCAGGTCGGTGTGGCAGTTGTTCGAGAGCTTCACCAGCTCGGCGGTCTCCAGTCCGGACACCGGTACGACGGCCCGCACCAGTCCGTTGAAGAACTCGATCCCGGCGGCGAGGCTCTCGGCGTCCAGGCCGCCGATCACCTGCGGCAGCTCGACGAGTTCACGCAGCGCCTGGCCCTGGATGGTCCGTTCCGGCGCCATCACCAGCCGGACCTGCTCGCCCCAGGCGGCCCGCAGCTCCGGCAACACCACCCGGCGGCTCGTGCCGACCGGCACCGTGCTGCGGACCACCACCAGGGTGTCCGGGCGGCAACTGGCGGCCACGACCCGGGCGGCGGCGGCCAGGTTCGCCAGATTGGGACGCTGGGTGATGTTGTCGACCGGCGTCGACACGCTGATCACCGCCACGTCGACGGTGTCCTTCGGCAGGTCGGCGCCCACGTGGATGTTCTTGCCGAGGTGGGCGGCGAAGACGTCCTCGATGCCGGGCTCGAAGATGTGTGGCCGACCGCGGGAGAGCGACTCCAGCACCGCCGGTGACACGTCTGCGCCGTACACCGTGAAGCCCTTGTCGGCGAGGGCGGCGGTGAGCGTGAGCCCCACGTAGCCCAGGCCGACGACTCCGATTTTTGTGCTCATTCGTCTTTTCCTTCCGTTCCTGTGTGTCGTGATTGAGGTGAGGTCCGGTGCCCGGACCTCCCGTCGCGGAGGCCCGGCCGTCCGCGACGCACTCAGCCGCAGCGGGCTGTGAGCCGATCGAGTGCCCGGACGGTGACCGTGCCGGCGAACCGTTCCGCGCGGTAGCGGCGGCAGGCCCCGCGTACGTGGTCGGCGCGCACGGCGTAGTCGACCGCGAGCACGAACTTGCCGGCATCGCGCAGCGCCCGGGTGTGCGCCAGGTTCTCCGCGCACCAGCTCCGGGTGCACGGCTCGTCCGTGGCGAGGTAGAAGAGCTCCTCCATCGCGATGCCGTCGACGGCGGCGGTATAGCCCGACTGCTCGCGCAGCTCGGGAGAGTTCTGTGGAACGATCAGGAAACCCGGCCGCTTGGCCTTGGCGTACTCGCTGATCCTGACGATCAGGGCGGCCATCTCGGCACCGAGCCGCGCGCGGTCGCGGCCCTGGGTGGCATCGAGGGAGATCTCCTCGTACGCCAGCGGCGTGTCCAGGTAGACCCCGTCGAAGCCGGCGCGCAGTGCTTGATCGACCCGGGGCCGCACGACCCGTTCCCACCAACGGGTGTCCCAGTAGTGGACGAAGTACTCGCCGGGCCAGTCCGTCCACTCGTTGGCCAGCAGGTCCCGGGCATCGCGGCGGATCACCGGGTACTCCGGGCGGAAGTTCTCGAGGCTGCCGATCTCGAAGTACGCCAGCACCCGCTTGCCGCTGCGGCGCAGCGCGCCGATCTCGGCAGCGGTGAAGTAGCCGGTGTGCCCGTCCCGGGTCAGGTCGACGACGGCGAGCTGGTACCGGCCCCGAGTCAGCGCGTCGAGCCGGCCGTCGGCGTACCCCTGTAGCTGGTACGCCCAGTCGGTGATCGTCCCGGGCGAAGTGGTGACGACACCGCCGGGTACGGCGGTGGCCGGGTCGATCGGCGGCGCCGCGGACGGGGAAACGCCGGCCGGACCTGGGCCAGGACCGACCGAACTGCCCGGACTGCCTGAACTGACCGGTGCGGCGCTGGTGCCGGATGGCGGCGCCGACACCGGTCCGCTGCCCGGCCGGCGGCCGACGAACCCCCACATCGCGGTCGCCACCAGCACGGCCACCCCGGCGAGGGCGGCCACGAGGAGCCGCTGGTTACCGCCGCCCGGGGACCGGTGGCTCACCGCGTCTCCCCGGCGGCCCAGATGTCCTTGATCGATGTCGCCAGGTCGCGCACCGGCGACCAACCCAGCTCGTGGTCCGCCCGGCTGACGTCGGCCCGGATCCAGTGGACCGTCATCGAGCGCTGCGGCCCGGTGCCGGCCTCGCGGATCCGGCCACGGTAGCCCGCCGTGCCGGCCAGCAGCTCGACCGCCTCCCGCGCGGTGACCGCCCGGCCGCTGCCCGCGTTGAAGACCCGGTGCCGTAGCTCGGGCGCGAGCACCGCCGCGACGATCAGCGCGGCGAGATCCCGCACATCCACGAAGTCCCGGTACGCCGAGAGCGGCCCCAGGGTGATCTCCGGGGCGCCGTCGGCCAGCGCGCTACGGATGCGCGCCGCCGCCCGACCGAGCAGGTTCTCCTCCGACATGCCGGGACCGATCGGGTTGAAGACCCGCAGCGAAACCGCATCGGCCTGCCCGGATTCGCCGGCGAGCTGGAACAGCCGGGTCCCGGCCAGGTGGCTGACGCCGTACGCGCTGACCGGCTGCGCCGGCTCCTCCTCGGTGACCGAGGCACGATCCGGCACCGGGCCGTACTCGCCGGCCGAACCGAGCCGGACCAGTCGGGCCTGCGGCACCGCGGCGACGGTCGCTTCCAGCAGTTTCGCCGCGACCAGCGTATTCGCCGTGACCAGCTGTGCGGCGGAGCCGGCAAGGGCGCCCACGCAGTTGACCACCGCGTCCGGGGCGACCTCGCGCAGGATCGCCGCGAGGGCGTCCGGTTCGCCGTCGAGCAGGTCGAAGGTCGCCCGGCCCGGGCAGATCACCTCGGTCACCCGCGGGTCCGACTCCAGAGCGGCACGCGCGTGCCCACCGATGAAGCCGGACGCGCCGAAGAGCAGCACCCGCGTCACGTCAACTCTCCGGCTCGCACGACGGCCGACAGGTCTGCGACGGCCAGCGGGTCGCCGACGGCCGTCCCGTCACCGAGGGCCACCCCCAGCGGCCTCGGGCGGGCGGGCAACAGGATCGGCTTGAGCTGTGGGAACGAACGGTTCGCCTCGTCGTAGTCCTCCGGCCGGCCGATGTCCAGCCAGAACCCGTCGAACGGGTACGTCACCGGGGGGTCGCCGCCCGCGAGCAGGTCCAGCACCAGCTGGTCGAAGCCGAAGGCGAGCCCCGCCGGGTAGGGATCGAGCGTCTTCCGCGACATCCCGTACACGCCCATGCTGACCGGGTAGCGCAGCGCCGGCTTCTCCCGGAACCCGACGATCCGCCCGGCGTCCACATCCAGCACGCCGAAGTCGATCTGGTGCACCCGCTCGGAGGTCGCCAGCGTCAGTCCCGCGCCGGATAGTTTGTGGGTGCGGAGCAGGTCGCCGTAGTCCAGGTCGGTGAGGATGTCACCGTTCATGACCAGGAACTCGTCGGGCAGCCTGTCCTTCAGCTCGAACAACGGGCCGACCGTGGAGAGCGGTCTGTCCTCCTCGACGTAGTCGATGACGAGCCCCCACCGGTGGCCGTCCCCGACGAAGGCCCGGATCAGCGGGCCGAGGTGGTTGATCGCCAGGGTCACCGAGGTGAACCCGCGCGACGCGAGCTGATCGAGCACGATCTGCAGGATCGAGTGGCTGTCGCCGATCGGCATCAGGGGCTTCGGCAGCGCCGTCGTATACGGCCGTAACCGCACCCCTTTGCCGCCGGCAAGGATCACCGCGTGCAACCGGACCTCCCCAAGGGCCTCGAGTGGACTATCGGTAGTGCCGGACCTGCCCGATCACCGGAACCAGACCGAGCGCGAACAGCGCCTGGAGCAGCACGACGCTGCCCAGGTAGAGCGAGGTGTCGGCGAGCGCGCGGCCGTCCTGCCCGAGCAACGGCGCGACGCCGAGCAGGCCGCCGACTCCGGTGTGCAGCACGATCACGACCGCCATGGACAGGCACAGCCAGCCGTACCGGCCCCGGCCGACCAGCAGGAAGGCCAGGTAGTAGGCGCCGGCAAGTGCCACGTGCGCGGCCGTCATCACGACCCCGGCAGCCGAGAGCATGCCCGCGTGGAACAGCCCGGCCAGTAGCGCCGCCCCCAGCACCGCCGGCACCACGAGGCATGCGGTGACCTCCCGGCCGATCATGCGCCAGACCCCGACGACGAAACCGTGCGGCTCGTGGGTGTGCCGGGCCAGTGCGACCGCGTTCGCCCAGAACACGCTCGTCCGCCATTCCACGAACCCCATGGACAGAATCAGCGGTACCGCCGCCGCCGCGATGTCCAACCGACCCAACAGGTACGGCGCCTGCGCGTGGAAGAGCAGCGCCGCCGAGCAGAGCCCGTAACCGGCGACGCCGAGCAGCGCGGGCGCCTCCGGCCAGAGCGGATCCCGTGGTGCCGGTTCCTCGGCCCGGGCCGCGGTCTGGGTGACCCAGAGCGCCGCGGCGAGGGTCGCCAGCACGCCGACAGCCGCCGCGCCCACGGCCCACCGTTGCTGCGTCGTGCCGCCGGACACCAGGTAGATCCCCCCGAACAGGAAGGCCGGGATCATCGCCAGGGCCAGCCACAACTCGCGCCGGTAGAAGATCAGTAGCGTGCTGGCCAGCTGGTACGCCAACTGGAAGACCATCATCGTGGCGAGCGACAGGCCGCCGTACGGCAGCACCACGCCGCCGGCCACCGCGCCGAGCAGGGGCGCGGTCAGCGCGGCTGTCCGCAGTAGCCGGCTCGCCGAGCGTGGCCGGCCAAGGCCGAGCAGTCGATATGCCGAGTAGGCGATCACGCCCGAGTAGATCCAGCCGAGCGTCCCGGCGAGGATCAGCCCGAGCACCAGACCCGGTCGCCCCACGACCGCCAGCACGGCCGGGAACGCCGCACTCGGCAACACGTAGAGCAGGCCGTGCGAGATCGTTCGCAGGCCGTTCCAACGGCCCCGACCGGTCGTCGGCGAGATTTGTGCCTCGTCGACGACCGGCGAGGTCGGCCCCATCCGCCGGAACACCTCGGAGGCGAGCACGAAGACGTCGCTGTAGCCGTACTCGACCTGGGCAGCCCGGTCGGTGTGCCCGTCGGCCTCCAGTGCGGCGGCGACCTGCAGCGCGTCGACCACGCGGGTCAGCTGGGGCCGGACCCGCTCGACCAGGTCGTCGACCGGATCGGTGGAGATCCTGGGCAGCAGGATCGTGCGTTCGGGCTCGTCCGCCCGGCCGTCGCCGCGCGGCGCCGATCCGGTGGTCAACGTGACGCCGGGTCGCCACAGTGGGTCGGTGACGTCAGCGTCCTTGTAGGAGGTCACCGCCGGCCGCCGGTGGGTCGCAGCATTCCGACCGTCGACTCGCCGTCCGAATACGACACCGCCGGACGCACGGACGAGTTCGGGTCACGGCGCGGCGGGTACGCGGTGGCTCCGTACTCTTCGGGTCCACGCTGTCGGGGCACGCGGGCGGGGACGGGCGCCACCCCGGGCCGGATCTTGCGGTCCGGGACCTTGACCCAGCCCTGCGCCTGGCCGCGCAGATGCCGCGGCGGTGCGGACACCGTCCGTGGCGCGGCGAGCCCTTCGTAGATGTTGCGGTACGCCTGCAGCGAGCGCTGCAGGGTGAACTTCTCCAGGACCCGGGCCCGGGCGACCGCCCCGAGTCGCAGCCGCAGGTCCCGGTCCCGCAGCATCCGCACGCAGGCGTCGGCGACGGCGGCGACATCCCGCGGCGCGACGACGAATCCGGTGTCACCGACCGCCTCGGCGACGCCGCCGACGTTGGTGCACACGGTCGGCCGCCCGCACGCCATCGCCTCCACCACCGTGTACGGGAAGCCCTCGGAGATGCTGGTCAGCGCGACCAGGCTGCCGGCGTGGTAGGCCTCGACCGCGTTGCCGACCCGGCCCTCCAGCGTGGCGTGCCCGGTCAGTCCGAGTTCGTCGATCAGCGCCTGGCAGCTGGCGTGGTAGACCTGGTTGGCGACCGGTGTCCCGCCGAAGATGCGCAGCCGGGCGGTCGGGATCTCCGCGCGGACCAGCGCGTACGCCCGGATCAGGGTGTGCAGGTCCTTGAGCGGGTCGATGCGGCCCATGAACGAGATGGTCGGCACCTCCGGTTCACCGACCGCCGGCGGGAACTCGTCCGGGTCGACGCCGTTGTACATCGTCCACATCCGCTCCGGGTCGGCCCCGTTGTGCAACTGCCAGCGCCGGTTGTACTGCGAGTGCGGCGCCAGCGCGCCGGTGATCAGATATGCCGCCCCGGCGAGTGAGCGGAAGAAGCTCAGCACCAGCACCCGCACCGGATGCGGTGCACTGTCATTCAGGTACGAAATGTACCTCTCGCGGAGATATATGCCGTGCTCCGAGAGGACCAACGGGGTGCCGTAGGTCCACGTCGCAGCCATGCCGACGAGCGTGGCGAGGCCGTTCATCGAGGAGTGCACGATGTCGGCGCGCACCGGCGGCGCGCTCAGCGGCCGCATCATGTGCGAGATGAGCCAGGCCGCCTCCAGCGCGTCGGCGACGCTGGGCGCGGGCCCGGTCTCGTCGACCCGGAGGGTGTGCCAGGCTTCCAGCATCATCCTCAAAGCCTCGTTGGAGAGCAGGCCCGCGCTCAGGTCGCCACCACCGGCGGCGTACTCGAACATGCCGCGCAAGGCGAGCAGGAAGGTGCTCCGGTTGACCGAGCCCGCCTGGGAACGGGTCGACTCCAGTGGGGTGACCAGCGCCCGCAGGAACACCTCGTAGGACTCGAGGAACTCCGCGCCGGGCCGCCCGGACGGGACCAGCACCCCCCGCTGGGGGCGGCGGCCTGGCGGCCGTCCGCCCCACAACGGGATCGAGTGCACCCGGTCAAGGTTCGCCGGCCTGTCGAACACCGGTTTCTCGGTACCGTCCACGGTGAGCGCCACAACCTCCCACCGGTAGTCCGGCATCCCCCGGATGAGCTGCTCGCACCAGATGCTCACGCCGCCCATCGCATAGGGGTAGGTGCCCTCCGAGACCAGAGCGATCCTCACCAGTTGCTCCCGTTCACCTTCGCGTTTACTGCTTGTCGCTGCCTGGCTCTACAGGCGAGGAGCGGCGTCGAACGTCACGGCGGTGTTCGCCACGAGCGTCACCGGCACGGTCACGTCGGTGCCGTACGTGGTGGCACCCGTGGTGGCCGTGGTCACGCCGCCCAGCCGGAGCGTGCCGGCGGCCGGCGAGGTCACCGTGATGTCACCGGTGGTCCGGTCGTAGATCGCCTCGGCCCCGGCGGCGCGTGCGGCGAAGTGGGCCGTGGTCGCCTTGGTGTACGCGGCGATGTCCGTCCACGCCGAGTTCAGCAGCGGCACCGCGTAGAAGGAGTCGTACTTGGTCAGCACGCCCTTGACCCAGTCGGTGACCAGGCTCTTGCCGGCGCCGTAGTCGCGCACGTTGGCGATGTGGAACGTGTGCGCGTAGATCGAGCCGGACGCCACGTGCTGCAGCGCCACCCCGGACTCGTAGTCCAGGACCTGGGGGTAGGTGCGGTCGGTGGGCCAGTAGGGGAAGAGGCCGTTCGGGCCGTAGAAGGAGTTGTAGAAGACCGTCTCCTCCGCCGGGGTGGTGGTGTGGTAGGCGATGTTCGTCGGCCAGCACGGCACCACCGCGATGCTCTGGTCCAGCGGGTGTGCGGTGGCCCCGTTGAAGTTCGCCGGCACGTGGCTGGGGAACGACATGTTGCCGGCCACCGCGTTGATGCCGAGATCCGCCGCGGCCTCCAGCAGCGCGGGGTTCGACGCCGCCAACCCGTGGTCGGTGGGCGGGCCGGTGTCGTTGTCCGGGTCGTCGTTGTAGACACCGAGGCCGGAGTACTCGGGGGTCTTCAGCACGGTGGTCGGGGCGTTCAGCCCGATCGCCGCGCCCGCGGTCCGGTTGGTGTTGATCTCGCTGTAGGTGGTGCTGTAGTCCGTCGTGTTCAACTCGGGGTGGTTGAACGTGTGGTTGGTCCACCGGAAGTTGTTCTTGAGGCACTTCGTGGTGGCGGTCAACGTGGTGGCGTCGCCGTTGGGGCTGCACGTGTCGCCGGCGAACGGGTCGATGTCGGCGCCGTTGTACGCGATGTTGAAGGTGAATCCGGCCGCCTGCGGGTGGGCGGTACGCAGCGCGGTCTGCTGCGCGTCGAGGTTGACCGTGTCGTGGCCGCTGACCTGGAAGCCGGGGCTGTACTCGACGGTGCCGTCATCGTGGTAGTGGTCCGAGGTGTTGAACCAGTCGTCGATGTCGACGTTCAGGTGGTGCTTCTGCTCACCGAAGTGCAGGCCCTTGGTCGTCCACCGGAACAGGCCGTAGACCAGCAGGTCCGAGTGGAGCAGGTACTGGTTCGAGGTGAACGTCAGCGCGATCCGCTCCCGGCCGTCGGGAGAGGTGCTGCGCACGGCCAGCACGTCGGAGCCGTTGGTCATCAGAGCGTCGGCGCTGCAGCCGGACCTGATCGAGGTGCGGTAGACGTACGACTGCGTCACGGGAATCTGGGCGGAGCTGCTGAGGTAGTCGAAGACCGCGGCGCCGTTGCTGGTGAGCGAGACGGGCAGGGGCGTGTCGCCGACCGCGCTCTCACCGTTGGAGGTGAGGCAGTAGTCCTCCGGCCAGGTTCCGTAGCTGGTGTAGAGGGCGGCCTGCCGGACCTGGAAGTTGCGCTCGTAGGCCCAGAGGGTGTTCCACTCCGTGCTGGTCAGGCCGCTGAGGTAGTTACCGCCCGACTCGTAGAGCTGCATGCTGTTGGTGAGCAGGATCGCGTTGTACTTGCCGACGCCGTCGGTGCGGACGAGCGTGCTCGGCGTGATCGACTCGGTGGCGGTGTAGATGATGTCGTAGGCCGCGCCGACCCGGTTGAGGGTCGTCGTGAGCGTGGCTACGCCGAAGTCCGCCGTGTTCGTGGCCACGATCAGCGCCCGGAGCGCGACCTTGTCGTTGAGTGCCTGAGTGCCGACGCCGCCACTGCGGGCGCTCTGCTTGGCCCCGGCGACCTTGACGGTGCCGGACCTCGTGGGCAGCGGGCCGGGGCGGGCCTCCTTCTTGTTCGCGACCTGACCGAGACCGGGCGAGGTCGGCGGCTGGGCCGGCACGGTCGGCGCGGCCGGCGGCCGGGCAAGGCCCGGAGCCTGAGTGCCGAGGACGACCGTGAGCGCGGTCAACCCGGCGAGGGCGAGTCGTGTCGCGCGACGGCGCGCAGGTCCGATGGGGACCATGTAGTGACCTCCGATGAGGAGACGACTGATGACACAGTCCCTTGTGGACTGCGGGGTTGCCGCCGAAGGCTAGCAATTAGCTTTTCGGATCTCGGAGGCTCGAGCGTGTCGCATGTAGAGCATTGACGCAAGCGCGGTCGGGTGCTAGTGCGACAAGATCCTAAAGCCGCTTGCAGTAGCACGTTTCGATGGATCTTGAATGCGCGTTTCACGGGCACCGTCCGGGCTGACGTGCTCTTTTCCAGGGCCGCCGCAACACGTCATTCATATTCACTTCACAAGAACCCAGTCGGGCGTGGCCGAAATTCCAGCCCCGGTCGGGCCGAAGCGGTCGAGAGCGACCGCTGATCGCTTCGTCGCCCCCAATTGCCGAGAGACAAGTGTGGCCACTCAGTCCACATCGTTCATGCGTTCGACTGATATACCAGTCATCCCTACGGCTGACTCGCGACAAAGTGGGGACCGCAGGCATCAGGAGATGCCGGGCAGCCGATGTTCGCGCTGGCAGCAGTACTCCGGCCTCGCGATCCGCGACACGGGCCGGGAGTTGGGCGTCAGCCGTCAGGCCCTGCGGTGTGGACGGCAGGCGACGTGACGGACGCGTGGCGTAGGACGCGCAGATCCCGAACATCGGGTAGGACGACCGCCGGCGCTACGCCACCCCGCTGGACCGGAACGGCGACGACTACCCGTGGCGGGCACGGATCTTGAAAACGCGCGACAGCCGAGGTTGCACGGCAGCCGCGTACCTCACCGACCAGGTCCATCAACAGGTCGATCTATTCGTCCACGACGGCTTTCACCTTGGGATCGGTGCGGCACCCCGGGCGATTCCGTCGATCGCCGGCGGGGCGTCAGTGGCGTCCGACAGGTTCGGCCTTTCCCCGACGAGAGAATGGGATCAGGCCGCGTTATCCCGTAGGCCGGATCGAGGGATTCCCACGCCCGCTCGACGAATATCCTGGTCACGGCCCGCACGTGCCCGGCGGCACCGCCGAACGACTCGAACAGGCCGCGCGGCGGCCCCTCGCACCACCGCGTTCCCGCCACCGCCGGGGGCCGGAAAAGCTCCCTGACCGGTGCGTCAGCCTCCGGCGAGTCCGGCCCCTCTCGCCGAGACCGACGGCCGAGTTGACGCCTGCGGCGTGCCGAGGGCCGCCGCCAGGGCGTGGCCCACCCGGCCGGTCTCGTCGGCCGCTACGACGCCGTACACGAACCGGTCCGGCCGCAGCACCACCGCCTCGACGCGATACCGGCGCAGCCAGGCGCTGATCGTCCCGTCCACATCGACAAGGTCGACCCGCTCCACCCCGCCGTACCCGCAGGCCGGCGGCAGACCTTCCGGCGCGGTGCCCGCCTGGTGCACGACGGCGAAACGCACCGCCAACTCCCGCCACTCCCCCCACTCTCCCCGCGACGGCTCGGCAGCGCCGCCGAGCCCGAGCACGGCGAAGCCGGCGCCGAGCGCCTCGTCGAGAAGGTGCGGCGCGGGCATGGCCACCGTCGCGACCCGAGGCTGGGGGAACATCGTCCCGACACCGCCGTCGCGCCGACCGCCCGCCATCAGCCCGGTCGGATAGGCCGGCAACGGCTTGAACTCGAAGTGCCGAACGAACCGGCGTATCCGGGGGACGGTCTGCAGGACCCCCAGTGCGTTGTCGCGCAACCACGCCGCCGACCGGCTCCGCACCTGGAAGAGCCGTCCCAACCGCGCGCTCGTCCGCGCCATCGCCGCGGTGTGTGGGCGCCGCTCGATCTCGTACGTCTCCAGCAGCGTCGGATCGGCGTCACCGGCGAGGACCAGGGCGAGCTTCCAGCTGAGGTTCGCCGCGTCCCGCAGCCCGCTACAGAGTCCTTGACCCATGAACGGGGGAATCTGGTGGGCGGCATCGCCGAGCAGGAAGACCCGGCCGACGCGCCACTGCCGTGCGACGAAGTGGTGGTAGGTGTTGACCGCCGCGCCGGTGACGGCGAACCGCGACGGGTCGACGTACGGCTCCACGAGCGTGCCGATGGTCTCGGGCCGGCGCATCTCGTCGGCGGTCTCCCCGGGGCGGAGCATGAACTCCATCCGATAGCTTCCCTTCGCCCCGGGTGACGCGAAGGCCGGACGCCGCCAGTCGCAGACGAACGTCGTCCTTTCGACGCGGATTGCGTCCGGCGCCACGTCCCCTGAGATTTCGAGCCAGGGCTCCGCGTAGCTGGAACCCGCCAGGGCGACGCCGGTAGCGGCGCGGGTGGTGCTGCGCGCGCCGTCGCAGCCGAGCACGTAGCGGGCTCGCACCGTCCGGCTCTCAAGAGTGATCATGTCGCGCAGGACCAGGGTCACCCCCTCGGCGTCCTGCCGCAACGCCACCAGTTCGACGCCGAGACTGAGGGCGACCTGGTCGAAGCGGCCCAGGCCGGCACGGAGGGTCTGCTCCAACGGCCGCTGGTCGACGAAGCTCAGCGGAGGGTGACCGAGGCCGAAGTCCACCTCCGCCAGGGCGACGGTTGCCAAGGCTCGGCCCCCACGGTTGACGTACTCGACGACCGGGACAGCGTGCATGTCGCGGCTCACCTGCTCGATGAGGCCGGCCTGCTGGTAGCTGCGCAGTGCCTCGTCGTCGCAGGGAAGCGCGCGCGGTCGGCCGCGCGGTGACGGGTTTCGCTCGACGACCAGGGTGCGGACCCCGCGGGCACCGAGCAGGTTGGCGGTCAGCGCGCCGACGGGTCCGCAGCCGATCACCGCGACGTCGACGTCGTAGACCTTCTCCTCAACCGGGGGCATGGGGCGTCTCCTTCCGACAGGAACCCCGCAACGGCCGCCGTCGCTCCTGCCCGTCTACGACACCAGGCGGGCGCAGATGTCCTGTGGAGACCGTGTGGAGGTCAGCCGGCCCGGCGGCGATCCGTGTCGTCCGGCCCGCCCCGCGTCGGCCGGCGCGGGGATGCCGGTGGAGCCGTCCCGGGGAAGCTGGTCAGCAGCAGCCCGGCCCCCTGCTCGACGGCAAGCCGGACGCCGGCACGCAGTTCCACCGGGTCGTGGCGGGCGGCGCCGCGGATCCGGTGCAGTTGGGCGACGCAGACCCGCTCCCCCAACTGCTCCGCCACGGACAACGCCTGCTCGGCCAGTTCCGCCGCGGTGTTCCGCTCCCCCGCCACCAGGTACGCCTCAGCGACCGCGCACAGGGTGATGGTGCGGGTCGCGCGCAGCCCAGGACGGTAGATCGCCTCGCCGGCGGCCCTCATCGCCGGCAGCCGACCACGGTCCCCGCCGTAGGCGGTGGCCCACGCGGCGAGAAACTCGCCCGTCGTCACGAAGTGCGGCAGCCCGGTCGCCGCGCCGGCCAACCGGCACTGGTCCGCCGCGGCACGTACCCCGGGGACGTCGCGTTCCTGCAACGCCCTCCAGCCATCGAAGAGCGCCGCGTTGGCACGGCCGTGCGGATCGTCGACCTGGTCGGCGAGAATCTCGGCGGCCCGGATGTCCTCCCGCGCCGCCGCGCTCCGCCCCCGCAGGGAGCGGACCAACGCCCGGAAGTTGTGGGCGGCCAGCGCCGGCCGCCGGCCGACCTGCTGGCCGAGCAGCCGCAGGTCCACCTCGCGCAGCCGGTTGACCGCAGCCGTGAGATGCCGCTCCGCCTCCGGCAGCCGGCCGGCGAAGTAGCCGACCACGCCCAGGAGGTACTCAGCTGCCGCGCTGATCAGGCCGGTGCCGTCATCCTCGGCGGCACCGAGCCGCCGGGCGAGGTCGACGCAGACCCCGAAGTCGGCCCGGTTGGCGGCCAGCTCGCCCAACGCCCACAGCGCCGGCCGCAGGTCCACCTCCGGCCCTACCATCGCCAACAGTTTCCGGGCCCGGGAACAGACCTCGTCGACCGGGTCGCTGCCGATCCCCGCGGTCATCTGGAGCAGGGCTGCCCGGTGCAGCTGGACCGTCAGTTCGGTCCGCGCCGTCTCCGGCGAGACCGCCGAGTTCGGGGCGAGCCGCCGCGCGGCGCGGCCGAGGTGACCGAGGGCGTCCTCGTACGCCACCCGCCCGGTCGCGTCGTCGGCGGCGAGCAGCGACCAGCGGAGATGGTCGTCGCCGTGGCCGAGGCCGACTGCCTGGCCGTAGTGGTGGGCAAGTTCGGCGGGGGCAAGACCGCCGCCGGCCCGCTCGCCGGCGGTGGCGAGCCGGGCGTGCAGCGCGGCCCGACGCGGAGGCGCCAGCTCGGCGTAGGCCACCTCGGCGAAGAGCTGATGGCGGAAGCGCACCTTGCCCGGCCCCGCCTCGGCGACGAGCGCGCCGGCGTACGCGGGCACGAGCCGCTCGCCCGCCTCCTCCACCGGCGTGCCGAGGACCCCCGCCAGCACGTGCAGATCAAGTTCGTGTCCGGCGACGCTGAGCAGGTCGAGGCAGTCCCGGGCCGCCTCCGGCAGATCGCCGAGCCGCAGCCGGACGGCGTCCCGAACGGTCGCCGGCAACTCCACGTCCGCCGGGTCGGCTCCCGACCGGAGCAGTTCGGTGATGAAGAACGGGTTCCCTCCGGTACGGGTCACCAGCCTCGCCACGACCTCGGCCGGCGGACGCACCCCCGTGCCGGCCGTCAGCAGGATCGCCACCGAGGACGCGTCCAGGCCCGTCAGCGCCAGCCGGGTGAAGTTCCGTTGCCGGGCCAGTTCGGCAACGGTCGCCAGGAGCCCGGCACTGCGGTGGTACGGCCGCGACGTGACCAGGACGAGGGCACGGGTGCCCGCCATGAGCGGGGCGAGGAACCGCAGCAGCAGCAACGAGTCCGGGTCGGCGGCGTGCAGGTCGTCCAGCACGACGAGCAGCCCTCGCTGCCGGGCAACGGCCCGGATCAGGTCGGCCACCGCCTCGTACGCCCGGAACCGCGCCGCCGGGTCGAGTTCGGCGCCCGACGCGGTGAGCGGCTCGGCGGCGAACCCGCCCAGTGACCGCGCCTTGCCTGACTCGCCGGCCTGCGGCATCGCCCGCAGGCTCCGCACCACCTGATTCCACAGCCAGAACGGAGGCGCCTGCCCGACATTCGGACACCTCCCCCACACCACGGCAGTCCCGGACGCCACGGCCCTGGCGCTGACCGCGGCGGCCAGGCTGGTCTTGCCGATCCCCGCCTCACCCACGACGGCGACCAACCGACCGTCGCCGTGCACCGCCGCGACCAGCGCCTCGCCCAGTTGCGCCAGCTCCGCGTCACGCCCCGCGAGCGCGCCCGGCACCTCGGCCATTGCCACCCCGCCGCCCGGTGCCGTGCCACCCGGTGCCATGACCGGGCCTGATCCCACGCCAGCTACGGCCGGCTCGCCCGGCACCTCTCCGGCCGTCACAGCGGCGTGCCGGTCGCCGCCCGCCACCGGCGACCCGGCCACAGCGCGGGAAGTTTCCCGCACGAGCCCCGCCTGGGCGGGCGTGCCCGCCGTCGCCGCGGGCACGGCCTGGTCCAGGACGAGCCGGTGTGCCTCGCGTAGTTGCTCGCCCGGGTCGAGCCCGTACTCGCGGGCCAACAGCCGTCGGCCCTCGTCATAGACGGCGAGGGCGTCGGTCTGCCTCCCCGACCGGTACAGCGCCAGCATCAGCTGTGCCCGGGCCACCTCCCGCAGCGGCTGCGTGGCCACGAACCTGCGCAGCTCCGGCAGGAGCGTCTCGTGCCGGCCGGCAGCAAGGCCCGCCGTGAGGCGTCCCTCCTCGGCACCGAGACGCAACTCGGCCAGCCGGGCCGCTTCGGGACGTACCGCGTCCAGATCGGCCGCAGCGGTCAGTGGCTCTCCCCGCCACAGTGCCAACGCGGCGCGGTAGCACCGCTCGGCCGCCATGGCATCGCCCGCCGCGAGCAGTTCCGCCGCCCGGCCGACCAGACGCTCGAACCGGACCGCGTCGACGGTGTCCGGCGCGATCCGTAGCTCGTACCCCTTCGGGTGGCCGACGAGCACTCCGCCCGGCCCGCGAGGAGCGCGCTGTGGCTCCAGGGCCCGGCGTAGCCCGGCGACGTACGTGCGCAGGGTCATCTGCCCGCTGGCCGGCGGCCGGCCGTTCCACAAGGCGTCGACGAGCCAGTCGGCGGCGACGAACCGGTTCATTCGCAACAGCAGCAGGACCAGCAACGCCTGCTGCTTGGGACCGCCGGCCGCCACCGGTTCGCCGTCTCGGACAACCTCAAGGGGACCCAGCACGTGGAACTGCACACCAGCACCACAACGCCCGCCCGCGTCCCGGTGCTGTGTCACCATGTGCCGCCCGGCAGGACCAGACGGACCCGGGTGCCCGGACGAACCGATCGGGTGCTCGCGGGACCGGTGGTGAGCTCAGCGCCGATGCCCTCCGCCCGTTCCCGCATGGAGTGGGTGCCCACCCCCGCACTCGCGCCGGCCCCGGTGCCGACCCCCTCGTCCGCCACACACACCTCCAGGCCGTCCGGCCCGCTCCCCACCTCGATCGTGCACCGGTCCACGTCAGCGTGCCGGTGCACGTTGCGGACCGCTTCGGACACGATGCCGTAGACGGCGGTGGCCACGGCGTCGGGCAGGCTCAACTGCGGCGCCCGCACCAGCACCGTCAGCCCGACGGTGGCGTAGCGCTCGCGGAGCCGGTGCAGCGCCGGCAGCAACCCGCCGTCGTCGAGCAGCGGCGGCCGCAGGTCCCGGGCGATGTCCCGGACACCCACCGCCTGCCGCTCCACCTCGGTAACCAACCGTTCGAGGAGATCGTCGGCGGCGGCGATCTCGGGGAAGCGGCGGTGCTGGTGCAGCATGTTGCGTCCGGCGGCGAGTGCCAGGGCGATCCCGCTGAGCGCCGGTCCCAGCTCGTCGTGCAGGTCCCGGCGTAGTTTCCGGCGCTCCTCGTCGCGTGCGTGGGCCAACCGCAGGCGGGACCGTTCCAGGTCCCCCTGGGCGATCGCCAGCTCCGCCAGCGCGGTCACCACGGGGGCGAGATCGGCCAACACCGTGTTGGCGCGGCGGGCCAGGCGTTCGCCGGCTCGTGGCCAGGCCCGCAGTACGCCCACCTCCTTGTCCGGGCCGGCGAGCAGGATGGTCAGCGGCGGCCCGGCGGCGGCCGGTGGGCCGTGGGGCCGGCGTGGTCGTGGTATCGCCGCAGGGGGCGGCTCGCCGGTGAGCGTTATCGTCACCTCCGCCAGCCACAGCGAGTCGGCGATCCCATCGGCAACGGCGTCCAGCATCTGCCGTCCTCGATCGGTGGTGCTCAGCCGGTCGGCGACCTGGCGGATCAACGGCTGATCCGCGTCGCCGTGCACGAGGCGGTCGACCCGGCGCCGCACCCACCGGCGCAGGGGTTGGCAGGCTGTGACCAGCAACGCGGTCATCAGCATCCCGGACACGGCCGAGGAGGCGGGTGTCAGCGTGCTGAGCAGCAGCACGCCGCCGGTGTAGGCGCCGATCGCCAGCCCGGTCGTCAACGCCCAGACCAGGATCCGGCGGACGGCGGGTTCCAGGTCCCGCAGTCGGTGCCCCAGCAGCAGCACCAGAACCGATACCGGGAGGAACGCCTGGGCGCAGAGCAGCACCAACGCGGCGATCGGCACCGGGACGGAGAGCGGCAGCACGGGGTCGAGCGCGGGCGGCAGGAACGCCAGCGAGAGCAGCAGGGTGCCGACCGCGAGCCAGCCGAGGCCGTGCCGTTGCCCCGCGGGCACGGCGTGCCGGCGGGCCAGGACCCCGCCGGCCGCGGCCAGTCCGAGCAGGACAAGCACGGGTTCCCGCCACGGCTCGATCGCCGCCCGCACGGTGAGCAGGGTGGGATCGGTGACCGGGATCGCATTCCCCCCGTCGGGGAGGGTCAGCACGCAGGCCTGGGCCAGCGCGATGAAAGCCATTCCGAGGCCGATGGCGATCCGGGTGGCCCGGCGCAGGGGCCGCACCGGCAGCAGCCAGGGAAGGACGACGATCAGCGCGTAGATCCCGGGAATCCGGGTCCAGTGGGCGGCACCGAGCAGTTGCTCCGGTCCCCACAGGTCGGGCCACCGGTGCACGATCATGGCCCAGCAGGAGGCGGCCGCCGAGACCGAGCCGCCGACACCGGCGGCGGCCATGATCCAGGCGGCCAGGTGGGCGCGGCGCAGGAGGGTGAGCCACGCGACCACGCCGTAGACGGCGCCCACCACCAGGTCGACCAGGGAGTAGGACAGCCCCGGATGCCACGGCGGGGCCGCGACCCACCAGGCGGCCACCGACGCCGCGGTGAGTCCACTGGTGACGATCAGCACCGCCCACGCCACGACGGGGCTGCGCCGGTCGCTGCCGGGACCCGTCATGCCGAACCTCCGCAACTGCCCCGGCCCCGGTCCGGCGCGGCCGACCCCGGGGCCGCGTGGCACGTATCTTGCCGGGTCGCGGTGTTCGGTGCCACCGCGCATCCGCCGCTGTCTCGGCGTCGAACACCTACGGCAGGGTCACGTACCGCCACTGCCGCGTCAGAAGCTGCTGATCAGCTTGACGAACGCGTCGTCGATCTTCGCCGTGTCGCGGGCGTCGAACGCCTTGCCCGCGGACGCCTTGGCGATCCGGTCCAGGGTCTCGAAGTCGGACTGCTCGTCGAACGCGATGCAGAAAATCTTGACCGGACGTTGCGGATCCAGCGCGATGTCCTGGAGCAGCCGGGCGAGCTTGGTGTCCTTGTTGTACTCGTTCTTGCCGTCCGTCAACACGACCACCGCGTTGATCCGGGACTCGTCGTAGTGGTCGAGCATGTAACGGCGTGCCGCCCGTACGGTGGCGTACAACGCGGTGTTCCCTTCGACATGGAGACTCTTGATCTTCTTGGTGAGGACCTTCTGGTCGAACGCCGACAGTCGGACCTCCTCGCTGTAGGGCGATTTCGGCCGCTGTGGTGTCTCGGACGAGAACGACCACAGCGCCACCTGGTCCTCGGAGTTCAACAGACCGAAGCCCTTGGCGGCGGCCGCGGTCGCCACCTGGAATCTGCTCTGGTTACCGATCTTGGCGTTCATCGAACCGGACGTGTCGACGGCGACGAGGATGTTCGCCTTCTTGCGCAGCGTGTCCCAGCCGCTGAGGATCGCCTTGACCACGGTGGGATTCGGCGGATCGAAGTAGGTGAGATCGGCTGTCCCGCGTCCGCGGACGGAGGCGACCAGCGGGTCGGACGCGTTCCGCTCGTGGTCGCGGAACCCGAGCCGGCTGAAGCTCCGCTGTTGTGCCGGCTCCTGGAGGTACTCCCGGAAGTCGGCGGCGGCGGCCCGCTGTTCCGGGTCGGCCGAGGGAAGGACCACGTACGGGTGGTCGAGGTTGAACGTGCCCTCCTTCGGATAGAGCGCGACCAGCGGGACCTTGGGCTTCTCACCCCGGGTCGGGCTCAACTCCCCCTCGTTGTACTGGTAGACCAGCTCCTCCTGCGTCACGATCGCGCTCACGTCGGTCGAGGCCGACGTGCCGGGCCCGGACAGGTCCGCCTCGGCGAGGTCCTTCAGCAGGTCCACCACGTCGTCGCTGTAGTGGGACACATTGGCCTCGATCCGGCGGACGAACTGGGTCACCCTCGGATTTGCCAGGTCGCTCTCGGTCAGGTCGCTGGCCCGGTTGATGGCCGCGTAGTACGTCGCGATGATGGCTGCCAGCCCGGAGGTGGACAGGTTCGGGTTGACCTTGCCGAAGGTGAACCGCCCCCAATCGGGGCGACCGAAGGCGGCCCAGCCCGTCCGCCCGGACAAGCCCAGGATCTCGCCCCAGCCAAGCGGCCCCTGCCGTTGGAGAAGCTCTCCCTTCGGGCGCGGCACGGCGATGACCAGCGGGCTGTTCGCGATCGACAGGTATCGGCCGGAGGTCTGCGCCGGGCGCCCGGCGGCCTCGTCGAGCAGCTTCAACTGCCCGGTCCACAGGGTTGACGTCGGCAACCACACCTGCGGTCGTGGGAGGTCCGGCTGCTTGACGGCCCAATCGCCGTCCAGCGCATCCGTCGCCGCACCGGAGGTCAGGCCATGCACGGACACGGTGGCGCAGCGGCCGCCGAACCGCCGATCGCTCTTGTTGTAGCGCTCGGCCAACTCGCCGAGGAGTACGTCCTTCTCCACCGACGAGCTGACCTCCAGCGGCGTACACCCGACGTCCGCCGCCGGCCGGACGATCAGGTAGGCCGCCGCGATGACCGCGACCCCGGCCACGATGGCCGCGGTGTACGGCAACCACGGCCGAGCGTTCGGTCGACCTGTGAACATTGGTCCTCCAGCATGTCGGCTGACGGTGTCGACATCGAGCCTTTTCATCGTGATCATGCTGATCACGGTGGGTACGGGCAACCCGGACATCAATGAGGGCGAGGTTCCAGGTAGCACAGCAACCGACCAGGATCCGATGCCCCGACCGGGAGCCTCGCCGTGCTGTCTTACCCCGCCACGATCCCGCTGTCCAGCCGGACCCCGCCGGGCGCGTCGCAATCACCGCCGGCAGCAACCCGGCGCGGTCGTTAGTAGTTCTCTACCTAGCTTGGTAGAGTTCCACCATGCCCCCCGAAGTACGGATGACCCTGTCCACCCAACTCGTCCTGCGAACACTCCTGGAGCGCCCCAATCAGGAGCTCTACGGGCTGGAGATCTGCGCAGCCGCTGGCCTCGCCAGCGGCACGCTCCACCCGATCCTGGCTCGGCTGGAACGCATCGGCTGGTTGCAGTCGCGCTGGGAAGACCGCGACCCGCACGAGGCCGGGCGGCCACGCCGCCGCTACTACTCGCTGACCCCGCACGGGGCCGAAAAGGCGCGCGACGCCCTCGCGCGTGCGTCCGCGACCGTGAACCGCCTGACGGCCCTGCGACCGGGGCTGTCCGGGGGGTGCGCATGACCGGGGCGGACGGCGAGCGCCAGCCGCTGCCCGCACCGCGGTCGAAGCCGCCGACCAGCCACCACCAGACACCCGACGCCACCGACGAGGTACTGGTCCGCGTGCTGACCCAACTGCGGAGCGATCGGCGCGTAGCCGGGATCCCCCCGTGGCACGCATCCCCCGGTGGGCCGCTGCCGCGACGCGTGCCGGGCAGCAACCCGATGAACCTTCCTGCCTGGGCTGGGCAGTACGCTCCGCAGCACGTGATGCGGAATCCCACCGCCATCGCCACGAACGCCAGCCACTACTTCCGCGGCTACCGGGCCGGGACGGAACGAGCGTTCAGAGCCGGTGGGGCGTCTGCGGCGGTCCTTCCAGCCCCCATCACCATCACCGCGCGGGCTCGTCCGGCACGACCGCGGACGCGACCCGCCGCGATCCGCCTCCTCACGATGGCACTGCGGATCATCCCCGAGGTGGAGCGCCCCCGGTACGGCGAGGAGTTCTGGGCGGAGCTCGCCGAACTGGACGGACTGCTGCGTCAACTCGCCTACGCCACACGGCTGCTGATCTCAGCGCCATCGCTTCGCCGAAGCCTTCGCGAGAACCCCTGGCACGATGAGGGAGACCAAGGATGACCTCCGCGCGAAGGCTGAGCATGTTCATCGCCAGCGGCGGCGTGCTTTCCGTCCTCGCCGCGGCGGGCTGGCCCATGGTCGTCCTGCTCCTCGTGACCACGGGCATGGCGGTAAGCCTCGTCGGCTGGGTCGTCAACGACCGAGAACGCCCCGAACGCCTGGCACTGCTCATCCGCGCTGCTCGCCAGTCCCCCGTGCCTATCCGATCGATCAGGTCACGTCCCCCCACATGAACCCCTCGCCCCGGGCCCCGGCGAGGCCGCGAGCCAGAGGCATCCGTGCGGGTTGTCGCCCTACTTCATGGAACTGAGCAGCCCGATGTCGGGCCGCAACGCGCCGTCCTGGCCCAGCGACAGGAAGTCGGCCTCGACCACGGCCCGCTCGAGCACTCCCGCCCGCACCGCCTGGTAACGCACGGCTGACCAGAGGAAGACGTCAAGGTTGTCGAAGCGGCTGTCGCCCTCGACGACCTCCTCCTCGTGGAACCAGAGGCCGACCCGCCCGTCGGTGAGCACCACGTAGAGGTTGCCGCTGCCGTCGGCGCCGATCGGGTAGACGTCGTCGTCGGTGAGCTCCGTCTGGTAGTCGGCGTCCAGGATCCCGCAGTCGTTCGCGGCGAAGTCGAACCCGTAGGACCAGTCGTACACGTCCAGGAACTGGGGCATACGCCCCGACCGCACGCGACGGTCGAATGCCGCCAGCGCCGTAGCGGACGCTGGCGGGAGGCGGTCGAGCATCGGCGCCACCGGCCGGGTCTCCACGGGAACGGTGACGGGAGAACGGCCGGAGAGCCACCGTGCGAGGTCGGCGTCGAGGTCGCGCTCGACGTAGCCGATCAGGTCGTCAGGTGTGAGCGTCACCGGCGGATGCTAACCGGGACCTCCGACGCTCCTACGGCGGACCTGACCAAGCTGCACTGCTCGCCGCGCCGTCGTCAGGGCGGCGGCCTGCCGCCACTGTGTCTGAAGCCGACGTCGGGCCGGCATCTGTCGTTCGCTGAGCGTGAGAACGTCGCGTTGCTCAAGCCCGGGACGAGGGCGTGCAGGGGAAAGCCGGGCTGCGCGCCGGTGACCCGCCGGTGTGGCCGCGACCGCGACCACACCGGCGGATCCGGCTACCTCACCGACGGGCTATCTCGGACGCCGCATCACAGTCCACTACATTGGCCCGACCTCGGGCCGCCGACCGTGTTCGCCGCCCCGCCGTTCACCGGTGGCGGCTGGTTTCCGACACACCGCAGCGGCCCGTCGATCCGGTTTCCGGAAACCAGGATCGGGGTGCCGCCGGTACGGTTGTCGACCAGGCTGACCGGCCCGGTCACCCGGGTCCCGCCGATCAGGACCCGGCCGGTGGCACCGGTGACCGAGACCGGACCGTCGACCCGGCTGTTCGTCAGCTCCACCACCGAGGCCCCGGCGGCGGCCACCGGTCCCGTCACTGCGGCGTCGAGCGCGACCAGTCCAGCGCCCTTCTCGACGCTCACCAGCCCGAACACCCTGGCACCCGGCGCGAGACAGGTCACTGCGGCACGGACCAGCAACGGGCCTCGGTGCTCGCCGCTCACCACCTGGCCGCAGGTCTGGTCGGTGACCTCCAGCTTCACCGGGAGCGTCACCAGGGAGTTGGCGGGGTCGTCGCTGGTTACGCAGAGCTGGGCCCGGTACGTGCCGGCGGCCAGCCCGGTGCTGTCCAGGGAGATCGTCACCTCGCTGGCCTGGCCGGCACCGGTTCCGGCGGCGATGCGCGTCGTCCTCAGCCACGGCACCTCGTCAGGCGTCACGCATGGTTGCAGGTCCGGCAGCCGTACGTGGGTGATGAACCGGGCCGCGCCCTTGTCGTTCTTGACCCCGACCAGGTGATTGGCCCGGTCGATCTCGTGAACACCGCGCGAGCTGGTGGTCAGGATGTTGCCGTTGCCGAGGGGGTGGACGCCCTGGTAGCCGCTGCCGCCGGGCGCGTAGACGCCGAGGAGCCTGCCGGCACGGTCCAGCTCCCAGACTCCGGCGGTGGAGCCACTGCCCCAGCTCGCCGCGAGTACGTTGCCGTTGGGCAGCTCCACGAGCTGGCCGGGCCAACTCAGCCCGCTGAAGAAGCGGGCATTGGCGCGCGAGCCGTCCTTGCTGAAGCTGTGGATGGCGTCGCTGTCGCTGGCCGAGACGAGCATGTCGTCGCCGCGGAAGAGGATCGACCACGGCCCCTTGAGCCCGTCCGCCCCCGGCGCGACGAACCTGCCCAGGTACTTGCCCTCGGCGTCGAACTCGACCACGGAGTTGGCGTTGTCCCCGTTGGCGACCGTGACCAGGACGGTCCCGCGCGGGGAGAGCGCGATGCCCCGGGTGTTGGTCATGATCGCCGGGTCCCGCACGCCTGCGGTCGGGGCGAAGACGCGGCGGAACCTGCCGTCCAGGCCGTGCTCGGTGATCACCGAGTTGACCTGGTCGGACATGAGGAAGCCGCTGCCGTCCGGCTTGGCGATGATCTGGAACGGCGTGTACAGGTTGGTGGACGGGTCGAACGCGGTGTGCGGGATGAACTGCGGGTCGATCAGGTTCCCCGAGTGCGGATCGAACGCCATCACCCCGCGGGTGGCGCTGCCCGAGTTGGGGATCAACAGGACGCCGTCACGCAGGAGCCGGATACGCTCGTCGTCCGGGCCCGCGTTCGGGTCGTCGAGCCGCCAGTCCAGTACTCCGTGCCCGGCGTTGCGTACCGTGAACGACTGCTTGGTGACCATGCCGGCCGGCTGCCGGGCCGAGAGCGACCGGGGTGCCACCTCGATCTTCGGTACCGGCACCACCGTCAGTTCCAGCGCGATCGCCGGTGTGGGCTTCTTCGGGTCGTTGCTGGCCAGGCACAGGTCGGCTCGGAACACGCCGCCGTCGTCGAGGCCGGTCGAGTCGAGGGTGACCTTGATGTCCTGGCTGCTGAACGGGGCCAGCGTTCCCTTTGCCGGCGTCACCTTCGCCCATGCCGGCCAGGAGCAGCCGGTACCGTCGCCGGTTGCCTGCCAGGTGAGCTCGGCTCCGCCGGCGTTGCCCACCTTGACGGTGTGGCTATCGGTCTGCGCGACATCCAGGCTGCTGCTCAGCGTGGCCGGGTCCAGGGTCAGGTCCGGGGACGCCGGCAGGACGGCGACCGGAAAGTGCGCCTGGGCGATCGGTTGCCCGTCCGACCCGTGCCGGGCGTCGGTGGTCAGGTTGATCGCGCCGAAGAGCCAGTCCTTGCGGGGTGTGCCGGTGACGTCCAGGGTGACGGTCAGCTCCTGGCTTGCGCCGGGCGCCAACGTGAACTGCGTCGGCGTGACCGTGATCCGGGCTCCGGCCGGGGCCTGCGCCGCCGCCCGGTAGGTCGCGTCCACGGTGGCCACGCTGGACACCGTGCGGGTGAAGGTGCAGACCTTCAGGCAGTGGTGTTCGATGACGGCCGGCAGGTTCAGCGTCTGCGGGTCGCCACCGGACTCGGGATCGGCCGCGGCGAAGTTCTCAGCCGTCTCGTCGAGCACGAGCCCGGTGCGGGCGGCCTGCCCCAGGTTGATCCGGCCGGAGCCGATGTCGAACGCGTCGGCTGGCGTGACACCGTCCTCCTTCACCACCCCGTCGCGGTCTGCGGTGACCGCCAGCGCGGAGCGGATCCGCGTCGGTGACCAGTCCGGGTGCAGGGCCGCCAGCAGCGCGCCGGCGCCGGCGACGTGCGGCGAGGCCATGGACGTGCCCTGCATGAAGGTGTACTGGGCCGGGTTGCCGGCCGCCCCGATCGTGGCGGCGAGGATGTTCCGGCCCGGGGCGGCGACGGTGGGCGCGAGCATGTCGAACCGGCTGGGCCCGCGCGAGCTGAAGTCGCCCACCACGTCGGTCCAGTCCCCGTCGCGAAGCACCTCGCTGCCGGCGCCCACCCGCACTGAGACGGGCCCGTCGGTGGCGGCCAGGTGGGCGCGCAGCCGCTGCCCGTCGGCGAGGCTGACCATCACGGCGGGGATGGCGCTCCCCGTGAGTGCGCCCATGGTCAGCGGCGGTCCGCCGTACTGGGTGTGCACGACCACCCCGGTGGCGCCGGCGGTGGCGGCGTTGCGCACCTTGACGGAGAAGTCGCAGCCGCCTCTGGGGATCAGGGCGACCCTGCCGCTGAACGCCGCCGACGGGAAGCCCGCGCAGCCCTGCGCGTTGTCCGGGTCGACCGTGCCCGCGTACCGGATCTCTCCCTCGATGGGCGGGCTCGGTGAGCCCTCCCCCAGCACGGCGGCGACGCCGGTGAGCGCCGGCGGGGCCGGCGTCGGCCCCGTCACGTCGAGCCGGTGGGCGACGACCCGCTCGTGGCTGACCGCGGCGACGGACATGTTCCACGGCGCGGTCTTCGCGACGGTGCCGGCGGCCGGGCCGTTGTTGCCGGCGGAGGCGGCGACGAAGATGCCGGCCGAGTAGGCCTCGAGGAACGCCTGGTCCACGAGGTCGTTCCACGGGTTGTCGCGCCCGGAGATCGAGTAGTTGAGCACGTCCACACCGTCGGTGATCGCCTGGTCCACCGCGGCGATCGTCGCCGAGGAGTTGCAGAGCGTCGTCACGCAGACCTTGTAGGAGATGATGTTGGCCCGTGGTGCGACCCCGGAGATGGTGAGGGTGTGCGAGTCCGCGCCGACGGTGATGGTCGCCTGGTGCCGGTTGCCTGCGGCGGTCGAGGCGGTGTGGCTGCCGTGACCGTGGTCGTCTCGGGCGTTGGTGCCGGCGGCCATCGACCAGGCGCCGATCAACTTGTCGTTGCAGATCGCCTCGGGGCGTGGGTGGGTCGGTGCGCAGACGCCGACGTAGTTGCCCGTGCCGAACGGGTTGGTGTGCCGGTAGCCGTCGCCGTCCACCGCCGCGAACGACGGATGTCCGGGATTCACCCCGGAGTCCAGGACTCCGACGATGACGCCCTCGCCCCGGGTCGCGACCTCCCCCGCGGTCTGTCCCTGCCAGACGGCGGCCGACTGGATCAGCGCGTTACTGGTGTCCGTCTCCAGGGTGAGTGCCTCATCGGGTACGACCGCGGCGACTCCCGGCAGGTCGGACAGGTGCTGGGCCTCGTCCGCGCTGACCGCGACCGCCAGTCCGTTGATCACGTTCCGGTACGTGTGGGCGACCCGCACGGAGCGGCCCAGGGCGGTCTCGATCTCGTCCACCAGCACGTCCTGCTGCCGCGCCAACTCCTTGGCGTAGGAGGTGCTCGCGGCGGACCGGGGGTCGATCCTGCCGGTGCGTGCCGTGGTCGCCCTCGAAGCGGCCACCAACGACGGCTTGTCCATCCGCAACAGCCAGAGCCCGCTCTTGGGCTGCGGAAGCTCGGGTGCCGGTCGCTCGGGCGCCGCGGGTGCCGCAGGTGTCTCCTGGCCGTCCGGTAGCGGCAGGCGGGAGGGCGCCGCAGCGGCGGGAACGGCGGTCGCGGCGAGCAGCAGGATGCCTGCGGCCACCGACGCGACCAGCCGAGTGCTCGCCCTGCGGGTTGGGAAGGTTCTTCGATAGAGCGGCTGGGCCACCGTGAGCTCCTTATGTCACCGATCGGCGCGATTGGTCCGTGTCTCGCGGCCTCACCAGAGCGGGGAGGTGCTCAGTGCGACAGGGTGCGATCGTGTGACAACCTAAGTGATCACGAGAGGCTCGGCAATGACCTACATCAATCGGCTCACCCCACCGGGGCCTCGCCGGACGACCGCGCGTCATCAGGTGGTGCGCGTGGGCCCACCCTCAGCGGGCGAGGACGTAGGCGAGGACCGCCACGCCGCCGGACACGACCAGTGCGCTGCCGGCGGCCAGCAGGGCGGCGCCCTCCGGGGGCCCGAGGTGGGTGGGCAGCCGGACGGTGCGGTACCGGCGTCGGGCCAGGGCGGCCACCGCGACCGCGACCGGCGTGCAGGCCAGCACGAGCGCTGCGGCGAACGGATGACGCGGCAGCAGCTCACGGCCGACGGCCACCAGCACGGTGGCAGTCGCCAGCGCGGTGCGCAGCCAGGCGAGCAGGGTGCGTTCGGCCTGCGCGCCCCGGTCGGCGTGCCGCTGCAGCTCCATCAGGTCAGCACCACGACGGCGATCGTCACGCCGGCCGCGACCACCCCCACCGCCGACGCGACCGCGACGGGGGTGGACGGCAGCGGTAGCTGCAGCCGCAGCGCCCGCTCGTTGCGGCTCCACCGGGGGAACGCCTCGGCAGCCACCACGACGGCGAGCACCGCCAGCACGACCGCCGCCCACTGCGAGTCGTCCGCACCGAAGGCCTTGACCGCCGCGGCGGCCACCATGAGGCCCAGCGCGGTCCGCAGCCACGCGAGGAACGTGCGTTCGTTGGCGAGGGTGAACCGCGGGTCCGGCTCCGTGCCCAACCCGTAGACCCGGCGCGGCCAACGGCGGTCGGCCGGTCCTGTCGGCTCGCTCCGGCCGGCCGGCCCTGTCCGCTCGCCCGGGCCGACCGGCGTGGGAGATGACCCGCCCGTCACCCCGCGACCGGCGCCGGGGGCTGCCACGGGGTGTCTCCACATTCCCGCTGGACGCGGGCGAGCTCCTCGGTCAGCGCCGCCCGGGTCTCGGCGTACGCGGGGTCGTCGTAGACGCTCCGCATCTCCCACGGGTCGGCTCGCAGGTCGAACAGCTCCCACTCCGGCTCCTGCGGCGTCGCGGAGGTGCCGGGCAGGCCGAGCCCGTCGGCGTAGTAGTAGACCAGTTTGTGGTCGTGGGTGCGCACGCCGTAGTGCGCCCACACGTGGTGTTCGTCGTCGTCGTGCTCCCAGTAGCGGTAGTACACCGACTGCCGCCAGTCGCCGACGGCCTCGCCGCGTAGCAGCGGCCGCAGCGAGCGCCCCTGCATGCGGGGGTCGGCCGGCACGCCGGCGTAGTCGAGGAACGTCTGGGCGAAGTCGACGTTCATGGTGAGCGCGTCGTTGGTGGAGCCGGCCGGGATCTCCGCCGGGTAGCGGATCATGAACGGCATCCGCAGCGATTCCTCGTACATGAACCGTTTGTCGTACCAGCCGTGGTCGCCGAGGAAGAACCCCTGGTCGGAGGTGTAGACGACGATGGTGTCGTCGGTCAGGCCGTGCTCGTCGAGGTAGTCGAGCAGGCGGCCGACGTTGTCGTCGACGCTGGCGACGCAGCGCAGGTAGTCCTTGATGTACCGCTGGTAGGTCCAGAGCGCGGCCTCGTCGGGATCCAGGTGGGGCGGCAGCATCTCCTTGATGTCGTGGGCGGTCAGGTCCCGGTCGACCCGCATCCGGGCGGCCCGGGCGGCGGCGGCGTGCCCGGAGTGGTCGTCGTCGAACGAGCCCGGCACGGCCACGTCGTCGACGTACATGTCGCGGTGCTTGTCGTCGGGTTCCCAGTTGCGGTGCGGCGCCTTGTGGTGGACCAGCAGGCAGAAGGGGCGCTCCGGGTCGCGCTGGTCGAGCCAGTCCACGGCCAGGTCGGTGATGATGTTCGTGCAGTAGCCCGGACGGACCCGTTCGGTGCCGTCCATCCCGATGAAGACGGGGTCGCGGTAGCGGCCCTGGCCGGGCACGACCTCCCAGTGGTCGAAACCGCGGGGGTCGTGCTCCGGGCCGTGCCCGAGGTGCCACTTGCCGATCAGCGCCGTCTGGTAGCCGGCGCGGCGCAGCAACTCGGGGAAGACGAGCTGCCGGTTGTCGAACTCGGTCGACAACGTCTGCACGCCGTTGACGTGGTTGTAGGTACCCGTGAGAATGGTGGCCCGGCTGGGCGCGCAGAGCGAGTTGGTGCAGAAGCAGTTTTCCAGCAGCGCACCGCCGGCCGCGATGCGGTCGATGTGCGGCGTCTCGTTGATCTTGCTTCCGTAGGCGCCCACGGCGTGCGCGGCGTGGTCGTCGGCCATGATGAAGACGATGTTGGGCCGCACGGGTTGTTCCTTTCTGGAGCGGTTGAGGCTCAGGACGCGTACGCGGCGGCGTCGTAGTAGGTGCTCGGGTCCACCGCGTTCGGCAGCTTGCCGAGGTCCTTGAAGAGCCCGTTGAGGCTGGTGAGCCACCCGGCGACGGTGCCGTCGGTGGACTTGGCGGCAAGCTCGGCGGACGTCAGGAACCGGGCGTTGGTGGCTTCGGCGCGCAGCTGGTCGACCGGTGCCGACTTGAGGAACTTCGCGGTGAGCTCGACGGCCCCGTCCACGTCGGCCGCCCGCTCGTCGTTGGCGGCACGCAGCACGGCGATCACCTTCTTCACCAGTTCCGGCTTGCCGGTCACCACGTCGTTGCGCCCGACGTAGGCCGACGGGAAGCTGATGTCCGGGTAGAAGTCCTCGTTCTTGGCCAGCTCCCCCAGGCCCGGCACCCGCTTCTTGATCGTGCCGATGAGCGGGTACCAGATGCCGGCCGCGTCGATCTGGCCGGAGCCGAACGCGGTGACCACCGTGCTGGCGTCCATCGCGACCTTCTGGACGTCGTCGATGGAGAGCCCGGCGCGGCGCAGAGCCAGCCGCACCATCATGTCGCCGGAGGTGCCCTCCGGCACGCCGACCTTCTTGCCCTTGAGCGCGGCGATGGAGGTGATGCCCGGCTGGGCGATGACCCGGTCGGCGAAGCCGAGCGAGTTGATGGCGACGACGCGGGCCTTTCCGGAGGCCGGCAGCCACATCGCGCCCGGGCCCAGGTAGCCGAAGTCGAGGTCGCCGGCGCCGAGCGCCTGCACCTGCAGGGGCCCGTTCGTGAAGACCTTCAGGTCCGGCTTGAGGCCGTGCTGGGCCCACAGCTTCTTGTCCTCGGCGATCGCCATGAGGCTCGCGCCGGTGAAGTCCGCGATGTAGCCCAACTTGACCGCTTCGCCGCCGGCGGCTCCGGACTGCTCGTCGTCGCCGCAGGCGGCGAGGGCGGCGGCGGTTCCGAGGCCGGCGAGGCCGGCCAGAACGGCGCGACGGGACAGAGGGCTCATTGTGATGCACCTTCCTGAGGGGTCTGGTGGTAGACGGCGCGCCAGACCCGATTGCGGATCCGCGAGAATTCCGGCGAGAGGCGGACGGCCTCGGTACGCGGGTACGGCAGGTCGACGTCGATGACCTCGTACACCCGCCCCGGCCTGGCAGCCATGACGACGACCCGGTTGGCGAGGTAGACGGCCTCGTCGACGTCGTGGGTGATGAACATGACGGTGCGTCGCTCGGAGCCCCAGGTGGCCAGCAGCTGATCCTGCAACTGCACCCGGGTGAGGGCGTCGAGGGCGCCGAAGGGCTCGTCCATGAGCAGGATGCCCGGGTCGACGGCGTAGGCGCGGGCGATCGCGCAGCGCTGCCGCATGCCGCCGGAGAGCATCCGGGGCAGCACGTCCGCGAAGTCGGTGAGGCCCACCAGGTCGATGAAGTGCTGCGCCCGGCGTCGCCGCTCGGCCCGCGCGACCTTGGCGATGCGGAGACCGAACTCGACGTTCTGGCGCACGGTCAGCCAGGGGAAGAGCGCGTACTGCTGGAAGATGACGCCGCGGTGCGGGCTGGGCCCGCTCACCGGCCGCGAGTCGACGAGCACCTCACCGCCGGTGGGCTCGATCAGGCCGGCTGCGATGTTCATCAGGGTCGACTTGCCGCAGCCGGACGGCCCGACCACGGTGACGAACTCGCAGTCGGCGATGTCAAGGTCGACGTCCTGCAGCGCGTGGAACGGTTTGCCGCCCACGTCGAAGACGCGGCTGGTGGAGCGGAAGGAGATCTTCTCGGTCATCGACGTTCCTGCCATCCGGTGAGGCGCTTCTCCGCGACGAGCAGAAGCCGGTCCATGATCAGGCCGAGCACGCCGATGGTGATCAGGCCGACGAAGATGCTCGGCAGGTCGTAGTAGATCTGAGCCTGCTGCATGCGGTAGCCGAGGCCCTCCTGCGCGGCGATCAGCTCGGCGGCCACCAGGGTCGCCCACGCCGCGCCGAGGCCGACGCGCATGCCGACCAGGATGAACGGGGTGGAGGCGGGAACGACGACCCGGCGGAACACCACCGCGTCCCCGGCGCCGAGCACCCGGGCGGCGTTGATCAGGGTGGCGTCGACGCCCACCACGCCCTGGTACGTGGACACGACGCAGGACAGGAACGCGGCCAGGAAGATGACGAAGATCTTCGGGGTCTCCCCGATGCCCATCAGCAGGATGGCCAGCGGGATGACGGCCAGGGGCGGGATCGTGCGGAAGAACTGCACGTAGGGCTCGATCAGGCCGCGCGCCGTGCGGTACCAGCCCATGAGGAAGCCGACCGGCACCGCGAGGGCGCTGCCGAGCGCGAATCCGATGAGCACCCGGCGCAGGCTGGCGAGGCTGTCGTCGAGCAGGGTGCCGTCCATGGCGAGTTCCCCGGCGCGGACGGCAACCGCCCGTGGCCCGGGAAGGCCCGACACCCCGGCCCGGGCGAGCACGGTCCAGATGCCGATGCCGAGCACGACGGCAAGCACGTTCCACACCAGCAGCGGCACGGCGCGGCGCGGCGGGGACGCCGCGCGGGTGGTTTCCGGCCCGCGGGTCCGGGGCGGCTGAACGTCTATCGGCACGGTGGTCCTCCGTAGCCCAGGGCGGATGTCGGCGCCCATGCCCGGGAGGCGGCGCTCAAGGTAAGGGAATCTTGAGCGCCGTGATTAATCCTGTCAACCCTTCGGACTAAAATTGCCGAGCCCAGACCGCTGCCCCGTGCTCGCAAGGCCGCCGGCCTCCGGCCACACCGGCCCATGGGTGACGCAGGGGGACAAACGCCCGCCCCCGCCGCAGGGCTGCCCGACGGGCCACTGCGCCGCACGCCGCCGGACCGGCACGCGGGCGGAGGCGTCGGTCATGATGGTGCGGTGATCGAACGCCCGGATGCCATGCAACGCGTGCGGCTCGCGCACACCGAGACCCTGCTTGCCCAGCTCCGCAACGCCGGCCCGCTCAGCCGGGCCGAACTCATCCGGCTGACCGGGTTGTCGCGCACCACGCTGTTCGACATCATCGGCGACCTCATCGCCCGCGGCGTGGTCGTCGAGCGCGAGCCGGCGCTCTCCGGCCACCGTGGCCGGGGGCGCCCGTCCACGACCGTCAGCCTCAACCCGTCCGCCGGTCAGATCATCGGCATCGACCTCGGCCGGGCGACGATCACCGTCATCGTCGCCACCCTCAGCCACGACATCCTGGCCCGTGGCAGCCGCGCTGTCACGCTGACGGCGGGCCCGGCCCGGCGCGCCGACGCGGCGATCAAGCTGACCGACGACCTCGTGCACGAGCACGACATCGACCTGCGCGCGCTGGAGGCGATCGGCCTCGGCCTGCCCGGCCTGGTGACCGACCGGGGCCGTCCGGCCGGCGGCAGCCCTTCGGCGGCCGCGAAGCAGGTCAGCGCGCGAATCCAGGACCGGTACGGCGTCGCCGTCGTCACCGACAACAACTCACGGCTGGCGGCGCTGGCCGAAGGCACCTGGGGCGCGACCCGTGACGTGCGGGACGCCATCTACGTCCGGTGGAGTGACGGCGTGGGCGGGGGGCTGATCGTCGACGGCCGACTCGCCCGCGGCGCCCACGGCGCCGCCGGCGAGATCGGCCATGTCAGCGTCGAGCCCGACGGCGAACCCTGTCCGTGCGGCGGCCGGGGCTGCCTCGAGCTGCTGATCCGCCCGGCGGCCCTCATCGAGCGGTGCGCCCGCCGCGGCGTCACCGTCGCGGACCCGTCCGACCTGGTGGCGCGGGCACGCGCCGGCGAGCCGACCGTCCAGGACGTGGTCCGGCATGCCGCGACGCTGCTCGGCCGGGTCCTGTCGGGGATGGTGGTGCAGTTGGACCCGGGCAAGGTGGCCATCGGCGGCACCCTGGCCCACGCCGGCGACGCGGTGCTCGAGCCCGTGCGGGCGGCGATCGGTCAGCTGGCGATCCCCCGTCACCCGCGCCGCCTGGACGTCGTGACCGCCCAGTTCGGCGACGAGGGCGGCGCTCTGGGCGCGGTCGCGGCCGCCCTACGGCTCAACGTGTCCGAGCCCTTGCCGGCCCTCCCCACGGTGTAGGACCGGCGCGTCGAACCACCACACCTTGCTGGCCGGCGGCGGCGCTACTGCGCGAGCTCGTCGGCCGGGCCGACGCCGACCACCTCCGCACCGACCTGGTCGACGTCGCGTCGACCGACGCCTTCGTACCATCCGTGAGCTGGGGCGCGGGCAGTGCCGGGACAACGCCCGCAGCGCAAAGCAATAGATACATTTGCATGTATTGGCTTGCTCGGGTATGAAGGCTGAAAGCACGTCTGGGTGCTGGTTCCTGGAGAGGAGCGACGATGAAGCACACCCTGCGCCGTCTGCGAACGGCGGCGGTCGCGCTCGGCGCCTGCACACTCGGGCTGAGTTTCCTGTCGGTACCCGCCGCCGAGGCGTACCCGGTTCAACCTCTCGCACCGCAGTCCGAGCGGGCACCCGAATCGGACCAGTTCTCGGCCGAGGGCGTCACCACCGTCGGTGAGCTCCGCACCGTCGGCGGCTCGTTGTCCTACGCCGGGGGCAGCCGGGAACAGATCATCCGGCATCCCGGTGCGTCGTACGTCAAGGTGCACTTCAGCTCACTGCGACTGGCCCCCGGCGACCACGTGACCGTGTCGAGCCCCGACGGCCGGGAGAGCCACCGGTACGACCGCAACCTGAACCGGGCGACCGGCTCGGACTACACCACCGACGGACAGCCGGGCTTCTGGGCGATGTCTGTGGAGGGCGACACCGCGGTGGTGACGCTGCACAGCAGCCGCCTTTCCCGTGGCAACGCCGCGACCATCGACCGGTTCTGGCGCGGCTACGACCGCGCGGAGATCGCTGAGCACAACTTCTCCACGCAGTCCGTCTGCAGCACCGACGCTCGTCGCGACGTGGTCTGCTACCAGAGCAGCCACCCCACCGAGTACGCCCGCGGCAGGGCGGCGGCACGGCTGCTGATCAGCGGCGGTGGGATGTGCACCACCTGGCGGGTCGGCAACACCAACCGGATGCTGACCAACAAGCACTGCTTCTCCACGCAGTCCGCCGTCAGCGGCAGCGAGATGCAGTTCAACTACCAGTGCGCCACCTGCGGCGGCGCGAACCCCGGCGCCGGCACCAAGGTGAGCGGCGCCACCCTCCACAAGGTGAGCAGCGGCGGCTCCGGCGACCTGGACTACGCCCTGTACTCGGTGAACAACTTCGCCACCATCCAGGCGTTCGGCACGCTGTACCTGGCGACGACCGCCACCACCAACGGCACCCGGATCTACATCCCGGGGCACGGCGACGGCAGCCCGAAGCGACTGTCGATCTACGAGGACACCCAGAACGGCACGACGTGCAGCGTGCGGAACGCGAACTACAACACCTCGAACATCAGCTACAGCTGTGACACCTCCGGCGGCAACTCGGGCTCGCCGGTGCTGAACGCCAGCCACCGGGTGGTCGCCCTGCACCACCTAGGCGGCTGCCCGTCGAACCAGGGCGCGAAGGCACACCTGATCTACAACGAGATCGCCAGCCTGATCGACAACAACGGCTGAGGACGGCCGTCCGGGAGGGTCGGTGCCGCCCGGGGCTCGGGCGGGCGCCGGGGCCAGGTGATCCGCGGGTTCGCGGTCACCTGGCCTGCCACCCATCGGCCCGGAGCTCAGTCACCCCTGATTCCGGCAGGTCAGCCGACGGGTGGGGCGGTCCAGGAGGACCGGATCAGCTCCCGCTCGGTGGCGGCGAGGTGGGCGGTCACGGCGAGCCAGGCCCAGGCGTACCGGTCCGGGTCGGGATCGGTGAGCCGACCGAACGCATCCCGACCACGCCGGTCGGACTCGTCGGCGAGCGCGGCGGCCACCGCGGCGGCGGTGGTGAAGCCGGCGCGGCGCAGCGGACCAGCCAGCCCGCCCTCGCCGCGGGCCGCCTCGGCGACGGCGCGGCGACCGCCGGAGACGGCCAGCTCCACCAGCCGGCGGACCCGCCACAGCGGGGACTCCGCAACCGCGTCGGCCTCGACGGCGAGAACCGGCTCGGTCATCGCGGCCGGTTCGCGCGGCGGTAGATGGCTGCCCTGGATCTCGTCGTAGCCGAGGTCCACCCGGCCGTGCCAGCCTGCCGGCAGCCGGAGCGTCGCGGCGGCACCGGGCACCGGGCCGACCGCGAGCGGGTGCAGCGTGCTGGCCCGGTCCGGGTCCAGCCGGCCGACCACCCGGATCCGCAGGCCCGGCCAGGAGGCGAGCCGCCGCAGGTTGGCCACGTGGGCCAGCACCGGGTGAGAGTTTACCGGCGCCAGCCGGATAACCGGCCCGTCCGGCAAAGGCGCACGGTCCGGTCCGACGTCGGTCGCGGGGGCCAGCTCGCGGGCCAGCACCTGGTCACCGACGGCACCTACCACGATCAGGTCACAGCCGACCAGCGCGGTCCCGGCCCGGGCCGGGTCCTCCGGGTCGTCGGCGGCGAGTTGAGCGGTCACCACCTCGGCGAGCGGGCGGGCGAACAGTTCCGCCAGCGGTCCGGCGGACCAGTCGGTCCCGGTGAGCGGGCTGGCCCGGACCCCCTTGCCGGCGCCGAGCCGGCCGTCCGGGGAGACGGTGGTGCCGGTGATCCGCAGGCCGCCACGGGCCAGCACCGAGTGGTTGACCGCGACCGCGCCCATCTCGGTGACCGCCCGGGCGCAGTCCCGTGCCCGGTCCGGGCCGCCCGGTTTCACGTCGCCGAAGGAGAGCCGGCGCCCGTCGGCGGTGACCAGGTGGGTGACCACCCCGGCGTATCCGGTCGCGCTGATCATTGGTTCCCGGCAGACGCCGTACACCTCCAACGTGCCGTCCGGCTGGTAGGCCCGCCGGAGGATGCCGACCAGCGCCGGGTCGGGATCGCCGGCGGCCAGCCGGCCGGCCACGTACAGCAGGTCGTGCAGCACCTCGACCAGCTCGGCCAGCCGGTGGCCGGCCTGTCGTCCCCGATGGGCGCGCAGGCCACGTACCGTGCGCAGCGCGGCGCTCTCGGCCCTCGGCAGGCCGGCCAGCCGGGCGCTGTGCGCGGCCCGCAGCAGTTCGGCCTGGGGAACCGCGCCGGCGGCCGGCACGCCGGCCGCGAGCACCGCGGCGGCTGCCCGCCACAGCGCGCTCGCGGCGGCCCGTTGCGCCTTCGTCGGTGCCGTGCTCCGGCTGGTACGACCGGCAGCCGGGCCAGCCGGGCCTCCGGTCCGCCCGGTGGCCACGCCGGAGTTGTCCGGGGTGGACGATGCGGCGGTGGACGACAGATCGGGATGGGTGGCCCGGTCGGCGATCGGGCAGGCGACCAGGACCGCCGTCCGGTGCAGACAGCGGGGCGCCAGCAGGCAGCTGCACCGCGCCTGGAGCGGGTCGGTGACCGCGCCGGTCGGTCCGGGCATCAGGGTGACCAGGGCCTCGGCGCCGCAGTCGACCGATACGCCGCCGTCGACCCGGCGGACCGGTACACCGGCCAGCCGTCCGACGGTGGCGTCCAGCCGCTTGTGCAGCCGAGGAGGCAGGGCCGCCACCGCCGCGGCGGCGACCCCCGGCAGCACCGGCGGCAACCGGTCGGTGTCCACGGCGGTGGGTGTGCGGTCCGTCAACGTGATCCTCCGCGGATGCGGTCGCCCACCCAGCGGGCGAGTTCGAGCGGGCTGAGAGCGGCGACCGGCATCCCCGCCGCGACGAGTTGCTCGGCGACCGGCACCGAGTAGCAGGGCACTCCCCTGTCGTTCAGCGCGGCGCAGCCGAGCAGGTGCACGCCGGAACTGGCCAGCGTGCGGACCTCGCCGAGCAGCCCGGCCAGCGGGTAGCCCTCCTCGAAGTCGCTGACCACCGCGACGATGGTGCGGCTCGGCACGGTCACCAGCGAGCGGGCGTGGGCCAGCCCGGCGGCGATGTGCGTACCGCCGCCGACGCGCACCTCCAGCAGCAGCGACAGCGGGTCGTCGACCCGGTCGGTCAGGTCGGCCACCTCGGTGGAGAAGGCGAGGAAGTGGGTGGACAGGGTGGGCACCCCGGCCAGCACGGCGGCGGTCAACGCCGACCACACCACCGACGCCTCCATCGAGCCGGACACGTCGACCACCAGCACCAGCCGCCAGTCGGCCTCCTTGCGGGTCCGGGTGTTGAAGATTGGACGTTCCGGCACCACCACCGTCCGGCCGTCCCCGAGCCGCTGGGTGTGCGCCAGGTTCGCCCGAAGCGTACGGGCGAGGTTGATCCGGCCACCGGGACGACGGGACGGACGCGGGTTCGTCAGCCCGGTCAGCGCCGGACGCACCTGGGTGGCCAACTGCTTGGTCAGCTCCTCGACCAGCCGCCGGACCAGGGGCCGCAGCTTGGCCAGGTGCCCCTCGGGCAGGCCACCGGCCAGCGACAGCACCGAGGTCAGCAGCTCCATCGAGGGGCGTACCGTGGCCGGGTCGAGCTCGGCGAGCACGTCGGTACGGCCACTCTCGGCCGCTCGGGCGATGACCTCCTCACGTACCGCGGTGCCGAACAGCGCCTCCAGTTCGTCGGCCCACTCGCGCGCGGTCGGGAAGGATGCCTCCTGGCCGCCGCCGGCCGCCTGGCCGAGGTCGGTGACGCCCTCGCCCTGGCCCGCCCCGTACAGCTCGTCCAGGGCGCGGGCATAGCGGCGGGCATCGGCCGGCAACCGGTCGGGTTGCCGCCCGAGCAGCAGCCGCCACCGGTCCGTGGGGGTGAGCCGGGCGGCCGGCGTCTCCGGCCCGGGTTCAACGCCGGCGGGGTCGGCGGCGGGGGTGTCGGCGGAGCCGGTCGGCGTGCCCGGGAACGGGATGTCGCGGGCGACCAGGGCGGCCCGGCCGGCCGCGTCGGCGGCGGCCCAGCGGGCCAGCAGCTCGGGCGGGGCGGACAGGACCAGATCGAGCCGGTCACCCAGCCGTTCGGTGACGGTGTGCAGCAGCCGACCCCGGGCCGCCGGGGTGAGCACGTCGAACCCGCCACGCAGGGCCGGCAGCCGGTCCAGGAACTCGGTGTCGGTGAGCCGTTCGATCCGCTCCAGCAGCGGGTCCAGCGCGGCCGGGGCGGACTGCAGCAGCGGGTGCGCCGCGGTGAGCAGCCCACCGAGCAGCCGGTGCAGGTGCCGGCGGGTGTCCGGTCCGGTCGCCGCGTCGATCCAGCCGGCCACCCGGGTGCCCAGGGTCTCCAGATCGGTCAGCTCGAGCAGCACCCGGGCGGCCAGGGCCGCGCCCTGGATCAGCGACGAACCGGCCCGGGCCAGGTAGCCGAGGGCCTCGTCCAGGCGCAGGCCGATCCGGTCCTCGCCGGCCCGGACCGCGAGGTCGACCAGCGCGGCGGCGTCGGCTGCGGCGTCGCTGCCGGCCAGGCCGGGCAGCCCGCGGACCGCCGCGTCCAGCAGCACGACGGCCAGCTCGGCCGCCCGGGCCCGGCCGTCGGCGGTGGTGCCGGGCAGGTGTTCCCGGCGCAGCGCCTCCAGCAGGTCCAGTGCGGCCAGCAGCTCGGGCAGCGTGCCGGTGCCCGGCAGCACCGTGGCGGCCAGCTCGAGCCGGTCGGTGACCAGTTCGGGCAGGTCGCACCGGGCGGCGTCGCGTAGCCCGGTCAGCAGCCGCTCGGCGGTGGGGCCGCCGTCGGCGACCTCCCGGCGGAACCGCTCCCGCAAGGTGCCGGCCGCGGCCAGCGCCGCGGTCACCCCGCGTACGCCGACCAGGTCCAGCCGGGCCGCCACGGACGGCGTCCAGGCCGGTTGCCAGCGGGTGGTCAGGGCGGCGCCGTCGCCGGTGCCGGACACCGCGATCGGCTCGCCGTAGCCGACGCCGCAGACCTGGAGGCGTTGCAGCAGGATCTCCCGCCGCCCGTCCAGCTCGGTACGCAGCGGGTCGAGCCGGACCTCGCGGGACTTCGGGCTGTCCGGGTTGGGCAGCCGCAACGCGGCGAGTTCCGCCTCGACCGCGGGGCCGAGCCCGGACCGGGGCGTACCGGGGGCGATCCGGCCCCGCTCGGCGCCGACCAGCACGGTCTCCAGCGCCCTGGCCAGCGCTCGGCCGCGGCCGAGCAGTTCACCCTGGCCGAGCACGGTGGTCACCGCCTCCAGCACCTCGCCCCGGCCGGGGGCGGGCAGGTCCCGAAGCCGGGCCAGGTCGCCGGCCAGGCGTACCGTCTCGGCGGCCTCGCCGGTACCGGCGGTGTGACCGGCCGAGCGGAGTTCCCGGCACAGGTCGGTGACCGCCCGGGCGGCGGCGGCCCGGATCCGTTCCGGGTCGCCGGCGGCGGTGAAGACGGACTGCTGCCAGCGTGGATCGCGGATCCCGGCCGGGTAGCCGGACCGGGCGTCGAGCAGGTCGAACGCGTACGGCACCAGCGAGGTGACCGCCGTGCCGCCGTCGGGGGTGGTGGCCGGCCCGCGCTGGGTCGTCACGGACCGGACCGAACCGGCCGGGGCGGCACCGCCGGCCGTCCGGGCCGGACCGCCGCAGGCGTCGGCATCCGTGTCGGTGTCGGTCGACGGGGCGACGAGCAGGGCCGGGGCGTGGAATGCGCCGATGACGGCGGCGACCCGCCGACCGTCCGCGCCGGCCTCGGCCAGCACCCGGCGCATGTGGCGCTCGCGGGCCAGGTCCCGGGCCGGTACGCCGTCGCCGCTGTCGGTACGCATCGCCCAGCCGACGGCGAGGGCGGCCCGGCGGACCGCCTCGGGCGAGCAGCCCGGGGCACGCACCTCGACCACCCGGTCCCACAGGTCGTCGCCGTCCCGACCGGTGCCGCTGGCGCTGAGTGCGGCGGCGTAGCCGGACCGGCGCAGGCCGGGCACCGGCTCACCGGCGTCCGGGGCGGGGTCGCCGCCGGCGGTCGGCCCGGACCCGGCAGTCGGCTCCGAGCCGGGGGCCGGGTCCGAGCCGGGAGCCGGGTCGGTGGTGTCGGCGGTCCAGCCGGGGTCGGCCAGCGGCAGGTCGCAGCAGACCACCTCGACGCCGCGCTGCCGGGCCCAGCGGATCGCGGCCAGTTCCGGGGAGAAGTCGGCGAACGGGTAGAAGCCCATCGGCCCGTCCGCGCCGGTGCTGCCGACCAGGGCCAGCGGGGCCCGGGCGGCCGGGTCGGACAGGTACGGCAGCCAACGCTGGAAGTCGGCCGGCAGCTCGATACAGACCACCTCGGCCCCGGCGGCGTCGAGCAGTGCCGGGAGCACCGCCGCCAGGGCCGGGCTGTGATGCCGCACCCCGATCAGGTACGGCCGGACCGAACCGGCGAGCGCGTCGACCACGGTTCGCGGGTCGGCCGTCGTCGGCTCGACCGCCACCGGGTCGACGGTCGGCGGAACCGCACCGGTCGACGTGCTGGGGAGGGTCGTCACCGCAGGTTCTCCCGCAGGTCCCAGAGCCGGCGCCACATCGCCGAGCCGTCCTCGGCGCGGCGGCGGACCGGGCCGTCCCAGTAGCCGAGCAGCCGGGCGTGGTCGTTCTGGTCGTCCTTGCGGACCACGCCGAGCAGGTGCCCGGGCACCAGGTCGAGCGCGTCCCCGCCGGGCAGGTACGCGGCGGCCAACCCGAGGGACGCCGCCACCTGCACCGCCTCGGCGGTGGACATTACCGTGCCGGGCCGTTCCACGTCCCAGCCCTCGCCCGACCGGCCGGAACGCAGGTCGCGGAACACGGTGACCAGGGCGTCCAGCACCGCGTCGTCCACGGTGTAGGCCGCGCCGGCGCGCTGCACGGCGGCGGTGGCCTGCCGACGGACCAGGTCGGTCTCGGTGTCCACGTCCGAGATCGGGTGGATGGTCTCGAAGTTGAACCGGCGCTTGAGGGCCGAGGACATCTCCGACACGCCCCGGTCCCGCAGGTTGGCGGTGGCGATCACGGTGAACCCGGGTGCCGCGCGGATCAGGCCGTCGGAGGTGCCGCTCAGCTCCGGCACGTTCATCCGCCGGTCGGAAAGGAGGGACACCAGCGCGTCCTGCACCTCGGGCAGGCAGCGGGTGACCTCCTCGATCCGGACCACCCGGCCGGTACGCATCGCGGTCAGCACCGGCGAGTCGACCAGCGCCTGCGGGGTCGGGCCCTGGGCGAGCAGCAGGGCGTAGTTCCAGCCGTACCGGAACGCGTCCTCGGTGGTGCCGGCGGTGCCCTGCACGGTCAGCGCGCTGGTGCCGCAGACCGCGGCGGCCAGCAGCTCGGACAGCATGGACTTGGCGGTACCGGGCTCGCCGACCAGCAGCAGGCCCCGCTCGCCGGCCAGGGTGACCACGCACCGCTCGACCAGGCTCCGCTCACCGACGAACTTCGCCGGAATGGTCATGCTGGCCGGCAGTTCGGTGTCGGCCGGGCCGGCGCGCCGGTCGGCGGGCAGCTTCAACGCCTCGCCGTCGCTGCCCTGGATGAAGGTGACCACGGCGCGCGGGGTCAGCGCCCATCCCGGCGGCCGGGCCCCGTCGTCGTACGCGGCCAGGAAGTCCAGCTCGTCGGCGTACCGCTGTTCGGCGGAGAGGACCTGGGCGGCGATCTCCGCCGCCGCGGCGGGGCGGACGTGTTCCGTCACGGTCACTGATGTTCCTCGATCTCTTTCTGGTTCGGACGGGGGGTCAGCGGCGGGTGCCGCGGGTGGGCAGGTTGTCGAACCGGGGCCGGTCGCCGTCGCGGAGGCGTTGCCAGGCCCGCCGGTAGAGGTCGGCGGCCGGTTCGAGCGGCACGGTCACGCCGAGCCCGGCCGTACCGTCGGGTGCGAGGTCGAACAGGGCGGTCTTCCAGCCCTCGATCGGCGCTTGTCCGCTGCCGCGCTCCAGCCACGGGCCGGGCAGGAACAGCGACCGTCCGGCCCGGGACCGGCTGGCCTCGATGACCAGGTCGGTGCCGGCCAGTTCGGCGCGGGCCGTCTTCAGCCGGGCCGGCTTCCAGCCGGTCCACTTCGCCGTGTTGCGGTCGGTCGGGTCCGGCATGGCCAACAGCATCAGGTACACCGCCGCCGCGTCGGCGTCCAGGCCGTGCTCCCCGGCCGCCTCGGCGACGAGGTCGGGCACCGACCGGGTCGGATCCTGCGGCCACCAGGTCCCGTCCGCCGCCCGCGCGTCGGCGCCCGGCTCCCCCGGGTCGCCGAGCAGCGCCGCGAACCGCGGGTCGCGGACCAGGCGCAGCGCCACCTCCATCGGGTACGGCTTGGCCGCGTCCGACCGCAGCGCAGGCAGGTACGGGTCCGTCCCGTCGGCGTCGAGCAGGTCCGACCGCAGCGCGGGCGACGGTTGGCTGTCGTGGGTGGCCAGGACGATGGCGCCGTACCGTTCCCAGCCAGGGCCGGTCTCCGACGGGGTGCCCGCCACCTGGCGAAAGTCGGGCAGGGAGACGTACTGGTCGAGGTCGAGCAGCAGGCCGGGGTTGGCCAGCCGGTCCCGGATCACGGCCAGCGCGGCCGGCAACGCGGCCCGGCACGGGTCGCCGGCCGGCGCGTGGTGGGCGACCCAGGCGGCCAGGGCGATCGTGGAGCGCAGCACCTCACCGGTGAAGCCCGCTGCCCGGCCGTCGACCTGCCGGGCCCGGTCGCCCCTGATCTCGAAGGCCAGGTCGGTGCGCAGTTCGACCGAGCGGGCCGGATCGAGCAGCGCCGGCAACGCCTTCGCCGGTCCCCAGCCGGTTCGGACCGCGCGCATTGCCTCGGCGAGCAACTGCTCGGGCACCACCACCCGCCGACCCAGGGCGGTGTTCCAGACCGCCGCGGCGGCGGCCACGGCCGGACCGTCGGTCCACAGCCGGGCCGGGTCGTCCGGCAGCAGCGCCGAGACCACGGCCCGCCGGAGCTGCGGGCCGGCCTCCTTCAGGATCCCGAAGGCCAGCTTGACCTCGCCGGCCTGCTTGACCCCGAGCGCCCTGCGCAACTCGGTCGGCACGGTGTTCGCCGAGTCCGCGTACGGCAGGCCGGCCAGCACCAGCTTCGCGGCGGTGGGGGTGACGCCGGTCAGCTCGGCGAACTGCTCGGCCGCCTCCGGCCGCCAGGGCAGCGGGCCGCGCGCGGCCCACTCGGTGAGGAAACCGGCCAGCCAGCCGGCCGACCGTTCGTCACCGACCGGCGCCGAGGACTGCACCGTGTACGGCTCGGGCACGGCGAACGCGCCGGCCGGGTCGTGGTGCAGCGCCTCGAAGCGGTAGCCGGTGGCCGTGCCACTGGAGTTGAGGATGGCGATGAACGCCCCGTCGGGCAACGGCAGGATGCCCGACCTGGGGTGTCGGCGCGTGCCGTCGGGGTTGTTCAGGTCGTCGTCCAGCAGGTGCAGGGTGAACCGGCGCCACCGGGCCGGTTCGGCCGCCGCGCTCAGGTCGAGCCGGTCCAGCTCGGTGAGCAGGGCGCGCAGCGTCTCCCGGTGTTCGTCGGGGGTGACCGCCGTGACGGCCCGGTAGGCGACGGCCGCGACACCGCCGAGCAGGGGCCACCAGTCCAGAGCGGCCGGCAGCGACGGCCCGTCGAGGTGCAGCCGTACGGCGGGTTCACTCCCGGTGGTGGCGGACCGCTGGGCGGCGAACGCCTGGAACTGGGTGAAGGCGTGGGTCGAACCGCCCGCCCTGTGGACCGAGCCGCGCAGACCGTCCAGCGCCAGGTTGAGCTGCTCGTCGGTGGGTCCGGTCGCGGTGGCCGCCGGCGCCACCGTCTTCGGGGCGGACAACGACCTGGCGAGTCGCTCGGTCGCCGTGTCCAGGTCGGTGCGCACCCGGGCGGCCAGCCGCAGCACCCCGGCGACCCCGGCCAGCACCGCGTCGTGGCTGATTGCCGGCAACGTCGAGCGGACCAGCTCGACCAGCGCGTCCTTGTCGTCCCCGCCGGAGGTGGATGGTCCGGAACCGGGAGTGCCGGCGGGTGCGCCGATCATGGACGCCCCGACGGTGACGGGAAGGCCGGTGATGGCCTGCGTGGCAGCGGTCAACCGGGGCCGGGTCGCCGCCTGGGCGGCGGCCCGCGCGGCCTCTTCGGCCAGGGCGGCGCGGCGTTCGTCGAGGGCGACCTTGAGCAGCACGGCGGCGGTGTCCCGGTCCATCCGGCGCAGCGCGGTGGAGCCGGCCGGGTCCCGGGGCAGCATGTTGCCGAGGAAACTCAGCTCGGGCAGCGGAACCGCGGCGGGGGTGTAGTTCCGGCTGGACGGCCGCCCGGCGGCGGCCGACACCGCCCCGTCCGGGTCGACCAGGACGAGACCCTTGAGGACGGCCCGCGGCCGGTCGTCGCCGGGCAGCACCAACGCCGCGATCGGTTCCTGTCCCGGGGCCACGGTGACGGTGCGACCGGCCAGGTCCTCGCCGCGTACCGAGCCGTCCGGCAGGGTGACCACCCGCCAGCCGAGCAGGCCGTCCACCGGCACGGCTGCCGGGGTGGCCCGGTCGGACAGGGCCGGCCGCAGCCAGCTGGCCGACTCCTTGAGGTGGCTTCCACCGATCGGGAGGTCGGCCAGGAACCGGGGCAGGCTGCGCCGGCCGTGGGTGTTGCTGGCCGGATCGTACTCGTGCCAACCGTAGTTGCCGTCGTCCTCGCTGGAGCGGTAGACCCAGTGGGAGGTGCCGTCGGTGATGACCGGCAGCTGCGCCGGGACAGCGGTGTCACCGACGTGCAGCACGCCGTCGCCGGTGGTCCGCCCGCCGCCGGCCAGCGGCAGGGTGATCTGGTTCCTGCGCTGCTGGCGACCGAGGATGGGCTGCGGGTCGCCGGGCGACGAGTGCCAGTAGCCGCGCAGGTCGTAGCGAAGCTCCCGGGAACGCCAGAAGACCAGCAGGTGGCCGTCGACGTAGTGGTAGCCGGGCTGGTCCCACATGTCGCCGGCCGGGATGCGCAGGTCGTGGCGGAGCACGATGCCCTCGGCGCCGAGCACGCGCACCGTGGTCGGCCCGCCCAGGATCACGTACGGCCAGGCTTCCTGCCGGGTCAGCTCGACCCGGTGGTCGCCGCCGGTCACCTCCTGCCAGGCCAGCTCCCAGTCCGGCCAGCCCAGCTCGTCGATGAGCCCGCCGCGCAGGGTGCGGGCGACGCGCTCAGCGAGGTCGACGCCGAGGGCGTGGCCGAGGTCGTCGCCCTGACCGGGGTCACCGGCCCGGCCGAGGTCGTCGGACACCAGGCGCAGCGCCTCGACCGGGAGCCGGTCCAGCCAGTCCACCGACTCCGGCAGATACGGCAGTCCGGTGGCGAACCGGTCACGGATCCGGGCCCGCAGCCAGTCGGTCAGCAACGGCCGGATGCCCGGCGTCCCAGCCATCCGGCGCAGGGCGTGTTGCTGGTCGTCGAGCTGGTCGAGGCCCCGGCGCAGGGCCCCGGTGAACCGGTCGTCACCGGCCACGGCGAGCAGATCCCGCGTTCCCTCGACCGTGGCCCAATGGGCCAGGTCCAGGGAGTCGCCCTTTTTCGGCGGGGCCACCGGCAGGTTGAGGGCGAGCAGCAGGTCGAGCAGGTCCAGGTCGCCGTCGGCGGCGAGGGTCTCGCCGCTGTCGGCCAGTTCAACGCGCAGCCGGTCGGCCATCCGCTCGACGAGTGGGTACAGCTCCGACACCCGGCCGCGGTGGTGGCCGGAGTTGACCCGGCCCACGAAGCGGCGCAGCCAGCCGACGGGGCCGTCCTGCGGGCGGGCCGTGTCCGGCGCGTCCGGGTCGAACAGTCCGGCGAGCGCACCGGTGTCGGTCAACAGGGCCAGCCACGTGACCAGGTTGTCCCGGTCGGTGGGCATCAGATCGAGCAGGCTGCCGCGGATCGCCGGGTCGCGGCCGGCCAGCGCCGTCACCGCCGGCAGGTGCGCCTTCCACCAGCCGGCCGGCGCCTCAACGGCCACCGGCAGCCGGAGCAGCTCGGTCAGGTAGGCCGCCTCGCGGTCGGCGACGGCGGTGGCGCCGGCCCTGCCAGCGGCCTTGGTGGCGGCCCGGACCAGCCGGTTCACCGCGTTGGCCGACTGCGTGGACGGCACCACCCCTGCCGCCGCGGACCGCAGCGCCAGCCGGCAGAACCGTTCCAGCGCCTCCTCGGCCGGCAACTGGGCGGACAGCTCCTTCGCGTAGCCGGCCAACGCGGTCGCGGACACCACCCTGGCCGACGCGAACTCCACGTAGACCTCGTCGAGCCGGTTCAGGTCGACCGGCAGGCCGTGCTGCGCCTCCGCCTTGCGCGCCTTGTTGAACAGTTGCGTCGCGTAGGTGTCCTGCCCGGCGGCCAGGAACACCCGCGCCGCCTGCTCGAAAAACGTCGGCAGGAGGTGCGGCAGCGTACGGACGAACCGGTCGGCCATGCTCTGGTGCCCGTCCAGGGCGGCCTTCGGCCGCGACCGCACCTGCTTGGCCAGCTTCTGCAACTCCGGCACCACCGCCAACGCGTGCCGGCCGTCCGCCGGGTGGTGAACCAGCACCCACTCCGGAAAGGCCAACGGGCGGCGCGGGCCCAGCCCGACGACGACCGGCTCGGCACCCGGCGCCAGGCCGAGGAACCCGACGGCGATGTCCTCGCCCTCGCCCAGGGCTGCGTCGACGAGGCGGACCACCACACGATCGTCGAGGGCCGGGTGCCGGTAGGTGCGGGCGGTGAGGGGCACCGCCCGGTCGCCGGCCCCTGCGGTGCCGGTCGGCAGCACCGCGCCGGCGGTCAGCAGGCTCTCGGCCGAATTCTCGCCCGACATGGTCGTCATCCCGGTCACCCCTTCTTCCCCGTTCCGGTCACGGCGCCGGACAGGGCCGTCGCCATCCGCATTCCTTCCGACCAGGCCACCGGCCCGACCTCGGTCAACCGCAGCGTCGGGCCATCCACGACCGACCAGGAGAGCACGCCCAGGGTCGCCTCGGAGTCCCAGTAGTCCTCGTCGAACCACATGGCAGCCTCGACCGTGCGGCCTGCCTCCCAGACCCGGCACCTGACCTGCGAGCCGGAGACCCGGAAGCCGAGGGTGGCAGCCCGGGCGGCCAGCCGGTTGGGGACCGTGGCGCCGCGGAAGTCGGTGATCGTGGTGTCACGGTCCTTCAGGTTGGCGGGCCTGCCCCAGGTGCCCCGGTGCAGTTGCTCGACCCGCTGGATGACGTCCAGTTCGTCGGCGAACTCGGCCAGGTCGGCCAGGTCGGGCAGGCGCACCGGGTGGGGCAGCGTGGCGCTGGCCGGCGAGAACCGGACGGTTTCCCCGTCGAGGTTGACCACGCGCAGGTCACCGGTGTCGGTGACGTCCCGCAGGAAGCCCGGCTCGGCCGGATCGTCCCCGAGCACGACGAGGTCACGCAGCGCGTCCCGCCAGGCCGGGTCCGGCCAGACCCGGGCCAGCAGCCCGGTCGGCACCGGCAGCGAGGACGTCACCCAGGCGTCGACCCGGGCCAGGCATTCGGCGGTGTGCCGGTCCAGCCACTGGGCGAGCTGGCGCAGCCGGTCCACCTCGGGGTTGTCGCGCAGCGCCTTCGGCAGGGTCTTCAGTGGACGGCCGGCTGCCCGCGGGCCGGTGGACCGGGCCGCCACCTTTCCGTCCACGAGAGAGATCTCGTACGAGTCTCCCGCCGGTAGCCAGCTCATCAGGAACACCCTCCGCAGCGACAAATTAGTCAGATTTCATAAGGAATCGGCCGCGATCGACGACGCAGGGCACGCTAACAGTAGTGACCGACACGACAGGGGCCCGTCGGCCGGGCGGCGGCGGGCGTACCGGGGTCGGGCCGGCGGGACGACAAGGACCGGACCTGCGGGAGTCGCAGGTCCGGCTGGTTCGGGTACAGCCCGGACGGCCGGACGACGATCCGCGGCGAGGTGAAATGGTGACCCAGGTCACGCAGGGGAGGTCGGTGGCCGGGGCGGCGGCAGTTGACCGAACCGCGCCGGCCCGACCCAACCCGAGGCGGTCCAGCAGTCGCCGAAACCACTTCCCAGCAGTCCGAGCATGCGACTCACCCACGACTCAGGGCAGGGGCCAGCGGTCGAACCAGGCCCGGCTCCCTGACACCCCGAACTCATCACCCGACAGGACTTGCAGCTTCTGTCGCGTCCATACAGGTCCGCCGATTAGGTGCATGGTTCGGGCCGCCGAGTCCGACAATCAAGACTGTGCGCTCAGGTTGATTGAGGGGGTAGTCATGGCACGCAAGACAAAGTCCGCCGCTCAGCAAGCACTCGTCCTTGCCTTCGCGGCTGGTGCGGTGACCGGAGCTGCGAGCATGCTGACCCTGCGCCGCCGCCGGCACGACACCGGCATGCCTGGGGAGGTTGTCCACGGTTCCCTCAGCGGGAACGACGTCGCAGGGCCGCTGGGCGAGACCGCTGTCCCGCCCGTGAGCGCCCGCCTCGACGCCCCTGTGCATGGCTAGGTCAGCATGTCGAGGGCCAAGCACGGCTGACCCATCGGTTCAGGGGCGTCGCGCGTTGGCCGTCATCTCGGTGCCCTCGCCTGCGGCGCGCCACGCAACAGATCACCCGTCCGGTGCGCGACGGGTTGACGATGGCGCGGACGGAGATGACCGACCCTGCCGGCTCGCTCCGGCGCCCGCACCTTCGGTCTGGTCCAACCGTCGATCCGGTCGGACGAGATTCGGCTGACCGCGCCAGAACGATGCCGGGACGAGACAAGCGAGGCATGAAGCCGGTTGGCGTGGGTAACCGCGCGTACCGACTTCACGGGCCTGACCGACGAGGGGAGACCGGATGACGAGGGGATTGCAAGATCGGCCAGACGGGCCGGACGGCAAGACCGGGCAGGCCCGGGATGCCGCCGTCGGCGTCGGCCGCGATGCAACGCAGGCCGCCGGCCAGGTGTCGCACCAGGCCGTGGAACAGGGCAGGGAGGTGGCCGCCGAGACCCGCCGACAGGCGCGCAACCTCGTTGAGGAGGCCACCTCCCAGGCCCGGCAACAGGCAGAACAGCAACAGCGACGGGCCGCCGACGGTCTGCGTACCCTCGGCACCCAGCTGCGGTCGATGGCCGACGACGGTCACCAGGAGGGCGTCGCCGCCGATCTGGTCCGCCGGGGCGCCGACGCCGCCCAGCAGGCGGCGGGCTGGCTGGACAACCGCGAACCCGGCGATCTGCTCGACGAGATCCGCGACTACGGCCGCCGCCACCCGGGCACCTTCCTCGCCGCTGCCGGTATCGCCGGACTACTCGCCGGCCGCCTGGGCCGCGCCCTCTCCAGCGGTCAGGACGGCTCGACCGCCCAACCGTCCGGACAGCCCGAGGAGCATCCCGGCGGCGCGCTGCACGTCCCGCCTTCCGCCAGCGCGCGGGCTCCGGTGCGGCACGGGCCGACGGGCAGTGAGGTGGGGCCGTGACCACGCCACCGCCCCGGGGCGACGGCAACGACAAGGCGCAGCAGTCCATCGGCCAGCTCCTCGCCGACGCCAGCCGTGACCTGTCCACCCTGCTACGGCAGGAGGTCCAGCTGGCCAAGGCCGAGCTTCGGCAGGAAGCCCGTACCGCTGGCACCGTCGCCGCGATGGTCGTCGCCGCCGTGATCGCGGCGCTGCTGACCCTCCTGTTCCTGTCCAACGCGCTGTGGTGGGGGCTGTCCAACGTCATGGACCAAGGCTGGGCGGCACTGATCGTCGCCGTGCTGTGGGCCGTCGTCGGCGGCGTACTGGCCGTCCGGGCACGCAAGCAACTCAGCGCGATCCGCGCCCTACCGCGTACGAAGCAGACCGCACAGGAGATACCCGACGCCCTGCGGGGCCGCTAGGAACGGAAAGAGGTGAACCGGCATGACCAGCGATCCCGACCAGATTCGTGCCGAGATCGAGGCCACCAGAACCGACCTGAGCGCCAACGTCGACGCCCTCACCCACAAGGCCAATCCGAAACGGGCGATGACGGCACCGATCAACCAGGCCCGCGGGCGACTCACCCGCGCCGTCGACAAGGTCATGGGCAGCACGCAGCACGCCCGCGAAGCGGGAAGCCAGCACGCCGCGACAGCGGCCCACCAGACCGCCGATGCCCTGTCCTCCGCCGGGCAACACGCCCGAGCCCTACCCGAGGCGTCCAGGCAGCAGGCCCAGGGCAACCCTCTCGCCGCCGGCCTGATCGCCTTCGGAGTAGGGCTGCTCGCCTCGTCCCTGATCCCGCCCAGCAACCCCGAACAGAAGGTCGCCGGGCGCCTCAAGCAGCAGGCTCAGGCACACTCCGGCCCGGTCAAGCAACAGGCTGCGGACATCGCCCACCAGGCACAGGACAACCTGCGCGAACCCGCGCACCAGGCCACCGAAGCCATCAAGAGCACCGCGACGCGGGGCGCGGCCGAAGTCCGCGACCAGGGCACCCAGGCCGCCCGACACGTGGGCGAGGAAGCCCGCAACAGCAAGAACCGCCTGTGAGCGCATCGCGGGGTGCAGCGATCACGAGACTATTCGCCAACGCTGGTTCTCGCTGCCGTCGCACATGCCGTAGGTGACCTGCCGGCCGGGGCCGTGGGAGGTCAGGCACCCGCTCGAGTTCCCGTTGTGGAGCTGACGTTTCGCCGAGTCGTAGACCCACCCGAAGACATTTCCGCTGCTGGCCGGCGACAGCACGCCGAGCCCGTCGTAGCCGATGGTGTGCTGCTTGGACGGAGAGGATCTCACGACCATGATCTTGCCGGCGAGTTTCCACCTCTGGCCGGGAACGTTCCGCCAGGCGGTGGTCACCACCTTCGAGCCGTCGTTCGTGCCGGTGGTGCTGAGCACGGTGCCGTCGGAGCTCACGATCACCATGTTGTCGGTGCTGAACGGACCCGAGGGCAACCCCGGGGTGCCCGGGTCGGCCTTGCTCGGCACCCCGGCGCCCGGATGGGCCTTGGTCGGTGCCGGAATGCCCGGATCGGCCTTGGCCGGCGTCGGACCGACCGGAAGGCTGGTAGCCGCGGCAGGGCCGCCATCGGATGCGCCGGTCGTACCGGTGGCGCGGGGAACACTGGAAGGGCGGGAGGCCCCGGTGGCAGGCGGGGCGGGGGCGGCCACGGCGGCAGCCTCGGTCGGGGAGCTACCGGCCGAGGGCTCACGGGGTGTCGCGCTGCCATCGGCGAGATAGGCCCCGGCCAGTATCACCACAAGCACGCCGATCACCCCGGCGATGACCGGTCGACGCCATCTCCGGCGCCGGGTGTCGGTCGGCGACATGGCATAGGTCGTCAGATCCGGGAGCTTGGTCAACTTCGCGCCGGCGTCCTCGGGAGCGGAATCCCGTGCATCAGCGACCTCGGGCACGGTATCTCGTGCATCAGTGACGGTAGGCCGGTCCGGACCGGTCGACGCGGTGGCGGTCAGCACGGCGGTCGAAGCCAGTGTGACGCCGGGCGATCCAATAGGGATGGTCGAGGCGATGCCCGCCTGGGTGAGGGTTTCCTCAAGGCCTTCCGGCAACCAGTCCTGCCCGGCGGCTGCCGCGCTGCGGTCGACGTAGGCGGCGATGACGTCCTGCGGCGTGGGGCGCAGATGCGGCTCCTTGGCCAGGCACCGGCTGATCAGCTCCCGCAGCCCCGGATCCGTGATGCCGTCAAGAGTGGGTTCGCCCTGCGTGACGCGGTAGACGAGCTCCGCGTCGCTGCCGGCGCGGAAAGGAGCCCTCCCGGTGGCGGCGAAGGCGACGACAGAGCCGAGGGCGAAGACGTCCGTGGCAGGGGTGGAACGCTCCCCGCGCAGTTGCTCCGGTGACATGTAGGACGGGGTGCCCATCCGGACGCCGGTCTGGGTGAGGTCGAGCTCGCCGTCGGCCCGGGAGATGCCGAAGTCGATGACGCGGGGTCCGTCGGCGGCGAGCAGCACGTTGCCGGGCTTGAGGTCGCGGTGGGTGATGCCGGCTGCGTGGATGGCTTTGAGGGCCTCGGCCACCCCGGCGGCGAGTCGCCACACGCCGTGCAGCGGCAGGGTTCCGTGGCGCGCGACGGCGACGGAGAGATTGGGGCCCGGCACGAAGGCGGTCGCCAGCCACGGGCGGACGGCCTCGGAGTCGTGGCTGAGCACGGGGGCGGTGAAGACGCCGCCGACCCGCTTGGCGATCGCGGCCTCGCGCGCGAAGCGGGCGCGGAAGGAGGGGTCGGCCGAGTAGGGGTCCTTGACGACCTTCACCGCCATAGCCCGGCCGGCCTGGGTCACTCCAAGGTAGACACGGCCCATGCCGCCTTCGCCGATCCGGCCGAGCAGCCGAATGTCGCCCACCGTACCGGGATCGCCCGGGTCGAGGGGGAGGAACTCCAGCCCCAGATCGGGCAGGGTCGGGATGATGTCGTTCACTCGGCGCCCCTTCGTCGTCGCAGCGATGCTACAGAGGTTGAAAGGCCGACGTCCGTCTGAATCATGGTGGTTCCGGGTCGAAACCCCTGCCGGGGTACTGTCCGGCCCATGGCCATCGAGGCATTCGACATCTGGACCGCCGACAACGTCACCGACATGGCCGGAGACCGGCCCAGGCTACCGGCGGGGTGGGCCGACCACGCCGGGCCCAGCATCGATGTTCGGACCTGGCCCCGCTCCCCCCGTACCGGTCAACCGATGCTGCACTGCTTCACGCTACGGCTGCCCGAGTCGTACCGGCGGCGCGGACCCGACCTGGTGGCCGTCGCGGTGTTCCAATGGCAGGACGAGCTCTACTTCAAGGACCCGCTGCCGGAGGTCGCGGCGGTTGTCGCCGGACAATCCGCCGATGTCGCGCAGCCTGAGCACCCGTTCTGGGCCGAGCTTGCCCAGGCCCAGGCTCACCCTTGGCTCCAGATCGCCGACGACGGGGTGGCGTCGCTGCTGGCCATGGTGTGGCTGACCGAGGCGGAGTTCAACGGACCACGAGCAACTCGCCCCGCTGCGGCTCCTTCTCTCGCCGACGGCGAGGTGGACAACGCCTCATGGAGGGCACGGCACGGCCAGTACGGTCCCCTGTGGCTGGTTCCCCGTGACGATCCCAATGCGGGCGTGCCGCCGGTGGCCTTCCCGTCCGACAACGACGTCTACGTCGACGTACCGGACGTGTACGACGTCTTCCACGTCGAGCACCTGGGCGGCACCGGCATGTCCCCCGACGGAATACGCGATGGCCTGTCGCCCTGGTACATCGAGGTCAGCAGGCTGGGTGGCATCAGCTTCGGCGGCGACCAGGACATCGCCCTGGACCTGGATGCCAGCGCGTTCCTCGGCGACTGGAGCACCGCCGTGCTGATCCCGGGCACCGGTGCCCCGGAACGGACGCCGCAGGGTTGACCTGCCCGTCCCTAGATCATTCTGTTCCTAGAGCGCGACCAGCACCGAGGCAAGCACGAGCAGGCAGCAGACGGTCTCGATCACCCCTACCCGCACCGGCGGCAGCCGCCGCGCCGGCAGGATCCCGGCCCGGGCCAGGAGCAGCACGAAGACCGGTGCGAGCAGCACGTCGAGCCAGGCCGCCACGATCAGGGCGACCACGTGGAAGCCGATGGAGAGGCGGAGATAGCCGGCATCCCCACGTTCCCGGATCATGGTCTTGACGTACAGGACGGTGCCGACCAGGTACAGCATCACGGCCAGGAACGCGGGGACGACCTCGGCGAGCGGCACCCCGGACAGGGTGGCGAGCACGAAGACCAGCAGACAGCTCTGCGCCACGGAGGCGAGGTCGTTGAGCAGGGCGCGCTCCCGCCGCCGCCAGGCGTACCCGGCGTTGACCGTCAGCAGCACGGCGTAGACGGGGGCGTACCAGAGCACCGTCGGCCGAGCGAACAGCACGATCAGCGCGAGCGGCGTCGTCACCAGGCCGTAGGCCAGCAACTGGTCGGCGAAGCGGCGCGGTCGACGGCTCTTGATCGCCTGGAAGGCGTAGTAGGAAAGCAGGTAGCCGGCCAGCCAGGCGCCGAGCAGCGGCACCTGCGGCCAGTGCGGGCCGACCAGCACGACACCGACGGCGTACGGCAGCAGAAGCATCGCCCATGCGCCGTGCTGCGGCGGCAGGAAGCGGCGGATCCGGCGACGGCTGGTCACCGGTCTCTCCGGAGTTGCGGCAGGGCCAGCCGCACCACGCAGGCGTCGGGGGCGCCGAACGGCTCGAGCACGGCGCCGGCCGGTGGGGCGCCGGCGTGTTCGAGCGTGCCGCGGACGACGCCGACGTGCAGTGCGCAGATCGCGTCGGGGTTGCGCTTCACCAGTTCCAGGAAGGGGCAGGTGTGCAGGTGGATCTCGGTCGTCCCGTCGGCCGTCTCGTGCAGGCGGGGGCTGAAGCCCAGCCCGCGCAGGACGTCGAGCAGGGTGTCGACCGGGTCGCCGCCGGGGGCGGTGGCGGCGGCGAGGTGGCGCCCCCAGTCGTGGCCGGCGCGGGTGGCCTCGGCCCGGACGTCGCTGCGACCGCGGCGGGACAGGTAGTCGAGCAGGGCGGCGGTGAGCGTCCGGTACGGCGCGGGCGCCGGGGCCTCGGCGATGGCCACCCGGTAGCGCCACGCCGGCCGTCCGGGTTGGCCGCCGCTGGCCCGCGCCTTGACCAGCAGTCCGGCGTCGACCAGGCGGTCGAGGTGGGCGCGGGCCGTGGAGGGGTGCAGGCCGGTCCGCTCCCCCACCTCGGCGATCGTCATGCCGGTGTCGGCGGCGCGCACCATCTCCAGGATCGAGGCCCGGCTGGGGGTGCCGAGGGCCCGGTGTCGGTGGGGGTCGATCGTCTCGCCGGTCGGCCCCGTTCTCGGGGTTTCCACGTTGAATGACGTTACAACGTCGTTCAGCCCCAAAACCCTGGAGGGTTCCATGTCCGCCTCGCGCTCTACGGGGGTCACGGTCTGAAGCAGTCTGTTCGGCGCCGGACGGTCGGGGCAGGGCCCGCCGTCCCGGCGGACCGGGCCGTTCGGCCCTACCGGCGACGCCGACGCCGTACGCACGATGGCATCCGTCAGGGGGTGAACGATCGTGTGCAACTACTGCGGCTGCCGGGAGTTTCCGCTGGTCGGCCAGCTCTCCGCCGAGCACGAGGCGATCGCGAACGCCGCGGGTCGGCTCCGCGTCGCGGTCCGGGCCGGCGGTGACGACGCCCTGCCGGCGCTGGACGCGCTGGTCGCCCTCCTGCTGCCGCACACCACCACCGAGGAGGACGGTCTCTTCGCGGAGCTGCGGGCCGAGGGCAGCCTGGCCGAGGCCGTGGCGAAGCTCTGCGCCGAGCACGACGACATCCACGGCGTGCTCGGCGGCGTCGACCGGACCGCGCCGGACTGGCCGGCGGTGCTGGCCGCCCTCGACCGGCTGCACCGGCACATCGACAACGAGGAGCACGGGCTCTTCCCGGCCGCGGTGATCACGCTGCCGATCTCGGCCTGGGACCGGATCACCCCGACGGCCGACCGGGCCCGCTAGGACATGCCTGCTGAATCGGGGGGCCGGTCAGTGGGCCACCCAGTCCGGGACCCACACCTCATCGGTGGTCCGCGGTCTTGAGGCTCGCAGGTGGTCTCGCAACGCGGTCAGCACGGGGTGCTGGTCCCCGGTGCGCGTGAGCAGCATGTGCGGGTAGAGCGGGGTCGGTTTGCGCAGCGGGATGCGGCGCAGGTAGTAGCTCTGGGGCCACAGGTAGCGGTCCTCGCTGCCGACCAGGGTTGCCAGCGAGGCCGAGTCCGCCAGGGCGTCCATCAGGGCCTCGTCGCCGAAGTTGGGGCCGAGCGCGTCGATGCTCAGGCCGAAGGCCTGCGACAGCGACCGGTAGAATTGCGCCCACTCGGTGCCCGGCCTGATTCCGGGGATCCAGATGCGGTGTCCGGCCAGGTCGGTGGGCCTGACCCAGGTCGCGCTGGCCAGCGGATGACTGGGCCCGACCAGGAGCTCCAGGGGCGAGTCCAGGAGTCGTTCGGCGCTGATCCCGGCCGGGACCTGGTCCGCCGGCAGGGCGCGGAACGAGGCGTCGATGGTTCCTTCGAGCACGGCCCGGGCGGCCTGGACGGCGTTCTCCTCGGCCAGCACGACCGCGTCCAGGCTGGCCTCCGGACGGGATCGGTAGAAGCGGTAGACGGCCTGGGCCGGAGCGATGCGCCGGTTGAGGACGTCCACGCGCAGCGGGCGTACCCCGGGGCGCACGGCCTGCTCGGCCTGCTCGGCGACGGTCAGGACCTTCTTGGCGTGCGGCAGGAAGACCTGCCCGTCCAGGCTCAGCCGGGAGCCGCGGGAGGTGCGTACCAGCAGCGCGACCCCCAGGTACTTCTCCAGGGCCGCGACCCGCTTGGAGACCGCCTGCTGGCTGATCCCGAGCTCGTCTGCCGCGGCCTGAAACTGGCCGGCCCCGGCCACGGCCACGAACGTGCGCAGCGCTTCGACATCCACACCCCACTCTACGGCCACAACCAGTGGTTGTGTCTGGGCGCATCCGGGGTTGTTTGATCGCGCCTCGCCGAGGTGCTGGGATCAGCGCATGCCCACCACCACAGACCAGGCCATGTATGTCCAGACGCCCGAGTTCGCGCGCTATGCGGAGCGAATCGCACAGGTGACCGACGCGACCTCGCGGCTGAACGTGCTGCCGTTCAGCGATACCGAGGCGCGTGCGGAACTACTGGCGGTTGTGTTCGGTGGTCCGCTGCCGGAGTCGGTGACGATCTACCCGCCGTTCTTCACCGAGCACGGCATGAACACGCGGTTCGGGAAGAACGTCTTCGTCAACCAGGGCTGCACGTTCATGGACCACGGCGGCATCCGCATCGGCGACAACGTCATGATCGCCCCGAAGGTCAGCCTCCTCACCGGAGGGCACCCGCTGCCCCTGGCCGAGCGGCGCGAGTACGTCACCAGCGCCCCGATCGTGATCGAGGACGACGTCTGGATCGGCGCGGCCGCCGTGGTCACCCAGGGCGTGACCATCGGTGCGGGCTCGGTGGTCGCAGCCGGCGCTGTCGTCACCCGTGATGTGCCTGCCCGCATGCTGGTCGCGGGAGTGCCCGCGCGGGTGGTCAAGGCGATCGACTGACCCGTCCGGGCGAGCGCCGGCAGGCAGTTCCTGCCGGCGCGCTCGCCTGGACGGGCGTCCTGTTCCCGATGTCCCGTCACGGCCGCCTCACCGACGAGCAGTGACCGCATCCTTGCTCTGCTGCCCAGCGACATCGGACGTAGGGGCAGGCCCTGGGCCGACCACCGTCGGATCGTGGCAGCGATCGTTAACCGGTACCGCACCGGGATCCCCTGGCGAGACCTGCCCGGCAGGTTCGGGTCCTGGAAGACGGTGTGGGCGCGCCACCGCCGGTGGGCGGGGGACGGGACCTGGGACCGCGTGCTGGCCGTTTTGCTGGCCTCCACGGCGGCGACCGGACACAGCGCCGGATGATCTCGGGACCTTCGGCCTGGTTGCGCGAAGTAACGCGTCGGCACGATGACCGGGACGCCCCGCTCGCGAGTTGCGCTCCGGCGCGGCTGCAGGAAATGCGGGGCGTTACGGCTGTCTAGCGAAGGAATGGGACGTATGTCGCGAGCGACCGATAGTGCGGGGCGGGCGCTGCTCGCGGTGGGGGGCCTGGTGCGCCGGGCCGAGGTCTCCGCCGACGGCCGGACGCTGCACCAGATCGGCGGCCGGGAGGCGGATGCCTTCTACCGGGACCGCTGGTCCTACGACAAGGTGGTCCGCTCCACGCACGGGGTGAACTGCACCGGCTCGTGCTCCTGGAAGGTGTACGTCAAGGACGGCATCATCACCTGGGAGCAGCAGCAGACCGACTACCCGAGCGTCGGACCGGACCGGCCGGAGTACGAGCCGCGCGGCTGCCCCCGCGGGGCTGCCTTCTCCTGGTACACCTACTCACCCACCCGGGTGCGCTACCCGTACGCCCGGGGCGTGCTTTTGGAGATGTACCGGGAGGCCAGAAGTCGCCTCGGTGACCCGGTGGCCGCCTGGGCGGAGATCCAGGCCGACCCGGAGCGCCGCCGCCGGTACCAGAGGGCGCGCGGCAAGGGCGGCCTGGTGCGGATCTCCTGGGACGAGGCGCAGGAGATGATCGCCGCCGCGCACGTGCACGCGATCGCCGAGTACGGCCCGGACCGGGTCGCCGGCTTCTCGCCGATCCCGGCGATGTCGATGGTGTCGCACGCCGTGGGCGCCCGTTTCATGTCGCTGCTCGGCGGCTCGATGCTGTCGTTCTACGACTGGTACGCCGACCTGCCGGTGGCTTCCCCGCAGGTCTTCGGAGACCAGACCGACGTGCCCGAGTCCGGGGACTGGTGGGACGCCTCCTACCTCGTCATGTGGGGCTCCAACGTCCCGGTGACCCGCACCCCCGACGCGCACTGGATGGCCGAGGCCCGCTACCGGGGCCAGAAGGTCGTGGTGGTCAGCCCGGACTTCGCCGACAACGTGAAGTTCGCCGACGAGTGGATGCCCGCCCAGCCGGGCACCGACGGGGCCCTGGCGATGGCGATGGGACACGTCGTCCTCAAGGAGTTCTTCGTCGAACGGCGCACCCCCAGGTTCGTCGACTACGTACGCCGCTTCACCGACCTGCCGTTCCTGGTGACCCTGGAGGCGGGCGCCGACGGGGCGTACCGGCCGGGCAAGTTCCTCACCGCCGAGGACCTGGGCGAAACCGGGAAGGAGGCGGCCTTCAAGACGGTGCTCTGGGACTCCGCCACCGACGCGCCCGCCGTGCCCCGGGGCAGCCTCGGCCACCGCTGGGGCGAGAAGCAGGGTGAGTGGAACCTGGACCTGGGCGACCTGGAGCCGGCGCTGACCTGCCTCGGGACGGGCGACGCGGTGGAGGTGGAGCTGCCCCGGTTCGACACCGACACCCCGCAGGTGCTGCGTCGCGGCGTGCCGACCCGGACGGTTGAGGGTCAACTGGTGACGAGCGTCTTCGACCTGCTGCTGGCCCAGTACGGGGTCGGCCGCGACGGCCTGCCCGGCCAGTGGCCGGCCGGGTACGACGACGGCGAGGTGCCGTACACGCCGGCGTGGCAGGAGCCGATCACCGGGGTGCCGGCGGCGCAGGTGGCCCGGGTGGCGCGGGAGTTCGCCGACAACGCGGAACGCTCCGGCGGCCGGTCGATGATCCTGCTCGGCGCCGGCACCAACCACTGGTTCCACTCCGACGCCACCTACCGGGCGATCCTGGCGCTGGTGACCCTCACCGGGTGCCAGGGCGTCAACGGCGGCGGCTGGGCGCACTACGTCGGGCAGGAGAAGTGCCGCCCGGCGACCGGGTGGACGCAGCTCGCCTCCGGCCTGGACTGGGTGCGCCCGCCCCGGCAGATGATCGGCACCGCCTTCTGGTACGTGCACACCGGCCAGTGGCGCTACGACACGTACTCCGCCGACGTGGTCTCCTCCCCCACCGGCACCGGTGCGTTCGCCGGCAAGCACACCATGGACCTGCTGGCGCAGTCGGCGCGCGCCGGTTGGATGCCGTCGATGCCGACCTTCGACCGCAGCCCGCTCGACCTGGCCGACGAGGCCCTCGCGGCCCGGCCGGACGACCCGGCGGGCTGGGTGGCGGAGCGGCTCGGTCAGGGAGACGTGAAGTTCGCCTGCACCGACCCGGACGCGCCGGAGAACTGGCCGCGGGTGCTGACGGTGTGGCGGGCCAACCTGCTCGGCTCGTCGGCGAAGGGCAACGAGTACTTCCTGCGCCACCTGCTCGGCACCGACGCGAACCTGCGCGCCGAGGAGGCGCCGGAGGAGCTGCGGCCGAAGGACGTGACCTGGCGGGAGGAGGCGCCGGAGGGCAAGCTCGACCTGCTGCTGTCGCTGGACTTCCGGACGACCTCCACGACGCTCTTCTCCGACATCGTGCTGCCGGCCGCCACCTGGTACGAGAAGCACGACCTGAGCAGCACGGACATGCACCCGTTCGTGCACGCCTTCACCCCGGCGATCAACCCGCCGTGGCAGACCCGGACGGACTTCGACGCCTTCCACGGCATCGCGAAGGCGTTCTCGTCGATGGCGGCCACCCGCCTGGGCGTACGCAAAGATCTGGTCGCGGCGCCGCTGCTGCACGACACCCCGGACGCCATGGCGACCCCGCACGGCCGGGTCCGCGACTGGGCGGCCACCGGCGAGACCCCGGTGCCGGGCCGGACCATGTCGAAGCTCATCGTGGTCGAGCGGGACTACGGCGCGATCGCCGACAAGATGGCCGCGCTCGGGCCACTGATGGACACCCTCGGCACCACCGTGAAGGGCTTCTCGGTCGACGTCCGCCCGGAGGTGGAGTACCTGCGCCGCAAGAACGGCGAGGTGCACGGCGGCGTCGCCGACGGGCGGCCGTCGCTGGCCAAGGACGTGCACGCCTGCGAGGCGATCCTGGCGCTGTCCGGCACCACCAACGGCCGGGTGGCCACCGTCGGCTTTCAGGACGTGGAGAAGCGCACCGGGGTACGCCTGGCCGACCTGGCCGCCGAGCACGAGGGAAAGAAGATCACCTTCGCCGACACCCAGGCCCGCCCGGTGCCGGTGATCACCAGCCCGGAGTGGTCGGGCAGCGAGCACGGCGGCCGGCGCTACTCCCCGTTCACCATCAACACCGAGCGGCTCAAGCCCTGGCACACGCTCACCGGCCGGCAGCACTTCTTCCTCGACCACGACTGGATGCACGAGGCCGGCGAGGGGCTGCCGATCTTCCGGCCGCCACTGGACATGCACAAGCTCTTCGGCGAGCCGAGACTCGGCCGCAACGGGGAGCTGGAGATCACCGTCCGGTACCTCACCCCGCACTCGAAGTGGTCCATCCACTCCGAGTACCAGGACAACCTGATCATGCTGACCCTCTCCCGGGGCGGCCCGACGATGTGGATGAGCGAGGCGGACGCGGAGAAGATCGGCGTACGGGACAACGAGTGGATCGAGGCGGTCAACCGTAACGGCGTCGTGGTCTGCCGGGCCGTGGTCAGCCACAAGATGCCCGAGGGCACGGTCTACATGTACCACGCCCAGGAGCGGGTGATCGACGTGCCGAAGTCGGAGACCAACGGCCGCCGTGGCGGCATCCACAACTCGCTGACCCGGCTGCTGGTCAAGCCCACCCACCTGATCGGCGGGTACGCGCAGCTGTCGTTCGCCTTCAACTACCTCGGCCCCACCGGCAACCAACGCGACGAGGTCACCGTGATCCGCCGCCGCTCCCAGGAGGTGCAGTACTGATGCGGGTGATGGCGCAGATGGCGATGGTGATGAACCTCGACAAGTGCATCGGGTGTCACACCTGCTCGGTGACCTGCAAGCAGGCGTGGACCAACCGGTCGGGAGTCGAGTACGTCTGGTTCAACAACGTGGAGACCCGCCCCGGACAGGGCTACCCACGCACGTACGAGGACCAGGAGCGCTGGCAGGGCGGCTGGGTACGGACCCGCTCCGGCAAGCTCAAGCCGCGATCCGGCGGTCGGGTGAAGAAGATGTTCAGCATCTTCGCCAACCCGAAGCTGCCGTCCATGCAGGACTACTACGAGCCGTGGACGTACGACTACGAGCACCTGATCAACGCGCCGGCCGGGGAGGACACCCCGGTGGCCCGCCCGAAGTCGCTGCTCACCGGCGAGGACACGAAGATCACCTGGAGCGCCAACTGGGACGACTCGCTCGCCGGCGGCAACGAGATCGCCGCCGGCGACCCGGTGCTGGCGAAGATATCCGGCCAGGTGAAGCAGGAGTTCGAGAACACCTTCATGTTCTTCCTGCCGCGGATCTGCGAGCACTGCCTCAACCCGTCCTGTGCGGCCTCCTGCCCGTCCGGCGCGATCTACAAGCGGGCCGAGGACGGCATCGTCCTGGTCGACCAGGACCGCTGCCGGGGCTGGCGGATGTGCGTCACCGGCTGCCCGTACAAGAAGATCTACTTCAACCACCGCACCGGCAAGGCCGAGAAGTGCACCTTCTGCTTCCCGCGCATCGAGATCGGCCAGCCGACCATCTGCTCCGAGACCTGCGTGGGGCGGCTGCGTTACCTCGGGCTGATGCTCTACGACGTCGACCGGGTCGCCGAGGCCGCCGCCATCGAGAACGAGCACGACCTGTACGACGCACAGCGCTCGGTCTTCCTCGACCCGCACGACCCGCAGGTGGTCGCCGCCGCCCGGGAGGCGGGCATCGCGGACGACTGGATCGAGGCGGCGCAACGCTCCCCGGTCTGGGACCTGATCATGCGGTACGAGGTGGCGCTGCCGTTGCACCCGGAGTACCGGACCATGCCGATGGTCTGGTACATCCCGCCGCTGTCGCCGGTGGCCGACGTGCTGCGGGACACCGGCCACGACGCGGAGGAGGCCGGCAACCTGTTCGGCGCCATCGACGCGCTGCGCATCCCGGTGGAGTACCTCGCCGAGCTGTTCACCGCCGGCGACCCGGAACCGGTGCGCGGGGTGCTGAACCGGCTCGCCGCCATGCGCGCGTACCAGCGCCGGATCAACCTGGGTGAGGCGCCCGACGAGTCGATCGCCGCCGCGGTCGGCATGACCGGCGCGGAGGTGGACGAGATGTACCGGCTGCTCGCCATCGCCAAGTACGAGCAGCGCTACGTCATCCCCGCCGCGCACGCCGAGGACGCCCACCGGCTGGAGAAGATCGCCACCGAGTGCAGCCTGGACTACGAGGGTGGCCCCGGGATGGGCGGCGGCGGACCGTACGGGCAGGGCCCCTTCGGGGAGTCGTCCGGCACGCCGGTGCCGGTGCAGGTGGAGACCTTCCACATGCTCCGCGACCGGCAGACCGCCGAGGGCTTCACCGACCCGGGCGACGAACCGCGCCGGGTCAACCTGCTCAACTGGGACGGCAAGGGCAGCCCGAAGGGGCTCTTCCCGCCTCGTCACCCCGGATCCGGACACGTCGACGGAGGTAACCCGTGAGCCAGCCGACCTGGCGGGCGGTGGCCGCCCGCGCGGCGTCCCTGCTGCTGCGCTACCCCGACGAGGAGGTGCTCGCGGCGCTGCCCACCGTGCGCGCCGCGCTCGACGGCCTGCCGGCCCAGGTGGCCGCGCCGCTGCGCGAGGTGGTGACCCACCGGGAGGCGACCGAGCCCGTCGAGCTGCGGTCCGCCTACGTGCAGCTGTTCGACTTCCGGCGCCGCTGCTGTCTGCACCTGACCTACTACACCTGCGGTGACACCCGCCGCCGCGGGGAGGCGCTGGTCGGGTTCTCCACGGCGTACAGGCAGGCCGGGCTGACCGTCGTCGATGGCGAGCTGCCCGACTTCCTGCCCGCGGTGCTCGACCTGGCCGCCGTCGACGACGGCGGGTGGCGGTTGCTGCGGGAGAACCGGGTCGGCCTCGACCTGCTGGTCGCGGCGCTGGGGCGGGAGAAGTCGGTCTACCGGCAGGCGGTGGCCGCGGTCTGCGAAATGCTGCCGCCCGCCCAGCCCGGCGACCTCGCCGCGGCGGCCCGCCTGGCCCGCACCGGCCCGCCGGTGGAGCAGGTCGGCCTGGAACCGTTCGGGCTCGTCGACACGACAGGAGGCCGTCGGTGAGCGCGAGGAACGCAGCACGGCGGAGCACGGCAGTCGCGAACGAAGGGTGGCACCGATGAACATGCTGCTGTGGGCGGTGTACCCGTACCTGGCCATGGCGGTCCTGGTCGGGGGTCTGATCTGGCGCCACCGGTACGACAAGTTCGGCTGGACCACCCGCTCGTCCCAGCTCTACGAGAGCGCCATCCTGCGGTGGGGCAGCCCGCTGTTCCACTTCGGGGTGCTGATGGTGCTGGTCGGTCACATCGGCGGTCTGCTGGTGCCGAAGGCGTGGACCGAGGCGGTGGGCATCACGGAGCACATGTACCACCTGATGGCCGTGTTCATCGGCACCGTGGCGGGCCTGTGCACCCTGATCGGGCTGAGCATCCTGATCGTCCGGCGCCGGCGGACCGGGCCGGTCTTCGCCGCCACCACCCGCAACGACAAGGCCATGTACGTGGTACTCGCCGGGGTGATCGTGCTGGGGCTGCTGGCCACCGTACGGGCCAACGCGGCCGGGGGCGGCTACGACTACCGGGAGACGGTCTCCCCGTGGTTCCGGTCGCTGTTCTACCTCAGCCCCGACCCGGAGATCATGGCCGGCGTCCCGGTGGGCTTCCAGATCCACATCCTGGCGGCCTTCGCCCTCTTCGCGTTCTGGCCGTTCACCCGGCTCGTCCACGCCTTCAGCGCACCGGTCGGCTACGCCACCCGCCCGTACGTGGTGTACCGGAGCCGGGACGACCGGCCCGGGCTGCGGCCGACCCGGCCCGGCTGGGAGGGCCCGCCGAAGCCGCCCGTCCCCCGCGGCGGCCGGCCCCGCTCGCGCCGGTGAACACCGTACGGGTCCGGTACCTCGGCGGCACCCGGGCCGCCGCCGGAGGGCCATCCGGCCACCCCCTGGCCGAGCTGCTCGAACGACACTGACCAAGGAGAGGAACCGATGACCCCGGATCTCCGGCTGGACGAGTGGCTCGCCCGGGCCGCGGCGACGCTCGACCTCGACGCGCCGTCGACCGAAGACACCCGCGCCGTGCTGGACATCGTTCGAGAGGTGGCACACGGGGTGCAGCGGCCGGCGGCGCCGCTGGCCGCGTACCTCATCGGGGTGGCCGTCGGCCGCGGCGCCGACCCCACCGCCGCCCGCCTCGCGGTCGCCGCGCTGGTTCCGCGGGACGCACCGGCCGGGGAGGCGCCGTGACGATCGCACCTGACCGCCCTCGCCACGACCGTCCCGCGCGACCGGCCGCGCAGTGGACGGCGGCCCGGATGCTGGCGCACACGCTGCCGGCTGCCCTGCCGCCGGAGTCGGTGCCGCTCGCGGCGGCGACCGGACGTACCCTGGCGGCTCCGTTACGGGCGGCGGTTCCGCTGCCCGGCTTCGACAACTCCGCCATGGACGGGTACGCGGTTCGCGGTGACGGTCCGTGGCGGGTCGTCGACCGTGTTCTCGCCGGGCGTACCCACGCCGTGGCATCCCTGGTCGCGCACACCGCTGTCGAGGTCGCCACCGGCGCTCCGGTGCCGGACGGCGCGGACCGCGTCGTGCCCTACGAGGCCGCCGACCGGACCGGTGACGTGGTGCGCGCGACCCCGGGCGACCGTCGGCACATCCGCCACGCCGGTGAGTACGCCCGGCCGGGACAGGAACTCGCGCCGGCCGGCTCGCGTGTCACTCCGACGACGGTGGGGCTGGCCGCCAGCGTGGGACTCGACGTGCTCACTGTCCACGCCCGGCCCCGGGTGCGGCTGGTGGTCAGCGGCGACGAGCTGGTTCACACCGGTCTGCCCCGGTGGGGCCGGGTCCGGGACGCCATCGGACCGATGCTCGGCCCGCTCGTGCCGGCCTGGGGAGCGGTTCTGCTGGACTCCCGGATGGTCGGCGATCACCCCGACTGGTTCGCCGAGGCGATCGCGGACAGCACGGCCGACGCCGACGTGACGATCGTCTGTGGGGCGTCGTCGGTGGGCCCCGCGGACGGACTGCACTCCTCCTTGCGACGCCTCCGCGCCGTGGTACACGTCGACGGCGTGGCGTGCCGCCCGGGACACCCTCAGGTCCTGGCGCAGGTCGGGCCGAGATGGATCGTCGGGCTGCCGGGCAACCCCTACGCCGCGCTGGTCGCCGCGCTCACCCTGGTCGACCCCGTGCTCGCGGCTCTCGCCGGTCGGTCGCTGGCCGAGCTCGACGCGGCGGTGCTGGCCGGTCCACTGCGTCCGGACGACCGGAACACCCGCATCGTGCCCGTACAACGCCGGGACGGACAACTGCGGCTCGTCGAGGGCGCCCATCCCGGCTACCTGGGCGCCGCCGCGACCGCCGACGCCTTCGCCGTCGTGCCCCCCGGGTGGCAGCCCGGCGACGGCGTGGGCCTGCTCACCCTGCCATGACCCCCGCCCGGGCCGGCAGAACCTGGCCGGCCGACATCGCGCCGATGCGGGACTTCCGGCCCTCCCCGGGCCAGATCGGCGGGTCGAGGCTCGTACCGGTAGAGCCGAATCCGCAACGCCCTCAGGCCGACCCGCCTCGGCACCACGATCCGACGGAGAGCAGCGATGACCATCGCCCGTGACAGCCAGGCCGTGGACACCACCCCCGCACCGGGCGACGCCTCCGGCAGCGCCCGGAGCACGTCGACGCCCGACAGATCCGGGGCCACCTTCCAGCTCGCCCTGGCGACTCTCGGCTTCCTGGTCAACTTCTGGGCGTGGGCGCTGCTGGGTCCGCTCGGCCCGGGTATCAAGGAACGCCTCGACCTCAGCTTCGCCGCGCAGTCCCTGCTGGTGGCCGTACCGGTGGTGGTCGGGTCGCTGGGCCGCATCCCCGTCGGCGCCCTCACCGACCGGTACGGAGCACGGGTGGTGTTCCCACTGGTCACGCTAGCGACGATCGTGCCCGTGCTGACCCTGAGCGTGGTCTCCTCCTACGCCGCGCTGATCGTGACCGGGTTCTTCCTCGGCGTCGGCGGCACTGCCTTCGCCGTCGGCGTGCCCCTGGTCTCCGGCTGGTACCCGCCCAAGCGGCGCGGCTTCGCCATCGGCGTGTTCGGCATCGGCATGGGCGGCACCGCGATCGCGAACTTCACCACCGTCCGGCTCGCCGGCGCCTACGGGGAACGGATGCCGTTCCTGCTCGTCGCCGCGATCCTGGCCGGGTACGCGGCCCTGTCGTTCCTGCTGCTGCGCGAGGCCCCTGACCGGGCCCGGCCCGCGGGGTCGGCCTGGCAGCGACTCTCCACGGTCGGCCGGCTGACCGTCACCTGGCAACTGTGCTTCCTGTACGCCGTCGGGTTCGGCGGATTCGTGGCCTTCAGCGTGTACCTTCCCGCCTACCTGCGCACCGCTTACGGCCTCAGCGCCGGGGACGGCGCGTTGCGCACCGCCGGGTTCGTGGTCCTCGCCGTCCTCGCCCGCCCGGTGGGCGGCTGGCTCTCCGACCGGCTGCACCCGGTGCCGGTGCTGGTGTGGTGCTTCGGCGGGGTGGCCGCCTTCGCGGTGGTGCAGGCCTTCAAGCCCGCCCTGATGCCCGTCGCGACCGTCGCACTGCTCGGGATGGCAGTGCTGCTGGGCGCGGCCAGCGGCGCGGTGTTCGCCCTCGTCGGCAAGGTCGCCCCCGCCGACCAGGTAGGTGCGGTCACCGGCCTGGTCGGTGCCGCCGGCGGCCTCGGCGGCTTCGTCCCACCGCTGGTGATGGGCTGGGTGTACGGGTCGCAGGGCTCCTACGCCATCGGCCTGATGCTGCTCTCCGATGTCGCGCTGGCCGCCGCGGTTTTCACCGCGGTGAAGATGGGCGGCCTCGCCAGGCGCGCCGCCTGACCGGGACGGCGTGGTGGGTGTCGGAACCGAGGGGCAGCACCGGCAGCGTTCCGGGATGCCGTCCGGCGGGCATGGTGAACCGCCGGACGTCGGCGTCGGACGGGTGACGGACCAAACTGATGGTGACCCGGGTTTCGGTTCCGCCGGACTATCGATGGTGTTGGTGGAACGATAGAAGACGTGGGAACTGCGAAAACTGGTACACCTGCCATCTCGCCGCTTGCCGGCGAGCCGATGAAGCGTGCCGATGCCCAGCGGCTCGCGGGAGTGCTGAAGGCATTCGCCGACCCCGCCCGGCTGCGACTGCTCAGTCTGATCCAGTCCGCTCCGGAGGGCGAGGCGTCCGTGAGTGACCTCACCGCGCCGCTGGGCCTCTCCCAGCCGACCGTGAGTCACCACCTTCGGATCCTCACCGAGGCTGGCCTGCTCGAGCGCGAGAAGCGCGGCGTCTGGGCGTACTACCGTCTGGTGCCGTCCGCGATCGCGGCGGTAGCCGACCTGTTGACGCCGCCCCGCAAGCGGGCGACGAAGAAGGCCCGCTGAGCGGGGGATCACACGTGCGTGGACGAGACCCGACCGGTGCCGGCCGCCGGCGGCGTCCCTGTCTGCCGTTACCAGCAGCCGCACGCCGGTGTCGGCCAGGCCGCGCAGCAGCGTCCACGCCGCCGACGATGGCCGGCCGTAGATACAACACCAGGAGCAGGCAGGGCCGGTCGAACTGCTCGGCAGCGGCTTCCGCTATCGCTGGCTTCTCGCAGACCCGGGACCACGTCCGCATCCCGGCAGTGCGTCCAGCGCATGATCACGGTGGGACTGACGGACTCCCAGTGCGACGCGAGTGGTTGGCCCCTGCCCGAGAAGTCTCCACCGTCCGCACGGCGCGGTGATACAGAACAGCGTTCATCATGCCCGCACGATCACCGTGGCAGCCGGGACACCTGTCGCTGTGCATCCGGTGCAGCCAAGTCCTGGACATCTCGGGCCGAGGAGCCGTTTTCGGATTGCCTGATCCTGATGACGACGATCGTCGCCACAGCCCAGAAGGAGCCGAGAAGCAGGGAGGTGATCACTTCGCTGAGCCGGCCCCATCCGACGTAGAGGCGCGATCCGGTGAGGACCAGGAGCACCGTCCCGGCGCTGATCCACACTGCGAAGGAGCGAACCCGACCGGTGCCACGCGGCCACGACCACGCCAGCAGAGCGAAGGCGGCGGTGACCACGGCATCGAAGCTGAAGAACACCGTCGGACCGGTGCGGTCCTCCGTCAGGGTCAGGACTCTGTCGAGCAGGAACAGGGGGATGACGGGGCCGAGCGCGGCGAGGGCATCAAGCAGCGTCGGACGCCGGTCGAGTCTGCGCAGGGTGACGACAAGCGCCGCGAAGAACGCCCCCACCAGGAGCAACCAGGTCACCGTCATGGAACCCACGGCGATCGCCGATCCCGCTTTCCGTACTTCCTGCCGGTCGGCGAACCAGGCAGCGACCGGGCCGTCCAGCGAGTCCAGGCCGCTGAGTCGTACGGCGAATACGGCGACTTCCGTCATCGCCCAGCCGGCGGCCAGCACGACAGCCAACCCGATACCAAGGGTGAGAGCGGTGATACGACGCGGCCCCCACCCGTCACCCACCCTGCCGTAACGGTCAGACAGGCGGCGTGCCACGTCCGAACTCGCCAGCAGCTGCCATGCCTGGCGGACGGGGTCGGGGTTGCGCGCCAGCCACCGCCCGGCCAGCACGACGCACAGTCCGACCGCTGCCAGGAGGGCCAGAGCCCCAGTCGCGTGACCGAAGGAGTCGCTGAGCTGTTGGTAGGAACTGCCGGCGGCATAGCCGGCCAGAATCTCCAGACTCGCCCACCCGACCACGCCGGGAAGGTTCCATCTGGCGAATGACCGGTACGGCATTCCTGCGGCTCCGCACAGATGCGGCACGAGTGTCCGGACAACGGTCACGAACCGACCGGCCAACGCCGCCCGCCCACCGTGCTTCTTGATCATCCCGTCGGCTCGATCCCAGAAGCCGGCGCTGATCCGCCTGCCCAGCACGGTGGCGCGCAGCCGTACGCCCTGTCGCCGTCCCGTCCAGTAGCCGAGATGATCGCCCAGCAAGCCGGCCAGCACCGACACCAGGAGCGCCACCCAGAGGTCCAGGCTGCCTGTCCGACTGAGAAACCCCACCAGCAGCAGGGTGGACAACGTCGGCACCACGACGCCCGCCAGCAGCGCTGTCTCAGCGCAGACCAGCACCGCCACGATGGCATACACCAGCAGTGGTGGCACCGCGGTGAGCACGTCCGTCAGCCAACCCATCGTGGTGCCGGCCCTCTACTGTTGGACTGCCGTGGCATCCAGGCCCTCTGCGTGGCCCCTGTCCGGCCGGTGCAGACGCCAGACCCGGGCCGGGGGCAGATTCGCCCACACCTTGTGCTGACCGGCACCATAAAGGTGCTGATAGGCGTTCATGACCTCATCGACCGCAGCAAGCCGACGCCTCTCCGTGCGCGAACCGACAAGGGCACGCGCGGTTCGGGTTCCGAAATACGCGAAATAGGTCAGAGTGCCGCCGCGATGCAGGAGCGCCATGAGCCGGGACATGATGGCCTCGACGTCACCAGGCGCGAAATTGGTCAACGGGAGACCGGAGATGATGACGTCGTAGCGCTGGCCGGCATCGAATTCCTCAACAACGGTGTCGTGGATTTCCACGGTGAGCACCCGGTCGGCCAGGAGGCAACTCTCGCGCTTGATCCGATGCAGCGAACCGGTGAAACGTGGATTGGCCTCCACGACGTCGAGGCGGCTTCCGCGGGGGAGCTCAGGCAGCAGGTGACGCGTCACCGCGCCGGTGCCGGCGCCCACTTCGAGGACCGCCATCGGCCGGGCAGCATGGCGGCGCACCGGCCGCACCAAGGCCCTGGCCAGGACTTTGGTGCTGGGCGCAACCGCGCCGACGGATCGCAGGTCGCGGGCCGCCTCGCGCAAAAAGGTCAGGTCGTCTGCCCGGCGGCCGGTGCGGCGGTCGAGCGGAGAGGTGTAGCCGATCATGTCGGTGACGCTATGCGCCGGCGGCGCGCAGCAGATCCGCCGATGTACGACGCGTATCCCCTACCTTGGTAGGGGGTACGCGTGGTCGACGGCCGGATCGGTGGCGCTGTGTTCACCTCTAGGATCGGCAGGGTGGGAAGTACCGATGGGCTGCGGCAGACGTGGTACGGGCGTGCCGTGCTGGTGGTTTTGCTAGCGGTATTCGGGTTGCACAACGCGGCGACCATCACCGAAGGCCCAGAATTGGTGCTTCTCTGTGTCGCCATCCCTTTGTGTGCCGGTGTGCTACTGGCCCGGCGGATTCCCTGGTTCGTCGCGCCCGTCGTAGTTTCCGTTGCCGCAGCGGCTTGGGGTGGCCTGCTTTTTCTGCTGCTGTGTGTCGCTCTTTTCGACCTGGCGGTCGATCGACACGTCCGGGTGGCTCTGGGCTGCGTCGCCGCTGTCGCAGGTGTTCGGGCGCTCGTCGATCTCGCGACCGCTACGTGGCAGATCGACCAGTACAGTTCCTTGGCGCTGCTGTCACTGCTGTCCATCGTCAGCGGCCTGTGGCGTGGTAGCCGGCGTCGGATGGTCCAACTCCTGGCCGACCAGGTCAAGCACCTGCAGATCGAAGGCACGTTGCGCGAAGAGGCCGCACGCAGCAAAGAGCGATCCCGCATCGCCGCGGAAATGCATGACATCCTGGCGCACCGCTTGAGCCTCATCGCGCTACACACCGGGGTACTCGTCGCGAGCGGCGATGCGTTATCCCCGCGGGTCACCGACCGCCTGCGCCTGCTGCGAGCCGCATCCACCGAGGCTCTGACCGACCTACGCGATGTGCTCGGCGCTCTGCACCAACCCAAGATGTCTTCCCACCTGACGCCAGTCCCCGGGCAGGTGCAACAGGTGGTCGACGAAGCGCGCGCCGCCGGGCAAGACGTCGAGGTCACCGTCGACGGCAGCCCCGACCTGGTACCGACGACGCACCGGCTCGCGGTCTACCGTGTGGTCCAGGAAGCGCTGACCAATGCCCGCAAGCATGCCGCCGGGGCCGCAGTGACCGTGCACATCGACTACCGGACACCGGCAACGCGGGTCGAGGTCACCAACGCGGCCGCGACATCCGCGGCCGGGGCCGTCGCGTCGGGCTACGGACTCATCGGGTTACGCGAGCGCATCACCGGCCTCGGCGGTGATCTGCGCAGCGGTCCCGGCGGCGCGGGCTCCTGGCGGCTGACCGCACACCTCCCCCACCCCACCGGCACCACACAGAACAGGCCCACCCCGTGATCCGAGCCATGATCGTCGACGACGACGCCCTCGTCCGGCTGGGCCTGTCCGACCTGCTCAACAGCGACCCCGGCATCGACGTCGTAGCCCAGGCCGCCGACGGCATCGAAGCTATCGAACAGGCCACCCGCCAGCGCGTTGACGTCGCCCTCGTCGACGTCCGCATGCCCCGCATGAACGGCATCATCACCGTGTCGAAGCTACGGGCCCTCCCCAAAGCACCACGGATCATCACACTGACCACCTTCGACCTCGACGACTACGTCTACAACGCGCTCGCGGCCGGTGCCGACGGGTTCCTGCTCAAGGACACCGACCCCGCCGAGATCCTGCGCGCCGTCCACGTGGTCGCGGCCGGCTCGGCCATGCTGCATCCCGCCGCAGCCCGGCGCCTGCTCGACCGCTACCACGCCACCACCAAGCCGCAAACAGCCGCCGCGCAGCACCGGATCAACAGGCTCACCCATCGCGAACGGGACGTCCTCGCCCTACTCGCGCAAGGCGACACCAACGCCGATATCGCCGTCCGGCTCGCCATGCGCGAAAGCACCGTAAAAGCCCATGTCAGCCGCATCCTAGCCGCATTGGAAGTCACCAACCGCGTGCAGGCCGCGCTGCTGGCCCGCGACGCCGGGATCACTCCCTGACCGAGGCGTGTCCCGCCCCGGAGGCCGGTGTCGTCGCCTCGGTCGGGTCCAGAGGCGGCTCCTACGACAACCCGATGGCCGAAGCGTTCAACTGGGTTTGGCCGGCGACGGGGCCATGAGCGACGCGTCGATCGCCTGCAACAGGGCCATCGCGGACCCGGTGAGGCGCCTGCCAGACGGCCAGACCGCCCGAAACGTCCGACTCAGCGGCAGGTCGTCCACCGGCACGGTCACCAGTTGGCCGGAGGTCAACTCCGTCTCGACGGCGTACCTGCTGAGCACTGCGGGCGCGGTGCCGGTCATGGCGGCTCCCTTGACGGCGGCGTTGGAGCCGAGAGCGAGGTGGGGCGGCAGCGGGTCCAGGTCGCGCAGGGCCAACTCCAGTGTTTCGCGGGTGCCGGAACCTGCCTCCCGGACCACCAGCCGGGTGTGCGCAAGCTCAGTTGGCCGCAGTGGGCGGTTGAGCCGAGCCCACAGATGCTGCGGCGCCACCACGACGACAAGGTGGTCATGCCCGACGATGCGGTGGTCGAGCCCGTCCGGCACCGTCGGGCCTTCGACGAACCCGATGTCGACGCTCTCATCGGATACCAGCATCCGGGCGACCTCGGCGGAGTTGACGACGGTCAGGCCGACCCGCACGTCGGGCTCCCGCTGACCGAGGCTGTGCAGCCAACGGGGAAGCAACGCCTCGGCGACAGTCATGCTGGCAGCGATGCGAAGCTGGGCCGCCCGCGCCTGTCGCATCGCGGTGAGGCTGCTCTGGAACTCGTCGGCGGCGGCCAGCAGCCGTAGTGACCAGGTCACCACGACCTTGCCGTCGTCGGTCAGCACCGACCCACGCGGCGTCCGGGTGAGCAACGGAAGCCGGGCCTGGCGCTCCAGTGCGGCGAGCCGCTTGGTGGCCGATGGTTGGGCCATCCCGATCGCGCGGGCGGCCTGGCCGACGCTGCCCAACTCTGCCACCCAGGCCAGGAGGCGGAGCGACAGCAGATCAGGAAGTTGGCTCATAGCCACAGGCTATGACGTGCACTGCACCTGAGGACTACTGGTCACGATGCGCTGGCTTCAGGCTGTCTTCATGGCGATCAAGAATCCGACCAGAGCGGGCGACGACCGTACCCGGGCTCGGCGAGGCTCTGACCGGCTCGCCGCCGTGCTGCCGGGCCTGCTCGTCGCCGGCGCGGCCGCCGCCATCGGGTACGCCGTGAACCACCGGATCGGAGCGGCCAGCCCGCTGGTGGTGGCGATCGCGCTCGGCATGCTGCTGAGTGCGCTGGGCGGATACCGTCCGCGGCTCCGGGACGGCCTGCGGCTCGCCTCATCGGCGCTCCTACGTACCGGAATTGTGCTGCTCGGCCTGCAACTGGTCGTCTCCGACATCCACCGGCTCGGGGTCGGGCCAATCGTCGTGGTGCTCGTGAGTGTCGCCACCGCGTTCGTCGTCACCCGCTGGGTCGGGCGGCGGCTCGGCCTGACCCCGGCCCGCTCACTGCTCGTCGCGACGGGGGTGGCCATCTGCGGGGCGTCGGCGGTGGCCGCGATGAACCAGGTTGCCGACGGAGAGGATGACGACGCCGTCACAGCGGTCGCCGTGGTTACCGTGCTCGGCACACTGTCGCTGGCGCTCCTGCCCGTGTTGGGTCTACTGCTCGGGCTCGACGAGGCCACGTTCGGCATGTGGATCGGGGCGAGCGTGCACGAGGTCGGTCAGGTGGTGGCCATAGGAGGAGCGGTTGGCGCGGCCGCGTTGTCCACCGCGGTGGTGGTGAAGCTGTTCCGGGTGGCGCTCCTCGCGCCGCTCGTCGCAGCGGTCGCGATCGGTCGCCGTTCGGCGGCGCAGGAGGACGACGGCGCTGAGCTTCCACCAGTCCTTCCGTGGTTCGTGGCCGGATTTCTCGCGATGGTGGCGCTGCGTACCACCGGTTGGCTGCCCGGCGGAGTGCTCACTGCCGCATCCACGGCGAGCACACTTCTGCTGGCCACAGCCATGTTCGCGCTCGGCGCCGCGGTCAACCTGCGGGCCGTCGCCCGCAGTGGCCGCTCTGCGGTGAGTGCCGGTGCCATCGGTACTGCCGTCCTGGCGGCCACATCATTGGCCGGCCTGGCCCTGGTGGGCTGACCCGTCGTGGGGCAGCGGCTGTCGGACGCGCAGCGCGAGGGGCGGCGGATCCTGGTGGAATCCTCGTCCTCCGGCGAACGCCCCGCGTCGGCGTAAGGCCACCGGTGAGCTGGGAGTTCCCGGACTGCGTTGACGATCTGGCGATCATCTCGAAACTATCGCTTGAGAATCTCGCAACTTTCTGGAAACCTATAGCCGTCGATGAGTGTGAACGCTAACACAAACTGATCGGCCCAGGACCCACCACGGAACAACCAGGTCAGTCGCGGTACCGCCTCGACTCCCGGCCAACAGCCCGGGCGAGGCGGTCCATGTCCGTAACGGTCAACCCACAGAACTCGGGAGGTACTCGCGTCGACTACGCGGGGAGAGCCTGACGCCCGTCGCCACCACCCCTGCCGGCCGGGCGGCTGGACCCTCACCGCGAGCCGTACTCGCTGGTCACACAGCCCAGGGCGAACCGCATCCCGGTAGGCGCGCCCGGCATGGGTCGTGTCGCCGGGGCGGACGTTGGGCGAAAGCGCCCAGGCCGACGCCGGCATTGAGGCGAGATGGTCCGAATCGCTCTGGAAAGCTACCCTACCCACCCGTTGGAGGATCAGCATGGTCTCCCGGACCCGTCCCGCCAGGCGTCGGCTTCGAACGCTCTCGGTCTCCGGAATCGCCGCCGTCGTCGCGGCTCTCGTCGTGTCCCTGCTTCCCAATCTCGCCCAGGCCGCCGAGACCACCCTGGGTGCGGCTGCGGCCCAGTCGGGTCGGTACTTCGGTGCCGCCGTCGCCGCGAGCAAGCTCAGCGACGGCGCGTACACAACGATCTTGAACCGGGAGTTCAACAGCGTCACTCCCGAGAACGAGATGAAGATCGACGCGACCGAGCCGCAGCAGAACAACTTCACCTTCACCAATGCCGACCGGATCGTGAACCATGCCCTCAGCCGGGGCTGGCAGGTACGCGGCCACACCCTGGCCTGGCATTCGCAGCAACCGAGCTGGATGCAGAACATCAGCGGCAGCGCCCTGCGCCAGGCGATGCTGAACCATGTCACCCGGGTGGCCACCTACTACCGGGGCAAGGTCGTGGCCTGGGATGTGGTGAACGAGGCGTATGCCGACGGCAGCAGTGGCGCGCGGCGTGACTCCAACCTGCAGCGTACCGGCAATGACTGGATCGAGGCCGCGTTCCGGGCCGCAGACGTCGCCGACCCGGGCGCGAAGCTCTGCTACAACGACTACAACACCGACGATTGGACCCAAGCGAAGACGCAGGCCGTCTACAACATGGTGCGCGACTTCAAGCAGCGTGGCGTACCGATCGACTGCGTCGGGTTCCAGTCGCACTTCAACGCCAACTCACCGTACCCGAGCAACTACCGCACCACCCTGTCCAGCTTCGCGGCCCTCGGTGTGGACGTGCAGATCACCGAGTTGGACATCGAGGGTTCCGGCAGCGCGCAGGCCACCGCCTTTCGCAACGTGATCAACGACTGCCTGGCTGTGGCCCGCTGCAACGGTGTCACGGCGTGGGGTGTACGGGACTGCGACTCGTGGCGCTCCAGCGGCACCCCGCTGCTCTTCGACTGCAACGGCAACAAGAAGGCCGCCTACACCTCCACCCTTGACGCGTTGAACAGCGCGACTCCTTCTCCCACCCCCTCGGCCACGGCCACACCGCCGCCGGGGCCCATCGACCCGGGCGCGTGGTACGAACTGGTGAACCGGAACAGTGGCAAGGCATTGGACGTGTGTGGCTCGTCCACGGCGGACAATGCCTGCGTTCAGCAGTACGCCCGCTCGGGCGGGCAGAATCAGCAGTGGCAGTTCGTCGACTCCGGTGGTGGCTATTACCGGATCCGGGCGCGGCACTCGGGCAAGGTGCTGGACGTGTCCAACTACTCGACCGCGGACGGTGCCGCGATCGTGCAGTACGGTGACCACGGCGGAACGAACCAGCGGTTCCGGCTGGTCGACACGGGCGGCTACGTCCGGCTGATCAACCAGGGCAGCGGCAAGGCGGTGGAGGTCCAGAACTCGTCCACCGCTGACAGTGCCCCCGTCGTGCAGTACACCGATTGGAACGGCACGAACCAGCAGTGGCAGTTGGTCCGGGTCGGCGGACCTCCCACCTCGCCGACGCCGACGCCGACTCCTACCGGCACGTGCACTCTTCCGTCGACGTACCGTTGGACGTCGACGGGCTCGCTGGCGAACCCGCGGTCGGGTTGGGTCTCGCTGAAGGACTTCACCGTCGCGCCCTACAACGGCAGGCAACTCGTCTATGCGACGACACACGACACGGGAACGTCGTGGGGCTCGATGAACTTCGGCCTCTTCACCAACTGGTCCGACATGGCCACGGCCAGCCAGAACCCGATGTCTTCCGCCACTGTCGCGCCAACGCTCTTCTACTTCGCCCCGAGGAACATCTGGGTGCTCGCGTACCAGTGGGGTGGGTCCGCTTTCTCCTACCGGACGTCGAGCGACCCCACCAACCCGAACGGGTGGTCCTCGCCGCAGACGCTCTTCTCTGGAAGCATCTCCGGCTCCGGCACTGGACCGATTGACCAGGCCATCATCGGTGACGGCACCAACATGTATCTGTTCTTCGCCGGGGACAATGGCAAGATCTACCGGGCCAGCATGCCCATCGGCAATTTCCCCGGCAGCTTCGGCACGACGTCGACAGTGGTCATGAGCGACACGACGAACAACCTGTTCGAGGCGGTTCAGGTCTACAAGGTCCAGGGCCAGAACCAGTACCTCATGATCGTCGAGGCGATCGGCTCGCAGGGTCGCTACTTCCGCTCGTTCACGGCCACCAGTCTGGGGGGGTCGTGGACCCCGCAGGCCGCAACCGAGAGCAACCCCTTCGCCGGCAAGGCCAACAGTGGCGCCACCTGGACCAACGACATCAGCCACGGCGAACTGATTCGCAGCAACGCAGACCAGACCATGACCATTGACGCCTGCAAGCTGCAGTTCCTCTACCAGGGACGTTCCCCCAACTCCGGCGGTGACTACGGCCTCCTGCCCTACCGGCCAGGTCTGCTGACGCTACAGCGCTGATGGCGTGACGCAGGTCCGGCCCGGAAGTTCCTGACGATCACGGGCAACGGCATGTGTCGAATCGGGCGCACGTTGTCACGACTCACGATCAGGAGCGGGTGAATCCGAAGCGGCGGGCTCGGCGCACTGCCGAGCCCGCCCAGGGCAGTTGTCGCGGGTGCGGTGACAAGCGACGCCACCGGGCGCCGGCCCATTCGCCGGACGGCGGCGACTGCGCGCCGCCGGTCCGGACCGGGCCGCACTGATCTGCCGCCGTGCGCGGGTGAGGCCCGCAGACCTCAGGCGGTTGCAGTAGATGCCGGCTTCAGACGTTTCCGCTCGACAACGCTTGTTGCCGTCACCACACTCAGCGGCGGCACGTCCTTCGCGACGACGGCGCCTGCGCCGACGACCGAGCCGTGACCGATCGTGACTCCGGGGGTGACCGTGGCTGCGGCGCCGATCCACACGTCATCCTCGATGACGATGGGCGCGTGCGTGATGAAGTCGTACCGTTCGTCGAGCTCGACGGGGTGTCCAGCCGTGCTCAGAGTCACTCGGGGACCGATCAGGACGCGGTCACCGATGGTGATGCCCCCGTAGTCGAGGAAGAAGCATCCCTGATTGATGAACACGCGCTCGCCGAACGATGCGCCGAGCCCGTAGTCGCAATAGAACGGGGGCAGGATGGACAGAGAGCCAGGGATCGGTTGACCGAAGATCTCGGTGAGCACCGTCCTGCGCGCCTCGAGGTCGCCGAACGGCAGCCCGTTGAGTCGCGAGGTCAGGTCCATGACGAGCTGTACGCGTTCCGCGAAGGCTCGTGACTCGGGCGTCCGTGTTCGTAGGCGTTGCTCGTTGCGCACAAGGCGATGCTGGCACGGCGGGTCAGGGACCCGGTGGCGACCCACCGGCAGGGAGCTGTTGCCCTCCACCACGGCCAGCCGTAGCTGGGCCATCGGCGGGCCGGTAACCATGCGGCCCAGTGGTCACGAGCGGGCACGAGATGCCATCGGCACGGCCGCCGAGAGCAGGCGTTTGGGGCATCACGGCCGCTTGTTTCTCAGTGTCGACGCAACAAGTAGGTGTCCATCACCCAGCCCCGCCCCTGCTTTGCCTCCGCTCGTCGTGACCAGATCGCGTCGGCGACCTCGTCCAGGCGGCCGGCGACCAGCTGCTCGTCGGACGAGCCGAGGTTCGCGCCCCACCAGATCCGCCAGGTCGAGGGCTCGGGCAGCCGGCGGCAGGTCAACGCCCCGTCGAGCATGACGACGAGGTTGTCGCCGTCTGCCGCGTCCTCGAGCAGGCGCCGGCCGGTCGTGATCGTGATCGGGCCGCCGATCGCGTTGAGCACGAGTCGGTGGCGGGCCGCGAGCAGTTGGACACTGCTGAGGCCAGGCACCACCTCCACCGCGACGTCGACGCGTCCGCGCTCGACGATGCGGTCCGCCAGCCGGATCGCCGAGTCGTACAGGGCCGGGTCGCCCCACACGAGCACCGCCGCATCTCCCGGGTTGTCCAGCAGTGCCTGCTCGTAGACCTGCGCCCGCGCCTCGTGCCAGTCACGCACCGCGGTGGCGTAGTCGGCCGGGTCGGCACGGTCCCGCTCGGGGTCGGGGACGTGCACGAGCCGCCACTCCCCTGTGACGTGCCGCTCGCAGATCGCCTCGCGCATCGCGATGAGGTCGGCCGTGCCCGGGTGCTGCGCGGTCTTGTCGGCGACGAGGAAGTAGGCGACCTCGTTGAGCACCCGGGCGGCCTGGGCCGTCACCAGCTCGGGGTCGCCCGGGCCCAGCCCGACGAGCGCGAGGCGTCGTGTCACGCGTCGTCCTCCAGGTCGCCCTCGACCTCCAGGTACACCCGCGCCATCTCCGCCATGATCTCGGTGTCCGGGTCGGACCACAGCCCGCGGTCAGCAGCCTCGTTCAGCCGTTCCACGATGCCACGCAGCGCCCAGGGGTTCGCGCGGCGCATGAACTCCTGGTTCGTCCCGTCGAGGACGTACTCGCGGGCCAGAGACTCGTACATCCAGTCGTGGACGACGCCGGCGGTCGCGTCGAAGCCGAACAGGTAGTCCACGGTCGCGGCGAGCTCGAACGCACCCTTGTACCCGTGGCGCTGCATCGCCGCGATCCAGCGCGGGTTGACGACGCGTGAGCGAAAGACGCGGTTGGTCTCCTCCTGCAGGGTGCGGGTGCGCACGGCGTCCGGCGTGGTCGAGTCCCCGACGTACGCCTTCGGCTCGGCGCCGGTCAGCGCGCGGACCGTGGCGATCATGCCGCCGTGGTACTGGAAGTAGTCGTCGGAGTCGGCGATGTCGTGCTCGCGCGAGTCGATGTTCTTCGCCGCGACGGCGATGCGCTTGTAGCTGGTGCGCATGTCGTCGGTGGCCGTGACACCGTCGAGCCCGCGGCCATACGCGAAGCCGCCCCACGCGGTGTAGACCGCGGCCAGGTCGGCGTCGTCGCGCCACGTGCCGGACTCGACGACCTGGAGGATGCCGGCACCGTACGAGCCCGGCTTCGAGCCGAAGATCCGGGTGGTGGCCCGCCGCAGGTCGCCGTGCTCGGCGAGGTCCTCGCGGGTGTGCGCGCGGACGAAGTTGAGCTCGTCGGGCTCGTCCAGCCCGGCGACGATCTGCACGGCGTCGTCGAGGATTTCGATGACGTGCGGGAAGGCGTCGCGGAAGAAGCCCGAGATGCGCACGGTCACGTCGATGCGCGGCCGGCCCAGCTCGTCGAGGTCGATCACCTCCAGGCCGTTGACGCGTCGCGAGGCCGGATCCCAGGTCGGGCGCACGCCCAGCAGCGCGAGCACCTCGGCGACGTCGTCACCGGACGTGCGCATGGCGGACGTCCCCCACACGGACAGGCCGACCGAGCGCGGGTGCACGCCGGTATCGGCGAGGTGCCGGGCGACGAGCGACTCGGCCATGGCCTGTCCCGTCTCCCACGCGAGGCGCGACGGGACGGCACGCGGGTCGACGGTGTAGAAGTTGCGACCGGTCGGCAGGACGTTGACCAGGCCGCGCAGCGGGGAGCCGGACGGCCCGGCCTCGACGAAGCCGCCGGCGAGCGCGTGCAGGACGTTGGTCAGTTCGTCGGTGGTGGCGGTCAGGCGCGGGACGACCTGCTCGGCGGCGAACCGCAGGACGTCGCGCACGACCGGGTCGTCGTGCAGCGCGTCGATCGCGTCGACGGCCCAGCCGGACTTCTCCATCGCCTCGACCAGGGCACGGGCCTGCCCCTCCACGGCGTCGACCGCGGGGACAGGGGCGTCCTCCGCGAGCCCCAGGGCGGCGCGCAGGCCGGGCAGAGCGCGGTTCTGGCCGCCCCACACCTGCGTGGCGCGGAGCACGGCGAGTACGAGGTTGACCCGCGCCTCCCCCGTCGGCGCCTGGCCCAGCACGTGCAGCCCGTCGCGGATCTGGACGTCCTTGATCTCGCACAGCCAGCCGTCGACGTGCAGCAGGAAGTCGTCGAACTCCTCGTCGTCGGGTCGCTCCTCCAGCCCGAGGTCGCGGTGCATCTGCGCGGACTGCATGAGCGTCCAGATCTGCTGGCGGACCGCGGGCAGCTTCGCCGGATCCATGGCCGCGACGTTGGCGTGCTCGTCGAGCAGCTGCTCGAGCTGGGCGATGTCGCCGTAGCTCTCGGCGCGCGCCATCGGCGGCACGAGGTGGTCGACGATCGTGGCGTGCGCGCGGCGTTTGGCCTGGGCGCCCTCGCCGGGGTCGTTGACGAGGAACGGGTAGATCAGCGGCATGCTGCCGATGGCCGCGTCCGTGGCGCACCCGGCCGAGAGCGCGGCGTTCTTGCCCGGCAGCCACTCCATCGAGCCGTGCTTGCCCAGATGCACGACCGCGTCGGCGCCGAAGCCGTGCTCGAGCCAGCGGTACGCCGCCAGGTAGTGGTGCGACGGTGGCATGTCGGGGTCGTGGTAGATCGCGACCGGCTTCTCGCCGAAGCCGCGTGGCGGCTGGATCAGGATGACGACGTTGCCCGCGCGCAGCGTGGCCAGCACGATGTCACCGGCGTCGTCGACGAACAGTGAGCCGGGGGCCTCGCCCCAGGTCTCGACCATGGCGTCACGGAGCTCGTCCGGCAGGTGGGCGGTCCAGCGCAGGTAGTCGTCGCGGCCGATGCGCACGTGCGACCCGCTGAGCTGGGCCTGCGTGAGCCACTCCTCGTCCTGGCCACCGGCCTCGATCAGCGCATGGATGAGCGCGTTGCCGGCCGTCGTGTCGGGGTCCTCCCTCTCGACCGGCGGGAGCGGGTCGAGCCCGGGGATCTCGCCGGGCGCGCCGAGGTCGTAGCCGGCGTCGCGCATCGCGCGCAGCAGCCGGATCGCCGATACGGGCGTGTCGAGGCCGACGGCGTTGCCGATGCGGCTGTGCTTGGTCGGGTAGGCCGACAGGACAAGGGCCACCTTGCGCTCGGCCGGTGGAACGTGTCGGAGCCGCGCGTGGTTCACCGCGATGCCCGCGACGCGGTCGCACCGCTCGGCGTCGGTCTGGTAGCGCGGCAGACCGTCGGCGTCGACCTCCTTGAACGAGAACGGGACGGTGATGAGCCGGCCGTCGAACTCGGGGATGGCGATCTGGGTCGCGGAGTCGAGCGGGGTGACGCCGTCGTCGGATGCTTCCCACTCGGCCTTGCTGGACGTGAGCGCCAGCGCCTGCAGCACCGGGACGTCCAACGCGCGCAGCCGCTCGACGTTCCAGGACTCGTCGTCGCCACCGGCGCCGGCGGTGGCGGGCTTGGAGCCGCCTGCGGCGAGTACGGTGACGATGATCGCGCCGAGCGTGGCGAGCTCGGTGAACAGCTCGTCGGGCGCCGCCCGCAGCGAGGAGACGAAGATCGGCACGCCGACGGCCTTGCCGGTCGCGTCGATCGCGTCGGCGAGCTCGTGCGCGAACGCGTTGTTGCCGCTCACCTCGTGTGCCCTGTAGTACAGCACGCCGATCCGTGGCACATCGCTCCCGGCTGCCTGCCGGCCGACGCCCCACTCGGGCAGAACGGCCGGCGGCTCGAAGCCCTCGCCGGTCAGCAGCACCGTGTCGGAGAGAAAGGCGTGCAGCTGACCCAGGTTCTCCGCGCCTCCCTCGGCGAGGTAGCGGTGTGCCTCGGCGCACACGCCGATCGGCACGGTTGACAGCTCCATGAGTGCGGCGTTCGGCGTCCGCTCCCCGCCGAGGACGACCAGGGGACGCCCGGCCTCGCGCACAAGGGCGGCGACATCCCGCACGTCCTCGGGTGAACCGAGCACGCGCAGCACGACCAGGTCCGCCTCGGCGGTCAGGGCGTCGCGGCGCTCGTCGGTCACCCGGGCAGGGTTGGCCCAGGTGTAGTCCGAGCCGCTGGCACGCGCCGACAACAGGTCGGTGTCCGACGTGGACATGAGAGCGATGCGGGTCATGCTTCTCCTTCGGTGGAGCTGGTCCGGGAGTCGAGGCGCAGGTCGTCGACCGGGCGACCGGCGCAGAGGTGCTCACGGACCAGCCGTGCCGCGTCGCCGGGTCGTACCGGCCCGTACCAGGCGCCGTCGGGGTGGACGACGGCCACGGGGCCGTGGTTGCACGGGAACAGGCACCCGGTCTGCGCCATGAGGACGTCGGAGTCAGTGAGCCGGTGCTCGACGAGCGCGCCGACGAGCGCGCGGTAGGTCTCGTCCGCACCTCGGGCGCTGCAGCGCGGGCCACGGCACAGCAGCAGATGGTGCCGGTACGGCGGGGGCGCGTCCCACGCCGGTGACGACAACGGCGCCTCGCGGCCGGTGATGGTCCGCTCTCCGAACCGGATGACCGGCGGGTTGATCTGCTGGCGGTGCCAGTGGCCGGCGACGCGTCCCACCCACGAGCGGGCGTAGGTCAGGTCGTCGGTGCTCACCGGCTCGAGGCGAACCTCTCGGACGCCGTCGGCGTGCACCAGGTCGAGCACGTGGGTGAGTGTCGGCTCGCCGACCTGCAGGAATGCCAGACGGGCACCGGCGGCCTCGGCCTCCCGGCGCAGCACCGCTGATCGGGCGGCGTCGGGCAGTGCGGTCGCGACGTGGACGAGGACGCTCACGACGTCAGGAGCGGACGAGCCAGTTGGGCAGAACCTGGTGGGAGGATCCGGTCTGGTGCGAGCGAGGATAACGAGCCACGACGGTCTTCCTTCGTCCGGAGGCCTGTGCGCGAGGCCTGGATGGGCAGGTGTCGCAGACGGGGTCTGCGGCCAGCAGGTCTTCGGACTTGGGATCAACCGGACGGAGCGCCTTCCCAGACCGTTGGTCCAGTGGCGTCGTGCTCCGCCCGTCACCCTCACCGCTGCGCGTCAGTCCCGGACTCTCACCGGGTTCCCTGGCTCATGGCTGAGTTTGGCTGGCGTGACGAACGTAGCACCGCCGACCGACGGTGCCCGAGACGGGCTCTGGCACGATGGCGCCGTGACCGAGAGGACCCGCCGTGACCTGTGTCCCGGTCTGCTGCGCCCCTGGATCGCCGACGACGGCGCGCTCGTCCGGGTGCGCGTCCCCGGTGGCGCCGTGACGACCGAGGCGCTCGGCGCACTCGTCCGCGTGGCGGGTGAGCACGGCGACGGCGCGGTCCACCTGACCAGCCGCGCCAACCTCCAGGTGCGCGGCATCGAGCACGACGACGGGTGCCTGCCGGACGCGGTCGTGGACGTGATCATGGCAACCGGGCTCGTGCCGTCGACGTCGCACGAGCGGGTGCGCAACATCTTGGCCTCACCGCTCACCGGACGCCGCGCTGGCCGCGCCGACCTGCGTCCGGTGATCGCTGGCCTCGACGCCCGGCTGTGCGCGGAGCCCCTGCTCGCCGCGCTGGCCGGCCGGTTCCTGTTCGTGCTCGACGACGGCCGCGGCGACCTGGTCGAGCGCGACCTGGACCTCGGTCTCGTGGCGCTCGACGCGAGCACCGCGCAGTTACGCGCCGGGACGTCGTGGGGACCGGTGGTCCCGCTGGACGAGGCCGCTGCGGCGCTGACGACACTCGCCGTGCGGTTCGCCGGGCTCGCCGGTAGCGAACCGAGCTCTCCCTGGCACGTCGAGGAGCTGCCCGGCTCCGGCGCGGCAGTGCTGGGCACCGTGCTCGAGCGTGCCGCGGGGACCCGGGTGAGCACGCCACCACCCCCGCTTGGCAGGATCGCGCAGGACGACGGCCGTGTCGCGCTGCACCTCGCGGTCCCCGACGGCCGGGTGGATGCTCGCTTCATGGACGAGGTCCGCGCCCTCGGTGCGGGCGACCTCGTCGTCACGCCACGGCGCACCCTGCTCGTCCCCGATCTGGAGAATGCATGACTTTCGCCCCACCGACGCGCCGCTACGACTACGTCACCGACGGCGCGGCGATCTACACCGACTCGTTCGCCACCATCCGCGCCGAGGCCGACCTGACGCGCGTCCCGACCGACGCCGAGAAGGTCGCGGTGCGGATGATCCACGCGTGCGGGCAGACCGACCTGACGCGGGACCTGGTGATCCATCCCGGTCTTGTGACGGCGGCCCGGGCGGCGCTCGACGCGGGAGCGCCGATCCTGACGGACGCGCACATGGTCGCCGCCGGCGTCACCCGCGCCCGGCTGCCCCGCGACAACGAGGTCCGCTGCTTCCTGCGCGAGCCCGAGGTCCCGGCGCTCGCCCGCGCGTGGGGCACGACCCGGTCCGCGGCGGCGGTGTCTCTGTGGGCCGAGCACATCGAGGGTGCGGTCGTCGCGTTCGGCAACGCCCCCACGGCCCTGTTCCACCTGCTGGAGATGCTGCGTGACGGCGCACCGCGGCCGGCCGCGATCATCGGCACGCCGGTGGGTTTCATCGGTGCGGCCGAGTCCAAGCAGGCGCTCATCGACCTCGCCGCCGAGGCACCCGGGCTCGACGTGCCGTATCTCGTGGTGACCGGGCGTCGCGGCGGCTCGGCGCTGGCCGCCTCGGCGCTCAACGCCCTGGCCCAGGAGGCGGAGTGAGCGGCCGGCTGTTCGGCGTCGGGGTCGGCCCGGGGGATCCCGAGCTCGTCACGCTGAAGGCCGCCCGGCTGATCGGCGCGGCGGACGTCGTCGCCTACCACCAGGGCGTCGGCAAGCAGTCCAACGCGCGCCGCATCGCCGCCGGCCTGCTCCCGGACGACGTGATCGAGGAGGCGCTCGTCTACCCGGTGACGACGAAGACCACCGACCACCCGGGCGGGTACGCCGGCGCGATGGCGGACTTCTACGCCGAGTGCGGCGAGCGGCTCCGCGCGCACCTGAGGGCGGGCCGCGACGTCGTCGTGCTGGCCGAGGGCGACCCGATGCTCTACGGCTCGTTCATGTACCTGCACGACCGGCTCGCGGACGAGTTCGAGACGCAGGTCGTCGCAGGCGTACCCGCCTTCGCGGCCGCCACGGCCACGACCGCCCTGCCCCTGGTCCGGCAGACCGACGTGCTGACCGTGCTGCCCGGCACGCTTCCCGAGCCGGAGCTGGCCCGGCGCCTCGCCGACACCGACGGCGCCGTGATCATGAAGCTCGGCCGCACGTTCGCCAAGGTCCGCTCGGCGCTCGAACAGGCCGGACGCGTCGAGGGGTCCTGGTACGTCGAGCGGGCGTCGATGGACGCCCAGCGGGTGCTCCCGGTCGCCGACGTGGACCCCGATACGGTGCCGTACTTCTCGATCGTCCTGGTCCCCGGCGACACCCGTCCCGGTGTGGCGCGCTACGACCGCTCGGCGAGTGCGGTCACCGAGCCCGTCGCCGGTGCCGAAGTCGTCGTCGTGGGCCTCGGTCCCGGTCCCGACCAGTGGCTCTCCCCCGAGGCGTCGCAGGTGCTCGCGGAGGTCGGCCACGTCATCGGCTACGGACCGTATGTCCAGCGCGTCCCGCAGCGCCCGGGCCTGGTGCGTCACGCGTCCGGCAACACGGTTGAGGTGGACCGGGCCCGCGAGGCGCTCGAGCTGGCGCTCGCCGGCGAGCGCGTCGCGGTCGTCTCCGGCGGCGACGCGGGCATCTTCGGTATGGCGTCGGCGGTGTTCGAGGCCGCGGAGGACCCGCGCTACGCGGACGTCGCCGTGCGCGTCGTGCCCGGAATCTCTGCCGTCCAAGCGGTCGCGGCGCGTGCCGGCGCCCCCATCGGCGCTGACTTCGCGGTGATGAGCCTGTCGGACCGGCTCAAGCCCTGGGACGTCGTGGTGAAGCGGCTGCGCGCCGTCGCCGAGGCGGACCTCGTGCTCGCCCTCTACAACCCGCGCTCGCGCTCGCGCACCGAGCAGGTCGCGCAGGCCCGAGCAGTGCTGCTGGAGCACAAGTCGCCCGAGACCGTCGTAGTCGTGGGTCGCGACGTCGGCCGCGCCGGGGAGAGCCTCACCGTGACGACGCTGGGCGAGCTCGACCCCGAGACCATCGACATGAAGTGCCTGCTGCTCGTCGGCGCCTCGTCGACGCGCGTCACGGCGGCCGGCCGTGTCTGGAGCCCGCGCTTCGTCGCCTAGTCAGCCGCGGGCGCGACGTTCGCGGCTGGCGGCGTACAGGAACGACTCACCGCCGCGGACGTCGGGAGCCAACGCGGGGCCGACCAGGATGACCGCGGCCTGGCGCAGGCCCGCGGCCTCGACCTGGTCGCCGATGTCGGCCAGCGTGCCGCGCAGGACGAGCTGATCCGGCTGCGTCGCCTTGGACACGACGACGACCGGGCACCCGTCGCCGTAGTGCTCGGCCAGTTCGGCGGCCAGCTCGCGGCTGCGGGTGATGGCCAGGTGCAGGGCCAGGGTCGCGCCGGTCGCGGCGAACGCGGCGAGCTGCTCCCCCGGCGGCATGACCGTGGAACGGGCCTGAGCGCGGGTGAGCACGACCGACTGGGCGAGCTCGGGGACGGTCAGCTCGGCGCCGACGATCGCCGCGGCAGCCGCGTAGGCGGGCACACCGGGCGTGACGTCCCACGGGACCTGCGCCGCGTCGAGCCGGCGCGCCTGCTCATGTACCGCCGAGTACAGCGACGGGTCGCCCGAGCACAGCCGCACGACCTCCAGCCCGTCGGCGTGCGCCTGCACCAGGTGGGCGGTGATCTCGTCCAGGTCGAGGTGCTGGGTGTCGACCAGCCGGGCGTCGTCGCGGCAGTGGCCGAGCACGTCGGCGTCGAGGTAGGTGCCCGCATACAGGCACACGTCCGCAACCTCGAGCAGGCGCACCGCGCGCAGCGTGAGCAGGTCGGCGGCACCGGGTCCGGCCCCGACGAAATGGACGGTCATGACTCTCCCTTGGTGACGGTCCACTGGCTGACGGCACGCGCGGGCGTCCAGCCGGTGAAGCTGCCGAGCGGCTCGGCGCGTTCGACGTGCAGGCGGACGAGCTCGCCGCCACGGCGACGGTACTGCTCGAGCAGCACCGCCTCGGTCTCGGCCGTGACGCCGTGTACGACGAGTCGGCCACCGGTGCCGAGCGCGTCCCAGCACGCTTCGAGCACGCCGGGGACGGTCGCTCCCCCGCCGACGAACACCGCGTCAGGGCGCTCGAGACCGGCCAGGGCGTCGGGTGCTGAGCCCTCGACGAGACGCAGGCCGGGAACGCCGAGCGTGGCGGCGTTGCGACGCACGAGCGCGGCGCGGTCGGCGCGGGACTCGATCGCGATCGTCCGCGCCGTCGGCCACGCACGCATCCACTCCACGCCGATCGAGCCACTGCCGGCGCCGACGTCCCACAGCAGTTGACCGGGAGCGGGCGCGAGCCGGGCCAGGGCGCTGGCACGCAGGTCGCGCTTGGTGATCTGCCCGGCGTGCTCGAACGCGTCGTCGGGGAGCACCCCGCCCGCGGCCCAGCCCGGTCCGGTGCCCCGGATTTCGGCGGCCAGGACGTTCAGCCGGGGCACGTCCACGACGTTCCACGAAGCCGCGGTCGACTCGGCACGCGACTCACCCGCGGCGCCGAGGTCGCCGAGCACGGCCAGCCTGGACTCTCCCCAGCCGAGTCCGGTGAGCAGCGCAGCGACGGCGGCAGGCGTCGTTTCGTCGCTGGAGAGCACGAGCAGCCGCCGCCCGGGGGCGAGCGCGGGGACGACGAGGCGCACGTCCCGGCCGACCAGACTCACCGTTGTGACGGACTCCGCCGGCCACCCGAGACGTGCCCGAGCGAGCGCCACGGAGGAGACCGCGGGCACGATCGTCACCCGTTCCGGGCCCAGGATGTCCAGCAGCGTCGTGCCGACGCCCGACACGAGCGGGTCGCCCGACGCCAGCACGACGACGGGCCTGCGCGCGGCGCCCAGCAGGCCCGGCAGATTCTCCCGCAGCGGCGACGGCCACGCCACGCGCTCCTGGCCGTCGACCGGCGGCACCGCATCGAGGTGCCGGGCCCCGCCGAGCAGCGTCGCAGCCCCGTGCACCAGCGTCCGAGACGGCTCCGGCAGGCCCGCCCAGCCGTCGGCCCCGAGCCCGACAACGGTCACCTGCGCCTCCATGGTTGCACCCTAGCCCGGTCCGCCCGGCCGCCGGACCGCTGTCTGGGCCGTCAGGACGGCGTCTAGGGTGATGCGAAGGTTCGAGGTGCCCCACGGCCGATGGTCACGGGGAGAATCTGGGAAGCCGGTGAGAATCCGGCACAGGGCCCGCTGCGGTGACTCAGGCACAGACCTGGGAAGTCCGAAGACCGGCCTCGATCCGAGCCGCGACGCGTCCGCGTCGTGGACGGTCATGGCAGATCGAGCGGGAGCCCTATATGCCAGCGCAGTACCCCTTTTGTGCCGTCGTCGGCTCCGACGACATGACTCTCGCCCTCACCCTGGTCGCGATCGATCCGCTCATCGGCGGCGTCCTGGTCCGCGGGGAGAAGGGCACCGCCAAGACCACCACCGTGCGCGGCCTCGCCGAAGTGCTGCCGCTGGTGCGGACGTATGCGGGCGACCGGTTCTCGGTCGACCCGGACGATTCCCTGGCGGTCTGCCCCGACGGGCCCATCGACGCGTCCACGCCCGTCGTCGAGCGGCCGGTGCGGCTCGTCGAGCTGCCCGTCGGTGCGAGCGACGACCGGGTGACGGGCTCCCTCAAGCTCGACGCGGCGCTGCGCGACGGCGTAGTGGCGTTCGAGCCGGGCCTGCTCGCCCGGGCCCACCGCGGCCTGCTCTACGTCGACGAGGTCAACCTGCTGCACGACCACCTCGTCGATCTGCTGCTCGACGCAGCGGCGACCGGCCGGGTCAGCGTGGAGCGCGACGGCTTCTCAGTCGAGCACGCCTCCCGGTTCGTGCTGATCGGCACGATGAACCCCGAGGAGGGCGAGCTGCGCCCGCAGCTGCTCGACCGGTTCGGCCTGACCGTCGAGGTCGCCGCACCGCGCGACCCCTCCCTGCGGGTGGAGGTCGTGCGTCGCCGGCTGGCGTTCGACGCCGACCCGGAGGGCTTCACCGCACGCTGGGCCGACGAGCAGGACGCCCTACGCGCGCGGCTGGTGGCAGCCCGGCGGCTCGTGCCGGACGTCGTGCTCGACGACCGGACGCTGACGACCATCGCCGAGGTGTGCGCCGCGTTCGACGTCGACGGCCTGCGCGCGGACCTCGTCACCGCCCGCACCGCCTCGGCGCACGCCGCCTGGCAGGGACGCGCGCACGTGACCCGCGGGGACGTCCGCGTCGCCGCCCGTCTCGCGTTGCCGCACCGCCGGCGCCGCAACCCGTTCGACGAGCCCGGCCTGGACGAGGACCGGCTCGACGACCTGCTGGGCAACGACGACCCGGACCCCGGACCGGACGGGCCCGACGACGGGCCCGACGACGGCCCCGGTGGTCCCGGCGGCGGGCCGCCGGACGACGCCCCACAGGAAGACCGGTCCCGGGACGCCCACGACTCCCACGCCGCAGGATCGCCCGCGCCGGACAACGCGCCGCAGCCTGCCGTTGCCGGATCGGTCGCGTCCGCCGGCGAGCCGGCACGCGCCCGCCTGCTCGTCGTACGGGGCACCGGCGAAGGCCAGGCCGGCCGCCGGTCCCGGGCCCGCACACCTCAGGGCCGGGTCGTCGGGCAGCAGCGCGGATCGTCCGTCGCCAGCCGCCTGCACCTGCCGGGCACCATCACCGAGGCGGCACCGCACCAGCGTTCCCGTGGCGGCTTGGCCGAGGGCCGCGGTCTCGTCTTCGCCCCGGGCGACCTGCGCCGCGCAGAAACCGTCGGGCGGGAGTCGAACCTCGTCCTGCTGTGCGTCGACGCGTCCGGCTCGATGGCCGCGCGACGTCGCATGGAGCAGGTCAAGACCGCCGTGCTCGCGCTGCTGCTGGACGCCTACCGCCGCCGGGACAAGGTCGCGCTGGTGACGTTCCGCCAGCGCACCGCCGACGTCGCCCTGCCGCCGACCGGGTCCGTCGATGTCGCCTCCCGGCGCCTGGCCGACCTGCCGGCCGGCGGGCGTACGCCGCTCGCCGAGGGCCTGGAGCGCTCTGCGGAGGTGCTGCGCCGCGAGGCGCTGCGCGACCCGTCCCGCCGGCCGCTGCTGGTCGTGGTGACCGACGGCCGTGCGACCTTCGGGCCGGACGCGCTCGGTCGTGCCCACCGCGCCGCGGCGCACCTGGCCGCTACCGGCGTGCAGAGCGTCGTGGTCGACTGCGAGACCGGACGGTTCCGGCTCGGCCTTGCCGCGCAGCTGGCCGCGTACCTGCAGGCCGAGCACGTGCCGCTCGGTGAGGTGACCGCCGACGGGCTCACCAGCGTCGTCCACACGGCGACCGCGCCGCGCGAGGGGGTGGCCTGATGCCGCAGGGCAAGCCGCTGGTCGTCCCGGACGACGGCATCAGCACCCGCGCACGGCGCAACCGCCCGCTGCTGATGGTCCACACCGGCAACGGCAAGGGCAAGTCGACCGCCGCCTTCGGCCTGGCGATACGCGCCTGGAACCAGGGTTGGGACATCGGGGTCTTCCAGTTCGTCAAGTCGGCCAAGTGGCGCATCGGGGAGCAGACGGTGCTCGAACGGCTCGGCCGCCTGCACGAGGAGACCGGCGAGGGCGGGCCCGTCGAGTGGCACAAGATGGGCTCGGGGTGGTCCTGGAGCCGCAAGGGCGGCACCGAGGCGGACCATGCCGCTGACGCCGCCGAGGGCTGGGCGGAGGTGAAGCGGCGCATCCAGGCCGAACGGCACCAGCTGTACGTCCTGGACGAGTTCACCTACCCGATGCAGTGGGGCTGGGTCGACGTCGACGACGTCGTGGAAACACTCGCCAACCGTCCTGGCCGCCAGCACGTCGTCGTCACCGGACGCCGCGCCGACCCCCGCCTCGTCGCGGCAGCCGACCTGGTGACCGAGATGCTGCACGTCAAGCACCCGATGGACGTCGGCCAGAAGGGTCAGCGAGGCATCGAGTGGTGAGGCTGCCACGAGTGCTGCTCGCGGCACCGGCCTCCGGCCACGGCAAGACCACGGTCGCGACCGGGCTCATGGCCGCGTTGGCCGCCCGCGGGCATGCCGTCTCGGGGCACAAGGTCGGGCCCGACTACATCGACCCCGGCTACCACGCGCTGGCCACCGGGCGTCCGGGCCGCAACCTCGACCCGCACCTGACCGACCCCTCGCTTGTGGTCCCGCTGCTGCTTCACGGCGCCCAGGACGCGGACGTCGCGGTCGTCGAGGGGGTCATGGGTCTGTTCGACGGCCGCATCGGCGGCGACGGGTTCGCCTCCACCGCCCACGTCGCGACGCTCACCCGGACGCCGGTCGTCCTGGTAGTGGACGTCTCACACGCCTCGCGCAGCGTGGGGGCAGTCGTGCACGGGATGGCGACGTTCCAGCCCGGCATCACGATCGCGGGTGTCGTGCTCAACAAGGCCGGCTCCCCCCGCCACGCTTCCGAGGTGGCACGCGCGGTGGAGTCCGTCGGCGTCTCCGTGCTCGGGATCCTGCAGCGCGACGATGGTGTCAGCGCGCCTTCGCGCCATCTCGGGCTCGTCCCCGCAGCCGAGCGCGACGAAGCCGCCGCCTCGCTGGACAGGCTGGCCGAGCAGGTCGCCCGCCACGTCGACCTCGACGCCGTGCTGGAGGTGGCGCACACCGCGCCCGACCTCGACTCCGAGCCGTGGGACCCGGCCGCGCACGTCCGATCCTCCGGCACCGGGTCCCCGATCATCGCGGTCGCGGCCGGGCGTGCGTTCACCTTCCGGTACGCCGAGACGACCGAGCTGCTGCAGGCGGCGGGCTGCACCGTCGTGCCGTTCGACCCGGCCCGGGACGAGCGGCTTCCCGCCGGGACGCGCGGTCTGTATCTCGGCGGAGGTTTCCCCGAGGTGCACGCGGCCGCGCTGAGCACCAACACGGCCCTGCGCGACGAGCTGCGTCAGGCCGTCCTCGACGGCGTCCCGACGGTGGCCGAGTGCGCCGGACTGCTGTACCTGTGCCGCTCCGTCGACGGGTACCCCATGGTCGGGGCGCTCGACGCCGACGCGGTCATGACGCCCCGGCTCACCCTCGCGTACCGCCGGGCCGAACTCGGCTCGGACCAGCTCCTCGGCGCACGTGGGACCGGTGCCACGGCGCACGAATTCCACCGCACCATGGTCACTCCCGTGCACGGCGAGCGTCCCGCGTGGACGCTGGAAGGCGGCGACGTCGGGTTCGCGGGCCTGACGCTCAGCGCGTCCTATCTGCACGTGCACTGGGCCGGGCACCCGCGCCTGGCCCAGTCGTTCGCGGACGCGGTGCACCAGGCGGACGCAATCGCGGCACCTGGTGTGCCACGGACGCACGCCGTCGCCGTGCCGCTGGGTCCCGAACCGCCCGCAGCCCCGCTGCGCCACCACGGCGACCTGGAGCTGTCCGCCGATCTGCTGGACCTGGCGGTCGACGTCAGCCGTCTGCCCCGCCCGGAGTGGCTCGAGCGGGCGCTGCGCGACGCGATCGCGACCTCCGACACCTACCCCGAAGCCACCGCGGCTCACGTCGCTGTGGCGCGTCGCCACGGCCGTGACGAGTCCGAGGTGCTCGTCACGGCCGGCACCGCCGAGGCGTTCTTCCTGCTCGCCCGAGCACGTCCTTGGCGACGCCCGGTCGTCGTGCACCCCCAGTTCACCGAGCCCGACGTCGCGCTACGCGCCGCGGGCCACACCGTCACCCATGTCCTGTGCCGGACCGAGGACGACTTCGCCCTCGATCCCGGCGCCGTCCCTGACGACGCGGACCTCGTCGTGGTGGGCAACCCCGCCGACCCGACCGGACGCCTGCACGCCGCCGCGACCCTGCGCACCCTGTGCCGCCCCGGACGCATTGTCGTCGTGGACGAGACGTTCATGGGCTTCGTGCCGGGCGAGCCGCAGACGCTCACCTCGCACCGGCTACCCGGGCTGGTCGTGGTGCGGAGCCTGACCGAGCTGTGGTCGATTCCCGGCATCCGCGCCGGGTACGTCGTGGGCGACGCCGCCGTGGTCGCCGACCTCCGAACCCAGCAACCGCCCTGGTCGATCGGCACCCCGGCGCTGCATGCCGTCGTCGCGACCACCGGGCCGCAGGCCGAGGCCGAGGCGGGGCGCCGGGCCGCGCTGTGCGTGCGGCAGCGGCGCACGCTCGTGGACGGGCTGAGCGAGCTCGGCCTGACGGTCGCGGAGTCCAACGCCCCGTTCGTCCTCGCCCGTCTGGGCTCCGGAGCGCACGCGCGCCTCAGGGACGCGGGCGTGGCCGTGCGCCGGACCGACGTCTTCCCCGGTCTCGACGGCTCGTGGGCGCGCATCGCCGTCCGCGAGCCGGCCGCCACCCGCCATCTGCTCACCACGTTGGGACTCACCGTCGCATGGAACTGAACGTCACCGGTCGCAGCGTGCTCGTCCTCGACGGGGGCCCGCGCGCCATTGCCACGGTCGCTGCGCTGCTGCGTGAGGGTGCATCTGTCACCGTCGCAGCGCCGACCGTGTGCGCCGCGCTGGAGGACCTCGCCCTCCGTCGGCGTCTGACCTGGGTCACGGCACCCGTGGACGAGGGCTGCTTCGATGTCGTGCTACGGGCCGTCGCGCCCCTGACGACCGACGCACCCGCCCGGACGGGCCGGGCCGGTCATGTCACGCTGGTCGGCGCCGGCCCCGGGGACCCCGGTCTGGTCACCGTCGCCGGACGTGCGGCCATCGAACAGGCCGACGTGATCGTCGCCGACCGGCTCGCGCCGTGGGAGGCGCTGGCGTGGGCCCGCCCGGAGGCCGAGGTCGTCGACGTCGCGAAGATTCCCTACGGGCGAAGCACCAGCCAGGAGGAGATCAACCGTCTCCTCGTAGAGCACGCACGCGCTGGGCGTCACGTCGTGCGGCTCAAGGGCGGCGACTCCTACGTGTTCGGCCGCGGCTTCGAGGAGGTTGCCGCGTGCGCCGACGCCGGGGTCGCCACCACCGTGGTGCCCGGCGTGACGTCCAGCGTCGCGGGCCCTGAGCTCGCCGGCATTCCGGTCACCCACCGCGGACTCGTCCAGGGCTTCACCGTCGTCTCCGGCCACGTACCGCCGGGCCACCCCGACTCGTCGATCGACTACCCGGCCCTCGCCCGCTCCGGCACCACGATCGTGGTGCTCATGGGCGTGCGTACCCTTCCTGCCATCGTCGAAGCGCTCATCGCCGCCGATCTGGACGAGGGCACGCCGTGCGCGGTCGTGGCGGACGCCAGCCTGGCCAGCCAGCAGGTCGTCCGCAGCACCCTCGCCCACATCGTCGCCGACACCGCCGCGGCCGGCATCGGCGCCCCTGCCGTCGCGGTCATCGGTCACGTGGCCGCGCTCGAGCCGCGTCCTGCGTGGGCGGTCATGACAGCCGCCACACCGTTTCCCCGCCCGATACCTGCTATGGTCGTCCCACCTTGCTGAAGGAAGCCGGTGTGATCCCGGCGCAGTCGCGCTACTGTGACGCCGCTCGCGGCGAAGCCAGACCCTCCAGCAGGTGAACATTCATCGATGGGACGCAGAATTCCCAAGGAGTGTCATGTCTCAGGCAACCACGGCCGCTCCGGCCGCCGTTCCCACCATCCCCGTGCGCGAGCTCGCCCCCTGGGCGCTGTTCTTCGCGCTGCTCACCGCCGTCGTCCTGTTCTTCGTGGGCGCCGAGCAGGGAGCATTCTCCGTCTTCGAGGGCACCGCCGTCCACGAGTTGGTGCACGACGCACGACACGTCTTGGGCTACCCCTGCCACTGACGCTCGCGCGTCCGCCGTCCGGTCGGCCGGATTCTTCTTCCTCTCGCTCCCGGCCCGCCGGCGGCTCGTGCTGCCCGCAGCCGGCTCTCGAACGGACCTTCGATGGCCCCTCGTACCTTCCTCGTACACGGCCTGCTGGCCGGCCTGATCGCCGGTTTCGCAGCCTTCCTCGTCGCCTACGTCGTCGCTGAGCCTCAGATCGACACCGCCATCGCCCTGGAGGAGGCGGGCTCGGCCGAAGACGGGCACCCGCACGACGACGCGACCGCCGAGCAGTCCCACAGCCACGGTGAGGAGGCCGAGGTCTCCCGCGACACGCAGTCGACCTGGGGCCTGGCAACCGGCACCATCCTGATGGGCGCCGTCCTCGGCGGCGCCACGGGGCTCGCTGCCGCGTTCGCCGTCGGGCGCCTGGGCAGGCTCTCAGCACGAGCCTCCACCGCGGTGGTGGCCGGCGTCGGCTTCGTCGCCACGGGGCTGGTGCCGTTCTTCAAGTACCCTGCCACGCCGCCGGCGGTGGGCTCGGGCGACACGATCGGCGAGCGGACCGCCCTGTACTTCGGCTTCTGGGCGCTGAGCCTCGTCGCGGCGATCGGCGCCGTGCTCCTGGCCCGGCGGGTCCTGCCCCGGCTGGGCGCGTACGCCGCGGTGCTGGTCGGTGCCGCCGCATATCTGGTCGTGGTCGTGGTCGCCGGCGCCGTCCTGCCGACGGTCAACGAGGTCGGCAGCTTCCCGGCCGACACGCTCTGGTACTTCCGCCGCTCGTCGATCATTACCCTGGCCGCGACGTGGATTGTCCTCGGCTTCGTGCTGACCGGCCTGGTCGGACGTGACGCGGACCGAGCCGCCGAGCGGCTGCGCCGCCAGGAACTGGCCGCCACGCTCTGAGCCGCCCCGGACCGCAGCCGCGCACCACCCGCCGCGCGGCTGCGGTCAGTGTGCCGGCAGCGCTTGCACCCAGGCCAGCGCGGCGTCGACGTCGCGGACGACCCGCACACCGCCCGGCGGGCCGGCTCGGCGGACGACGACCACCGGCATCGCCCGCTCGGCGGCGACCTCGAGCTTCGCGACGGTGTGGTCTCCGCCGGAGTCCTTCGTCACCAGGACGTCCGCGTCTGCCATCACCTGCCGCTCGTGTTCGATCGTGTACGGTCCACGGCTGCGCAGCAGCATCCAGGAGGCCGGCAGGCGGATGTCCGGCTCGTCCACCACGCGCACGAGGCACGCGTGGCGGCGCAGCGGCTCGACGAAGCGTCCGAGCGACTGCCGCCCGACGGTGAGGAACGGCCGTGTCCCCAGCCCTGCCGCCACTCGGGCGGCCTCGTCGTGGTCGCCGACCCAGTGCCAGTCGGACGCCTCAGGCCGTCCAGCCCAGCCGGGCCGCTCCAGGCGGAGCAGCGGAACGCCGACTGCCGGGCACGCCGCAGCCGCGTTGGCGCTGATCCTCTCCGCGAACGGGTGTGTCGCGTCGACGACGGCACCCACCCCGGCCCCTTCCAGGTACGTCGTCAGCCCCTCGATCCCACCGAAGCCACCGACACGCACCTGTCCGACCGGCAGCCGCGGACGCGCGACACGTCCCGCAAGCGAGGTCACGACTTCGGCACCGTCCTCGACGAGCGCAGCCGCCAGAGCGCGGGCCTCCCCCGTCCCGCCGAGCACGAGGACCCTCACGCGTGAGGTCCGATCGCCGGGATGGCGGGAACGCCATGCCCGGCCAGGCCCAGCAACGCGTCGACATCGAGATGCTTCCTACCTGCGTCAGAAGTCGTGCCCGCCACCATGAACCGGGCGGTACGGCGAGCCTGTGCGTCCACCGCTCCAGTATCGCTTTCTCGTCTGCCCATCGGACCGGCGGGCTCTCTCCGAGCCGGTCGTTCGCGGTTGATGAGTGAGTGGCGCCAGGCGTGCGACGCCGGCCTGCTGGAGGAGTTGCCGCGGTGCCGCCCCTTGCGAGCCACCACCGCCTCCGCTACACAGGGGTCAGTAGGGGAAAGCGCTGCAACGACGACCAGTGTGATCCACCAACATGGATGGAGGCGCCTCGATGGCGTTGATCCCGGCGGCTGGCGGCGGTTGTGGCGAGTCGTCGACGCCCTCACCGTCGATCCGGTCTCCGAGGCCGACCAATTCCGACGTCGAGTGGGACAGCTTCGACCCCCAGGCATACGTCCGGCACAACTACGCGGTGCTGCGTGCCGACGATCGTGAAATCCTCCGCCGGACCAGGGACTTCTTCGCCGGAACGACACTCTCCGACGCGTGCTGTGTCGACGTCGGGTCGGGGGCGAACCTCTACCCGGCGCTGTCGCTGCTGCCGATCGCGCGCACGCTCGACCTGTGTGAATGGTCGGCGTCGAACGTGCGCTGGCTGAGCACGCAGATCGCCGGCTACGACGAGCTCTGGGACCCGTACTGGCAGGTGTGCGCGGAGCACCCGGCGTACTCGGCGGTGACCGACCCACGGGGCCGGCTGGCTCAGGTGGGCCGGGTGCTGCGGGCCAGTGTCTTCGACCTGCCCAGGCGTGCCTGGGACGCCGGCACGATGTTCTTCGTGGCCTGCTCCATATCGGCCGACCAGGCGGAAGCCGAGCACGCCATCGGCAGCTTCCTGCACGCGCTGCGGCCCGGCTCGCCCTTCGTCGTGGCGGTCATGCTCGGTTCCCGCGGCTACCACGTCGGCGAGCGCCTGTTCCCGGCCGTGGCGCTGCAGCGCGCCGAGGTGGTGGCCAGCATCGCGACCAGCGCGTACGACCTGGACGTCCACGAGGTCCGACCCCGGACGCCGCTGCGGGACGGATATCTGAGCATGCTGCTGGCCACCGGCCGCAGCCGCGGTTAGGGCCTCACGTCAGTCGCCGGCCTTCGTCCGGCGGGCGCCGGCGGGCCAGAGGATCGTGATCGGGACACCCTGCTGCCGCGCCCAGTCGACGGTCCGGTCCGTCGCCGCCGCGTGGCAGCCCGGATCACCGTCCCAGACCGCCACGAGTCGCTGCACCCGTCGCACCAGCTCCCGGTTGGCGGCCACGTAGGCGGCCGTGCCGGAGCGGTCGTAGCCGGGATGGACGACCGCTGCCGCCCGAGCGAGCAGCTCGTCGAAGGTCGCTCGGTTCTCCGGGGCGATCACGGCGGTGCGGTAGTCGCGGGCGGGCAGGATCACCTCGTACGTGCCGCCCATGTCCAGTAGCGTGCGCGCGAAGACCTGGTCGGCGCCGGCGGCCAGGCAGGTGACGCCGTGCACCGGACGGTCGCTGATCCGGCGCAACTCGGCGCGGAGCGCGTCGGCGACGAGCAACTCGGTGTCGCGGGTCAGGTTGATGTGCCCGGCTATGCCGACGCGCACCGGTGCGGGTTCAGTCTGCATCCCCCGGTCCTTCCCGCTGCCTGGGCACCGCGGGTGCCAGCCGGATCAGCTCGAACCCGCTGTCGGAGAGCACGTCGGGCAGTGCCCGGATCTCCGCGCGGTTCTGCTCCTGGACGTCAAGGGGAAGCTCGTCCCATGGCCGCAGGGCGGGATGCCGCCGCCGGATGTCGTCGCGGAACTCGCCGTGTGTCCAGCCCTCCCCGCGTCGTTCCCGGCACCACCGTTCGTGCTCGAGGCGGGCGAGTTCCTCGATCCGGTCATCGATGGCCTCTCCGGCGGCGGAAGCATCGCCGGTGCCGCCGCGCCGGGGCGCCACGACGCACCCGAGGTTGTGCAGCTTGGCGGCGATGTCCTGTACGTGGGCCCGGTTGGCCCGTCGCAGCGACTCGGGCAGTCGCGACCAGCCCACCATCGCCGGCGCGCCGCCGGGGCGCACCCCGGCGCGCTGCTGTGCCTGGAGGTACCGCTCGTGGATCAGCCGGGCCAGCCGCTCGGTGAGGTCCTCGGCGATCAGCCGGGCATCGCAGGCGTGCGTCAACACCGGATAGAGGCGGAGCTTGCCGTGTACTTCGTCGAGCAGATCGTGGCGGGCATCGCCGTGGAAGGCGGCGGCAAGCGCTGCCTGCCGGTAGACCGGCACGAAGACCGAACTCTCCGCGCTCTGCCAGAGGGCGGGCGTGTCCAGCACGAACTGCAGCCCGTTGGTCTCGTCCGGGGCGCAGATGTAGATGCGGTCGTAGCGGCGGCGGTCGAGCCGGTCGAACCTCGCGAGCCGGTCGAGCTCCAGATCGTACGCGGTGATCTCGCAGGCGGCGGTCAGGAACGGATAGCGGGACGCCACGGAGGCGAGTTCGGTGCTGGCGTCCGGGGCCGCCAGGTCCACCCGCAGCGGGGGCGGCAGGTGGCCGGCCGGGGTGTCGGCCAGGCGTGCCCGCCAGTGCCGGGCGGTTTCCACCAGGAGGGTCCGGCGGAAGCTGCCGGTGCCGGCGATGAGCACCCTGGCGGGCCGGCCGCTGGGGCGCGGCAGCGGGTGGTGTCGGTGCAGTGCGCGGGCCGCGACGTCGTCGACGTGGAAGTAGTCCAGCCGCAGCCGGTTGAATCCGACGGCACCGAGTCGTCGGGCCTGTAGGGACAGGCACATCTCGGAGTCGTGGACCAGTACGTAGACGCGGGGTGGTTGCCGGCGGTCCTGGATGAGGCGGCTGGCGGTGTTGGCGATGGCGTGGTTGCGGTCGTCGTCCTCGCTGCACACGTAGACGGTGTGGGCCCGGGACAGGCCGGCGCCGCGCAACACCGCGGGGCTGGCCGGGTCGCCGATGACACCGAGATAGCGGCGTAGGCGGTACTCCAGCGGTCCGAACGGTACGGAGCGCACCACGACCACGCGTTCGCCGTCGGCGAAGAGCCGGTCGGCGAGCATGTGGGCGAACTGGGAGTCGCCGCAGACCAGGACGTGGTTGCGGGCCCGCCGGGCCCGCAGGCGGCGGCTCTCGGCGGCCAGCAGCAGCCGGCTTGCCTCGGCCACGGCGAGCAGCGTGAACAGCGGGGCGGCGAACCGCGCAACCTGCAGTTGCCACGGGTATGGCCCGGCGTCCTGGAAGGGCTCGGCGCCGAGAACGAAGAGCTGCAAATCGTAGTAGAACACGTCATACGGATTGTGCGCGGTGTCAGGCCGGGACTCAAGCAGGCGCTCGAAGCCGACGTAGCCGAGGATGAAGGCGCCCAGTCCGATGACTCCGAACACGACTCGCAGCCACCATACGGCCAGGCGGGACGAGCCAGCGGCCGGGTCTGTCATGAGCCACATGGTATTTGACGGGATCGATACAACCGGCCTCGGCGCGTACAATCCGGCACCCCCGACCTGTTCATCGGCGACGCCACCAACGCCGGCCGGGCGAGCGGTCGGGCCCGGTCACGGGAAGTCGTCGGGCCCGGTGTCAGGCAGCGCGGCAAGCAGTTGCCCGGCCAGCCGCCGCACAGTGCCGCCGTCCTCCTGGTGGGCCAGCCGCAGAAGCACGTCGCGGGTGCGGGTGTCGCCACAGTAGTGCCGGGTCAGCGCGAGCAGCGCGGTGCGCCGGATCTCCCAGTCGTCGTCGTCCGCCAGCCGTAGCAGCAGGTCCGGGTCGGCCAGCATGGCTCCCAGCTGTTCCACGGCCCGGCGCCGGACCTCGAGGTCCGGGTCGTCGCGGACCAACCCCACCAGCAGCACCCGGACCTCCGGGTCCGCCCCGAAGTGCGTGCCGAGGGCGGCGGCGATGCGTGCGCGGATCGCCGGGTCCTGGTCAGCCAGGCGGCGCATCAGCCGCAGGGTCACCGCCATGGATGCCGACCCCTGCTCGGTCAGGCAGCGCACCGCCGCGTCGAACACCGTGGGGTCGGTGTCCGACTCGACGCACTCCAGCAGCACGTCAGTCACCACATCGGGGCTCCCGTGCTTGCAGAGAGCCTGCACGGCGGCCAGTCGGATGCCGACGTAGCTGTCCCGGCGGGCCCGCCGGGACAGCGTCTCCACCAGGCCGTCGGTCTCGCCGTACCGGGCCAGCGCCTGGGCGGCGGCGCGCAGCACGTTCGGGTCAGGGTCCCGGCTTGCCTGTTCGGCCAGGCACGCCAGCACCTCAGGGTCGGGCGGGTCGGCGAGGCGGGCCAGGCGGAGGGTGACCCGTAACCGGACGATCGGGTCCCGCTCCTGGGAGGCGCGGCTGATGAGCAGATCACGAGTCGCCTCGCCGCGCGACGGACGGGCGGTGAGCAGGTCGACCGCGGCGAGCCGGACGCTGGCGGTCGGATCGCGGCGAGCTCGTTCCAGCAGCAGTTCTCCGGTGCGGTGGTCCGGGTACGCCTCGGCCAGCGCGCGCACCGCGGCGAGGCGTACCGTCGCGTCCTCGTCGGCACGAGCCGCGTGCCTGGCCACGTTCCATCCGGTGAGGTCGGCGCGGTCCCGGTCGATCAGCGCGGCCACGGCGGCGGCCCGCACCGCGGCGTCCTCGTCCTGCTCGATCCGATCGATCAGCCGGGCTCGGCAGCGCCCCTCCGGGTCAGCTACGAGCGCCAGCCGCTGCACGGCCACCGCGCGGATCCGCGCGGAGGTGTCGGAGCAGGCCAGCTTCAGCAACAGCTCGGTGCTCTCCGGGCTGGCCCGCCCGGGCAGCAGTTCGGTCACTACGCAACGCCGCACCTCGTCCGGGGCGTCGCCGGTCACCCGCCGCAGCGCCCCCGCGCGGGCGGCCTCGGCGTGATCCGGCAGGGTCAGCAGCCCTTTCAGCGCGCACTGCACCACGCCGGGGTCGGTGTCGGTGGTCAGCAACCGCTGCAGTGTCCCAGCTGCGTCCGGCAGGGTGGCGCAGCGCGTGGCGAGCACTTCGGCGGCGGCCCGCCGCACTGCGGCGGCGGGGTCTTCGGTGGCCCTGGCCAGCACCTGGCGGGCGTCCTCGGCCAGCTCGGTCCGGCCGCCGAGGGACTGCACGGCCAACGCACGCACCGCGACATCGGGTGAGTCGGCGAGGTCACGCGGCACGTCGACGTAATCGACGTCGGCGCCGAAGTGCGCAACCAGCGCCCGTACGGCGGCCTGCCGCACCGCGGTGGAGACCTCGACCTGTGCCTGGGCGAGCAGCAGGTCCCGGCATCGGCGGCGGCTGCGGCCGATGACGTCCAGCCGCCCAGCGGTCTCGGCCAGCCCCGCGACCAGGGTGAGGTGGGCCTGCCTCTCGCGGCCCTGCCCGAGCTCCCGGACCAGCAGTTGCGTCAGCTGCTCCTCGGCGGTGGAGAGCACCACGGCGATCCGGGTGGCGAACGCGGAGCCGGAGCGCCAACTGCTCCGTACTCCGCGACGGCGGTACCACTGCAGGAAGGCGTCGCGGCCGGGCCAGCCAGGCCCGAGCACCCGGATCGAGGAGAGCAGCTCCTGCTCGGTGAGTTCCACCAGGTTGGGGTCGTCGGCGGAGATGCCGTGTTCGATCAACCGCACGACCTGGCACAGCACCGCGTCGCCCGCGCCGGCCAGCTCGACGGGGTGCGCCGCCTCCGCCACGCACTGCGCGGCCAGCACCAGGTGCCATGGCGGGCCGGTCAGATTCAGCGGTGGCCAGGGCCGGTTGGCCTCGGCGGCGAGCAGAGTGACCAGGTCATTGGCGGCCCGGGCGGGCAGGTCGCTGGCGACCAGCCGGAGCACCTCCCGCCAGGACGGGTCGGCCCAGTGTTCGCGGAACAGCACGCGCAGTTGGTCGAGGCCCCAGGCGTCCGGATCGTGCTCGAACCTGTCCACGATCTCCTCAGCGCAGAAGAACTCCAGGAACGTGCGGTGCACGAACCCGAACAGCCGCAATCCGTACCGTTCCAGGATGAAGCTTCGCTGCCGCAATTGGTCGATCATCGAGTAGGCCAGGGTGAACGCCCGCTCGTTGTCAAAACCGTAGAAGGCGACGAGGTGGTCCCGGAAGATGCGCGCCAATTCGTCGGATTCTACGTAGTTTCCGGCCGGACCGGACCCCCGAAACTGCATCCGATACGCCAGGTGGCGCACCAGCCGGCGCTTCGCCTGCAGATCCAGTTGCGGCACGTCGCCGTGACTCTCCCGCAGTTGTTTGGTCACGTCCCACTCGGAGATCAGTACGTCGGTGACGTGCTCGTAGAGCCGGCGCCGGTTGCGGGGCAGCGGGTGGTCCCGGCCGACGATCGCCATGAGCATCAGCAGCAACGGGTTGCCGGCGATCTCGTGCATCTCCCGGGAACTGTGCACCACGTCGAGAATCTGTCGCCGCTGCCGGTCCGCCTCCGCCGCCGGTGTGGGCATCACGTAGCGGTACCAGTTGCCGAGGAACCGGGCGATCCGCTCGTCGTCGAGATCCTCCAGGGTGAAGTGGTCGAAGCCGGCGTTGGCGAAGGTGTGCCGCAGGTATCCGGCCGCCCGCGACGTGACAACCGTCCGCACCCCCGGGTACTCGCTGACGAACGCGCCGATCTGGGCGGCCACCTCCTCCCGCTGCACCGGGTCGAACACCTCGTCCAGGCCGTCGAAGAGGAACAGCGCCTGGCCGCCCTGGTGCAGGTACGCCTTCAGCACGTCCTGGTCGATCCCCCCGGCCAGTCCCTGCTGGTGGCGGTGGCCGACGTAGTCCAGCAGGCCGTCGCACCGCCCGTCGCCGCAGTGCGCGGCGTAGGACCGCAGTTCGATCAGGACGGGCAGGTATCCGTCCAGCGCCGCCAGCCTGGGCTCGGAGCATTTCCCGGCCAGCGCCAGCGCCAGGTACCGCGCGGCCGCCGACTTGCCGGAGCCGGGATCGCCGAGCAGCACGATCGACCGCCGGCCCTGATCGCACACCACGTCGAACAACACCAGCGCGTCCTTGGCGGCGTACTCCTCCCAGAGCCGCTCGACCTCTTCCGGGTTGACCACCCCGGGCAGCCCGCGGGCACTGCCGTCCGCGGCGGAGCCCGCCCAGCGCCACCAGGCCAGCGGCATTTCCGGCCGGGTGTCCTCGTGGACCCGGGGTTCCACGAACACCTCCGACAACCCGACCGTGAGGTAGCCGATGGTGGGGCGGGGCGAGACCGCGTCCAGCGGAACAGCCTGGTATCTCAGCGCCAGCTGTTTGTAGTACTGGCTGCGCACGGCCTCCGGCAGGTGGGCGTCCGGGTCGGCGGGCTCGCGGGCCGGGGACCGCCCGCTACGCACTTCGGCCAGTGCCACGGTCACCTTGGCGGAGAGGTCGTCCACCGAAGAGAAGAAGGCACAGAGGTGGCGCTCCTTGAGCTCCCGGCGCAGCGCGACGACCTGCTGCCAGTCAGCGTCCCGGTCGATCATGTGAACCGGCCAGGGCGTGTCCTCCGCGAGCAGGAAGATCAGGCAGGGTTTGCCGGCGGCGAGGGCCTCGCGGTACTCCAGTTCGGTGATGGAGGACCCCTGGCCGGGCGGGCGGAACCCGTATCGCCAGGCGAACAGCCCCACGTAGAGATCGCACCGACGCACGTCGGTCAGGCAGCGTTCCAGCGGCGGCCGGATGTCGGCGCTGTACGCCTCCATGGCCACGTCCTCGATTTCCAGACGGCGTGCCACGACGTGGACGGCAGCGCGATATTCCAGCAGGTCTTTTTGGGTGGCCGAAATGTAGACCTTCATGGGACGGCAAACTCCAGGGAGTGGCTGGCGACCGCACCATTCAAAATATCAGTTGCTGTCACATCCTTCTGACCCGCGAATGCTCGCCACCGCTACCGCTTGGGAATCCCATCAACCGTGGGCCTATGATGGCCGCCGGGACAGTTGGGGATCCGGGCAAGCCGAATTCCGCGCGCGGAGGGGTTCCGGCAAATCCACACAAATCCGTGTCGGTGCGGGTCACGGCGGCGGGCATCAATCATCATGGGACGGCAGTCCGCGGGCGACCACGGACCGGTGGCAGCGATGCGGAGGAAGCCATGCTCACGGTGGGTGAGGTGCACACCAGCCTGCTGCAGCACAGCACGGCACTGTCCCAGGAGCAGAGCTCCGAGGTGCTCAGCCTGATCGAGGGCGAGATGGTGTTGACCTCTCGGCGCCCGTCGCTCTACGCGGTGTCACCGGACGTCCGCACCGGAGTGGACTGCTGGCTACCCAGCGCCAGGCAGCGCCAACTGCGCGGGGTGGGCGCGGTGGTCACCCGGGCCATCATCACCGGCGGCCGGATCGTACAGGCGTCCTCGGTCATCCAGGTCGTCGATGGAAAGCGCCGCCAGCCCTGGTCGCACTACCTGGCCAATCCCGGCGTCCTGGAGACGGTCGGCAAGTTGGACGCACCGGACCTGATCGCGGGCTTCCTGCACGGCAACAACGCGGACGTGCTCAACCTCGAGGCGATCACCGGCCGGGTGATCGACGGCGTGCAGATGTCCGACCTGCTGGACCGGCGCCCGCCGCTGCGCGCGGCGCGTACCCGGCTGCGCTGGACCACGCGGGTCAACCAGGCGCCGGACCGGGAGGTCTCGGCGGTGATCACCGTGGACTCCCCCACGCTGCGTACGGTCGAACTCGTGGTCGACCCGCAGGACGTGCCGGCCGCCGTGGCCGGCCTCTGCGAAGATCTCGCGCTGCACGACTGGCTACTCACCATGCTCTCCTCCCTGATGGAGGCCGCGGTCACCCGGCCGGCCGCCGGACAGGAGCACATCGAGCGGCTGCGGCCGGTGCTGGAACACCTGCTGCACCTGTGGCTGCCGGGCGCTCGGGTCCATCCGCGGCTGCGGCCGGTCTGGGACCGGCTGGAGCAGGTGCCCGGTTTCAGCCGGCAGTGGAAGTCGTCGGTCAACTGGATCCGGGACCAGATCAGCGTGAGCAACATGACCCTGCTACGCGACCTGGCCGACCGGATGGCGGTCAACCAGCCCTGCCGGCGCTGAGCGCGCGCGCTCACTCGCCGATGAACACGTAGCTCAACCGGTCGACCAACTCGCTGGGCAGTCGCAGGCCCTCCCCGCCGGCGCGCTTGGCGACCTGCTGCGCGATGGCCGGCGGTACCGCCACCTGGCCGAGGATGGTCCGTACGGCCAACTCGACCGGCAGGTACTGGCTGTCCATCAGGGTCAGCGTGCGGTACGCGCAGAACGGCGCGGCGCTCGGGTTGAGCTGGAGGATCGCCGGCATCTCATCCCAGTTGGTCGGCAGTTCCCCGGTGAGCCGGCACGGCTGCCGGATCGTCTCGCCCCGGTGCCGTAGCACGCCGAGGCGGGTCAACTGCCAGACCGAGGCGAGCAGCGCGCACGCCCACACCCGGGTCTGCGGCTCGCCGGACCACAACTCGATGTCGACGAAGATGGAATGCTGGGGATCGCCGGACTGCACCGGCGGGGACCACGGCCGGGGCAGGGTCATCGCCGGGGCGTCGACATGCCCGGGCGACCGCTTGCCGTTGGAGAGCCAGCCCGACTCGCTCAGCGGTGGGCGACTGCCGGTGGTGTGCCGGGGCGGTTCCACCACCAGTGTGTCGACCACCAACTGGGCCAGATCGAGCCCGTCGTGACGGGCGAAACTGGACTCCCGTGCGACATAGTCCAACGCCAGTCCGTGCTCCGCTGCGGCGCTCTGTACCTGCGGGATCACCTCGTGCGGCGTACCAAAGCGGTGGAAGTAGTCGTCCACCATGAAGCAGGTGCTGATCCGCGGCTGGCGGCCCGGTGGCAGCCCTTGCCCGGCCAGGGCCGGGATGGCGCTCGACCAGGTTGCGATCCGCTCGAACTTGCGGCGCAGCTCCTGACACCCGTCGCCGAAGTCCTCCGCGTAGAAGTGCCCCAACTCCACCGACAGGTGCGAGTACGCCACGCTCTCTGTACGACGCACCGCAGCTGCCTCCTGGAACCTGATGTCCACGCTGATCACACAATCTCCCATGCCGTCTCGTCGAAGAGCTTCTCGGTCAAATCAACGAAGGCGTCCACGGTCTTCACGTTCGCGATCTTGCTTTGCACGTCGTGGTCCGAGATGAGTTGCTCCCGCCACTGCAGCAGAGGATCCAGCGGCACCGCGCCGAGCAGCGTGGTGCGCCCGACGCCCCGCCGTCGGGCCAGCTCCGACAGCTCCGCGTCGCACTTGCGCAGGAATGCCTGCTGCGCGAGGTCGAGGTGGCCGACCTCGGGGCCTCGTGGATCGATCACCGCCGTACGGATGAACCGCAGTGACTCGCGGAGCCGGTCCGGCTCGTGGCCGTACTCCTTGCCCATCGCCACGATCCCACCCGCCTCGAAGGCCAGGTCCGAGGCCGCGGTGACGTGCTGGGGAGTCCACCGGTGGAAGACCAGCCAGCGAACCGTGACCTTGCGCAGGGTCGGGGTGGCGGTCGCGGCCAGCGCGATCTGGCTGGCGTACGACCGGCCTGCGCTGAGATCCACCAGGGTGAGGTCGAACTCCTCTTCGAGACGGAGGAAGAGTTCGGCGCAGCGCTTGGCGATGTCGTTGGTGAAACCGAACTCGCTGCCGTTGCGCTGCCCGGGCAGGAGCACCAGCGGACCGGACCCGGTGGGCCGCTGGCGCAGGCTGGCCCGCTCCGAGGTGCCCCAGACGTCCAACTGCTCCGGAGACGGGATCTCCCCCCGCAGGTACCGGTGCAGCCCGCCACCGTTGGGCCCGGCACCCTCCACGCCGTTGACCGCCTGCGGGATCTGGAACGTGATGCCGGCCGTCGGCGAGCCGAAATCGTAGTCGAGGTAGCAGGTGGGGCGGCCGGACAGCGCGCTGCGGTAGGCGATGTTCGCCGCGGTCACCGAACGCCCGGTGCCGCCCTTGTGTGACGTGACGAAGACCAGCATTCAGATCCCCTCGCTGGCTTTCTGCTGCCCGGTGGCGATGTCGTTGAGCAGCAGCAGCAGGGTGTTTGCTAGGGCCGCCGCGGTGCCAGGGCGTTCATCCACCACCAGCTGCGCCCGGCGCAGGCTGGCCCGGATGCTGCGCATGCTGCGCTGCATCGCCTCCCCGGCGAACGTGCCGCGCATCAACTCCCGGTCGAAAAGGTACTCGGCCTCGTCGATGAGGTCCTGCGCATACGTGGCGAGCCGGTTGGCTCGCGGGAACGGCCGCTCCCAGAGCAGCTGACCGGCGCTGACCAGCCCCTGCACCACCCGCTCGGTCAGGTACCAGGAGGGCGCGTCCGGCTTGGGGGCCAGCCCGGGGAAGGCGCCGCCGGCATGATCCCACAGGCCACGGTGCCGGCCGTCGGGGATACGCCGCAGCAGCAGGTGATCCCACACCTCGTCGGCCAGTTCGAGCAGCTCGCTGCGCCGCCGGGCGTTGCTCAGCAGACCAGCGACGGTAGTGGCCCGCTGAAGCAGCACCGTGGAGTATTCGTTGACGTTCCACGACATGATCGGCTTGGACCGGTCGGCGTTCAGGGTCACCTGCTTGCCCGGCGCGTGCACGAACAGCGCCGGCTCGTCGGGCGAGGCGCGGCGGGTGATCCGCGCCCGCTGCGCCAGCTCCACCAGCACCGAGGCGATCCGGCCGAGCTCCTCATCGCCGCGCCCGCCGGCGACCAGGCCCTTCACCGCCAGCGACGTGGCCTGGAGGGTGTAGTAGTCGGTCCGGTCGCCGTCGGTCGTCCGCCAGGGAATGTCCTCGATGGGCCACCGCCGGCGGTTGCCGAAGGTCGCCACCGTCGCCCAGTAGGTCCGGGTCAGCTCCCAGCGCAGCAGCAGGGCCCGCGACAGCCGCTGCTGCTCCTCGTTGAGCAACCCGAGCAGGCGGGTGCGTTCGGAGTTCAGATCCTCGATCGCGTCCATCGCGATGACGGTGAAGTAGAGGTAGGGAGCGTTCTCCGCCGATCCCTCACGCTGCAGGCCGATCGACTCGGTGGTCGGCACCTCCTCGGCCCCGGCGATGATCCCCCACGACCAGCCGCACTCGAACAGCATCTCGCTGTTGTCCAGATCCTCGGTCACCCGACCCGACCCGATTATCACGCTGCGCAGGCTGGCCATCGTTTCCCGCAGCTGTTCGCGTAGCGACGCCACGAGTTCCCGGCGCGGCAGCTCGTCCTGATTGATCATGTCGCACAGCCGGAGGCCGTATTCGTCGGAGGCGGTGAAGACGAAGGTGCTGAAGCTGCGAAGCAGGCCGACCATGGCCGCGGTGAGCCGCGCGCTGGCCATCTCGTCCAGGGCGTCCAGTTGCGCAAGCAAGTCGCGCCGCTGGGTGGAGTTGCGGTAGACCTTGACGAAACCGATCGTTGCCAGGGCCAGCGTGACGGACACCGCGAAAGAGTCGACGATGTCCAGGGAGCGTTGCTCGTCGGTGAGCTCCGGGCCGCCGTCCAGCGGGGTGAGGTAGCTTCCGCCGCTGAAGGTCGGGGTGCCGGTGTCGTCGGTGTACCGCGTGAAATAGTCGATCATCACGCCGACCAGCCGGCGGGGAATTTCGATCGCGCCGCCGATCGGGCTGAGCGCCTCGATCACCTCGTCGTCGGCGCGGTCCGGGTCGTCGAGCGACAGCGCGGGGACCTTGGCCGCCGGGAGTAGCAGGGTCAGGAGTTGCTCGGCATCGCTGATCGAGTTGGTGCCACTCCGACCACCCCAGTGCCATTCACCGTTCTGCCAGCAACTGCGCACCGTGGCCCGCCAGATGTCAAGGATCTCCTGGCGCGGCTGTATCCGCACGATTCACCGCCGTCTGTTGTAGTCGTCGACCTGAAACCCGCTGGTCCTGCCGTTCACCCGATGATCTACGGTGATCCATACCGACGTGCAACAACATGGTACCGGGCCAGTCGAGTGCCACTCGATTACCTCGATGGCGCGTCTGTATAACAGTCTGGGGCCGCCCGTTCGTGGCCACCTCAGGCAGGCCCTTCAGCCCGTCGCGGACGAGGAAGAACACGTCCTGACGCTGCGGTTGCGTAGGTCGGTCAGCACGCTCATCCAGAACCTCGCGCCCTTCGCGGGCCGGCCCGTCGCGCTCCGAGCTCGACGTGGAACGGCCGGTTCCACGGTGGCGTCGACGGACACCGCCCGCGCAGATCCCGTCCAACGGGCGGTGGGACCAGTCGGCCATCTCCTCGATCACCCTGTCGGTGATCCGCGAGATCCCTGGTTCGACGGACGCCCGTAGATCTCGGCGAAGTACGCGCAGATCTCTTCGGTCGTCAAACCCGTGGCATACAACGACAAACACCGCCTCGTCGCCCCCCCGACAGGCGCCGCTGCCGCACGATCTGGGGTTCGAACGTGATCGTGATCTGCGGAGACCCAGCATCCCGCACCGCCGCAGGTTGCCCACTCGATCACCGGAAGCCGGCGGTCCAGGAAACGTTCCGTCGACCGGACGGGTTGGCCTCGCCCGCAGAATCCCCCTCCCGCAGCTGACGCCGCACAGCTCTCTGGGCGATTCTGGGTTGAGGAAGCGGAAACTGTACCGGCCTCGTTCGCTCGGCCCTGTCTCACGTGCTCTGTCGATGTAGCAGATACGAGGCCCGGTCCACAGCCCCGCAGCGACCGATTCGCCAACGAGTCGGAGCCCTGCGTCGACCTCGGCCACCACATGCTCGAACATGCTCACCGATCCCGACGGCCGTGCGCTGCGAGAGGACGGCACAGTGATCGACGGACTGTACGCCGCGGGCAACAAACTCCGCCTCGGTGATGGGCCACACCTATCCCGGCCCGGGATCCACAATCGGGGCCGCGTCGGCAGCGAGTTCCGGGCGTCGCGCCGGGGTTCTCCTCGGCGAGGGCTCCCCGGCACCAGTGACAGGATTGAGAATTGGTTCGATCAGTTCGGTGAGCCGATGGCGCTGTTCCCGGTCCAGACGGCCGGTGGCCGGCAGCAGCGCGATCCTGACCTCGCCGTAGAGCCGCTCGGTCAGTTCAAGTCCGGCCGCAGTGAGGAACACGTCAACGGCTCGGCGGTCCTCGGCGCTCTTGCCACGTGCGAGCAGCCCCCGGCGCTCGGCACGGTCGATCAAGCCGGACATCGTCGACTTGTCCAGGCCGAGGAACGTGGCCAACTCGGTCATCCGCGGCCTGCGATCGCGCAGCAGGCCAAGCACCCGCAGTTGCGTCAACGACAGGTCATGCTCGGCGCCGACCCGGGTGAGCACGCCCATCACCTGAAAGGCGTTGCGGACGAGGGCGTCCACGAGAGGGTCCGTGGAGACGCCAGCAGCCGGCTCATCGGTGGTCATGTCCGCATGCTAGTTGACATGGTTCGCAATGCCAACCAAAGTATCGAAGGTTGGTAAGACGAACTACTCAGCGGAGATCATCATGCTTGTCACCGCCCTGGCGATGCCCGACCCACCGGCCCGCGGAGGCCCCTGGCGGCCGCCCGCTCCATGACCACGCTGATTGCGGGCCTGCCCGCCGCCCTCATGGCCCTGCTGCACTCCGCCGGCCGGTCCTCATTCGCGACCGCCGCCACACTTGCCGCCATCCTCCTTGCCGCCACTTCCTGGCACGCCAGCTCACGCAGGCGGCCGACTACACCCTTCAGCCAGGCCAGGCACTGCACCGGCCACCGTTCCCGATTCGCGCCACCTCCGCCCGGCGGCGACCCGCCAGCGCCTCCCCCGCCGAGCGCGACGCGTCCCTGGCCGGACCTGGCACCACCGATCCGGACCCCCTCGGCGACGTCGTCGGCCCTCCGGCCGCGGCTTCCCCCCTCGTGGCATCGCCGCACGACGCCCCGCCGCCACCCTGATCACAACCGCCACCCCCGCTCGCGGTGACCCGGAAGGTCAGCGCCGATCGAGCGGTGGGGCACCCACCCTTGACATCGTTGGCATTACCAACCATCATCGCTCTTGTTGGTAATACCAACGACCTGAGGAGGACCACATGCACGCCGCTGTCATCACCGCCTTCGACACCCCGCCGATCTACCGTGAGCACCCCGAACCGGTCGCCACCGGCGAGTATGAGATGGTCGTGGAGGTTCTCGCGGCCGGACTGCACCACCTCACGAGGGCAAAGGCCGACGGTTCGCACTACTCCAGCAGTGGCGTACTGCCGCTCGTGCCCGGCGTCGACGGCGTCGTGCGCGACAACCAGGGACGGCTTCGCTATGCGGCGCTGGACGACACGGCACTGGGCACGTTCGCCGAACGAACCGTGATCGACCCGCGCCGCAGCGTTCTCCTGCCGGACAACATCGATCCCGTGCAGATCGCCGCCGCGATGAACCCCGGGATGTCCTCATGGGTCGCGCTGCGCCGCCGCATCGACTTCCCGAAGGGGAAACGGGTCCTCGTGCTCGGCGCCACCGGCAGCGCCGGACGGATGGCGATCCAGATCGCCAAGCGATTCGGCGCCTCGGAGGTGATCGCCGCCGGCCGCGACGCCGCACGCCTGGCCACTCTGCCCGCGCTCGGCGCCGACGAGGCGATCACGTTCGACCAGATCCAGCAGGCAGCCGACGTCGATGTCGTTCTCGACTACGTCTGGGGCGAGCCCACCGGCCAGGCCATGATGCGTCTGCTCACTGCTCGCACCGACCGCAGCGTCCCGCTGACCTGGATCGAGATCGGGTCGATCGCCGGCGATCTCGCACTGGTCCCGTCCGCTGCACTGCGCGGCGCCCAGCTGCAGATCATCGGCAGCGGCATCGGCTCCGTCTCCCCCCGCGACTTCATTCGAGAGCTGCCGGAGCTGGCTGCCACGGTGGCCGAGGGCGCGATCGAGGTGCGGGCCCGGCGCATCCCACTCGCGGAGATCTCGCAAGCGTGGACCGCCGAGACGGACGAGCGCATCGTCCTGGTGCCGTAGTTCGCCTGGAGGATCGCCCACTGTGGCTGCCACCACGGGCGGTTTTCCGAGAACTGGCGTGCCGGACGCCGAACAATCCCGCCTGCCCTCCGGCAGTGCGTCCGCATCACCAAGGAGTGATTCATGCAGAAGCGCGCACTGATCGTGGGATTGGGGATCGCGGGCATGGCCACGGCGATCGGGCTACGCCGGGCCGGATGGGCGCCTGTGATCATCGAGCGGGCTCCGGAGCGCCGAACCGGCGGCTATTTCATCGGCCTGCTTCCCGACGGCAGGCAGGCGGCCGATGACCTCGGCATCGCCGACCACCTGCACACCCGCACCCCGGACAGCGGGGCCGTATGGTCCCTGAACCGCGACGGGACCCGCAAACCCGGTCTGGGCTTCCTCGACCAGCCCGGACGACCGAGCGCGGTGCTGCGCGGCGACATCGAAGCCGCGCTCTGGCACGGCATCACCGAGCCGGCACCGGGTGAGAGCGACATCGAGGTCCGCTACGCCACCACACCTGTGGAGATCGCCGAAGGCCACGACCGCGTGGAGGCACGGCTCAACGACGCCTCCACCAGCACCCCGTACAACGAGTCCTTCGACCTCGTCATCGGCGCGGACGGGCTGCGCTCGAGCGTGCGCCAGATGGTGTTCGGTCCGCACGAGCGCTTCATGACGAACTGGAACGCGATGATCTGCGCCTTCCAGCTGCCCGAGCAGGTACCCGGCTTCGCTCCGCAGGACAGCATCATCAGCGCCCGTTCCAAGCGGGCGGCGTGGGTGTTCGCACTGGCCGACCAGGCACTGACGGCGCTACTTACCTACTGCACCAAGGACGTCGACGCCGAATTCACCGATGAGCCAGTCGAGCGTTTGCGCACGGTCTACCAAGGCATGGACGATCCTGTGGTGCGGTACGTCCTGGACTCCCTGCCGCAGGCCACCAACTATCTGTTCGACTCGGTGCACCAGGTACGGATGCCGCGGTGGAGCCAGGGACGGGTGATACTGCTCGGCGATGCGGCGTGGTGCCTGAACCTCTACTCAGGAATGGGAGCCAGCGCCTCCCTCAAGGGCGGCGCTGAACTCGGCCGGGCATTGCGAGAGAACCCCGACGACATCAACGCCGCCATGGGCGTCTGGGAAGCCCGCCTGCGCCCGTTCATCACCAAGCACCAGCGCACCGCCCGCCTGAAACAACAGATGCTGGTCCCGACGAACCGCTGTTTCGCGGTGTTCCGCTCGCTCGTCGTGGGCCTCGCCGCCAGGGCCCGGCACCGCGCTGTCGCCCGGGAGGCCATCCAACCGAGTATCTAACGGTAGCCCTGCTCCGACTGGTATCGGCAGGCCGCCTACTGCGCTGGCCGCCGCATGGGCGAGGAGCAGGTGAGGCTGGCGTCGCCGTATGTGATGTCCGGCCTGGCGGCCGGTGGCATCCGCAAGGCGGGTAGAGAAATGCGACACAAGGTGTCAGGTTTTGGGGCGAACATGGTGTCACTGGTTTGCATCAATGGTGGTCGTGGACCGGGCACCACGGATAGATAAGGATCTCCATGCGCGAAACGCCAGAAGAGCTCATCGAGCTTCAGGCCCTCCTTGACGCCTCCCTCTCCCGCGCCACCTCGCACCTCCGATCGATCATCAACAGCGAGCGCAGCCTCACCGCCGAGCAGCTCACCCAGGTTCTCACCGGCATGTGCACCCTCGCCCTGGCCACCGTCACGGCGAAGGGCGAGCCGCGGATCAGCGGCGTGGACGGGCACTTCCTGCACGGGAAGTGGCACTTCGGCACGGCGCGCGGCGCCGCCAAGGCGCGCCACCTCGCCGTCCGGTCCGCCGTCAGCGCCGCACACATGCGCGGTGAGGACCTGGGCGTGTTCACGCACGGCACGGTGGAGATCCTCAATCCCCAGGACGGCGAGCCGGCCGAGGACTGGCCGGACCTGCTCGCGTACTTCAAGGACTTCTACGGCGAAGACTCCTTCGACTGGGACAACGACGTTGTCTACTACCGGCTGCATCCGCACTGGATGACCGTCTACGCCCCCGACATCGCGAAGCTCACTGCGGCGTCCCAGTCCTGATCCGCGGCACAGGTCGCGTCTGGCCTGGCCACGTGATTCGGCATGGGCGGAGGGGCTCTCCACCTCTGGCACTGCATGCAATGCCAGAGGTGAACGAAGGTTGACTGCATTCGTACGGGACATCGCGAGCACAGGCACGAGACCACGGAGGAGTCGGACGAGCGCGCGGCCGCACCGGCCAGCTCGACGCCGGGGCGGCGCCGCGAGACGGCGAGGTAGCCGGCGGCGACGATCAGCGCGCCCACCGCGATGATCAAGAAGAGCAACTGCGTGGCCTGCGCCACAAGACGCGCCAACCGCCGCCCACGCGACCTCATCACCGCCGCGACCAGCGGCAACCCCAGAACGCGATGCCCCTGGGGCACACGGTGATCAGCACGTGCTTCCGTGCCACTCCCGCAGCCACCCGTTCGCAGCCCGCAACCTCACGGCCTCATTGGGGACCGCGGGCATCTCGGGCACGTGCCGACTCCGTCACGGCCGCCCTCCACCTGCAAATAGGCGCGCGTCGAACCCGTCAACGCCAGCATAAACCTGCAGGTGATGGTGAGAAAGAAACAGAGAACCTATCCATTTATCCGCCGTCTTCACCCACGCTGCTTCTTCGCGGTTCAAGAGCGCGGGAGGATCGCTGGCGACAAGGGAATTCGGGGCGTACGCGTGAGGGTTTGGCGCAGGCGTCAGCCCTAGGGGGTGAGGGGAGAGATAAGCGCCGGTCTCGGGATCATAGTAGCGGTGACTGTCGTAGTGCAGCCCGGTTTCCTGATCGAAATACTGACCAGAAGATCGCAGCGGGGTGGTCGCGGTGTCGCGCTGCCAGGAGGGTTGCCCCCACAGCGTGTGCTGCTGGTTGCCGACGATGACCCCGTTGGGGGAGACGAGTTCGGTCGGTACACCGCTCAGTTCTGTTACTACAGAGTAGAATTCTTCGCCGACCCTCTTCTCTTCGGAACCTGCGCGTATAACGGTTCGTGAGGCCTGAGTGATCGGGATGAACGAATCGTTCCGGTAATTCCATGTGGTGACCTTCTCGCTATCGCCATGAAGGTCCTCTTGCTCGGCGAGAACTCCCCCGTCCCACGAGAACTGCGTCTGCTCCAGTAGCCGGCCGTCAGAGGAGAAGTGCCGCTTGCCGATGCGGCGGCCAACGGGATCGTATTGATAGTGCCATTTGCTCCCGTCGGGGAGGGCGACAGAGAAAAGCCGGCTTTCAGCGTCCCACGAATAGCGCCAAGTGTCAGGATCGCCGGAATTCCGTGTCCGCGTCCGCGTTATGACGCGCCCAGCAGCATCGTAGCGGTAGCGGATGTTTCCGGCCCGGGTGGTGAGGGTTCCGTCTACCTCGCGCGGCCCTTGTGACGACACCTCCAGGGTTCCGGCAGCAGGACCAGTGCCCGAGGCTGGCCAGACGGCGTTCACGATGTTGCCCGCGGGATCATAGTCGTACTGCTCCGACCATCCGTCACGCCGGCCAGTAACGGCGGTAACACGCCCAGCGGAATCGAGACGGAACGCCCGGTCGCCGGTGAGCAGGTCCTGCAAGCCCGTGACGAATCCGTCTGGGTTGTATGTATACGCGCGCCGTTGGAGCAGTTGCCCCGAGACCTTGGATCCTTCCGGAGTGGAGGGAGCAGCCGAACTGGTGAGGGCCTGAGTCACGAGGCGGCCGAGTTGGTCCCATTCCTGGGTGAGGACAGTTCCTCCGGGCAGGTCCCGGTGGATTTCCCGTCCGGCGGAGTCATAGCCGAACCGCAGTTCCCTGCCGTCGGCGGTGAGTGCCGAAGCCATTCCGGCTGTGTTGTAGACCCAGGCGGTGCCGGCCCCGGACGGAGTGACGCGGCTCGTTACCTTTCCGGCCGCGTCGTAGGTCTTGGTGACCGCGCGACCGTTGCAACTTTCGGTGACCACCCGTCCGAGCGAGTCCCGGACGAAGACCAGGTCCACGTCGTCGTTTTTCGCGCGCAAGAGGCGGCCTGCCGGATCGTAGTCGAACGTCGTCACCGCGCCATCTGCGGGATGATAAGACGCCAGATTGCCAAGCAGGTTGTAGGCGAACGATGCCTCATGGCCGCTGGCGTTCACACGGTGTACGAGCTGTCCTGCGGCGTCATACCAGTACTGGGTGGTAGCTCCGTTGTAATCGGTCTCCGCACTCAGCCGGCCGGCGGAGTCCAACTCGTATTGCCACTTCAGCCCGCCGTGGGTTACCGATATGAGGCGGCAGTTGTGGTCATACTCGAGCTCGCTGCGGGTGCCGCCCGGCCAGGCGATCGACAGAAGCTGATCAAACGGCCCGTAAGTGTTCGACGTGACCGATCCCGTGGCGGAGATCCGTCGCAGCAGGTTCTCTTCGCCGTCCCAGGCCCAGGACTCGGTTGACCCGTCCGGCAGGGTCCGGGAGACAGGGAGGCCGTCCGTCGTCCATGCATAGGCCGTTGTCCCGCCGTCGGAGCTCACGACACGCACGACTCGTCCTAGCTGGTCGCGCTCGTACCGGGTCGTTTCACCGGTGGGTATGGTGACGGTCACGGGCATCCCGGCGGGATCACATTCCATCGTGGTGACCGCGCCATCCGCACTGGCTACCTCGACGAGATGCCCTCGGCTGTCATACCCGTACTTGAGCATCGAGCCGTCGGGCGCGGTCAGTTCGGTGAGATTGCCGTTCTTGTCGAAAGCCTGCAGCCAGAAATTTCCGTCCGGCCCGGTAATCCGTACTGGGAGGCAGGCCTCATCGACTTCGACGTGGGATTCGTGCCCGTCTGGATTGGTTACCGAGAGCAGGTTGCCGCGGTCGTCGTAGGCATATCGCGTGACCCTGCCGAGGGGGTCGGTGCGGACTGTGACACGGCCACGTTCATCGTATTCCGTCCGCGCCGTTTTCCCGATCGGGTCAGTGATCGCGGCGACTTGGGCAGACTCGGTGATCGCGTAGGAGGTGACAGCTCCGTCGATGTCGGTCCAACGGGTGATGCCGGCCTCGTAGGCGAAGGTGCCGGATAGGGCACCGTTGGGGCCTTCTACGCGGACGCACCGGCCTTCGGAGTCGAAGGTGTAGTGGTAGGAGTAGCCGTTACGGTCGGTCCAGCCGGTCAGCCGGCCCGCGCCGTCGTAAGTGAAGCGCCGCGGCAGATCGGAGGAGTTGACGACGCCGGACAGGTTGCCGGAATCGTCGTATTCGAAGCGGCGCAGAGGGATGTCCTCCTGGCCGTCGCGGCCGGCGAGGGCCAGCGCGGTGACGCGCTCGTCGGTGACCGATACCAGGACGCGGTAGCCGCCGGAGTGGACGATGCTGAGCGGGCGGCCGACCGCGTCGTAGCTGAAGGTGGTCTCGTGGCCTGTGCGGTCCGTGACCGAGATCAGGGGCAGTTCGTCGTCTTCATATCCGGCCCGGCGTTCGAACTGCCAGGTGAGGCCGCGCTGCGGGTCGCTGATGGCGTAGGAGCCGTCCGGGTTCTGCCGCAACGGCCATGCGGGGCCGGCTACCGGGACAGCGGGGGGATCACCGGCGCTGCCCGGGGATATCCACGTCACAATCTCCCCGTCGGCGAACCTCGCGCAGATCCGTTCATCGGTCACCTGCAGGCGCTGGTCGAGGCTCGACATCCAGGACCGTCCGAACCACCGGCCTGCGCGGAAGGACGACCTGTGGGCACGCTCGAGCACGAGGGCTAGGACGCCGGGCAGCGTGACATCGATCTCGGCCAGAATGACGTCACCGGTCGCCACATCCACGAGATCGTTGACGTCAGGCATAATAGTCTCCACCCCTGCCTCGCTGATGGTTTCTTGTTCCCATTTATCGGCTTCCTCAAGCTTTGCTCGCCGGCGCCGGTGGCGCGCTTTCCGACGTAGTACGCGCAGCGACAGCGGCCGACCGGACAGATTCAGATAGGCCGTGGAGCACCAGGTGTCGTTGTTGCCCGGCATGCACTTCGTCTTCGGGCCGGCCCAGGGCGCCAGCGTGCGGGAAGGCGTCGAACCCGGCAGCCGGAACCTCTCCGAAGGCATTGGCCACGCCCAGGCCGCGACCGTCCGCCGGCCGACGACGAGCGGATAGCCGTAGAACTACCGAGATCTCACCGCTACCGACCCTGCTGACCGGTTTCACCGGGCGACGGCACCAACCCTCGCAGCGGCGCGAAATCGTGCCAGGGATCTTGCAGGGCCTGACCCCACGTCGCCTCGTGCCCCCGGCGCCGAAGCCTGAAGTAGACCGTGCGCCGAACGGAATCGCCAGTGTTGTTGCCGCCGTTGTGGCCGAGGAGGTAGTGCTTCAGCAGCATATCGCCCGGACGACCGCGCACCATGTCTCGCTCCGGCAGCTTGACATTCGGGTAGGTCGTGAAGGCCTCGGGTCCGCGCTCGCGGAAGAGTTGTGCGTGATCGCGGTGTGTTCCCGGCCAGACGAATAGGTTTCCCGTGTCATCGCTTGACTGGTCGGTCAGGAAAAACCCGGCGAGCATAGTGAATGTCCATGGGGGGTCACCGGGTTTCCGCCCCTTACCGCCGTCGATGTGCGGCTTTTCCCGGGCGTCCTTGAAGGGCGGGTAAGTCAATGCGGTCTGCACTGTCTCGGGAAACTCCAGCGCGCCGGCCCCGGTGAGTCCTTCGGCGAGCGAGAAGGCTGGGGTGTCACGCAACAACGCCGCAAGCACCGGCGCTTCCTCCAACTGCTGGAACCGGTAGACCACCCCGACGTGCCCGTCGACCGGCGGCCGCGCGCGTACCTGCTCATCGACCGCCGCGTTGGCAGCGGCTATCAGGTCCGGCGGCACGACATCCGGGATCACGATGAAGCCGCGCTCGGCGAACTCTTCCAGCTGTTCACGAGTCAGCACCCGTTTCACGCTCAACGCCGCCTGCCGGTCACGACTCTTCGGCAAGGCTTCGGTCGGATCAGCCACGGAATCTGCCACCCACCCCTCTGTCACGGCTGCTGTCTCGCGTACCCTGCTGATGCTAGGTCGCGTGAGGAGGGATCCATATCCCTCGGTCTGACAGTTGCCTGCGGGGCGGATTCAAGCGCTCGCAAACTTCCGGTTCGCCCACCCGCCGGGACCGGCGCGCCGGCTCGCCGCCCTCGACAAGATCGCGATCGTGCCCGAGAATCTCGGCGATGTCCCGCGCGCCGAAGCGTTCAAGCGGCTCGGCCAGCGCCTACACCCGCACACCTTCCCGCTTCGCCGCGCTCGCGTTCGCGGTCGCCCGCGGCGAAGTGCCCGCGGCATCGTTCGCCTCGCGAGTGGAGGCGCGGTTCGCCGAGGGCAACGTCATCGGCGCGGTGAGTCTGCTCGGGGCCGCGCCCGGCATGCTGCTGCGCCGGGTCGACCGAGCCGCCGTCCGGCTCGACCCGGCACTGCGGCAAGGTCGGACGTACGGCCACGCAGCCTCCGGCCGCGTCCTGCCAACTCCCCCGCAGTGAAGAGGACACCCCTGCTGGCCAACGCAACGCGACCCGAATCGGCGTCGAAACGGGTCAGCAACTGCCGCACATAATGAGCTTCATCGTGCTGTGCCTGGTCGCGGTGGGCGCGGAGAAGAGCTGGTGCCGACATAGGACAAAGCTCCCGGTAAGACAGCAGTCGACCAAGATCCGATTCCCCAACCAGAAGCCTCGCTGTGCTGTCTTACCCCGCCGCAGTCGCGCTGGACCAGCTGGCCAACCTCATCCGCGCCGAAAGCGCCCGGCGTCGGGGCCGGTGGTGGCGCCTCGATGCCGGCCTGCAGGTCCTACTCGCCCTGGCTCATCTCCGCGATGGTGACACCATCACCCGCCTGGCCTGCGGCTCCGCGGTCAGCGTCACCACGGCTTCGCGGTACGTCCGGGGAGCCATCGACCTACTCGCCGTACACGCCGAGAACCTGAACGCGGCCATACGACGCATCGGCCGGCTCACGTACGCCATTCTCGACGGCACTCTGATCCCGATCGACCGGGTCGCGAATCAGAGGCCGTACTACTCCGGGAAGCACAGGCGCCACGGGGTGAACGTGCAGGTCACCGCAGACTGCAAGGGGCGCCTGATCTGTGCATCGAACCCGGGCTCGATTCCTTCATTGCCGATGAGCGCGCCGGCACCGCCGTGGCGCAGTGACCGGCACGCCCGCCTTCTCACGGTGAGGTAGCTGGATTCGCGCCGCGAAAGCGATGAGAAAGCCGAGGAAGGCCAGGATCGCGGCGATCGAGCGCAGGACGCCGGCCCGCTGCCGGCGCAGGTTGATGCGACCGGTCAGCAGGAAGGAGAGCAGCAGACAGTCAGCTGAAGTCTTTGGCGTGGTCCTCGGCCCACTGCCGGAACGAGCGGGCCGGCACCCCGGTGACCTCTTCGACGGCGGACGTCACGACGCACGGAGCCGCCAGGAGCTCGGTCAGGGTCCGGATGAGGAATTCCGGCATCTTCGGCTCGACGTCCTCCGGAGCCAACTCGACGACCTCGATCGGCCGCCCGATCACCGCTCCGATCGTCTCGATGTACTCCTGCTGCGTCAAGGCTTGCGGTCCGGTCAGCCAGTACGCCTGCCCCTCGTGCCCGGCGCCGGTCAGCGCGCGGACCGCCACGTCGGCGATGTCCCGTTCGTGGATCGACGCGGTGCGCCCTTGCAGGAACGGAATACGCAACACCTCCCCGGACCGGATCGCCCGAGCAAAGCTGAGCTGCTTGGTTGCGAACGTGGTCGGGCGGAGGAAGGTCCACGCCATTCCGGACTCCTGCAACGCCTCCTCCACCACGGTGTGCATCTGCGCGCTCCGGCTTTGCCGCATGGTCGGTTCGACCACGGAAGCCGACGACAGCAACACGACGTGTTCCACCCCGGCCGCCTGCGCCGCGCTGACGAACTCGGCGATGCCGTCCGGGCTGGCGTACAGGAAAACCTTCTTGACGCCCTCGAGCGCCGCCGGCAGAGTCTCCGGCTTCTCCAGGTCGAGGCGGACCATCTCGACAGCGTCCGGCAACTCGCCGGTCCCCGGCGTCCGGCTGCTCCCGCGGACCGTAACTCCGGCGGACACAAGCCCAGCCACCACATGGCTGCCCACATTGCCGTACGCACCGATGACAAGAACAGACATGGCCTCTCCAAAGGGTTAGCGGGCCGACGTTCGAACGAATCGTCGCCGAACGACAGTATCCAAGTATTTCAGCAGCAGCAGGCTCTGCCCCGCCCGGGGCTCGATCGTAGCTGAACTGCTCGACGGCCTTGATATAGAGCCCAGTGATGCGGCGCTCGCTGGCGTCGGCGCGGGTGGCCCCTGCCGCGACCAAGGCTGACGGCTGAACAGGAACGTTAGCAGAAGACATGAAGACGCATCCATCGAGGACGTTGCCGAAGCCGATCGAGTTGACACAGCTGCAGCTCGGGTCATCGATGATTACCTGTTCGTCGCGTAAACGTCCGTGAGTTTCTCGAGCAGGCACACCACGTTCGCGCAGTTCGTTCAGCCCAACGACGTGTTCGACACCCAGGTGCCGACCGACTCGCGCCAGCGACCAGCCGAGGTTGTAGAGATGAATAGCGTCGTCGACCTGGCCGGGCGACAGGCCACGCCATCTCCCGGCGCCGTGGCGAACAAGCCGGAAAACCGCCGATACGCACGTTTCTTCGCCCGGCCCGGGAGTCGGGAAGAAGCGGCGACAGTCAGGCCGGGTCCTGGCGCAGCCGCACCGGGAGGGTCTCCTGGCCGTGCATCAGGGTGCCCGCGCGCCAGCGGAGGGTGTCCGGGTCCGCGGTCGGGCGGATGGCCGGGAAGCGGTAGAGCAGGGCGCCGATGGTGAAGCGCAGGCTCGCGAAGTGCAGCGAGCCGCCGAAGCGCAGGAACTCCTCGACCACTCCCGGCAGCGGCGCGGGGTCTTCGCGCAGGGCCGCCAGCTACGCGGGGTCGCGCAGGAGAGCCAGGATGCCGTTGCCGATGAGGTCGATCGTGGTCTCGTGCCCCGCGAGGAGGGGGAACGCCATCGAGACGAGTTCGACCTCGGACAGCGAGTCGCCCTCGTCGCTGGCGTGGACCAGGTCGGACAGCATGTCCTTGCCCAGGTTCTCGCGCTTCTCGGAGATCAGCCTGCTGAGGTAGGCGTGCATGAGCTGCGCCGACTCCTGCCTGAACCTCCTCTGCCGGCTGACGAGACCAGGACACCGGACCAGACCTTTAGTTCGTTGCGCTCCTCCTCACGCACGCCGAGCAGCTCGCAGATCACCGTGATCGGCAGCGGCCCCGCGAGCGCGGCCAGCAGATCGACCTCGTCGTCCTCGGCCAGCTCGTCGAGCAGCTGCGTCGTGATCCCCTCGCTCCGCGAGCGCAGCCGGGCCACCGCGCGGCCGGTGAACGCCTCGTTGATCAGCTTGCGCAGCCGTGTGTGGTCGGGCGGGTCCATGTTCAGATGTGCGTGGCGGGCGCGGCCGGGAAGCCGCCCTGCACGCCGGTGGTGCTGATGTGCTTGAACAGGCGGTCCACCTGGCCACTGTCCTTCTCAGCCGGGGGCGAGAGCAGCTGACGCGCCTCCGCGTACCGGCTGACCACCCACACGGACTGCCCGCGGTCGGACCGTCGACGTCGAGGAGCAGCGACGAGCGCGGCCCTGCGTCTATGTTCGTCGTGGTGTTCGGCTGGGTGGGGTGGTTGTGGGTTTTGTCAGCCGAGGTTGCGTAGGTCGGGGAGGACTTGTTCGGTGAAGGTGGTGAGGAATCGTTCTTGGTCGTGTCCGGGGCCGTGGAAGACCAGGTGGTTGAATCCGGCGTCGACGTACTGTCTGATTTGGGTGATTGCTTCGTCTGGGGTGGAGGCGATGATCCAGCGTTTGGCGACTTGTTCGATGGGTAGTTCGTTGGCGGCTTTTTCCATCTCGACGGGGTCGGTGAA
>NZ_JBIRTH010000009.1:0-333254 GCF_044334565.1 Micromonospora sp. NPDC020750
CACTGGCTTATCAAGCACCCTGTTGAGTTCTCAAAGAACAACCACACACCATCCGAAAACCCCCACCAGGAGGGCCCCGTCCGGGGCTTTTCCGTACCCGCACCCGCCGCTCTCGCGCCGAGCACTTTTACTACGTTACCCGCCGATTTCCGCCGTGTCAAACCGGTGTAACCCGATCCGACCAACTTCCACCCAATTTACGGGCATCACGCGTTCGCCGGCTTTCGCCGCCTTGTTCGTGGTTTCCGGCAGGCCGGCCGCTGCGGTGACCCGCTAGCTTGCCCGGTGCCCTACCGGCGATGAACCATACCCGGTCGGTCTCGCCTCGCCAAATCCGCCCTGCGGCAGATCCGGGGCCCCGCCCGGCCCGGGCTCCGAGGAATACCACCCTCGCCGCCCGAAGCTCATTCCCGCGCTCCGGCCTGGCGGGCTTCCGCCCGTTTCGTCCGTTCCGCGCTGGCAGAGAGAAAGTTACGCCCCCGGCCGATTGCTCGTCAAATCAGCCGGGGGCGTCCCGCGTCACACTCTCGACGTACTCGGCTGGTCGAGCAGCTCTACGCCGGCGAAGGACTTCTTGCCGCGGCGCAGCACCAGGTACCGGCCGTGCAGCAGGTCCTCGGGTGCCACCGTCGCGTCGACCTCGGTGATCCGGGTGTTGTTGACGTACGCGCCGCCCTCGGCGATCACCCGCCGGGCCTCCTTCATGCTCGACACCAGGCCCGACTCCTTGAGCAGGCCGGCGATGTCGGGCAGCTCGGTGAGGTGGACGAGCCCGGCCTCGGTCAGCGCCGCCCGCAGCGTCTCCGGGGTCAGCTCGTCCAGCGACCCCCGGCCGAACAGCGCCTGGCTGGCGGCGACCGCCTGGGCCATCTCCCGCTCGCCGTGCACCAGGGTGGTCAGCTCCTCGGCGAGGGCCCGCTGGGCGAGCCGGGCCGCCGGCCGCTCCGCCGTCTCCTTCTCCAGCTGCTCGATCTCCTCGCGCGAGCGGAAGCTGAAGTAGCGCAGGTAGCGGGCCACGTCCCGGTCATCGGCGTTGAGCCAGAACTGGTAGAACGCGTACGAGCTGGTCAGCTCGGGGTCGAGCCAGACGGCGCCGCCCTCGGTCTTGCCGAACTTCGTGCCGTCGGCCTTGGTCACCAGCGGGGTGACGAACGCCTCCACCGGCCCGGCTCCCCGTCGACGGACGTAGTCGACACCGGCGGTGATGTTGCCCCACTGGTCGGAGCCGCCGAACTGGAGCCGGCAGTCGTGCCGGCGGTGCAGCTCGTAGAAGTCGTTGGCCTGGATGAGCTGGTAACTGAACTCGGTGAAGCTGATGCCGCTCTCCAGCCGGGCCTTGACCACTTCCCGGGCCAGCATCTTGTTCACCGGAAAGTGCTTGCCGACGTCGCGGAGGAACTCGACCACCGACATCTCGGCGGTCCAGTCCAGGTTGTTGACCAACTGCGCCGCGTTGTCCCCCGTGTACGACACGAAGGGCGAGAGCTGGTCGCGGATGCGGCCCACCCAGCCGGCGACCACCTCCGGCGGGTTCAGGGAGCGCTCGGCGCTCTCCTTGGGGTCGCCGATCTGGCCGGTGGCCCCGCCGACGAGCAGCAGCGGCCGGTGCCCGGCGAGCTGGAGCCGGCGGGCGGTGACGACCTGCATGAGGTGGCCGACATGCAGGCTCGCCGCCGTCGGGTCGAAGCCCACATAGAAAGTGGTCGCCCCGTCGTCGAGCAGAGCGCGCAGCTCGTCGGGGCCGGTCGAGTCCTGGATGAGGCCTCGCCACCGCAGGTCTTCGGTCAGGGAGTCCCGCACGGTCGGCGGGGGGCTGCTGTCGGTCACGGTCACCGATTGTCCCCCATCCCCGGGGTCGAGCCGTACCGGGTTTGCCTCTGATCACGGTTGGCTAGGCTGGCCCCTTCCGTACCCGAGGAGGAGCCGTCATGGAGATGCCCGACCCGAACGGGGGCTTCATGGCCCTGCTCGGCCTGGAGTTCGATGAGGTGAGCGGGGACCGGGTGGTCATCCGGTGGCGGGTCCGCCCCGAGCTGCACCAGCCCCACGGCATCCAGCACGGCGGGGTGTACTGCGCGGTGGTGGAGACGGCGGCGAGCATCGGTGGCTCGCTGTGGTTGGGCGAGCGGGGCCGGGTGGTCGGGGTGTCGAACCAGACGGACTTCCTCCGGGCGGTGCGCGACGGCGAGCTGACGGCCGTCGGCACGCCGGTGCACCGGGGCCGCAGCCAGCAGCTCTGGCAGGTGGAGATCTCCGATGACGCCGGGCGGCTGGTCTCCCGGGGGCAGGTCCGGTTGCAGAACCTGACCGCGGACTGAGTCACCCGCCGGATGCCCGGTTCGGGGCATGAGGGGCGGTACGCCCGGTTATCGTCGCGGCGATGGCATCCGCTGACCAGTACCCGAGGTGAAGAAGCTCCTCGCCGCCACGCTCGGCGTGCTCTCCGCCGTCGGTGGGTTCGTGGACATCGGCGACCTGGTGGCGGCGAGCCAGGCGGGGGCGCGGTTCGGCATGGCGCACGCCTGGGTGCTGCTGCTCGGGGTGGTCGGCATCTGCGCGTACGCGGAAATGGCCGGACGGATCGCGGCGGTCAGCGGTCGGGCGGTGTTCGACCTGGTCCGGGAGCGGCTCGGGCCGCGGGTGGCGCTGCTCAACCTGGTGGCCTCCTACCTGGTGACCGTGCTGACCCTCGCCGCCGAGCTGGGTGGCGTGGCGCTGGCCCTGCAACTGGCCTCCGGGCTGAGCTACCTGATCTGGGTGCCGGTCGCCGCCCTGGCCGTCTGGCTGGTGCTGTGGCGGATGCGGTTCCAGCTGATGGAGCGGGTGTTCGGGCTGGCCGGGCTGACCCTGGTGGTGTTCGCGGTGGCGCTGTTCTGGCTGCCGACCGACTGGGCGGCGCTCGGCCGGGGCGCGCTGCACGGCGGGGCGGCGGGGCACGGCTGGGGGGCGTACTGGTTCGTGGCGGTGGCCCTGTTCGCCTCGACCGTCAGCCCGTACGAGGTGTTCTTCTTCTCCTCCGGCGGGGTGGAGGAGAACTGGAGCGGCGCGGACCTGGCCGATGCCCGGACCAGCGTGCTGATCGGCTTCCCGGTCGGCGGGTTCCTCGCCCTGTCGCTGATCGCCACGGCGGCGGTGGTGTACCACCCGGGCGGGGCCTCGCTGGACTCCCTCGACCAGGTGGCCCAGCCGGTGGTGCTCGCGTTCGGGGGCATGGGACTGGCGGTGGCGGTGCTGGCGTTCTTCGCGGTGACCTTCGGCGCCGCGCTGGAGACCGGGCTGAGCGCCGCGTACGCCGCCGCGCAGTACTTCGGCTGGCAGTGGGGTAAGCGGGTGAGCCCGCGGGAGGCGGCCCGGTTCCACAGCGTGCTGCTGGTCAGCGTGCTGCTCGGGGTGCTGGTGCTGCTGACCACGGTCGACCCGGTGACGCTGACCGAGTACATGTTGATCATCAGTGCGGTGGCGCTGCCGCTGACGTACCTGCCGATCCTGATCGTCGCGAACGACCGGACGTACCTGGGCGACCGGGTGAACGGGCCGGCGCTGAACCTGCTGGGGGCGGTGTTCCTGCTGCTCATCGTCGCCGCGTCGGTGGCGGCGATCCCGCTGGCGGTGATGACGGGGATGGGCCGATGAGGATGCAGCTCAGCCGGCAGTTGCTCGACCGGCAGATCGTCGACCGGGACGGGCGGCTGGTCGGCAAGGTCGACGACGTGGAGTTCGGGGTCGACACCGACGGTGTGCCGTACGTGGCCGCCCTGCTGAGCGGGCAGGGGGCGCTCGCGCAGCGGATCGGCGGCCGGGTCGGGCGGCTCCTCCTCGCGGTGGCGAACCGGTTGGTCGACGACCCGCCGGTGACGCCGTTACGCGTCCCGTACCCCCTGGTGGAGCGGGTGGACAGCGCGGTTCGGCTGCGGGTCGGCCTCGACGAGCTGCCCGGCTCCCCGATGGAGGAGTGGCTGCGGCGGCACCTGATCGACCGGATCCCGGGATCGAACCGTGCGAGCGGGTGAGCTGCTCGGCCGGACCGCGTACGACCTGCGCGGGCGGCGGTTGGGCCGGGTGGTGGACGTGGTGGTGCGCGGGGGCGGCCCGGACGGGCGGCTGCGGCTGACCGACGTGGTCGTCGCGAGGCACTGGTACAGCCGGGTGGTCGGCCGGTTGATCGGCCCCGAGCGGCACCCGTCGGGGCCGTGGCTGATCCGCTGGGTGGCCCGGCTGCTCGGCCGGAACAGCCAGCAGGTGCCGACCGACATGATCCGGTTGGTCCCACCGGTGCCCGGCTTCCCGTTCGGGGAGCCACGCTGAGCCGCGGAGGTGCCGGCCGGGCCGGCTGGCCGAGGCGTCGGGTCAGCCGCGCGCCGGGTCGAGGGCGGGTTCGGCGTCCGGGGTCTCGTCGGCGTCCGGCTCCGCCGGTGCGGCGGCCCGGCGCAGCCGTACCGCGGTGATGGCCCGGTGGTCGATGTCGGCGACCTGCAGCTCCCAACCGTCGCTGGTGACGTCCTCGCCGGCGACGGTGGGGATGTGCCCCAGCAGGGTGAGCACCAGTCCGGCGACCGTGGTGTAGTCGCCGGCCGGTCGGCCGGGCAGGTCGACGCCGATGTCGGGCAGGTCGTGCACCGGGAAGGTGCCGGGCAGCAGCATCGCGCCGTCGGCCTCGGTGCGGACCCCGTGCACGTCCCGGTCGGTCTCGTCGTAGATCTCGCCGACGATCTCCTCCAGGATGTCCTCCAGGGTGACGATCCCGTCGGCCGCGCCGCGCTCGTCGACGACCAGGGCGATGTGCTGGCGTTCGGCCTTGAACTGGCGCAACGCGTCGACCACCGGCAGCGAGTCGGGCAGCAGCATCGGCGGGCGGGCGCACTCGTCGACGGGACGGTCGTCGGGCACGCCGACCAGGTCGCGCAGGTGGATGACGCCGACCGCGTCGTCGAGGCCGCCGTGGCGCACCACCGGCGCGCGGGAGTGCCCGGTGGCGGCCAGCACCAGCCGCGCGGCCTCCGCGGTGGTCCCGCTGTCGAGCGTGAAGACCTGCAACCGGGGTACGAGCACCGCGCGCAGCCGCCGGTCGGCGATCTCCACCGCGCCGGCGATGATGGTCCGCTGCTCCTTGGTGAAGCCGTGGTTGCCGGCGACGATGTCGCGCAGCTCGTCGGGGCCGATCTCGTCCGGCTCGTGCTTCGGGTTGAACCCGACGAGGCGGACCACCAGGTCGCTGGTGGCGCCGAGCGCCCAGACGGCCGGTCGGGTGAGGGTGGCCAGCAGGTCCAGCGGGCGGGCCACGAGCAGCGCCCAGCGCTCGGCGGCCTGCATGGCGATCCGCTTGGGTGCCAGTTCGCCGAAGACCAGGGTGACGAAGGTCAGGACTAGGGTGACCGCCACGATGGCGATCGTGTCGGCGGCGCTGCCGAACACCCCGAGCAGCGGCACCAGTGGCTTGGCCAGGGAGACGGCCGCGGCGGCCGAGGCCATGAAGCCGGCCAGGGTGATGCCGATCTGGATCGTGGCGAGGAAGCGGTTGGGGTCCTTGGCGAGACGGGCCAGCACCCGCCCGGCCCGGCTCGTGCGCTCCAGCCGCTGGATCTGACTGTCCCGCAGCGAGACCAGCGCCATTTCACTGCCGGCGAAGATCGCGTTGAGGACGACCAGGACTCCGACCAGGGCCAGTTGGCTCCAGTAGCTCTGCACGCCCGGTTCTCTCCCTCACGAGGACGATCCGGTCGGGTAGGACCGGCGGCGCCGCCCGAGGACCCGGCCGGCGTAGGGCTCTCTGTGCCCCGTGCGCGGGTCCGCGAACCCTGCCCCCCGCGACCGGTTGGGCGGTCCGGGCCGAGCGGCTGATCAGCGCTCCGCGAGCGACGGATCAGACCCGGTCGGCGACGGGCGGGGCGGGCAGATCGAGCACGTAGGAGCCGCCCACGGGGCGGAAGCCGAGCCGGGCGTAGTAGGGGGCGACCATGCCGGGCGGGCTGACCACCCGGTGGAATCCCCGGTCCGTGAAGAGGCTGCTGCGCCGGTAGACGAACTCGCCGGGAGTGAAGTCGCGGAACCGCTGGGTGACGTAGTCCAGGTCGACCTGGGCGACGTCGTCGCCCTCGGCGTGCGACAGCACCACCCCGACCACCTCGTCGGCCCGGACCACCAGGAACGCCGAACGCCGGGTGGGGTGCCCGCCCCAGCGGAAGCCGGGGTTGAACCGGGCGATGTCGGCGGCGTGCACCCGCAGGGTGTGGGCCAGGAACTGGTCGTCGACCCCCACCTCCACCACCTCGTACGTCTGCTCGTCGTGCCGGGTGGCGAGCATCTTCCGCAGGTACCACACGTTGATCACGGCGAGCACCACGTTGAGCCCGACCATCGGCCAGACGGCGAGGGCGGCGTTGTAGCCGATCAGCACGAGGCAGCCGACGAGGTTGAGCGCACGCAGCCGCAGGACGCGCGCCTGCAGCAGCGACCAGACCAGCAGCGCGGAGCCGATCCAGCCGATCAAGTCCAGCCAGTTCACCCCGCGAGACTAGTGGTAACCAGCTCGGCCCGCCTGCTGGTGCGCAGCCAAATCTGCCGCGCCCCGGGTCAGCCGGCGAGTTCCAGGACCCATTCCTCGACCTCGGCGCCGCGACCGTTGGCGTACCCCCGGTCCTCGCCGCAGACGACGAAGCCGCACTTGCGCAGCACGGCGAGGGAGGCGGCGTTGTCCTTGGCGGCGCGGGCGTGCACCGGTCGCTGCGGCAGCTCGGCCAGCAGCGCGGCGAGGGCCCGGGTGGCGTACCCGCGACCCCAGCGGGCCCGGTCGATCCAGTAGCTGACCTCGGTCTGCTCCTCGACGGGGAAGGCGGCCACGTGGCCCACGACCGCGCCGTCGACAGTGACGGTGCGGGTGACGATGGCCGGGTCGGCGCGGATGCGCCGCCAGTGCGCGTCGAACGCCGCCCGGTCGGTCGGGTCGGCGGGGCCGAAGGCGGCCACCCGGTTGGCCTCCGGGTCCTGCTCGAAGGCGAAGAGGTGGGGCAGGTCGTCGTCGCGTACCGGGCGCAAGCGCAGGTCCTCGGCGGTCATCGGGGCAGGGTACCGGCCGCCGGGACGGGCCGGGCGCCCTCCCGCACCGACGGGTTGATCAAGAGGTTTGCGTCACGCCAAGGCCGGAAGGCGTGGATGGGGTCGGGGTGGCGGGCGGCGGCAGGTACGAAGGGGACAGCCAGCCGTGGCAGGATCACGACATGAACGGATCAGGGACGTCCCGTTGGCGCCGGACCCGGGTGGCACCGGCACACGCCACGGGTGCCCTCGCGGTCGGGGCGCGGGCGGTGGGCGCGGCCGCGACCGGCTCGCTCGCCGTCGCGGCGCTGGCCGGCGGGGCCGTCGCCGTGGCCGTCGTCGCGATCGGTCGGCTGACGATCCGCCGGGCCGTCATTCGGGAGCTGCGCATCGGGCGGCTGGAGGTCGACGAGCTGATCGTGCGCCGACGCGTCGACGGCGATCCCGCCCGGGGGTCCACCCACGACGGGTGACGGGGGCCCTCCGGGAGCTGCCGCCCTTCGCCCCGCCCACGGGACGGGCGGCGCGGGACGGGGCGGTCAGCCCGTCGGGGGCAGGGCCGCGGGGTAGCCGTACAGGTCCAGCAGGCGTACCCGGGACGCCTGGAGACGGTCCACCACCACGCTCATGAACCGGGCGGTGAGCTGCCGGCCGAACGCGTCGTCGGACTCCATCAGCCGGCGCACCCCGACGGCGGTGAACTCGACCGCGGTGCTGCGCCGCACGGCCACCGCCCCGAACTGCCAGTGGTACGGCGGGAAGAGCCAGGACCAGCCGAGCACCCCGCCCGGGCCGATCGTCTCGATCCCCACGTCGCCGCGGCCGGGCACCGGAAAGTCCAGGGCGACCTCCCCGCCCCGGACCAGCCAGAACCGTTCGGCGGGCTGACCGGCCCGGAACAGCCGGTGGCCGGGGTGCCAGACGACGGGTCGGGCGTACCCGGTCAGCCGGGTCAGCCAGGGCTCGGGGACGTCGGCCAGGAATGGATGGTCGCGGAGCATGTCTAGCGGGGTCATGGCGCCTCTTCTCGCCTCGGCGCGGGGCCCCCGCGCATCGCCCGGGAACCTCGTAACGGTGGACAGCTTCGACCTCCTGTCGATGGTCCCACCGCCATCCGAACCCCTCGTGCGCTGTCGGGGGCAGGGCCGTTGGTCCCGGACCGCCCGGGCGCAACGCCCCTGCCGCCGGCGGCTCGCACGGACGACGGTGGAGGGGATGGCGTGCCCGGTGACGCGTCGCGGGGGCAACAGAGGGCCGGCGGTGGCGGGACCGGTCGGACGGGAGCGGATGGATGCACACTGACACCTGGACCCGGCCGGGCGAGTTAGGCGAGCCGGGCGGGCTGGGTTCGGCCGAGGCCGCCGCCCGGCTGCGCGCCGACGGCCCGAACAGCGTCGCACCGCCGGCCCGCCGGCACCTGGCCGCCCGCGTCCTGCACCAGCTCACCGACCCGCTGGTGGCCCTGCTGCTGGCCGCGGCCGTGGTCACCGCCGCGCTCGGCGACTGGCCGGACACCGCGGTCATCGCCCTGGTCGTGCTGGTGAACACCGCGATCGGCGTGGTGCAGGAGGTCCGCGCGGACCGGGCGATCGCCGCGCTGGACCAGCTCGCCGCCCCGACCGCTCGGGTGGTCCGCGACGGCCAGGACCTGATCGTGCCGGCCGCCGGGGTGGTCCGCGACGACCTGGTACGCGTCGAGGCCGGCGACGTCGTTCCGGCGGACCTGCGGCTGGTCGAGGCTAGCCGGTTACGCCTGGACGAGTCGGCACTGACCGGCGAGTCGGTGCCGGTTGGCCGGGACGTCGGCGACGAGGTGTCCGCCGGCACGGTGGTGACCGTCGGCCGGGCGGTGGGCACGGTGGTCCGCACCGGGACGGCGAGCGCGCTGGGCAGGATCAGCGCCCTGGTCTCCGCCACCCGGCCCGGGGCCACCCCGTTGCAGCGTCGACTCGCCGGCCTGGGCCGGATGCTCGGGTTGGTCGCGGTGGCGCTGTCCGGGCTCGTGTTCGGCATCGGAGTCCTCGGCGGGCGGCCGGTGGTGGACATGGCGGTCACCGCCGTCAGCCTCGTCGTCGCGGCGGTGCCGGAGTCGCTGCCTGCCGTGGTGACCCTGGCCCTGGCGCTCGGGGCCCGTCGGATGGCCACGGTGCGGGCCATCCCCCGGCGGCTGCACGCCGTGGAGACGCTGGGCTCGGTGACCGTGATCGCGTCCGACAAGACGGGCACCCTGACCGAGGGCCGGATGGCGGTGCAGCGGGCGGTGACCGTCAATGGGGCCGCGTACGACGTCACCGGCACGGGCTACGAACCGCGCGGGACGGTGCGACGCGACGGCGCCGCGGTGGCCGAACCGGACGGGCTGCGCCGCCTGGCGCGGGCCGGGCTGCTCTGCAACGACGCCGCGCTCTCCCCGCCGACGGACGAGCGGCCGGGCTGGGACGCGGTGGGCGACCCGCTGGAGGCGGCGCTGGTGGCCTTCGCCGCCCGGTGCGGACTGGACCCGGCGACCACCCGGGCCGCCTGGCCACGGGTCACCGAGCACCCGTTCGACCAGGCGAACCGCCGGATGACCACGGTGCACCGATCCTGCGACGGCCGCTGGCTGGTGGTGTGCAAGGGGGCTCCGGAGAACGTCCTCACCGCGCCGCTGCTCGACGCGGACGACGCGGAGATCGCCGCGCTGACCGCCCGGGCGCACGAGCTGGCCGGGGCGGGGCTGCGGGTGCTCGCGGTCGCGACGGCGCTGGTGGAGAGCCGGCCCGACCCGGCCGCGCCGACCGGGCTGCGCCCCGCGGGGCTGGTCGCTGTCGGCGATCCGCTGCGGGCCGGCGCCGCCGACCTCGCGGCGAGCTTCGACGCGGCCGGGGTCCGGTTGCTGCTGGTCACCGGGGACCATCCCGCGACGGCCGCCGCGATCGGCGGTCAGCTCGGGCTCTGGCACGACGGTGACCCGCTGGTCCGGGGCGACGAGGGCGAGCTGGCCGACGCGCACCCGGCGGCCCGGGTGTACGCGCGCACCCAGCCGGAGCAGAAGCTCGACATCATCGCCGGGTTGCAGTCCCGGGGGCACGTGGTGGCGATGACCGGCGACGGGGTCAACGACGCCCCGGCGCTGCGCCGCGCCGACATCGGGGTGGCGATGGGCGGGGGCACGGAGGTGGCCCGGCAGGCCGCCGACCTGGTGCTGGTCGACGACGAGCTGTCCACCGTGGCCGCCGCGATCGGCGAGGGCCGGCGCATCTACGACAACATCCGCCGCTTCCTGCGCTACGCCCTCTCCGGCGGGGTCGCCGAGATCGCGGTGATGCTGCTCGGCCCGCTGTTCGGGCTGCCCGTGCCGCTGCTGCCGGCGCAGATCCTCTGGATCAACCTGCTCACCCACGGGGTGCCGGGCGTGGCGCTCGGGGCGGAGCCGGCCGAGCCGGGGACGTTGCGCCGCGCGCCGCGCTCGCCGCAGGAGTCGGTGCTGGGCGCCGGCCTGGGCCGGGACGTCCTGGTCACTGGCGGGCTGATCGCGGCCGTGGTGCTCGGCGCCGGGGTGGCCGCCGCCCGGTGGGACCGCCCCTGGCAGTCGGTGGTGTTCGTGGTCCTGGGCCTGGCGCAGCTCGGGGTGGCGCTGGCGGTCCGGGCGCCCCGGCCGGCAGGCGGGCGGGCGGGCAACCCGGCGCTGCTGGTCGCGGTGGCCGGCTCGGCGTTGCTCCAGGTCGGCGGGGTGCTGGTCGAGCCGCTGCGGATGCTGCTCGGCACCGATTCGCTCGGGGCGACCGAGCTGGCGGCGTGCGCGGCGGTCGCCGTGCTGCCGGGGCTGACGCTGCGCCTGCTGCGCCGGCGCCTCGGCGGCGCCCGCACCGGACCGGGCCCCACCTCGGCGGAGCCCCGCGAGGATCCCGGCCCCGCCGACGCGGTGCCCGACCCCGCCGACGACGGGAACCCGGGACCAAAGGCCCGTAGGTCGGGGCCAGCGGCCCTGACCGTCACGCCCGCGCCGGAGCAGGCTGGAACCGGACGAAGGAGGATGCGATGACCAACGTTTGCGGTGCCCCGGTCGTGGCGGCTGTGGACGGTTCCGCCTCGGCCCTGGACGCGGTCCGGGTGGCGAGCCGCGAGGCTGCGGCGCGCAACCGCCCGCTGCGGGTGGTGCACGCCCTCAGTCGGCCGCTGATCGGCGCCGCGCTCGGAGCGTTGGCCGGCAGCCCGCCCGAGGCGGGGCCGCGCAATCACGCGCAGAACGTCGTCGCCGAGGCGGTCGCCGAGGCGAAGAAGGTCTCTGCCGAGGTCGACGTGGTCGGCGAAATCGTCGACGGCTCCCCCACCCCGGTGCTGCTGCGGGAGTCCCGCGACGCGGCGCTGCTGGTGCTCGGTTCCCGCGGCCTCGGCGGCTTCGCCGAGCTGCTGGTCGGCTCGTCGGCGGTCCAGGTGTCGGCGCGGGCCGACTGCCCGGTGCTCGTGGTGCGCGGCGAGGCCCGTGCCGACGGGCCGGTGGTGGTGGGCGTAGACGGCTCGGCGCTGTCCACCGAGGCCATCGGATTCGCCTTCGAGGAGGCGGCGCTGCGCAACACCGACCTGGTGGCGGTGCACAGCTGGCTCTACCCCACGCCGATCGGCCCCGGCGAGGTCCTGCCCCTGGCGTACGACGTCGACGCGCTGGTCGAGGAGGAGGAGCGGTCGCTCGCCGAGGCAGTCGCCGGCTGGTCGGAGCGGTACCCGCAGGTGCGGGTGCGGCGGCGCCTGGTCCAGGGCGCGACGGCCCGGATGCTGGTCGAGGAGTCCGCGTCCGCCCAGCTGACCGTGGTCGGCGCGCACGGCCGGGGCGCGTGGGGCGGGCTGTTCCTCGGTTCGGTCAGCCACGCCGTGCTGCACCACGCCCGCTCCCCGCTGGCGATCGTGCGGCACCGCCGGGACGCCGACCACGGCTGACCCCGCGTCGTGCCCGCGTCGGCCGCTCCCCCGCCCGGCGCGGGCACGACGGGTGTCCTGGTGACGGCACCGAGCGGGGTACGACGCCTGCCGGGACGGCCTCCGGCCTCCTTCCCGGCGGGCGTGCCCGGCGGCGTGTCCGGGCAAATGCCGGTGATCGGCGGCAGGGCCGTCGACAATGGCCTCTGATCGAGCCCGGGAGAGCTGATGAACCGACCTGTCGTGGTGGGCGTGGACGGATCGCCGTCGAGCCTGGTCGCCGCCGAGCACGCTGCGCAGGAGGCCGCGTGGCGGTCCCGGCCCCTGTTGCTGGTGCACGGCTACCTGCACCCGCTCGGCTACGGCGTGCCGATCAACCCGTACGACCTCGGGGTGCCCGCGCCGACCGACGAGTCCCGGCGGATGCTCGACCGGATGGCGTCCGAGCTGCGCGGGCGCTGGCCCGCCGTGGACGTCGAGGTGCGCCAGGTGGCCGGCGGTCCTGCGGCGAGCCTGGTCGAGGAGTCCCGCCGGGCGGAGCTGGTGGTGGTCGGCAGCCGAGGGCTGGGCGGCTTCGCCGGCCTGCTCGTCGGTTCGGTCAGCGCCCAGGTGGCCGGGCACGGGCACTGCCCGGTGCTGGTCGTCCGCCCCGAGGAGCAGCCGATCCCGGTCGACGGCCCGGTGGTCGTCGGGGTGGACGGGTCGGAGCCGGGGCGGCTCGCCGTCGCCCTCGCCGCCGCCGAGGCGGCCCAGCGGGGCATCAACCTGGTGCTGGCGCACGCCGCACCGGCCGACGACGCCCGCCCGGTGCCCGACGAGGTCGCGGAGTCGGGGGCGGCGGCCCGGGCCGACTCGACGGAGCTGCTCGACAGGGCCGCCGCCGAGGTCGAGGCGGCGCACCCGGGCCTGACCATCGAGCGGCGGCCGCTGCGGGCGGCCAAGCCCGAGCAGGCGCTGATCGAGGCGAGCGGGGACGCGGCCCTGGTGGTGGTCGGCTCCCGGGGGCGCGGGGGCTTCGCCGGGCTGCTGCTCGGCTCGGTCAGCCAGGCGCTGGTGCAGCACGCGCACTGCCCGGTGCTGGTCGCCCACCCGTACCCGGCCGAGACCGGCTGAGTGGCCAACCGGCCACTCCGGCCCCGGCCACTCCGGCCCCGGCCACTCCGGCCCCGGTCGGGTCGCCTCGGCCCCGGTCGGGTCGCGTCGGCCCGGGTCGGGTCGCGTCGGCCCCGGTCGCGTCGCCTCGGCCCCGGTCGCGTCGGCCGGGGACCGACACAGCCGGCGGGGTAACGCAGCGGGCGGGGTCAGGGCCGGTGCCGGTCAGGGCCGATCGCGGCCGGCGAGCAGGTCGTCGAAGCTGGTGGTGAGGGCGAACGGGTCGGGCGGGGCGGGGGCGGGCCGGCGCCGCACCTGGTCGGACAGCTCCGCGCCCGCGCGGACGATCCGGGCGCGCAGGGCACCCTCGGCGGTCCCACCGGCCCAGTCCTCCGGCGCGGCGAAGACCGCCGTGGGCACGACCACCGCCCGCAGGTACGCGAACATCGGCCGGACCGCGTGTTCCAGGGCCAGGGAGTGCCGGGCGGTGCCGCCGGTGGCGGCGATCAGCACCGGCCGGTCCACCAGCGTGCCGGAGTCGAGCACGTCGAAGAACGACTTGAACAGCCCGTTGTAGGACGCGTTGAAGATCGGCGTGACCGCGATGACGCCGTCGGCCCCGGCGACGGCGTCCAGTGCCTCGCGCAGGCCAGCCGGCGGGAAGCCGGTGAGCAGGTTGTTGACCACGTCGTGGGCGTGGTCGCGCAGCTCGACCGGGCGCAGCTCGACCTCGACGCCCGCCCGGGCCAGCTCGTCGCGGGTGGCCGCGGCGAGCTGGTCGGCGAGCAACCGGGTGGACGAGGGGCGGCCGAGGCCGGCCGACACCACGGCGAGGGTACGGCGGGTCATCGGCCGGCCTCCGTCCCCGACCCGACGGCGGCAGAACCGGCGGCGGCCGACTCTGCGGCCCGGGCGGCGACGAGCGACGCGTGGGTGGGGGCCTCGGGCACGTGCGCGGGACGTAGTGCGTCGAACTCCCGGCGCAGCACCGGGACCACCTCCTCGCCGAGAAGATCGAGCTGCTCCAGCACGGTCTTCAGCGGCAGGCCGGCGTGGTCGATCAGGAAGAGCTGCCGCTGGTAGTCGCCGACGTAGTCGCGGAACCCCAGGGTGCGGTCGATCACCTGCTGCGGGCTGCCCACGGTCAGCGGGGTCTGCTCGGTGAACTCCTCCAGCGACGGGCCGTGACCGTAGACGGGGGCGTTGTCGAAGTACGGCCGGAACTCCCGCACCGCGTCCTGCGAGTTGCGCCGCATGAACACCTGACCGCCGAGCCCCACGATCGCCTGGTCCGGTGAGCCGTGGCCGTAGTGCGCGAAGCGCTCCCGGTAGAGCCCGACCATTCGCTGGGTGTGCTCGGGGGGCCAGAAGATGTGGTTGGCGAAGTAGCCGTCGCCGTAGTACGCGGCCTGCTCGGCGATCTCCGGGCTACGGATCGAGCCGTGCCAGACGAACGGCGGCACCCCGTCGAGCGGGCGCGGCGTGGCGGTGAAGGACTGCAACGGGGTACGGAACTTGCCGGACCAGTCGACGACGTCCTCGCGCCACAGCCGGTGCAGCAGGTCGTAGTTCTCGATGGTCAGCGGGATGCCGGCGCGGATGTCCTTGCCGAACCACGGGTAGACCGGGCCGGTGTTGCCCCGGCCGAGCATCAGGTCGACCCGGCCGTCGGCCAGGTGCTGGAGCATCGCGTAGTCCTCGGCGATCTTCACCGGGTCGTTGGTGGTGATCAGCGTGGTCGCGGTGGAGAGCAGCAGCCGCTCGGTGCGGGCCGCGATCCAACCCAGCATGGTGGTGGGCGACGACGGCACGAACGGAGGGTTGTGGTGCTCGCCGGTGGCGAAGACGTCGAGGCCGACCTCCTCCACCTTGCGGGCGATCGTCACCATCGCCTTGATCCGCTCGTGCTCGGACGGCTCCCGCCCGTTGGTCGGGTCGACGGTGACGTCTCCGACGCTGAAGATCCCGAACTGCATGACTGACTCCTCGCTGACTACCGGGGCCGTCTCCAACCCTCGGACGCAGCGCACAACATATTTGACGAGTCAACTATTCCGTCGGGCGGGGCCCCGCCGGCCGGGCCGGAGTCAGCCTCCGGCCACCGAGGGAAGCACCCGGACCTCGGCACCGGGGCGGACCGGCGCGGCCAGGCCGCCGGCGTGCCGGCAGTCCTCCCCGTCGACGTAGACGTTGACGTACCGGCGCAGGTCACCGCGCTCGTCGCGGAGGCGGCGGGACAGCCGGGGCCAGCCGTCGGCCAGTTCGTCGAGGACGTCCCGCAGCGTGCCGTGGGCCCGGACGGTGAGCCGCGCCGCGCCGCCGACCTCGCCGCGCAGCGGGCCGGGCACCAGGACGGTGACCACTCAGACCTCCGCGGCCCGGACGCAGAGCACGTCGGGCAGGTGGGCGGCGACCAGGGACCAGGAGTCGCCCTCGTCGCGGCTGGCGTAGACCTCGCCGGAGCGGGTGCCGAAGTAGACCCCGGCCGGGTCGGCGTCGTCGGCGCACATCGCGTCGCGCAGCACCGCCGGGTAGAACGGGCCGTCGGGCAGGCCGGCGGAGAGCGGCTCCCACGTCCCGCCGGCGTCGGCGGACCGGTAGACCCGGCAGCGGTGGTCCGCCGGGAAGCGCTCCGAGTCGGCGGCGAGGGGGAACGACCAGATCATGCCGGGGCGGGTGGGATGGGCCACCATCGGGAAGCCGAAGTCGCTGGGCAGGCCGGCGGCGATCGAGGCCCAGGTGCGCCCCCCGTCGTCGGAGCGGTAGACCCCGTGGTGGTTCTGGGCGTAGAGCCGCTCGGGGTCGCCGGCGTCGCGGGCGATCTTGTGGACGCACTGGCCGAACTCGGGCCACTCGTCGGGCAGGTAGCGGGCGTGGATGCCGGTGTTGCCCGGGGCCCAGCTCGCCCCCGCGTCGTCGGACCGGTAGACCCCGCCGGTCGACATGGCCACCACGAGCCGGGCCGGGTCGCGCGGGTGCGGCAGGACGCTGTGCACCGCCTGCCCGCCGAAGCCCGCGCCCCACTGCGTGCGGTGGGGATGGTCCCAGAGCCCGCGGACCAGCTCGAAGGTGCGCCCGCCGTCGGCGGAACGGAACAGCGCCGACGGCTCGGTGCCGGCCCAGACCACGTCCGGCTCCGCCGGCCCACCGGGGGTGAGCTGCCAGACCCGACCGAGACTCGCTGCGGTGTCGGCCGGGAAGGCGACCGGGGCGTGCTCGGGCTCCTGCCAGGACGACCCCAGATCGTCGCTGGTCGCCAGGCTGGGCCCGAAGTGCGAGCTGGACGTCCCGGCGAGCAGGCGGGGAACGGCGCGCCGCTTGTCCACCGCCACCGCGTAGACACCGGTCATCGGGAAGTGCGGGCCGTCGATCTGCCAACTTCGACGGCCGTCGGTGCTGGTGGCGAGGAAGAGGCCCTTGCCGGTGCCGATCGCGAGCAGGGTCGCCACGGTTACCTCCGGTCCGCCGGGAACATGTGCCGTGATTATGACCACCCGGACCGACAGAAACCGGCGGACGCACCGGGGCGACCCCCGCCGGCACGGGGCCTGGCGGCGGGCCGGTCCGGCTGCGCCACTCCGGTATCCCCCTCGGACGACAGCGGCGTCAGGACCGCCGACGGGGGACGTGCCTGCGGTAGGCGCTGACCGTCGGATCCTCTGCGATCCAGAACCGCCACGGCATGTCGTGCGCGCCCGTCACGCCGACCCGGGGCCCGGCGGCAACCGCGCGATCAGGCACTGGCACGTCGGCCGGTCGCAGCCGCACCGGCCCGTCGCCGAGCAGGTCGACGCCGTAGGTGGCCCGGTCGATGCCCAGCGCCGCGCAGAGCCGGGCGGGCCCGCGCGCGAGCTCGATGTCCCGGCGCGCGGCGGCGCGCCGGGCGCGGGCCACGTCGAGCCCGTCGACCACCTCGCCGGCGCGCAGCAGCACCGCCGAGGCCTCCCCGTCGGGCCCGGTCACCACGTTCACGCACCAGTGCATGCCGTAGGTGAAGTAGACGTAGGCGTGCCCGGCCGGGCCGAACATCACGGCGTTGCGCGGGGTACGGCCCCGGTGCGCGTGCGAAGCCGGGTCGCCGGCCGTACCGGCGTAAGCCTCGACCTCGGTGATCCGGACGGTGACCCCGTCGGCCGACAGCCGGCAGCCGAGCAGGCCCCGGGCGGCGGGTACGACCGGCCCGGCCAGCAGCTCGGCCAGCGCGGCGAGGCCGGCGTCGTGCGCCGACGCGGTGGGGGACGACACCATGGCGCGAGCCTATCCGGGGCCCAACCGACGCACCCGGCGACCGCGTCGTCCGTGGCGTCGGGCTCCCGAGGGCCGGCCGCCGGGCGGCTCGGAGACTGTCGGGTAACCGTCTGGTGGCGAGGTGTCACGGTGAGGCCGGGTTCTCGACGGGCGCAGCGCCTAGCTGGGGGCGGCCAGCGGCTCCTCGGCAGCTGGGCCCTCGGCTACCGGCGACGACGTGGCTCGGGCGGCGGCGATCGCAGCCTGCCCGGACGGCACCATGATCGCCACGATCATCACGGCGACCGTGACCAGGCCAGCCACGATCAGCAGGGTCTGAACGCTGATCACGTCGGCCAGCGGGCCGAACACCACCATGCCGATCGGGGTGGCCAGGGCCATCACGATGCCGACGTAGCTGAACACCCGGCCGTGCTTCTCCGGCTCCACCGTCTCCTGGATCAAGGTCATGAACGGGGTGGAGAACAGTGGGACCGCGAGCCCGAACAAGAACATGAAGCCGTAGAAGACCCACAGGTTGGTGCTGAGGCCCAGCGCCACGGTGAGGATCGCGAAGCTGAAGGTGGAGATCAGGATGAGTCCGATCCGGCTGCGCTTGGCCAGCCAGGTGGCGATCAACGCTCCGCCGAGCAACATTCCCACGCTGAACGCGATCTCCAGTACGGCCAGCATCCACTTTTCGCTACCGAAGGTGCGGGCCACCATCAGCGGCGTGACGAACGACGGCGCGACGGTGAGCATGAAGATGATCGCGAAGACCAGCAGTAGCCAGCGGACGATCCGGTGGGTCCAGATGTACTGCATGCCCTCGACCAGGTCCTGCCGGTAGGTGGTCGTGGTCTCTGTCGCCCGATCCAGGGTGGGCACCGCGACCAGGGCCAGCAGCCCGATGCCGATCACGGCGGTGATCACGTCCAGGAAGAAGATCGGCACCACTCCGAAACCGGCGTAGATGGCGGCAGCCACCGCCGGAGCCAGCAGCGCCATCGCGGAGCCGGTGGTCTGGAACATGCCGTTGACCCGCATCAGCTGGTCGGCCGGCACGATCTGCGGGATGATCGCCTGCACCGTCGGTGTCTGCACCCCGGCCCCGAAGGACCGGACCGCGACCGCCAGCAGGATCACCCACAGTTCCGTGATGCCGTTCAACATCAACAGGGCCAGGACCAGGGTCGCCGCCGCAATGCCCGCGTCGGCGATGATCGTCAGCGTCTTGCGGTTCATCCGGTCGGCCAGCACCCCGCCGAAGATCGACACGACACCCTGGGGGGCGAACGCGCAGACGGCGTAGAGCGCGATCGCCAGGCCGGACTTGGTCTCCAGCGTGACATACCACATGACCACGTACTGGACGATCATTGAACCGAACAGCGACACGGTCTGGCCGGACAGGAAAAGCGCCACGTTGCGTTTCCAGTGTGCGGGTGCCGGCGTGGGACTGCTCTCGGCGACAAGGCTTGTCTCGGGCACGGTCTCCTCAATCAGGGCAGTTCGTCAGCGGCGACGGCAAAGATAACCGCGGGGTGTGACGCCATCGGGGCACTGGCGGACGGCCCAGCTCGGTTCGGGAGGCCGGTTGACTCGTACGTCGGTGAGCACTCGCCCGATCAACCCAACCCGACAACCGCCGGGCGGGGCCGGGGTTACGCCTGGTGCGGCAGTTGCTTTCCGGCAGCGTGAACGCTCCCGTGGCACGCCCAGGACCATACCGGTGTCAGGTGGCCGTGGCTCGCCATTTAACCGGGAGCGACGCTGGCCGCCGCCCACCTGCACAGGGGTGCTCCTCGCTGGAACAGGCTTCTCGGCGCTGTCTCGCCTTCGCGGCCCGGCTGTTCAGCCGAGCGGCTGCTGAAGCATGACCAGGTTGCCGCAGGTGTCGTCGAGGACCGCCGAGAGGACCGGTCCGGTCGGGGCCGGCGGGGCGGTGAACGTGACGTCGAGACCGGTGAGCCGCTCGTGTTCCTTCGCCAGGTCGTCCACGGCGAAAATGATCACCGGCAGCCCTGCCGCGCGCAGTCCCTGCTGGTACGCCTGCGCCACCGGCGAGCCGTTCGGCTCCAGCAGCAGGTGAACGCCGTCGGGGTCGGCCGGCGAGACGACGGTGAGCCACCGGGCACCACCGCCGAGCGGGATGTCGTGCCCCACCGCGAAGCCCAGCACGTCCGTGTAGAAGCCCAGCGCCTTCTCCTGGTCGTCGACGAAGACACTGGTCACGGCAACTCTGATCATAGATATCCCCTTTTCTCGGCACCGAGGATTCCACGCCTGATGTCCCTGCACAACCACCATCGGCGCTGTCCCGGCAAGCGGGCCGGGATCGAGTCCGCGCAGAAAAATGGCACCTTCCACAAACGGACGGGTGCCCTTTATTCGAGGTAGCGCGCACCCGAAATGCCTTCGTTGTAAACCGTCGTGGGCTCGGCGGCCCGCCTCAACCCACTCCGACGCTCATCGCGCGTCGCCACCGGATACGTCGAGGACGTACAACTGCTCAAGCCTGCCGCTGCGCGGATGCGGTACCGGCGTCCCCTGGACACGCCAGCCGAGGCCTTCGTACAGCCGCACGGCCCGCGTGTTGTCGGTGTACACCATCAGCACCGCCTGCTCGTACCCTGCCTGCGCCAGCACGTCCGGGACCGCCGCCATCAGCCGTCGTCCGACGCCTTCACCCCAGGCACCCGGGCTGACCCCGACATAGCGGACCTCCGCGATCGCTTGATCCTCGTGTGCCCGCCCCCACGGTTCCATCGCCGCAAATCCGATTGTCCGCCCGTCGTCGTCAGCCACGAGCAGCACCGACCGCGGTGAACTGTCCAGCACAGTCCGGATCAGCGGACGAGCCGACTCAAGCGGCGCGACGTCCTCAGCGCCGTCCCGCGCCGCCGTGGTCTCGGCCCAGATCTGCGCAGCGGCGTCCACGTGCTCCGGACCGGCGTTGACCGTGATCTGCAATGCCATCCCGCGAGCCTACGACCAGCCCAGCCACAACCAGCGAGAGGACGAGGCACGCGCTTCTTGCGCCGGCGCGACCTCGACAAGCAAGGGATTTAAACGCTCTGTTGACAACTGTTCGTTTGCCTGCTGGACTCGGTGGCATGACCGCAACGCAGCAGGATCCGTTCACCGCCCCCGACCCCGGCCGCGCCCGGGCGCAGCGCACCTATGCCGCGTTGACCCGAATCGCCGAGCGGCACGCGTCTGACGACGCGCGCCGCCGACGCCACACCAACCCGTACGTGCCGGACCCGTACGAGGCGGTGGCCCTGGTGACCGCGCTGGCCGCCGGCGGGGCCGAGCTGACCGCCGACGAGGAGCCGGTCGACTCCGCCGACCTGGTGGCCGCGCTCACCCTCGTGCCGCACGTGCGGGCGGAACTGGACGCGCTGGAGGCCGGGCTGCTCCGACTCGCCCGCGACCGGGGGCTGACCTGGCAGTCCATCGCCTACGGGCTGGGCCTCGGCACGCCCCAGGCCGCCCGGCAGCGCTACGAGCGGCTCACCGGTCGGGTCGACGCCGGGACCGGCGAGGGGCGGGAAAGGTGATGGAGCGCGCGGAGCTGCTGGCGTACTGCCTGGCGAAGCCGGGGGCGTGGCTGGACCGGCCCTGGGACGACGGCGAGGTGGTGAAGGTGGGCGGGCGCATCTTCGCCTTCCTCGGCCCCGAGTCGGGCCAGCGGGTGGGCGTCAAGTGCGGCCCGACCCGGGAACTGGCCGACGAGTGGCTGCACCGCTTCCCCGACGACGTGGTCCCCTCCCCCTACCTCGGCCGGTCGGGGTGGAACAGCCTGCGGCTGACCGGCGCGATCGACGGCGACGAGCTGCGCGAGGCGGTGGACGCCTCGTACGAGGCGGTGGTGGCGAAGCTGCCGAAGCGGGACCGCCCGACGGCCGGCTGAGCCGGGACCGCCCGGCGGCCGGCTGAGCGCGGCGCGCGGGGGCTCCCGCGCGCCGCGTCAGGACGGCGTCGTCAGCGGGGCACTACCTGCTCGGCGGCCCACTCCCGCCAGCCGGCGAGCTGGTCGGCGGCGGCGGCGAGCTGGTCGGCGACCGGGCCGGGGCCGGTGGAGCCGGGGGTGATCCGCGCGGCCAGGGCCGAGGAGACCGAGAGCACGTCGCGCACCGACGGGTCGAGGTGCTCGCTGACCGTCGCCAGGTCGGCGTCGGAGACCTCGTCGAGGGCGCATTCGCGGACCGCGCAGAGCGCGACCAGCCTGCCGGTGATCTCGTGCGCGTCCCGGAACGGCACGTTGCGGCGGACCAGCCAGTCGGCGACCTCGGTGGCCAGGGAGAAGCCGACGGGGGCGGCGGCCACCAGGCGGTCGACGCGGACGGTCATCGTGGAGATCATCCCGGCGAGGGCCGGCAGCAGCAGCTCCAGGGTGTCGACCGCGTCGAAGGCCGGCTCCTTGTCCTCCTGCATGTCCCGGTCGTACGCCATCGGCAGGCCCTTGAGCATGGTCAGCACGCTCACCAGGCCACCGACGAGCCGACCGGACTTGCCCCGGGCCAGCTCGGCGATGTCCGCGTTCTTCTTCTGCGGCATGATCGACGAGCCGGTGGCGAAGGCGTCGTCCAGCTCGACCCAGCCGAATTCGTGCGACGTCCACAGCACCACCTCCTCGCCGAGGCGGGACAGGTGCACCCCGATCATCGCGGTGATGAAGAGGAACTCGGCGACGAAGTCCCGGTCAGCCACGGCGTCCATCGAGTTGGCGAAGGACGTGCGGAAGCCCAGCTCCTTCGAGACGGCCACCGGGTCCAGCGGCAGGCCGGAGCCGGCGAGCGCGCCCGCCCCGAGCGGGCTGACTGCGGCCCGGTGGTCCCAGTCCCGCATCCGGTCCAGGTCGCGCAGCAGCGGCTGCACGTGGGCCAGCAGCCAGTGGCCGAAGGTGACCGGCTGGGCGTGCTGGAGGTGGGTCATCCCCGGCGCGGCCGTGTCGACGTGCCGCTCGGCCTGCTCGGTGAGGGCCTCGGCCAGCTCGACCAGCCGGGCGGCCACGCCCCGGGCGTGGTCGCGCAGGTAGAGCCGCAGGTCGGTGGCGACCTGGTCGTTGCGGGACCGGCCGGCGCGCAGCTTGCCGCCGAGGCTGCCGAGGCGCTCCAGCAGCCCGCGTTCCAGGGCGGTGTGCACGTCCTCGTCGTCCACGGTGGGGCGGAACGACCCGGAGGCGCAGGCGGCCTCCAGGTCGTCCAGGGCGGCGAGGATGCGACCCAGCTCCCCCGGGTCGAGCAGGCCCGCGCCCGCCAGGACCCGGGCGTGCGCCCGGGACCCGGCGAGGTCGTACGGGGCGAGGCGCCAGTCGAACTGCACGCTGACCGACAGCCGGGCCAGGGCTTCGGAGGGGCCGCCGGCGAACCGGCCGCCCCACAGGCTCGTACGGTTGGTCGCGGCGCTGTTCTCGGTGAGGCTCTTGTCGTCCACGCCACCCATTGTGGTTCCCACGGTCAGGAGCCAACCAACCGGGCGTCCCGCGCGGCGGCCATCTTGCTGGGCAGGCCCCACAACTGCACGAAGCCCTTGGCCAGGGACTGGTCGAACGTGTCGCCGGTGTCGTAGGTGGCCATGCCGAAGTCGTACAGGCTGGCCTCGGAGCGCCGGCCGGTGACGGTGGCCCGGCCGCCGTGCAGGGTGAGCCGCACCTCGCCGGAGACCTGCTGCTGGGCGTCGTCGATGAAGGCGTCCAGGGCCTTCTTCAGCGGCGAGAACCAGAGGCCGTCGTAGACCAACTCGCCCCAGCGCTGGTCGACGCCCTTCTTGAACCGAGCCAGGTCCCGCTCGACGGTGACCGCCTCCAGCTCCTGATGGGCGGCGATCAGCGCGATCGCGCCGGGGGCCTCGTACACCTCGCGGCTCTTGATGCCGACCAGGCGGTCCTCGACCATGTCGAGCCGGCCGACGCCCTGCGCGCCCGCCCGCCGGTTCAGCTCCAGGATCGCCTGGTACGGGGTGACGGTCTCGCCGTCGATCGCGACCGGCACGCCGGCGTCGAAGGTGATGACCACCTCGTCGGCGTCGCGCTCCTGCGCCGGGTCCGACGTGTACGAGTACAGGTCCTCGATGGGGGCGTTCCAGATGTCCTCCAGGAAGCCGGTCTCCACGGCCCGGCCCCACAGGTTCTGGTCGATCGAGTACGGCGACTTGGCCGACACGTCGATCGGCAGGCCCTTCTCCTCGGCGAAGGCGATCGCCTTGTCCCGGGTCCAGGCGAAGTCCCGGGCCGGGGCGATGATCTTCAGGTCGGAGGCGAGCGCGGCCAGGCCGACCTCGAAGCGGACCTGGTCGTTGCCCTTGCCGGTGCAGCCGTGCGACACGATGGTGCCGCCGTGCTTGCGGGCCGCGGCCACCAGGTGCTTGACGATCAGCGGCCGGGACAGCGCGGAGACCAGCGGATACCGGTCCATGTAGAGGGCGTTGGCCCGCATCGCCGGCAGGCAGTACTCGGCGGCGAACTCGTCGCGCGCGTCCACCACCTCGGACTCGACGGCCCCGCAGTCCAGGGCGCGCTGCCGGATGGCGTCGAGGTTCTCGCCGCCCTGCCCGACATCCACCGCCACCGCGATGATCTCGGCGCCGGTCTGCTCGGCCAGGTACGGAATCGCGACGGAGGTGTCCAACCCCCCGGAGTACGCAAGGACGACCCGCTCGGTCATGGTGTGTTGCTCCCTTCAACGTTCTCTTCCCGGCGGGACCACGCGGCGAGCTTCTCGCCCAACGCGGCACCGCCGACGACCTCGCGGGCCACGACGAGGATGGTGTCGTCGCCAGCGATGGTGCCGACGACCTCGGGCAGGCCCGCTCGGTCCAACGCGCTGGCCAGGTATTGGGCTGCGCCCGGCGGGGTGCGCAGCACGGCGATGTTGCCGCTGGAGTCGACCTCGTTGAGCAGCTCCCGCAGCAGCCGGATCAGCCGGGCCGGGGCGGCCTCGGCGTCGCGCAGCGGCCGGTGGCCGTCCTCGGGGATGACGTACAGGAGCCGCCCGTCGCCGCCCCGGGCGGTGACCGCGCCCAGCTCCTTCAGGTCCCGCGACAGGGTGGCCTGGGTGACTCCCACGCCGTCGCCGGCGAGCAGGTCGGCCAGCTCCGTCTGCGAGCGGACCGCCTTGTCGCGGATCAGCTCGACGATGCGGGCGTGCCGGGCGGCGCGGGTCAGCGGGGCGGTCATTCCGGGCTCTCCAGCAGGTACGCCAGCAGCGCCTTCTGGGCGTGCAGCCGGTTCTCCGCCTGGTCGAACACCGCGCTCTGCGGGCCGTCGAGCACCTCGTCGGTGATCTCCTCACCCCGGTGCGCGGGCAGGCAGTGCAGCACGATCGCGTCCGGCGCGGCGTGCCCGATCAGTTCCTTGTTGAGCTGGTACGGCAGGAACGGGGTGATCCGGTCCAGCCCGTCGGACTCCTGCCCCATCGAGGTCCAGGTGTCGGTGGCCAGCACGTCGGCGTCCCGGACCGCCTCCACCGGGTCGCGCAGCACCCGCACCGACCCGCCGGTGCCGGCGGCGATCTCCGCCGCCCGGGTGACCACCTCGGGGTCGGGGTCGAACCCGTCCGGCCCGGCGACCCGCACGTGCATCCCGGCGGTCGCCCCGGCCAGCAGGTACGAGTGCGCCATGTTGTTCGCCGCGTCCCCGACGTACGCCAGGGTGCGGCCCCGGGTGTCGCCGAACCGCTCGCGGACGGTGAGCAGGTCGGCCAGGAGCTGGCAGGGGTGGAAGCCGTCGGTGAGGGCGTTGATCACCGGCACGCTCGCCCCGGCGGCGACCTCGGCGATCCGGTCGTCACCGTGGGTGCGCAGCACGATCGCGGCCACGTACCGGGACAGCACCCGGCCGGCGTCGGCGAGGGCCTCACCCCGGCCGAAGTGGGTGACCTGGGTGTCCACCACGAGCGGGTGGCCGCCCAGCTCGGCGATGCCGGCGTCGAACGAGATCCGGGTACGCAGGCTCTGCTTGTCGAACAGCACCGCCACCGACCGCGGGCCGGCCAGCGGCTTGTGGGTGTACCGCTCGGCCTTCATCCGGGCGGCCAGGTCCAGCACGGCCGACTGCCCGGCCGGCGAGAGGTCGTCGTCGCGCAGCAGGTGGCGGGTCATGCGGTGGCCTCCGGGGTGGTGGCGGCGTCGAGGGCGGCGGGCAGGGCGGCCAGGAAGGCGTCGACCTGGTCGGTGGTGAGGACCAGCGGCGGGGCGAGCCGGACCACGCCGGGCTGCACCGGGTTGACCAGGAACCCGGCCTCGCGCAGCGCGGTCGCCAGCGGGCCGGACACGTCGGCGGTGAGCACGATCCCGAGCAGCAGGCCCGCGCCGCGCACCTCGGCCACGAGGGGGTGGCCGAGCGCCTCGACGCCCCGGCGCAGCCGCTCACCGACCCGCTTGACGTGGTCGAGCAGCCCCTCGCTGGCGATGGTCGACACCACCGCGAGGGCGGCGGCGCAGCTCACCGGGTTGCCGCCGAAGGTGGTGCCGTGGGAGCCGGCCCTGAGCAGGTCGGCGGCCCGGCCGAAGGCCAGGCAGGCGCCGATGGGCAGGCCGCCCCCGAGGCCCTTGGCGAGGGTGACGATGTCGGGTTCGACGCCCTCGGCCTGGTGCGCGAACCAGTGCCCGGTGCGGCCGACGCCGGTCTGCACCTCGTCGAGGACCAGCAGTGCGCCGTGCCGGGCGGTGATCCGCCGGGCCTCGGTGAGGTAGCCGGCCGGCGGGACGACGACGCCGTTCTCGCCCTGGATCGGCTCCAGGATGACCATGGCGGTCGCGTCGGTCACCGCCTCGGCGAGGGCCGCCGCGTCGCCGTACGGGACGTGGGTGACATCGCCGGGCAGCGGGCGGAACGGGTCGGCCTTGGCGGGCTGGCCGGTGAGCGCGAGCGCGCCCATGGTCCGGCCGTGGAAGCCACCGACGGTCGCCACGACGTGGGTACGCCCGGTGAGCCGGGACAGCTTGAACGCGGCCTCGTTGGCCTCGGCGCCGGAGTTGGCGAAGAAGACCCGGCCGCGCCGGCCCGCGAGGGCCAGCAGCAGCTCGGCCAGGGCCACCGGCGGCTCGGCGACGAACAGGTTCGACACGTGCCCGAGGGTGGCGACCTGCCGGGACACGGCGGCCACCACGGCCGGGTGGGCGTGGCCGAGCGCGTTGACCGCGATGCCGCCGAGCAGGTCGACGTACTCCCGGCCGGCGTCGTCGACCACGACCGCGCCGGAGCCGGACACCAGCGCGAGCGGCGGGGTGCCGTAGTTGTCCATCAACGACTGCCGCCAGCGGTCCACCAGCGTGCTCATGACGAAACCGAGCCTTTCCTGTTCCCGACTGCGGGGCTCGCAGGCTCACTCCTCGCGCTCACCGAGCCTTTCCTGTTCCCGACTGCGGGGCTCGCAGGCTCACTCCTCGCGCTCACGACCATCGTTCCGAACCCTTCCGAGGTGAAGACCTCAAGCAGCGTGGAGTGGGCGACCCGGCCATCGACTACGTGTGCTGCGGGCACGCCGTGGCGCACCGCCCGCAGGCAGGCCTCCATCTTCGGGACCATCCCCGATTCCAGGGACGGCAGCAGCTCCGCCAGGTCGTCGGTGGTGATCTCGCTGACCAGGCTGTCGGTGTCGGGCCAGTTCGCGTAGAGGCCGGGGACGTCGGTGAGGACGACCAGCTTGCGGGCCTCGAGCGCGATCGCGAGCGCGGCGGCGGCGGTGTCGGCGTTGAGGTTGTGCAGCACCCCGTCGACGTCCGGCGCGACGGTGGAGATCACCGGGATGCGGCCGGCCGCGATCAGGTCGGTCACCGCCGACGGGTCGACCGACTCGACGTCGCCGACCTGGCCGACATCCACCGGCTCCCCGTCGACGTACGCCGGGCGGCGCACGGCGGTGAACAGGCCGGCGTCCTCGCCGGAGAGGCCGACGGCGTACGGGCCGTGCGCGTTGATCAGCCCGACCAGCTCCCGGCCGACCTGGCCGACCAGCACCATCCGCACGACGTCCATCGCCTCGGGGGTGGTGACCCGCAGGCCGCCCCTGAACTCGCTGTCGATGCCGAGCCGACCGAGCATCGCGGAGATCTGCGGCCCGCCGCCGTGCACGACGACCGGCTTGAGGCCGGCGTAGCGCAGGAACACCATGTCGGCGGCGAAGGCCCGCTGGAGGTCGGGGTCGACCATCGCGTTGCCGCCGTACTTGACCACGACGGTGGTGCCGGAGAGGCGAGCCAGCCAGGGCAGCGCCTCGATCAGGGTCTCGGCCTTCGCCTGGGCCCGGGTGAGATCCGCGGTGAGACTCACCGTACCCACCTTCCGATCACGACTGCGGGACTCCGCTGCGCTGCGTTCCTCGCGCTCACGATGCCCACCTTCCGATCACGACTGCGGGACTCCGCTGCGCTGCGTTCCTCGCGCTCACGTCGAGTACGCCGAGTTCTCGTGCACGTAGGCGTGCGACAGGTCGTTGGTCCACACGGTGGCCTCCGCGTCGCCGGCGTGCAGGTCGATCCGGATCGTCACGTCCCGCCCGGTGAGGTCCACCTTGGAGCGGTCCTCGGCGGCGGTGCCGGAGCGGCACACCCAGATCCCGTTCACGGCGACGTCGACGGCGTCCGGCTCGAACGCGGCGGCGGTGGTGCCGACGGCGGCGAGGATCCGGCCCCAGTTCGGGTCGTTGCCGAACAGCGCCGTCTTGACCAGGTTGTTGCGGGCCACCGACCGGCCCACCTCGACCGCGTCGTCCTCGCTCGCGGCGCCGACCACGTCGATGGTGATCTGCTTGGTGGCGCCCTCGGCGTCGGCGATGAGCTGCTGGGCCAGGTCGTGACAGGCGGCGGTGACGGCGGCGGTCAGCTCCGCCGGCGTCGGCTCGATGCCGGACGAGCCGCTGGACAGCAGCAGCACGGTGTCGTTGGTGGACATGCAGCCGTCGGAGTCGATCCGGTCGAAGGTGACCCGGCAGGCGGCGCGCAGCGCGGCGTCGAGCGCCGCCGGCCCGGCCACCGCGTCGGTGGTCAGCACGCAGAGCATCGTCGCCATGGCCGGGGCGAGCATGCCGGCGCCCTTGGCCATGCCGCCGACGGTCCAGCCGCTGCCGGCGGCCACGGTGGTCTTCGGCCGGGTGTCGGTGGTCATGATCGCCTCGGCCGCGGCGGCGCCGCCGCCGCGGGACAGGCCCCGGATCGCCGCCCGCACGCCGGGCAGCAGCTTCGGCATCGGCAGCCGCTCGCCGATCAGGCCGGTGGAGCAGACCGCGACGTCGGCGGCGCCGAGCCGCAGGCGGGGGCTGGCCGAGGTCAGCGCGGCGGCGGTGTGCTCGGCGGTGGCGTGGGTGTCCTGGAAGCCGGCCGGGCCGGTGCAGGCGTTCGCGCCACCGGAGTTCAGCACCACGGCGCGGGCCACGCCGCCGCGGACCACCTGCTGGGTCCACAGCACCGGCGCGGCCTTGACCCGGTTGGCGGTGAAGACGCCGGCGATCCCGGCGTCCGGGCCGTCGTTGACGACCAGGGCGATGTCGCTGGCACCGCTGCCCTTGAGCCCGGCGGCAACCCCGGCGGCCCGAAATCCCTTCGGTGTGGTGACAGTCACTGTGCCAGCCTTTCGTTCGCGACTGCGGGGCTCCGCTCCGCTGCACTCCTCGCGCTCACGGAATCCACCTTTCGTTCGCGACTGCGGGGCTCCGCTCCGCTGCACTCCTCGCGCTCACGGTGCGACCCCCCAGACGGACAGGCCCGTGGTCTCCGGCAGACCGAGCATCAGGTTGGCGCACTGCACGGCCTGGCCGGCCGCGCCCTTGCCGAGGTTGTCGATCGCGCTGACCACGATCACCCGACCGGAGTCGACGTCGACACCCGCCTGGAGGTGGCAGGAGTTCGAGCCGAGGGTGGCGGCGGTGTGCGGCCAGGCCCCCTCGGGCAGCACATGTACGAACGGCGCGTCCGCGTACGCCTCCGCCAGGACCGCGCGAGGGTCGATGCCGGAGCCGGTCGGCACGGCGGTGACCGTGGCGAGGATGCCGCGCGGCATCGGCGCGAGGAGCGGGGTGAAGGAGAGGCTGGTCGCGCCGGTGGCCTGCTTGATCTCCGGCACGTGCTGGTGGGCCCCCACCTTGTACGGCGACAGGTCGCCCATCACCTCGCTGCCGAGCAGGTTCGCCTTGGCGGCCCGGCCCGCGCCGGAGGTGCCGGAGGCGGCGACCACCACCACGTCGGCGGGGTCGACCGCGCCGGCCGCGACAAGCGGGGCGAGCGCGAGCGTGGTGGCCACCGCGTAGCAGCCGGTGTTGGCGACCCGGGTCGCGGTGGCGATCGCGGCGCGCTGGCCGGGCAGTTCGGGCAGGCCGTAGGTCCAGGTCCCGGCGTGCGCACCGCCGTAGTACCGCGTCCAGGCGGCGGCGTCGCGCAGCCGGTGGTCCGCGCCCAGGTCGACCACCCGGACCGTCTCCGGCAGGGCGGCGGCCAGGGCCGCCGACTCGCCGTGCGGCAGGGCCAGGAAGACCAGGTCCGCGTCGGCCAGGGTCGCCGGCTCGGTCGCCGCGAACACCAGGTCCAGCCCGACGAGCTGCGGGTGTACGGCGGTGACCGGCGCGCCCGCCTGGCGGTGCGCGGTGGCGGCGACCAGGTCGAGCTCGGGGTGGCCGGCGACCAGGCGCAGCAACTCGCCCCCGGCGTAACCGCTCGCCCCCGCTACCGCAACTCGGATACCCATTCCCACCTCCGCATGTCTATGCAGAGGAGGCTACCCGGCCCCGGCAGGTGGCTGCAAGGTCATACGGGGCACTGCATGAGCATGTGGGAGTGACGGTCGCCACCCTGCCGTTCACCGCCCCGATCGGTCGAGGGGCCTCTTCCCACGGGAAGAGGCCCCTCGACACACCTCAGGCGCCGCGCAGCGTGGCCCCGAAGCGCTCCGCCGCGCGGGCGACGGCCGCGTCGCGGGCCGCCACCGCCTCCTCGACCGTCAGCGTCCGGTCGGGGGCGCGGAAGGTCAGCTTGTACGCCAGCGACCGGCGCCCCGCGCCGAGCTGCCCGGAGGCGTACACGTCGAACAGCCGGACGCCCTCCAGCAGCTCGCCGGCGCCCTCGACGAGGGCCCGCTGCACCTCGGCGGCGGGCACCCGCTCGTCCACCACCAGCGCCACGTCGATCAGCGCCGGCGGGAAGCCGGAGATCGTCGGGGCCGGGGCGACCGGGGCGGGCGGCAGCGCGTCCAGGTCCAGCTCCATGGCGCTGGTGCGCCGGGGCAGCTCCAGCGCGGCCACCACGGCCGGGTGCAGCTCACCGGCGTGGCCGACGACGGTCCCGTCGACCAGCAGCTCGGCGCAGCGGCCCGGGTGCCAGGGCGAGTGCTCGGCGGCCCGCACCTCGATCCGGTCGGCGGGGATGTCGGCGGCGGCGAGCACCGCCCGGGCGGCCTCGACCGCGTCCGCCCAGCCGGCCGGCCGGCCGGCGCCCCACCAGCCGGCCGGCTCGATGTCACCGGCCAGCGCCACGGCGACGTGCCGGGGCTGATCGGGCACGACCGCGTCGGCGGCGGCGAACTCGGCGGCGGTGGGCCGCCGGTCCACGCCCATCGCGGGCGGGGCGCCGACGCCGGGACGCGGGTGGAAGACCGTGCCGATCTCGTAGACGGCGACGTCGCGGTGGCCCCGGCCGAGGTTGCGCTTGAGGATGCCGAGCAGCGGGCCGAGCAGCATGGTGCGCAGCAGCGGCTCCTCCTCCGACAGCGGGTTGGCCACCCGCACCGCCGGGCGGCGCGGGTCGTCGGCGGGCAGTCCGAGCAGGTCGGCCAGCTCACCGGCGACGAACGGGTGGGCGAGCACCTCGACGTACCCACGCTCGGCGAGCGAGCGGGCCACGGCCCGGTGGCGGCGCTGCTGCCAGGTCAGCCCCCGGCCGGGCGGCGCGGTGGGCAGCACCGACGGGACCCGGTCGTACCCGTCGAGGCGGACCACCTCCTCGACCAGGTCGGCGGGGTCGGTGAGGTCCGGACGCCAGGTCGGCGGGACGACGGTGAGCACGTCGGCACCCCCGGCAGTTGGGACCCCGGCCGCGCCCGGGTCCTCGCCCAGCCGGTCGACGCCCCGGGTGACGCGGCAGCCGACCTGCTCCAGCAGGGACACCACCCGCTCCGGGGAGTAGGCGACCCCGACCCGCCGGCTCGGCAGGTCCGCCGGCAGGGTGACCGGGGTACGCGGCCGGACGTGGTCGAGGTCGAGGATCTCCGCCCCGGGGGTGCCGCCGGCGTGTTCGGTGAGCAGCCGTACCGCCCGCTCGACGGCGACCAGCGCCAGGGCCGGGTCGACGCCCCGCTCCCAGCGCTTCGCCGCCTCGCTGAACAGCTTGTGCCGGCGGGCGGTGCGCCCGACCATCACCGGGTCCCAGTGCGCGGCCTCGAACAGCACGTCGGTGGTGGACGCGAGGACCTCGCTGGTCTCGCCGCCCATCACCGCGGCGAGCGAGATGGGCCCGCTTTCGTCGCAGATCACCATGTCCTCGGCGGTCAGAATGCGGGCCACCCCGTCCAGGGTGGTCAGCTTCTCCCCCGCCCCGGCCCGGCGCACCACCAGCGGCCCGGAGATCCGGTCGGCGTCGAAGGCGTGCATCGGCTGGCCCAGTTCGAGCATCACGTAGTTGGTGACGTCGACCGGCAGCGAGATGCTGCGCACCCCGGCCACCGTGAGCCGCTGTTGCATCCAGCCCGGGGTCGACACGGTCGGGTCGATCCCGCGCACCATCCGGGCGGTGAACCGGTCGCAGCCGACGGTGTCGCGCACCTCGACCGGGTACGCCGGCTCGACCGTCCCGGCCGGGGCGGGCGCCAGGCCCGGATCGCGGAACGGCACGCCGAGGGCGTGCGCCAACTCCCGGGCGATGCCGCGGACGCTCAGGGCGTACCCCCGGTCCGGGGTGATCTCCACCTCGACGACCACGTCGTCGAGCCCGACCACCGGGCGGGCGTCGTCGCCGGGCAGCGCCTTGACGTCCTCGGACAGCACGATGATGCCCGAGTGGTCGTCGCCCAGGCCCAGCTCCTTGGCGGAGCAGATCATGCCGTGGGAGTTGCGCCCGTACGTCTTGCGCGCGCCGATGGCGAATCCGCCGGGCAGCACGCCGCCGGGGAGGATCACCACCACCCGGTCACCGGGGGCGAAGTTACGCGCCCCGCAGACGATCTCCTGCGGCTCACCGGTTCCGTTGGCCGCGCCGACATCGACCCGGCAGAACCGGATCGGCTTCTTGAAGCCGGTGAGTTCCTCGACCTCCAGGACCTTGCCGACGACCAGGGCGCCGGTGACCGTGGCCCGCAGGTCCACGATCGACTCGACCTCGATGCCGAGGTCGACCAACGCCTGCTCCAGGTCCTCGGCGGGCAGGTCGGTCGGGAGGTCGACGCACTCCCGCAGCCAGCTGACAGAGACTCGCATGACTCAGATCACCGTTTCCGTTACTCGTGCCCGCACCGTCTACGCCCCGGCCCCGAACGCGCGGGTGAACCGCACGTCGCCCTCGGCCATGTCCCGCATGTCGCTGACCCCGTGGCGGAACATCACGGTCCGGTCGATGCCCATGCCGAAGGCGAATCCTGAGTAGGCCTCCGGGTCGATCCCGCAGGCGCGCAGCACCCGGGGGTTGACCATGCCGCAGCCGCCCCACTCGACCCAGCGCGGCCCGTCGCGGTGCTCCGGGAACCACACGTCGAACTCGGCGGACGGCTCGGTGAACGGGAAGTAGTGCGGCCGCCAACGGGTCTTCGCGCCCTCGCCGAACATGGCCCGGGCGAAGTGGTCGAGGGTGCCGCGCAGGTGCGCCATGGTGATCCCCTTGTCCACCACCAGGCCCTCGACCTGGTGGAACACGGGGGCGTGGGTGGCGTCCAGCTCGTCGGTGCGGTACACCCGGCCGGGCACCACCACGTAGATCGGCGGCTTACGGGTCAGCATGGTGCGCGCCTGCACCGGTGAGGTGTGGGTGCGCAGCACCAGCCCGGAGCTCTCCGCGCCCGGCGGCGGTGCGATGTGGAAGGTGTCCATCAGACCGCGCGCCGGGTGGTCGGCGAGGATGTTGAGGGCGTCGAAGTTGGTCCATTCCAGCTCGACCTCGGGCCCCTCGGCCACCTCGTAGCCCATCCCGACGAACAGGTCGCTGATCTGCTCCATCAGCGTGCTCAGCGGGTGCCGGGCGCCGCGCGGCCGGCGGTCGAAGGGCAGCGTGACGTCGACCCGCTCGGTGACCAGCACCCGCTCGGCCTGCTCGCGTTCGAGGACCTCGGCGCGGGCGGCGTAGGCGGCCTCGATCGCCCGGCGGGCCTCGTTGACCCGTTTGCCGGCGTCGGACTTCGCGGCCGGCGGCAGCGCGCCGATCTCCCGGCGGGCCAGCGAGACCGGGGACCGGTCACCGAGGTGGGCGGGACGCAGCGCGGTCAGCGCGTCCGGGTCGGCGGCGGCGGCGAACGCCTGCTCGGCGTCGGCCACGGCCCCGGCCAGGGCGTCCGGGGCGAGCAGGGCGACCTGCTTCGGGTCGTACGGATCGTTGCGATAGGTCATGGCGTACGGGCACTCCCTCACGGCGGCACCGGCCCTGCACGGGCGGCGAAGCGAGTCTACGGACGCGCGGCTGTGCCGCAGCCCGCCGGTGGGAGGTCGCGCAGGGGGAAGGGTCAGGCCCGCCGCCCGCCGACACCGGCGGGCTGGGTAAACGAACGCCGTGACGCGTTCATCATGTGGACGACTCCCCTGTGCTGGAACCGCGCCGCCGGCCGGGCACCCGATACCGGGTGCGGACGCGCTCGGGCGTCAGCGCAGTGCTCTCGCTGAAGCGTACAGGCACACGGCGGCAGCCGCAGCCAGGTTCAGGCTCTCGGCGCGCCCGTGCAGCGGCACCCGCACCCGGGCGTCGGCGGCGGCGGCCAGCTCCTCGGGCAGCCCGTGCGCCTCCGAGCCGAACAACCAGGCGGTAGGGGCGGCCAGCCGGCCGGCGTCGGCGAGGTCGTCGAGGTCGCTGTCGCCGTACCCGGTGGTGGCGAGAATCGAGAGCCCGGCGGCGCGCAGCGCGGCGACCACGGCGAGGGGGTCGGGCGCGCGGACCACGTCGACGTGGAAGAGGCTGCCGGCCGAGGCCCGCACGCACTTGCCGTTGTACGGGTCGACCGCGTCGCCGGCGAAGACCACGGCACCGGCTCCGGCGGCGTCGGCGGTGCGCAGCACGGTGCCGGCGTTGCCCGGGTCGCGGATCTGGGCGAGCACCGCGACGAGGCGGGGGCCGGCGGCGAGCGCGTCGTCCAGCGGCACGTCCAGGTGCCGGCAGACGGCGACCAGGCCCTGCGGGGCGACGGTCTCGGTGAGCGCGGCGAGGGCGTCGTCGGTGACCTCGGAGACCGGCACGTCGGCGTGGGCGGCGCGGGCGGCCAGGTCGGCGTACCGGTCGAGGGCTCCCGGGGTGCCGAACAGCTCGACGACGGTGCCGGGGCGGGCGAGGGCCTCCCGGACGGCCTGCGGCCCCTCGGCGAGGAACCGGCCGGCGGCTTCGCGGTCGCGGCGCCGGTGCAACCGGCGGGCGGCGACCACCCTGGGGGTACGTGGGGTGAAGGGCATGGTGTCCGGCTCCGTAGCGCGACCGAGGCGCCCGCCGTGCGTCGTGGACGACACGGGGGGCGCCTCGGCCGGGTGCTGGCGGATCAGGCGGCCTGGGCCGCCGCGCCACCGGTGCCCTCGGCCGCCACGGCGACGCGGGCGATCTCGACGATCGCGGCGAACGCGGTGGCGTCGTTGACGGCCATGTCGGCCAGGATCTTCCGGTCGACCTCGACACCGGCCAGGCGCAGGCCCTGGATCAGCCGGTTGTAGGTCATCCCGTTGGCGCGGGCACCCGCGTTGATCCGGGTGATCCACAGCTGCCGGAAGTCGCCCTTGCGGTCACGACGGTCCCGGTAGGCGTACTGCATCGAGTGCAGCACCTGCTCCTTGGCCTTGCGGTACAGCCGGGAGCGCTGACCGCGGTAGCCGCTCGCGGCCTCCAGCAGGGTACGACGCTTCTTCTGGGCGTTCACAGCCCGCTTGACGCGTGCCATCTCAACTCCTTATTCGGTTCAGGTGGCGCGCGTCAGCGGCCGAGCAGCTTCTTGATGCGCTTGACGTCGGCCTTGGCCACCTCGACGGTGCCGGTCAGCCGGCGGGTGCGGGTGGATGCCTTCTTCTCCAGGAGATGGCGCTTGCCGGCCTGCTCGGTGACGAGCTTGCCCCGGCCGGTCACCTTGACCCGCTTGCCCATGCCCGTGTGGCTCTTCATCTTCGGCATTGAAACGTCTTCTCCCCTGTTACTCGCCGCTGTTGTCGGCGACTGCGCCGGTCTCACCGGCTGGTGCGGTCTCGCCGACTGCCGCGGTCTCACCGGCTGCCGGAGCGGCGAACTCGTCCGCAGCCCGGTCCCGGGGTGCACCGCGGGACGCCGTCGCGGCGACCGCGGAGGCCTTGACGGCCCGGTGCGGAGCGAGAACCATGATCATGTTTCGACCGTCCTGCTTCGGAGCGGCCTCGACGTATCCCAGCTCCGTGATCTCGGACTCGAGCCGGCGCAGGAGCCGGTAGCCCAGCTCCGGGCGGCTCTGCTCGCGACCGCGGAACATGATCGTCACCTTGACCTTGTCGCCGGCCTTGAGGAACCGCACCACGTGACCCTTCTTGGTCTCGTAGTCGTGCGGGTCGATCTTCGGCCGGAGCTTCATCTCCTTGATGACGGTCTGCTGCTGGTTACGCCGCGCTTCGCGCGCCTTGAGTGCGCTCTCGTACTTGAACTTGCCGAAGTCCATGAGCTTGCACACCGGCGGGCGCGCCATCGGCGCAACCTCGACCAGGTCCAGGTCGACGTCCGCAGCCAGCTGAAGGGCGCGCTCCAGCGGGACGATGCCCACCTGCTCACCCTCGGGGCCGACCAGGCGGACCTCACGTGCCCGGATCTGCTCGTTCACGCGTGGTTCGACGCTGATGGGGCCTCCTCGAGTCGAGTCTCCTGCGTGGCCGACTCCGCGGCCCCCAGGGTGGAGGCCGACCCGGAAAGCAGAAGGCCCCGGCATATGCCAGGGCCCGCTCGACCGGTCGGCACGATCACATGATCGCGCATCCGGGCCCGGGGTGTGCCCGGAACCGGTGACCGGACCCGGCCACCGACTGGGGCGACTCGGGTGGGAGCAGGCGCTCCGCTTCAAGACCACCCGCACGTGGAACACGGGGGCAGTCTGGTCGACTCAGCAAGACTACACCCCCACCCGATCCGCTCCCAAACCGGGCGCGCAGCTCAGCCCCCGGGTCGGCCGCCCCTGCGGCCCGGGGCCTGACCTCGGCGGCTCAGCGGGCGGCGAGGGCCGCGAGGTGGGCCTGGTGCAACCGGCGCAGGGCGCGGACCCCCTCGACCGCCAGCTCCTTGTCGGCTGCCTGGAGGGCCACCATCGGCAGCAGGTCGTCGTCGTGCAGCTCCAGGCTCGCCCACGGCGCGCCACGGTCGAAGCGCACCCCCCGGACGACCTCCCAGGGCAGCTCGTACGAGCCGATGACGTTACGCACCCGCACGCCGCGCGTGTCCGCCTCCACCCGGGGCCGGGTGAACAGCAGAATGCCGAGCGCGCCGAAGACGCCCAGGCCGATCATGGCGAGCTGGTCCCCGCGCTGGAAGCTGCCGTAGCCGTTGCCGGTCGCGCCGGTCAGCGAGGTGGCCACCAGGCTGAACACCACCAGCAGGACGGCGGCCGACACCCAGCACACCAGCCGGATCCGGCGGGGCCGCAGGGTAACCGGTTCGGTATCGCTCACCCCACCAGTCTGCCATCCGGCCCGCCGGCCCACCCACCGCCACACGCGACCACCTGCCCGCACCTGCGACCCGGTTCACCGGGACGCCGGGGCCGACGGGGATGCCGGGACGACCGGACCGGCCGGAGTCGGTGGGCGGGTGCCACGGCCGGCGACCACCACCGCCAGCAGGGTGAGCAGTGCGCCGACCAGCACCGGCCACCGGAGCCCCGCCCCGCCGGGCAGCGCGACGTCCAGCAGCAGGGCGCCGCCGAGCTGGCCGGCGACCAGGGCCAGCCCGGTGCGCAGCACCCCGACCGCCCGGACCCCGATCATCAGGGCCAGCACGATGCCGACGCCGAGCAGGCCGCCGAGATACAGGTACCAGTCGCCCGGCCAGGTCGGCTCGGGGCCGGTGAAGACCCCGGCGAACGCGGCCACCACCACGATGACCACGGTGCCCACGGCGAAGTTGATCGCGATGCCGGCCGTGGGGGTGCCGGCGGCGGCGACCCGGCCGTTGAGCGCGGACTGGAGGGCGACGGCCGCCCCGCCCACGACGGCGAGCAGGACCCCGCCGACGGCGACGCCGCCGACCGGCCGGCCGAGCTGGGCCAGGGCGACGGCGAGGACGCCGAGCAGCGCCCCGGTGACCCGGGGGCCGGTCAGCCGCAGCCGCCCGAGCGGGGCCAGCCCGGCCCGGTCCGCCGCGAGCCCGCCGAGGCTGCCCCCGGCCACCTGGGCGATGGTGAAGACCGCGATCCCGAGCACCGGGACGACATACGTGGCGACCGTCACGATCACCGCCCCGCCCAGCCCGCCGAGGTACGTCCACCACGGCAGCCGGGCCCGCCGCAGCGCGTCGAGCCCGGCCCGGGTGGACGGCAGGCCGAGCAGGCCCACGAGGACCACCAGGCACCCGCCGATGTTGTTGACCAGCGCGCCGAGCACCGGATCGCCGGCCCGTGCCCCCAGCGTGGCGTTGCCCGCCCCCTGCGCCGCGGAGGCCGCCCCGCCGAGCACCACCAGGGCGAGGGCGACCGCCCGGGGCGGCGGCCTCACAGCCGGCAGGCGTGGATGTTGGTCACCAGGATGGCGCGGGCGCCCAGCTCGTACAGCTCGTCCATGATCCGGTGCACGTCGTCGCTCCGCACCATCGCCTGCACCGCGACCCAGCCCTCGCGGTGCAGCGGCGAGACGGTGGGCGACTCGATGCCGGGGGTGAGCGAGCTGGCCCGCTCGAGCAGCCCAGCCGGCACGTCGTACGCGAGCATCACGTAGCGGCGGGCCACCAGCACCCCGTGCAGCCGGCGCAGGAGTTGCGCCTCCTGGGCGTGCTCGGGGGCCTCGGCGCGGCGGACCAGCACCGCCGAGGAGACCAGCAGCGGGTCGCCGACGATCGCCAGGCCGGCCTGGCGCAGGGTCGCCCCGGTGGAGACCACGTCGGCCACCACGTCGGCCACGCCGAGGCGGACGGCGTTCTCCACCGCGCCGTCGAGCCGGATCACGTCGGCGGTCAGCCCGTGGTCGTCGAGGTAGCGGCGGACCACCCCCGGGTACGCGGTGGCGATCCGGTGCCCGCCCAGCTCCTTCGGCGAGGCGATGGTGTCGGGGCGGGCGGCGAACCGGAAGGTGGCCCCGCCGAAGGCGAGGTCCACCACCTCCTCGGCCGGGGCGCCGGAGTCGACCAGCAGGTCCCGGCCGGTGATGCCGAGGTCCAGGTCGCCGGAGCCGACGTAGGTGGCGATGTCGCGGGGACGCAGGTAGAAGAACTCGACGTCGTTGGCCTCGTCCCGGCAGACCAGGTCCTTGGGGTCGCGGCGCTGCCGGTAACCGGCCTCGCGCAGCATCCCCGCGGCCGGCTCGGCCAGGGTGCCCTTGTTCGGAATGGCGACACGCAGCATGGCGGAGTGCTCCCTCGATCGGTGGAGAAGATCAGCGGACGGGGCACTCACAGATGTCGGTAGACGTCCTTGAGTTCGAGACCGGTGGCGAGCATCAGCACCTGCGCCTGGTAGAGCAGCTGGGAGATCTCCTCGGCCGCCCGCTCCGGGCCCTCGTGCTCAGCGGCCATCCACGACTCGGCCGCCTCCTCGACGACCTTCTTGCCGATGAAGTGCACCCCCTTCTCCAGCGCGGCCACCGTGCCCGAGCCGGGGGTGCCGGCGGCGGCCTTGGCCTGCAGCTCGGCGAACAACTCCTCGAACGTCTTCACGGGGTGCGATTCTTCCAGCACCGGCACGCCGGGGCGCGCGGCGGGTCCCGCCGGTGCGGCGGCCGACACGCGGCGGTGGACCGACCGGCCGAAATTCCCTACCGGAACGGTGGGACAACCCTGCACGACGCCCGTCTATGGCTCTACGCTGTCCGCCATGCCCAGCAGCCCCCGCGCCCTCGCGCTCACCGCCGCCGGCACCGTCCTCGTCGCGGTCGCCGCCTGCGCGCCCCAGGACGACGCCCCCACCGCCACCGCCACCCCCGCCGCCACCGCGGGGCCGGCCTGCACCAGGGACAACCTGCCGACCCGTACGCCGGGCAAGCTCACCGTGGCCACCGACGAGCCGGCGTACGAACCCTGGTTCACCGGCAACAAGCCGGACAACGGCGAGGGCTTCGAGGCCGCCGTGGCGTACGCCGTGGCGGAGAAGCTCGGGTACGCCAAGTCCGACGTCACCTGGACCCGGGTGAAGTTCGACACCGCCATCGCCCCCGGCCCGAAGGAGTTCGACTTCGACATCAACCAGTTCTCCATCACCGAGGAGCGCAAGAAGGCGGTCGACTTCTCCGGCCCGTACCATCTGGTCCGGCAGGCCGTGATCGCCCGGAAGTCCGCGAAGATCGCCGGGACGAAGACCCTGGCCGACCTGCGCGGCGCGAGGCTCGGCGCCCAGGTCGGCACCACCAGCTACCAGGCGATCACCCAGGTCGTCAGGCCGACGGCCGAGCCGCAGGTCTACAACAGCAACGACGACGCCAAGAAGGCCCTGCAGAACGGGCAGATCGACGGCCTCGTGGTGGACCTGCCGACCGCCTTCTACATCACCGGCGCGGAACTCACCGATACGAAGATCGTCGGGCAGCTTCCCCAGGTCGGCACCCCCGAGGCGTTCGGGCTGCTGCTGGACCGCAACTCCCCGCTCACCCCCTGCGTCAGCGGGGCGGTCGGCCAGCTCACCGCCGACGGCACGCTCAAGCGGTTGGAGCAGAAGTGGCTGGCCCAGGTCGCGGGGGCGGCCGAGCTCACGTGACCCTGGCACCCCACCTCCCCTCCGAGGCGCAGCGGCGGCGGGCCGCGTACCGCCGTCGGCAGACCGTCACCAGCGTGCTGGTCGCCGCCGCGTCCACGGCGGCGCTCGGCACGCTGCTGGTCGTCGCCGTGACCGGCGCGCCCGGCTGGGACCGGGTCCGGGAGTCCTTCGCGGACCCGACGATCGCCCGGGACGCGCTGCCGGCGGTGCTCACCGGCCTGTGGCTCAACATCCGGCTGTTGGTCTGCTGCGCGGCCGGCGCGCTGCTGCTCGGGCTGCTGGTCGCGCTCCTGCGCACGCTGCGCGGCCCGGTCTTCTTCCCGGTCCGGGCCCTCGCGGCCGGGTACACGTACACCTTCCGGGGCCTGCCGCTGATCATCGTGCTGTACGTGCTCACCCTCGGCATGCCCGGCCTGCGGTTGCGGGGGATGCCGCCGGTGCTGGTGCTCGGCGGGCTGGCGCTGGTGCTCACCTACGGCGGGTACCTGGCCGAGGTGTTCCGGGCCGGCATCGAGTCCGTCCACCCCAGCCAGCTCGCCGCGGCCCGCTCGCTCGGGCTGACCTACCGGCAGACCATGCGACACGTGGTGCTGCCGCAGGCCGTCCGGCGGGTGGCCCCGCCGCTGCTCAACGACGTGGTGGCGATGCAGAAGGACGTCGGGCTGGTCTCCCTCGCCGGCCCGATCGACGCGGTCCGCGCCGCGCAGATCGCCACCGCCGAGACGTTCAACTACACCCCCTACATCGTGGCCGGGGCGCTGTTCGTGCTGCTGGCGATCCCGCTGATCGCCGTCACCGACTGGGTGACGCTGCGCGCGGCCCGGCGTCAGGCGGGAGGCTGACATGCCCGTACTGACCTGCCGGGGCCTGCGCAAGTCATTCGGCGGACACGTCGTGCTCGACGGGCTCGACCTGGCCGTCGACGAGCACCGGGTGGTGGCGCTGATCGGGGCGTCCGGGTCGGGCAAGTCGACCCTGCTGCGCTGCGTCAACCTGCTGGAGGAGCTGGACGACGGCACCATCGAGCTGGACGGGGAGGACATCTCCGACCCCCGCACCGACCCCGACCGGGTGCGCCGGCGGATCGGGATGGTCTTCCAGTCGTACAACCTGTTCCCGCACCTGAGCGTGTTGGACAACATCACCCTCGCCCCGGTCCGGGTGCACCGGCGGGCCCGCACCGAGGCCGAGGCCCAGGCCCGGGAACTACTCGACCGGGTCGGGCTGGGGGCGAAGGCGGACGCCTACCCCGACCGGCTCTCCGGCGGGCAGCAGCAGCGGGTGGCGATCGTCCGGGCGCTGGCCAACTCGCCCCGGCTGATGCTGCTCGACGAGGTCACCTCGGCGCTGGACCCGGAGCTGGTCGGCGAGGTGCTGGCCCTGATCCGCGACCTGAAGGCCGACGGGATGACGATGGTGCTGGCCACCCACGAGATGGGCTTCGCCCGGGAGGTGGCCGACCAGGTGTGCTTCCTCGACGGCGGCCGGGTGATCGAAACCGGGCCACCGGAACGGGTGCTGGGCGAGCCGACCGAGCCCCGCACCCGCCAGTTCCTGCACCGCATCATCGCCGCCGGGCGACTCTGAGACTGAAAGAGAGCCCTATGGCAACGGACCGAGCGCAGTAAGGTGAGCCAATCGGCTACAGCAGCGCGGTTACCCGGTCGGGTTCCTACCGCGCGACGCTCGGCGCGTAGCAGCCGCGCCACGTGTTGTACGAGTCTCCTGGGGACGTCCAGGATGGCCCGATAGGCAATCACGTGGGGTCCTTCCTGGCAGATCAGATTCCGTCGCAGGAACCTGTCTGCCGGGGGCCCACGCCCCGCCTTTGCGCCATCCGTTATGGACGCGTTGCCCGTGTCATCCCGAACTGAGCCCGGATAGCTGTTGAGATCACCTCACTCCACCCGCGGCCGCACCGCTTCTCTTGTGCACCCCCATGCACCCGTGTATATATGAGGATCGATACTGATTCCGGAACCGTGCGCATTCGGTACACGGGCGCGGTCTCGGAACCGACGGAGGAAAGGAATGTCGTGACCGAGATTGGGAAATTAGGCACACGTCTGGGCATTTTCAGTGCGGTTGTCGCTGGCACCGTGTCGCTGATGACGGCGACCCCCGCAAGCGCCGCCCCGGTGAACGGCGGGTGGTTCACCTCCAGCACCGCCTGCTACCAGGCCGGCAGCAATGCAGTCGACCGGCCGGGCTCGCGTTACTCCGACTATTCGTGCACCTATTCCGCCAGCCACAACCCGCACTGGCACCTGGTCCTCTACACGTGATGTCCACCGCCGCACGTAGAGACCCCCGGAGATTTGCCGAGTGGTGATGTTGGGTTCGCCGAACTCGGTGTAGGTCTCAACGTGACGTAGGTGTCTGCGCTCGTAGGTCCACGTGCCGGAGAGACCGGCTCCTTCGGGTGTGACTCCCCGAGCCGGCCGCCGCCGTACGTGCCGCACTCCGCATCGGCGAGCGCCGGGGCGCCCTCCACACCGGCCACCTCCGGGCCGGGTTCCGCGCCGGTCGGCTCCGGGACCGGGACCGGTCAACGACGGGGCGGTGGACCGGCGGGACGGGTCAGCGGCCGAAGCCGACCCGGTGCCCGGCGGCGGCGTCCAGGCCGCGCACGGCCAGCGCGGCGTCCAGCGCGGCCACCGTGGCCGACCAGCCCTTGTCCTCCGCCGAGCCGGGCAGCCCGGCCCGGTCCCGGGCCTGCTCGAGGCTGTCCACCGTGAGCACCCCGTGCGCGACCGGCTTGCCCTCGTCGAGGGCGACCCGGGTCAGCCCGTCGGTGACCGAGCGGCAGACGTAGTCGAAGTGGGCGGTGGCGCCGCGCACCACCACGCCGAGGGCGACCACCACGTCGAAGCGGCGGGCCATCGCCTGGGCGACCACCGGCAGCTCCACCGACCCGGCGACGCGGGCCACCACGGCGCGCGCGCCGCACGCCTCGGCGGCGGCCACCGCCCGGTCGGCCATGTGGTCGGTCAGCTCACCGTGCCAGCGCGCGGCGACGATCCCGACCGTCATCCCGGCGGCGTCCACCGCCGTCACCCCGGGCTCACCGAATCCCGCCATCGCTACGCTCCGATCTCGTCGTCGGTGACCGGGCGGCCCATCGGGGCCTCGGTCACCTCGTCCAACTCGTCCAACAGGTGGCCCATCCGGTCGCGCTTCGTGCGCAGGTAGCGGACGTTCTCCGGTTGCGGCTGCACCGGCAGTCCCTCCCGGCCGGTGACGGTCAGGCCGTACCCCTCCAGCCCGGCCCGCTTGGCCGGGTTGTTGGTCAGCAGCCGCATCGAGCGCACGCCCAGGTCGTAGAGGATCTGCGCGCCCGTGCCGTAGTCCCGGGCGTCCGCCGGCAGCCCCAGGTCGAGGTTCGCGTCCACGGTGTCCCGGCCCAGGTCCTGCAACTGGTACGCCTGGAGCTTGTGCAGCAGCCCGATCCCGCGCCCCTCGTGCCCGCGCACGTAGAGCACCACCCCGCGGCCCTCCCGGGCGACCCGGGCCAGCGCGGCCTGCAACTGCGGGCCGCAGTCGCAGCGCAGCGAGCCGAACACGTCGCCGGTGAGGCACTCCGAGTGCACCCGGACCAGCACGTCCTGCCCGTCGCCGAGCTCCCCGAAGACGAGAGCGATGTGCTCGGCCGGGTCGTGCTCGGCGCGGTAACCCAGCGCCCGGAACACCCCGTGCGGGGTGGGCATCCGGGCCGCCGCCATCTGCTCCACCTGCTTCTCGGTGCGCCGCCGGTGGGCCACCAGGTCGGCGATCGTCACCAGGGTCAGGCCGTGCTCGGCGCAGAACTTCTCCAGGTCGGGCACCCGCATCATGGTGCCGTCGTCGTTGACCAGCTCACAGAGCACACCGGCGGGACGCAGCCCGGCCAGCCGGGTCAGGTCGATCGCCGCCTCGGTGTGCCCGGCCCGGCGCAGCACCCCGCCCTCGCGGGCCCGCAGCGGCACCACATGCCCGGGCCGGGCCAGGTCGGTCGGGTCGGTGGACGCGTCGGCGAGCAGCCGGATGGTGTGCGCCCGGTCGGCCGCCGAGATGCCCGTGCTGATGCCCTCCCGGGCGTCCACGGTCACGGTGTACGCGGTGCCCCGCCGGTCCTGGTTGGTGTGGTGCATCGGCGGCAGGTCCAGCCGGTCGCACTCGCCCTCGGTCAGCGGCACGCAGATGTAGCCCGAGGTGTAGCGGACCATGAACGCGACCAGCTCCGGGGTGGCCAGTTCGGCCGCGAAGATCAGGTCGCCCTCGTTCTCCCGGTCCGCGTCGTCGACCACGACGACGGGCCGGCCGGCGGCGATGTCCGCCACCGCCTGCTCGATGCTGGCGAAAGTGCTCATGCGACGGCCTCCGAGTAGCTGGGCGGGAGCGGGACGCGGGCCGGGCGGACGGCGCGTGAGGCGCGCCACCAGGCGGCGAAGCCCCAGGCGCAGAAGGCCCCGTAGACGAGGTACATGACGGCGGACGGGTAGAACCCGCCGCGCAGCAGCAGCGGCACGCCGACCACGTCCACCGCGATCCAGATCAGCCAGAAGTCCACCCAGCCGCGGGCCATGCCGTAGGTGGCCAGCAGGCTGCCGGTGAGGATCCAGGCGTCGGGCAGCGGCCCCCAGGAGCCGAGCGCCGCCAGCACCGGGTACGCGACGGCGGTGCCGACGGCCGCGGCCACCAGCAGACCGAGCCGTTCCCGGCCGGTGGCCCGGCGCGGCACGACCGCGGCGTGGTCGCCGTCGGCGCCTAGGCGGCGGTTGCGCGACCAGCGCCACCAGCCGTAGAGGCTGACGGCGAAGAAGAACACCTGCCGGCCGGCCTGGCCGTAGAGGTCGTGCGCCTGCGGGGTGACGAACACCCCGCCGAGGAACACGGTCAGCAGCAACGCGTTGCCGATCATGCCGACCGGCCAGGCCCAGACCACGCGGCGCATGCCGAGCAGCGCCGAGGCCAGGCCGAAGACGTTGCCGACGATCTCCCGCACCAGCACCGGCGAGCCGGCGACGTGCAGCTGGGCGTCGAGCAGCCAGCCGAGCGGCTCCGTCACCGCTGGTCCCCACCGGCGGCCCGGTCGCCGAGCAGCCGCTCGACGTACTTGGCCAGCACGTCCACCTCCAGATTGACCGGGTCGCCGACGGCGCGGGCGCCGAGGGTGGTCAGCTTGAGGGTGGTGGGGATCAGCCCTACGGCGAACCAGTCCGGCCCGACGTCGGCCACCGTCAGCGACACCCCGTCGACGGTGATCGAGCCCTTCTCGACCACGTACCGGGCGAGGGCGGAGGGGAGGCGGAAGCGGACCGTCTCCCACTGCTCGGCCGGCTCCCGGGACAGCACCTCGCCTACCCCGTCGACGTGGCCCTGCACGATGTGCCCGCCGAGCCGGCTGTTCAGCGCGGCGGCGCGTTCCAGGTTGACCGGCGCGCCGGGCCCCAGCCCGCCGAGGGCGGAGCGGCGCAGCGTCTCCCCCATCACGTCGGCGGTGAAGACGCCGGCGTCGACGTCGACCACGGTGAGACAGACTCCGTTGACCGCGATGGAGTCGCCGTGCCTCGCGTCGGCGGTGACCAGCGGGCCGCGAACGGCGACCAGCGCCGAGTCGCCCCCGGTCTCGGTCACTGCGACGACCTCGCCCAGCTCCTCGACGATGCCGGTGAACATGTCAGCCCTCCCTCTTCCGGGGCAGCGCGGTGATCCGCAGGTCGGGACCGATCTGCGTAACGTCAGTGATCTCCAGGTCGATGGCGTCGGCGATGGTCGTCACCCCGGCGTCGGCCAGCGCCGTCGGCCCGGCGCCGAGCAGCCTCGGCGCGACGTACCCGACGACCCGGTCGACCAGGCCGGCGGAGAGGAACGCGCCGGCCAGGCTGGGGCCGCCCTCCAGCAGCACGGCCCGCACCCCCCGGCGGTGCAGCTCCGCCAGCAGCGCCGGCAGGTCGACCCGGCCGTCCGGGCCGGCGCCGACCTGCCCGGCGGTGGCGATCCACGTCTGGGCGGCGCCGTCGCGGACCCGGGCCCCGGCGGGGGTACGCCCGAGGCTGTCCACCACCACCCGCAGCGGCTGCCGGATGGCCAGGGTGCCGTCGCGCAGGTTGCGCACGGTGAGCCGGGGGTCGTCGGCCAGGACGGTGCCGACCCCGGCGATCACCGCATCGGCCGTGCCGCGCAGCGCGTGCACGTCGGCCCGGGCCTCCTCCGAGGTGATCCACATGCTGGTGCCGTCGACGGCGGCGGAGCGCCCGTCGAGGGTGGCGGCGAACTTCCACACCACGTACGGCCAGCCCCGGCGCACGGAGGTGAGCCAGGCGACGTTCCCCGCCTCGGCCTCGGCGGCGCGCACCCCGAACTCGACCCGTACGCCGGCAGCGTGCAGGGTGGCGGCGCCGCCGGCCGCCACCGGGTCGGGGTCGGGCACGGCGACGACCACCCGGGAGACGCCTGCGACGATCAGGGCGCGGCTGCACGGGCCGGTGCGGCCGGTGTGGTCGCAGGGCTCCAGGGTGACCACGGCGGTACCGCCCCGGGCCCGCCGGCCGGCCTGGGCGAGCGCGACGATCTCGGCGTGCGGTCCGCCCGCGTACGCGTGGAATCCCTCCCCGACGACCTCGCCGTCCGGATCGAGCAGCACGCAGCCGACCACCGGGTTGGGGCTGGCGGTGCCGAGCCCGCGGGCCGCGAGCGCGATCGCCCGACGCATCGCCTCGTCCACGGAGCCGCTGTCCATCGCCCCTGCCCTCTCGCTCGCCGGTCCGCGCGCGGGCGGGTCGGGAGGGCACGGGCAGGCGGCGGCGGATTCCGGGGACGGCGAAGCCGACCCCGGGGAAGCCCGGACAGCGCTGAGGTCAGCGGCCGGCAGGGCCCGCCCCGTCCCGCGCGCTGTCTCCCATCCGGACTTTCTGGGGGTGGGCTTGCCCGCCCCCAACCGTCGGCCCCGGAATCTCACCAGGTCCACCGGGCGGCAGTCGCCGTCCGGGTCGCGGGCTTACCACGGTCGCACCGTGGATCACCGCCGGTTCGGAATTACACCGAGTCCCGCCAGCGCGTGGTGGGTACCTCAGAAGTGTGGCACGACACGCGCCACGCGTCTGCCCTCGGGGAGCTACCTCACACAGGTAGGCAATATTCAAGAAAGACTGCGTCGCCGGTCGACCGCCACGTACGAACCCGGCTGGCTCTTGGCCACGGACTTCATCTCGGAGGCGGCCGCGATCGCCTCCAGCGGATTGATGAGCCGTTTGCCGCCGTCGGACACGGACACCCCGATCGACAGGGTGACCAGCGCCGCGCGCCGGATGTTGCCCCGGCGGTCCTTCAGCTCGACGTAGCCGCGCTCGGCGTCGGACGGGTCGTAGAGCCGGTCGGCGGCGGTCTCGAAGTCCACGACCGCCCGGGAGGTCAGCGGCCGGACCTGCTCGGGGGCGCAGACGATGACGAAGTCGTCGCCGCCGACGTGGCCGAGGAAGGCCGGTGGCAGCCCGATCGCGACGACCGCCCGGTGCAGGCTGCGGGCCAACGCGGAGATGAACTCGTCGCCCCGGACGAAGCCGTACCGGTCGTTGACGCTCTTGAACCGGTCGATGTCGACGTAGCCGACCGCGTAGTCGACGCCGCTGCGCACCCGGTCGGTGATCTCCCGGCGGATCCGGGAGTTGCCGGGCAGGCCGGTCAGCGGGGAGACCTCGCGGAACTCCTTGTTGCGCCGCAGGGTGGAGCTGACCCGGGCCACCAGTTCGGCGGTGTCGAAGGGCTTGACCAGGTAGTCGTCCGCGCCGGCGCTGAGCCCGTGGACCTTGTCCACGGTCATCCCCTTGGCGGTCAGCATGATCACCGGAAGGGCGGAGGTCATCGGGTCGGCGCGCAGCCGCCGGGTCAGCTCCAGCCCGTCGATGCGCGGCATCATCAGGTCGACCACCGCCAGGTCCGGCCGCTGCCGCTCGATCACCTCGAGCGCCTCCTGGCCGTCGCCGGCGTGGATCACCTCGAAGCCGTGCAGCCGTAGGTTGAACTCGACGAACCGGGCGATGTCGGCGTCGTCGTCGACGACGAGGATGACGTCGGGTCGTTCCTCGGCCGGCTCCACTTCAGACCCCGGTGACCGCGCGCTCCGCCAGGCCCCGCAGGCGGCGGACCGCCTCGGCGGGGTCGTCGGCGCCGTAGACCGCAGTGCCGGCGACGAAGGCGTCCGCCCCGGCTGCGGCGGCCTGTTCGATGGTGTCCGCGGCGATCCCGCCGTCGACCTCGATGCGCAGCTCCAGGTGGCCCGCGTCGACGTGCCGCCGGGCGGCCCGCACCTTGTCCAGCAGCTCCGGGACGAACCGCTGCCCGCCGAAGCCGGCCTTGATCGTCATGATCAGCAGCGTGTCGAAGCTGGGCAGCAGCTCCAGGTACGGCTCGATCGGGGTGTCCCGGTCGATGGCCAGCCCGGCCTTCGCCCCGGCGGCCCGCAGGTCCTTCGCCAGCGCCACCGGGTTGTCGCACGCCTCGGCGTGGAACGTGACGTTGTACGCCCCCGCGTCGGCGTACCCGGGAGCCCAGCGGTGCGGATCGGTGATCATCAGGTGCACGTCGAACGGCAGCTCGGTCGCCGCCCGCAGGCTCTGCACCACGGGCAGCCCGATGGTCAGGTTCGGCACGAAGTGGTTGTCCATGACATCGACGTGCAGCCAGTCCGCGGCGCCCTCGACGGCGCGGACCTCCTCGGCCAGACGGGCGAAATCGGCGGCGAGGATGCTGGGCGCGACGATCAGCGGCGGTACGGTCACCGGGCCAGTGTACGAATGCGGTCGTCCGCCGCCCGCAGCGCGGCACCATGCGGGACACTCTGCGACCCGGTCGTGACGGCTGGTGCGCATTCCCCCGCACCGGGCGGAAGATCCCGGGCGGCCGGACATCCCCGCCGGCCGATCGACCGGAACGCCGCGAGAGTCCATGCGGGACGAGCGCCGGTGCCGTATGCTCCCGCACCGTGGCGCGGTCGGCGACAGAGGCCGGTGATCCGCGACCACCGGCGACGGGGAGGTCGGGCGGATGCGGCGATGGTGGACGGCGGTCGCCGTGGGTGCGGGCGCGGCGGTGGCGTTGGCCGGCTGCGGCACACCGGCCGGGGTGGACGGTGACCTCGCCGACGACTGGCGGGCGATGGCCGCGCCGACGCAGTTCGTGCCGGCCACCGGGACCTGCCACACCACGTTCTCCGACGTCGGCTACCTCAGCGGCTACAACCCGGTGGACTGCGGCACGACCCACCGGGTGGAGACCTTCCACGTCGGCACGCTGACCGGCCCGGCCGCCGAGCTGAGTACTCCCCCGACCGCCGGGTCGACCGGAATGAAGGCCATCCGCGCCGAGTGCGACCGGGAGGTCAACAAGGCCGTCGGCGCCGACTGGCGCGCGGGCCGACTGTTCCTGTCCACGGTCCTCCCGTCCCGGCAGGCGTGGGAGGGCGGGGCGCGGTGGTTCCGCTGCGACCTCAACGAGGTGGAGAGCGTCGACGACTCCAGCGCCGTGTCCCGCAGCGGCAGCCTCAAGGGCGCGCTGACCGGGAGCTCCACCCTGGTCCACGGCTGTTTCAACCCGAAGATCGTCAAGGACGACGTCAAGTCGATGGCCCCCACCCCGTGCACCAGCAAGCACCGGGTCGAGTTCGTCGGGGTCTACCGGGCACCGGACATCGCCTACAGCCAGCTCGACAAGAACCGGCTGCGCATCCACCGGGGGTGCCGGTCCCTGCTCGCCTCGTACGCCAAGGTCCCCGACAACAGCGACCTGCAGTACCGGGCGGGGACGATCTTCTACCACCCCAGCGAGGACGAGTGGAAGGACGGCAACCGGGGGGTGCAGTGCTTCCTCTGGGTCGACCGCAACCTCACCCGCTCGGCGAAGGGCGCCGGGGCCAAGGTCCTGCCGGTCCAGTGACCCGACCCGCCGGGGCGGCGGGGAGCTGACGTAGAAGGAGGGGGCGGCCGATCCGGCCGCCCCCTCCTTCTACGTGTCGCTCAGCCCCGGCGCAGCACGGCGAGGAACATGGCGTCGGTGCCGTGCCGGTGCGGCCACAACTGCACCGACGGCCCGTCGCCCAACCCCGGCATCCCGGCCGGCAGCAGCGGTCGGGCGTCGACGAAGTCCGCCGGCACCCCCGCACGCCGGGCCGCCTCGGTCACCGTCACGTGCGTCTCCACCGTGTGCGGGGAGCAGGTCACGTAGGCCACCAGGCCGCCCGGGCGGACCGCCCGCAGCGCCGCCACCAACAGCTCCCGCTGCAACCGGGTCAGCGGTGGCAGGTCCGACGGCTGCTTGCGCCAGCGGGCCTCCGGCCGGCGGCGCAACGCGCCCAGCCCGGTGCACGGCGCGTCGACCAGCACCCGGTCGAAGTGCCCCTCCGGCAGCTCCGGGTCGGCGCCGACGGTGCGCCCGTCGGTGTGCAGCACATCGACCGGCAGCCCCCGGGTGGCCTGGGTGACCAGCCGGGCCCGGTGCTCGGTGACCTCGACGGCGGTCAGCCGGGCACCGCGCTGGGCGGCGAGCGCCCCGAGCAGCGCGGCCTTCCCACCGGGCCCGGCGCACAGGTCCAGCCAGTGGCTGTCCGAGCCGTCCAACGGGGCGACCGCCAGGGCGGTGGCCACCAGCTGGGAGCCCTCGTCCTGGACGTGCGCCCGGCCCTCGACCACCGCCGGCAGGTCGCCGGGGGCACCGCCGCCGAGGTAGACCGCGTACGGGGAGAACGCCCCGGGGGCGCCCCCGGCCTCGTCGGCCAGCTCGACCGGATCGGCCCGGCCCGGCCGGGCGCACAGGTGCACCGGCGGGCGCTCGTTGTTCTCGATCAGCAGGCGGGTGGTCTCGCCCAGGTCGCCGTCGAGCGCCTCGGCGAACGACCGCACGATCCACTGCGGGTGGCTGTAGGCCAGGGCCAGGTGCCCGATCGGGTCGGTCTCGAACGCCGGGGCGAGCTTCGCCACCCAGGCGTCGGCGTCCCGGCTGGCCACCTCGCGCAGCACCGCGTTGGCGAAGCCGGTGGCGCTGACGGCGACCGTGCGGACCAGGTCGACCGTCGAGGAGACCGCCGCGTGCGCCGGCACCCGGGTGTGCAGGAGCTGGTACGCGCCCAGCCGCAACGCGTCGCGCACCGGCGGGTCGATCCGGGACACGTCCCGGCCGGCGGCGTCGGTGAGGATCGCGTCGAGGGTGCCGGTGTGCCGCAGCGAGCCGTAGGTCAGCTCGGTGGCGAAGGCGGCGTCCCGGCCGGTCAGCCCCTCCTCGCGCAGCATCGCCGGCAGCACCAGGTTGGCGTACGCGTCGTCCCGGTGCACCGCCGCGACGGCCTGGTATGCGACGTGCCGGGGCAGGTCCACGGCGGGCCGCACCGGCCGCCGGCCGTCCTGCCGGTCCGCGCCGCCCCGACCGCCCCGGGCCGACCGGTCGCCATAGCCGGGCCGGTCACCATAGCCGGGCCGGTCGCCCCGCGGGCCGCCCGACGACCGCTCGGGACGCCGGTCGGGGCGCGGGTCGCGCTGCTCGTCGTACCGGCGCGCGGGCCGTTCCGTCGGCCCGGTCATGCGAGCTCCTCCCCGCCGGAGACCCGGACGCCGCGCGCCCAGTCGCTCGCCGGCATGGCCTTCTTGCCGGCCGCCCGTACCTCGCCGAGGGCCACCGGAACGGTGCCCGTGCCGGCCAGCACCCGGGACTTCTCCACCAACAGCTCGCCCGGCTTCAGCTCGGGGCCATCCGGCACCGGGACGACCGGGCCGAGCTTGACCCGCTCGCCCCGGAACGTGGTCCACGGGCCGGGAGCCGGGGTACATGCGCGAACCCGCCGGTCCACCGCGAACGCGGGGTCGCCCCAGCGCACCCGGGCGTCCTCGACGGTCAGCTTCGGCGCGAGCGACACCCCGTCGGCCGGCTGAGGCTCGGCCCGGCCGGTGCCTGCCGCGATCGCGTCGAGGACGGCCACCAGCAGGCCGGCGCCGGAGTGGGCGAGCCGCTCCAGCAGGTCACCGGAGGTGTCGGTGGGGCGGATCTCGTCGGTGAGGGTGCCGTAGACCGGGCCGGTGTCCAGCCCTTCCTCCAGCTCGAAGACGCTCGCGCCGGTCAGCTCGTCGCCGTGCAGCACGGCGTGCTGGACCGGAGCCGCGCCACGCCACGCGGGCAGCAGCGAGAAGTGCAGGTTGATCCAGCCGTGCCGGGGGATCTCCAGCGCGGCCGGGGGCACCAGCGCGCCGTAGGCGACCACCGGGACGCAGTCGGGGGCCAGCTCGCGCAGCCGGTCGAGGAACTCCGGCTCGCGCGGGCGGGCCGGGGTGAGCACCTCGACGCCGTGCTCGTCGGCCCACGTGCCGACGGGCGAGCGGACCAGGCCCCGGCCCCGGCCTGCGGGGGCGTCGGGACGGGTGACTACGGCGACCAGCTCGTGGTTGGAGGCCGCGACGGCGGCCAGGGCGGGGACGGCGACGGCCGGGGTGCCGGCGAAGACGAGGCGCACCGGCGTCACCGGCCCAGACCGAAGGGGCTGCCGACGGCGTGCGGGTTGAGCTTGACCGTCGGCGGGGTGGTCGGGTCGTACCAGTCCGCCTGGCGGATCGCCTTCATCGCCTCCTTGCGGCCGTCCGGGTCCAGCCGGTCGACGAAGAGCACGCCGTCGAGGTGGTCGGTCTCGTGCTGGACGCAGCGGGCCATCAGGCCGGTGCCGACGAACTGCACCGGGTCGCCGTAGCCGTTGAAGCCCTTGGCGATCACGTTCTGCCGGCGCTTGGTGTCGAAGTAGAGCCCGGGGATGGACAGGCAGCCCTCCGGGCCGTCCTGCTCCTCGGCGTCGGGAAACTCCAGCACCGGGTTGACCAGGTGGCCGAGCACGTCGTCGACGTCGAAGGCGAACACCCGCAGGCCCACGCCGAGCTGCGGCGCGGCCAGGCCGGCGCCGTTCTGCTCACGCATCGTGTCGGTCAGGTCGGCGACGAGCTTGCGCAGCTCGGCGTCGAAGTCGACCACCGGATCGGCCGGTGTGCGCAGCACCGGGTCCCCGAACAGACGGATGGGCTGGACGGTCACTCGGGGGTGCTCCTTCGGTCGGACGACGGTCGTGCCGTACCAGTCTACGGAGTGCGCTCGGTGACGCCGGCCGGCGTACCGCGATCGGTGGCCGGGGACTCGTCGCGCAGGGTGACTGGCGGGGTGGCGTAGCCACGCGGGGTCAGCCGGGCCCGGCGCTCGCACGCCGGCTCGCGGGACCGGCCCTCAGGCACCCGGGGCCGGGTCGCCCGCGAGCACGGTCTCCCCGGCGCGCAGGCAGTGCTCCGGAAGCGGGAGCTGGATCTTGTGGGCCGCCTCCCAGTCGTACACGATGCCGGGGCGGACCTGGGCGGTGAAGTAGTCCACCGCGCTCATCCCGCCGACCACCGGCTCCTCCACCTCGGCGACCAGCCGCGCGGGGACCAGCGGGAACCCGTTCTGCAGGGCGGCGCTGAGCCGGCGGTGGCCGTCGACGACGAAGAAGTACTCCCCGGTGAAGCCGATGGTCAGCGGCTCCAGCGCCTCGTCGCCGCCGTCGGCGACCTCACCGACGAACCCGGCGTCCCACAGCCCGCGCAGCGTGCCGATGTCCTCCGTCGGGTAGACCCGGGCCGGGTCGAGCAGCAGCAGCGGGGGGGCGTCGCGGAGCACGTCGGCACCGATCCGACCCTCGTACACGTCGATGATGTGGTTGATCACCTGCTCCGGGTTGGCCCGGGTGGAGTCGCAGATCAGGTCGTAGTTGCGCAGCCGGGCCTTGTCCACGCCGTAGCGGACGACGAACCGGCCCCGCTCGCTCTCGCTGCGCTCGCGCAGCTTGGTCTTCGCCTCCTCCAGGGAGGCGTAGCTCTCGGCCGGGCCGGAGGGGCGGGCCAGCACCCGGCGGGCGGCCTCGGTCGGCTCGGTGATCATGTGCACCTTGAGCGCGTCGGTGAAGAAGTGCCAGGCCAGCCGGGAGTCCATCACCAGGCTCTCGCCGGAGGCGGCGATGTCCTGCTGGAGCTGGTCGACGTAGCCGTCGACGGCCTGGTCCAGCTCGGCGTGCAGGTTGAGCTGGAGCGCGGTCATGTCCCGCTCCTGCGCCATCTGGCGGTAGAGGTCGCCGACGCTCACCCGGCGCAGCTCCAGCCGCTTGGCGATCTCGACGGAGACGGTGCTTTTGCCGCTGCCGAGGTCACCGTTGAAGACGATCGATTGACGAACGGTCACGACTGGTCCACCCCTGATCACCGGCTGATTGACATCATCGACATGGCGTCCTACCGACGCGCTCCCGCCATCGTCGCGCGATCCGTGCGCCCAGGCATGACGGGCGATGCTATCACGCAGGCGCCAGCACGGACGGTGACGGCGCTCGGAACCGGCCGCCGGCCCTGGGCGGGGTGCGATCCGTGCCGGCCCGCGCGGCGACGCTCACTCAGAGGGCGCTCACTCAGAACATGGTCAGCGGGTCGACCTGGAGACGCACCGGGTCGGCCGCCTTGCGGGCGGCGCGGACCCCGGCGGCCGAGTGCAGCGCCCCGGCCAGGGCCGCCGCCCGGGCCCGGGGCACCCGGACCAGCATCCGCTCCCGGTCGCCGTCGGCGGGAACCGGACCGAGCAGCTCGGCCTCCTCGGGCAGCCGGGCCTCGGCCAGCAGGTCGGCCACCGCGTCGGCCGAGCCGGTGACGCTGGCCATCCGCACCGCCGGGGGGAAGCCCAGCTCACGGCGCTCGGCCAGTTCCCGGGCGGCGAACCAGGCGGCGTCCCAGCGCAGCAGCGCCTGCACCGGGGCGAGGGCGCCGTCGGCGACCACCACCACCCGGCCCCCGGCCCCGGCGGGGCGGGCCAGCGCGGCGGCGGCCAGCCAGCGGCGCAGCGCCTCCTCGCCGGCTCGCAGGTCGGCCCGGGTGAGCAGGGCCCACGAGTCGAGCAGCAGGACCGCGCCGTAGCCGCCCTCGGCGACCGGCTCGGCGCCGGGGGTGGCCACCACCAGGCCGGCTCCGCCGGGCACGGTGGTGAGCACCTCCTCCCGGCCGGAGGTGCGTACCGGCACGCCGGGGAAGGCCCGGCCCAGCTCCTCGGCGGTGCGTCGGGCGCCGGTGACGGAGGCCCGCAGCCGCCGCCCCCCACACTCCGGGCAGGCATATGCGGCGGCGATCCGACCGCACCAGCGGCACGTGGGCGGGCCGTCGGCCGACGGCAGGGCGAGCGGCCCGGCGCAGTGCGGGCAGCGGGCCGGGGTCCGGCACTCGGCGCAGGAGATCGAGGGCAGGTAGCCACGGCGGGGCACCTGGACCAGCACCGGCGCGTCGGCGCGGACCGCGTCGCGGGCGGCGGTCCAGGCCAGGCTGGGCAGCCGGGCCGTGGCCGCGCCGGGGTCGCGGGCCAGTTGCGGGTCGTCGCCGGTCGGCGCGACGGCGGGAGTACGCGCCCGCACGGTGGCCCGGTCGGCGACCACCTCCCGGGCCCAGCCGGTCTCCACCAGCAGTTGCGCCTCGGCGCTGCGCGCGTACCCGCCGACCAGGGCCGCCGCGTCGGCGAGCTGGGCGCGGGTGAGCAGCACATCGCGGGCGTGCGGGTAGGGCGCGCGCGGCTCGGCGTGCAGGTCGTCGCCGTCGTCGATGATGGCGACCAGGCCGAGCCGGGCCACCGGGGCGAACATGGCCGCCCGGGTGCCGATCACGACGGGTACGTCCCCGCGCCGGGCCGCCAGGAACGCGCGGTAGCGCCGGGCCGGGCCGGCGGCGGCGGCCAGGGTGACGTGCCGACCCTCACCCAGTGCGACGGTCAGCGCCGCGTCAAGGCGGTCGAGGTCCCGGGCGTCGGGAACCACGACGACGGCGCCCCGGCCGCCGGCCACGGTGGCGGCGACCGCCTCGGCGTACCGGGCGGGCCAGTCCTCCCCGGGCAGGGCGGACCAGACCGCGCGGACGGGCCGGCCCTCGGTCAGGGCGCGCAGGAACGCCGGCCCGGCCGGGTACGCCCGCCAGCCGTCCGCCTCGGGGGAGGCCAGCGGGGCCGGGGGCTCGGGCGGGGTGTGCGGCTCCTTCTCCACCCGGGCGTGCCGGGGCGGCACGGCCAGCCGGAGCACGTCGGCGAGGCTGCCGGCGTACCGGTCGGCGACGGCCCGGGCCAGCCCGGCGACCTCGGGGGCCAGCACGGGCTCCGACGAGACGACCTTCTCCAGGTACGCGAGCTTGCCGGTGTGCCCGGAGTCGTCGGCCCGCTCGAGCAGCCAGCCGTCGACGAGCTGACCGGCGAAGCGCACCTTCACCCGCGTCCCGGGGGCCGCGGCCTCGTCCAGCTCGGCGGGGACCAGGTAGTCGAAGGGGCGGTCGAGGTGGGCCAGCGGGACGTCCACGCAGACACGAGCGACCGGCGACCCGTCCGCGGGTCGCCGGTCGCTGCGCCTGGTGCCGGTCAGGCTCCCGCGGCCGACTTGAGGTCGGCGGCCCGGTCGGTGCTCTCCCAGGTCAGGTCGGGCAGTTCCCGGCCGAAGTGGCCGTACGCCGCGGTCTGCCGGTAGATCGGGCGGAGCAGGTTCAGGTCCCGGATGATGGCGGCCGGGCGCAGGTCGAAGACCTCGGACACGGCCTTCTCGATCGAGGCGACCGCCACCGTCTCGGTGCCGAACGTCTCGATGAACAGGCTCACCGGGTGGGCCTTGCCGATCGCGTACGCGACCTGCGCCTCGCAGCGCTCGGCGAGGCCGGCGGCCACCACGTTCTTGGCCACCCAACGCATCGCGTACGCCGCCGAGCGGTCCACCTTGGACGGGTCCTTGCCGGAGAACGCGCCGCCACCGTGCCGGGCGTACCCGCCGTACGTGTCGACGATGATCTTCCGACCGGTCAGGCCGGCGTCACCCATCGGGCCGCCGATCTCGAACCGCCCGGTCGGGTTGACCAGCAGCCGGTAGCCGTCGGTGTCGAGGCCGAGGCCGTCCAGCTCCGGGGCGATGACGTGGTCGCGCACGTCCGGGGTGAGCAGGGAGTCCAGCGAGATGTCGGCCGCGTGCTGGCTGGACACGACGACCGTGTTGAGCCGGACCGGGCGCAGCCCCTCGTACTCGATGGTGACCTGGGTCTTGCCGTCCGGCCGCAGGTACGGGATCGTGCCGTCCTTGCGCACCGCGGTCAGCCGGCGGGCCAGCCGGTGCGCCAGGGCGATCGGCAGCGGCATCAGCTCGGGCGTCTCCGAGCAGGCGAAGCCGAACATCATGCCCTGGTCGCCGGCGCCCTGGGCGTCCAGGGCGCTCTCCGACGAGCCGGTGCGCAGCTCCATCGCGTTGTCCACGCCCTGCGCGATGTCCGGGGACTGGGCCCCGATGGACACGCTGACGCCGCAGGATGCCCCGTCGAAGCCCTTCTTCGAGGAGTCGTAGCCGATTTCGAGGATCGTCTCCCGGACGATCGTGGGGATGTCGGCGTATGCCTTGGTCGTCACCTCGCCGGCCACGTGCACCTGGCCGGTGGTGATCAGGGTCTCGACGGCCACCCGACTGTGCGCGTCCTGGGTGAGCAGTGCGTCGAGAATGCCGTCACTGATCTGGTCGGCGATCTTGTCCGGGTGGCCTTCCGTGACCGATTCGGACGTGAAGAGGCGGCGTGTCACGGCACTCCTAGAGTATGTGAAAAGTCGTTCCGTGGAGTGTAGTCGTCCACACTCGCACAGCACTCGATCGGTCAGGTCGCCGTCACCATGCGGACACCCCCGGCCAGTCGCGCCACCACGAGGTCCCAGACGCCGTCGGCGAGGTCCTCCTTGGACTGTTCGGGCAGGGTGTGCACCGCGCCGTCCGCGCCGATGACGGTCGCCGCGTTGGTCTCGGCGCCGAAGACCTTGTCCGGGCCGACCTCGTTGACGACGACGAGGTCCGCACGTTTGCGGGCGAGCTTGGCCCGGCCGTTGGCCTCCGCGTCGCCGGTCTCGGCCGCGAACACCACCAGCACCTGTTCCGGTCGGCGACGTCGACCCAGCTCGGCGGCGATGTCCGGGTTCGTGACGAGTTCGATCGTAGGTGGCCCGGCGTCCGATTTCTTGATTTTGCCCGGTGAGTAGGTGGCGGGCCGGAAGTCGGCGGGTGCCGCCGCCATCACCACCGCGTCGGCCCCCGCGGCGGCTTTCAGGGTCGCCTCGCGCAACTCCTCGGTGGTGCCGACCCGGACCAGGTCGACGCCGGCCGGGTCGGCGAGCGTCACGTTGGCGGACACCAGGGTGACCCGGGCGCCACGGGCGACCGCGGCGCGGGCGAAGGCGTACCCCTGTTTGCCGGACGAGCGGTTACCCAGGAACCGGACCGGGTCGAGCGGCTCCCGGGTGCCGCCGGCGGTCACCACCACGTGGCGGCCGGCCAGGTCGGCCGGGGCGGCGACGCCGCGGGCCAGCGCCCGCCGGGCGACGGCGAAGATCTCGGCCGGGTCCGGCAGCCGCCCCTTGCCGCTGTCGGCGCCGGTGAGCCGGCCGACGGCGGGCTCGATCACCCGGACACCCCGGGAGCGCAGCGTGGCGACGTTGGCCACGGTGGCCGCGTTCTCCCACATCTCGGTGTGCATCGCCGGGGCGAGCAGCACCGGGCAGCGGGCCGTGAGCAGCGTGTTGGTGAGCAGGTCGTCGGCGAGGCCGTGGGCGGCGCGGGCGAGCAGGTCGGCGGTGGCGGGGGCGACCACGACGAGATCGGCCCGTTGCCCGAGCCGGACGTGCGGCACCTCGTGCACGTCCGACCAGACGTCGTCGGCGACCGGCTGGCCGGACAGGGCGGCCCAGGTCGGCGCCCCGACGAAGCGGAGCGCCGACGCGGTCGGCACGACGCGGACCCGGTGCCCCGACTCGGTGAACAACCGCAGCAGCTCACACGCCTTGTAGGCGGCGACGCCGCCGCCGACTCCCAGGACGATCTCGGCGGACATCGACGCGCGGCGGGACTACGGCTGGTCGGTGGGCTCGGCGGTCAGCAGGCCCCCGTTGATCTCGCGCATCGCGATGGAGAGGGGCTTCTCCTGGGGGGTGGTCTCCACCAGGGGGCCGACGTACTCCAGCAGGCCCTCGCCGAGCTGGCTGTAGTAGGCGTTGACCTGGCGGGCCCGCTTGGCGGCGAAGATCACCAGGGCGTACTTCGACGTCGTCTTCTCAAGGAGCTCGTCGATCGGCGGGTTGGTGATGCCTTCGGGGTTGGCGATGGATCCCACGAAATAACCTCTGCGTCTCTGTTACCGCGCGGACGCGGTGGGTCGCTCAACCACGCAGACGCGGTTGAGCCGGAGCCGGGAAAGAAGAACCGAGCAAGCCTACCAGCCCGTCGACCGCCCGCCCGGTCAGGTCGTGCGCCACGACGTGCTCGGTCACGGCCGCGACGGCGGGCTCCGGCCGCCAGCCGGGCGGGGCGAGCAGGATCAGTCGGACGTCCGGGCGCGCCGCACGGACGGCGAGCGCGCCGCGCAGGTCGAGCGGGAGCAGCACCGGCCGGCCTGCGGCGAGCCGCGCGAGGACCGGCCCGGCCGGGGTGCCGCGGGCGTGCGGCCCGACCCGGGTCCACTCCAGCAGCCGACCGGCGGCGATCAGCCGGTCGAACTCCGTCGGGTCGAGGAACAGCCGGTCGACGCCGTGCCGCTCACCCGCCCGGCGAGGGCGGGTGGTGGCCGGCACCGGCGTCCACACCGACGGAGAACGCGCCCGGAACAGCTCGACGACACTGCCCACGCCGGCCCCGGCGGGGCCGGCCAGGACGGTGAGCCGAGCCGCCGGGCGCGCCTCGTCATCCGTTCTCACGGCTCGTTTCTACACGCTGCCGTGGTCAGGTGACGGCGAACCCGTCGTGCTCAGTTGGCGGCGAACTCGCCGAGCAGCGCCTTGCGCTGCTGCTCGCCCAGGCCCCGCAGCCGGCGGCTGTCGGCGATCTTGAGCTTCTCCATGATCTGGGTGGCCCGGATCTTGCCGATACCCGGCATCGCCTGCAGAACGGCCGAAACCTTGAGCTTGCCGACGACGTCGTCGCCCTCGGCCCGCGCGAGAACGGAGGCGAGGGTGGTCTTGCCCTGCTTGAGCTGCTCCTTCAGCTCAGCACGGGCCTTGCGGATCTCCGCAGCCTTTTCGAGCGCGGCTGCGCGCTGCTCGGGGGTCAGTGACGGGAGGGGCACCAGTTCTCCTCAGGTCCCTATAGCGACGGGCGGGACGCCACGCCGCAGCTGTGAAACGTGAAGTCGCCGGGAACCAAAGGGGTCCATGGTTCCCGGCGCGGGGAAAACTAGCGTTCGCGGGCGCATTCGGCAACGTGGGCGCGCGGCGACCACGGCAAAGTGACCGAGCCTTCACTCAGTCAGGTCTCGCCGAGTGCGGCCCGGCACTCGGTCAGGACCCGGTCCGCGGCGGCTCGTAGGGCGGCCACGTCGGGCCCGGCGTGCAGCACCTCGCGGGAGTACGACGGCAGCACCGACGGCAGGCTGGAACCGAAGACCGTACGCAGATCGGCCGCCGTGGCGCCCTGCGCGCCGAGCCCCGGAGCGAGCAGCGGACCGTGCACGGCGGAGAGGTCGTGGCCCGTCTCACCGATGGTCGCGCCGACCACCAGGCCGAAGCTGCCGAGCGGCTCGGCACCCCGGTTGAGCTGCGTAATCTCGTCGATCACCGTCTGTGCGACGGTGCGCCCGTCGGCGGTGCGGGCGCGCTGCACCGCGGCCCCCTCCGGGTTGGACGTCAGCGCCAGGACGAAGACCCCGCCGCCGTGCGTGGCGGCGAGCTCGAACATCGGCGCCAGCGACCCTACTCCCAGGTAGGGGCTCGCCGTGAGCGCGTCGACATACAGCGGGCTGGATGGATCCAGGTACGCGGCGGCGTACGCCGCGACGGTCGAACCGATGTCCCCGCGCTTGACGTCAAGCAGAACGAGCGAGCCGGAATCCCGCAACTGTCGGATAGTTGACTCCAGTACGGACACGCCGCGGGAGCCGAAGCGCTCAAAGAACGCGGACTGGGGCTTGACGACCGCGACCTGGTCGCCGATCGCCTCCACCACGGTGCGGCTGAAGCGCTCCAACCCGTTGACGTCGTCCGACAGGCCCCACCGGGCCAGCAGCCCCGGATGCGGGTCGATGCCCACACACAACGGCCCACGCTCCGCCACCGCCCGGTGCAACCGGCCACCGAAGCTCTCCATCCAACCTCTCCCTCTCTCGATCTCTCCCCGGTGCGCGGCGCCCGCCGCGCACCGACGCGCGCCGCAACCGGCGCGGCTGACCGATCCGGGACATGCCAAGCCGGACCGGTGGACCAGCGGCGCGGGTCAGCCGACCGCCACGGCGGCGGCGATCCCGGCCGCGATCCGGGCGACGTCGGCGTCGCCGGTGACGTACGGGGGCATGGTGTAGACCAGGTCGCGGAACGGCCGCAGCCAGACCCCCTGCTCCACCGCGGCGGCGGTGGCCTTCGCGAGGTCCACCTCGTGGTCGAGCTGGACCACGCCGATCGCGCCGAGCACCCGCACGTCGGCCACCCCCGGCGCGCCCCGCAGCGGCTCCAGACCGGCCCGCAGGCCCGCGCCCACCCTCGACACCTCGGCGGCCCAGTCTCCGGCCCGCAGCAGCCCGATGGAGGCGTTGGCGACCGCGCAGGCGAGCGGATTGCCCATGAACGTCGGCCCGTGCGCCAGCACCCCGTCACGGGAGATGCCCCACGCCACCTCCGCCGTGCACAGCGCGGCGGCCAGCGTCAGGTACCCGCCGGTGAGCGCCTTGCCGACGCAGAGCACATCGGGGCTCACCCCGGCATGCTCGGCGGCGAACATCGTCCCGGTGCGGCCGAAGCCGGTGGCGATCTCGTCGAAGACCAGCAGCACGCCATGGGCCCGGGTCACCTCGCGCAGCACCCGCAGGTACTCCGGGTGGTGGAAGCGCATCCCACCGGCGCCCTGCACCACCGGCTCGACGATCACGGCGGCCAGCTCGTCGGCGTGCCGCCGCACGGCGTCCGCCAGCTCCGCCACGTACGCCGGGTCGGGCGGGGTGTCGAAGCCGCCCGGCGGCACGGGTGCGAACACCTGCCGGGGCAGCACGTCGCCCCAGAGGTGGTGCATGCCGCCCTCGGGGTCACAGACGCTCATCGGGTGAAACGTGTCGCCGTGGTACCCGCCCCGCCAGGTGCCCAGCCGGCGCCGCTCCGGCCGCCCGACGGCCCGCTGGTACTGCAGGCACATCTTCACCGCGACCTCGACGCTCACCGAGCCGGAGTCGCACAGGAAAACCTGTTCCAGCCCCTCCGGGGCCAGCTCGACCAGCGTGCCGGCCAGCCGCACCGCCGGCTCGTGGGTCAGCCCGCCGAACATCACGTGGCTCATCCGGCCGAGCTGGTCGGTGACGGCCGCGTCCAGCACCGGGTGCCGGTAGCCGTGAATGGCCGCCCACCAGGACGACATCCCGTCCACCAGCTCCCGACCGTCGGCCAGCCGCAGCCGCACCCCCTGGGCGCTCTCCACCACATACGGCGCCGTGGCCGGCGGCAGCGCCGCGTACGGGTGCCACACGTGCTCCCGGTCGGCGGCGAGGATCTCCTCGGGCGTCATCCGCGTACCCTCCTCCGTGTCCTCACGGGCGTGTCGCGCGGACCGGACCCGCCCCCCCCCGCCCCCCTTTGCTCTGCTGCCACGGAGGCAACACCCGCCGTCCGGGCGCGGGACGGCAGCCGTTGCGCCCGCTGCAGCAGAGCAAAGAGGGCGGGGGGACGATGTCGCCGGTTCCTCGTTCACCGGGTGTCGGCCGGGGTTGTCGCCCTGCCGGCCGTGCGGGCCACCGACCGGACCAGGGCCGGGCCCCGGTAGATGAACCCGGTGTAGAGCTGGACCAGGGACGCGCCCGCGTCGAACATCCGGGCTGCGTCGTCGGGGTCGACGATGCCGCCCACCCCGACCACCGGGAGCCGCCCGCCGGTCTCCCGGTGGACGAAGGAGACCACCTCCCGTGCGCGGGCGGCCAGCGGACGGCCGGACAGGCCGCCCTGCTCCGCGCCCCGTGCCCGGTCGGCCGGGGCGAGCCCGTCGCGGGCGAGGGTGGTGTTGGTGGCGATCACCCCGGCCGCGCCCCGGCTCAGGCAGACCTCCAGCAGATCGGCGATCGCCGGGTCGGTCAGGTCCGGGGCGATCTTCACCAGCACCGGCTTCTCCCCCACCAGGGCCGCCAGCAGAGCGTCCAGGTGCGACCGGTCCTGCAACGCGCGCAGGCCCGGGGTGTTCGGCGAGGAGACGTTGACCGCGAAGTAGTCGCCGTGCCCGCGCAGCGCCCGGTAGGAGGCGAGGTAGTCCTGCACCGCCTCGTCCAGCGGGGTCACCTTGGACTTGCCCAGCGAGATCCCCAGCGGCACCCCGATCGGGCGGGGCAGCGCGGCCAGCCGGCCCGCCAGCGCCACCGCGCCGGCGTTGTTGAAGCCCATCCGGTTCACCACGGCCTCGCTGTCCCGCAGCCGGAACAGTCGGGGCCGGGGGTTGCCCGGCTGGGCGTGCGCGGTGACCGTGCCGACCTCGACGAAGCCGAAGCCCAGCGCAGGCCACGCCGGCAGCGCCGCACCGTCCTTGTCCATCCCGGCGGCCAGCCCCACGGGGTTCGGGAACTCCACCCCGAACACCGTCCGGGGCGCCCGCACGGCGTACCGGGTCCGCAGCCCGGCCAGCGCCACGGGCGACCGCGACACGGCGGCCAGCCGCCGCAGCGTCCACTCGTGCGCCGCCTCGGCATCCCCCCGACCCACCCGGAACAACCCGGGCCGCACCACCTTCTCGAAAATCACCACACCCTCCCCCCGGTCACACCACCGCGGGTCATCGGGTGGCTCGGAGGGTGGCGTGCAGGTCCTGGAGGGGGCGGACCTGCATGTCGCCGCGGATGTGGGCCTCGATGCCCATCACCGCCGCCGCCGCGCCCGGGACGGTGGTGATGCAGGGGATGTCGGCCGTCACGGCGGCGCTGCGGATCTCGTAGCCGTCGGAGCGGGCGCTCGCCCCGGAGCCCTGCGGGGTGTTGACCACCAGCGCCACGTCGCCGCCGAGGATCATCGAGACCGCGTCCTCGCCCGCGCCGGACTCGTAGTGCTTGCGGATCTGCTCGCAGGCGATGCCGTGCCGGCGCAGCACCTCGGCGGTGCCGGTGGTGGCGACGATCTCGAAACCCAGGTCGGCCAGGCGCTTGATCGGGAAGATCATGCCGCGCTTGTCCCGGTTGGCCACCGAGACGAAGATCTTCCCGGCGGTCGGCAGCGACCCGTACGCGGCGGCCTGGCTCTTGGCGAAGGCGTGGCCGAAGTTCGTGTCGATGCCCATCACCTCGCCGGTGGACTTCATCTCCGGGCCGAGCAGCGAGTCGATGCCCTTGCCCGACGGGGTGCGGAACCGCTTGAACGGCAGCACCGCCTCCTTCACCGCGATCGGCGCGTCGGCCGGCATCGTCCCACCGTCGCCGGTCGGCGGGAGCAGCCCCTCGGCGCGCAGCTCGGCGATGGTGGCGCCGAGTGCGATCCGGGCCGCCGCCTTGGCCAGCGGCACCGCCGTGGCCTTCGACACGAACGGGACCGTCCGGGACGCCCGCGGGTTCGCCTCTAACACGTACAGCACGTCGTCCTTGAGCGCGTACTGGACGTTGAGCAGGCCGCGCACCCCCACGCCCCGGGCGATCGCCTCGGTGTACCGGCGCACCTCGGTCAGGTGCGAGCCGGCCAGGGTGATCGGCGGCAGCGCGCAGGACGAGTCGCCGGAGTGGATGCCGGCCTCCTCGATGTGCTCCATCACCCCGCCCAGGTACACCTCGCCGTCGGCGTCGCACAGCGCGTCCACGTCGATCTCGATGGCGTCATCGAGGAACCGGTCGACCAGCACCGGGCGGTCCGGGGAGATCTCGGTGGCCCGGCCGATGTAGTCGCGCAGCGTCGGGTCGTCGTAGACGATCTCCATGCCCCGCCCGCCCAGCACGTACGACGGGCGGACCAGCACCGGGTAGCCGATCTCCTCGGCGATCGCCTTCGCCTCCTCGTACGAGGTGGCCATGCCGTGCGCGGGGGCGCGCAGCCCGGCCCGGGCCAGCACCGACCCGAACGCGCCGCGCTCCTCGGCCAGGTGGATCGACTCCGGCGAGGTGCCCACCACCGGCACGCCCGCGTTCTTCAGCCGCTGCGCCAGGCCCAGCGGGGTCTGCCCGCCGAGCTGCACGATCACCCCGACCACGCCCGGTCCGCCGGCCGCCCGGCCGGACGAGTCCTCGGCGTGCCAGACCTCCAGGACGTCCTCGAAGGTCAGCGGCTCGAAGTAGAGCCGGTCGGCGGTGTCGTAGTCGGTGGAGACGGTCTCCGGATTGCAGTTGACCATCACCGTCTCGTAGCCGACCGCCCTGAGCGCCATCACGGCGTGCACACACGAGTAGTCGAACTCGATGCCCTGGCCGATCCGGTTCGGCCCGGAGCCCAGGATGAGCACCTTGGGCCGGTCCGACGGCGCGACCTCGGTCTCGGAGTCGTACGTCGAGTAGTGGTAGGGGGTGGTCGCCTCGAACTCGGCGGCGCAGGTGTCGACCGTCTTGTAGACGGGCCGGATGTCGAGGCGGTGGCGCAGCGTGCGTACCCCGTCCTCGGCGGCCAGCTCCGGACGGAGCGCGGCGAGCTGCCGGTCGGACAGACCGGCCCGCTTGGCCCGGCGCAGCAGGTCGCCGTCGAGCACCGGGGCGTCCACGATCTCCGCCCGAAGCTCCACCAGCGCCGCGATCTGGTCCAGGAACCACGGGTCCACCCCGCCGGACGCGGCGGCGACCTCGGCGATCGACGCGCCGAGGCGCAGCGCCCGCTCGACGGTGTACAGCCGGCCGTCGTGCGGGACGCGCAGCGCGGCGAGGGTGTCCTCCCTCGTCGCCCCCTGCGGATCCGGCACGCTCCAGAATCCGCCTGCCTTGGTCTCCATCGAGCGCATCGCCTTGTTCAGCGCCTCGGTGAAGTTGCGCCCGAGGCTCATCGCCTCGCCCACCGATTTCATGGTGGTGGTCAGCTCCGGGTCCGCGCCGGGGAACTTCTCGAACGCGAACCGGGGAATCTTCACCACCACGTAGTCCAGGGTCGGCTCGAACGCCGCCGGGGTCTTGTGCGTGATGTCGTTGGGGATCTCGTCGAGGGTGTAGCCGATGGCCAGCTTCGCGGCGATCTTCGCGATCGGGAAGCCGGTCGCCTTCGACGCCAGCGCCGAGGAGCGCGACACCCGGGGGTTCATCTCGATCACGACGATCCGGCCGTCGGCCGGGTTCACCGCGAACTGGATGTTGCAGCCGCCGGTGTCCACCCCGACCTCGCGCAGCACGGCGATGCCCAGGTCACGCAGGCGCTGGTACTCCCGGTCGGTCAGCGTCATGGCCGGGGCCACGGTGACGCTGTCGCCGGTGTGCACGCCCATCGGGTCGATGTTCTCGATCGAGCAGACCACCACCACGTTGTCGTTGCGGTCGCGCATGAGTTCGAGCTCGTACTCCTTCCAGCCGAGCACGCTCTCCTCGATGAGCACCTCGTGCACCGGGCTGGCGGTCAGCCCCGCCCCGGCGATCCGCGCCAGGTCGGCATCCGTGTGCGCCATGCCGGAGCCCAGGCCGCCCATGGTGAACGACGGCCGGATCACCACCGGCAGGCCCAGCTCGGCGACGGTGGCCTCGACCTCGGCCATGGAGTGGCAGACCCGGGAGCGCGGCACCAGGCCGGTCGGGTCGGCGATGCCGATCCGGGCACCGGCCTTCGCCACGACGTCCTTGAAGAGCTGCCGGTCCTCGCCCCGGTTGATGGCGTCGATGTTCGCGCCGATCAACTCCACGCCGTACTTCTCCAGCACGCCCGCGGAGTGCAGGGCGACCGCGGTGTTCAGCGCGGTCTGCCCGCCGAGGGTGGCCAGCAGGGCGTCGGGGCGTTCCTTGGCGATGACCAGCTCGACGAACTCCGGGGTGATCGGCTCGACGTACGTGGCGTCGGCGAACTCCGGGTCGGTCATGATGGTCGCCGGGTTGGAGTTGACCAGGCTGACCCGGATCCCCTCGCTGCGCAGCACCTGGCACGCCTGGGTGCCCGAGTAGTCGAACTCGCAGGCCTGCCCGATGACGATCGGCCCGGAGCCGATCACCAGGATGTGCTTGAGATCGGTCCGCTTAGGCATTCGTGCGCCCCTCGCTGTGGGTCCGGCCCTCGATGAGCTCGGCGAAGCGGTCGAAGAGGTAGTCCGCGTCGTGCGGGCCGGCCGCTGCCTCCGGGTGGTACTGGACGGTGAAGGCGGGCACGTCCCTCGCCCGCAGCCCCTCGACCACGTTGTCGTTGAGGCAAACGTGCGACACCTGGACGCCGCCGAACTCGGTCTCGATCACCTGGTCGGGGACGACCGCGCCCGGGGCCTGCGCTGCGCCGGGCTCCTGGTCGCGGCCCGGCCAGGCGACCGCGAAGCCGTGGTTGTGGCTGGTCACCTCGACCTTGCCGGTGACCCGGTCGAGCACCGGCTGATTGATGCCGCGGTGGCCGTAGCCGAGCTTGTACGTGCCGAAGCCCAGCGCCCGGCCGAGGATCTGGCTGCCGAAGCAGATGCCGAACAACGGGATCCGCCGGCTCAGCACCTCCCGGGCGAGCCCGACGGGGCCGTCCGCGGTGGCCGGGTCGCCCGGACCGGGTGAGATGAACACCGCGTCCGCACCCGTGGCGAGCAGGTCGTCGATGCTCGACGAGGCGGGCAGCACGTGGGTGGTGACCCCGCGCGCGGCGAGCCGGCGCGGCACGTTGCGCTTGATGCCGAGGTCCAGGGCGGCCACGGTGAACCGGTGCGCGCCGTCGGCCTCGACCACGTACGGCTGCGGCGTGGTCACCTCGGCGGACAGGTCCGCGCCGACCATCTGCGGCGCCTGGCGGACCCGGGCCAGCAGGGCGCGCGGGTCGTCGTCGATGCTGGAGATGCCGACCCGCATCGCGCCGCGCTCGCGCAGGTGCCGGGTCAGCGCCCGGGTGTCCACCCCGCCGATGCCGACCACGCCCTCGGCGGCGAGCCGGTCCTCCAGCCCGCCGGTGGCCCGCCAGTTCGAGCCGATCCGGGCCGGGTCGCGGACCACGTACCCGGCGACCCAGATCCGGCCGGACTCGTCGTCCTCGCCGTTGACGCCGGTGTTGCCGATGTGCGGCGCGGTCTGCACCACGACCTGCCGGTGGTAGGACGGGTCGGTCAGGGTCTCCTGGTAGCCGGTCATGCCGGTGTTGAAGACCGCCTCGCCGAAGGTCTCCCCGACGTTGCCGTACGCCTCGCCGTGGAACGTGCGCCCGTCCTCAAGGACCAGGATCGCGGAACGCCTTCTCATTTAACTGCCTTTCCGTCCAGGACCGTCGGCTCGCCGCGCAGGAAGGTCGCCACGATGCGACCCGGGAGCGTCATGCGGGCGTACGGGGTGTTGCGACTGCGGCTGGCCAGCTCGGCGGGCTCGACGACCCGCCGGGCGGCCGGGTCGACCAGGGTGAGGTTGGCCGGGACGCCGGGGGCCGGGTCGAGGCCGTGGGAGTCGAGCCCGGCGATCCGGGCCGGGGCGCGGGACATCCGCTCGGCGATCAACTCCCACTGCGGGCCGAGCACGTCCAGGGCGATCGACAGCGCCGTCTCCAACCCGAGCATGCCCGGCCGGGCGTACGCCCACTCGCACTCCTTGTCCTCCACGGCGTGCGGGGCGTGGTCGGTGGCGATGATGTCGATCACGCCCTCGGCGAGGGCGGCGCGCAGCGCGGCGATGTCGGTGGCGGTGCGCAGCGGCGGGTTGACCTTGTACACCGGGTCGTACGTCTCCGCCTTGGAGTCCGTCAGCAGCAGGTGGTGCGGGGTGACCTCGGCGGTGACCCGGACGCCTCGGGCCTTGGCCTGGCGCAGCACCTCGACGCTGCCGGCCGTGGAGACGTGGCAGACGTGCAGCCTGCTGCCGACGTGCTCGGCGAGCAGCACGTCCCGGGCGATGATCGCCTCCTCGGCGACCGCCGGCCAGCCGGTCAGCCCGAGCCGGGTGGAGACCTCGCCCTCGTGCATCTGCGCGCCCTCGGTGAGCCGGGGCTCCTCGGCGTGCTGGGCGATGATCCCGTCGAACGCCTTGACGTACTCCAGGGCCCGGCGCATCAGCATCGGATCGGCGACGCAGTGCCCGTCGTCGGAGAAGATCCGCACCCGGGCCGCCGAGTCGGCCATCGCGCCCAGCTCGGCCAGGCGCTCGCCGGCCAGCCCGACGGTGACCGCGCCGATCGGCTGCACGTCGACCAGGCCGGCCTCCCGGCCGAGCCGCCAGACCTGCTCGACCACCCCGGCGGTGTCGGCGACCGGGGAGGTGTTGGCCATCGCGCAGACCGCCGTGTATCCGCCCAGAGCCGCCGCCCGGGAGCCGGACTCGACGGTCTCGGCGTCCTCGCGGCCCGGCTCGCGCAGGTGGGTGTGCAGGTCGACCAGGCCGGGCAGGGCGACCAGCCCGGTGCCGTCGACCACGGCGGCGTCCGGCGCGCGCAGCCCCGCGCCGGTGGCGGCGACGACGCCGTCGCGGATCAGCAGGTCGGTCGGCGCGGCGCCGACGACGCTCACGTTGGTGATCAGGTACGCGGTCACAGCTTGTTCCCCCCGAGCAGGAGATAGAGGACGGCCATCCGCACGGAGACCCCGTTGGCGACCTGTTCGACGATGGTGGAGCGGGGCGAGTCGGCGACCTCGGGCGTGATCTCCATGCCCCGGTTCATCGGCCCGGGGTGCATGACGATCGCGTGTTCGGGCAGCCGACGCATCCGCGGCCCGTCGAGCCCGTAGCGGCGGGCGTACTCGCGGGCGGAGGGGAAGTAGGAGTCGTTCATCCGCTCCCGCTGCACCCGCAGCATCATCACCACGTCCACGTCGGGGAGAACGACGTCGAGGTCGTAGGAGACGTCGGTGCCGGGGGCGAGGGCGGCGGCGATGTCCACCGGGATGAGGGTGGGCGGGCCGACCAGGGTGACCTTCGCGCCGAGGGTCGACAGCAGCAGCACGTTGGAGCGGGCCACCCGGGAGTGCAGCACGTCCCCGACCACCGCGACGTGCAGGCCGGCGAGCCGGCCCAGCCGGGAGCGCATCGTGTACGCGTCGAGCAGCGCCTGGGTGGGGTGCTCGTGGGTGCCGTCGCCGGCGTTGACCACCGACCCGTCCACCCAGTCGGCCAGCCGGTGCGGCGCGCCGGAGGCGGGGTGCCGGACGACCACCGCGTCGGCCCCCATGGCCTGGAGGGTGAGCGCGGTGTCCTTCAGGCTCTCCCCCTTGGCGACGCTGGAGCCCTTGGCCGAGAAGTTGATCACGTCGGCGCTGAGTCGCTTCGCCGCCGCCTCGAAGGAGATCCGGGTCCGGGTGGAGTCCTCGTAGAACAGGTTCACCACGGTCCGGCCGCGCAGCGCGGGCAGCTTCTTGACCTCGCGCCCGGCGACGGTGGCCATCTCGGCCGCGGTGTCCAGGATCTGGGTGGCGGTGGCGGCGTCCAGGTCTGCGCCGGAGAGCAGGTGACGGATCATGAGGGGAGCGCCTCTCCGTACAGCCGGACCTCGTCCGCGCCGTCGGTCTCGGCGAGGGTGACCCGCACGCTCTCGGCCAGCGCGGTCGGGATGTTCTTGCCGACGTAGTCGGCGCGGATGGGCAACTGCCGGTGGCCCCGGTCGACCAGCACGGCGAGCTGCACCGAGGCGGGGCGGCCGACGTCGCCGAGCGCGTCGAGTGCGGCCCGGACCGTGCGGCCGGAGAACAGCACGTCGTCGACGAGGACGACCCGCTTGCCGTCGATCCCGCCGGGCGGAAGCTGGGTCGGTCCGACCGCGCGGGTGGCGTTGCGGCGCAGGTCGTCGCGGTAGAGGGTGATGTCGAGCACACCCACCGGAACGGCGACGTCCTCGAAGGTGCTGATCCGGGCGGCGAGGCGCCCCGCCAGCGGCGCGCCCCGGGTGGGGATGCCGAGCAGCACGGTGTCGGCGGCGCCCTGGGTCTTCTCCAGGATCTGGTGGGCGATGCGGTCCACCACGCGCGAGACGTCCGCTGCGGTGAGGATCACCTTCACCGAGGGTTGTCGCGGTGGCGACGGGTGGGCAGCCGGTGGGTAGGCCACGGCGGACCTCCTTCCCCGCCTCACGGGACGGGTCGTTAAAGGATGTCTGGCACCTCCGGCGGACCGCGAACGGCCCGGGCCGGGGCTTCACGCCACGTTACCAGCGGTCACGGGCCCCTCCGCCGCCGGCACTGACCCCAGGATCAGGGTGGCGAATCGGGATAACTCACCCTGCGCTCCCAACAGCAGGGTCACGACCACTTGACCACGTGTCGCAATCCCCGTACCGTCACGCTCCGTAGCGATCGCTGGGAGAACCCCGAGCAGCACTGGGAGTGTCCGAATGCCCTCTGAATACGCCAAGTCGCTGGGTGCCCGCCTGCGCTCCATCCGCCAGCAGCAGGGCCTGTCCCTGCAGGGGGTGGAGGAGAAGTCGAACGGGCGGTGGAAGGCCGTGGTGGTCGGCTCGTACGAGCGCGGTGACCGCGCCGTCACGGTGTCCCGCCTGGCCGAGCTGGCCGACTTCTACCGGGTGCCCGTCTCCGAGCTACTGCCCGACGGCAGCGGAGTGCGTCACGAGCCCACCAGCAAGATCGTGCTGGACCTGGAGCGGCTCTACGACGAGGCCTCCGAGGAGCTGGCCTACGTCGCCCGGTACGCCCGCGCCATCCAGCAGCAGCGCGGCGACTACAACGGCCGGGTGCTCTCCATCCGCGCCGACGACCTGCGTGCCCTGGCGATCGTCTACGACGCCTCGCCGTCCGGGCTGATCGAGCGCCTCACCGAGCACGGCGTGCTCGTCGCCGACCCGCGGGCGTTCTTCGCCTCCTGACCGGGGTCGACAGTCGGAAGGGCCCGTGCCGGTAGGCACGGGCCCTTCCATCGTCGTACGGGTGCGGCGACGCCGTCGGCTCAGCGGGTGGCGTACTCGGCGATCCGGCCGAGCACCCCGTTGAGGAAGCGCGGCGAGTCGTCGGTCGACATCTGCCGGGCCAGTTCGACGGCCTCGCTGATCGCCACCGGGTCGTCGAGCTCATCGACGTAGAGCAGCTCGTACACCGCGATCCGGGCCAGGTTGCGGTCGACGACCGGCATCCGGTCCAGCGTCCAGCCCTCGGCGTAGCTGGCGATCAGCTCGTCGATCCGGTCCAGGTGCGCGGCCACCCCCTCGACGAGGCCGACCGCGTACCCGAGGTGCTCCGGGTGGGGCTTCTCGATCCGCTCGAGGTAGCCGGCGAGCACCTCCACCGGAGGCCGGTTGCGCAGGTCGGCCTCGTAGAGCACGTCCAGCGCCCGCTTGCGCGCCTTGCGGCGTGCCGGCATCTGCTGCTTGGCGCCCTCGGCCATCAGGCGCGGCCGAGGTAACGGCCGTCGCGGGTGTCGACCTTGATCTTCTCGCCGGTGGTGATGAACAACGGCACAGGCACGGTCGCGCCGGTCTCGACGGTCGCCGGCTTGTTGCCGCCGGTGGAGCGGTCGCCCTGGAGGCCCGGCTCGGTGTAGGTGACCTCCAACACGACAGAGGTCGGCAGCTCGATGTACAGCGGCACGCCCTCGTGGGTGGCGACGGTCGCCTCGGCCTCGGGGAGGAGGTAGTTGGCCGCATCCCCCACGGTGCCGTCGGGGACGGTGATCTGGTCGAACGTCTCCAGATCCATGAAGACGTAGTCTTCGCCGTCGGCGTAGAGGTACTGCATGGTGCGCTTGTCCACGGTCGCAGTTACGACCTTGGTGCCCGCGTTGAAGGTCTTGTCGACCACCTTGCCGGACAGCACGTTCTTCAGGGTGGTACGCACGAATGCGCCACCCTTACCGGGCTTGACGTGCTGGAACTCGACGACGGACCAAAGCTCTCCGTCGAGGTTGAGTACCAGGCCGTTCTTCAGGTCGTTGGTGGAGGCCATTTCCTGCCTTGATCATCAATTGGCGGACAGACCTGGCAAGTCTACTGCCTGCCGCCGCCGGCCGTGCCCGCCGTCAACCGCCGGCCGCCTCCGCGCCCGGGCGGGCCGCCAGGTGGTGCAGGGCAAGACGGTAGCCGTCGACGCCCAGGCCGCAGATCACGCCGGTCGCCACGGCGGAGACCACCGAGTGCCGGCGGAACTCCTCGCGGGCGTGGATGTTGGAGATGTGCACCTCGACGAGAGGGCCCCGCAGCATCGCGCAGGCGTCCCGGACCGCGATCGAGTAGTGCGACCAGGCGGCCGGGTTGAGCACCACCGCCGCGCCCTCGTCGGCCGCCTCGTGCAGCCAGCCGACCAGCTCGTGCTCGGCGTCGGTCTGCCGGACCACCACGTCCAGCCCCAGCTCCCGGCCGGTCTCGGCGCACAGCGTCACCAGGTCGGCGTAGCTGGTCGCCCCGTACACGTCGACCTGGCGGGTGCCCAGCCGGCCCAGGTTCGGCCCGTTCAGCACGTACACCCTCATGCTCTACCGCCCTTCGTTCGCGACTGCGGGGCTCCGCTCCGCTGCACTCCTCGCACTCACCGGCACCGCCCTTCGTTCGCGACTGCGGGGCTCCGCTCCGCTGCACTCCTCGCGCTCACCGGCACCGCCCTTCGTTCGCGACTGCGGGGCTCCGCTCCGCTGCACTCCTCGCACTCACCGGCACCGCCCTTCGTTCGCGACTGCGGGGCTCCGCTGCGCTGCACTCCTCGCGCTCACCGGGGGCTGACCCCCCCGTAGGCGGCGTGCAGCAGCTCGTCGTCCGGGCCCTCCAGGATCGTCGGGCGGGCCAGGCCGTCGAGCACCACGAACCGCAGCCGCGAGCCGCGGGTCTTCTTGTCCACCCGCATCGCGGCCAGCAGCTGCGGCCACGCGTCGGCCCGGTAGCCGGTCGGCAGCCCGAGCGCCGTGAGCACCGTGCGGTGCCGGGCCGCAGTCGCGGCGTCCAGCCGGCCGGCCAGCCGGGCCAGCTCGGCCGCGTAGACGAGGCCGACGGCGACGGCGTGCCCGTGCCGCCAGCGGTACCTCTCCACCTTCTCGATCGCGTGGGCCAGGGTGTGGCCGTAGTTGAGCACCTCACGCACCCCGGACTCGCGCAGGTCGCCGGAGACCACGTCGGCCTTGACCCGGATCGCCCGCTCGACCAGCTCCCGCACCACCGGCGAGGTCGGGTCGGTGGCCGCGGCCCGTTCCCGCTCGACCAGGTCGAGGATCACCGGGTCGGCGATGAACCCGCACTTGACCACCTCGGCCAGGCCGGCCGCCAGGTCGGCCGGCGGGAGGCTGTCGAGCACCGTGAGGTCGCACAGCACCCCGACCGGCGGGTGGAAGCCGCCGACCAGATTCTTGCCGGCCGCGGTGTTGATCCCGGTCTTGCCGCCGACGGCGGCGTCGACCATGCCGAGCAGCGAGGTCGCCACCGCCACCCAGCGCACCCCGCGCAGCCAGCAGGCCGCGACGAAGCCGGCCAGGTCGGTGACCGCGCCGCCGCCCACCCCGACCACCGCGTCGGTACGGGTGAAGCCCGCCTCGCCGAGCCGATCCCAGCACGCGGCGGCCACCTCGACGGCCTTGCCCGCCTCGGCGTCCGGCACCTCCAGGGTCAGCGGGGTCATCCCGGCGGCGGCCAGGCGGGCGCCGAGCGCGTCGGCCAGCCCCTTCAGCGGCGGCGCGTGCAGCACCGCCACCCGGGTCGCGTCGGGCAGCAGCGTCGGGAGCGCGTCGAGCAGGTCGCGCCCCACCAGCACGTCGTACGGCCGCTCGCCGCCGACCGGAATACGGGTCACCTCGTCCATCGCCCGGCAGCCTAGTCCAGCCGGCGGGGGCCCGGCGGCGACTGTCCACTCCGTGGCGGGCGGATCGTCACCGGGGCGTGACCTGCACGGCTCGGCAGCGTTTAGCCAGGAGAAGCGGGGGGCAGCGTCAACACGCACCGGCCTACGAGGCGGAGGTACCCGCGATGACCACACCCACGACCGACGACACCGACACCCGAGCGCCCGCCACGATCGACGGCGCCGACATCCGGGTGCCCGCCACCATCCTCGGCGTCGGCCTCGGCGGCTTCGCCGACGGGATCGTGCTGCACCAGGTGCTCCAGTGGCACCACATGCTCAGCAGTACCGGAAGCGACAACGTCGGGGTGAAGGCGTACCCGGTGGACACCGTGCCCGGGCTGGAGATGAACACCCTGTGGGACGGGATCTTCCACGTCGTGACCTGGGTGGCGGTGCTGGCCGGCCTGGCCCTGCTCTACTCCCGGGTGACCCGGTCCCGGGGCCGGCTGTGGCGCTCCCCCGTGCTGTGGGGCTGGGCGCTGGTCGGCTGGGGGCTGTTCAACCTCGTCGAGGGGGTCGTCGACCACCACCTGCTCGGCATCCACCACGTGCGCGGCGGCGAGTACCAGACCTGGTGGGACCTCGGGTTCCTGGCGCTCGGCGCGGCGTTGGTCGCCGGCGGCTGGCTGGTGCAGCGGCGCGGCACGGCCGTGGACCTCTGCGCCGACCGGCGGTGACCCCGGCCCACGCCGGCCACGACGCGTTCGCCCCAGGGCCGGCGCTGCTCGTACCCCTGGCGCTGTTCTGGGTCTACCTCGCCGCCGCGCTGCGACAGCGGGGCCCGGGCGGCGGCGGGTGGCCGCACCGGCGGACGGCGGCCTTCGGCGCCGGCGCGGGCCTGCTCGCGGTCGGGCTCGCCCTGCCGGCGGGCGGCTTCGCCGGGCACGCATGGCAGCACCTGCTGATCGGCATGCTGGCGCCGCTGGGGCTGGTGCTCGGCGCGCCCGGCACCCTGCTGCTGCGCACCGTCGACCGCCGGCGCGGCCGGGCGCTGGTCCGGCTGCTGCGCCGGCCGGCCCTGGCCGCGCTCGCCCACCCGGTCACCGGCCTCGCACTGACCGTCGGCGGGCTGTACCTGCTGTACCTGACGCCGCTGTACCGGGCCACGGTGGCGCACCCGGCGGCGCACCACCTGGTGCACCTGCACTTCCTGCTCGCCGGCTGCCTGTTCACCTGGTCGGTCGCCGGCCCCGACCCCGGCCCGCACCGGCCCCGGGTGCCGGTCCGGCTGGTGGTGCTCGGCGTCGCCGTCGCCGCCCACGCCGCCCTCGCCCAACTCCTGTACGCCGGGCTCGCCGTGGACGTGCCGGGACCGCCCGAGCAGCTCCGGGCCGGGGCGACGGTCATGTACTACGGGGGCGACCTCGCCGAGATCGCCCTCGCCCTGGCGCTGCTCGCCACCTGGCGACCGGTGCGGAAGGGCCCGAGGCCGGCGCGTCCGGTGGTGGCCCGTTCCTGACCCCTCACCCCGGTGCCGGGTGGGGTCAGGGCTTGACCAGGGCCACGATCTCGGCGGCGAGTTCCTCCGGGGCCCGCCCGTCGGTCACCACGGTCGCGGTCGCCACCTCGGCGTAGAGCGGGCGGCGCTGGTCCATCAGGTATTTCAGCGTCGCCCGCGGGTTGATCGCCAGCAGCGGCCGGCCGGCGCCCAGCCCGACCCGCTTCACCGCGTCGGGCAGCTCGACGCTCAGGTGCACCACGGTGTGCCCGATGAGGGCGGCCCGGTTCTCCTCCGCGAGCACCGCGCCGCCGCCGAGGGCGAGCACCCCCGCGCAGGAGGCCAGCGCCGCGGCGGTGGCGGCCCGTTCGAGGGTACGGAAGTGCGCCTCCCCCTCGTCGATGAAGATCTCCGGGATCGGCTTGCCGGCCAGCTGCTCGATGTCGGCGTCGGTGTCCCGGAATTCCACCCCGAGCAGCGCGGCGAGCGCCGTCCCGACGGTGGTCTTGCCGGAACCCGGCGACCCGACGAGGACGACCACCGGCCGCGTCCGGTTCACCGGATCACCAGGGCGTCGAGGTAGCCGGCCAGGTTCCGGCGGATCTCGGCCACCGAGTCGCCGCCGAACTTCTCCGTGGCGGCCTCGGCGAGCACAAGTGCCACCATCGCCTCGGCGACCACGGCGGCGGCCGGCACGGCGCACACGTCGGAACGCTGGTTGATCGCCGTCGCCGCCTCCCCCGTGGTCACGTCGACGGTGGCCAGGGCCCGGTTCAGCGAGGAGATCGGCTTCATGGCCGCCTTCACCCGCAGCGGCTCGCCGGTGGTGATGCCGCCCTCCAGGCCGCCGGCCCGGTCGGTGACCCGGCGCACCCCGGTCGCGGTGGGAATGATCTCGTCGTGCGCCTCGGAGCCACGGGAGCGGGCCTGCTGCCAGCCGTCGCCGATTTCCACGCCCTTGATCGCCTGGATCGACATCAGCGCGGTGGCGAGCCGGGCGTCGAGCTTGCGGTCCCACTGCACGTGGCTGCCCAGGCCCGGCGGCACCCCGTACGCCAGCACCTCGACCACGCCGCCGAGGGTGTCGGCGGCCTTCTTCGCGGCGTCGACCTCGGCGACCATCCGGGCGCTGGCCTCCGCGTCGAGGCAGCGCAGCGGGTCGGCGTCGATGCGCTCGGCGTCCTGCGGCGTCGGGCGCAGCCCCGGCTTCACGGCGACCGGGCCCAGCTCCACCACGTGCGAGACGATCTCGATGCCGAGGGCCTGCTTGATCAGGGCCTTTGCCACGGTGCCGACGGCCACCCGGGCGGCGGTCTCCCGGGCGCTGGCCCGCTCCAGAATGGGACGGGCGTCGGTGTGGCCGTACTTCTGCATGCCGGCCAGGTCGGCGTGGCCCGGGCGGGGGCGGGTCAGCGGCGCGTTGCGGGCCTGCTGGGCCAGCTCGTCGGGGTCCACCGGATCGGCGGCCATCACCGTCTGCCACTTGGGCCACTCGGAGTTGCCGATCCGGACGGCCACCGGGCTGCCCAGGGTGACGCCGTGCCGGAGCCCGCCGATCACCTCGATCTCGTCCCGCTCGAACGCCATCCGGGCGCCCCGGCCGTAGCCGAGGCGGCGGCGGGCCAGCTCACCGGCGATCTCGCCGGTGGTCACCTCGATCCCGGCGGGCACGCCCTCCATCATCGCGACGAGGGCGGGACCGTGCGATTCACCTGCAGTCAGCCAACGCAACACGTCGGCAAGTCTGTCACGACCGGGTTACGTCCCACCGCACCGCCCGCCGTGTCCCGCCCTGCGGACGCCGCGCCCGCCCGCCGCCTCGGTGTCCGACACCGTCCCGGCCCTCGGCAGGCGGCCACAGGGCGACCGAACTGCCGACGACACGCTACCGACGTCCCGGGCCGTCGGGGGCGCGGGCGGGCCAGTCGATCGACGGCAACCCGCGCACGTCGATCTCCACCCGGCTGCCCGCGCCCCACGACGGCCTCATGTCCTACCTCTCCTTCTTGCTACGGCTGCTCAGTGCCGGTTCTCCTGCTTGCGCCGAACGATCCAACACGCCCGGATCACGGTGCCCCCGGCGCCCAATGCCAAGGCCAGCCTGACTGCCGATGCCGCGTTCGTCGGCAACGACATCGACGTCTGGATGATCGTGGTGACCACAACGAGGATCCCGAGCAGGCCGGACACCACCATCAGGCCACCGGCGCGACGAGCGACGACGGCATCGACGGACGGGTTCGGTACGACCTTCCGCGTGTGGACCAGCGCGCCGACGGTTATCAGCAGGATCGCCAGCAACGCGGTCAGCATCTGGGTCCAGATCATCCCATCACCACCCATCTAGATCAGGAGGAGAGCAGCGACTGTCATGAGTTGCACTGCCACCCCAGCGGCCAGCCATAGGAGTAGGGGGTGGCGTAGGAACTGGTACCACCGCCCACCCACCAGCGCCAGTAGATCTTGGTATAGATGATCCGGCCCTTGAGCGTCCCCCGCACCTTGATCCCCCGCTCCTTCTTGCAGCGCACCTGGTACTCGGTCGGGCCGATCGCACCGATCATCGCGCCGACGATCGCTCCACCGACGGCACACCATGGTCCACACAGGAAGCCCAGCAGTGCGCCGATCGCCGCTCCGATTGCGGGATTGCCGTAACCAAGCATCCGCATTGTGGTGTTGTGGGTGAGGCTGCACCGGATGTTCACCGTCTTGCCCACCTTGGTGTTTTTGATCTTGTAATAGGGCATGTACTTCGGAAAGGTATTCGACCAGCTATCGGTGAAGTGCTGGCTCGACCAGCTGTCACGACAGGTGTTGGCCGCCATGCCGGATGCATCGGTGCAGCCGTTGGGGTCCCCACCGCAGTATTCGTAGGCGTTGAGGTTGCCACCGACGATCGGGTCGACCGACGAGAACCGACCGGTGGCCGGGTTGTAGAGCCGGGCACCCATCAGGATCGAGCCGCTAGGGGTGTCGGCCGCCCGCTGCGCGGACCCGAGCCAGCCATATCGAGGTTGATCGACAGCGCTGGCGTTGCGTGGCTGACCGTACTCCAGGTACTCCCTCGTGTAGTCCAGACCCACGCCGCTCGACGACACGCCCGCCACGACGTCCCCGTGCAGGTTCACCAGGGACCAGGTGACTCCGGTGCCCGTGGTGAAGATCCCGGCGAGGCCGAGCAGCCCCCCGATGGGACGAGTGACGACGCCTCCCCCCTCGTCCGTCCAGACGGGCGAGTCGTCGTCGGACGAGTAGTGGTGGCGCCTGGTGACACTCGGACCACCGGACGTCATCGTGACCCACGAACGGACCCGGTTGTTGACGACGTCGAGGGTGTAGGTGGCCGAGCGGCCGTCCTGCGAGATCGACCGAACGATGTCGTTCGCGTGGTAGGTCATCGTCGCCGCACCGCCGCCGGCAATGGCCGAATCCGTCCCGGGCTGCGTCAGGGCGCGCCCGAGCGCGTCGTACGTGTAGCCCGCATCGCTTGTCCGGTCGGCGTTGTCGAACGTCCAAGCCCGCTCCGTGGCCGGGGTCGTCGTCTGGCAGCCACCGACTCCCGGCGCGTAGGACGCCAATCCCGTACGGTTCGCGCCGGCGTCGAAGTTGTACCTCCGCGTCGTGCACTCTCCTTCGAGAGTGTCGGACACGTCGGAGAAGCGACCGGCCTGGTCGTACGCGAACTGCTGGGTGCTCAAGCTGGTCGCCCTGGCGGCCCACTGCCCGTTCGCCGACAGCGTGATGTTCTCTTCGAAGAGGACGCAGGAGGGCTGGCCGCATCCCGGCTTGACGTACTGCGTGCCGGTCGCCACTCCGATCTCGTTGAGAGTGACGGTGGTCTGCACGCCGTTGGGCATCGTCTGGGTCACGATGTTGCCGTCGACGTCGTAGACCGCCTGGAACGTCCCCGCCTGGGAGTCCTGCAAGGTGGTGGGCAGGCCACGCCGCTCGCTACCACCGTCGTAGGTCAGGGTCTGGGTGGCCACCGGGTCACCGACCGACGTCACCGCGCCGGCCAGCCCGAAACTTGTCACGGTCTGATTACCGTCGGTGTCGGTGTAGCTGGTCTGCCGGCCGAGGCTGTCGTAACCGCGGATCACCTCCGCGACGACCGCGCCGCCACCATCGACGCTCTGCGTCCGGGTCAGGACGCCGCTCGCCGGATCGTAGACGTTGCGGCTCTTGTTGACCGGGGTCCCCGGACCGGACACCAGCAACTCGGATGGCCTGCCCGCGTTGTCGTACCAGCTGGTGTTCGTTCGATGAACCCCGGTGCTGTTCTTCTCGGTGACGACCCGCTGCTGACCGTAGAAGTTGTAGGTCGTGACCATGGCCATCAACTCGGGCCCGCTGTCCGCCGCGCCTCCCGCGTGGGTACGGCACAACTGGCCCGCCCATTCGGCCCGCCCCCCGCACTCGGGATAGCTGGCGTTGGCCGCGGTGCTGTAGTAGACGGAGACCCGCGTGGCCGGCGTCGTGTCGGCGTCGCCACCGGCAGGCTGGGTGCTGCTGACCACCGCACCCGAGGCGTCGTACGTGGTACGAGTCACCAGATCGAGACCCCCCGGGTCGACGACCGTCTTGATGGCCTGCTTCAGGGTCCAGTCGTACGCCGTCGTGGTGGTACGGACGTCTTCGTCGACCGTCTGCCCACCGACCACGTAACTGACCGAGTCCCGCTCTGTGGTGGGCAGCCCAGGAGCCTCGCCACCCGCCGGCGCACCCTCGTCGTACGTGAAGCGGGTGTGCGCGCGTCCCCGCACCACCGTTCCGGACGACAGCATCACGTCATGCTCGGGTCCGAAGGTCTCCAGGACCTTGTCCCCGTCGTCGGAGTACACGGTGGACTCGGCGAGCCTGGCGGCGATCTGCGCCTCCACGGTGGCACTGTCACCGCTGGACGCGTCCAGCGCCCGCTTGCGGTTGCCGGCAGTCAGCTCACGAGCGACATTGCCGGACCCGTCGTACCAGATGGTGCTGGTGTGACCGCCCGGTTCGATCGTGTTGACCGTCCTCGCGTTGGCGTCCAGATACGTGACCGAGGCCCTCTCATACGAGCTCGGCAGGGTGCCGGCAGCCGGGTCCCCGGTCGGCACCTGGGCTGCCGGGAAGATCGCCGTGGCATCGGTCGGCGGCTCCGTCTGGCCCCACCGCTCGGTCTGCGCGACGGAGAGGTCGTACGGCGCCCCGCTGCCCGAGGTCGGCACCCCGTACACCACCGTCTCCACTGCCGTACCGGCGGTGAGCGCGGACCGGGTGACCTTGTGCAGCCGGCCCTTGCCCGGATCGCTGGGCAGGGTGGTGTAGGAGAACTGCCACGGCAACTGCCCCGGCGGGGTCAGCGAAACGAGGATCCCGTCGCCGTTGTAGTAGTAGACGGTCCGCAGTTGCTGAGTGCCGCCGCTGGTGTAGTCGAGGCGGGGGTCGGAAGAGGTCCGCAGCCGGCCACCGTTGTCGTAGGAATAGCGGGCCAGCACGACGGTCCGCATCGCCGGGGTCGTCAGGTCCGGATCCCAGGCGGTGTAGGAGATCTGCTTCACCCGGCCGGTGTAGTCGCCCCAGGTGCCGTCGGCCAGGCCGGTGGCGGTCGTGGCCGTGGCGTAGGTGAAGGTCAGCGCGCGGCAACCCTTGACCAGCGTCGTGCAGGTGACGCCCGCCGGGACCGGGGCCAGCATCCGGGTCGGCCGCATGATCTCGCTCGATCCGACGGTGGCCTTCTCCCACGAGTACGTCGTGGTGTTGCCCGACCCCGGCGCGATGGCAGCCGTCGGGATGTAGACGTTGGCCGGGTCGGTCGAGGTCCGGGTGAAGGTGACCACGTTGCCCGAGCCGTCGGCGAGGGTGAAGGTGCTGGTCGCCGAGGCAAAGGTCAGTTTGTAGGACTCCGCACCGACCTGGGGCTCATAGTTCACACCGGCGCCGTCGACCTTGGTGAAGCCGATCGTGGAGTCGTCCGGCAGCTTGACCTGCACGAGGCTTCCGTACGTGGTCAACCGGGTGTAGGGCGCCTCCGCGGCCTGCACGACCAGGCCGGAGACCCAGCCGGGCCCGAAGAGCGGGTCCAGACCGCCCGGCTGCCGGCTGTTGACGGTCCGCGAGATGCCGAGCCCGGAGATCGCCACGTCGGTGGCGGAGATCTGATGGTTGCCGGTGACCAGGTTGACCGCGCCGGGCCCGACCTGTCCCTTCTCGGCCGAGGCGAGGTTCCGGTCGAACCGGAACTTCACGTTGTCGGCCGGCGCCCCGTTGCTGCTCAGGTTGAAGTAGGCCCGCACCTGCACCGGCCCGTCCCGCGGAATGCTCGCCCCGTCGACCGAGGCGAGGGTGGCGGCCACATCCCAGTTCAGCTTGGGGGCCACGCCGGAGGTGAGGGCGACTGGCCAGGTCACCGCCCCGCCGCCGACGGCGTACGTGACGTGGGCGGTGGGGATGGCGACCCAGGCGTCGGAGCCGGCCCGCCGCCACTGGTAGGTGGCGTTGGCGAAGGACGGCGCGGCGGTCGAGCCGAGCACGACCTTCGCCCCGCTGACGTCGCCCACCTTCGGCGAGGTCACCGCGCCGGTGCCCACCTTGAACGGGTAGCTGCGCACGTCGGTCACGTTGTTGGCCGAGTCGCGGGTACGCGCCCAGATGTTGTGCCAGCCCGGGGTCAGCGGGGTGATGCTGACCGTCGCGTTGGCCCCCGGCGTGGCGGTGTTGACGACCTTGTTCAGGGTCTGCACGTCGAGGCTGTACTCGTAGGCCGCCGCGTCGGCGATGCCGTTGGCCTCGAAGGTGAAGCTGCCGGCGACGTTCGCGTCACCGCCCCACTGGTTCTCCGGGTAGGTGGTGGAGCTGATGACGGGCGGGCTGCCGATCGACGTGTCGACGGTGAACTCGCAGAACGCCGACCAGGTCCCGTTGACCGTGCCGTCGTTGCCGCGCACCCGCCACTTGTACGAGGTGTTGTGGGTGAACGTCGCGGCCGGGACGGTGGTGCTGAACGTCGAGCCCGACGCCGCGGTGCCGGTGATCGCGCTGCCCAGCTTGGTGGTGCCGGTCAGCGTCCACCACTCGAACTCGGCGGTGACCGTGGACCCCTCGGCGTCGGAGAGGACCGACTTCAGCTGCGGGGTCGCGGTGTTCACCTTCGGCCGGGACGCGCCGGTCGCGCAGGCGGTGGCCGGCACCGTCGAGCGGGTGCCGACGGTCGGGTACGAGTTGTAGTTCACCACCGCGTACGGCACCTGGCTGTTGTCGGCCGCGTTGCGGGAGCGGAACTGCTTGAAGCTGTCGGGGCTGGCCTCGTTGGTGCCCCGCACGCCCATGTAGGCGGTGGACTGGTTGGCGGTGGCGGCCCGCTGGAAGAACGTCGTGCCGCTGATGCTCACCCAGCCGTCGGCGCAGGCCGTGCCGCCCTTGGTCTGGGTGGAGGTGGCCTCCTGCTGCGCCCAGGTCGGCTGGGTGCCCCAGCGGGTCGCCGAGGAGGCGGCGCCGGTGGACCAGATCTCCCAGGAGGTGGCGGTGCAGGTGTTCGACCAGAAGTTCCAGAAGTTCACCGTCGCCGAGGTGATCTGCTTGCCCCGCAGCGCGGAGACGCCCCAGTGCACGAAGGACCGGGCCTTGGTGTTCGGCGTGCCGGCCAGCAGGCCGAGTTGGAGGTCGTTCGCCCCGCCCCGGTCGACGTTGTCGCCCTCCTTCACGTACGTGTCGAACGTCGTGTAGAGGGGGTTGACCTGCGGATCGATGGTCACCGGGTACTGGGTGGCCGGGTCCTTCAGCCACGCCAGGTCCGGGCTCAGCCGCATGGTCAGGCCGCTGGCCTGGCCCGACCGCGTGGTGGGCCGCTCGGACTTTGCCGACACGACCGCCCGCCGGGTCGGTTCCTCGGTTCCCGGGTTCCGTCGGGCGTCCCACATCTCCGGCGCCGGCACGGCCGCGATCGGCCGGCCCTTGGCGTCCTTGAGCAGCAGCCCACCGGAGCTGTCCTGGCTGAACGAGGAGAGTCCCTTGCCGGTCAGCGGGAACGCCAGCGTCGGGAGCCGGTCCACCGCTTGGCGGTTCTTCACGGTCAGGAACTGCGAGAAGCCGGTCCGGGTGGCCTCGACCACCAGGTCGATGCCGGCGGCCACCTCCGGATAGGTGGCCCGGTTGCCGGCGAGCACCGGTGCGGGCAGGGCTCCGGCCCAGCCCATGCTCAGCCGGCCGTCGCCGGCGCCGACCGCGGCCAGTTCCCCGCCGGCCTCGCGGGCACCGGAGATCCGCAGGTCCAGCGGGTGTGCCTGGGCGCGGACCGAGCCGTCGGCGGCGGGCTGGAGGGTGAGGTCGACCGGTACCCACCGGTTGTCGCGCCGGATCCGCACCGGGCTGGCGTGGACGGTCGCCTCCACCTGCCCGTTCGGGTGGGCGACGTACTCGGCGGTCTCGGTGGTCATGCCGGTGATCCGGACCCGCTGGCCGGTCAGCCGCGCGGTGACCAGCGCGGCCATCTCGTCGGGGCGGTCCAGCACCCGGTCCGGTGCCTTCGCCGGTGCGGCCTCTGCCCGGCGGTCGGGCACGTCGGTCAGGGTGACCGCGAGCACCGCGGCCATGCCGGCGAGGGTGAAACGACCCAGTCCTGTTCTGCTGAGTCTGGCGACTTGGACGATTGACGCGAATCTTGCACGCGCAGGAGCCACTGACGGCCCTCCCCTGGGGTCGACTGGGCATTGAGTGAGGGGAACGCTACGTTTCGTCAGGAATCCAGGTCAATCAATACTTTGAGCGACTGTCGGGCCGCCCACAAAAGGCCAGGTCAGCCGTCCGTGGAAGTTCCACCGATCACGAACAGCAACGGGCTGAGCTGGGTAAATAAGAGCTGATCGATCGACTTGAAAGCCAAATAGGCCGATTGATCGCATCCCGTCCGGGAACCCTGCGAAAGGGGCGGTGCGGGCCGCCGCCCGTGACGGCCCGCACCGTGGAGGGGATCAGCGCTCGGCGAGCGTACGTGCGTCGGCGGCGATCACCCGGGCCACGCCGGCGGGCAGGAGCTTGCCGGCCTGCCGGTCGGCGTACCGGGCCAGCTCGGTGTACCGGGCATTGACCAGATGGTTGGTGAGCACGGTGAGGGCCTGCTCCTGGGCGCCGGAGGTGAGCACCAGGTGCCCGAGGCCGGCCGGGGTGACCACGACGGTGAAGGTGATCTCGGCGGTCGCGGTGCCCCTGGGACCGCTCGCCTCCGCGCGGAGCCGGTGCTTTCCGGGTGCCAGCCGGGTCAGGTTGAGCGGCTGACCCACCGGGACCGATTGGCCGTCGAGGGTGACGGTCACGGCGTCGGCGTCGGTGGCCGGCACGGTGAGCACGGGCCGCTGCGCCCGGTCCAGCTTCGCGCCGTCCGCCGGGGCGACGATCGAGGCGGTCGGCGCGGCGGCGCCGAGCTGGCCGGCCGCGCTCCAGCCGGCCAGTTCCGCCGGCCGGTTGGTGATGATGCCGTCGGTGCCGATCCGCTCCAGCTGCTGCCACTGGGCCGGCGAGTCGACCGTCCAGGCCATTACCGCGACACCCACGGCGTGCAGCTCGGCGACCACGGCGGGCCGGGCCAGCAGCGCCGCCCCGGTCGGGTTGTACGCGGTCAGGCCCAGCTCCCGGGAGACGGCGACCGGATCGGCGTCCAGGCCGCTCCGCAGCAGGCCGAGCGGCAGCTCGGGGGCGAGTTCGCGGGTGTGCCGCAGCGCGTCGACCTCGAAGCTCTGCACGAAGACCCGGCCGGTCATCCGCTCGGCGCGGATCACCTCGACGATCCGGGCCACCTCGTCGCGGGTGTGCGCGCCCTTGATCTCCAGCAGCAGGTTGCCGCCCCGGGTGCGCAGGTCGGCGAGCTGCTCGGCCAGCGTCGGCAGCCGGGCTCCGGCGTACTGCGGGGCGAACCAGGAGCCGGCGTCGAGGGCCTTGAGCTGCTCGGCGGTGAGGCTCCGGATCGTGCCCGTGCCGTCGGTGGTGCGGTCGACGGTGCCGTCGTGCAGCACGAACGGCACCCCGTCGCGGCTCGGCTGGACGTCGTTCTCGATGAAGTCCGCGCCGGCCCGGCGGGCGATCTCCTGCGCGACGAGGGTGTTCTCCGGGGCGGCGGCGGACGCCCCCCGGTGCGCGATCACGGTCAGCGGAGCGCCGGCCGGGCGCAGGTAGCCGTTGGGCGGCAGCTCGGTGACCCGCACGTCGTCGAAGGAGACGGTGCCGCCGTTGACGACGAGCGCCTGCCCGCCGTCGGTGGACCGGGTCAGGCTGCTGGTGCGCAGCAGCTGCCGACCGTCGAGGAACCAGCGGGCCTGATTGCCGTGCACCTCCACGGCGACCTTCATGTCCCGCCCGGTGCCGGCGGCGTATCCGGCTGAGCCGGTATCGGTGACGTTCCAGGCGTTGGCGGTGGTGAGCTGGGCGAACTCCAGGCCGTTGGCGGCCGTGGTGCCGCTGCGCATCGTGGCGATCCACCAGGGGTTGCTGCCGTCGGCGGGCACGTCCAGGCCGAGCGACGCCCACCGGGTCGCCTCGGTGACGGACTCGAACCGGACGGTCGCGGAGAACCGGAAGTCGGTCAGGTGCCGGCCGAAGGTGATCTTCTTCGTGCCGCTGGTGGCGGTGCCGCGCAGCCGGCCGTCGCGCACCGTCCACTCGCCGTCGATCGCACGCCAGCCAGCGGGCAGCGTACCGGAGGAGAAGTCCTCGGCGACGACGACGTCGCCGGGCTTCGCGGCGGCGGGGGTGGAGGTCTGGACGGCGGCGGACACGCCGGCGGTCATGGCGAGCGCCGCGAGGGCGGCGACGGCCCGTCGCGGGCGTCGCCGTCCAGCGGGGCGGGAGATCGTCAACATGTCGGGGACGCTAGGTACCGCACCGGAACGGGCGGTGTCGTCGTCGTCGACCCGCAACCGAACCGCGGATGTACAACAGATGATCTTGCTGGTCGCCGAGCGCCGGCTCGACCGGGCTGGCGGGACCGGGCTACCGGACCGGGCGGATCTCGATCCCGACCTCGGCGGAGAGCGCGGCGGCCATGGCCGCCACCGGGGCGCGGGCACCGGTGAAGTGCTCGAACTGGCCGACCGCCTGGGCGACCAGCAGATCGAGACCGGACACGACCCGACACCCGGCGGCCCCGGCCGAGGCTGCGAGGGGGGTCGGCCAGGGGTCGTACAGCGCGTCGAAGTAGACCGCGCCGGGCGTCCAGGGGGCGTCGGCGGCGAGGGGGTCGGTGACGCCCTTCGGCACGGTGGAGACCACCACGTCGGCGTCGGTGTGGCGCAGGGCGTCGGCCCAGTCTGCGCCGGTCAGCCGCAGGCCGAGCGCGTCGGCGGCCGGGCGCAGCTCGTCGATCGCCGAGGCTCGTCGGGCCACCACGGTCACGGTGCCCGAGCCGAGGCGGGCGGCGGCGGCCAGGGCGGCCCGGGCGGTGCCGCCCGCGCCGAGCACGGTCACCCGGGCGCCGGGTCGCACGTCGGCCGCCGCCAGCAGCTCGGCCATCCCGGCGGCGTCGGTGTTGTCCGCGTACCAGGAGCCGTCGGGCCGGTGGACCAGGGTGTTCGCCGCGCCCATCGCGGCGGCGACCGGCGACACCTCGGCCGCGAGGGCGAGGGTCGCCTCCTTGCACGGCATGGTCACCGACAGCCCGGCCCACTCGGGGCCGAGGCCGGCGACCATGGCCGGCAGCTCCGCCTCCGCGCACTCGATCGTCGTGTACGACCACCCGGCGAGGCCGGCGGCGGCGTAGCCGGCGTTGTGGATCACCGGGGAGAGGGAGTGGCTGATCGGCTTGCCGACCACCGCCGCCCGCCGAGGCGTGGTCATCAGATGATCCCGGCCTCCTTGGCCTTCGCCTCGTTCTTCAGGTGTTGCTCGTACGTGTTGGCGAACTCGGAGTGGCCCTCCTTGTCGATCGCCACGAAGTAGAGCCACTTGCCGGCCGGCGGGTCCATCGCCCCCTCCAGGGCCTGCTGGCCCGGGTTGTTGATCGGCGTGGGGATCATCCCGCGCAGCTTGCGGTTGTACGGGTTCTTCTTGTTGTCCAGCTCGGCCGGGGTCATGTCCTTCGACCGCTTGCCCTCCTCGCCGATCGACTCGAAGTAGTAGTTGACCGTGACGTCCATCTCCAGGCAGTTGCACGGGAACTCGCCGTACACCCGGTTGTAGGCCACCCGGGCGACCTTGCCGAGGTCGTCCTTGTTGCCCGCCTCGGCCTGGGCCAGCGACGCGACGATCAGCGCCTCGTACGGGCTGATGCCGCCGCGCTCCTCCTTGACCCGGTCGACGAACTTCATCTCCCCGGTGACGGCGAGGAAGTTCTCCACCATCAGGGTGAGGATGCTCTCGGCGGTGGCCTTCGGCGGGATCTCGTACGTGTCCGGGTAGAGGAAGCCCTCGATCGACTTCTTGACCGGTTTGCCGTCGGTGCGCTTGAACCACGAGTCCGGCACGCCGAGCGCCTTCGGGTCCTTCGCGGCGGCCTCGAACTCCTTGACCGGGATCTCGGTCTTCTCCGACAGCAGCTTGTAGACGCGCTTGGCGGTCGTGCCCTCGGGGATGGTGAGCCCGTTGACGACCTTGTTCTTGAGGTCCAACAGCATGACCAGGGCCCGCTCGCCGCTCATCTGCTTGCGCACCTTGTAGGTGCCGGGCTGGATGTTCTTGCTGCGCGAGTTCGCCTCGGCGGCCTCGATGAACGCCTTGGCGCTCTTGACCACCCCGGCGGTGTAGAGCGCGCTGGCCATGTCGGCGATCAGCGCGCCCTGCTTGATCTCGACGGTCACCTCGCCGGTGCCGGACCCGTCGTAGTCGGGGGTGACGAAGTAGCCCTGGATCCGGTCGAAGCCGTAGAAGGCCCCCCCGCCGATGACCCCGAGCAGCACGAAGGCCATGAGCAGGGCTAGGACGGTCTTGCCGCGGCCACCGCCCGACTCGCCGTTGCGCTTGCGCACGTAGCTGCGCCGGTGCTTGCCCTTGTCACCACCCCGCTCCGAGTCGTCGAACCCGAGGTCCAGATCGTCGATCATCGCGTCCGCCTCCGCTGCGCTTCCAGCCAGCTCTGCAGGATCTCGACCGCGGCGGCCTGGTCGACCACCGCACGTTGGCGCTTTCCCCGGACGCCACGCTCGGCAAGCCTACGAGAAGCCACCACGGTCGACATCCTCTCGTCAGTGAGCGTTACCGGAACGGGGGCTATTACCTCAGCCAACCGGTCAGCGTACGCCTTAACATTCTGCGCCGCCGGGCCGTGCTTACCGGCGAGATTGACCGGAAGGCCGACGACCACCTCGACGCACTCGTGCTCCGCGATCAGCCCCACCAGCTCGGCCATGTCGCGGGGCACGGCGTCCTCGGCGCTGGCCAGGTCCCGGGCGAGTGTCACCAGCGGGGTGGCCAGCACCCCGTGCGGATCCGAGCGGGCCACCCCGACCCGGACCTGCCCGACGTCCACCCCCAGGCGGACTCCCTGCCACGATTCGGTCATCAGTCCTTCACCTTGCCCTGGCGCGAGTCAGGGCGAACCGGGATGGTCCGCCCTGACTCGACGTGCGATGCGCTCACGCGTCGGCGATCGCCTTCTCGACGGTGGCGAGCAGCTTCGGCGCCTCGGTGGCCGGCAGGCCGCCGCCCTGGGCGAGGTCGTCGCTGCCGCCGCCCCGACCGGAGAAGGCTGCCTTGACCAGGTCCTTCGCGGCCAGTCCCCGGCTCCGTGCGGCGGCGTTCACGGCCACCACCAGGGACGCCTTGCCGTTCGAACGCGCCGCCACGGCCACCACAGCCGGCCGCGCCGGGTCGATCCTGCCCCGGATCTCCTGGGCCAGGGTCCGCACGTCGTTGCCGGCCGCGCCCTCGGGCGCCTCGGTGCCGACGTACGCCACCCCGTGGACGTCCTTCGCCTGCCCGGCCAGGGCCGCCGCGCCGCCGAGCACGAGCTGGGCGCGCAGCTTCTCCAGTTCCTTCTCCGCGTCGCGGAGCTGGGTGACGGTCTGCTCCACCCGGTCGGCGACCTGGTCGCCCGGCACCCGGAACAGCTCGGCGAGCCGGGAGACCAGCAGGTGCTCACGGGCCAGGAAACCGAAGGCGTCCATGCCCACCAGGGCCTCGATCCGCCGCACCCCGGAGCCGACCGACGCCTCGGAGAGGATCTTGACCAGGCCGAGCTGCGCCGAGCGGGCCACATGGGTTCCGCCGCACAGCTCGCGGGCGTAGTCGCCGACCTCGACGACGCGCACCCGCTCGCCGTACTTCTCGCCGAACAGCGCCATCGCGCCGATCCGGCGGGCCTCCTCCTGGGTGGTGATGAAGGCGTGCACCTCCAGGTCGGCCAGGAGCACCTCGTTGACCTGCTGCTCCACGTCGTGCAGCACGCTGGGCGCCACCCCCGTCGGGGTGTTGAAGTCGAACCGCAGCCGGCCCGGGGCGTTCAGCGAACCGGCCTGGGTGGCCGACTCGCCGAGGAAGTTGCGCATCGTCTGGTGCACCAGGTGGGTGGCGGTGTGCGAACGGGAGATCGCCCGCCGCCGGGTCACGTCGATCTCGGCGTACCCGGTCTCGCCGGCGCGCACCTCGCCCCGGATCACCCGGGCCCGGTGCACGATCAGGCCCGGCACCGGCTGCTGCACGTCGAAGACCTCGACCTGCCCGCCGCCGACGGTGATCAGGCCCTGGTCGGGCTGCTGACCGCCGCCCTCGGCGTAGAACGGGGTGGTGTCGAGCACCAGCTCGACCGTGTCGCCCTCGACCGCCGCGCCGACCTCGCCGCCGCCGGCCAGCACCGCGCGGACCCGGGACTCCCGGTTCAGCTCGGTGTAACCGGTGAACTCCACCGGCCCGCCCGCGTCCAGCACCGACCGGTACGCCGACACGTCGGTGTGCCCGGTCTTGCGCGCCCGCGCGTCGGCCTTGGCCCGGTTGCGCTGGTCGGCCATCAACCGGCGGAAGCCCTCGGCGTCCACCGTCAGGCCCTGCTCGGCCGCGATCTCCAGGGTCAGGTCGATCGGGAAGCCGTAGGTGTCGTGCAGTTGGAACGCCTTGTCGCCCGTCAGCGCCGCCTTCCCCGCCGACCTGGTCTCGGCGATCGCCGTGTCCAGGATCGTGGTGCCGGCGCGCAGCGTGGAGAGGAAGGCGTCCTCCTCGGCGTACGCGTACTGGGAGATCCGGTCGAACTCGGCCGCCAGCTCCGGGTACGACGGAGCCATGCAGTCCCGGGCCACCGGCAGCAGCTCGGGCAGCGCCCGGTCCTGGTAGCCCAGCAGCCGCACCGACCGGATCGCGCGGCGCACGATCCGGCGCAGCACGTAGCCGCGCCCCTCGTTGCTCGGGGTGACCCCGTCGCCGATCAGCATCAGCGCCGTGCGGACGTGGTCGGCGATCACCCGCAGCCGCACGTCGTCGGGGTGTGACTCGCTGGCCACCTGGCCGGAGTGCGCGCCGTACCGCTTGCCGGTCAGCTCGGCGGCCCGGTCCAGGATCGGCCGCACCTCGTCGATCTCGTAGAGGTTGTCGACGCCCTGGAGGATGGAGGCCATCCGCTCCAGGCCCATGCCGGTGTCGATGTTGTTCGCCGGCAACTCACCGACGATCCGGAAGTGCTCCTTGCTGGTGATGTCGGCGATCTCGTACTGCATGAAGACGAGGTTCCAGAACTCCATGTACCGGTCCTCGTCGACCTCCGGCCCGCCCTCACGCCCGTACTCCGGGCCCCGGTCGTAGAACATCTCGGAGCTCGGCCCGGCCGGACCGGGAATCCCCATCGACCAGAAGTTGTCCGTCCTGCCCCGGCGGACGATCCGCTCGGCCGGCACCCCGACGGAGCGCCAGATCCGGAACGCCTCGTCGTCGTCGAGGTAGACCGTCGGCCAGACGCGCTCCGGATCCAGCCCGTAGCCGCCCTGCGCGACCGGCTTGGTGACCAGGTCCCAGGCGAGCGGGATCGCCCCGTCCTTGAAGTAGTCACCGAAGGAGAAGTTGCCGTTCATCTGGAAGAACGTGCCGTGCCGGCTGGTCTTGCCGACCTCGTCGATGTCCGGGGTGCGGAGGCACTTCTGCACGCTGACCGCCCGCCGGTACGGCGGGGCCTGCTGCCCTAGGAAATAAGGGACGAACTGCACCATGCCGGCGTTGACGAACAGCAGGTTCGGGTCGCTGATGGCGGGCAGCGGAGCGGACGGCACCACGGCATGGCCGTTCGCCTCGAAGTACCCGAGGTACCGCCGCTTGATCTCCGCCGTCCTCATCGCTGGCGATCCTCCGGAAAGATCTCCCGGTCGCCGATACGCGGGTCCTCCCGCAGCTCGGCGAACTGATCGTCGAACGCCTCGCCCCGGGCGAAGGCCTCGTGGATCTCCTGCTCCCGCTCGGCCATCCCGATCCGGACGTCCTCCACGAAGCCACGCAGCGACTCCACCAGACCGCCAGCGGATTGGGACAGGCCTCCGGCGATGCCGGCCGGCGTGTACGCCTGCGCGGTACGGGTCGCCTTACGGACCACCACCACGCCGACAGCCAGCCCGATGCCCAGCCAGAACAGGCGCCTCATGATTTCATCCCTCCGTCGCCGGCCGGCTTCAGCCGTTGCCGCGCTTGGCCGCGCGACGCTGCTGCTTGATGGTGTCGCGTACGTCACGCTCGGTCTCGGCGTTGCGTCGGGCGGAAGCGGCCCGTCGCACGCCGTAGCCGAACGCGGCCACCTTCACCAGCGGGTTCGCCGCGGCGGCGGAGACCACGGTGGCCAGGTTCGCCACGTTCGCCGTCACGTTCTGGGCGTGGGTGGTCATGGTGTCCACCTTGGCCAGTTGAAGGTTTACCCCGTCCAGCGAGGTCTGCACCTGCTCCAGCGCGGTGTTCACGTTCTTCACCGTGGTGTTGACGTCCCCGAGCAGCGGCGCGGTGCGGTCATTGAGATCGTTGATCATCCGGGTCGTGGCGTCCACGGTGTGCCGCAGGCGCAGGATCGGCACCGCCAGCACGAGCACCAGCATCAGGAACGCGCCGGCCGCGATCAGCGCAGCGATCTGTCCACCATCCACGCATGTCCTCCTCAAGCAGAGTTCCAGGACCCGACGTCCCGGAACGCGCGACCGTCATACCCGCACCGGCGCTCGACGACCCTCGCCGGGTCAGCGGGAGCAGGCGGGCCTGCCAGCCCCAGACCCTACCGTCAGTTATGAAACCCGGCTCACGACGGTGAGGGTGTCGGCTCGCCGAGCGGATCCTCGCTCAGGGTCGGGAAGGGATCCTCACCGGTGAGTGACGGGTCGGTGCTCGGCTGCGGCCGGGTCCGCTCGTCGTCGATCGCGTTGCGGACCTTCACCGACACCAACGAGCCGGTGCACTCCCGCGCTGCGGGCGAGGCCTGCGGCGTCGGCGCGGGTTCGCCGTCGACCGGCGGCGGGACGCAGGTCGGCTCGCGCACCCACAGGTCGAGGGTCAGCTCGTCGCGGCGCCAGCACGTGTACACGCCCTTCGCCTGCTGCTCCGGGCAGCGGCTCACCTTCCATGCCCGCCAGCCGTCCCCGGTCAGGGCTCGCTCGTACGCCTGCGTGGTCTCCTTCACCGGTCGCTCGGAGGAGACGGTGCGCTCGCGCAGCCGGCACTCCTCCAGGCACCAGCGGCTGCCGCTGACGTTGTCGACGCTCTCCGTGGCCGCCCAGCCGGGCACGTCCAGCTCGTCCAGGGTGTCGAAGACCGGGTCGTGGCTCAGCGCCCGGAGGCCGAAGTAGAGCGGGATCGCGCCGAGCAGCACCAGGCTGACCAGTGCGAGCACGCCCATCCGGAGCCGGCGGCGCTCCCGCATCCGCCGGCGCAGCTCCGAGCGGGCACCGCGCAGGCCGCCGGGGCCGGCGGTGGCGTCCCCAGCAGGGTCGTCGGGGCCGTCGGGCCGTAGCGTCACCCCGCCCGCGGTCTGCCCGGCGGGCTCCGGCCCGGGTCGGTCGGCGGGGGCGTCGGCGCGAGGCACCACCACGGTGGCCCGGGCGACTGCGGGTGGCTGCTCGGGCCGGGCCGGGGACGGGCCGGCGGCGGGCTCGCCGCGACCCGGCTCGTGCTGTGGCGGGGCGGCCCGACCGGCCACCCGGTCCTCCGGCCCGCCGTCGGGCCGGCCGGCAGGGGCCGCCACCCGGGCCACGGGGGGACGGACGGCGGGGTTGGCGGGAGCGCCGGGCGGGGTCGCCCGGCCGGGCGGAGCGCCGGGCGGGGTCGCCCGGCCTGCGGGGACGCCTGGTCGGCCCCCTGCCTCCGGCGGAGTTCCCGGGGCGGACTCGACACCCGGGCGCGGACCGGCAGCGCCGGGCCGGACACCCGGCCGGACGCCGGGGGCCGTACCAGGGGCGGGGCCGACACCAGGGGCGGGGCCTGCACCAGGGGCGGGGGCGGCACCAGGGCGCGGGACGAGCCCGGTCGGGCCGGCCGACGACCGGGGGTCCTCGGGGACGGCCCGGCCCGGGTGCGGCGCGTCGGCGGGCGCGCCGGGGCGGGCGGTGCCCCGCGCCGGACCCGACGGTCGGAGCTGGCCGGTCCCGGGGTCGCGGGGCCCACCGACCTCGCCGGTGCCCGGCTCGCCCGGGATCCGTTCCCGGGGCGGCCGGGCCTCACCGGCGACGCGGTCGTGCGGCGGCCGGATCTCGCCCGTACCCGGCTCCCGGGGCGGCCCGACCTCGCCGGGGCGGGGAGCCGCCGGCGGGCGGGGCGGGGCGGCGGCCCGGGCGGTGGCGGGCGGGCCGGATTCCCCCGGCCCGGCGGCGGGCGCGGCATCCGGCCGGCTCCGGCCGACGGACGCCCGTCCGGCGTCGCCGACGACCCGGCGGGCGCCGGTCGGTTCCCCGACCGGGGGCACGACGGCCGACTGCGCAGGCGGCACGGCGGCACGGTTGACCATCGGCATGGCGGGGTCGGTGTGGCTGCCGCGGCCGGCCTGGCGGAGCCACTCCGCCGGGCGCTGCGGACGGTCGCCCCTGCCCGCCCCGCCCCGCTCGTCGGGGCCCTCGTCCGCCGGGCCGGCGGGGGTGACCCGGCGGCGAGCGGCGGCCTCGTCCGGGCCCGGCTCGGGCCGGTCTCGCCGCATCCCGCCCGCGCCCTGGGCCGGGGTCGGCGGCGGACCGGCCGGCAGCCCGGGCACCGGGGGGGCGTTGCCGCTGAGCGGGACGACCGGCGGCGACTCCTCGGTGGCACGCCGCCGACCGGCCGGGCGGGCGACGGGCGGGACCGGCCCGGCGACACCACGGCCGGTCGGCTCGTCCGGCCCGGCCACGACGGGACCGCCGGGGACCCGGCCAGGGTGCTCCCCCGGCTCGTGCCGGGGCGAGTCGGCCGGGGCCGGGTGGGCCGCGCCGGCGACGGAGGGCTGCGCCGGCGTGGCGCGGCGGGGCGGCGGGGTCGACTCCGGGGCCGGGCGACGCGCGGCGGCGGTGGCCCGGCCGGTGGGCGGCGGCCCACCCGGGCCGACCGGCCAGCCGCCGGTCGGGGGCTGGCCCCCGCCTACGGCCGGAGCTGCCGGCGGGCCCTGTGGGCGGGGGGGGTGTCCGGGGACGCCGGCCCCCGGCGCGGCTCCCTGCGACCGGGGTTGGTCCCCCGGCGGGCCGCCGGGACCGGCCGCACGAGGCTGGTCGCGGGCCGGCTCCGGGCCGACCTCCGGAGGCCGGGACACGGCGTCTGCGGGGTACGGCGGCCGGGCCGGACGCACCGCGGGGTACGGCGGGTGGGCCGGAGCGGTCGGTGGTGCGGCCGGCAGGGTCGGGCCCTGAGCCGGGCGGACCGGCGGGGCCGCCGGTGACGGGGGCGAGCCGTGCGGCGGGCGGGGCGGGGCGGCCGGGGCGGGGCGGGGGCCCGGCTCCGGCGAACCGGGCCACGGCCCGTCGACCGGGCGGGGCCGGGCGGGGCCGGGTTCACCGCCGCGTACCGGGGGCGCGGCCGGGGAGCCGGCCGGGCCGCCGCGCCGGGCCGCCGGGTCGGGGCGGCCCGACGGCGGAAGCTCGCCGGGTGGGAGGCCGTCGGGGCCCAGCTCGGCGCGCTGCTGCTTGGCGGACCGCAGGTCGTCGATCCAGCCGAACTCCTCGCCGCTCACCGGCTCCTCAGGCTCGCTGTCGGGTCGGCCCCGACCCCACCGACGCCCCTTGGCGCGTTGTTCGCGCCGCTCGTCGGGGTCGTCCTCCGGTCGCTCCGAACCACGGGATCTCACTGCTGACCCTCCCCGACGGCGTCTGCGCCGTCCTCGTCCGCCACGATGGCGTGCCCGTTGCCCGACAGGTGGCGGCCGTTCCCGGCGGGGGCCGGCGCGTCCGGACGCGCCGGGGCGGGCAGCCCTCGGACGATCCGGCGCAGCAACGGCAGCCGGTTGGCCACCGACCGCTCTGCACCGTGCCCGCTGGGCCGGTAGTAGTCGGCCCCGACGAGGTCGTCCGGAGCGTACTGCTGGGTGACCACCCCTCGGGGGTCGTCGTGCGGGTAGCGGTAGCCCACGCCGTGACCGAGCCCGCGGGCCCCGGAGTAGTGGGCGTCGCGCAGGTTGCGGGGCACCGGCCCGCCCCGCCCGGCGCGGACGTCGGCCATCGCGGCCCCGATCGCGCTGGTCGCCGAGTTGGACTTCGGCGCGGTGGCCAGGTGGATCACCGCCTGGGCGAGGTTGAGCTGGGCCTCGGGCAGGCCGACGAACTCGACCGCGTGGGCGGCGGCGGTGGCCACGCCCAACGCGGTCGGGTCGGCCATCCCGACGTCCTCGCTGGCGAAGATGACCAGGCGCCGGACGATGAACCGGGCGTCCTCACCGGCCACCAGCATCCGGGCCAGCCAGTGCAGCGCGGCGTCCACGTCGGAGCCGCGCATGCTCTTGATCAGGGCGCTGGTGACGTCGTAGTGGGCGTCGCCGGCCCGGTCGTAGCGCACCGCGGCGACGTCCACCGCCTGCTCGGCGGTGGCCAGCTCGATCCGCTCGACGCCCAGCGCGGTGGCCGAGGCGGCAGCCGCCTCCAGCGCGGTCAGCGCCTTGCGCACGTCGCCGCCGGCAAGGCGGACGAGGTGGTCCTCGGCCTCGGTCTCGAGGGTGAGCGCGCCGGCGAGGCCGCGGGGGTCGATGACCGCGCGGCGCAGCAGGCCGCGCACGGCGTCGTCGTCCAGCGGCTGGAGGGTGAGCAGCACGCACCGGGACAGCAGCGGCGAGATGACCGAGAAGTACGGATTCTCGGTGGTCGCCGCGAGCAGGGTGACCGTGCGGTCCTCGACGGCGGCGAGCAGCGAGTCCTGCTGGGTCTTGCTGAACCGGTGCACCTCGTCGATGAACAGCACGGTCGGCGGGCCGCCCGAGCGGCGCTGCCGGCGGGCGGTGTCGATCACCGCGCGGACGTCCTTCACCCCGGCGGAGAGCGCCGACATCGCCACGAAGCGGCGGTCGGTGGCCCGGGCCACCAGGTGGGCGATGGTGGTCTTGCCGCTACCCGGCGGGCCCCAGAGGATCACCGACATCGGGGTGACGCCGCCGACGAGCTGGCGTAGCGGGGCACCGGGGGCGAGGAGGTGGTCCTGCCCGACGAGCTCGTCGATGCCGGCCGGGCGCATCCGGACGGGCAGGGGCGAGTCGGCCGACACCGGGGTGAAGCCGTCGACGCCGGCGGACCCCGTGGGGGCGCCGGGCGCCCCGGCGGGCGCACCGAGGGAGAAGAGGGCGTCGGACTCCATCGGGAAGACACTACCGGGCCGGGTCCGCGCCGCCGGAACTGCGGCGCGGACCCGGCCCGGAGTGATCGATTCCGGTCAGCCTCGACCCGGGCGCCGGCCCCGGTACCAGCGTCCGCGGCCACCGCCGCCACCACCGCCACCGCCGCGCGGGCCGCTGCCGACGCCGGCCAGGTAGAGGGAGAGCAGCAGCAGGCCGAGCATCAGCAGGGTGTGTACGTTGAAAAGGTCCGGTGCGCCGAAGTTGGTGTCGAGCAGGTCGATCAACAGGGCGAAGCCGAAGACGATGGCCGCGAGAATGGCGAGCATGTCGGTCCTCCGGTGGGGGTTCACAGTAGGTCGCCGGGTGATGTACCCAACCGGTCCGATCGCCAATCTCCACCGTGGATGGCCGTCCGCGCAGGTCAGTCACCGCCCGGGGTCGGCGGCCCCCACGGACGCGGCGACCGTCCTGGCGGGATCGGGCGCGGGATCGGGCGCGGGGGGCGGGGTCGCGCGACGGGCGGCCCGCCAGGCCGGCAGGTAGAGCGGCGCGGCCAGGGCGAGCACCACCGCGCCGACCAGCATCGCCGTGCTGACGTTGGTGCGGTCGGCCAGCACGGTCAGCGCCACCGCGCCCAGGGCGCCGGCCGGTTGGCCCATCATCGAGTTCAGCGAGAGCACGCTGGTCCGGTACGGGCCGTCGACCTGCCGGTGCAGCAGCCCCAGGTGCAGCGGGTTCGACGCGCCGTGCACGGTGTAGCAGGCCAGGTACGCCACCAGCACCCCCACGGGGCCGGCGAGCAGCCCCATCCCGACCACGGTCGCGCCCTGGAGAACCCGCAGCAGCGCGGCGCCGGGCGCCGCCCCCGGCCAGCGCAGCAGCAGTGGGGTCAGCGCGGCCCCGGCCGCCGAGGCGAGCCAGGCGGCGGAGCTGGCGGGGCCGAGCAGGGCGGCGGCCCGCTCGGGGTCGCCGACCACCTCGGCGAGGCGGACCGGCAGCAACGACTCGAAGGTGACCATGCCGAAGCCCCAGAACAGCTCCACCGCCACCAGGGCGAGCAGCACCCGGGAGCGGCGCAGCAGGCCGAACGCCTGGCCGACCATCCGGGGCGCCTCGGCGACCGACGCGCGCAGCGCCCCGGATCCCCGGCCGGGCCGGACTTCGACCAGCAGCGCCAGCAACGCGGCCAGCGCCACCGCCTGCAACGCGAAGGCGACCAGCACCGGCATGGTCAGGGCGCTCACCGGGCCGACCGGGCCGAGCGCGATCAGGCCACCGCTGAGCAGCGCGCCGACGGCGATGGCGACGCCGGCGACCGTGCCGGCGTGGCCGAGGCCGCGCTCGTACTCGGCGTCGGGGTCGGCCGCGAGGGTGGCGTCGACGTACCAGGACTCCAGGGGGCCGCTGTCGAGCGCCCGGTAGGCCCCCTGCACCGCGAAGACCAGGAAGAACAGGGCGACGGAGTCGGCGACCGCGAACAGTGCCAGGGAGACCAGGTTGAGTACCCCGGCGGTGACCAGCACCGGCTTGCGGCCCAGCGCGTCGGCGACTCCGCCGGTGGGCAGCTCCAGCGCCAGCACCACCAGGCCCTGCGCGGTGACGGCCAGGCCGATCTGGGACAGCGTCAGGCCGCGCTCCTGCATCAGCAGGATCATGACGGGGATCAGCAGGCCGGTGGGTAGCCAGCGCAGGCCGTAGAGTGCGAGGTAGCGGAACCGGACCTGGCGCACGGTGAGGGTGCTCACCGGGTCTCTCCGATCATCGGGTACCCGGCCAGGAAGACGTGCACCGGCTGGGCGTCCGACTCGTCGGGGACGGACTCCTCGCGGTAGCGCATGAGGACCTCCCACATCTCCGCTTCGAGCGCCTGGAGCCGGGCCGGTCCCAGGTGGAGCAGGGCGTCGCTCATGCCGGCGGCATCCCGCCACGCGGGAGACCATTCGGGGCGGGCCGCGAACCACCGCTCGGCCCGCTCGGCGAGCAGTCGCACCTGGTCTCCCTGGATCCACTCGACCGCGGCCCGGGCGTCCGGGTCGTCGTCGAAGTCCGTCGACTCCCAGTCGGTGAAGTCGTGCGCGGCGCGCCACCAGCGCTGCCGGCCGGTGGCCCGGTCCGGATCCTCCACGACCAGCCCCACCTCGGCGAGCTGCCGCAGGTGGTAGCTGGTGGCGCCGGTGTTGGTGTCGAGCTTCCCGGCGAGGACCGTGGCGGTCGCCGGACCGTCGACCCGCAGCGCGCCGAGCAGCCGCAGCCGCAGCGGGTGCGCGAGCACCCGCACCTGTCGGTGGTCCAGCCGGACGGCACTGGGCGTTCCTGGCGAGGTTTCGCTGTCCATGCTTGCACAATATCCATGCACACTTTCTATGCACAACTATTGTGCATAGAAAGTGTGCAACATCTGACAGCGGCCGTGGGGACGCTCAGGGGGCGAGGAGTTCGGTGACGCCGCGCAGCCGGGTGCGCAGCAGGCCGGCGGCGCGGGAGCTGTCGAGGCGTACCTCGGTGGGGCGGAGCAGGCCCGACGCGGCGCTGGTGGCGGTCCTCAGGCAGGCCGGGTCGATGCCGAACCGGCGGGCCACCAGCAGCCCCAGCTCGGCGCGGGTGACCGCCTCCGGGCCGGCCACGTTGAGCGCGCCGGCGTACTCGCCCTCCATCAGCTCCAGCACGGCGGCGGCCAGGTCGACCACGTCGACCGGGCAGCGGATCTCGTCGGTGAACAGGCTCGCCCGGCCGGCCAGGGCGTCCAGGCAGAGCCGGATCTGCCTGCTCCGCTCGTCGCCGACGATCAACGAGGTACGCACCAGCACGGCCCCCGGGTCGACGACCCGCACCGCTGTCTCCGCCGCCGCCTTCGCCGCTCCGTACGGGAAGACCGGGGTGGGCACCTCGTCGTCGGCGTACGGCTCGGGCCGGCCTGCGTGCAGCGCGTCGCTGGACAGGTGCACCAGCCGGGCCCCCGCCTCGGCGGCGGCGTACGCCACGTTGGCCGCCCCGTCGGCGGTGACCGTCCAGTCGTCGTACCGGGCGGAGGTGCTCACCACGACGGCGGGCCGCACGGCCGCGACCAGCGTGCGCACGGCGGCCCGGTCGGTCACGTCGAGCCGGCGCGCCTCGACCCCGGCCAGCTCGACGGGGTTGGCGTGGTACGTGCCGACCACCCGCCGTCCCGCCGCGACGGCCTGCCGGCACACCTCGGCGCCGAGGTACCCGCTGGCACCCACCACGAGCAGCGTCACGCTCTTCCCCCTCCACGGCGGCGGGGCGCCACCTCGGTGACGCCCCGCCGAACCCTGCGAAAAGACCGACTCAGACCGGGTCCGCCACCGGGGCGGCCGGGCCGGCGGTGCCGGTGTGCGCGGCGGCGGCCGACTTCGGCTTGGCATCGATGCCCGCCTCGGCGCGCTGCTGCCCGGTGATCGGCGTCGGCGCGCCGGTCAGCGGGTCGAACCCGCCCCGGGTCTTCGGGAACGCGATGACCTCGCGGATCGAGTCCGCGCCGGTGAGCAGCATGCAGACCCGGTCCCAGCCGAACGCGATGCCGCCGTGCGGCGGGGCGCCGTACTTGAACGCCTCCAGCAGGAAGCCGAACTTGTCCTGCGCCTCCTCCGGGGTGATGCCGAGCAGGTCGAACACCCGCTTCTGCACGTCCCCCCGGTGGATACGGATGGAGCCGCCGCCGATCTCGTTGCCGTTGCAGACGATGTCGTACGCGTAGGCGAGGGCCCGGTCCGGGGCCTCCTCGAACCGGTCGACCCACTCGGTGTTCGGGGAGGTGAACGGGTGGTGCACGGCCGTCCAGCCGCCCTCGTCCGTCTTCTCGAACATGGGCGCGTCGACGACCCAGCAGAACGCCCACGCGTTCTCGTCGATCAGCTTGGCCCGCTTGGCGATCTCGATCCGGGCCGCGCCGAGCAGCTCCTGCGCCTCCCGGGTGGCCGTGCTGGCGGCGAAGAAGACCGCGTCGCCCGGCTTCGCGCCGACGGCGTCGGCCAGCCCGGCCAGGTGCTCGGCGGAGAGGTTCTTCGCCACCGGGCCGCGCGCCTCGCCGGTCTCGGCGTCGAGCACCACGTACGCCAGGCCCCTGGCCCCGCGCGCCTTGGCCCAGTCCTGCCAGCCGTCCAGCTCCTTGCGGCTCTGGCCGGCCCCGCCCGGCATGACGACCGCGCCGACGTACCCGCCCGCGTCGATCGCGCCGGCGAAGACCCGGAACGCGGTGCCGCGCAGGTAGTCGGTCAGCTCGGTCAGCTCGACGCCGTAGCGCAGGTCGGGCTTGTCGGAGCCGTACCGGGCCATGGCGTCGTGCCAGGTGATCCGCGGGATCGGCCGGGAGATCTCGTGGTCGGCGAGGTCCTTCCACAGTGCCGAGACGATCGCCTCGCCGAGGTCGATCACGTCGTCCTCGGTGACGAAGGACATCTCGATGTCGAGCTGGGTGAACTCCGGCTGCCGGTCGGCGCGGAAGTCCTCGTCCCGGTAGCAGCGGGCGATCTGGTAGTACCGCTCCATGCCGCCCACCATGAGCAGCTGCTTGAACAGTTGCGGGGACTGCGGCAGGGCGTACCAGCTGCCGGGCTGGAGGCGGACCGGGACCAGGAAGTCGCGGGCGCCCTCCGGGGTGGACCGGGTCAGCGTCGGGGTCTCGATCTCCAGGAAGTCCCGGTCGTGCAGCACGCCCCGGGCGAGCTGGTTGGCCCGCGAGCGCAGCCGCATCGCCTTCGCCGGGCCGCCCCGGCGCAGGTCGAGGTAGCGGTACTTGAGCCGGATGTCGTCGCCGGCCTCGATCTGGTCGTCGACGGGCAGCGGCAGCGGCGCGGCCTCCGAGAGCACCTCCAGCTCGCTGGCGGTCACCTCGATCTCGCCGGTGGGCAGCTCCGGGTTCTCGTTGCCCTCGGGGCGGCGGGTCACCTCGCCGGTCACCTTCACGCAGAACTCGTTGCGCAGGGCGTGGGCGTCCTCCTCGCGGAAGACCACCTGGACGATGCCGGAGCCGTCGCGCAGGTCGACGAAGATGACACCGCCGTGGTCGCGCCGGCGGGCCACCCACCCGGCGAGCGTCACCGTGGTGCCGGCGTCCGTCGCGCGCAGGCTGCCGGCGTCATGGGTACGGATCACGGCTTGCGTCTCCCTCGTCTGCGGTCGGTCTGCCCCCGCATTCTGTCAGGGCGCCCCGCCCCCCGCCGCCACCGGGCGGCCGACGGCACCCGGACGGCGCCGCCACCGGGCGAGCCCGGCGCACGCCGGCCGGATCCCGTCCCGCGCCGCCGATGGCGGTCGCGGAGCGCGCCCGCGTACCGTGTGGCGGTGCGCGCCGTACCCCCCTGGGCCCTGCTCTCCTCCGCCGCCGCCCCGGTGTTCCTGATCGGTGGCTGGACGCTCGCGGCGGCCCGGCAGCCGGGCGGCTTCGACCAGGTGGGCGGCACGATCAGCGCGCTCGCGGCGGTCGACGCCGCGGACCGGTGGATCATGACCGTCGGGCTGCTCGGCCTGGGGCTGTGCCACTGCGTGACCGCGGCCGGGCTGCGGCCGGCGCGGCCCGCCGGCCGCCTGCTGCTCGCCCTCGGCGGGGTGGCCACGCTGGCCGTGGCGGCCCTCCCGCTGCCGGCCATGAGCGGCACCGCCGCCCCGCACCGCGCCGCCGCCGTGGTCTCCTTCGGCGCGCTGGCGCTCTGGCCGGCGCTCGCCACGCCCGCGCACCGCCCGCCCGGCGACGTCGCCGCGGCGCCGGCATTCCACGGTACGGCCGCCGCGGCGCTGCTGCTGGGCCTGGTGGGCTGGTTGGTCGTGGAGCTGGTCGGCGGCGGCGCCCGGCTCGGCCTCGCCGAGCGGGTGGCGGCCGGGGCCGAGGCGCTCTGCCCGCTGCTGGCGGTGCTGGCCCTCGGTGGTGGTCGACGGCGAACAGCCGGTCCCCCGTGACCGGCCCTTCGGCCGGCACCCGGACGCGCCCGCCGGTCGCCGCCCTCTCCCGGTACGCCGGAAGCGGGCCACCGGGAGGCCGGCGACCCGCTTCGCGGACGGTGCGGTGGATCAGATGATGCTGACGCCGTAGACGCTCATCGGCTCGGTCACCGGCTGGAAGTAGGTGGTGCCGCCGGAGCTGCAGTTGCCGCTGCCGCCGGAGGTGAGGCCGACGGCGCTGCTGCCGCTGAACAGCGAGCCGCCGCTGTCGCCGGGCTCGGCGCAGACGTTGGTGCGGATCAGGCCGGAGACGCTGCCCTCGGCGTAGTTGACGGTGGCGTTGGTGGCGGTCACCGAGCCGCCCTTCAGGCCGGTGGTGCTGCCCGAGCGCTGCACGCTCTGGCCGGCGTACGCGTTGACCGCGCCGGTGACGTCCCGGTAGCTGCCGTTGTAGAGGGACACGTTGCCCGTGGCGTTGGCGGAGTTGCTGTGCCGCACGATGCCGTAGTCGTTGCCCGGGAAGCTGCTGCCGGTACGGGTGCCCAGGATGCTGGTCTGGCCCGAGTTGGAGTACCAGCTCGACGCGATGTTGGTGCAGTGCCCGGCGGTCAGGAAGAAGGTCGTGCCGGCGCTGTTGCGGACGTTGAAGCCCAGCGAGCAGCGACCGCCGCCACCGGCGTAGATCGCCTGGCCACCGGAGATCCGGGTGCTCAGCACGCCGGCCTCGGCCTCGACGCGGACGGCGCCGCCGGTCCGGGCGGCGGCGGCCTTGACCCGCTCCAGCTTGGCGCCGGTGACGGTGCTGTCGACGGAGACGACGACCTGGTTGGTGACCGCGTCGGTCCACCAGGCGGTGCCCGGGATCTTCGCCGAGCGCTCCAGCTCGGCGGTGGCCCGGTTGAGCTCCACGGCGCCCCGCTGCACGATCTTCGCGGTCGCGCCGGAGGCGCGGACCTGACGGGCGGCGGCCTCGTCGGTAACGGTGACGACCATCTTGCCGCTGGCGTCGGCGTACGTGCCGGCGGAGCGGTCACCGAGCCGCTCGGCCAGGGTGGCCGCGGCGTCGGGCGAAGCGGGCGAGGGCGCGGCCTGGGCGGGCGCGCCGATCAGCGCGCCGGCGACCAGGGTTCCGGCCGCGGCTACGGACGCGGCGCGGAGCAGCGATGACCTCGTGGGTCGCATACAACAACCTCCCGGAAGGGGGTGACGGGTCGCGCCGGGGGTGACGGACCCGAGGACCAAGCAACCGGATCTGGGGGGAATCGAACCGGCAAAGTGAAGTATTCACATATTTAAGATCACCGGCAAGGCCCCGCTCCACCTGCACCGCCCGAGCCGAACACGACGCGGACCAGCAACATTGTGGCCACTGGCATCGATCTATAGTATCGATGGACTCCAATTTCTACATCGGCACCCGTGAACCGGAGGCCACCATGAGCACTGTTCGACGCGTCCTGGCCGCCCTCGCCGCCGCCACCGTCCTCGTCCCGCTCGGCGCCACCGCCGCCCACGCCGACGCCGGCCCGCCGCCCGCCTCGATGGCCGGTCTCGGCGACTCGATCACCCGCGGCTTCAACGCCTGCGGCTGGTTCGTCGACTGCGCCTCCCGCTCGTTCAGCACCGGTGACACGTCCTCGGTGAACAGTCACTACCTGCGCATCCGGGCGGTCAACCCGGCGATCGCCGGGAACAACCACAACGACGCGAAGACCGGCGCGAAGTCCGCCGACATGCCCGGCCAGGCGACCACCGCGGTCAGCCAGGGCGTCGGGTACGTGACGATGCTGATCGGCGCCAACGACGCGTGCACCGGCTCGGAGTCGACGATGACGCCGGCGGCCACCTACCGGGCCAACATCGACGCCGCACTCGGCCGGATCAGGGCGGGCCTGCCCGACGCCCGGGTGCTCCTGGTCAGCGTTCCCGACATCCACCGGCTCTGGTCGGTCGGCAAGGACAGCGGCAGCGCCCGCACCGCCTGGTCGCTGTTCAGCATCTGCCAGTCCATGCTGGCCAACCCCACCTCCACGGCGCAGGCCGACGTGGACCGGCGGGCCCGGGTCCGCCAGCGGGTGGTCGACTACAACACCCAGCTCGCCCAGGCGTGCGCCGCGTACGGCCCGAACTGCGACTTCGACGACAACGCCGTGTTCGGCTACCCGTTCACCCTGGGCCAGCTCTCCGGCTGGGACTACTTCCACCCGAACAGCACCGGCCAGCAGGTACTCGCCAACGTCTCGTACGCCGCCGGCTTCGGCTGGTGACCAGCCTGCCCCCACCCACCCCCGGCGATCTTGCACTTAGGGCCCGCGAACTGGGCGTGATGCGGCTTTCGCGAGGGCCGCAACCGCAAGATCGCAGGAGAGGGGTGGGGTGGGCTGGGGTGGGGCGGGGTGGGGGTTAGCGGGCGGCGGCGAGGCGGGCGGCGCGGGCGTCGCGCTTCTCCTCGAAGCGGGCCGCGTGGGTCTCGAGGGTGTCCAGGTGGGCGGCGATCTCATCGCGAGCTGCCTCGCCGTCGGCGTCCAGGCCGGAGACGTTGAACACGTCCCACTGACGCAGCACCGGGACGACCACCTCGTCGCGGTGCTGGCGCAGGTCGTAGATGCCGGCGAGGGCGATCGCCACCGACTTGCGGGCGAACCCCTCGATGCCCACGCCGGGCATCTGGAAGTCCGCCAGCACCTCGGCGATCGCCCGCATCGTCTGGCTCGGGTCGAGGTCCAGAGCGGCGGCGAGCAGATTGCGGTAGAAGACCATGTGCAGGTTCTCGTCGGCCGCGACGCGGGCCAGCAGCGCCTCGCAGGTCGGGTCGCCGGTCACCCGGCCGGTGTTGCGGTGCGAGATCCGGGTGGCCAGCTCCTGGAACGACACGTACGCCAGCGAGCGCAGCATCGAGTCGTCGTGGGAGTTGGAGTACCCGGCCGTCATGTGCACCATCCGGGCCCGCTCCAGGGCCACCGGGTCGACCGCCCGGGTCACGGTCAGGTAGTCCCGGATGGCGGTGCCGTGCCGCCCCTCCTCCGCCGTCCACCGGCCCACCCAGGTCCCCCACGCCCCGTCGGGGCCGAAGAGGGTGGCGATCTGGTGGTGGTACGAGGGGAGGTTGTCCTCGGTGAGCAGGTTCACGATCAGCGCGGTGCGCGCCACCTCGGGGATCGTCGAGTCCGATGCCGACCACGCCTCGCCGCCGAGCGGGCCGTCGAAGGTGCGACCCTCGCTCCACGGCACGTACTCGTGCGGGAACCACTCCTTGGCCATCGAGAGGTGCCGGTCGAGGTTCTTCTCCACGACGGGCTCGAGCTCGACGAGCAGGGCGGTCTGGCTCAGTGCGGTCACGACGATCTCCCTACCTACGGTGGCGTAACTTACGCAACCGTAGGTCTTCGTCGACGTACGCGCCAGTAACGCCAGCTCGTGGCGTTGCCGGCGGATCCTCAGCCCTGCCCGATCAGCGGTCGCAGGTCCGCCCGGGGCGGGGTCCACTCCCCCGCCGCCGCGGCCACCTGCTCGCCGGAGCGGATGTCCTTCACCTCGTCCGCCGCGCCGTCGGCCCCCGGGAACCACACGTACGGGATGCCGCGCCGCTCGGCGTAGCGGATCTGCTTGCCGAACTTCGCCGCACTCGGCGACACCTCGGTGGGCACGCCCCGGCTGCGCAACGCCTCGGCCACGGCGTTGCTGGCCGCCCGCTGCTCCTCGGCGGTGACCGCGACCAGCACGCAGGTCGGCACGCTGCGGGACACCGACAGGGCGTCGGCGCCGAAGAGCAGGCCGAGCAGCCGGGTCACCCCGATCGAGATGCCCACCCCCGGGAACCGGGCGGCCCCCGAGCTGGCCAGGTTGTCGTACCGGCCGCCGGAGCAGATCGAGCCGAACCGCTCGTAGCCCACCAGCTGCGTCTCGTAGACCGTACCGGTGTAGTAGTCCAGGCCACGGGCGATGCGCAGGTCGGCCACGCACAGCCCCGGCGAGTGCGCGGCGGCGGTCTCCACCACCGCGACCAGCTCGGCGACGCCCTCGTCCAGCAACGGGTGGCTCACCCCGAGGGCGCGTACCGCGTCGGCGAAGGAGGCGTCCGGGGCGGAGATCTCGGCCAGGGACAGGCACGCCTTGGCCTGCGCCTCGCCCGCCCCGGCCGTGGAGGCCAGCAGCTCGGCCACCTTCGCCGGGCCGATCTTGTCGAGCTTGTCGACCGCGCGCAGGGCGGCCTCCGGGTCGGTCAGCCCGATGCCCCGGTAGAAGCCCTCGCAGATCTTGCGGTTGTTGACCTGGATCCGCACCGGCGGGATCGGCAGCGACCGCAGCGCGTCGCCGATGACCAGCGGCATCTCGGCCTCGAAGTGGGCGGGCAGGGTGTCCCGGTCGACGATGTCGATGTCGGCCTGGAGGAACTCCCGGTAGCGGCCCTCCTGCGGGCGCTCGCCCCGCCACACCTTCTGGATCTGGTAGCGGCGGAACGGGAACTGGAGCTTGCCGGCGTTCTCCAGCACGTAGCGGGCGAACGGGACGGTCAGGTCGAAGTGCAGGCCGAGCGCGTCGTCCCCGGCCGGGCCCTCGGCGTCGGCCTGGAGCCGGCGCAGCAGGTACACCTCCTTCGAGGTCTCCCCCTTGCGCAGGAGCTGGTCCAGCGGCTCCACCGAGCGGGTCTCCAGGGGTGCGAAGCCGTACAGCTCGAAGGTGGCGCGGATCCGGTCGAGGACGAACTGCTCGATCATCCGCTGCGCCGGCGTCCACTCGGGGAAGCCGGAGATGGGCGTGGGCTTGCTCATGGCGTACTCCTTGCAGCTCCGCGCCGCCCGGCGCGGTGAGGTCGTGGCCCGCGCGGCGCGGGCGGAGGATCTAGAGGCCGCGGGTGGGCGCGGCGGGGCGCGCGCCGCCGGAGCCCGCCACCTCGACGAGGTACGGGTTGCTCGCGCGCTCGCGCCCGATGGTGGTCGCGGGGCCGTGGCCGGGCAGCACCACGGTGTCGTCGGCCAGCGGGAGGATCTTGTCCCGCAGGCTGGCGAGCATCCGGGGCATGCTGCCGCCCCACAGGTCGGTACGGCCGATCGAGCCGGCGAAGAGCACGTCGCCGGAGAGGCAGACCTGCTCGGCCTCCCAGGGCGAGCCGGCGCCGGGCAGCCGGAACAGCACCGACCCGCCGGTATGGCCCGGGGCGTGGTCGACGGTGATCTCCAGGCCGGCCAGGGCGAGGGTGGCCCCGTCGGTCAGCTCGGCGACGTCGTCGGGCTCGGTGTAGGGCAGCCGGCCACCGAAGAGCTGGGTGAGGTCCATCGACAGCGCCTTGCCCGGGTCGGCCAGCAACTCCCGGTCGGCGGGGTGCACGTACGCGGTGATGCCCCGGGCGCCGCAGACCGGCGCGACGGAGAAGGTGTGGTCGAGGTGGCCGTGGGTGAGCAGCACGGCGGCCGGGTGCAGGCGATGCTCGGCGAGCACGGCGTCGAGCCGGTCGAGCACCCCGATGCCCGGGTCGACCACCACGCACTGCTCCCCCGGCGCGGTCGCCACCACGTAGCAGTTGGTGCCGAAGGCGTCCGCGGGAAAGCCGGCCACGAGCACGTCCGCTCCCCTTCCGTCGAGCTGTCTCCCTGCACTGGCAGCCTAGCCGCAACGACGCGCGGATCCCGTCGGCCCACCCGCCCCGCGGGCCCCCGGAGGCACAGTGACACCCCCCGATAAACCTTGCGAGGACCTGGTACACCACATTCCCAGTCGGTACCCGTACACTCTGGCGGGCGTGTGGCGTGGCGCACGTGCCGCCAGACAGGGCGCGACGCCCGACCCGCCGGTGACCGTCAGGGTAGAGGAGGGGGAGCACGGGTGGCTTCCAGCAGGGACCGGCAGCGCAAAATGGCGCGGGCCAAGCTCGACCGACAGTTGGCCCGACGGGCCTCCCGGATCAGGCGCCGTCGGCAGATCCAGGCCGGCGTCGGCGCCGCCGTGGTGCTCGCGCTGATCGTGGCCGGCTCGGCGTGGGCGCTGGGCGCCTTCGACGACGACCCGGGGAAGAACACGGCCGCCGAGGACGTCTGCATCTGGACCCCGCAGGACGCCACCGCGAACACCAACCTCAAGGACGTCGGCACCCCGGCCACCACCGGCCTGCCGACCTCCGGCACCCGGGCGATGACCGTCACCACCAACCAGGGCGCGCCGGTCACCGCGGAGCTGGACCTCGCCTCGGCCCCCTGCGCCGGGGCGAGCATCGCCCACCTGGCCAGCCGGGGCTTCTACGACAACGCCAAGTGCCACGAGATCACCGACGAGGGCGCGTTGCGCTGCGGTGACCCGAGCGGCACCGGCCTGGGCGGCCCGACCTACTCGTTCTACGACGAGAACGTCCCCGTGCAGCCCGAGGCGAGCCCGTCGGCCAGCCCCGCCCCCGGCCAGCCCCCGGCGTACCCGAAGGGCACGGTCGCGATGATGGCCAACCCGCCGGGCGCCAACAGCAGCCAGTTCCTCGTCTTCTTCAAGGACTTCAATCCCGCCAAGCCGGTCTACCCGGTGATCGGCAGGGTCACCGGCGGGCTCGACGTGATCACGAAGATCGGTGCCCTCCCGACCGTGGACAATGGGAGCGGAGCAAAGGTCAAGCCGAAGACCGACGTGGTGATCCAGAGTCTCACCGTCGGCGAGCCGACGACGGCGCCGGCGTCGGGCGCTCCGGCGGCCAGCCCGAGCGCCGGCTGACCGGGCCCCGCCCCACACACTGCGGCACTGACCGCGCCAGAGACACAGTCCAGGAGGATCGACCGTGACGTCCACGAAAGAGCGGCAGCGCGCGGCGGCGAAGGCCCGACTTCAGCGGAACATGGCCGCACAGGCGACCAGGGCACGCAAGCGCCGGCAGACGCAGGCAATCGTCGGCGCCGGGGCGGCCCTGTTGCTCGTGGTCGCCGGCACCGTGTGGCTGGCCACCACCGTCGTCGGTGACGACGACGACAAGCAGGAAGCCGGCGTTGCGAGCGGTCTCGTGCAGTGCGCGTTCACCGAGATGCCCAAGGAGAACCGGACCAAGGAGATCAAGGACGTCGGGCTGCCGCAGGGCCAGCAGGCGAACACCGGCGTCCAGACCCTGACGATGGACACCAACCTGGGCCCGATCACCGCCAAGGTCGACCGGGCCGCCTCGCCGTGCACCGCGGCCAGCTTCACCCACCTGGCGAGCAAGAACTTCTTCGACAACAGCAAGTGCCACCGCCTGGTCACCGAGGGCATCCAGGTGCTCCAGTGCGGTGACCCGAGTGCGACCGGCAAGGGCTGGCGGGAGACCGACGGCACCGGTGGCCCGGCGTACAAGCTGACCGAGGAGAACCTGCCCACCGACAAGCGCCCCGCCTACCCGAAGGGGGTCATCGCGATGGCCAACTCAGGGCAGCCCGGCAGCACCGGCAGCCAGTTCTTCATCGTCTACGGCGACTCGCAGCTCGACCCGAACTACACCGTCCTGGGCACGATCACCGGCGGCATGGACATCGTCGAGGCCGTCGCCAAGGCCGGCGACGACAAGGCGTTCGCCAAGCAGGCTGGCGGTGGCCACCCCAAGAAGGAGGTCGTCATCAAGAAGCTGACGATGAGCGAGCCGCAGGGCTGAGCCCTCCACCACGACGAAGCGCCCGCCGGCTGCGAGCCGGCGGGCGCTGTCGTGTGCGGGTCAGGACCCCGAGGTGACCCGGTACGCGTCGAAGACGCCGTCGACCTTGCGGACCGCGGCCAGCAGGTGGCCCAGGTGCTTCGGGTCGGCCATCTCGAAGCTGAACCGGCTGACCGCCACCCGGTCCCGGGTGGTGGTGACCGTGGCGGACAGGATGTTGACCCGCTCCTCGGAGAGCACCCGGGTCACGTCCGCCAGCAGCTTGTGCCGGTCCAGGGCCTCCACCTGGATGGCCACCAGGAACGTCGAGGCGGAGGTGAGCTTCCAGCTGACCTCGACCACCCGCTCGTCCTGGGCCAGCAGGTCCTCGGCGTTGGCGCAGTCGTCCCGGTGCACGCTGACCCCGCCGGAGCGGGTGACGAACCCGAAGACCGCGTCCGGCGGCACCGGGGTGCAGCACCGGGCCAGCTTGATCCAGACGTCGCTGACGCCACGCACCACCACGCCCGGATCGGCGCTGCTCTGCCGGCTGCGCGGCGGCCGGGTGGCGACGGCGGTCTCGGCGATGTCCTCCGCCGCGCCCTCCTCGCCGCCGTACGCGGCCATCAGCTTCTGCACCACCGACTGGGCGGAGACCTGACTGTCGCCGACCGCCGCGTACAGCGACGCCACGTCGGCCAGGTGCAGGTCCCGGGCGATCGTCATCAACGCGTCCGAGGTGAGCATCCGCTGCAACGGCATGCCCTGCTTGCGCATCGCCTTGACGATCGAGTCCTTGCCGGCCTCGATCGCCTCCTCGCGCCGCTCCTTGTTGAAGTACTGGCGGATCTTCGTACGCGCCCGAGGGCTCTTCACGAAGCCCAGCCAGTCCTGCGTCGGCCCCGCCGTCTCGGACTTCGACGTGAAGATCTCGATCACGTCACCGTTGGACAGCGTCGACTCCAACGGCACCAGCTTGCCGTTGACCCGCGCCCCGATGCACTTGTGCCCCACCTCGGTGTGCACCGCGTACGCGAAGTCCACCGGCGTCGACCCCGTCGGCAGCGGGATGACGTCACCCTTGGGGGTGAAGACGTACACCTCCTGGCTGGACAGGTCGAAGCGCAGCGCGTCCAGGAACTCGCTCGGGTCCGCCGCCTCCCGCTGCCAGTCCAGCAGCTGCCGCAGCCAGGTCATCTCGTCGATGTGCGCCGGCGGGCCGACGATCTGGGTGCCCTTGTGCTCCTTGTACTTCCAGTGCGCGGCGATGCCGAACTCGGCGGTGCGGTGCATCGCGTACGTGCGGATCTGCATCTCCACCGGCTTGCCGGTGGGCCCGATGACCGTCGTGTGCAACGACTGGTACATGTTGAACTTGGGCATCGCGATGTAGTCCTTGAACCGGCCGGGCACCGGCTGCCAGTTCGCGTGGATCACACCCAGCGCGGCGTAGCAGTCCCGCACCGTGTCGACCAGGATCCGCACCCCGACCAGGTCGTAGATGTCGTTGAAGTCGCGACCCCGCACGATCATCTTCTGGTAGATCGAGTACAGGTGCTTCGGCCGTCCCGTCGTCTCCGCCTTGATCTTGGCGGCCTTCAGATCGGTCTGCACCTTCTGGGTGACCTGGCGCAGCTGCGTCTCCCGCTGCGGCTGGTGCTCCCCGATCAGCCGGAGGATCTCCTCGTACCGCTTCGGGAACAGCGTGCCGAAGGCGAGGTCCTCCAACTCCCACTTGATCGTGTTCATGCCCAGCCGGTGGGCCAGGGGCGCCAGGATCTCCAGCGTCTCCTTCGCCTTCTGCTCCTGCTTCGGGCGGGGCAGGAAGGTCAGGGTGCGCATGTTGTGCAGCCGGTCGGCCAGCTTGATCACCAGGACCCGGGGGTCCTTGGCCATCGCCACGACCATCTTGCGGATGGTCTCCGCCTTGGCGGCGTCGCCGAGCTTGACCTTGTCGAGCTTCGTCACCCCGTCGACGAGCAGCGCGACCTCGCCGCCGAAGTCCACCTTCATCTGGTCGAGGGTGTACTCGGTGTCCTCGATCGTGTCGTGCAGCAGCGCGGCGACCAGGGTGGTGGTGTCCATACCCAGGTTCGCCAGGATGGTGGCCACCGCCAGGGGGTGGGTGATGTACGGGTCGCCGGACTTGCGGTACTGGCCCGAGTGCCACCGGGCCGCCATGTCGAACGCCCGCTGGAGCAGCCGGGCGTCGGCCTTGGGGTGGTTCACCCGGTGGGACGAGATCAGCGGCTCCAGCACCTCGCTGACCTGCGAGGTCTGCCAGGGCGCGTTGAACCGGGCCAGCCGGGCCCGCACCCGCCGGCCGGTGGGCGCGTTGGAGAGGGCGAAGCCGCCGCTCGGTGACGGGTCGCCGGAGTCGCCGGCCGACAGCGGATCCAGGACACCGGCCGCCGGGGTGTCGCCGTCGGCGTGGACGGAACCCAACTCGTTCCCGAGGGCCGCGCCCCGCGGCTCAGCTCCCTTGTCGGTCACCGAACCGTCAGCGTCGCCTGTCGGGTGCACCGTGCCCTCCACCGGAGGGACGACATCGTGGGACACCGGCCTCCTCACCGCTCGCCGGGGTACGCCGACCGTGCGCCGGCCGGCCTGGTCTCCGCCGCCCGGACGGTCTCCCGGCCGGTCAGCAAAGGGCAATGCTACCCGCACGCACCGTGCCCCGCCGCTCGGCCGGACGGACCGCACCGGGTCCACCCGGCAGCCATCACGACCAATCGGTCAGCAGGGCACGGACCGGACGCCAACCCGCTGCGGGCAGCTGGACGGGGTCGCCGGCCACGGGGCCGCCCGGGCGGGTCGTTGGCCGCCGCTGGGGCGCTCAGACCTCGAGCAGGGCGTGCACCGGGCGCGGGGCGAGCCGCTCACGGCCACCGAGGAAACCGAGTTCCAGCAGCACGGTGAAGCCGGCGACCGTGCCGCCGGCCCGCTCCACCAGATCGAGGGTGGCCTCGGCGGTCCCCCCGGTGGCGAGCACGTCGTCGACCACCAGCACCCGGTGCCCGGCGGTGAACGCGTCCTCGTGCAGCTCAAGCGTCGCCTCGCCGTACTCCAGCGCGTACGAGGCCGAAAAGGCGGGGCGGGGCAGCTTGCCGGCCTTGCGCACCGGCACCACGCCGACCCCGGTGGCGTACGCGACGGCCGCCGCGATCACGAAGCCCCGGGCCTCGATCCCGACCACGGCGTCGAACGAGTCCCGCCCGTGGTAGGCCACGATCCCGTCGACCACCTCGCGGAACACCGCGCCGTCGGCGAAGAGCGGCATCAGGTCCTTGAACATGACGCCCGGCTTCGGGAAGTCCGGCACGTCCAGCACACGGCTGGCGACCAGCTCGGCGACCTGCGGGCCGCTGTCTCCCCGTACCCCGGCGCTGTACGTCTCCGTCACGGCGGCCCGTCTCCCTTCGTACGACGACGGCGTCCTCCACGCCGCTCGCACAGCATGAAGGACGCCGTCGTCACCGTCTCCGGCGGGTGTCTCCCGGTCGCGTCAGCGGCGCTTCGCGCCGCCCGGCCGGTTGCCGCCGCCGCCGGCGGGGCGACCACCCCGGGCGCCGCTCGGACGCTTGCCTGCGGGCCGAACGCCCACCTTCGGCGCGGCCCCGGCCAGGGCCGCCTCCTCCGGGTCGATGGGCTCGTCGTCCTCCCCGGCCGGGCGCGGCGCGCCCTTCGGGGTGATCTCGCCCCGGGCCAGGGCGCCCCGCCGGGCCAGCACCCGCTTGTTGTGCGCCTGGATCCGCGGCTCGTAGTTCTTCAGCAGCACCAGCAGCGGGGTGGCCAGCAGGATCGAGGTCAGGAACGCGATCGCCATACCGACGAAGAGCACCAGGCCGAGGTCCTTCAGGGTGCCCGCGCCCAGCAGGCCCGCGCCGATGAAGAGCAGACCGCCGACCGGGAGCAGGGCGACCACCGACGTGTTCAGCGACCGCATGAGGCTCTGGTTGATCGCCAGGTTGGCCGCCTCGCCGTACGTCTGGTTGTTGTTCGCGGTGATGCCCCGGGTGTTCTCCTGGACCTTGTCGAAGACCACCACCACGTCGTAGAGCGCGAAGCCCAGGATCGTGAGGAACCCGATGATCGTCGACGGGGTCACCTCGAAACCGACCAGCGAGTAGATGCCGGCGGTGAGGATCAGGTTCATGAACAGCGAGGAGACGGCCGCCACCGCCATCCGCCACTCGAAGCGCAGGATCAGGTAGACCATCACCACCGCGATGAAGATCACCAGGCCCAGCATGGCCCGGGAGGTGACCTGGCTGCCCCACGCCTCGCTGACCTGGCTGCCGCTGATCTGGTCCGGCTGGATGCCGAGCTCCCGGGCAATCTCCGTCTTGGCCGCGTCGGCCTGCTCGGGGTTGAGCTCCGAGGTACGGATCTCGTAGTAGTCGCCGCCGGTGCCGCCGACCTTCTGCGCGGTGGCCACCTCGGCCCCGCCCGCGACGCTCGCCAGCGCCGCGTCGACCTTCTCCTCGGCCTGATCCAGCGTCCCGACGCTGGCCGGCACCTGGAACGAGTTGCCGCCGGCGAACTCGATGCCCAGGCTGAAGCCGCGTACAGCGAAGCTGAGCACCGAGAGCAGGATCAGCACCCCGGCGACGGTGAACCACAGCTTGCGCTTGCCGACGACGTCGACCCCGGCCTCGCCCCGGTAGAGGCGGCTCGCCAATCCAGTCTTAGCCATCTCAGGCCTCCTTGACGCGCGAGGTGCGGGGGGTGGCCTGCTCGGTCCGCGCCGGAAGGGCGCGGCCGAGACCGCTGACCCGCGGGGACAGGAACGCCCGGGTCCGGGCGAACATCGTCATGATCGGGTGACGGAAGAGGAAGACCACGACCAGGTCGAGCACCGTGGCCAGGCCGAGCGCGAAGGCGAAGCCCTTCACCGTGCCGACCGAGACGACGTAGAGCACCACGGCCGACATGAGGGTGATCGCGTTGGCCGAGATGATCGTTCGGCGGGCCCGGATCCAGGCCCGCGGCACCGCACTGCGCGGGCTGCGGCCCTCGCGGATCTCGTCCTTGAGTCGCTCGAAGTAGATGACGAACGAGTCCGCCGCCACGCCGAGCGAGACGATCATGCCGGCGATGCCGGCGAGGGTGAGGGTGAAGCCGATCTGCCGGCCGAGCACCACCAGCGCGCCGAAGACCAGCAGCGCCGACAGCACCAGGCTCAGGAAGATGACCGAGCCGAGCAGCCGGTAGTAGAAGAACGAGTAGATGATGACCAGCAGCATGCCGATACCGGCGGCGAGCAGGCCCGCACGCAGGTGGCTGGCGCCCAGCGTGGCGGTGATGTTCACCTTGTCCTGTTGCTCGAAGGTGACCGGCAGTGCGCCGTAGCGCAGCTGGCTGGCCAGGTCGCTGGCCGTCTTGTTGTCGAAGCTTCCGGTGATCTGCGAGTCACCGGTGAGCACGCCCTGGATCTCCGGCGAGGAGACCACCTTGTTGTCGAGGACGACGGCCACCCGGCACTTGCCGTCCTGGCCCAGCGCGGTCTGGTCGCAGGCCTGGCCCTCGTTGGTGAACGCCTCCCGGGTCAGGGCGGTCCACTTCTCCTGGCCCTTGCCCTTGAAGTCGAGGCTGACCACCCAGGAGCTGGTCTGGTCGAGCACCGCGTTGGCGTCGCCGACGTCGGTGCCGAGCACCTTCGCCACGTCGAGCAGGTACTTCTGGGTGCCGTCCTCGCAGGCGACGGCCTTCTGCTTCTCGTCCTTGATCGACGCCGCCGGGCGCTGGTCGAGCTGGGCGCAGCCGATCGTCGGGACGTTGAACTGCATCTCCGCCGGCAGCACCGCGACCTCGCGCGGGGAGAGCGTGCCGAACGGCTTGAGGGTCTCGCCCAGCGACGGGTCGGTGGTCAGGTCGGCCGGGGCCTGCAGGCCGCTGGCGGCCTGCCAGGCGGCGGCCCCGACCTTCTGCTGGACGGCCGTGCGCTGCTTCTCGACGCCCTCCGGCACCGGCTCGGCGCTGGCGCTCGGCGACGGCGCGGCGGCGCTCGGCGAGGCCGGCGGGGTGGCGCTGGCGCTCGGGGCCGCAGCCCCGCCGCCCTGACCGCCGGCGCTCGGCGACGCGGTCGCCTTCGCCCCGGCCGACGAGCTGCCCGACGGCTTGGGGCTGGCGCTGCCCGACGGGGCCGGGGAGGCACTGCCGGACGGGGCCGGGGTCGGCGTGGCCGCCGGGGGGGCCACCGCGCCGGTGCCGTCGGCGGCCTTCAACACCTTGCGGAAGCGCAGCTCGGCGGCGCTGCCGACGTCGGTGAGGTCACGGTTCTCACCGGGCAGGGAGATGACGATGTTCCGGTTGCCCTCGGTGACCACCTCGGCCTCGGCCACGCCGTACGCGTTGACCCGGTTCTCGATGATCTGGCGGGCCTCTTCGAGGTTCTCCGTCGTCGGGGGCTTGCCGTCGATGCTGTTCGTCGCCTCGAGCGTCAGCCGGGTGCCGCCGATCAGGTCCAGACCGAGCCGAGGCTCGAGCCGATCCTTCAAGCCACCACTGGCGCCGCCCGAGAAGAACACCATGAGATATAGGACGACGAAGATTAGGCCGAGCACGGCAAGCTGCCGTCCGGGCCGCATCTGTCCCTGAGGTGGTGCCACGGCTGTCTGTCTCCCTGTTACGGTCGCGCCGCCGATATGGCGGCGCGAATGTCGGGCCGGGGGTCCCGGCGACGGCTGTCCGGGGCCGGCGACCCGACGCCGACACGGCTGACCACGGCCGACGCGGGGGCGTCGACCGGCAACCTTCGGGTGTCGGCGTCAGGTGTCGACCCAACTATCCAGTTTTAACGGCGTCTCCGCTGCCCCGTCGGGGAGGCGGTCACTCCTTGACGGTTTCGACGTCCTCGCTGACCGGCTCGGTCGACTCGACCCGCTCGGCCCGGTTGACCACCCGGGCGATGGCCGGACGGGCGTACCGGCTCTGCACGCCGGGCGCGACCTCTAGCAGGACGGTGTCGTCGTCCACCTCGGTGACCGTGCCGTAGAGACCGCCGATGGTGACCACCTCGTCGCCAAAGCCGAGGGCGGACTGCATCTGCTCAGCCTCGCGGCGGCGCTTCTGCTGAGGGCGGATCATCATGAAGTACATGACGCCGAAGAGCAGGGCGATCATGAGGATCGGCGTAAGACCGCCGGCTCCCCCTCCGCCCGCTGCTGCGTAGAGCACGGTTACTGACCTTCCGATTGGCCTTCGGCTCGGCGCGAAAAGCACCGGAGCGGAGGCGGATTCTCACGTCCTGTACAAACCGCGGCGAAGTCTAGTCCCTGCACCTGGGAACGCCGAATGCGGCACAGATCACGTTCGGATCACGGCTGATCTGGCGCGGCGGAGAACAGATCGGGCGCGACAGGAACATCGCTGCCAAATGTACCATTTGGCGGAGTACGCCCCAGGTGCCGCCAGGCCGCCTCCGTCGCCACCCGGCCTCGCGGCGTGCGGGCGAGCAGCCCCGCCCGGACCAGGAACGGCTCGCAGACCTCCTCGACCGTGTCCGGCTGCTCCCCCACCGCCACCGCCAGGGTGGACAACCCGACGGGCCCGCCCCGGAACGAGTCGACCAGCGCGGTGAGCACGGCCCGGTCCAGTCGGTCCAGCCCGAGCGCGTCGACGTCGTACACCGTGAGGGCGGCCCGGGCGGTCTCGAGAGTGACCACGCCGTCGGCGCGGACCTCGGCGAAGTCCCGCACCCGGCGCAGCAGCCGGTTGGCGATCCGGGGGGTGCCCCGGGACCGGCCGGCGATCTCGACGGCGCCGTCATCGGTGATCGGCACACCCAGGATCCGCGCCGAGCGACGCAGCAGCACATCCAGATCGGCCGGGGAGTAGAAGTCCAGGTGCGCGACGAAGCCGAACCGGTCCCGCATCGGCCCGGTCAGCAGGCCGGACCGGGTGGTCGCGCCCACCAGGGTGAACGGCTCGACGTCCAGCGGGATGGCGGTGGCTCCCGGCCCCTTTCCGACGATCACGTCGACTCGGAAGTCCTCCATCGCGCTGTAGAGCAGCTCCTCGGCCGGCTTGGCGATCCGGTGGATCTCGTCGATGAACAGCACGTCACCCTCGGTGAGGCTGGTCAGGATCGCCGCCAGGTCCCCGGAGCGTTCGATCACCGGGCCGCTGGTCACCCGGAGGCCGGAGCCCAACTCGGCCGCCACGATGTTCGCCAGGGTCGTCTTGCCCAAGCCGGGCGGGCCCGACAGGAGGATGTGGTCGGGTGGGGAGCCACGCCGCATCGCGCCCTGGAGCAGCAGGTCGAGCTGGTCGCGGACCCGGTGCTGGGCGATGAACTCCGCCAGCCGCTTCGGCCGGACGCTGGCCTCGGCATCCAGCTCGGCGTCGTGGACGTACGCCGAGACGAGGTTGCCGTCCGGGCCCGTCATCGGGTCCGGCCGAGGAGGCGGATGGCCTGCTTGAGCAGCACCGGCACGGGCGGGGGCGGTCCGTCGACGGTCTCCGCCACGGCGGCGACCGCCTGGTCGGCCTGGCCGGCCGTCCAGCCGAGCCCGACCAGGGCCTGGCGGACCTGCTCGGGCCAGGCGCCCCCGGTCACCCCGGCCGCGCCGTCGGCACCCACCGGCACCGGGCCGATCCGGTCGCGCAGCTCCAGCACCAGGCGCTCGGCGCCCTTCTTGCCGATGCCCGGCACCCGGGTCAGCGCCGCCGTGTCGGCGTTGGCGACCGCCCTGCGCACCGCGTCAGGGGTGTGCACGGCGAGCACCGCCTGGGCCAACCGGGGACCCACCCCGCTGGCGGTCTGGAGCAGCTCGAACAGCTGCTTGGCGTCATCGTCGGCGAAGCCGTAGAGGGTGAGCGAATCCTCCCGGACCACCAGGCTGGTGGCCAGCCGGGCTGGCTGGCCGACCCGCAGGTCGGCGAGCGTGCCGGGGGCGCAGTACACCGCCAGGCCCACCCCGCCGACCTCGACCACGGCGTGATCGGGGCCCGTCGCGGTCACCGTGCCGCGCACACTGGCGATCATCGTGCTCCTCCTCGTCGTACCCGGTCGGCCGCCTCGGCCAGCTTCGAGCGGGTGCCGCCGCGCCAGACGTGGCAGATGGCCAGCGCGAGCGCGTCGGCCGCGTCGGCCGGCTTCGGCGGCTCGGACAGCCGCAGCAGCCGGGTCACCATGGCCGTCATCTGCGCCTTGTCCGCCTGGCCGGACCCGGTCACGGCAGCCTTCACCTCGCTCGGGGTGTAGGTCTGCACCGGCAGGCCGGCCCGCGCGCCGGCCAGCACCGCGATCCCGCTGGCCTGGGCGGTGCCCATCACGGTGCGCACATTGTGCTGGCTGAACACCCGCTCCACGGCGACGGCGTCCGGCTGGTGCTCGGCGACCAGGTCGGTGAGCGAGCGGTCCAGGTGCAGCAGGCGCAGCGGCAGGTCGTCACCCGGGTCGGTCTGGACGACGTAGTAGGCGACCAGGGTGCAGGGCCGGCCGGGCACTCCCTCGACCACACCGACCCCGCACCGGGTCAGCCCCGGGTCGACGCCGAGCACGCGCACGCCGCCTCCTCCCCCAGCCGCCAGCAGTACGTGTGTTCGACACCCTACTGGTCGCCCCGGACACCCTCCGCCGGGGACACGCCGGCAGCCGGCCGCAGCGCGCGGGGGCCCCAGCGGTGACGAGGGCCGGTGGGACGTCCACCACCCGGTCACGGTGGCGAGTGTGCCCGGCGGATTCCCGGGACCCTCACGGCGGGGAGCTTTTCCGGGTCGGCCCGCCCCGGAGGGGTCAGCGGGCCCGAATGCCGTTCAGGACGCCGTCGACGATCCGGCCGGGCAGAGAGTCCTCGTCCAGTTCGGGGTTCCAGCGGAGCATCCGCTGTACCAGCATCGGCCCGGTGAGCAGGGCCATCACCACCTCGATGTCGAGGTCGGCACGCAGCTCACCGCTGCGTACCCCCCAGCGGAGCACTTCGCGCATGAGCTGCCGACGGGGCTCGATGATGTTCTGGTAGACCCGGAAGTGGTCCGGGCTGCGGTTCACCTCGGGCACGAGGCAGGGCATGATCTTCGCGGCCCGGGGGTCGACGTTGTGCCCGATCGCGCTGACCAGCAGCACCAGGTCCTCCCGGACGGAGTGCCCGGTCGGCTGAGGGAGGACGCCCTTGAGGCGGCGCAGCGCGTCGAGCATCAGCGCGTCCTTGCCCGGCCAGCGCCGGTAGATGGTGGCCTTGCCCACCCCGGCCCGGGCGGCGATGGCCTCGATGGACAGCGCCTCGATCGTGCTGCCCTCGGCGAGCAGGTCGAGAACGGCCTCCACGATCGCCTCGTCCGCGCGGACACTCCGCGGTCGGCCGGGCGGTCGCGGAGCATCGGCGGCGGCGGAAGTCATGTCCGACATTCTTCCCATATTTATGCGGCTCCGGCCAACTCCGGTTTGCCGGCCACCGGCGTCGCGGCCGGCGGCTGCCCCTGGTTCCGGCCGGGCATCCAGCGCAACGCGACCACGATGCCGAGCGCGGCGACCGCTGCCGAGAGGGCCGCCGCCCAGTGCATCGCCGAGACGAAGGCGTGGTTGGCCGACGTGACCAGCGCCGGCCCGGCCGGGCCGAGCTGGCCAGCCGCGGCGTACGCCCCGGAGATCGACTCAGCGGCCGCCTCGTGCGCCGCCGCGGGCAGGTCCCGCAGGGCCGGGGCGACGTCCTGGCGGTACAGCGCGGACAGCACCGAGCCGAGCACGGCCACGCCGAGTGCGCCGGCTACCTGCCGAACCGTGTTGCTGACCGCCGAGCCGACCCCCGCCTTCTGCCTCGGCAGCGCCGACATGATCGACTCGGTGGCCGGCGGCATGACGTTCGCCATCCCCGCGCCCTGGAGGAAGAAGCACACCAGGACCGCCCAGATCGGCGTGCCCGCGTCGATGAACACGAACGCCCCCAGCGACACCACGGTCAGCGCCAGGCCGACGACCGCGACCGCCCTGCCCCCGTACCTGCGGACCATCGCCGCGCTGCGCGGGGCGAAGATGAGCTGCGCCGCGGCGAAGGGCAGGAAGAGCAGGCCGGTCTCCAGCGGGCTGTAGCCGCGGACCAGCTGCAGATAGAACGAGCTGAAGAACATCACCCCCATGGCGGCGAAGAAGATCAACCCGACCATCGCCACCGGCGCGGCGAACTGCGGCACCCGGAACAGCCGGACGTCCAGCGACGGGTGGTCGCTGCGCAGTTCCAGCACCACGAACCAGGCCAACACGGCCAGCCCGCCGACGATCGACGCCCAGACCAGCGGCCGGTCGAAGCCGTGCTCGCCGCCGTCGATGATGCCGTAGGACAGCGCGACCAGGCCCACCACCGACAGCAACACGCCGGGGACGTCGACCCGGCCCGGATCGGGGTCGCGCGACTCGGGAACCAACAGGGCGACCAGGACCACGCCGAGCACGACGACCGGCACGTTGATCAGGAAGACCGAGCCCCACCAGAAGTGCTCCAGCAGCGCGCCGCCGAGGATCGGGCCGATCGCCACGGCCAGGCCGACCGCGCCGGCCCAGATGCCGATCGCCCGGCCGCGTTCCCTGGGGTCGAAGACGTTGGAGATGATCGACAGGGTCACCGGCATGATCGCCGCGCCGCCCAGACCCATCAGCGCGCGGGCCGCGATCAGCTGGGCCGGGCTCTGCGCGTACGCGGACAGCAGCGAGGCGAGGCCGAAGAACACCAGACCGGCCACCAGGAACCGCCTGCGCCCGGCGCGGTCGCCGAGCACGCCGAAGGTGAACAACAGACCGGCGAAAACCAGGGTGTAGGAGTTGATGGACCATTCCAGCTCGCCCTGGGTGGCGCCGAGACCGCGCACCGGGTCGGCAAGGGTACGCAGGGCGACGTTGAGGATGGTGTTGTCGAGGACGACGACGAGGAGGCTGATCACCAGAACCCCGAGGATCGCCCACCTCCTCGGGTGTCCGGTGTTCTCGTCAAGCTGCATGGCCGGCTCTCCCCCAGGTCCACCCGCGGCAATTACGAAACGGGTCATACTCGTAACGCGAACGAGCCTAGGCCAACCCTTTTCGATACGGAACCGACCCGTATCCAATGTGCCCCACCTCACACCCCCCACCCCGCTGCCCTCGCGCGATGATCAAGAGGTTCGTGGCGGGTTTGGCCCCGAACCCGACGTGCCGTCTTGATCGCCGCGCCAAAGGTGAGGCGGGGCTGGGTGAGGTGGGGTGTTTGGGGGCTTTCAGGGTGTGAGCGGCGGCATCCGGTCGGCGGAACATGGGCCGGCCCGGGGTCGTTACACATGGCAGACGATCGAGTAGCGCACCCCGCTGCCGAGCCACCCGAACCCCCGTGACCCCGTCGGGGAATGTGGGTGGGCCGCCGGTCGTTACACATGGTCCCGCCGCCATCAGCACCCCCGGGTGCGGGTGAGCCGCCGGACGACTTCCCCCCCCTTTGATCTGTTGGGCGCCTCGACGTGGTGCTCACACCCCCGCCCCTCCCCCGGGGCGGCGTGTGTCGACCCCCGATTGGAGACACCCCCATGAACACGATCATGCGTAAGAGCGTTCTCGGCATCGCCGGTCTCGCGTTCGCCGGCGGCGTGTTCGCCGGCCCCGCCACCGCCCACGCCACCCCCACCACCGAAACCACCCCGACCACCGCCGTCGCCGTGCAGGCCGACAAGCCGGTTGTCGACAAGGCCAAGCTGATCCCGCACGGCGTGCAGGGCGACCAGTCCCGCATCGACCTCGACGACGAGCAGACCGCCAACGTGAAGGCGATCATCGCCGCCACGAAGAAGGCCGACATGGACGAGCGGGCCGCCGTGATCTCCATCGGCACGTCCCTGCAGGAGTCGAAGCTGGAGAACCTGGGTCACCTCGGCGACCGCAACGACCACGACTCGCAGGGCCTGTTCCAACAGCGCCCCACCTCCGGCTGGGGCACCCCCGAGCAGATCACCGACCCCGAATACTCCACCCTCGCGTTCCTCAAGGGCCTCAAGCAGGTCGACGGATGGCAGGACATGCCCCTGACCGAGGCCGCCCAGACCGTCCAGGTGTCCGCCTACCCCGACGCGTACGCGCAGTGGGAGCAGCAGGCCGCCGACCTCGTCGCCGAGCACTGGAACAGCTGACCCAGACTTTCAGCACAGGGGGATCGCTGGCCGGAACCGACGACTCGGTGCCGGCCAGCGGCACATCCACACCAGCGGCCGGCGCCCGACACGGGTGCCGGCCGTTGGCACACCCGGGGCGGAGTGCTCAGGGCAGGGGCGGCGGGAAGCAGGCGACAACGCCGCAGGGAACAGCAGCCCGAACAGCTCTCCGGCCAGCCCGAACAGCTCGGACCCGCCTGCGCTCCGCCTTGACAGACGCCTCTAGGGTGATGGCCCACTCCCCTCGAAAGGAGCCGAGCGAGTGCCCATCGGCTTCACTGTTGCGATCATCTTTGTCATCGCCCTGGCGATCTCCGGCCTGCTCGCGCTCGCCGCTCCGAACAGGTCGACGAAGCGGTCCGCCACCCTGGCGGCGCTCGGCTGCCTCGTCGGCGCGGTGGTGTTCGTCGTCGGCTCCAGCGCCCACTCCGTGCCGATCCGCTCGGTCGGGATCGTCACCAGCTTCGGCAAGCCGACGGGCAAGGTCACCGGCTCCGGCCTGAAGTGGGTCGCCCCCTGGCAGAAGGTCGGCGAGTGGGACGCGGGTCGGCAGAAGTACGACCACATCGGTGGTGACCACTGCGTCCGGGTCCGCACCGGCACGCTCGCCGACGCCTGCGTCGAGGTGCTCGTCGAGTGGCAGGTCAAGCCGGAGAACGCGCCGAAGCAGTTCATGGACTACAAGGGCGACTTCGACAGCTTCCGGGGCCAGCGGGTGGGCGTCCAGCTCGACAGCGCCGTCAACGACGCCTTCGCCAGCTACAACCCGCTGGAGAAAATCGACGCCAACACGGGCAACCTGAACGTCGAGCTGAAGCCCTTCGCGGAGAGCATCAAGACCAGTGCGGAGACGCGGCTCTCCACCGACGTCGACATCCTGTCGGTCACGATCACCCGGGTCAACCACGACGACAAGACCGAGGGCAACATCAAGGCATTCCAGGACAAGCTCGCCCAGACCCGCAACCTGGAGCAGGACCGGAAGAACGCCGCCATTCAGAAGCAGATCACCGAGACGAACGCGAAGGTCGACAAGGTGTCGCGGTGCCTGGAGATCGCCGAGCGCAACGGCAGCAACCCCGGCCTCTGCATCAACCCCGGGATCATCACCGGCGCCAAGTGACGGCCGACCGGCGCTGACCCCGCCCCGGTTCAGCCGGTGAGCGCGTCCAGCGCGAGGTCGACGTCGTCCTCGGTCGAGTAGACATGGAACGACGCCCGGACCCGGCCAGCGCGGACCGCCGCCCGGACGCCGGCCCGCTCCAGCCGCTCCGCCGCGCCGGGCACCTCCACGGTGACGATCGCGCTGTCCCCCGCCGGCCGGCCCAGGCCGGCGAGGAACCGGTTGGCCAGCGCGACGTCGTGCGCGTGCACGGCCGGCACGCCGATCTCCGCGACCAGTTCCAGGGCCGGGGCCGTGCCGACCCAGCTGAACCAGGCCGGCGAGATGTCAAACCGGCGGGCGTCGTCGGCCAGGCGCAGCGGCGGGCCGTAGTAGGAGGCGTACGGGTCGGCCCCCGCGTACCAGCAGGCAGCGTCGGGACGCATCCGCTCGCGCAGCGCGGGCGCGAGGTAGGCGAACGCCGAGCCGCGAGGAGCCATCAGCCACTTGTACGCCCCGACCACGACCACGTCGGCGAGGCTCGCGTCGAACGGCAGCCAGCCGCACGCCTGGGTGGCGTCGACGGCGACGAGCGCGCCGTGCGCCCGGGCCGCCGCGACGATCTCGTCGTACGCGGCGACCGCGCCGTCGGCCGACTGCACCAGGCTGAACGCGACCAGGTCGGTGTCGGCATCGATCGCGTCGATCAGCCCCGCCAGCGGCACGGTGCGCGCCCGGACGCCCCGCTCGGCCTGCGCCAGCCACGGGAAGAGGTTGGAGGTGAACTCGACCTCCGGCGCCACGACGGTCGCACCGGCGGGCAGCGCGGCGGCGACCGGGGCCAGCAGCTGGGAGACCGTGCTGCCGACCGTGACATCGGTGACCGGCACCCCGACCATGCCGGCGAAGGCGGCCCGGGACCGCTCGGTCGCCTCGCCCCAGACCTCCCAGGAGGTCCGCCCCACCCGCCAGTCGGCCAACGCCCCCTGCACCGCGTCCCACGCGGGCTCGGGCGGTAGCCCGTAGCTAGCGGTGTTCAGCCAACCCGGCTGCGGCTGCCACAACCTCTGCGCCTGTGTGATCTCCACCCCGCCGACGCTAGTCACCCGCGCCGCGTACCGGGATGGCCAATCCCGCGCCCGCGGCCTGAAGGACCGGCGGGGTGCGTTCGGGCCGCCGCGCGCAGGGCGTGCAGACCTCGCCGCGCCTCGTCGAGACCGCGGTCGAGTTCCCCGGAGGCGATCTCGCGCAGCGAATGCCGCGCACGGAGGAGCCGCACCACCTCCAGGCCGGCCAGGCAGCCGCACCGGTGCGGCAGGTCGCCCGATGGGCGCTGTCGCACATGAGGGCGGCGGCAGGACGCAGTCGAGCGGATCGCCGTCGCCGGGCCGGCCCAACGGTGTCGAGCTGCCCCGCCGATGGGCAGTGTCAGTCGAGGCGGTCGGCGCGGCGAAGCAGGTGCCGCCGCTCGACCTGGTTGCCCGTCAGGGTGGCCGCCTCGCGGTACAGCGTCGCCGCGCCGACCGCGTCGCCGGTCATCTCGCGCAGGTGGGCGCGCACCGCGCGTTCCCGTTGCCGGGTCAGCGGTTCCTGGTCCAGCCGGAAGCGCCGGTTGAGGGCGTCGAGCAGGGAAAGCCCTCGGGCCGGACCGTACGCCCTGGCCACCGCCACCGCCCGACTCAGCCGTACCGGCGCGGTCGGGTTCAGCCGTTCGAGCCACAGGTACAGCGCCGCGATCTGTGGCCAGTCGGTGCTCTCCGGCGACGCGGCGACGGCGTGCACGGCCGCGATCGCCGCCTGCAACTGGTACGGGCCCACCTCGCGCCGACTCCAGACACTGTCGATCAGCTCGGTGCCCTCGCGGATCAGGTCGGGATTCCACCGCGTCCGGTCCTGCTCGTCCAACGGCACCAACTCGTCGTCGCGGCCGGTACGGGCGGCACGCCGCGACTCGGTGAGCAGCATCAGCGCGAGCAGTCCGGTGACCTCGGCGTCGTCCGGCATGCAGTCGCGGAGCATCCGGGTCAGCCGGATCGCCTCGCGGGTCAGGTCGACGCGGGCGAGTTCGGCACCGGCGGAGGCCGTGTAGCCCTCGTTGAACACGAGGTAGAGCACCTGCGCCACGGCGTCCATCCGACTGTGCCGGTCGGCGTCGGTCGGCGGGGTGAAGCGGGCACCGGCGCGGGCCAGTTGCTGTTTGGCGCGACTGATCCGGGTGCCCATCGTGGCTTCGGACGTCCCGTGGGCGTGCGCGATCTCGGCGGTCGTCAGTCCCCCACCGCGCGCAGCGTGAGGGCCACCTGGGAGGTGCTGCTCAGCGCCGGATGGCAGCAGAGCAGCAGCAGGGTGAGGCTGTCGTCGGTCTCCGGCGGAGGGCACGCCCGGCGGACCGGTTCCCCCATGGTCGGCCAGCCCGTCACCGGCTTGGAGGTGATCGGCAACCTGCGCCCGTTCGGTGAGCCGGCGAGCGCGGATGTGGTGTCACGGTTCTACGACTCCACCGGCAACACCCTCGACTACGTCTACGAGCTGACCGGCGACACGCTGACCATCTGGGGTGGCGCGAAGGGCAGTCCGGCGTACTACCGGGGCACGTTCAGCGCCGACGGCACGACGGTCGCCGGCGAGTGGGTCTACCCCGGCGGGGGCGGCTACCCGTCGGCCATGACCCGGGTCTGACCTCGGGCCGCCCCGTCGGCCGGGAACAGCGCACGGCTCCGGGAGGAGACCCCGCGCCCCGGCCGGCGGGGCGGTATCGCCGTGCACCCGTCGCGGCGTGGCGGGCTGGCGGGCGGCGGGGTCAGGTGACGTTGGCCGGGCCGAGGACGCTCTTCAGGTCGCCCATCAGCGCGGTGGTGGCGGCGACCCGGAACGGCCCGAGCCGCAGGGTGGTGGTCTTGCCGCCGTTGAGCAGTTTCACGTGCACCTCGGTGTCGCCGGGGTGCAGCACCAGCGTCTCCTTGAGCCGCTCCACCAGCGGGGGCGTGCACCGGTGCACCGGGATGGTCAGGGTGACCGGCTTGCTGCCCGGGCTGCTGCTGACGTCGGGCAGCTGCATGTCCATCGCCATCATGCGCGGGGTGTCGTCGCGGCGGTCCACCCGCCCCTTGACCACCACGATGGCGTCCTCGGCGATGTACTGGCCGATCACCTCGTACGTGTTCGGGAAGAACAGCGTCTCGACGCCGCCGGCGAGGTCCTCGAGGGTGGCCGAGGCCCAGGCCCGGCCCTGCTTGGTGACCCGGCGCTGCACGCCGGAGAGGATGCCGGCGAGGGTGACCACCGCGCCGTCGGGAACGGTGCCCTCCTCGGACAGTGAGGCGATGGTGCAGTCGGCCGCGGCGTTGAGCACGTGCTCCAGGCCGAACAGCGGGTGGTCGGAGACGTACAGGCCGAGCATCTCCCGCTCGAAGGCCAGCTTGTCCCGCTTGTCCCACTCGCTGTCGCCGATGGTCGGCATGACCGTCGTGCTGCCGGTGGCCTCGGCGTCGCCGAAGCCGGCGCCGAACAGGTCGTACTGGCCGACGGCCTCCTTGCGCTTGACGTCGGCGTACGCGTCGATGGCGTCGGCGTGCACGGCGAGCAGGCCCCGGCGGGGGTGGCCCATCACGTCGAACGCGCCGGCCTTGATCAGCGATTCGATGGTCTTCTTGTTGCAGACCACCGCGTCGACCTTGGACAGGAAGTCGTAGAAGTCGGCGTACTCGCCTTTCTCCTGGCGGCAGCGCATGATCGAGGCGACGACGTTCGCGCCGACGTTGCGGATGGCGGCGAGGCCGAACCTGATGTCCTTGCCGACGGGGGTGAACGGCCCGGCGGAGGTGTTCACGTCGGGCGGCAGGACCTGGATGCCCATCCGCCGGCACTCCGCCAGATAGAGCGCCATCTTGTCCTTGTCGTCGCCGACGGAGGTGAGCAGCCCGGCCATGTACTCGGCCGGGTAGTGCGCCTTCAGGTACGCCGTCCAGTAGGAGACCAGGCCGTACGCTGCGGAGTGGGCCTTGTTGAAGGCGTACCCGGCGAACGGGACCAGCACGTCCCACACGGCCTGGATGGCCTCGTCGGAGTAGCCGCGTTCGCGGCAGCCGTCCCGGAACGGGACGAACTCCTTGTCGAGGATCTCCTTCTTCTTCTTGCCCATCGCCCGGCGCAACAGGTCGGCCTGGCCGAGGGTGTAGCCGGCCAGGATCTGCGCGGCGCGCTGCACCTGCTCCTGATAGACGATCAGGCCGTGGGTGGGGGCGAGAATCTCCCGCAGCGGCTCCTCCAGCTGCGGGTGGATCGGGGTGATCTCCTGGAGGCCGTTCTTGCGCAACGCGTAGTTGGTGTGCGAGTCGACGCCCATCGGGCCGGGCCGGTAGAGCGCCAGGACGGCGGAGATGTCCTCGAAGTTGTCCGGCTTCATCAGCCGCAGCAGCGAGCGCATCGGCCCGCCGTCGAGCTGGAACACGCCGAGGGTGTCGCCCCGGGCCAGCAGCTCGTACGCGGGCTTGTCGTCCAGGTCCAGGCCCAGCAGGTCGAGTTCCTTGCCGTGGTTGAGCTGGATGTTCTTGACCGCGTCGTCGATGATCGTCAGGTTGCGCAGGCCGAGGAAGTCCATCTTCAACAGCCCGAGCGACTCGCACGTCGGGTAGTCGAACTGGGTGATGATGGCCCCGTCGGCGTCCCGGCGCGTCAGCGGGATGTGCTCGATGATCGGCTCGGCGGACATGATCACGCCGGCGGCGTGCACGCCGGTCTGCCGGATCAGCCCCTCGATGCCCTTCGCGGTGTCGATCACCTTGCGCACGTCCGGGTCCGACTCGTACAGGCCACGGATCTCCCCGGCCTCGGCGTAGCGGGGGTGCTTCGGGTCGAAGATGCCGGTGAGCGGGATGTCCTTGCCCATCACCGCCGGGGGCATCGCCTTGGTGATCCGGTCGCCGACCGCGTACGGGAAGCCCAGCACCCGGGCCGAGTCCTTGATCGCGGCCTTCGCCTTGATCGTGCCGAAGGTGGCGATCTGGGCGACCTTGTCCTCGCCCCACTTGTCGGTGACGTACTTGATCACCTCGCCGCGCCGACGCTCGTCGAAGTCGATGTCGACGTCCGGCATCGAGACGCGCTCGGGGTTGAGGAACCGCTCGAAGATCAGCCCGTGCTGGATCGGGTCCAGGTCGGTGATGCCCAGCGCGTACGCGACGAGGGAGCCGGCGGCCGAGCCACGGCCCGGGCCCACCGCGATGCCCTGGCTCTTCGCCCACTGGATGAAGTCGGCGACCACGAGGAAGTACGACGGGAAGCCCATCTGGATGATGACGCCCAGCTCGTACTCCGCCTGGACGACGTGGCCCTCGGGGATGCCGCCGGGGTAGCGGCGGGCCAGCCCGGCGAAGGTCTCCTTGCGGAACCAGGACTCCTCGGTCTCCCCCTCCGGGACGGGGAACCGCGGCATCAGGTTGTGGAACTCGAACATCCCGGTCGGGTCGACCTTCTCGGCGACCAGCAGGGTGTTGCGGCAGCCCTCCAACCACAGCTCGGAGGAGTCCACCGCGCGCATCTGGTCGGCGGACTTGATGAAGTAGCCGCCGCCCTCGAAGCGGAACCGGTTCGGGTCGGCGATGTTGCTGCCGGTCTGCACGCAGAGCAGGACGTCGTGCGCCTCGGCCTGGGCCTCGTGGGTGTAGTGCGAGTCGTTGGTGACCACCGGCGGGATGCCGAGCTTCTTCCCGATCTCGGTGAGCCCCTCACGGACCCGCTGCTCGATGCTCAGCCCGTGGTCCATCAGCTCCAGGAAGTAGTTCTCCTTGCCGAAGATGTCCTGGTACGCGGAGGCGACCTTGAGCGCCTCGTCGAACTGGCCGAGCCGCAGCCGGGTCTGCACCGCGCCGGAGGGGCAGCCGGTGGTGGCCATGATCCCCTCGGCGTGCTCGGAGATCAGTTCCATGTCCATCCGGGGCCACTTGACGTAGTGACCCTCCATGGAGGCGCGCGAGTTGAGCGTGAACAGGTTGTGCAGGCCGGTCTTGTTGGCCGCCCACATCGTCTTGTGGGTGATCGCGCCGTTGCCGGAGATGTCGTCGCTCTTCTGCTCCGGCCGGCCCCACTTCACCCGCGCCTTGTGGTACCGCGACTCCGGCGCGACGTACGCCTCGACGCCCAGGACCGGGGTGATCCCGGCGGCCATCGCCTGCTTGTAGAAGTCGTTCGCGCCGTGCATGTTGCCGTGGTCGGTCATCGCCACCGCCGACATGCCCAGCCGGTTGGCCTCGGCGAACAGGTCCTTGAGCCGGGCCGCACCGTCGAGCATCGAGTACTCGGTGTGCACATGCAGATGCGCGAACGAATCAGCCATGCGTGACGCCCCCCGGCGATGTGGATCTTGATGGTCGGAGCCGACCGGCACCCACCCTACCGAGGTGATCTCGCCGGCTCCACCGTCCGCGCCGAGGGTCGTGGCCCGCGTCTCCTCCACAGCCTGATGGCGCCCGAACCACACCTGCGCCTCGGCCAGAGCACTCACCACGAGCCAACCTGACCGGCCAGGCGATTCGCTATGCGTTCCCGCCCGCCACACACGCAATGCCATGATCAAGCCTTGCTCCCGGCGGCCCACCGCTTAGCATCGAGCGCCACGCATGTCCCCCAAGCGTCGACGCGCTACGCGAACTCCAACACGGCGCGTCAGTGATCAAATACCAGGCCGACCGCAGCAACTTCGCCCAGCAGCCCGAACACCTCCGACGCGCCAGCGACAATGGCCAGACCCCGCCAAGCGCCCCCGCAGCAGCCGACTGACCACGCGCGTCGCCGGGTCGAAGCTGTGCTCGCAGCCGGTCTTCTTTAATGGTCGCTCCGACGTTCTTCGTCGACGGCTTGCCCCTGGTGCCCGGACCCGGCTTCTTCGTCGGCTTCGGCGCAGGCTTCGGGTTGAGCGCGGTGGTCTCGTCCTGGGTGGTGCAGTTCACCAGGCACCGGTCGGAGTTGGTGAACTCCATCCGCGCCGGCGCGTTCTGCACATACGGGCTGGTCGTCGCCGCAACCCGCGCCGCCGGACGGCTTGTGCGCACGGGCCCGGACCGCTCCTCCAGCCAGGTGGAGCAGGTCGGCCCGGACCAGGTCTGCGGTGGTGGTCAGGTCCGCCATCCTTGGCCCGGACGAGCCTCGGCCGGGAACAACGATGTGCCAGGCGACAATAGTGTGTGGCATACAGTATGGTGTGAGGCATGGTGAGCGACGACATCCTGCGGACCCATCTACAGGAGCTGCGCCGGGGGACGGTGGTGGTGGCGAGCCTGGTCGCGCTGCGCCAGCCGGGCTACGGCTACGCGCTGCTCCAGCGGCTCGCCGACCACGGCTTCCCCGTGGACGCCAACACGCTCTACCCCCTGCTGCGCCGACTGGAGGAGCAGGGGCTGCTGACCAGCGAGTGGAACACCGAGGAGCGCCGGCCGCGGAAGTTCTACCAGACCAGTGACGACGGCGAGACGGTGCTGCGACTGCTACTGACCGACCTCTCCGCCGTGCAGAAATCCCTCACGAGCCTGATCGAAGGAGTGGACCGATGAGTTCGCTGACCGACCGCTATCTCGCCGCCACCCTGCGCGCGGTGCCCGCCCCCCGGCGGGAGGAGATCGCCACCGAGCTGCGCGGCTCGATCGAGGACATGATCGAGGGTCGGACGGAGGCCGGGCGGGACGCCGCCACCGCCGAGCGCGAGGTGCTCAACGAGCTCGGCAACCCCGACCGGCTCGCCGCCCGGTACGCCGACCGCCGGTTGCAGCTCATCGGCCCCACCTACTACCTGCACTGGCAGCGGCTGCTGCGGCTGCTGCTCACCTTCGTCCCGGCGCTGGTGGGCACGATGGTCGGGGTGGTCAAGGCAGCCACCGGGGAGGACCCGGCCCCCGCGATCGGCTCCGGGTTCGCCACCGCCTTCGAGGTCGCGATCCAGGTCACGTTCTGGGTGACCCTGACCTTCGCGATCATCGAGCGCGCCGACCCGTCGCTGAAGCTGCCGGCGTGGACGGTCGACCAACTGCCCGAGGTGCCGGCGAAGCAGGACATGGCCCTGACCGACATCGCCGCGTCCGTCGCCCTGTTGCTGTTCACCGCGGCCTTCCTGCCCTGGCAGCACTTCTGGTCGTGGGCGCGGCAGATCGACGGCGAGCGCATCCCGCTGCTCGACCCGGCGCTGTGGCGGTCGTGGCTGCCGGTGCTGATGGCCGTGCTGCTGGCCGGTGTGGTCTTCGAACTGGTCAAGTACCGCGTCGGGCGCTGGACCTGGCCGCTGGTCGCGGTGAAGGCCGCGCTGGACCTGGCGTTCTCGGTGCCCGTGGTCTGGCTGCTGGCGGACGACCGGCTGCTCAACCCGGACCTGGTCGAGCGCTTCGTCTGGCTCCAGGACGAGGGCAACCGGCAGTCGATCACCGTCATCGCGATCATCACGACGGTGGTGATCCTGGTCTGGGACCTGATCGACTCCGGCGTCAAGGCCCGGCGCGCGGGCTGACCGCCCCCGCCGCCCGGCCCGGCACGTCGTCACCGGGCGTGTCGGGCCGGCGCAACGAATCAGAGCGGGGGCTCGTAGCGGTGGGCCGGAGGACCGCGCGGCCGGGTTCAGCAGGGGACGGTGTCCCACCCGGCGGGCAGCGTCGGCACCGGCCAGGCCGGGTCGGGACGCCACCGCGCCCACGCCGGATCCCACCAGCGCTCCCCCGCGTCGAGCAGGGCCGCGATCCGGTCGCCCTCCGCGCGGATGGTCGCCGCCATGCCCGGATAGCGCCCCTCGACGAGGCGCTGGGCGAACATCTCGACGTCCTTGAACTCGTACCGGTCGGCGTCCGCCGCCCACCACAGGTCCAGCTCGTGGTCGAGGGTGTCCACCCCGATCGGGGTGCGCCGCAGCGGGTCCTGGAGGTTGAAGTACCAGCCGGCGAACGACTGCCCCGGTTCGGCCCAGAACACGTCGACGGAGTGTGCCTCGCCGGGGCGGTGCAGCATCAGCTTGCCGGGCCCGCGCCACGCGCGCTGCCCGGCGACCTGCCAGGGGTGCCGCCCGCAGGGGAAGCTCCCGCGCTCGGGGAAGCCGAACTCGGCCCCGGTGGGCAGGTAGAGGGCGAGCAGGTCCGGCGAGTCCCGCACGCAGACGGTCGGGGCGGCGAACCAGACCTCGCCGCGCAGGATCTCGCGCCGGACGACCACGTCGCCCGGCGCGAACCGCCGGTCCCGCCCGGTCGCCACGGCTCAGCCGACCGCGGCCATCACCTCGTCGGAGATGTCGAAGTTCGCGTAGACGTTCTGCACGTCGTCGCAGTCCTCCAGGACGTCGATCAGCTTGAAGACCTTGCGAGCGCCCTCCTCGTCCAGCGGCACGTTCATGCTGGGGATGAGGGAGGACTCGGCCGACTCGTAATCGATGCCGACGTCCTGCAGGGCGGTGCGCACGGCGATCAGGTCGGTCGGCTCGGAGACCACCTCGTACGCCTCGCCGAGGTCGTTGACCTCCTCCGCCCCGGCATCGAGGACCGCCATCATCACGTCGTCCTCGGTGGTGCCGGCCTTGGGCACGATCACCACGCCCTTGCGGGAGAACATGTAGGACACCGACCCGGCGTCGGCGAGCGATCCGCCGTTGCGGGTCAACGCGGTGCGCACCTCGGTCGCGGCCCGGTTGCGGTTGTCCGTGAGGCACTCGATGAGCATCGCCACGCCGTTCGGGCCGTACCCCTCGTACATGATCGTCTGCCAGTCGGCGCCGCCGGCCTCCAGGCCGGAGCCGCGCTTGACCGCCCGGTCGATGTTGTCGTTGGGTACGGAGCTCTTCTTCGCCTTCTGGATGGCGTCGTAGAGGGTGGGGTTGCCGGCCGGGTCGCCGCCGCCGATGCGGGCCGCGACCTCGACGTTCTTGATCAGCTTGGCGAACATCTTGCCGCGCTTGGCGTCGATCACGGCCTTCTTGTGCTTGGTGGTCGCCCACTTTGAGTGGCCGGACATCTGCTACCTCCGTCTGTTGATCACGCCTGCGTCGACTGCCCGCGCCAACTCCACACCGCCACCGGGCACCGCATGCCACCGGCCGGACCGGGCGGGCCCGCGTGGAGGGCTGCGACAGGCGGCGGCCCTGCCGAACCGCCGGTAATCCTACCGAGGCCGCACCTGACGGCGTCACACCCGCCACCGCGACCGGCCCCACCGCGTCCGGCGGGCCCGGCGCAGCGGTGACGGGCATCCGACACTCGCGCGGCCCCCACCCGGAAGGCCACCTGAGGACCACGCCGCGACGGTACGCCGCACCGCGCTACCGCACCCCCGCTGGCCTGCCGATTCCCGACCTCCCGACCGGATCGTCCGCCGAACGGCCAGCCGAACCCGACAACGGGTCGCTTCCCGCAACCTTCTCCACCCCTGCAATTGCGGCGCACCGATCGATAACCTGCGTTCGCCGTGCACCCGGACCGGGAGGGCCTGTGCTCGAAACCTTCGACGAATTCACCACCGGACTGACGATGATCGGCGCCGACGGGGTGGACGCCCTGAACGGTTTCTCCCTTATCGTCGAACTGCCCGCAGCGCACGACCTGCAGTTGCCCGACGCGCTGAAACGCGTCGTGGGCGCCCGCCTCTACCGCGCGGTGGCCGAGGTTCTGGAGGCCTCCGAACTGTACGAGGTCGACACCCTGCGGCTCGACTGGTCCGACGGCAACATCGGCGTGGTCTACAAGGAACCCTCGTTCGGTTTCCGCATTGCCATCCATCGGGATCTACGGATCACCCTCAGCCGCTCCGGATCGTCACTGCGGCTGTTCCACAACTGGTACCGGCTCCTGATGCCGTACCTCCAGGGCCTGGTGTCCCGGATCGCCATCGACCTGACCGAGGTGCTGGACTCGGACTTCGACCTGCAACCGCTGCGGGCCGGCTACCGCTTCTCGCTGATCGTCTACGACTTCATCCCGGTGCGCGCGCAGAAACCGGTGAGCAGCCACGAGCTGATCGGCCCGCTGCTCGCCCGCCGTCCCGACGAGGACGGCCGGTTCCGTCCCGTGCTCGCCGGCCGGGACGCCGCCAGTTCGCTGCGCACCGGCCGACTGGACCTCAAGATATCCAACTTCCGGGAGGCCGCCCCCGGCGTGCACCTGCGCGAGATCTACGACATCCAGGCACCGGGCAACCAGGGCTACCGGGGCATCTGGCTCGACTTCCACTGCATCGCGGAAACCATCGACGGGGACGACTCGGAACCCGGCTCCCGGCTGGCGCCCCGCCCGGACTTCCTGCTGGAGAACTACGAGGTCCCCTATCGCGACTTCTTCCGCGACCGGGTGGTCAAGGGTTTCATGGCCGACTTCTTCAAGGACTGGAACTTCTCCTGCGCGGTCGGGGCGATGCCGTGACCCAGGACACCGTCAACCTCCTCCAGGTCGTCGGGCTGGGGGTCACCCTGACGTTCAGCGTCGTCGCACTGGCACTCTCCTGGCAGAACAACCGGGCCTCCGCGCAGGAGGCCCGAATCGCCGGCCAGCAGTTGGAGACCTCGGTGGTGCCGGTGGCGATGATCCAGGACTCCCGGCTGACCTGGCGCAGTCAGGATCTGATCGTGCTCTCCGTCCGGCTCCGCAATGTCGGGGCCGGCCCGATGCTCGGCCTGCACATCGCCGGGATAAGGCTCGACCGGGCCGCGCTGCGCTTCACCGAGCTGGCCGGTCCCAAGGCCGACGTGGTGCAGCCGGCGACCGACGTCGAGCAGCGGTTGCGGTTCACCCAACCGCCGCACATCCCCGAACAGGGCTCCCTGGTGGTGGAGGTCCGCTACTTCGACGTCCTCGGCCACCAGCACGACAAGTCCCTCAACCTGATCGTCTCGGCAGGCTCGGGCAGCGGCACCATGACCGGCTTCCTGCCCGCCCGGGTCACCCGCCGTCCCCGCTAGGAGGAGCCCCGTGTCGAAGCTGATCCTCGGGCGTGCCGCGGTCCGCCACCTCGAACCGGAGCCACAGGTCAAGAGCCGCTTCGCCCAGCGCCGGCCGAGCGTCACCAGTGCGCGGATCCGGCAGGGCGTCGGTGAGGAGCACATCGTCGAGGACGCCGCGCTGGGCGCGGTGGTCGCCTCGGACGACGACAGCCACCTGATGACCGTCGCGCCCACCGGGGCCGGCAAGGGACGGGACGTGATCATCCCCAACCTGCTGACGTACGAGGGATCGGTCGTGGTGTTCGATCCCAAGGGCGAGAACTACGACGTCACGCACGAACACCGCCGATCCGTCCTCGGCAACGAGATCGTCCTGCTGGATCCGTTCGGGGCCAGTCACAGCGGCCGGGACGCGCGGGGCTCGTTGAACCCGTTCGACGTGTTCGACGTGTTGCGCCGCGACGACGACGCCGCCGAGGAGGCGGAGGACTTCGGCCGGGTGTTGTCCGACATCCTGATGGGTGGGGTGCGCTCGCTCACCGACCCGTTCTGGGACGAGATGGCCCAACTGCTGATCGCCGGGCTGACCGCTGACCTGATGACCGGCCAGCCCGACCGCCGCAACTCCCTGCACGAGCTGCGCGCCCAGTTGTTCGACACCGACCTGCGCTACCGGCTGGCGGCGGCGCTGGAGAACCGGGGCAAGCACATGCCGCCCGGCACCCGGCAGGAGTTCGAGATGCTGGTGAGCATGGACGCCGACAAGACCTTCTCCGGCATCCTGGCCACCGCGGCCCAGCAGTTGGCGCCGTTCAGCTCCCAACGCACGGTCGAGGCCACGGACACCACGAGCTTCCGCCTCACCGATCTGGTCGACCCGGCCCGGCGGATCTCGATCTACGTGGTGATCCCCCCGCACAAGCTGCGGACCCACCAGCGGCTGCTCCGCGCCTGGGTCGGCTGCCTGCTCTACTACGTGATGAACAGCCGGTCGATGAACCAGTCCCGGCTGCTCTTCCTCATCGACGAGGCGGCCCAGCTGGGCCGGTTCTCGCTGTTGCAGGACGCCATCACCCTGCTGCGCGGGTACGGGCTGCGGACCTGGACCTTCTGGCAGGACCTGGCCCAGCTCACCAGCCTCTACGACGTGGCGGGCGAGACAATGATCAACAACTCGGGGGTGTTGCAGGTCTTCGGACCGGCCAACTTCGGCGCCGCCCGCGACCTGTCCCATCGGCTCGGCTGCAACGTCGGTGAACTGCTGCAACTCTCGCCGGAGGAACAGGTGGTGGCCTTCAAGAGCGAGTGGCCGACCCGGATGACCAGGTTCAACCACCTCACCGACCCGGTGCTGCACGGCTGGGCGCGCCCCAACCCCCGGCACCACTGAGCGCGCGGCACCACCGCGGTCCGGCCCGCCGTACGCCAGCCGCCCTGCCCTACGAACCGGACGCCGCCCGCCGGAGTGCCGGCCCCCGGTACGCGGGGTCACGCCGCGGCGCGGACCAGGTCCACGAAGTAGCGGTGCAGGCGCAGGTCGCCGGTCAGCTCCGGGTGGAAGGAGGTGGCCAGCAGGTTGCCCTGCCGAACCGCGACGATCCGGTCCGCGGCGGGACTGTCGGTGACCCGGCCCAGCACCTCGACGTCCGGGCCCACCCGCTCGACCCAGGGTGCCCGGATGAAGACCGCGTGGAACGGCTCGCCCCCGACCCCGGCGATCTCCACCGGCGCCTCGAACGAGTCGACCTGCCGGCCGAACGCGTTGCGCCGCACCGTCATCTCGATTCCGGCGAAGCCGCGCTGGTCGGGGCGACCGTCGAGCACCTCCGTGGCCAGCATGATCATGCCGGCGCAGGAGCCGTAGACCGGCATCCCGGCGACGATCCGCTTGTCGATCGGCTCCCGCATCTCGAAGATGTCGACGAGCTTGCTGATCGTGGTGGACTCGCCCCCGGGGATGACCAGCCCGTCGACCGCGTCCAGCTCGCCCGGGCGGCGGACTGGGCGGGCATCCGCCCCGACCCCGGCCAGCGCGCCCACGTGCTCGCGGACGTCACCCTGCAGGGCGAGCACACCGATGACCGGTGCCGTCACGTTCACTCCTCTCGGGTGTCAGAAAGAGGGCCCCTGCTCCGCCTGAGGCAGGGAGCAGGGGCCCTCCTCTCACGTCACCAGCCGCGCTCGGCCAGGCGGTGCGGCTGCGGGATCTCGTCGACGCTGATGCCGACCATCGCCTCGCCGAGGCCCCGGGAGACCTTGGCCAGCACGTCCGGGTCGTCGTGGAAGGTGGTGGCCTTGACGATCGCGGCGGCCCGCTGGGCCGGATTGCCGGACTTGAAGATGCCGGAGCCGACGAAGACACCCTCGGCGCCGAGCTGCATCATCATCGCGGCGTCGGCCGGGGTGGCGATGCCGCCGGCGGTGAACAGCACCACCGGGAGCTTGCCGGTCTCGGCGACCTCCTTGACCAGCTCGTACGGGGCCTGGAGCTCCTTGGCCGCGACGAACAGCTCGTCGGCCGGCAGCGAGCTGAGCCGGGCGATCTCCTGACGGATCTTGCGCATGTGCATGGTGGCGTTGGAGACGTCACCGGTGCCGGCCTCGCCCTTGGAGCGGATCATGGCCGCGCCCTCGGTGATCCGGCGCAGCGCCTCGCCCAGGTTGGTCGCTCCGCACACGAAGGGGACAGTGAACGCCCACTTGTCGATGTGGTTGGCGTAGTCGGCCGGGGTGAGCACCTCGGACTCGTCGACGTAGTCCACGCCGAGCGACTGGAGGATCCGGGCCTCGACGAAGTGGCCGATCCGGGCCTTGGCCATCACGGGGATCGAGACGGCGTTGATGATGCTGTCGATCATGTCGGGGTCGCTCATCCGGGACACCCCGCCCTGGGCGCGGATGTCGGCGGGCACCCGCTCCAGGGCCATCACCGCGACAGCTCCGGCGTCCTCGGCGATCTTGGCCTGCTCGGCGGTGACCACGTCCATGATCACGCCGCCCTTGAGCATCTCGGCCATGCCGCGCTTGACGCGGGCGGTGCCGACGACGGGGGTGGCGCTGGCGTTCGGGGAGATGGTTTCGGGCACGGGTTATCGCTCCTCGGCGTGCTCGGGGGGTGGCTCAGCTGAATGCTACGACGGGGTCAACGCCGGTCCGACAGCCAATCAGACCCCGGGTGGCCTGCTCTGTGGCCGTCATCACCCCGGCCCGGCCGCTGGTCGACGGGCCCGGACTGCGGCAGACGCCGCTCAGGCGGGCACGTCGGCGGGGAGCGCGAGGGTCGGGTCGTCGATGTCGAAGTAGCGCGGCCACGGGTGCCGGCGGCCCATCCGCAACAGCCGCACCAACCGCCGGCCCCGCGCCGCGCGGGCGTCCCGGACCAGGTCGGTGTGCACCTGACGGGCCAGGGCGAGCCGCCGGCTCGCGGCGATCACCGCCTCGCAGTCCGGGTCGGCCGGGTCCAGCCGCACCGCCCGCAGCTGCCGGGTTAGGTCGTTCTCCGCAGCCTCCCGCTCCTCCGGCTCGGCGTCCAACGCGATCCGGGCCGCCGCGTACAGCTCCACGCCGTAGCGCCGCTCGGCCAGCACCGCGGCGGCGGCCGCCCGGCGCAGCAGGTGCGCCTCCAGTGCCCGGGCCGCCGACTCCGCGCGCAGGCGCAGCCGCTCGACCCGGCCGACGGTCCAGGTCAGGTACGCCGCGAGCAGCCCCACGACGAGAATCCCGCCCAACCACCACCACATGCCCGGCATCGTAGTGCTGCTCCGTTCGCCTCCGGCCGGGGCGCGACCCGCCCCGACACCTGCGTCCCACCGGCACTTCCGGTCACGGCGGTCAGCCCAGCCCCGCCCACTCCTGGTCGATCACCCGCCCGTCGGTCGCCTCGATCGCCGCCGCGTACACCTCCAGCACCCGGCGGGCGACGACCGGCCAGTCGAAGTGCGCCACCACCTGGTCCCCGCACGCGGTCAGCGCGGCCCGCCGCGCCGGGTCGTCCAGCAGCCCGGCCAGGGCCGCCCGCAGCGCCACCGCGTCCCCGGTGGGGAAGAGCAGCCCGGCCCGGCCGCCGTCGAGCACCCGGCGGAACGCGTCCAGGTCGCTGGCCACCACCGTGGTGCCGGCGGCGAGGGCCTCGGTGAGGATCATCCCAAACGACTCCCCGCCGGTGTTCGGGGCCACGTAGAGGTGGACGCTGCGCAGCATGCGCGCCTTGTCCTCCTCGGAGACCAGGCCGAGGAAGGTGACCCGGTCGCGCAGCTCGGCGGGGAACTGGTCGAACAGGTCGTCCGGATCGCCCGGCCCGGCAACCAGCAGCCGCAGTCCCGGGCGGGAGCGGGCCAGCTCGACGAACGCGTCGCACAGGATCGGGAAGCCCTTGCGGGCCTCGGTGAACCGGCCGAGGAAGCCGAGCGTGCCGCCCTCGGCCAGGTCGCACTCCCCCGGCCAGCCGGGCAGCGGTGTCGCGTGGCTGAACTTGGCCACGGTGACCCCGTTGGGGATCTCCACCGCGCCGCCGTCCATGTGCTCGACCTGCACCTTGCGCGCCAGGGCGCTGACCGCGATCCGGGCGGTGATCCGCTCCAGCACGATCTGCAGCAGGCCCTGCGCGGCGGCGAGCACCCGGGACCGGGTCATCGCGGTGTGGAAGGTGGCCACCACCGGCCCCTTCGCGGAGAGCACGGCGAGCATCGACAGGCTCAGCGTCAGCGGCTCGTGCACGTGCAGCACGTCGAAGTCGCCCCGGGCGATCCACCGCCGGACCCGGGTGGTGGAGACCGGGCCGAACGCGATCCGGGCCACCGACCCGTTGTACGGCAGCGGCACGGCCCGGCCCGCCGACACCACGTACGGCGGGAGCGGGGAGTCCTCGTCGGCGGGGGCGAGGACGCTCACCTCGTGCCCGAGCCAGATCAGCGCCTCGGCCAGGTCCATCACGTGGTTCTGCACCCCGCCGGGCACGTCGAAGGAGTACGGGCACACGATGCCGATCCGCATGTGAGCGCCCTCCGCCTCAGACCGTTCCGGTGGCGGCCGGCGGCGTGGAGACGGGTCGGGGACCGCCGTCGCCGGTGCCGCGCTGGTCCAGCCACATCCGTTGCAACATGTGCCAGTCTTCCGGATGCCGGGCGATGCCCGCCGCCAGTCCGTCGGCAATCCGCTGGGTCAGCGCCCGGACCCGCTGGTCCAGCGGCCCGCCGTCCTCGCCGGGCACGGGCAGCGGACCCTCGATCGAGGCGCACGCCGCGTCCGGTTCGTACCACAATGAGGCGACGTAGAGCGGTGCCCCGGTGCGCAGCGCCAGCAGCGCCGGGCCGGCCGGCAGCCGGGTCCGCGCGCCGAAGAAGTCGACCTCGATCCCCCGGGCGGAAAGGTCCCGGTCGGCCAGCAGCGGCACCACCGCGCCGGCGCGCAGCCGGTCCACCAGCACGTCGAACGCGGGCCGCTCGCCGCCGTGGGTGGGCAGGATCTCCATGCCCAGCCCCCGCCGAAAGGCGAGGAACCGCTGGTAGATGCCCTCGGGCTTGAGCCGCTCGGCGACCGTGGTGATCGGCCAGCCGGTGGCCGCCACCCAGGCCCCGGCGGCGTCCCAGTTGCCGGCGTGCGGCAGCGCCACCACCGCGCCCCGGCCGGCAGCCACGTCGGCGGCGAGCCGGTCGACCCCCTCGGGGGCGAGTCGGAACCCGGCGAGGATCTGTTCCCGGCTCAGCGCCGGCAGCCGGAACGCCTCCATCCAGTACCGGGCGTAGGAGCGCAGGCCGCGCCGGAGCAGGTCGTCCAGCTCCGCCTCGGGCAGCTCGGGGCCGACCACCCGGCGCAGGTTGGCGCGCAGTCGGGCCGTACCCCCGCCGCCGGAGCGGTGGGCGCGGTCGGCGCCCGCCCGGAAGGCCGCAGCCACCACGGGCCGGGGAAGCGCGCGGACCAGACGCCAGCCGGCGACGTAGCCGAGCTCGGTCAGGTTCACCCCTGCGACCCGTCCGGGGCTGCCTCGCGGGCCTGCCGGTACACGTGGGCGATCCGCTGGCCCACGGTCAAGATCGAGACGGCGGCCAGCAGCCAGAGCGCGATCTGCAGGGCGTGCGGCACGCCGAAGCCGGTGAGCAGGCCGCCCACGCCGACGATGAGCAGCCGCTCGGTCCGCTCGGCGATGCCCACGTTGCAGGTCATCCCGAGCCCTTCGGCGCGGGCCTTGACGTAGGAGACCAGGCCGCCGGCGGCCAGGCAGAGCAGCGCGGCGGCGACCCCGGCGTGGTCGCCCTCGGTGGCCAGCCAGTACGCGACCGCGCCGAAGACGGCGCTGTCGGCGACCCGGTCCATGCTCGAGTCGAGGAACGCCCCGAATCTCGTCGAGCCACCGCTCATCCGGGCCATCGTCCCGTCGAGCAGGTCGGTCAGCGCGAAGAACGTCACGATGAGGGCGCCGGCTACCAGATGGCCGCGGGCGCCGAAGCCGAGCGCACCGGCCAGCACCCCGAGGGTGCCGGTGACGGTGACAGCATTGGGGGACACGCCTGCGCGGAGCAGGCCGCGCGCGATCGGCTCAACGACACGGGTCATCCCCGCCCGGACCGACACTTGGAAGATCTTCGCCATGGCGGTCCCACGATAACGGCCGGCCCCCGGCGGGGGCACGCCACGGTCACCGACCCGCCCGGGGAAGTCTTGTGCCGGCCCCCCGAGGGGTGTGAGATCGAGCCTGAGGGTGAGCCAGCTCACCCGACCGACCGTCCCGTACCCGCCGCACGGCAGATCACCGGAGGATGGCGCCGCAGAGCTTCCGCACCGGGCCGCTTCCCCGTCGCGCGGCGGTCGCCACCAACCACCGGCTGAGGGAGGTGCGCCCCATGGCGCAGAGGAATCAGGACAAGGGGGTCACCGGCGGCGTGCCGGTGGTGACCGATCCCGCCAGTATTCGCAACGTGGTGCTCGTCGGGCACTCCGGGGCGGGCAAGACGACCCTGGTCGAGGCCCTGCTCGCGGCGACCGACACGATCGGGCGGGCCGGCACGGTCACCGACGGCACCACGGTCTGCGACCACGACCCGGCCGCCGTGCGCCAACAGCGCTCGGTGAGCCTGGCCTGCGCCCCGCTGGTGCACGACGGCGTCAAGATCAACCTGTTGGACACCCCGGGGTACGCCGACTTCGTCGGCGAGCTGCGCGCCGGCCTGCGGGCCGCCGACGCCGCGCTGTTCGTGGTCTCCGCCGTCGACGGGATGGACGCCGCCACCGCCACGCTCTGGGAGGAGTGCGCCGCGGTGGGCATGCCCCGGGCGGTCGCGGTGACCCGGCTGGACCACCCCCGCGCGGACTTCGACGAGGCCGTGGCGCTGTGCCAGCGGGTCTTCGGCGACAACGTGGTCCCCCTGCACCTGACGATGCTCGGCGACGACGGCGAGTCCGTCGTCGGACTGCTCAACCTGGTCACCCGCCGGGTCTTCGACTACACCGCCGGGCTGCCGGCCCAGGTGCGCGAGCCCGACCCGGAGCACCTGCCGGCGATCGCCGAGTCCCGCAACGAGCTGATCGAGGGGATCATCGCCGAGAGCGAGGACGAGTCCCTGATGGACCGCTACCTCGCCGGCGAGGAGATCGACACGCAGGTGCTGGTCGCCGACCTGGAGAAGGCGGTCGCCCGGGGGCACTTCCACCCGGTGGTGCCGGTCTGCGCGGCGACCGGCGTCGGGCTGGACGTACTGCTCGACGGCCTCGTATCGGCATTCCCGTCGCCGCTGGAGCACGAGTTGCCCGCCGTCACCGGCGTGGACGGCTCCCCCCGGCCGCCGCTGACCTGCGACCCGGACGGCCCGCTCGTCGCCGAGGTGGTCCGCACGACGGTGGACCGGCACGTCGGCCGGGTCTCCCTGGTCCGGGTCTTCTCCGGCACCCTGCGCCCCGACCGGACGATGCACGTCGCCGGCCATGGCCTGGCCGAGCGGGGGCACCCCGACCACGACGCGGACGAGCGGGTCGGGCACCTCCACACGCCGCTGGGGGCGACCCTGCGCGAGGTGCCGGTCTGCGTGGCCGGCGACATCTGCGCGATCACCAAGTCGGGCAGCGCGGAGACCGGCGACACGCTCTCCGCCAAGGACGACCCGCTGCTGGTGGCCCCGTGGGAGATGCCCGAGCCGCTGCTGCCGGTGGCGGTCGCCGCGCGCAGCCGGGCCGACGAGGACACCCTGTCCCGCAACCTGGCTCGGCTGGTCGCCGGAGACCCGACGCTGCGACTGGAACGCAACCCGGAGACCCATCAGCTCGTCCTGTGGTGCATGGGCGAGGCACACGCCGACGTGGTGCTCGACCGGCTGCGCGGTGGCGGCGTCGAGCTGGACACCGAGCCGGTCCGGGTGGCGCTGCGGGAGACCCTCGCCGCCCCGGCCACCGGGCACGGCCGGCACGTCAAGCAGTCCGGCGGCCACGGCCAGTACGCCGTCTGCGACATCGAGGTGGAGCCGCTGCCCCGGGGGGCCGGCTTCGAGTTCGTCGACCGGGTGGTCGGCGGGGCGGTGCCGCACAACTACGTCCCGTCGGTGGAGAAGGGCGTGCGGGCCCAGCTGGAGCGCGGCCTGGTCGCCGGGTACCCGGTGGTGGACCTGCGGGTGACCCTCGTCGACGGCAAGGCGCACAGCGTCGACTCCTCCGACGCGGCGTTCCAGACCGCCGGGGCGCTGGCGCTGCGCCACGCCGCCGAGAAGGGCCAGCCGACCCTGCTGGAGCCGGTGGACGAGGTGGCCGTCCGGGTGCCGGACCACACCGTCGGGGCGGTGCTGGGCGACCTCTCCGGCCGGCGCGGCCGGGTGCTCGGCACCGAGCCGGACCCGGACGCCGACGGCCGCACCGTGGTCCGGGCCGAGGTCCCGGCCGTCGAGCTGCTCCGGTACGCGATCGAACTGCGCGCCCTGACCTCCGGCACCGGCACCTTCCGCCGCCACTTCACCCGCCACGACCCGATGCCCACCCACCTGTCCGACCAGACCCGCAACGAGCACCCCCCCACCCCCTGACCCCACCCCGCACCCCGCCCCCCGCACCCGCGATCTTGCAGTTACGGCCCCGGCAAATGGCGCAAAAGCCTCGTTCCGGGGGCCACAACTGCAAGATCGACGGGGCTGGGTGGGGTGCGGGAGGGCGAGGGCGGGAGGGGTGGGGGGTCAGGGGCGGGCGGAGGGGGTGGGGGGCATGGGCCAGCGGGGGCGGTCGGCGGAGCGGAGGGCGGCTGCGCGGAGGGCCGCCAGTTGGCGTTCCACCTCGGCGAAGTGGTCGGGGGCGAGCGGGCCGAGGGCCAGTGCGGCGGCGTTCTCCTCGACCTGGGCGACGGTGCGGCAGCCAGGGATCGGGACAGCTCGGTCGCTGCGCGCCCAGATCCAGCCCAGCGCGCCCTGGGCCAGGGTGCGCCCGTCGGCGGTGAGCGCCGCCCGGACCGCCCCGACCCGGCGCAGCCACTCCGGGGCGGGTCGGCCGCTGCGGAACCACTCCAGCCAGTTCGCCGTGGCCCCCCGCACGTCGTCGCGGGGCAGCGTGGAGCCGGCGCCGTACTTGCCGGTGAGCAGGCCCATCCCCAGCGGACTGCGGTTGACGCTGGCCAGGTCGTACTTGTCGCAGACGGCGAGCAACTCGGGGGCGTCACGCAGCACCGACAGGGTGTGTTGCACGGCGGTGGCGTGCCGGGCGCCCTGCCCGAGCCGGGTGGCCCGGTCGACCCGGTCGGTGCTCCACCCGTACGCCCGGACCAGGCCGTCGGCGACGAGGTCCTCGCAGACGCCGAGCAGCGCCTCGGCCCTCGGCGCCGGCAGGTCGCCCAGGTGCAGCTGGTAGAGGTCGATGCGGTCGGTGTCCAGCCGGCGCAGGGAGTCGGTGACCGCCCGGCGCAGGTACTCCGGCGAGGGGTCCTCCCCGGTGGCCTGGCGGGCGTCCTCGTCGAACGTGTAGCCCCACTTGGTGGCGATCACGGCCTCGTCGCGCCGGCCGGCGAGGGCCCGGCCGAGGACCCGCTCGCCGTGCCCGGCCCCGTACGTGTCGGCGGTGTCGAAGAGGGTGACCCCGAGATCGAGCGCGCGGCGCACCGCGCGGACGGACTCGTCGTCGTCGACCGCGCCCCAGCCCAGCGGCTGGACGCCCTCGGCCCAGGGACCACCGATCGCCCAGCACCCCATGCCGAGGGCGCTGACCTCGATGCCGCTGCGACCCAATGTCCGTGTCGTCACTGCCATCGCCAGATCGTGCCACCCCGGGCCCGGTCGAGGGCAGCGGGTTGGCCGAAAGGAGGCGGACGACTACGTAGGGTCAGCTCGGCCAGGCGCGGGTGAACAGCTCGCGGGTGTCGGTGAGCAACTGCGGCAGGACCTTGGTCCGCCCGATCACCGGCATGAAGTTGGCGTCGCCGCCCCAGCGGGGCACCACGTGCTGGTGCAGGTGCGCGGCGATCCCGGCACCGGCCACCCCGCCCTGGTTCATGCCCAGGTTGAACCCGTGCGCGTTGCTGACCGCGCGCACCACCCGCATCGCGGTCTGGGTGAACGCCGCCAGCTCGGCGGTCTCCGGCAGGGCCAGCTCGGTGTAGTCGGCCACGTGCCGGTAGGGGCAGACCAGCAGGTGCCCCGGGTTGTAGGGGTAGAGGTTGAGCACCGCGAACACGTGCTCGCCCCGGGCCACCACCAGGCTCTCCTCCGGCGGCAGCCCCGGCGCGCGGCAGAACGGGCAGCCGGCGGGCTTCTCGTACCCACCCTCGGGCCGGTCTCCACCGGAGACGTAGGCCATCCGGTGCGGAGTCCAGAGTCGCTCCAACCCGTCGGCCATGCCGCTGTCCCTGTGCCGTTCCTCCCCTGTCACGCCACCGATCCTACGTTCCCGCCCGGCGCCGCCCCAGTGCCGGAGTGGGGGATCCGCTCGGGGCTGCCTGGGGGTGCGATGGGGCCTCACCGGGACGAATAGGGGTGTGAAGGTTCTTGACGCAGAGATGACGGTGAATGAAACTTCCATTCCAATCGAAACTGATATTCGTCGATGGGAGTCACCCTGTGAAGACCGCATTCCGCCGGATCGGCAGAGTCCTTGCCGCCTGCGCGCTCGCCGCCGCCACCACCCTGGTGGGCCTGACCGTGACCACCGGTGCCGCGCAGGCCGACGGCTGCTACAACTGGGGCCGGACGCTCGTCCAGGGCTCGACCGGCGAGGACGTCCGCCAACTCCAGATCCGGATCGCCGGCTACCCCGGCTACAACTCGTCGATCGGCCTCGACGGCGTGTTCGGCCCGGCGACACGCGCGGCGCTGATCCGCTTCCAGCAGGCGTACGGCCTGTCGGCCGACGGCGCCGCCGGCCCGCAGACCTTCGCCAAGCTGTACGCGCTCCAGGACGACGACTGCACGCCGATCAACTTCACCTACGCCGAGCTGAACCGGTGCAACAGCACCTGGGCCGGCGGGGCGGTCGCGGCGAGCACCGCCAAGTTCAACGCGCTCGTCTCGATGTGGAAGCTCCAGGCCATGCGGCACGCCCTCGGGGACGTGTCCATCCAAATCAGCAGCGGCTTCCGCAGCGTCGCCTGCAACAACGCGGTCGGCGGGGCGTCCAACAGCCGGCACATGTACGGCGACGGGGTGGACCTGGTCGGTTCCCCGTCGTTCTGCCGGATGGCCCAGCAGGCCCGCTACCACGGTTTCGGGAACATCCTCGGCCCCGGCTACCCGGGCCACAGCACCCACACGCACGTCGGGGCCGTCGGGGGCTGGTCGGCGTCGAGCTGCGGCATCTGAACCTGATCACCCGCACGTAGACGGCACGGCGGGACGTCCCGGCTCAGGGACGTCCCGCCGTGCCGTGCGCCGGGCCGGTCAGCCCTCGGCTGCGGAGGGACCGGTGTTGCTGCGGGAGGTGACCACGTCGAGCACGTGGGTCACCGCGTCGGCGATCGGCACCCCGTTGCGCTGCGAGCCGTCCCGGTACCGGAACGACACGGTCCCGGCAGCCACGTCGTCGTCGCCGGCGATCACCATGAACGGGATCTTCTGCTGCTGGGCGGTGCGGATCTTCTTCTGCATCCGGTCGTCGCCCGCGTCCACCTGGGCCCGGACGCCCTCGGCGCGCAGCGCCGCGACGAACCCGTGCAGGTAGTCGGTGTGGTCCTCACGGATCGGGATGCCCACCACCTGCACCGGGGCCAGCCAGGCCGGGAACGCCCCCGCGTAGTGCTCGGTGAGCACCCCGAAGAACCGCTCGATCGAGCCGAACAACGCCCGGTGGATCATCACCGGCTGCTTGCGGGTGCCGTCGGCGGCCTGGTACTCCAGCCCGAACCGGGCCGGCTGGTTGAAGTCGACCTGGATCGTCGACATCTGCCAGGTCCGGCCGATCGCGTCCCGGGCCTGCACCGAGATCTTCGGGCCGTAGAAGGCCGCGCCGCCCGGGTCGGGCACCAGGTCCAGCCCGGACGCCTCGGCGGCGGTGCGCAGCGCCTCCGTCGCCTCCGCCCAGTCGGCGTCGTCGCCGATGAACTTCGGCGAGTCGTCCCGGGTGGACAGCTCCAGGTAGAAGTCGTCCAGGCCGTAGTCGCGCAGCAGGTCCAGCACGAAGGTGAGCAGGGTCGACAGCTCGCCGGGCATCTGCTCCCGGGTGCAGTAGATGTGCGAGTCGTCCTGGGTCAGCCCGCGCACCCGGGTCAGGCCGTGCACCACGCCGGACTTCTCGTACCGGTACACCGTGCCGAACTCGAACAGCCGCAGCGGCAGCTCCCGGTAGGACCGCCCACGCGACCTGAAGATCAGGTTGTGCATCGGGCAGTTCATCGCCTTGAGGTAGTAGTCCACGCCCTCGAACTGGATCGGCGGGAACATGGTGTCCGCGTAGTAGGGCAGGTGGCCGGAGGTCTCGAAGAGCTGCGCCTTGGTGATGTGCGGAGTGTTGACGAACTCGTACCCGGCGGCCTCGTGCCGCTGGCGCGAGTAGTTCTCCAGCTCCCGGCGGATGATGCCGCCCTTGGGGTGGAAGACCGGCAGGCCGGAGCCGACCTCGTCGGGGAAGCTGAACAGGTCCAGGTCCGAACCGAGCTTGCGGTGGTCGCGCCGGGCGGCCTCCTCCAGCAGCTTCAGGTACGCCTTGAGCTCGTCCCGGGTCGGCCACGCGGTGCCGTACACCCGCTGGAGCTGCGGGTTCTTCTCGCTCCCCCGCCAGTACGCGGCGGCCGAGCGCATCAGCTTGAACGCCCCGATCAGCCGGGTGCTCGGCAGGTGCGGGCCCCGGCACAGGTCCGACCAGCAGACCTTGTCCTCCTTGGCCGCGAGGTTGTCGTAGATGGTCAGCTCGCCGCCGCCCACCTCCATCACCTCGGACGAGTCCAGCCCCTCGCCCTTGACGTCGATCAGCTCCAGCTTGAACGGCTCGGCGGCCAGTTCGGCCTTCGCCTCGTCCAGGCTGTCGAACCGCCGCCTCCGGAACCGCTGACCGGACTTGACGATCTCCTGCATCCGCTTCTCGAGCTTGGCCAGGTCGTCGGGCTGGAACGGCTTGTCCACGGCGAAGTCGTAGTAGAAGCCGTTCTCGATCGGCGGGCCGATGCCGAGCTTCGCCTCCGGGAACACGTCCTGCACGGCCTGGGCGAGCACGTGCGCGGTCGAGTGGCGCAGCACGTTCAGCCCGTCCGGGGTGTCGAGGCCGACCGGCTCGACGGTGACGTCCTCGGCCGGCGCCCAGTCCAGGTCGCGGAGCTGGCCCTGCGGGTCGCGGACCACGACGACCGCCTTGGGGCCGCTGACCGGCAGGCCGGCCGCGGCCACCGCGTCGGCCGCCGTCGTCCCGGCGGCGACGACGACGGGGTCGGCCACGACGGGGGTACGGGGTGCGGACACGGTGACTCCTTCAGCTGACGACGAACGCGGCCGAGCGACCGCCCCCGCTGATGCTAGCGGGCAGCAAGGGGCCCCTTCTTGTCGCATTCGGTGAAGGCGGCGCTCCGTCCCGACGCCTTCCGCCCGGGGCCGACGGCGGGGCCGGTAGGGGCCCAGGCGGCCACCGCGGCGGCCCGGACACGAGGCGTGGCGGCCCGCGACCGGGCCGGGCGGGGTGGTCAGCCCGCCCAGTCGGGCAGCGGCTCGCGGGCGGCGAGCCAGTCGGCGGGCACCCCGCCCGGCGAGCCGACGCCGGTGTGGGCGGCCACCACCGCGCCGACGATCGCCGCCGTGGTGTCCACGTCCCCGCCCGCCTCGACGCACGCCCGGACCGCGGCCGGGTAGTCGTCGAGGCGCGTGGCGGCGACCCAGAGCGTGAACGGAACGGTGTCCTGCGCCGTCACCCGGGAGCCGTTGCCGAGCGCGTCGGCGGCGACGGCCACCGGGCGGTCCAGCAGGGCGGCGGCCCGGCGTACCCCCTGGTGCACCTGGCCGCCCGGGTCGAGGGCGGCGGCCACCGCGGCGAGCAGCCGCGACGGCGGCGGGCGGTCCCCGTCGAGGCGGGCCCGGGCGGCCAGGGCAGCGGCCACCGCCACCGCCACCGCGCCGGCGATCCCCTCCGGGTGGGCGTGGGTGACCTCGGCGGACGCCCGGGCCTGGGCCGCGGCCCGCCGGGGCGAGTCGGCGAACCACGCCCCGAGCGGCCCGACCCGCATCGCCGCGCCGTTGCCGCACGAGCCCTGCCCGTCGAACGCGGAGGCCGCGGCGACGGGCCACGGCGTGCCGGTGCGGATCAGGCGCAGGATGGTCACCGCCCCGGGGCCGTAGCCGCGGTACGGCTCGCACCGGTGCGCGAACGCCAGCGCCAACCGGTCCCGGTCGACCTCCCCTGCGCCGGCCAGCTCGGCCAGCACGGAGCACGCCATCTCGGTGTCGTCGGTCCACTGCCAGGGCGGCGCGGGGAGCCGGCCGGCGGCGAGGTCCCCGGGCCGGTACCCCGGCACGAAGAACTGGGAGCCGAGGGCGTCGCCGACGGAGAGCCCGGCGAGGCTGTCCCGGGCGAGCGCCAGTCGGGTGTCCGGGAAGAGCGTGAAGGACATGGTCGTACCAGCTTGCCCGCTTCGCGGGTGCGCCGCAACGCGCCAGCTTGCCCTGCCGAGTACGGTGCTGACGTGGCCACGGTGCTCCTGGTCGAAGACGACCACGTCGTACGCGGCGCGATGCTGCGGTCCCTCGCCGACCGGGGGCACGCCGTACATGCCGTCGGCACGGCGCTGGACGCGCTGCGCCGGGTGGCCGCGGAGACCCCCGACCTGGTGGTGCTCGACCTCGGCCTGCCGGACCTGGACGGCTCGGACGCGCTGCGGATGCTGCGCGGCATCACCGACGTGCCGATCATCATCGCCACCGCCCGCGACGACGAACAGTCGGTGGTGCGCCTGCTGCGGGCGGGCGCCGACGACTACATGGTCAAGCCGTTCACCGGCGCACACCTGGACGCCCGGATCACCACGGTGCTGCGCCGGGCCGGTCGGGCCAGCCGGACGGTGCAGCCGGCCGTGCACACCGTCGGTGGCCTGCGGGTGGACGTCGGCGAGCGCAGCGCCCAGCTCGACGGGATGGCGCTCGCGCTGACCCGCAAGGAATTCGACCTGCTGGCGTACCTCGCCGCCCGACCGGGGCGGGTGGTTTCCCGCCGGGAACTCTTGGAGGAGGTATGGCACCAGCCATCGGTCGGCGAGGACCAGACCATCGACGTTCACCTGTACTGGCTGCGTCGCAAAATGGGCGAGTCCGCGGCGAAGCCGCGCTACCTGCGCACCGTGCGGGGGGTCGGCTTCCGGTTGGTGGCCCCGGACTGAGGGTCGCGCTGGCCTGGCTCACGGCCGGCATGTGCGCGCTCGTCGCGGTGGCGTTCCTGGTCCCCCTCGGCATCAGCCTGGGCGAGCAGACCCGTCAGGAGGCCCTCGCCGACGCCGCCCGGCGCGGCGCGCTGGTGACCGGCGCGCTCGCGGTCAGCACCGAGCCGGCGGCGGTGCGGCGCGCGGTGGAGGCCAGCGGCGCGGACCCGGCGACCCGACCGGTGGTGCACGGGCTGGACGGCGCCGCGCCGGCCGGCCGGGCCGACGCGGCGGCGCTGGCCAGGGCCACCGCGGACCGACGCTCGGTGATCGTCGACGTGCCCGGCGGGGCGCTCCGGCTGGATCCGGTGGTGCTCGGCGACACGGTGGTCGTGGTCGAGGTGTTCGTGCCGGACTCCGCGCTCGATGAGGGCTCCGGGGGCCGCTGGCTGCTGCTGGCCACGGTGGCGGTGGCCCTGGTCGGGGCCGCCGTGCTGGTGGTGGACCGGGTGGCCGCCCGCGCGGTCGACTCGACCCGGGGGCTGGTGAAGGCCGCTCTCGCGGTGGGCGACGGCGACCTCGGGGTACACGTCGAGCCGAGCGGCCCGCGCGAGCTGGCCGAGGCCGGCTACGCGTTCAACCGGATGGCGGACCGGATGGCGGCGGCGCGCACCGACGAGCGGGAACTGGTGGCGGACCTGTCGCACCGGCTGCGCACGCCGCTGACGGTGCTGCGGCTGGACGCCGAGGGGCTGGACTCCGACGACACCAGCGTGGGCTCGTTCACGGAGGCGGAGCTGGACCGGCGGCGCACCATCCGGCGGATCCGGCAGGCCATCGTGACCCTTGAGGGCGAGATCGACGTGCTGATCAAGACGACCCGCAAGACGGTCGCCCACGACGCCGGCCCGGCGATGTGTGACGTCAGCGAGCTGGTCCGGGACCGGATGGTGTTCTGGTCGGCCCTCGCGGGGGACCAGAACCGGCCGCACCGGGTCAGCGGGGCGCAGCTGCGCATCCCGGCGCCCGTGCCCCGGGCCGAGCTGGCCGCCGCCCTCGACGCGGTGATCGGCAACGTGTTCCGCTACACCCCGCAGGGCACCGCGTTCGAGCTCGCGGTCTCCCGCCGGGACGGATACGTGGCGATCCGCATCGACGACGCCGGCCCGGGCATCACCGACCCGGACCGGGCGCTGCGGCGGGGAACCAGCGACCAGGGCTCCACGGGGCTCGGCCTGGACATCGCCAAGCGGGTGGCCTTGCAGGCCAACGGGTCGGTGAGCATCGACCGGGCCCGGCTCGGCGGGGCCAGCGTGGTGATGCTGCTGGCCGACCCGGAGGCCACCCCGCGGCAGGTCAGCCGCTTCGGCCTGGTCGGCCGGATGGCCCGGGAGGCGCGGGAGCAGAAGAGCGGTGGCCGCCGCTGGCCCCGGCAACGCCCCACGGACGACTGACCACCCCGCAGCCTGTGGGCAGACACAAGTCTTTCTTAGATTCGGATTAACGGCACCGGCGGGCCGGGCGCGACCTGACAGGATCTGGGGGCGAACCCACCAGTTCCACCGGCCGCCCCGGATCCACCCAACTGGCCGGTGGAGTCCGTGCACGCGGCGGGAGTACGGTCCCCCCACAACCGGCTCCCGCCGCGCGCGCCGGCCCCGCGACCCGGGCGCCGACCGCCAGGCGGTGGCGCCGGCGGGTCAGCGGGTCGCCGCGGCCAGGTAGCCGTCGATCTCGGCGGTGAGCCGTGACTTCTCCCCCGGCTCGAGGAACGCGGCGTTCACCGCGTCGGCGGCCAGCGCGGCTACTCCCTCGGGGCCGACCCCGAGCAGCCGGGCGGCCACCGCGTACTCGTTGTCGAGGGTGGTGCCGAACATCGGCGGGTCGTCGGAGTTGATGGTGACCAGCACACCCGCCTCGACGAGTCGGGGCAGCGGGTGCTCGTCGAGGGAGGCGACCGCCCGGGTGCGCAGGTTGGAGGTCGGGCAGACCTCCAGGGCGATCCGCCGCTCCGCGAGGTGGGCGAGCAGCTCCGGGTCCTCGGCGGCGGAGATACCGTGGCCGATCCGCTCCGCGCCGAGGTCGCGCAGCGCGTCCCAGACGGTCTGCGGGCCGGTGGTCTCCCCGGCATGCGGCACCGAGTGCAGCCCGGCCGCCCGGGCCTGGTCGAAGTACGGCTTGAACTGCGGTCGGGGCACCCCGATCTCGGGGCCACCCAGGCCGAAGCTGATCAGCCCGTCGGGGCGTTCCTCCAGGCAGATCCGCAGGGTCTCCTCGGCGGCCGGTAGCCCCGCCTCGCCCGGGATGTCGAAGCACCAGCGCAGCGCGATGCCGAAGTCGGCCTCGGCCCGTTTGCGGGCGTCCTCGATCGCCTCGCAGAACGCGGGCGCGGGGATGCCCCGGCGCACGTGCGAGTACGGGGTGACGGTCAGCTCGGCGTACCGGACCTGCTGGCGGGCCAGCTCGCGGGCGACCTCGTGGGTGAGGATCCAGACGTCCTCGGGATCACGGATCAGGTCCACGACGCTGAGGTAGACCTCGATGAAGTGGGCGAAGTCCCGGAAGGCGAAGTAGTCGGCGAGGGCGTCCGGGTCCGCCGGCACCGGGCTGCGTCCGGCGTGCCGGGCGGCCAGCTCGGCCACGATCCGCGGCGACGCCGAGCCGACGTGGTGCACGTGCAGCTCCACCTTGGGCAGTCCGGCGATGAAGGTGGACAGATCGATCACGATTTCTCCCTTGCGCTGGCGTCGGTCCGGGCGACGACGAAGAGCCGGCGGAAGGGGAAGTACACCAGATTCCGCCGGGCCGGGTAGGCCGCCGCGAGGCGCGCCCGCAACTCGGCGCGGAAGTCGGCCCACCCCGCGTCGTCGAGCGCCGCCCGGACCGGGCGCAGCGCGGTGCCTTCCATCCAGGTCAGCACCGGGTGCTCGGCGTGCGCCGGGGCCGGGAGCTGATGCACGTACGTGGTCTCCCAGGCGTCGACCGCACAGCCGGCGTCGGTCAGCAGCCTGGTGTAGCCGATCGGCTCGTCGACCGGGGCCTCGCGCAGCAGCGGGGTCAGCTCGGTGGCCCACGGCCCCGCCCCGGCCACCTCCCGCAGCGCCCGGTGCGACGGGGCCTCGAAGTTTCCCGGCACCTGCACGGCGAGCCAGGCCCCGGCGGGCAGCTCGCCGGCCCAGCGGGTCAGCAGTTCCCGGTGCCCGGGCACCCACTGGAGCAAAGCGTTGCTGACCACCACGTCGACGTCGGGGGCGGGGTGCCAGTCGCGCACGTCGCCGACCGCGAAGTCGACCGGTGCGCCCAGGGCTGCGGCCCGGTCGATCATCTCCGCCGACGAGTCGAGGCCGGTGATCCGGGCACCCGGCCAGCGGGCGGCCAGGGTGGCGGTGAGCGTGCCGGGACCGCAGCCGAGGTCGACGACGGCCCTGGGCCGCCCGGCCGGGACCCGGGCGACCAGGTCGTGGAAGGGCCGCCCCCGCTCGTCGTCGTAGCGCAGGTACGCCGCCGGGTCCCACATCGCAGCCTCCCAAACCGTACGTTCGTCTTGTTGAACGGTACGGCCCGCCGCACGACCGGGCAAGCCGATCACTAGGCTCGGGGCATGCAGCACGGGGCCGACGGTGCTCGCCCACCTCGGCGACGACCCGCATGCTGGACGGGCCCGGCCGTCCGGCGAAGGAGGAACGCGATGAAGGGGTGGCTTCCGCTCACCCTCGGCCTGCTCGCCATGGTCGTGGGCGCCGTCTGGACGGTGCAGGGCCTCGGCTACGTCGGCGGCAGCGTCATGACCGACCAGCGGATCTGGGCGCTGCTCGGCCCGCTGCTGGTCCTGCTCGGACTCGTGACGACCTGGCGCGGCCTGCGCAGCCGCCGCCGGCCCTGACCGCTCCCCCGCCGAGGCACGGGTCCCGGGGCAACGGAAAACCCCGCATCCCGGACAGGACGCGGGGTTTCACTGTGATCCGGGCGGATCACCCGGCCTCGACCGGCACGCCGGCCACGGCTGCTCAGATCGGGCGGACCTGCTCAGCCTGCGGGCCCTTCTGACCCTGGGCGATCTCGAACTCCACCCGCTGGTTCTCCTCCAGCGAACGGTAGCCGCTGGACTGGATCGCCGAGAAGTGGACGAACACGTCAGCACCCCCGCCGTCGACGGTGATGAAGCCGAAGCCCTTGTCTGCGTTGAACCACTTCACGGTTCCCTGCGCCATGTGAATCTCCTTCTAAAACTGGCGGCCGAGCACGCCGTGCGGCCGATTGGCCGTTTTCGAGCAGCGGCGCCTGAGGCGGCCCCCTGTGCAGGAGACTTCTCTCAACCCACGCCTTCTCGCAACAGCGTGGGCCAGCGAACCACGTAGCGAAAACTTCGCACAGCGTACCCGAAGAGATCCTCGGAAAGGTGACCCGAAGGACGCTCGAATTCCGGCCCGGACGGGTCGCGCCCCGAGCGAAAGGGCCCTTTCCCACGTACCGGAAAGGGCCCTTTCGCATGGTGCTGGCGGGTCAATCGGGCCAGCGGCCGGTGAGCCGGCGCACGCCTGCCGCCCCGCCCCGGTCCACGGCGGCCCGGACCACCGCGAAGATCGCGCCCTGGAGGGCGGCGGCGGCCAGGATCTCGCCCCAGCCACGGTCCTCGTCGGTGGCGCTCGGGGCCTCGCCGTCGCCCGCGGTCGCCTTCCAGACCTGCCGGAAGATCGCGCCCGCGACCGTGCCGGCGGCCACGCCGAGCAGCACCCCGACCGGCTTGTACGCGGCCTTGCCGATGCCCCTGCTCACCTGTTCCTCCCCCGAACGATCAACAACACGATCATCGTAGCCACCGCGCCGGCGGCGACGGCCGCCCACGGCACCGGGCCGCGCAGCCCCGCGCCGGCGGTGGACGCCCCCTCCCGGGCCACTCCCGCCCCCTGCGCCGCCTGCTCCCGCACCCGGGCCACCGTCTGCGCGGCCTGCTCCCGCATCCGGTCCTTCGCCTGCTCGGCGGAGGACCTCAGGCGGGCCTTGACGTCGGCCTTGGCGGCCAGCGCCTCCATCGTCTCGCCCAACTCCACCCTGGTCCGCCGGATCTCCTCGCGGAGCCCCTCGGTGTCGCCGGCCCCGTTGCCCGTCATGCCCGTCCCCTGTCCCGGACCGCGGCGGTCACGGTGTCCACGTCCGCCCGGAGGCTGCGTACCGTCGCCGCCGGAACCGGCGGAACCGCCTGGCTGACCTGCTTCTTGCCGACCAGTGCGAGGATCCCGGCCAGCAGGAAGAGCGCCACCGCCACGATCAGCGCGCCCAGCCACGCGGGCATGACCAGCGCCAGTAGCAGGATCACGGCGGCGACCAGTGCGCCGAGCCCATAGAGCGCCAGGGCCCCGCCACCACCGAACAGGCCGATCCCGATGCCGGCGTGCTTGCCCTTCTGCGTCAGTTCCGCCCGGGCCAGCGCGAGCTCGTCCCGGACGAGGCGCGAAACCTGCTCCGTGGCCCGCTGCACCAGTTCCGCGGTGGACGGCTCGCTCCCGGTCCGAGACGTGCGGTGATTCGCGACGTCAGCCATGCTGTCCTCCTTTCATCATCACCGCGCTGTATGCCCGGAGCCGCCGCCCGTCAATCCTGCGCGGTGCAGCCAGTAACACCGACCACCCGGCGCACCAGTCCCCAAAACCCGCCGCCCCAAACCCAGCCCCCACCCCGCCGGCCCACGGTGATCAAGAGGTCTGCGTCGCCGGACCGCAGATCCCGACGCAGACCTCTTGATCGCCGCATTCATCGGGTGTGGGTCGGGGTGAGTGCGTCGTCGGGGCCGATGAAGGCTTCGCTGCGGGCCGTGCCGTCGTCGCTGCCGCCGAAGACCCGGGCGTCGTCGGGGACGTCGGTGTCGGCCGGCCGGCGGACCGGGCGCCGGGGCTGCGCCGACTGCCAGGGCAGGACGCCGGAGGAGTCGCCGACCTCGGCGCGCATCCGGGGCAGGGCGGTCGGGCGGTGATCGCGGACCCAGCCGACCAGGTGCTCGCGCACCAGGCAGCGCAGGTCCCACAGACTGCCGGCGTCCGCCGCGCTGACCAGGGCGCGGACCTTGACCAGGCCGCCGGTGGCGTCGGTCACCTGGAGTACGCACACCCGGCCGTCCCACAGGTCGCTGCTCTCCGCCAGCCGGCGCAGCTCCTCGCGCATCGCCTGCACGTTGACCGACCAGTCGACGTCGAACTCGGCGGTGCCCAGCACCGCCGCCTCGGTCCGGGTCCAGTTCTGGAAGGGCCTGCTGGTGAAGTACGAGGTGGGCAGGATCAGCCGGCGGTCGTCCCAGATCTGCACGACCACGTAACTGAGGGTCAGCTCCTCGATCCGGCCCCACTCCCCCTCGACCACCACCACGTCGTCCAGGCGTACCGCGTCGCTGAAGGCGAGCTGGAGCCCGGCGAAGACGTTGCCGAGCAGGCTCTGCGCGGCCAACGCGGCGACCACGCCGACCACGCCGGCGGAGGTCAGCACGCCGGCCCCGATGCCCCGGACGCTGGGGAAGGTCATCAGCATCACGCCGACGGTCAGGATCACGATCACCGCGATGGTCAGCCGGCGCAGCATCACCACCTGGGTACGCACCCGGCGGGCGTGCCGGTTGTTCGGCACGTCGACCCGGAACCGGGCCAGCGCCACGTCCTCGACCGCCACCAGCAGCGAGGCGACCAGCCAGGCCGCGGCGGCGATGACGGCGAGCACCAGCATGTGCAGCAGCACCTGCCGCCACTGCGTGCCGACGGCGTAGCCGGTGGAGAACCGGACGGCGAACTGCACGGCGACGACGGTCGCGGCGACCTGGAACGAGCGGTGCGTGTGGTCGGTCAGCTCGGTCATCAGCAGCGAGCGCCGGCCGAGTCGCCGGGTCGCGCGGTGCACCACCTCGACCAGGAAAAGGGCGATCGCCGCCGCGGCGAGCGCGGCGACGACCGTCGTGAGGTAACTCTGCACAGGTATCTGTCTCCCCCCATCGGGCAACCTGGAACCGGGCAAAGGCCCAATGGTGCCCGCTGTTTCCCGATCCGACCAGGTCAGACCTTGCGGTACCGGGACTGGAGGAAGCAGTAGACGCCGTAGCAGGCGATGCCGAGGGCGACCAGGACCAGCAGCACCGGGCCGTAGGACTGGTCGCGCAGCGTGCGCAGCGCGGCGTCGAGGCCGCGGGCCTTCTCCGGGTCGTAGTTGACGGCGGCCAGCACGACCAGCAGGCCGGCGATGCCGTACGCGACGCCCTTGGCGATGTAGCCGGCCATGCCGAGCCGGCGGGCCAGGGTCCGGGTGTGGGCGTTCATCTCCCCGGTCTTCAGGCGCTTCTCGAACTTCTTCTTCCACCCGTAGATCACCAGGCCGATGCCGATGGCGGCGAGCACCAGGCCGGCCAGTCCGACCAGCCAGCGTCCGCCGGAGGAGGTCATCAGCTTGCCGGTCAAGGCCTCCGACTGGTCGGCGTTGCTGGCGCCGGCGTTGGAGAAGACCTTCCAGGCGGTCCAGGCGAAGTAGAGGTAGACCAGGGTGCGGGCGACGGAGGCGACGCGCTCGAAGAGCCGCTCCTTGTCCCGCTCGGCCTGGTGGCCGACGGCCGCCTCCAGCGCCTGCCAGATCGCCATGGCGAGCATGCCGACGGCGATGGCGACGCAGAGGAACTTACCCATCGGCTTCTCGGCCAGGGTGCTCAGCGCACCGGACTGGTCGCCGCTCTTGCCGCCGGAGCTGCCGAAGGCAATCTGCAGGGCGAGCCAGGCGATCAGCAGGTGCACGACGCCGTAGCCGATGAAACCGGCCCGGGCGAGTAGTTCGAGCCACCGGCTGTTCGCGGCCTGCGAGGCGGTGGCTTCGGCGTTCCGGGTGAGTGACATGGCGCCACAATCTCCGATTGCGGAGATCCCCAAACGTCGGCCACCGCCGCCGCGGCGTACTAGCTGCCGGGATTACGCGAGACGCGGATCTTGACCTCCTGGTCGGTGACGCTGTCCAGGGTGACGGCGAAGCCGCCGACCTCGGTGGCCTGCTGGCCGACGGTCAGCGACAACTGTTCGCCGGCGACCTCGACGGTCACCTGGTCGCCCTGGGCGCCGACCAGTTTGGCCTCGACGCCGAGGATGGTGGCACTGGCCTCGACGCCACGGTCGAAGGTGACCGTGCAGGCGTCCAGGCCGCAGTCGGTGGAGGCGCCCTCGCTGCTGCAGCCGGCGAGCAGGGCGACGCCGAGCGCCAGGCCGGCCAGCAGGCCGACGGCCCGGCGGGCGGGGGTGGACGGGGGGGTACCGGGTCGGTTCGTCACCCGATCAAGGGTACGAGATCCGCGCGAACGCCCGTCCGGCACGCAATCGCCCTGCTCAACGTCTTCGCACCCCGGTTTCCGACCGACGGGGTGGACCGGTTGCTGGCCGAACTGGACCAGCTGGCCGGGGCCCGGGGCAGAATGACCGGGTGAGCATCCTGGTCGAGGACAACCCCGCCCGCCGCCGCTTCGAGATCCTGGTCGACGACGCGCTGGCCGGGTTCACCGCATACCTGCCCCGGGGCGAGGTGCTGGTCTTCACCCACACCGAGGTCGACCCCGGGTTCCAGAACATGGGGGTCGGATCCGCGCTGATGCGGGCCACCCTGGACCAGGTCCGCGAGCGTGGCGGCCGGGTGTCGCCCAGGTGCCCGTTCATGGCCGCGTTCATCGAGCGCCACCCGGAGTACGCGGACCTGGTCATCTCCGCCTGAACCGGCTGGCGCGCCCGACCGACCCGCCCACGGCGTGACGGGCCGCCGGGCGACGGGCGCCAGCCGGCGACGGGCGCCAGCCGGCGACGGGCCTCAGCCGGCGACGGGCCTCAGCCGGCGACGGGCCTCCCAAGGCCGGCCAGCGGCGCGGCGAGGGTGCCGGCGAGCAGCTCGGCGGCGGCGCGGGCGGCGGACCGGGTGGCGCCGTGGGTGGCCACGTGCACCACCCCGGCGACCAGCACGGGCACGCCCAGTTCGACCACCACCGCGTCGGGGCGGGCGGCGATGGCCCGCCCCACGGCGGCGCGCATCCAGTCGTGCCGGTGCAGGTCGCGGACGACCAGCACGAGCGGCCGGCCGGCCGCCCCGGCGGTCGGGTCGGCAGGCAGGTCGGCCTCGCCGAGGCGTACCGAGGTGGTGCCGGTGAGCAGGCCAGCGAGGGGGGCGGCGACCCCCCACGGGGTCTCCTGGCCGATCGCGATGTTGCGCGGCGGCTCGAACTCGACCACGTGCGGGGCGGTGGCCAGGGGCAGCGCCGCCTCGGCGCCGGTGCGCGCGGTCACCCGGACCGCCCGGCGGGCCGCGGCCAGCCCGACCAGGGAGCCGCCGACCGCGACGTCGGAGCGGGCCGGACCGGCGGCCTGGGCCGTCGTCGTCCAGCTCGCCAGCTGGCCGACCCGCTGGGCCGCCTCGGCCAGCCGCTCCTCGGGCAGCTCGCCGGCCACGACGGCGGCGACGATGGCGTCGCGCAGCTCGCGGACGGAGTCCTCGTCGGCCCGCTCCCCGCCGACGCAGATCGCGTCCGCGCCGGCGGCAAGGGCGCGCACGGCCGACCCGGCGAAGCCGTACCGGTCGGCGACCGCGCGCATCTCCACCGCGTCGGTGACCACCACGCCGGTGAAGCCGAGCTCGTCGCGGAGCAGGCCGCCGAGGATGCGCGGGCTGAGCGTGGCCGGCAGTTCCGGGTCCAGCGCCGGGACGAGCAGGTGGCCGGTCATCACCGCCCGCACCCCGGCCGCCACGGCGGCCCGGAACGGGACCAGCTCGGCGGCCTCGAGCTGTTGCCGGGTGCCGCCGATGCGGGGCAGGTCGTGGTGCGAGTCGACGCGGGTGTCGCCGTGGCCGGGGAAGTGCTTGGCGCAGGCCGCCACCCCGCTGGACTGCAACCCCCGGATCCAGGCGGAGGTGTGCCGGGCGACCAGGGCCGGATCGGCCCCGAAGGCACGGACCCCGATGACCGGGTTGGCCGGGTTGGAGTTGACGTCGGCGTCCGGGGCGTAGTTGAGGGTGACGCCGACCGACGCCAGCTCGCGGCCGAGGTCGCGGGCAACCTCGTGGGTCAGCTCCGGGTCGTCGACCGCGCCGAGGGCGAAGTTGCCGGGGCGGGAGCTGCCCCGTCCGGACTCGATCCGGGTGACGTCGCCGGCCTCCTCGTCGATGCCGACCACCACGTCGGGCCGCTCCGCGCGCAGAGCCGCGGTGAGGGCGGCGACCTGGTCGAGGTCGACGATGTTGCGGGCGAAGAGGACCACCGAGCCGAGCCCTTCGCCGAGCCACCGGCAGACCCAGGGCGGTGGGGTGGTGCCGACGAATCCCGGTTGCAGGACAGCGGCCGCCAGGCTCGCCAGTTTTCCCGTCGGTGTGCTGCTCATGCGGCTGCGGTACCCCCGTCATTCCCGATTCGGACCCGGCCGCGGGCTGCGGCGGTGCTTGCCATGGTCACACCGGGCACCACTAATAGTCAATAAACCTTACTGTTAATCCGTGGCGCGGAGCCGCCCTACGTGGGAGAGTTCCCACATGCCACTGCCGCCCCTCGCCGACGCGACCAGCGCGGCCGACGTACCCGGTGTTCGGCTGCTCGGCCTGGTCGTCGGCGGCCTGCTCCTGCTCGCCGCCATCCGGGCGATGTTCCGCCGGCGCTGACCCCCGCGGTCGCCGGTCGTAGCCCTACGGGCCGACACCCTAATGCCGTGGGGTTTCGCCGCTGATCGCGTCGGGTACCTCCGGCCCTCGATGAAACTGTCAACGCACTCGATGACGCTGCGCCGCGCGGCGCGCAGCCTGTTCGGTTGGACCGCCCTGCGGCCCAACCAGCTCGCCGCCATGCGCGCGGTGATGAAGCGACGCGACGCCCTGGTGGTGCTGCCCACCGGTGCCGGCAAGTCGGCGATCTACCAGATCCCGGCCAGTCTGATCCCCGGCCCGACCGTGGTGATCTCCCCGCTGCTCGCCCTCCAGCAGGACCAGATCGCGGCACTCAACGAGCGCCGACGCCCGGAGCTACGGGCGGTACGGATCAGCTCCGACGAGACCGCTGCCCAGCAGGCGGAGGCGATCGCCGAGATCCGCGAGGGCCGGGCGGAGTTCCTGTTCATCACCCCGGAGCAGCTCGCCAACCCGGACCGGATGGCGGAGGTGAAGTCACTCAAGCCGGCGCTCGTGGCGATCGACGAGGCGCACTGCATCTCGGCGTGGGGGCACGACTTCCGGCCCGACTACCTGGCGCTGGGCCACCTCATCGACGGCATCGGCCGGCCGCCGGTGGTCGCGCTGACCGCCACCGCCTCGCCGCCGGTCCGCGACGACATCATCGCCCGGCTGCGGCTGCGCGACGCCGAGGTGGTGGTCTCCGGGCTGGACCGGCCGAACCTCTTCCTCGAGGTGGCGCACTGCCCCACCGAGGACTACCGGTGGCGGCGGCTCATCGCGCTGCTGAACGAGGACCAGCGCCCCGGGATCATCTACGTGCCGACCCGGCGCGCGGCCGAGGAGCTGGCCGGCCGACTCACGGATGCCGGCTACCCGTCGCAGTACTACCACGGCGGCATGCCCGCCGGGGCGCGCGGCGAGCTGCACACGGCGTTCCTCGCCGACCAGGTGCCGATCATGGTGGCCACCTCCGCATTCGGCATGGGCATCGACAAGCCCAACATCGCCTGGGTGGTGCACATGGCCCTGCCCGACTCGCCGGACAGCTACTTCCAGGAGATCGGCCGGGCCGGACGTGATGGGGAGCCGGCCCGGGTGCTGCTGCTCTGGCAGGCCGAGGACGTCGGCCTGCAACGCTTCTTCTCCGGCGGCCTGCCGGACGCCACCGAGCTGCGCGACCTGGCCGCCCTGCTGCGCAAGAAGCCGGCCACGAAGAAGGAGCTGCGGGAGCTGACCGGCCTGGGGCCGCGCAAGCTCGGGCAGTACCTCGCCCTGCTGGAGCAGATCGGCGCCGCCGAGCCGCGGTCCAAGCAGCGGATCGGCGCGCCCCGGTACTCCCCCACGCCGGCCGAGGCCGGCGAGGCCGCGCGGGCCGAGGCGGAACGCCAGCAGACCGTGACCCGGTCCCGGACCGACATGATGCGGGCCTTCGCCGAGACCACCGGCTGCCGGGGGCAGACGCTGCTGGCGTACTTCGGCGAGCAGATGACGAAGGTGTGCGGGCACTGCGACAACTGCCTGGCCGGCACGAGCGTCGCCGACGACGGTGCCAGCGGGCCGTTCCCGGTGCACAGCCAGGTGCGGCACCCGGAGTGGGGGCCGGGCATGGTGCTCAGTTACGAGGACGACCGGATGACGGTGCTCTTCGAAGAGGTCGGCTACAAGACGCTGTCGGTGCGCGTGGTGTCCGAACAAGGGCTGTTGACCCTCGACTAGCCTGAGCCGGGCCCCGGCGACCGGGGCGCGGTGGCAGTCGAGCCGAGTGAGACCAGGATGAGAGGAGCGTGGACGTGATCGAGCAGCCGGCGTACACCGGGTTCGGTTTCTCCGACGAGGAGTGGGGGCTGCTGGCCGGCCTGCCGCAGGCGGTCCTCGCCGCGGCGAGCGTCGCCGAGCACGACAGCGCCCGTCGCACCATGGCCGAGAACGCCGCGGGCCTGGAGACCATCGCCACCGGCCGGGAGTCGGCCAGTCCCCTGGTCGCCGCCGTGGCCGGTGAGATCGTGTCCCGGGTGGGCGACCCGGAGGCCGGCGAGGAGCTGCCGGTGATCGTGCCGGCCGACCCGCGGGCGATGATCGAGGACGTGCTGAACCGGGCAGCCTCGGCGGCCCGACTGCTGGCCACCAAGGTCGACGAGGGCGAGGCCGGCGCCTACAAGCACTGGCTGATGAAGATCACCGAGCACGTGGTGGGTGCGGCGTCCAGCGGCGGCATCCTCGGCCTCGGCGGCGACCAGGTGAGCGACTCCGAGCGGCGGTTCCGCGACCGGCTCTCCCAGGTTCTCAACGACTGAACCTGAGGCGTCACGACGGCCGTCCCCGCACCGGGGGCGGCCGAACTGGCCCGCTCACGCCCCGTCAGGCGGTGCGGAGTGCTTCGTTGGGTGCAAGCCGGGTGGCCCGCCAGGCGGGGTAGGCCCCGGCGATGATCCCGACCGTGAGAGCGAGTGCGGGTGCCGCGACGATCGCGGCGATGGGAAGAGCTGCGGCTTGCGCGTTGACTGCGGCGTAGCCGATGGTGACCAGGATGCCGGTGCTGATGCCGATGGCCGCGCCGATGGCGGCGAGAGTAAGCGCTTCGAAGATGAATTGAGCGGCGATATGTGTGCGTCGCGCTCCGAGGGCGAGCCGGAGTCCGATCTCACCGCGACGTTCGATGACGGCGACGATCATGGTGTTGGCGATGCCGACCCCACCGATCAGGAGCGCGATTGCGGCAAGGGCCGTGGCAAGGTTGCTGAGGCTGGTGTCGGCAAGTTCGCGCATGTCGGCATAGTCGGAGAGCTGGGACACTCCGACGTACTGGGGTGCGGCGGGATTGGCGGTACCGGCGAGCACGGGACGCACCTGAGCGGCGGTGCCGGGGTGGGTGTTGACGTAGATCATCGCGATGCTGCCCGGTGTAGCGCCGGTCGTGTCGGTGAATTGTGGCCAGATGGCGTCTTCGGTCCAGTCATCGCCGAGGAAGACAGCGTGGTCGATGCCGTCTGCAAGGACGACCGGGCGCAGAACACCGATGACAGAGTGCCATTGGTCGGCGACCCAGATGCGCTGTCCGGGGTAGGCGATGCCCAGCGTCGTGGCGGCTTGCGATCCGAGCACGACGGCCGGGAGGGTGCGGCTGGCGTTGCTGAACCACTGCCCCCAGGCCAGGTCGGCGTCGATCGCTGCCGGGAGACCGGGGCCTGCGGCCTGGACGAGCAGCCCCCTGGTCTGGTTGATCGGGACGCGATCGGTGCGATAGGCGCGCACCGTCTCGGGTACGGCATATACCGCAGCGGCATTCGTGACGGGGGCGATGCGTTCGATCATCTCCAGCGCCGTGGCGGGCAACGGTACGGTCTTGTCGTCCGTGTCCTTCCCGGGCTCGACGGTGAGCAGGTTCGCGCCCATGCCATCGAGTTCGTTCAGATACTGGGCCTTGTTGGAGCCGGCGACGCCGGTGATGGCGACGAGTGCGGCGATGCCGATCGCAATCCCGATGGACGACAGGACGGTGCGCAGCGGCCTTGCCCAGGTTCCGGCGGTGGCGTCGTCGAGGAGGTCGCGGATGCGAATCCGGATCGGATGAAGATCAGAGTTGCTCATGCGGTGGGCACCCCGGTGTCGGTGGTGATGCGGCCGTCGAGGATTCGGACACGGCGCGGCATTGTGTCGGCAATGGCGTGGTCATGGGTGATGACGATGACCGCCGTTCCGGAACCGGCAATCTCACTGAGGAGACGGATGATGTTCCCCCCGGTGGCCGTGTCGAGGGCACCGGTGGGTTCGTCGGCGAACACGATGCTCGGTCGCTTGACGAGTGCGCGGGCAATCGCGACGCGCTGTTTCTCACCTCCGGAAAGCTGTCCGGGCCGATACCGGGTTCGGTGGGCCAGCCCGACGGCTTCGAGAGCGTCTCGGGCCTGACGGAGGCGTTCGGCGTGTCCGGCGCCGGTGTAGAGCAGCCCGGTCGCGACATTCTTCTCGGCCGTGAGGGTGGGGATGAGGTGGAACTGTTGGAAGACAAAACCGATGTGTCGTGCCCGCAGTGCCGCACGCTGCGCATCGCCGAGTCGAGCGACCGGGTAGTCCCGCAGACGCACCGTTCCGCTGGTGGGGTCCTCAAGGGTGCCCATGATCGAGAGCAGAGTGGACTTGCCCGACCCGGACGGTCCCACGATCGCGACCAACTCCCCGGCACGCACCGTCAGGGTGGCTGCGCTGATTGCGTGCGTCGGCGGGTCTGTCGGATATGTCTTGGACACCTCCTCGACGGTGAGGACGAAATCGGTCATGGAGCCACCACCTCCTCCCCTTCCTTGATGTCCCCGGTGATCTGTAGCCGGGAATCGGCGACCAGTCCCACCTTCACGGGTACGAGGACCCGCTTTCCGCTCCGGAGCACTTCGACGCCGTACCCACCGTCGGCCAGGGCGAGGAGCGCGGTGACCGGTACGACGAGGGCTCCATCGACGGTGTCACTGGGGATGGTGACCCGCACTGCGGAGAGGCCGATCCTTGAGACCGAGGACTGGTCGGCGAATTCGATGACCGCACGGTCCGGCAATCGTTTTCCGTCCTTGTCGGACCCGCGGTTCTTCTGGATCTGGGTGATCTGAGCGCCGATGGTCGACCCATCGGGCAGGACTACGGTCACCGGTTTCCCGGGCATCAACGATCCGGCCTGCGCGGTGCTGAGGTTGGCGACTGCGTGGACGGTGGTGTCGGTGTAGTCGAGGATGTCGCCGTTAGCGGACGCCCCGAGCTTCACGTGAACGGTCTCGACACGGATCGCATTCGCCCGGGTGACGACGGCATCGCCTGGGGCGAGCACACCGGTGCGTTTCATGCGGAGGGAGTCCTGCCAGCGTTTGATCGCCAGGGCAGTGGACTGGGTGAACGTGTCGTCCACGGTGAGGCCCACGCTGAAGCCCAGCTTGACGAGATTCCGTTCGAGTTGGCGCACGTCCTCGCCCGGGGTAACTCCGGTCCTGAGCTCGCGCCAGAATGGCCGGGCGCCTTTCAGGAGCACGACGGGTCGCCCGTCCGTCTCGTAGACGCGTTGACCGACCTTGACCACCCTCCCGGGGGGCGGCAGCACCGTGAGGATGCCACCGCCGCCACCGATGAGAGTGTCCGGGTCGCCGTAGCTGAGCTGTGCATTCAGGACCGTGTTCGACGTCAGTGCCTCTCGCACTATCGTCTGGGTGTTCACCTTCGGGCCCGGTACGGCGGCGTCCCTGCGCCAGGGTTGCCATACGTAGGCGGCAGCCACAGCACCGAGCACCAGGGCGACGGCTGCGGCGACGACGCGGGTACGGCTTCGCACTGCTCGCCCCGCCTAGGAGTTCGCGCCATCGATGATGCGGGAGTACAGTTCCTCGCTCCAGGCTGCGTCGAACGCGCCCGTGAAGTTCGGGGCAACGAACGTACCCTTCTTGTCGCCGGCCGGCACGATCGTCCTCTTGCATGCCGCGAACATGGCGAAGAACTGTTCCTTCGTCGTCCCGGCCGGCACTGCCATCTCCGCGGACGCGCCTTCCGGGTCCGGAAAGGACGCGATGCCGTTCTCCCTGGCGCACTTCGCGAACGCACGAGACGCCTCCGCCAGGGCCGGATCGGTCCCGTCGCCGTTCCGTGGCGGCTCGTACTGGGGCACCTTCGCACGGCAGACCTTCTCGGCGGCCGCGGAGAGTTCGGCCGCTGCCGCGTCAAACTTGACCGCGCCGGGGCTGCTGTTTCCCTGAGCGGAATCAATCGAGATACCGGGTCCGACATAGCCGTCCGGTCCGACCATCACGTTCTGCACCCCTTCGGCGCGCAAACAGTCCGCGTACGCTTCCGCCGCCGCCTTCGCATCACCCTTACCCACGGGTACGTCGCCGGCGGAAGGCACCTCGGGCGTGGACGTGCAGCCGGCAAGGGTGAGAGCCGCGGCAAGCGCGGCGCCCACGACGAACAGCCTCGTCATGGCTGGCCGGTGGTCGTTGCTGAACATGGTTCGTCCTCACTGACGGGTTGCATCCCGGTGTCGCGGGATCGGTCAGGAGAAGTTCTAGACGGTCGGCGGTCAGCGAACGGTCAGCGCGTTCCTGACCGTTTCCTTACCGTCCGGCCGGACAATGGGGTGATGAGAGTGCTGATCGTGGAAGACGAGATCGACCTCGCCACGAGCCTGGCCGAGGGGCTACGCGCCGATGGGTACACGGTCGACGTCGCTCACGACGGCGCGACCGCGCTCAGCCGGATTCAGCTCAGCGATCCGGAGGTGATGGTGCTGGACCGCAACCTGCCCATCCTCGACGGTGACACCGTCTGCCGGACCCTGTCGGCCATGCGCCACCCCGTACGCATTCTCATGCTGACCGCCGCCGCCGGACTTGACGACCGCGTCGAAGGCCTGGACCTCGGGGCGGACGACTACCTGACGAAACCCTTCGCCTACCGTGAGCTGACCGCCCGCATCAACGCCCTCGCCCGCCGGCTCGACCCCGGCGACACCTCCCGCAGCGTTGCGGACCTCATCGTGGACACTGCTGGGCAGAAGGTGACCCGGCGTGGAATACCGGTGCGCCTCAGCACCAAGGAGTATGCGGTACTCGAAGCCCTTGTGGTGGCAAACGGAGGTCTCGTGACCTATCGGCAGCTCATCGACCATGCCTGGGACGAGGACTACGACACCGAACGCGCCGCCGTGAAGATGGTCGTCTACGCCCTCCGCCGTAAGCTCGGCACACCGGACCTGATTGTCGCTGAGCATGGACGCGGTTATCGAATCGAGGCCCCGTCATGAGTCGCCGGACGCCCCGCCTGCACAGCTTCCGCACCCGACTCACGGTGACCTTCACCGCAGCGTTTCTCACCGCCGGAATCGTCCTGCTCGCCGTCGTCTATATCGCTGTGGCTCACCTGTTCGACACCGCTCAGCACGGCGGGGTCAATGAGTTCATCGGCACCGACGGCACAGTGGTTGCTTGGCAGAGCGGCGACCCGCTACTCGAACCGGGTTCCGTCACGTACCCCGGCGAGCTGCCAACGGGGGGAATCCAAGGAGTTATTGATCGGACCCAGATCACGCTTCGCGACGACATACTCGCCGGCCTTGTGTGGTGGTGCCTGGGAATCCTCGCCGTCTTCGCCGTCTTCGCTGCTTTCGCCGCATCCAGGCTCTCCCGCGCCGCCCTCACCCGGATCGCCGACATCACCTCATCCGCCCGTTCCATCACCCAACACCAACTCGACGCACGACTGAACCTGCCCGGCCCGACCGACGAGATCAAGGAACTCGGCGACACGATCGACCAGATGCTCGACCGGCTCGAAGATTCCTTCGCCCGGCAACGCGAGTTCATCGCCAACGCATCCCATGAACTCCGTACCCCGGTCGCCACGGCCCGCACGGCCCTCGAAATCCCCCTCGAACAGGGACGGGTCCCAACCCAACTCGAACCTGCCGTCACCCGCGCGCTCACCGCGACCAAGCGCAGCGAGACCATCCTCAACGCCCTTCTGGATCTCGCCCGCGCCGAGACTTCCCGGCTGGGGAAACCAGAGCCGGTCGACTTGGCTGCGGCAATCCGCGAAGCCCTGACCGACCTCGACGGGCTGATCGTCACCCGCGGCCTGGACATCACCGTCGAAACAACGGACAGGCCGCTCACCGCTGACAAGACGCTGATCGAACAGTTCCTTCGCAATGCCATCATCAACGCCGTGCGACACAACATCGACAAAGGTCAGGTCAACATCCGAACCCTGGCCCACGCCGGCGGCATCGACATCACCATCTCAAACACCGGGGAGTCCATCGATCCCGACACGATCGACGATCTCACCGCACCCTTCAACCACGGCAAAACCACTCGGCTCGCACAAGAGCAGAACCCGGGCTACGGGCTGGGCCTGGCCATCATGAAGCGCATAATCGAACGCCACAACGGCATACTGACCATCACCCCCCGAGAGGACGGCGGCCTCGTCGTCCATGCCCACGTACCGGACCTCGCCCGCCAGCCGCGCAGAGACTGGTCACGCCGAAGTCGAGCGTGCAGCTGAAGTTCCGCCAGGCGACATGTGGCTGGCCGTAGGCATCGCGCACGCCATGTGGAGCAGCCACTGACCCGCTCGACACCTGGCGCGCCACCGCCTGCACCCCGGGCCACCTCGAACAGACGATCACCGCCATGGCCGACGCCCCACCGGTGCCAGAGGCTTCCCCGACAGGTTCACCTACGGAACCGAAAGAATCCGGACGGCGATGTCGAGATTCCGGGACTGGCTTCGTCCCCGAGGTGAACACGACCAAAATGGGTCGCACCAGCACCGAGGAGAAACACGATGGCCAAATATTTGCTGCTCAAGCACTACCGTGGCGCCCCGGCTGCGGTCAACGACGTGCCCATGGACCGGTGGACGCCGGAGGAGATCTCGGCCCACATGCAGTACATGAACGACTTCGCGGCCCGGCTCGAGAAGACCGGCGAGTTCGTAGACGGTCAGGCACTCGCCCCCGAGGGGACGTTCGTCCGGTACGACGGCGAGGGCCGCCCGCCGGTCACCGACGGCCCGTTCGCCGAGACCAAGGACCTCATCGCCGGCTGGATGGTGATCGACGTCGACAGCTACGAGCGCGCCGTCGAGCTGGCCGGTGACCTGTCGGCCGCCCCCGGGGCGGGCGGGAAGCCGATCCACGAGTGGCTCGAGGTGCGCCCGTTCCTGACCGCGCCGCCCACCATCACGGAGTGACCTCGCAGGTGTTCGAGGTCCTGCTCCGGAGCCTCACGCCGAACGTGCTCGGAATCCTCGTCCGCCGCGGAGCCGACTTCGCGGCGGCCGAGGACGCCGTGCAGGACGCGCTGGTCGAGGCGGTACGCGTCTGGCCGGCGGACCCGCCTCGGGACCCGAAGGGCTGGCTGGTCACCGTGGCCTGGCGCCGGTTCCTCGACGCGACCCGCGCGGACGCCGCCCGCCGCCGGCGTGAGGACCTCGTCGACGAGGAGCCGGCGCCCGGGCCCGGGCCCACGGTGGACGACACGCTCCAGCTCTACTTCCTGTGTGCCCACCCGTCGCTGACGCCGTCGTCCGCGGTCGCGCTCACGCTGCGCGCCGTCGGCGGGCTGACCACCCGCCAGATCGCCCAGGCGTACCTGGTGCCCGAGGCGACCATGGCGCAGCGCATCAGCCGGGCCAAGCGCACCGTCTCCGGCGTGCGGCTGGACCAGCCCGGCGGCGTCGCCACCGTGCTGCGCGTCCTCTACCTGGTCTTCAACGAGGGTTACTCCGGCGACGTCGACCTCGCCGCCGAGGCCATCCGGCTCACCCGGCAACTCGCGGCCGCGTTCGACCACCCCGAGGTGGCGGGGCTGCTCGCCCTCATGCTGCTCCACCACGCCCGGCGCGCCGCCCGGACCGCACCCGACTGCAGCCTGGTGCCGCTCGCCGAGCAGGACCGCCGCCGGTGGGACACCAAGTCGATCGCCGAGGGCGTCGAGATCCTCCAGGCGGCCCTCGCCCGCGACCGGCTGGGCGATTTCCAGGCCCAGGCCGCCATCGCGGCACTCCACGCTGACGCGCCCACCGCCGAGGAGACCGACTGGGTGCAGATCGTCGAGTGGTACGACGAGCTCGCGCGCCTGACCGACAGCCCGGTCGTCCGGCTCAACCGCGCGGTGGCCGTCGGCCAGGCCGACGGACCGCGCGCCGGCCTGGCGGCGCTCGCGGCGCTCAACGAGTCACTGCCCCGCCACGCCGCGGTGGCCGCGCACCTCCACGAGCGCGACGGCGACCTGGCGACGGCGGCACGCCTGTACGCCGAGGCAGCCCAGAAGGCACCCAACCTCGCCGAACGGGACCACCTGACGCGCCAAGCCGCCCGGCTCAACGCCCTCCTTCTGCCGCCGACCGGCTTCCCCGGTGCGTGACGGGCGTTGTCGCTCCACGCGTGGCTTGCCGAGTTTGCCGCTACCTCGCCACGATCGGTTACCCGATCGGCGGTGGCTCCCGGCGATCCGCAGCCGCGTGCGGTGATGTACTCAGCGTGGGAGAGCTGATCGACCAGGCGGCCGAGATCGCCGAGCGGATCGGCGAGGGCCAGGACCGCCACGGGGCCAGCTTCGGGCCCACGACGGCCGAGTTGGCCCGGGTGGTGGCGGTGGAGTGGCGGTCGCCTGGCATGAAGGCGTCGGGCGCGGCGGGTGGGGGCGGTTGCCGGTCGAGCACCGCGCCTCACCGCCCCAGCACCGCCGTGTGTCGGCCTCCCGCAGTTTCACGGAAAGAGTGGCCTCCGGACGCGAAATGACCACTCTTTCCGTGAAAGTGCGTGGATCTTGCCCCTCCTCGCGGAGCCGCGGCAGAGCCGCGGTTCGGTAGCGAGGTACGGCGGCCGGGCCAGTCGGCACGTGAACGGAACGAACCGTCGTGGGGCTCCGGTGGCGGCCCGGCCGCTCTTTGTGTCGACAATGGAGCCCTGCCACGGACGGGGAGGTGGGCGATGGACGCGCCGACCGACGGTGAGAGGCGGCCGGCCGCGTCGCCCGGCACGGGCACCACACGGGGAGGTCGGTGATGGGCACGCTGCGGGCCGAGACGGTGGACACGGCGACGCTGCCGCCGGCCGAGCGGTGGCCCTTCTGGGTCGACATGTCGGCACGGGTCTCCGCGCCGATCGCGTTCGCCAGCGACCACGCGGCCGACTTCCGGGGCCGCGCCCGGCTGGTCGACCTGGGCGGTGGGATCCAGCTGACCCGGTTCCGCTACCAGTCCCTGATCGGGCGGCGGACCGCCCGACTGATCCGCCAGGCCGACCCGGAGGTCTACCAGATCCCGCTGACGGTCGCCGGCACCAGCGCGATCAGCGCCCGGCGCCGGGACACCGCGATGGGCAGCGGTGACTTCGCGCTCATCGACTGGGGCCGGCCGCACGACATCATGCACGCCAGCCGGCAACACGGCCGGGAGGACGCCGCCTCGGCCACCGTGGTCATCTCCAGGGCGCTGCTGCCGCTGGACGCGGACAAGGTCGACCGGCTCTCGGCGGTGCGGATCTCGGGCACGCAGGGGCCCGGCGCGCTGCTCGCCCAGCACCTGCACAGGATCACCCGTCATCCCGAGCAGTTCCGCGCCACCGACGCCCCACACCTCGCCGACGTCACCCTCACCCTGGTCTCCCTGCTGCTCGCCCGCCACCTCGACGCCGAGGCCGCCCTCCCCACCGAGATGCGCCAACAGGTCCTGCTCACCCAGGTACGCGACTTCGTCGAGCGCCATCTCGGCGACCCGGACCTGTCCCCCCAGTCCGTCGCCGACGCCCACCACGTCGCCCTGCGCACCCTGCACCGCCTCTTCGCCGACCAGGACGAATCCGTCAGCGGCGTCATCCGCCGACGCCGCCTCGAACGCTGCCGCCGCGACCTCGCGGACCCGCTCCTGCGCGACCAGACCGTCCAGGCCATCGGGGCGCGTTGGGGCTTCCGCGACAAGACCCACTTCAGCCGCGCCTTCCGCGCCGCGTACGGCACCAGCCCGCGCGCCTTCCGGGAGAGCCGGTGGCAGGAGACGGGCCGGCCCGACCGGCCCACGGCCGGTGCCGCACCGCCGGAGTGACCCGTACCACCCGCCGGGGCGCTTACCCGGACGCACCGCCCGCAACGGCACGGATCGTCAACCTCCCGGCGTCCACTGTCAACTCGGTTCCGCCGCCGCCCACCGATACTGGGGCGGGCCGGCGAGCGGGACCACCGCTGCGGCGGCCCACACGTAACGGGGGGCCGTGGCGAGGCGTCCGCGACCCACCGTCGCGGGCGACCGCCCGGTGCCGTCCGTCCGCGTCCCCAGCCGCGCGACGCGACGATCCCCGTGCGTCGGTCCACCGGCCCCGTCGCTCTCCCCCAGGACCGTCGACGGGGCCGGTCAGGCGTCCTCCAGCAGTTCCAGCACCCGTCGCTCCGCCTCCGCCCGGGGCGTGCCCGGTTCCACCGGGGCGACCACCCCGTCGTGGAACAGGTCGACCACCCGGGGGTCCACGTAGGAGGTACGGGCCACGGTCGCGGTGTTGCCGAGCAGCTCGGCGACCTCGCGCATCACCGCCGCCACCGCCCGCCTGCGGGCCGTGACGGAACGGGCCGGCCCGCGGGTGGCCAGCTCGGTGGCCGCCAGCACGGTGGCGTGCCAGGTGCGGAAGTCCTTCGCGGTCATCTCACCGCCGCTGGCGGCGCGCAGGTACTCGTTGACCTCGTCGCTGCGCACGTCCCGCCAGTCCCGGCCGTCCCAGTAGCCGAACAGCCGCTCGGCCCTGCGCCGCCGGCGGCGCAGGTTAATCAGCACCCGGCACAGCTCCGGGTCCTCGATCCGCCGCACCTGGTCGATGCCGCCCTTGGCGGGGAACTCGAACACCACGCAGCCCCGCCGGCTGCGGGCGTGCTCCGGGCGCAGGGTGGAGACGCCGAAAGTGGCGTCGTCGCCGACCGCGTACTGGTCGCTGCCGACCCGGAACATTCCCATGTCGAGCAGGCGGGCGACCGTGGCGAGCACCCGGTCCCGGTTCAGCCCGTGGCCGGACAGGTCGCGCTCCACCCGCTCGCGCAGCACCGGGAGCCGGTGGGCGACCTCCAGCACGTGGTCGAACTTCGCCTCGTCCCGGTTGCGCCGCCACTGCGGGTGGTAGAGGTACTGCTTGCGGCCGGCGGCGTCGATCCCGGTGGCCTGGATGTGCCCGTTGTGGTGCGGCGAGATCCACACCTCCCGCCAGGCCGGCGGGATCACCAGGTCCCGCAGCCGGGGCAGCTCGCCGGGCTCGCGGACCGGCTCGCCCCTGGGGTCGAGGAAGGTCCAGCCCCTGCCGCTTCGCCGGCGGCCGTATCCCGGCCTGCCCGGATCGCTACGCCGTAACCGCACCGGAGATCCGCACCGCCCGTTCCGCGTCGTCCACGGCCGCCAGCACCTCGTCGAGGCAGACGGCCGCCAGTGTCGAATCGGTTGTTACCCCATCGAACACCGTCCAATCGCCCCGCGCTCCGGAAGACCGGACGGCGGGCCGGTCGCGCGGGCCACCGTCGCCGTGCCAGAGCACCCGATGCCACGGGCGGTCCGGCGGCGGCCCCCACCGCGCCGGCGCGACGGGGCCGAAGAGCACCACCGACGCGGTGCCGTACCCGGTGGCGAGGTGGGCGACGCCGGTGTCCCCGCTGACCACCAGCCGGGCGTGGGCGACGAGGGCGGCGAGGTCGCCGAGGTCCGTGCGGCCGGCGAGCACCGCGTCCGGTGCGAGCCCCCCGTGGTACGCCACCCACCCGGCCAGCTCCCGCTCACCCGCCGAGCCGGTGACCACCACCCGGTGTCCCCGGCCGGTCAACTCCCGGGCCAGCGCCGCGAACCGCCGGGCCGGCCAGCGCTTGGCCGCGACCTTGCTGCCGGGGTGCACCACCGTCGTCCCGGTCGGCACGCCGCCGGGCGCGGGACGGCACAGGGCGAGGTCGGCGCGATCGGCGTGGAGGCCGTACCAGCCGAGCAGGCGGCACCACCGGTTGACCTCGTGCTCGTCGGCCCGCCAGTCGGGGCCGTCGGCGTGGCAGGCGTCGGGACTGGCGAAGGCGAGCAGCCGGCCGGGGCGGGTGGCGGCCAGCACACGGTGCGACCGGGGGCCACGGCCGTGCAGGTTGACCGCCAGCTCCGGCGGCGGCCCGGACCACCCCAGGTTCCCCAGGCCGTCCGCCGGCACCAGGCGGTCGACGCCGCCGACCAGGTCGACCAGGGGAGCCAGCCAGCGCGGGGCGGCCAGGGCCAGCTCCCGGTCGGGGTACGCGGCGCGCAGGGCACGCAGCGCCGGCACCCCGGTGGCGAGGTCGCCGACGCCGAGCGCCCGGAGCACGAGGATCACGGGTACGACGACTCCCGCTCGGCGCAGACCACCAGCTCGCGGACGGCGCTGCCGGGCGGTTGGGACAGGGCGAACATGACGGCGGCGGCGGTGTCGGCGGGTTCGTTCAGGTTGGCGTCCGGGCCGGGTCGGTACTGCGCGTCCCGCTCGTCGAAGAAGGCGGTGCGCATCCCGCCGGGGACGAGCAGGGTGACGCCGACCGCCCCGGCCAGCTCGGCGGCGAGGGCGCGGGTGAAGCCGACCACGCCGAACTTCGCGGCGCAGTACGCGGTGGCGTCGCTGACGGCCTTCACGCCGAGGGTGGAGGCGACCGTGACGACGTTGCCCCGCGACTCCTCCAGCCAGGGCAGGGCCGCCCGGATCACCGCGGCGGTGGCGAGCAGGTCGACGGCGATGATCCGGTCCCAGGTCTCCCCGGGCACGTCGGCGAGCCGGCCGGGCACGTCGATGCCGGCGGCGGTGACGACGGCGTCGAGGCCCCCGGAGCGCTCGGCGAGCCGCCGGGTGGCCGCCTCGGCGGCGCGGGTGTCGGCCAGGTCGCACTCGATCCACGGCACCCCGTCGGCCGGGGCGTTGCGGTCCAGCACCAGCGGCCGGCCGCCGGCCCGGGCCACGGCCGTCACCACGGCCGCCCCCAACCCGCTCGACCCGCCCGTCACCAGGACGGTCGGCCCCGTCCCCACAGCGTTGCCGGTCATCGTGCCCCCTTCGCCGCCGCGACGTCCACGCCCACCGCCACGCCCGGCGGCGGCCCGGGCACCCGGTCGCCGGACCCGGGCGTCCCGCCACCGGCGCGGGCGGCGGCGATCATGTCGGTGGTGGAGCGCCCGTCGAGGTACGGCACGACCACCGTGTGCCCGCCCCAACGGCTCAACAGCTCCGCCTCGGGCAGCCCCGGCTCGCCGCCACCGGTGGCGTAGTCGCCGCCCTTGACCCAGATGTCGGGGCGCAGCCAGGTCAGGGCCGCCTGCGGGGTGGGCTCGTCGAAGACCAGCACCGCGTCGACGCAGCCCAGCGCCGCCAGCAGCCGGCCACGGTCGCCCTGCGGCACCACCGGCCGGTCCGGCCCCTTCAGCCCCGTCACGCCGGCGTCGGAGTTGAGGCAGACGACCAGGCAGTCACCGAGCCGGCGGGCCGCCTCCAGGGTGGCCACGTGCCCGGCGTGCAGCAGGTCGAAGCACCCGCCGGTGGCGACGACCGTGCCGCCGGCCGCGCGGACCGCCGCGACCACCGCGGCGGCGGCGCCCACCCCGACCCGGTCGCCGCCGCCGAGGCGGGACCCGGTCGCCGGGACCGTCCGGGCCGGTGGCGGCAGGGCCGTGGCCACTCCCCCGGCCGCGACGTACGCCGACGCCTCGGTGACCGCCGCCTGCACCGCCTCGGAGACCAGCGCGCCCCGGGACAGGGCGATGCTGGCGGTCGCGGCGAACCGGTCGCCCGCACCGCAGGTGTCCCCCTCGGCGCTGGCCGGGGCGGGCACCACCAGCGGCGTCGACCCGGCGTGGCAGAGCAGCGCCCCGTCGCCGCCCAGGGTGACGGTGACCGCGCCGGCCCGCCAGCGCCGGCGCAGCTCCTGCGCGCCCCGGGACGCGGTGGCCAGCCGGGACGCGCCCGGTCCGGTCTTCACCAGCTCGCGCACCTCCGACTCGTTCGGGGTGGCCAGGTGCACCCCCGGCACCGCCGCCGGGCCCCGGGGGTGCGGGTCCCACACCACGGGCGCGCGGGTCGCCGCGAGCGCGCAGCGCAGGGCCGGTTGCCGGGCCACCCCCCGGCCGTAGTCGCTGACCAGCACGGCGGACGCGGAGGCGAGCAGCCGCAGGGCGGCCTCGCTCGGCTCGCCGGGCTCCCCGGCCGGGCCGCCCCGGTCGTGCCGCAGCAGCACCCGCCCCCGGGCGTGCAGCCGGATCTTCTCCGGGGTGGCGCCGCGCAGCGGCAGCGCGTACACCTGCACCCCGGCGGCGGCGAGCAGCGTGCTCAGCCGGGCCCCGCCCTCGTCGTCGGCGAGGGCGGTCACCAGGGCCACCTCGGCGCCCAACCCGGCGGCGAAGACCGCCGCCAGGCCGGCGCCGCCGGGCCGGTCCACGGCCGTCGACTCGTCGAGCACCGGCACCGGGGAGTCCGGACAGAGCCGGTTCACCACCCCCTCGACGTCCCGGTCGAGCAGGATGTCACCGACCACCACCACAGGTCCCGCCATCAGCTCGCCTCCTCAGCCCGCCTCGACCTGCCGGCCGGCCTCGCCGTCCAGCACCACCTCGACCCCGGCACGCACCGGCCGGTCCGGCCCGCCGGCCACGCCCACCGCCGGCACCACGCCGCCCGGGCCACGCTCGCCCGCCGCCGCGAGGGCTGCGGGGAGCACCCGGTCGACGTACTCGCAGAGCACATGGACGGAGACCAGATGCAGCTCCTGGACCACCTGGCTGTCCGGCGAGTCGATGGCGATGGCGTCGTGGCAGGCGTCGGCGAGGGGGTTGGGGGTGGGACCGGTGAGGGCCCAGCAGCGCAGGCCGGCCTCGATGGCGGCGCGGGCCGCGGCGAGGAGGTTGGCGCTGGCGCCGCTGGTGGACATGAGCAGGAGGATGTCGTCCCGCCGGCCGTGGGCACGGACCTGACGGGCGAAGGTGTGGTCGTAGCCGTAGTCGTTGGCGATGGCGGTGAGGGCGGAGGTCTCCGCGTGCAGGGCGATGGCGGAGAGGGGTTGCCGGTCGTCGCGGAGCTTGCCGACGAGTTCGGCGGTGAGGTGTTGGGCCTCTGCGGCGCTGCCGCCGTTGCCGGCCACCAGCAACCGGCCGCCGGCGGCGAGCCGGTGCGCCAGTTCCCCGCCCCACCGGGCCAGCACCTCCTCCGACCTGCGGTACGGCAGCAGGGCCGCGGCCAGGTTGGCCAGGTGCCCGTCGAGCACCGAAGGGGCGGCCGGGCCGGCGGGACCGGGCTGGCCGGCGGGACCGGGCGGCGCGGCGGCCATCAGGCGACCACCCGGGTGGGCCGACGCACCGCCGCCACCTGGCCGTACACGTCGGTGAGCCGCTCGGCCGTGGCCGCCCAGGAGTAGCTGCGCCGGGCCCGGTCACGGGCCGCCCCGGCGTAGGAGAACCGGCGGATCCGGTCGTCGAGCAGCCGCCGGATCGTGACGCCCAGCGCGCGCGGGTCCCGGGCCGGCACCAGGTCGCCGGTCACCCCGTGGAGCACGGTGTCGGTCAGCCCGCCGACGGCCGTGCCGACCACGGGCACCCCGCACGCCATCGCCTCCAACGGGGTCAGCCCGAACGGCTCGTACCAGGGGGCGGCCACCAGCACGTCGGCGGAGCGGTACCAGCGGCTCATCTCCTCGCGGGGCACCGCCCCGACCAGCGTCACCCGGTCGGCCACCCCGCTGGACTCCGCGAGGGCCCGCAGCCGCCGGGCGTGCGGGTCGGTCTCCAGCAGCCCCTCCGGCGGGCCGCCCACCACCACGCACTCGGCGTCCGGCACCAGCGGCATCGCGCGGATCACGTCCTGGAAGCCCTTGCGCTCCACCAGGCGGCCCACGGTGAGCAGGCGGGCCCGCCCCGGGTCCCGCTCGACGGCCGGTCCGAGCGGCGTGAACGTCCCGAGGTTGACCCCGGACGGGACGACGGTGATCCGGGACCGGGGCACCCCGAGCCGGACCAGCTCGCCGACCTCGTCCTGGCACTGGGCGACCACCCGGTCGACGGCCCGGCCCAGTTCCCGCTCGTGGGCGATCCGACGGGGCGGGCTGGTGTCCTGGACGCCCTGGTGGCGGCGCTTCACCGCGCCGAGGGCGTGGTACGTCTGCACCACCGGCACCCCGGTCTGCCGGCCGGCGGCCAGCGCGGCCAGGCCGCTCATCCAGAAGTGGGCGTGGATCACCTCGGGCGTCCAGTCCCCGGGGCGCCACCAGTCGACCAGCCGACGACCGAACGCCCGCATGTGTGGCAGCAGCGCGTCCTTGGCGACCGGCTCGGCCGGACCGGCCGGCACGTGCACCACGTCGTACCCGTCCGGGCTGCGGACCGTCACCGGCAGGTCCACCGCGTCCCGACGGGTGTACACCCGCACGTCGTGACCGGCGGCCGCGAGCGCGGCGGAGAGCTCCGCGACATGCGTGTTCTGGCCGCCGGCGTCCTCGCCGCCGAGGACGGCGAGCGGGCTGGCGTGCTCCGAGATCATCGCGATGCGCATACTTCCTCCTCCAGCAGCCGGTCCCAGTCAGCGAGGAAACGGTCCAGGCCGTAGCGGTCCCGGGCGGCCCGCCGGGCCGCCGCGCCCGCCCGGCGGGCGGCCGGCGGGTCGTCGAGGAACCGACGGGTCGCCGCCAGCAGGTCGTCGACGCGGGTGGAGAGCGCGCCGGCCTCCGGCGGCACCGCCACCACCGCCTCGGTGGTGGCCAGCGCGACGACCGGCATGCCGATGCTCATCGCCTCGATCAGGCTGAGCCCGAGCGAGGTCCACCGGCACAGGTGCAGGTACGCCCGCCGCCGGGCCAGCTCGGCGTGCATCCGGTCCTGCGGCACGTCGTCGTGGCTGGTGACCCGGTCGGCGGGCAGCCCCAGCCGGTCGGCCAGCCCGGCGACCCCCATGCCGAAGACGTCCAGCGGGGCGAGGGCGGCGAACCGGGGCAGCAGGTCGGTGCCGGTGACCCGCCAGCGGCGTACCGGCTCGTTGATGACGACGGCGAGCCGGTCGAGTTCGCCGGTCCACTCGACGTCCGGGGCGACGATGCCGTGCTCGACGACGGTGCTGCGGGTGCCGCCGTTGTCCCAGAAGAGCTGGTTGAATCCGGTGACGTGGACGAGCAGCAGGTCGTCGCGGTCGGCCATCGGGTGACGGGTGTTGGGCACGTCCCCCTTGGGGGTGTTGTGCTCGACGTAGACGGCCGGCACGTCCCGGCCGACCCGGCGGCCGAGCCACTCCGAGGCCAGGTCGAACTCCTCGGGGCGCTGGAGGACCACCACGTCCACCTCGGCCCGGCGCAGCTCGGCCGGGGTGACCTCGACGGCCCCGGCGGGCCACGGGTAGGTGCGGGCCCGGCCGAGGCCGTAGGGGCCCCGGTCGGGGGTGACCGGTACCAGGTAGCGGTGCCGGCCGTGCACGAAGGACGTGGCCCAGGAGCCGTGCACGTGCCAGACCAGGACGTTCATCGGCCGCTCCCGCCACCGGCCGGCACGGCGAACGCCGGCGACCCGCCCGCCGTGGCGTCGGCGCCGGCCACGCCGCCGGCTCCGGCCGTGGCGGCGGCGCGGGCGGCCCCCGCCGTGGGCACGCCGAGGAGCCGGACCGCGTCGAGGACCGCTGCCGGGTCGACCCCGGCGAGGCAGGGGTGCCCGGCGACCGGGCAGCCCGTCGAGCGGGTGTCACGGCAGGGGGCGTCGGCGTCGCCGAGTCGGACGGTCGGCACCCGGTAGGGCCCCCACTGCCCGAACGGGACGGTCGGGGCGAACAGGCTGACCACGGGGATGCCGAGCGCGGCGGCGAGGTGGGCGGGGCCGGTGTTGCCGACGACGAGGGCGCCGGCGTCGGCGATGACCCCGGCCAGTTCGGCGAGTCCGGTACGTCCGCCGAGGTCGGTGCCCCCGGCGGCGGCGACCCGGGCGGTCAGTCCCCGCTCGCCGGGCCCGCCGGTGACCACCACCCGGTGACCGGCGTCGGCGAGCACCCGGACGATCCGGGCGGCCAACTCCGGCGGGCAGGCCCGGGCCGAGGCCGACGAGCCGGGGTGCACGACCACGTACCCGGGCGGGCCGAGCTGCGACGGCGCGGCCGGCACCGCGTCCCGGCGCAGGCGCAGTCGGGGTTCGTCGTCGGCGGGCAGGGCGTGACCGGCGGCGGCGGCCAACGACAGGGCCCGCTCCGGCTCCGGCACCCCCGACGGGACCCGGTGGCGCACATCCAACAGGCTCCCCGGGTAGTCGTCGCTGATCGCGGCGATCCGGGGCACCCCGGCCAGGCGCAGCAGCAGGGCCAGCGGCAGCGGCGACTGGTGGAAGCTGGTGAAGATCACCGCCTCGTCCGCCCCCACCGCCGCCAGCCGCCGCACCAGCCGACCGGTCCGCTGCGGGTCGACCGGGGCCGGGTTCGGGTCGATCCATTCCAGGGGCCACTCGACGACCTCGTCCACCCCCGGCAGCAACCCCGCCGCCGCCCGCCCCCGGGGGCCGCACAACAGCACCACCCGCCGCGCGTGCGCCGCCACCGCCCGGACCCCCGGCCCGGTCACCAGCACGTCCCCCGCCGAGTCCGACCGCACCACCAACACCGTTCCCGCCGTACGCGGCACGGCGGGAACGACGGCAGCCTGCCGGCGCAGGATCTCCTCCACCGCGGCCGGCAGCGTCGGGGCGATGTGCGGGGCGGCGGCGACCTCCTCGGCCCGGGTCATCGGCGTCGGCACCAACACCCCGGACGCGCCGGCCGCGAGGGCGGCGGTCATGTCCCGACCGATGTCCCCCACCACCACGCACCGCCCCGGAGTCGTGCCCAGATCGGCGGCGGCGGCGCGTACCAGCCCCGGCGCGGGCTTACGGCACCCACACCCGGCCCCGTCGTCGTGCGGGCACACCCGCCAGGTGTCGAACGGCCCCAGCAGCTCCTCGATCCGCGCGTGCACCCGACCCATCTGCCCGGCGGTGAAACACCCCCGGGCCAGGCCCGACTGGTTCGTCACCACCCCCAGCCGCAGCCCCGCCGCCCGCAACCGGTCGAGGGCCTCCCGCGCCCCCGGCATCGGCCGTACCTTCTCCGGCTCCCCGTTGTACGGCACGTCCTCGACCAACGTCCCGTCCCGGTCCAACAGCACAGCGTCGAACAGGACACCGCCGGGCCGACCGCGGTCAGCACCCGGGTCCACCCGGGCTGACCTGCGCCGATCCGGCTCCAACTGGTCCCGTCGCACGGGCGGCGGGTTCCCTGCGCCCCGAGGAGTAAACGTCGACCTCGGCGCGCTACCACCGCCGCGGCGGTACCCGCCGCACCGGAGAAGCTGACCCACCGGGTCGTTAGCCCCGCCCGGAGCCGGGTATGGGAGCGCAGTGGCGATTGTGGAGAAAGTGATCGGAGCATCCCCACAGCGGGTCTTCGACGTCCTCGCGGACGGCTGGACGTACAGCGACTGGGTGGTCGGCACGGTGCACGTGCGCGACGTCGACGACGCCTGGCCCCGGGTCGGCGCCCGGCTGCACCACAAGGCCGGGCCGTGGCCGTTCTCCCTCCAGGACGTCTCCACCGTGCTGGTCCACGAGCCGCCGCGCAAGCTGGTGCTCAGGGCCGGGCTGTGGCCGGCCGGCGAGGCGATCGTGGTGTTCACCCTGGAACCGGTCGGCGAGCACGCCACCCGGGTCCGCATCGGCGAGGACTTCGCCGCCGGCCCGCTGCGCTGGATCCGGAACAAGCTCAACGACCTGGTGCTGCACCAGCGCAACAAGGAGACGCTGCGCCGCCTCGCCGACATCTCGACCCGGCAGAAGTCGGACCGGTGACCGGCCGCCCAACCGGGAAACACACCACGTCACACGTGCCGGACGGGGAGCCCTTACGACAGGGAATGGGTAACTGGATACCCTCTTGGTGAACCTGTCGGCAAAGCGAGGATGTCCGTCATGATCGAACCCGTGCTGTTGCCCGAGCCGTGGCGAGACGCGCGCCTGACCGTCGTGGTCCCCACCTACAACGAGGCGGGCAACCTGCCAGTCCTGGTCGAGCGGCTCCTCGCGCTGCCGCTGCCGGGCCTGACGGTGCTGGTCGCCGACGACAACTCGCCGGACGGCACCGGCGATGTGGCCGACAAGCTGGCGCTCGAACACCCCGACCGGGTGCGGGTGGTGCACCGGGCCGGCAAGGAAGGGCTCGGCCGGGCGTACGTCGACGGAATCACCCGGGCGCTCGACGGCGGCGCCGAGTACGTGGCGCAGATGGACGCCGACCTGTCCCATCCGCCGGAGGCGCTGCCCGGCATGCTCGGTGCGCTGCTGTCCACCCGGGCGGGGGTGGTCATCGGCTCCCGCTACGTCCCCGGCGGCCAGCTCGACGAGGCGTGGCCGCTGTACCGCCGCGCGCTCAGCGGTTGGGCCAACCTCTACGTACACACGCTGCTGAGGGTGCGCATCCGCGACCTCACGGCGGGCTTCAAGATCTGGCGGGCCGACGCGCTGCGCGACATCGGCCTGGAGCGGGTGCAGTCGAACGGCTACAGCTTCCAGGTGGAGATGCACTACCTGGCCACGAAGCTCGGCCACACCATCCTGGAGGTGCCGATCCGCTTCGAGGAGCGCCGCGACGGCGACTCGAAGATGACCACCGCCACCAAGATCGAGAGCGCGCTGATGCCGTTCAAGCTGCGTACCCGGCACCGCAACATCGAGCGCTGACGGCCCGCCGCCCGGGCGTCCGAAGCGCCCGGGCCCGCGCCACCTTGTCGCCGCTCGGCCACGAGCCGGCGGGCTCCGGCGGACCGTGCGAGTTCAGCGGTAGACCGCCCGGTGAGCCGCGCCGATCACCCCGGCGTAGAGGCCGCCGGTGAGGGCCCGGTCGCGGGCCAGCGCCGCCCGGGCCGCGTTCGCGCCCGGCGCGCCGTGCACCCCGCCGCCCGGATGCGCCGAGGAGCTGGCCAGGTACAGCCGGTCCACCGGGGTGTCCGCGCGGCCCAGGCCGGGGATCGGCCGCAGGAAGAGCTGCTGGTACGCCGCGGCGGTGCCGCCGCCCAGCGCCCCGCCGACCAGGCTCGGGTCGCCCCGCTCCAGGTCCGCCGGGCCGGCGACGTGCCGCCCGACGATCCGGGCCCGGAAGCCGGGGGCGGCCGCCTCCAGCACCTCCTCCATCCGGTCCACGTGCGCGGCGACGTCCTCGGCCCGCCAGTTCCGCCGGAACGGCAGATGGGTGTACGACCAGAGCGACTCGGTCCTGGCCGGCGAGCGGCTCGGGTCGGCGACGCTCATCTGCCCGAGCAGCAGGAACGGGTCCCGGGGGATCTCGCCCCGGGACAGCTCGGCCGCGTAGCCGGTCAGGCCGTTGAGGTCGGCGCCGAGGTGCACGGTGCCGGCGGTGGCCACCGTCGGGTTGACCCACGGCACCGGCCCGGACAGCGCCCAGTCGACCTTCAGGGTGGACCCGTCCCACCGGAAGTGCGCCAGGTCCTCCACCAGCCGGGGCGGCAGCGCCGCCGAACCGACCAGGTCCAGGTAGAGCGCGGGGGCGGGCACGTCGGCCAGCACCGCGCGGCGGGCCCGCCAGGCGGTGCCGCCGACGGTGCGTACCCCCATGGCCCGGCCCCGGGCGGTGAGCACCCGGTCCACCCGGGCGTCGTAGAGGATCCGGCCGCCCCGGGCGGTGAGCCGGTCCACCAGCGCATCGGTGATCCGCTGTGCCCCGCCGACCGGCACCGGCCAGCCGACCTGCTGGCCGAGCATGGCCAGCAGCCAGCCGTACACGCCGGAGCCGGCCTCCTCCGGCGACAGGTCGGTGTGCAGGGCGCACCCGGCCAGCAGCAGGGTGCCGCCCTCGCCGTCGAACATCTCGTCGCCGAGCTTGCGCACCGGCACGACGAGGCGGCGGGCCAGCCGCAGCGCCCCACCCACCCTCAGCCGGCGCAGCAGGCCGAGCCCGCCACGCACGGGCGGGAACGGGGTGGTGATGGCCTCCAGCATCGGCCCGGCGACGTCCAGCCAGTCGGCGTACGAGCGGCGCCACCGCTCGCCGTCGCCGGGCGCGAACGCCTCCAGCGAGGCCGCCGTGGCGTCGAGGTCCCGGTTCAGCACCGCCGCCCGGCCGTCGGGCAGCAGGTGGGCCAGCACGTCGGGGGCTTGGGTCCAGGTCAAACCGTGCCGGTCCAGCTCCAGGCCGGCCAGCACCGGGGACGCGTACCCGAGGGGGTAGAAGGAGCTGTACAGGTCGCTGAGGTAGCCGGGGGCGGTCACCTCGGCCGAGCGCACCGCCCCGCCGGGCGCGCCGGTCGCCTCCAGCACCAGCACGTCCCAGCCCGCGTCGGCCAGCAGGTTGGCGGCCACCAGGCCGTTGTGGCCCGCGCCGACGACCACGGCGTCCGCCGTCTGCACCCCGGTCGAGATCATCCGATCCGGCTACCCGGCCGGTTACCGGGTGAAACGCGTTTGCGTCGGGGGGACCGGGGCATCCACCGCCGCATGTACACGGTTTCGCAGCTCATAGGTGGAGTGTGGGGCGCGGGCGGCACGGGCGGCGAGTTGGTCGTACGCGACCCGGCCGACGGCTCACCGGTCAGCACCGTGCCGGTGGCGACAACGGACGAGGTCGGCAAGGCGGTGGAGGCCGCGCGGGGCGTGGCGGCCGACTGGGCGGCGACCGCCCCGGCCGAGCGGGCGGCTGCCCTGCACCGGGCCGCGGACGCGGTCGAGGCCACGACGGAGGAACTGGCCGCGGCGGTCACCGCCGAGATGGGCAAGCCCCTGGCGGACGCCCGGGGCGGCGTCGAGGCGGGTGTCGGCACCCTGCGACAGTACGCGGAGCTGGCCCCGCTGCGCGGGGGTCGGACCCTGCTCGGCGGCGCGGACGCCATCGACTTCATGACGCCGCAGCCGCGCGGGGTGGTCGCGGCGATCACCCCGTGGAACGACCCGGTTGCGGTCGCCTGCGGGCTGCTCGGCGCGGCCCTGGTGACCGGCAACGTGGTGCTGTACAAGCCGAGCGAGCGGACCCCGGCGACCGGGTGGCTGCTGGCCAGGGCGCTGGACGGCGCGCTGCCGCCCGGGGTGCTGTCGCTGCTCACCGGGGGCGGCGAGGTCGGCGCGGCGCTGGCCGCCGGCGACGTGGACGTGGTGGCGCACGTCGGCTCCACCGCCACCGGCCGGTCGATCGCCGCGGCGGCGGCCCGGACCGGGGCCAAGGCGCTGCTGGAGAACGGCGGCAGCGACCCGCTCGTCGTCGACGCCGGCGTGGACCCGATCTGGGCGGCGGAGCAGGCGGCGCTGGGGTCGTTCGCCAACGCCGGGCAGATCTGCGTCGCGGTGGAGCGGATCTACGTGCACCGCGACGTCGCCGAGGACTTCGCCGACGCCCTGGTGCGGCGGGCCGACGCGCTGCGGACGGGACCCGGGCGGGACCCGGGGACCGAACTCGGGCCGCTGGTCGACCGGCGGCACCGGGACCACGTACACGGGCAGGTGACGGCGGCGGTGGCCGACGGGGCGCGGGTGCGCACCGGGGGCGCGCTGCCGGACGGGCCGGGGGCGTTCTACCCGGCGACCGTGGTCACCGACTGCCGGCACGACATGGCCCTGGTCCGCGAGGAGACGTTCGGCCCGGTCGCCCCGGTGGTCGTGGTGGACTCGTTCAGCGAGGCGCTGCGGTGCGCCGCCGACTCGCCGTACGGGCTGGCCGCCACGGTGCTCACCGCGTCGATGAGCCACGCCCATCGGGCCTGGCGGGAACTCCCCGTCGGCACGGTCAAGGTCAACGCCGTCTTCGGCGGCGCTCCGGGCGGCGCCGCCCAACCGCGCCGCGCCAGCGGCCAGGGCTTCGGCTACGGCCCGGAACTCCTCGACGAGTTCACCGCCACCAAGGCCGTCCACCTACAGGCCCCCGGCGGCGGCCACTGGTGAGTGACCCCCTACGCAGTGGCGCCGGGTGGTCCGGCCGCCTCGCGGCTGTCGTACCCCCGGCGCCCCTGGGCGATCGGCGGGTCAGTCGCCGCGGGCCCTGCGGGTCTGCCGGTCGTTGGCCTTCTCGATGGCCTTGACCAGTTCGGGCTTGGTCATTCGGGAACGGCCGGGGACGTCCAGCTTGCGGGCCACCCCCATCAGGTGCTCCTTGGTGGCGTTGGCGTCCACCCCGCCCGCTGTGGGGGCCCGCCGCTCCGGGCCGCCGCCGGCCGCCTGACGGTCGCTGGGTCCCTTGCGCCCCTTGGGCTCCCAGTGGTCGCCCACCTTCTCGAACTGGTGCTTCACGGCGGCGAAGGCGGTGCGGTGCGCCCGCTCCCCCTCGCCGTACGTCTCCACCGCCGAGTCGTGCGTCTTCTCCCAGGTGCGCTGCGCCTTGTCCGGGGAGCGCCGCAGCGTGCTGGGCAGTACCTCGCGCCCGGGCATGTGATTCCTCCTCCGCCTCGACTCCTTACCCACGGACTACCCACGGACCGTTCCCCCACCCCACCCACCCACCTCCCCTGCGCGCACTTTCACGGAATGTGTGGCATCGGCGCGCGCCATAGGTGCGCGCACCGGGGACAGCGGGAGGGGCGGGAGCGGCGGGTTTGGTGAGTTTTGGGGTTGGGTAACGGCGGGGCCAGGCGAGCGACGGGGTGGCCGGCACCCGGGTTGCCGGGGCGCAGGGGGCAGTCATGACAGCGACGACGGAACCGGGCACGGCTCCTCGCGGCGGGCCGCTGCGGCTCCCCCGACGGGTACGCCAACTGAGCTGGCACACCTGGCGCGGGGTGCTGGTGCGCAGCGGTCGGAACTTCGTGAAGGACAACTGCGCGGACTGGGCCGCCGCGCTCACCTACTACGGGGTGCTCGCGCTGTTCCCGTCCACCATCGTGGTGGTCGCCCTGGTCGGGCTCGTCTCCGACGGCGAGCGGACGGTGGACACCGTCATCGACCTGGCCCGCGAGGTGGGGGCCGGGTCGGTGGTCGGCAACGACGGCTTCGTCAGCGTCGTACGGGGCGTGGTGGACCAGCAGAGCGGCGCGAAGGTGCTGCTCAGCTTCGGTCTGCTCGGCGCGCTCTGGTCGGCGTCGGGGTTCATCGGGGCGTTCACCCGGGCCTCCAACGCCATCTACGGGGTACAGGAGGGGCGGCCGGTCTGGAGGCTGCGCCCGTTGCAGATCGGCCTGGCCGCCGTGACGCTGGTGCTGCTGGCCGTGGTGGCCACCGGCCTGATCGTCAGCGGCCCGGTCACCGACGCGGTGGGCGACCTGATCAACGCCGGCGGGCTGACCCGGACGGTGTGGAGCGTCGTGAAGTGGCCGGTGCTGGCCATGGTGATGATGGTGCTGTTGTCGCTGCTGTTCTGGATCGCCCCGAACGTGCGCCAGCCGAGGTTCCGCTGGCTCACCCCGGGCGGGACGGTGGCCCTGGTCTCCTGGGCGCTGGCCTCCTTCGGCTTCGGCCTGTACGTGGCGAACTTCGGCTCGTACGACGTCACCTACGGCAGCCTCGGCGCGGTGATCGCGTTCCTGGTCTGGCTCTACCTGTCCAACTGCGCGCTGATGCTCGGCGTGCAGATGAACGCCGAGCTGCAGCGGGGCCGGCAGATCCAGGCCGGCGACCCCGACCCGGGCGAGCCGGTGCTAAAGCCCCGGTCGCCGGCCGATTCGTGACTGTTTGCCGCCTTCTGCCGCCTTCCGGGCGTCCCCTTCGGTTTACCGGCGGCCCCCTCGGGTAGCGCAAGAGACATGGAACGTTTGGAACGTGGCAGCAGCAAGCACAGCCCGAGGGTCGACGAGCAGATGAGCCAGGAGGTCAACGGCCTGGTACAGGGCCCGGGGACCGGTGGCTCGCGGGTCGACGAGTCCCGGCAGCCCGAGCCCGCGGGCGAGGACCAGCCGGAGCCGACCACGGCGCCGGCCGGCGAGCTGCGCACCGGCTCCCCGCAGGGCATGAGTTCCTCCGACGTGGAGGCGCGCAGCCGGCTCGGGCGGTTCATCACGATGACCGCCCTGCCCGGCGACCGGGACACGTTGGTCGCGAACGCGCGCGACAACGACGCGCCCGACGACATCGTCGCCGCCCTGGAGGGCCTGCCGCCGGGCACCCGTTACCAGACGATCTCCGAGGTGTGGGCCGCCCTCGGGCACAAGAACGAGACGACGCGCTGGTGACCGGATCGGCCCACGATCCGACGACACACCGGCGCACTGAGGAGGATTGTCGATGAGTGGCGTCACCGAACATGTTGACGTGTCCGTCCCGATCCGGACCGCGTACGACCAGTGGACCCAGTTCGAGGAGTTCCCGCACTTCATGGAGGGGGTGCAGGAGGTCCGGCAGGTCTCCGACACGAAGACCCACTGGACGGTGGAGATCGCCGGGGTCAAGCGCGAGTTCGACGCCGAGATCACCGAGCAGCTGCCCGACGAGCGGGTCGCCTGGCGGTCCACCGGCGGTACCCAGCAGGCCGGCGTGGTGACCTTCCACCGCCTGGACGAGGGCAAGACCCGAGTCACCCTCCAGCTCGAGTTCGAGCCGCACGGCGTGGTGGAGCAGGCCGGCGACAAGCTCGGCGTCGTCGACCGCCGGGCCAAGGGCGACCTGGAGCGGTTCAAGCAGTTCATCGAGCGGCGCGGTCAGGAGACCGGCGCCTGGCGGGGCGCCGTCGACCGCCCCCAGCCCTGATCCCCCGGGAACGCGCTGACGATGGCCGCCGGCTTCCGGCGGCCGTCGCCGTGTCCGGGTACGGCGGCGGCGCGGCCGTTTGCGATCACCGACCCCGGGTACCGCGACAGCATGACTGACAACGACAGCCACGTGTGGCGCGACGAGGAACGGCTCCCGCTGGAGGACCTGGACCGGGCGATCGCCCGGTCGACGCTCGACGGGCAGTCCGACGACGTGACGGCCAACGACGCCGGCGAGGAGGCCACCTTCGGGCACGGCCCGGAGGCGGTGGACCGCGGCGCGGCGCCGGCCGAGCGGGAGCGCGAGCGCACGGACGCCGACCGGGCGTACCGGGCGTCGACCATGGGACGGACCGGCCCGGACAACATGTGATGCCCCCGCCCCGACGACGGGCGGGCGGGTCGGCGCCACCGTGGCGAGGCGGGTCAGCGCCGCCGGGAGGTGGCGGGGCGGTCAGCGCCGCCGGGAGGTGGCGGGGCAGTCAGCGCCGCCGGGAGGCGGCGGGGCAGTCAGCGCCGCCGGGAGGCGGCGGGGCGGTCAGCGCCGCCGGGAGGCGGCGGGGCGGTCAGCGCCGCCGGGAGGCGGCGGCGACGAGGGCCAGCAGCACCACGGCGAGGACCGTCAGCGCGGGCCCGAGGGCCTGGACCGAGGTGTTGCCGACCAGCACGCCGATCCCGGTGGGCACCAGCGCGCCACCCAGCCCGGCGGCGGCGATCTGCACCCCGATGGTCCGGTCGGCGTGGGCGGCGCCGACCCGCTCGGCGGTGGTGAGCATGAGCAGCGGGAACACCGGCGCGGCGGCGAAGCCCAGCACCAGCAGGCCGGCCACCGCCACCCAGGCCGGGGCGGGCAGGGCGATCAGCGCGGCGCCCGCGGCCATGCCGAGCAGACTCCCGCGCAGCACCTTCGCGGCGCCGAGCCGTTCGGACCCGATGCCCTGGACCACCCGCCCCACGAACAAACTCCCCCAGTAGCCCGAGACGCAGGCGCCGGCCACCCCGGCGGTCAGCCCTCGCCCCTCGGTGAGCAGCAGGAACGCCCAGAGCCCGGCGGCGACCTCGATCGCGACGTACACCGCGAAGGCGAGCGAGCCCAGCCAGACGGCCGGCAGTCGCAGGGTCTCGCGTACCCGGACCGGGGCGGCGGCCTCCTGCGGCCCGGGGTCGGGTGATCCCGGCCCACCCGCACCCGCCGCCCCCCGGTCCCGCCACGCCCGCACGGTGAGGGCGAACGCGGCGGCGAGGGCGAGCTGGGCGGCGGCGACCAGGCCGTACCCCCAGCGCCAGGAGAGGCCGGTGGCGAGCGCCCCGGTCATGATCAGCGGGCCGATGGCCACACCGAGGCCGAAGAACGCGTGCATCCAGTTCATGTGGCGCGGCCCGAACGCCCCGGCCGCGTACGCGTTGAGCCCGGAGTCGATCGCCCCGGAGCCGAGGCCGAGCACCAGCGCGCAGGCCGCCATGACGGCCAGGACGGGGCTGGTGGCGTAGCCGGTGAGGGCCAGGCTGGCCAGCAGGGTGCTGCCGGCCAGCAGCCGACCGACGCCGAGGCGGGCCAGGGTGAACCCGGCCAGCACGCTGGAGGTGAGGTAGCCCATGGTGCCGGCCGTGAGCACCAGGCCGACCGCCTCGGTGGGCACGTCGAAGTCCGCCCGGATGGACGGCCAGCCGACCCCGATCAGCCCGTCTGGCAGGCCCAGACTGACGAACGCGAGGTAGGCGAGCAGGAGCAGTGAGGCGCGGGGCGGGGCGGGGGTGGACACGGCCGCCCATCCTGCCCCACCCCCGGCCGGCCACGCCACGGGCCGGTCCGACCATGTCCATGGGGAACAAGCGCCTGCGGCGATCGCTACCCCCGAAACGACAAAATTCGCGGTACGGGCGGCCGTAAAGGCGGACAGGTCATCCAGAATCGACCGATCGGGTGACGGCGATCGACGGGTGCCGCGCAAGACTTTCGGAATGCAACAGGCATCCGGGTTCCTCACCCTTCGTCAACGCCGCCTCGCCTGGCTCGGCTTCCTCCTCGCCGCCGTCCAGGCACCGGTGGCCGCCAGGTTCGCCACCGACGACTCCTGGCTGTTCAGCCTCTGTGTCGCCCTGATGGTGGCCACGGTGATCCTCGCGGACGACGCCTCGCGACGCCGCCCCGCCGGCGCGCCCTCCTCCGACTAGTCCCCGGCCGGCCCCGTGCCCGGCACGGGGTGCGGGCTCAGCCTTCGCCGTCCGGCCGCGCCTCGTGCCCGGCCCGGCCCCGGGTGCGCCGCCGCTCCTTCATCTCCGCCTCGTACAGGTGCCGCCGACCGCCGACCAGCTCCTCACGGGCTCGGCGGTCGAGGTCCCGGAACAGCGCGTGGTACCCGTCGTCGAAGTCCTCGACGATCTGGAAGGTCCACCGGCCGGCGATCACGTTGCGGCCGAGCAGATCGGTGGCGATCCGATCGGCGATCGCGTCGTGCCCGGCCGCGCGGAACTTCGCCACGGCGTCGTCGAGCATCAGGTCGGCGTGGCCGATGAGCTGGTGCATCGAGTAGAGGTGCCCGCGGGCCCGCTCCACGGTCTCCAGCGCCTCGCTGAGCCGGCCCAGCGCCACGACGGTGGCGTCGTTCACCCCCGGCGGGCGGCGGTGCTGTTCGTCGGGCCCGTCCTGGTGTCCCATCCGTCCCTCCACGTGTCGGCCGCGCGGCGTACGCGGGTCCTCCCTTCTGCCCCGTCCCGACCGGGTCAATCCCCCCGGCCGGTTGCCGGCCGATGAGCGGACGACCCGGTACCGGCCGAGCGGCCGACTCCGCCCGGATTACCCGCCGGTTAACCTCGTCTCTCATGCGTGTGCCGTCGAAACAGGTGGTCAGCCGTTCCGCAGCGGACTCCGCCAACACCGTCCTCGCCCGGCTGACCGTCGTGATCGGCACCGCCGGGCTCACGGCGGCGGCGGCCCGGCCCGGGCTGCTCGCCGAGATCGACCAGCACGCCGCGGCCGTCCGGGACAGCCTCGACGGCGATCGCCGGCCGTTGAGCCCGGCCGCGCTCGCCGGGTACGCCGAGGGCGTCCGGGACGCGGCACGGGAGCACGGCTGGCAGCCGCCCACCCGGTCGACGGACTGGTCGCAGCCCGACTGGACGTTGGCCCGCCTGCTGGCGGTCTGCGCCCTGGCCCGCTCGCTGGAGACCGGCCCGGCGCCGCTGCCCGCCCTCTGACGTACGCGAGCGGGGAGGGGGCCCGCGCGGACCCCCTCCCCCGTGCTCCTCCCGTCAGCTACCCGGGCGGCCGAACTGCTGGGTCTCGTCGCCCGGCGTGCCGCCGGAGCGGTGCATGCCCTGCTGCCCGCCGCGAGCGCCGGACATCGAACCCCCGGGCTGGGGCATGGCCTGGGTGCGCTCGGCGCCCGCCCGGTCGGCCATCCGGCGCTCGACGTCGCCCCGGCCGGCAGCCTGGGCCTGGCGGTGCTCCCGCAACGCCCGGGACTCCTCGGCGGCCCGGTTGAGCCAGCCCTCCCAGCGGTTCTGCATCGGCCGCACCAGGCCGCCGCCGACGCCGATGATCAGGATGCCGGCCACCGTGGCGAGCACCGCGATCAGCACCGGGGTGGTGACGGTGGTGGCGATGCCCACCTGGTTCAGCGCGGCGATGACGCCGAGCGCCAGGATGAAGATCGCTGTCAGGTCGGCCAGCACCCGGCCGTAGGACAGCCCGCCCAGGAAGCCGGTTACCAGGTCGCGCACCGCGTTGGCGATCGCCGCGGCCACCACCACGACGATGATCGCGATGAACGCCCGGGGCAGCCAGGCGACCACGCCCCGGATCAGGTCGCTGATCGCGTTCGGCCCCCACACCCCGAAGGCGAACTGCAGGGTGAACAGCAGCACGGCGTAGTACGCCAGTTTCGCCAGGATGTCGCTGGCGTCGTACTTGGTGCGTTCCAGCGCGCGCCGGATGCCGCCCCGTTCGACCGCGCGGTCGAACCCCACCCGTTCCAGTACCGTGTCCACGATCTTGAGAACCGCTTTGGCGACGAGCCACCCCACCACGAGGATCACGATGAACGCGATCGCCCTCGGGATGAAGAGCAGCACCGACCTCCACATATCGGTCAGGGCGTCCCCGATGTCTACCTGCCCGACCGCGAGGGTTTTCTGCATGGTGTCCCTCCTGTCGCATGGACTTCGGCGCGCGCATACCCGGTCCGCCTGGCAGCACGCCGCGCGACGGGCAACGATTTTCCCGGCATCTCCGTCCAGAACTACCCTGACCTGCACTGATGCGTACCGGGCGCGGGCGAGGGCGGGCCGTTTGCCGCCACCCCGGCACGCGCTCGGGCCGCCGACAGGGCGCTCCGGCTAGGCTGCGGGCATGTCAGGCACGGTCGGGCGAGTGCCCACGCCAGCAACGCGCGCCGCGTCCGAGACAGGGGCCTCCGGGGCGGCGAGCGTCGTTCTCGGCCATCCCTGGGCCGGCACGGCGCTCGGCCCGCCCCAGGGCTGGGACCCTGGGTTACGCGGGGTGGTGGATCTGATCCTCGCCTCGCCGGTGCCGATGGCGTTCACGTACGGCGACGACCACCTACTGCTCTACAACGACGGGTACGCGGCGCTGATCGGTGACCGCCACCCGGGCGCGGTGGGCCGGCCGGCAGCCGAGGTGTTCGCCGACGTGTGGGCCGAGCCGGGCGTCGGCGACGTGATCGACCGCGCCTACCGGCAGGGCGAGTCGTCCCTGGAGAAGGAGGCGGCGCTCCCGTTCGACCGGCACCGCCCCGGCTCCCGCGAGCAGGCCGTGTTCACCCGGGGCCACTCCCCGGTGCGGGACAGCGCGGGACGGATCGTCGGGGTGCTGACCGTCGCCGCCGAGACCAGCCAGGTCACCGAGCAGTTGCAGAGCCTCAGCGACGTGGCCGCCGCGCTGGCCAGCACGCTCACCCTGGACGACGTCGCCCGGGTCGCCCTGCGTTACCTGCTGACCGCGTTCGACACCGACCGGGTCACCTTCGGCGTGGACGACGGCGCGGGTTGGCGCACGGTTCGGCGGGTGCGCGGCGAGTTGCTGGACGAGGCCGACGAACGGCTGCCCCCGCTCTGGCGGCGATCGCCCGCCGACTCCCCCGGGCCGCTGGTCGTGGCCGCCCGCAGCGGCGTGCCCCAGTTCGTCGGCGACGGGCAGCCGCTGCGGGACATCGCGGTGGACCGGCATGACCAGAAGGTCCGGGCGCTGGCCGCCCAGCCGCTGCGGACGTCGGTTCTGCGCGGCGGCCTGACCGTCGGCTACCACGAGGCCCACCCATGGCCGGCCGCCGAACGGGCCCTGCTGGCCGCCTCGGCCGAGCTGATCGGTCAGGCCGCCGAGCGCGCCCGCCGATTCGAGACCCAGCACGGCACCGCCCAACTCCTGCAACGCAGCATGCTGCCCGCGCGCCTGCCGGACCTGCCCCGGCTGCGGATCGCCGCCCGGTACGACCCCGGCGTCGACGGCAACGCCGCCGGTGGGGACTTCTACGACGCGTTCCTGCTGCCCACCGGCGAGTTGGGCATCGTGCTCGGCGACGTGGCCGGGCACGACGTGCAGGCGGCGGCGAGGATGGGCCAGGTCCGGGCGGCGCTGCGCGCGCTGGCCCTGGCCGATCCCCGGCCGGACGCCGTACTCACCGGGCTGGACCGCCTGGTGGGCAGCCTCGGCACCGAGACCGGCACGTACGAGCTGTTCGTGACCGTGGTCTTCGGGGTGGTCGACACGCAGCGAGGGCTGCTCACCCTGGCCAGCGCCGGGCACCCCGCACCGCTGGTACGCCGCGCCGGCCCCGACGGCGAGCCGGTGGCGCGGTACCTGGACGTTCCGCCCGGGGCCCCGCTCGGGCTGGGCTGCGCTCCGCGCACCACCACGGTCCCGTTCGCCCCGGGGGACACCCTGCTGCTGTTCAGCGACGGGGTGGTGGAGCGGCGGTGGCAGAGCCTCACCGCGGGGCTAAACGACCTGGCCGCCGCCGTGGCCGGCGCCCCCAGCGGCGACCCCCGGGCGCTGTGCGCGGTCGCGACCGCAGCCGTGGAAGGCGCCACCGAGGACGACGTCGCGGTGTTGGCGGTGGAGCACGCGCTGATGCCGAGCCGCTCGGCGAGCATGGAGGTGCCGGCGGAGCCGACCGCGCCGAGCCGGGTGCGGCACTGGTTGACGGCCCAGCTGACCGGCTGGCAGGTGCCCGAGGCGGTGGTCGGGGCCGCCGTACTGTGCACCAGCGAGCTGACCACCAACGCGCTGCTGCACGCCGGAACCGCCGCCCGGGTCGAGATCGACCTCAGCCCGGAGCGGCTACTGGTGTCGGTGGCCGACTCCGGCACCCGGGGCACGGTGACCCGGGCCCGCACCGACACGTTGAGCAGTCGGGGCCGCGGGCTCGGCCTGATCGAGCAGCTCAGCGACGCCTGGGGCACCGACCCGACGGTGCGCGGCTCGACGGTCTGGTTCGAGATCCTCGTCCCGTCCAGGTAGCCGGGCGTCGGCGGCGGGCGGACCGGGCAGGAGCGGACGTACGGCCACCGAGAACCCGGTGGCGCCGGACGAAGTCGACGAACGCCTGCCACGATCCCGGGTCGAACCGCAGCGTCCCGCCGTCCCGACCCTTCGTGTCCCGGGCGGGGACCACCCCGGGCAGGTTGTCCGCCACCTCGACGCAGGACCCACCGTTGGTGCCGGATCGGGTCGACTTGTGCCACCGGGCCCCGGTCACGTCCATGCCTGCACCGCCTCCCTGATCAGATCGAGTGACTGCCGCCGCGAGAGGGCTTCGCCCCGGACGACCTCCTACCTGCGCTAAAGGGCGACAAGGTCGTCCGTCTGGGTCACCCCGGCTTGCGGGACCTGGTGATCGAGGTGCGCGACCACCGATCCGTCCGCCAGGGTGACCAGAACGGAGCCGCCCTGCGGTCCAGAGTAGATCTCGGTGCCCTCCGGCACCACGAGATTCCGTACGGCGGCAGATCAGCGACCCTGGCCAGGTGGATGAGCTGTTCGGGCAGCGCGCCGGGTGTCTCGATCGGGCGGCGCGGCACCATCGCGTCGGGCGGCGCGGCACCATCGCGTCGGGCACCGCGACCAGCGGGACCGACCGCCCCGGGATCAGCATCTGCTTCGATCGGGCCCGGGGCCCGGGGCTGACCGCGCGGAGCCTGCGCGCCGGCAGGGCCGGCGGATCAGTTGCGGGCGGCACGCATACCGGGACCGCCGACGGGGCAAGGTCCGTCACCACCTGCCCACGACCGTGGGCGAGGTCGCGAAGGGTGGTGCGGTGGAACCGGTAGACGTCGCGTTCGCGGTGGTGGGGCTGGGCGCTCTGCTCGCCGGGATCCTCCCCCGGCTGCTGGAGCGCCGGCCATTGTCGATGCCGATCGCGTTCCTCGGCCTGGGCATGCTGATCTTCATCCTGCCCACCGGGCTGCCCAGCCCGGACCCGCTGGCGCATCCCGAGGTCGCCACCCACCTCACCGAGATCGGCGTGATCGTCGCGCTGATGGGCGCGGGTCTCAAGATTGACCGGCCGTTGAGCTGGGCCAGGTGGTCGTCCACCTGGCGGCTGTTGGCGATCGCGATGCCGATCTGCATCGCGGCCGTGGCGCTGCTCGGCTGGTGGTGGGCGGGCCTGGTGCCCGCCACCGCGCTGCTGCTGGGCGCGGCGCTGGCCCCGACCGACCCGGTGCTCGCCGCCGATGTGCAGGTCGGCGAGCCGACCGACGTGGAGGACTCCGAGGACGAGGTGCGCTTCGCGCTGACCTCGGAGGCCGGCCTCAACGACGGCCTGGCCTTCCCCTTCGTGTACGCGGCCATCGCGATCGCCAGCACCAGCCTCGCCCCGGCGGACTGGTTCGCCGACTGGTTCACCGTGGACGTGCTGTACAAGCTGGCCGCCGGCGTCGGCGGCGGGCTGCTGGTCGGCTGGCTGCTCGGCAAGCTGTTCTTCCGGGCCCCGAGCAAGCTGCGGCTCGCCCGGCACGCCGAGGGCTTCCTCGCGCTGGCCGCCACGTTCCTCGCGTACGGGCTGGTGGAGGTGGTCGGCGGCTACGGCTTCCTGGCCGTCTTCGTGGCGGCCCGGGCGATCCGGGCGGCGGAGCGGACCCACGAGTTCCACTCGGTGCTGCACGACTTCGCCGAGCAGATCGAGCGGCTGCTGACCGTCCTGCTGCTGCTGCTCTTCGGGGGCGCGGTGGTCGGCGGTCTACTCGCACCGCTGACCTGGCCGGCCGCGCTGGTCGGGCTGGCGCTGGTCTTCGTGGTCCGCCCGCTGGCCGGGTGGCTGTCGCTGCGCGGCGCGCCGGGCCGACCGGCGGAACACTGGGTGATCTCGCTGTTCGGCATCCGGGGCGTCGGCTCGCTCTACTACCTGGCCTACGCGACGACGAAGGCGGACTTCCCGCAGGCCGACCTGATCTGGGCCACGGTCGGGCTGGTGGTGATCGTTTCGGTGGTGGTGCACGGGGTCGCCGCCACCCCGGTCATGCAGCTCCTCGACCGCGCGGGCGAACGCACCGAGGACCCCTCCGAACGCGCCCCCACCCCCACCCCCGCCTGACCCCACCCCACCCCACCCGGCCCCGCCCCACCCGACCCGCCCGACCCCGCCCGGCCCCGCCCGGCCCCGCCCGGCCCCGCCCGACCCCGCCCGGCCCCGCCCGGCCCCGCCCGGCCCCGCCCGGCCCCGCCCGGCCCGGCCCCGCCCGGCCCGGCCCCGCCCGGCCCCACCCGCAATCTTGCACTTGCGGCCCGAGCATAACGGGCCAAAGCCGCAAAACGCGGGCCGCAAGTGCAAGATCGACGAGGACGAGGTGGGGGCGGGGTGGGCTGGGGGCGGGGTGGGTGGGTCAGGTGGCGGTTAGGCGGGTGGCCAGGGCGCGGCCCAGGTCGCGGCCCGAGCGCCAGGCGCTCTGCACCCGGGGCTTGCCGAAGGCGTCGCCGGCCAGCCCGATGCCGTCGGCGTCCAAGTGGTACGTCCCGGCCCCGCCGGGCACGGTCGGCGTGGCGTACGTCCAGCGGTGCACGTGCACGAACGCGGCGGGCTCGGGCAGGCCGAGCAGGTCGCGGACGGCCTGCTCGATGGCCCGGCCGGCCCCCGTCGGCTGGGCGAGGTGACCGGCGGCGAACGTCGCCGTGGTGTGCGCGACCAGCACCGGGGCGCCGTCGCCGCGCCGGTCGCCGTCGTCGCAGACGAGCATGAGCAGGGGATGGTCGTTGACGAACGCGCCGCGGAAGTCGGGCCAGGACCGGGCCGGGAAGCGCAGCACCGCGCTCAGCGTCGGCGACCACCGCTGCGCCTGCACGGCGGCGGTGGCCGCAGCGAGCGCCGGGTCGAGCAGCAGGGCCGCCTGCGGGCCGGGCACGGCCAGCGCCACGGCGGCGCAGGGCGAGCCGTCGACGGCCGGCCCGGGGTCGACGCCGAGCACCAGCCGGTCGACCACCACCGGCAGGTCGGCGGCCAGGTGCTCGACCAGCGACCGCAGCCCGCGCGGGGCCGCCCAGCGCATCGGCCCGGGGACCTCGCGCCGGCCCTGTGCGGAGTACGCCACGAAGGTGTCGGTCCACTCCCGGGCCAGCCCGGCGGCCGCCCAGCCACGCACCACCTCGGCGAAGTCCGGGTCGCTGACGGTGAAGTACGCCGCACCGATGTCCGCCGGGCGTCCGTCGAACCGCTTGCTGGCCATTCGGCCACCCGCCACCCGGGCACGCTCGCGGATCTGCACCGGGACGCCCGCCCGGGCCAGCTCGGCGGCGCACGCCACCCCGGCGATCCCCGCCCCGACCACCACGACCCGTGTCCGGTCCGCATCCATCTTGGGGATGGTAGGGCGTTCGCGACCGGCCCGCGGCCCGGCACACGCGGCCGGCGTGCGGAAACGGCGTGCGGAAACGGCGCACGGAAACGGCGCACGGAAACGGCGTACGGAAACGGCGTGCGGAAACGGCGTGCGGAAACGGCGTACGGAAGCGGCGTGCGGGGCAGACCGGCCGGGCAGACCGGCGGGGCGGTACGCCCGGCCGCGCCCTCCCCGGCCACCGGGTACACCCGGCCGCAAGGACTGCAAACTCAATTGCCGTTCTGGCAAGCTGGTGGCATGGGCGACGACCTCGACCGCGCGCTCGCCGGGGTGGGGCCCCGGCTGCGTGCGCTGCGCCGGCAGCGCGAGACCACCCTGGCCGACCTGTCGGCGGCGACCGGGATCTCGGTGAGCACCCTGTCCCGGCTGGAGTCCGGCACCCGCCGGCCGACCCTGGAGCAACTGCTCCCGCTGGCCCGGGCGCACGGCGTGACGCTCGACGACCTGGTGGGCGCCCCGCCCACCGGCGACCCGCGCGTCCACCTGCGCCCGGTCAGCCGGCACGATCTGACCATGCTCCCGCTGACCCGCCGGGCCGGGGGCATCCAGGCGTACAAGCTGGTGATCCCGGCCGGTAGTCGCCGGCGGGAACCGGATCCGCAGACCCACGAGGGCTACGAGTGGCTCTACGTGCTCAACGGCCGGCTGCGCCTCGTCCTCGGCGAGCGGGACATGGAGCTGACCCCCGGCGAGGCGGCCGAGTTCGACACCCGGGTGCCGCACTGGTTCGGGGCCGCCGATGGCGAGCCGGTCGAGTTCCTCAGCCTCTTCGGCAGGCAGGGAGAGCGCGCCCACCTGCGCGCCCGACCGAGGGCGCAGGACCCGCCGGAGCGCTGACCCCGCGGTCGGTCCAGGGGCCGTGTCCGGTGCCCCCGCCTGGCCCCCTCCGGATGACTTCCTTGATCGTCTGCTGTTCACCGGCACGACCCGCCGGGCGAACCGCCCGTACCCAGCAGACGATCAACGGTCACCCCGACGGGGCGGCAGGCGGTGCAGCTCGACCCGGTCGAGCCGTCCCGCCGCCACTCGCGCGGTCAGGTAGGTGGCGTACGGCTGGCGGCGGCGGTCGGTCGGCGAGCCGGGGTTGAGCAGTCGCAGCCCGCCCGGGGCGACGGTGTCCCACGGAATGTGCGAGTGGCCGAAGACGAGCAGGTCCGCGTCGCCGTACGCGGCGGCGCAGCGCTCCTCGCGGCGGGCTCGCGGGCCGGTCTCGTGCAGCACGGCGACCCGCAGGCCGTCCAGCTCGACCCGGGCCACCTCGGGCAGCCGGGCCCGCAGCTCGGGCCCGTCGTTGTTGCCGTACACGCCGATCAGGCGGCGGGCGCGGGCCTCGATGGTGTCAAGCAGCGCGACGTCCACCCAGTCCCCGGCGTGCAGCACCACGTCGGCGTCATCGATCGCCGCCCAGAGCGGCTCCGGCAGGTCGCGGGCGCGCTTCGGCACGTGGGTGTCGGCCGTGATCACCAGGAGCATGCCCGCAATTCTCGCCCCGGGGGCCGACGAGGGGCACCGGGTCTTCACAGGTCGGCAACGGGCGCGTACCTTGACGGGAACGCGTGGGAGCGCTTCCACGCACGCTCGTCGATCCGTGGAGGAGCCCCATGCGAAGCAGACCGGCGCTCGCGGCCCTGGCCGCCGGCGCGACCACACTCACCGCCGCCGCCACCGTCGCGGTCGGCCTCGTCGGATCCGCGCCGGCCGTGGCCGCCGACTCCGTGTTCTACGTCGACCCGCAGACCAACGCCGCCCAGTGGGTGGCCACCAACCCGGGCGACCAGCGCGCCGCCGTGATCAGGGACCGGATCGCCGCCGTCCCGCAGGCCCGCTGGTACACCCGAACCAACACCGCCACGGTACGAGCCGAGGTGGACCAGTTCGTCGGGGCCGCCGCCGCGGCGGGAAAGATCCCGATCCTGGTGGTCTACAACATCCCGAACCGCGACTGCAGCGGCGCCAGCGGCGGCGGTGCGCCGAACCACGCCAGTTACCGGCAGTGGGTCGACCAGGTGGCCGCCGGACTGGCCGGCCGACCCGCCTCGATCGTGCTGGAGCCCGACGTGCTCCCGCTGATGACGAACTGCCAGAGCGCCGCCCAGCAGGCCGAGACGAAGGCGTCCATGGCGTACGCCGGCAAGAAGCTCAAGGCCGGCTCGACGCAGGCGAAGGTCTACTTCGACGCCGGGCACTCGGCGTGGCTCTCCCCCGCCGACATCGCCGCCCGGCTGACCGGCGCGGACATCGCCAACAGCGCCGACGGCATCTCGCTCAACGTCTCCAACTACCGGACCACCACCGAGTCCGTCGGGTACGCCAAGCAGGTCATCGCCGCCACCGGCGTGCCCCGCTTGAAGGCCGTGATCGACACCAGCCGCAACGGCAACGGTCCGGCCGGCTCGGAGTGGTGCGACCCGCCGGGGCGGGCGATCGGCACGCCGAGCACCACGGCCACCGGGGACGGCGCGATCGACGCGTACCTCTGGGTGAAGCTGCCCGGCGAGGCCGACGGCTGCCTCGCCGGGGCCGGCCAGTTCGTCCCGCAGCGGGCGTACGACCTGGCGGTCGCCGCCGGGCCGGTCCCGACCACCGCCGCCCCCAGCACGGCGCCGCCCACCACGGCACCACCCACGACCGCGCCCCCGCCCACGACCCCGCCGGCCACCGTTTCGCCCACCGTCGACCCGCCGACCACGCCGGCCCGCGGCTGCGCGGTCACCTTCACCCCGAACACCTGGCCCGGCGGGTTCACCGCCGAACTGCGGGTGACCAACCGGGGCGGCGCGCTCAGCTCGTGGACGGTGGCCTTCGCCGCCGGCCCCGGCGTCCGGCTCACCGGCGGCTGGAACGGCGAGTGGAGCCAGGGCGGCGAGCAGATCACCGTGCGCAGCTCGCCCTGGAACGGCGGCCTGCCGGCCGGCGGCACGCTGAGCGTCGGATTCCAGGGCACCTACCCCGGCGGCACGCTGCCCACCCCGGTCGGCTTCACCCTCAACGGGGCGGCCTGCTCCTGACCCCACGCCGACGACGCCGGCCGGACCGGAGGGGCACCGTGCGGTGCCCCGCCGGTCCGGCCGTTGACCGGGGAACGCCCGAGGGCCAGCCGGCTCGCGTCGGCGATCGAGGGGACGCGCTCAGGCGCCCTGGCCCTGATTCTGCATCAGCCCGCCGTCCATGAAATACGTCGAACCGGTCACGTAGTCGGCGTCGTCGCTGGCCAGGAAGACCGCGAGCCTGCCGATCTCCTCCGGCTGGGCGGCCCGCTTCCACGGGATGCTCTGCACCTGCTCCTGGAGGTACGCCGGGTCGTCGATGGCCTTCTGGTTGAACGGGGTGAGCACCATCCCCGGCCCGATGTTGTTGACGTTGAGGTGCATCGGCGCCACCTCCAGGGCCAGGCTCTTGGCGAACTCCAGCAGCGCGCCCTTGCTTGCGTCGTAGTCGGAGCCGCCGGCCCGGGCCACCTCCTGGTGGACCGAGGTGATGTTGATGATCTTCCCGTGGCCGCCCTGGTCCCGGCGGTGCCGGACGAACCGGCGGGAGCAGAAGAACGCCCCGTAGACGTTGGTCCGGATGGCCCGGTCCCAGGTCTCGGTGTCCAGGTCGGCCACCGGGATGCCGGAGGCGTCCACCCCGGCGTCGTTCATCAGCACGTCGAGCGCCCCGAACTCCGCCAGGGCCTCGTCGAACATCGCCTCGACCTGGGACTCGTCGGTGATGTCGCACTGCACCACCACCGCCCGCCGGCCGGCCTGCGCCACCTTGTCCCTGGTGTGGTTGGCCCCGGCGTGGTCGTGCAGGTAGTGCACCACCACGTCGGCGCCCTCGCGGGCGAACTCGATCGCCGTGGCCTGGCCGATGCCCGAGTCCGAGCCGGTGATCAGGGCGGTCCTTCCGTCGAGCCGTCCGGTCATCAGCGTGCTCCCTCCGTTCGCCCCGCGCCTGTCGGCACGGTCCGGCGCGGGCCGTCCGCGCCCTGGCGTCGCCGCTCGCCGGCCTCGGTCAGCCAGCCGGCGGCGTTGATCAGTCCGATGTGCGAGAAGGCCTGGGGGAAGTTGCCGAGCTGCTCCCCGGTGGTCTGGTCGATCTGCTCGGCGAACAGGCCCAGGTCGTTCGTCCGGCTGGCGAGCGACGTGAACATCCGCTCGGCCCGGTCCAGCTCGCCGGCCAGCGCCAGGCAGCTCGCCAGCCAGAAGGAGCAGATGACGAAGCCGGCCGGATCCCCGTCCCAGCGGCGCAGCAGGCCGTCGTGGGACAGCCTGGCCTCGACGACGTCCATGGTGGAACGCATCCGGTCGTCGTCGGCGGGCAGGAACCCCACCAGCGGCATGATCAGCACCGAGGCGTCCAACTCGTCCGAGCCGAAGGCCCCCGTGTACGCGCCGAGCCGGTCGTTCCAGCCGCGGTCCAGTACCGCCGCGCGGACCTCGTCCCGGGCGGCGGCCCAGCGGGCCAGGTCGGCGGAGTCACCGAGGCGGGGGCCGAAGCGCACCGCCCGGTCCAGCGCGGTCCAGCACTGCACCTTCGACGAGACGTAGTGCCGCTCCGCGTCCCGGGCCTCCCACATTCCGGCGTCCGGGCGGTGCCAGTCGGCGACCACCTGGTCGGCGAGGGCGCGCAGGAGCTGGTGCACCTCGGGATCCATCGGATCGAGGTAGTGGCGCATCAGCCACGCCGCGTCGAGGACCTCCCCGAGCACGTCGGTCTGCCGCTGTTTCCAGGCGTCGTTGCCGACGAGGACCGGCCGGCTGCCGGCGTACCCGGCGAGGTTGTCGAGGCGGTGCTCCGTGAGGTCCCGCTCCCCCTCCACGCCGTACATGATGGGCACGGGCTGGTTCCCGATGCGGCCCATCGCGCGGGCCACCCAGGCGAACTGCCGGTTCGCCTCGTCGGGACAGGCCGCCAGCCAGAGCGCCTGCAGGGTGAGGCTGAAGTCGCGGACCCAGACGAAGCGGTAGTCGTAGTTGCGGTCCCCGCCGAGTTGCTCGGGCAGCGAGGTCGTCGCCGCGGCGACGATCGCGCCGCTGGGCTGGTAGGTCATGCCCTGCACGACCAGCGCGCTGCGGCGCACCTGCTCCGCGAACCGGCCGTGGTACGGGTGCAGCCCGGCCCAGGACCGCCAACCCGCCGCCGCCTCGGCAACCGTCGGTGCGGCGTCCGGCGTCGCGGGCGGGTCGGCGTCGTAGGTCGGCCCGTACCCCAGCGTGAAGCCGTACGACTCGCCGGCCCGGACGACGAACGTCGCGGCGGCCTCGCCCTCGCCGCACCGCACGGGCACGTCGCCGCGCAGTCGCAGGCGGGCCGCGCCGGCGGTCGCCTCCACCCCGTCGTCGGTGGGCACCAGGTACGGGACGACCCGGCCGTACTCGAACCGGGGGCGGTAGCGCAGCCGCACCGGCACCGCGCCGGAGACGCCCTCCACCAGCCGGGCCAGCACCCGGGGCGAATGCAACCCGATGTCGTGGCCACGCGCGCCGGGCTCCAGCGCCAGCGTGTCGGTCACCGCCACCGACCCGTCCCGGGTGGTGAAGACGGTCCGCAGCACCAGCGTGTCCTCCAGGTAGGAGCGTTCGGTGGTGAAGTCGCCGTCGGGCCGGATCGACCAGTGGCCCGCGTCGTCGTCGAGCAGCCGTCCGAAGACCGACGGGGCGTCGATCCGCGCCGGGCACCACCAGTTGACCGAGCCGGCCCGGTCGACCAGTGCCGCGCTGCGGCCGTCGGCCAGGAAGCCGTGCTCGCTGATCCGTCCGCTGTCCACGGCCGTGCCTACCCGGCGGCGCCGACCAGCATTCGTCGGGGCACCGCCGGATGCGGCCGGACCGGTCCCACGCGTCGTCCCTCCCGGTCGGGGGCGAGGCGACCGGAGACCGGTCCGGCGCGTCGGGCATCCGGATCGCGGCGGGGGACCTCCCCGGCCGGGGGAAGGCGGCGCGTTACCCGGCCGCTGCCCGGGGGAAGGCGGGAGGTCGACGAAGGAGGATGCTCATGACCAGGCCCTCGAATCCCACCGCGACCCTGCAATCCGGAACGTCGGGCGGAAACAACCTCCCGTCCGGCCCGGCAGGCCACCCCACCCCACCCGGCGGCCACGGCCACGGCCCGCCGACCGGGGCCCCGACCGTGACGATCGGGTCGTACCCGGACTATCCGTCCGCGCAGGGGGTGGTGGACTACCTGGCCGACAACCGGTTCCCGGTGGAGCGCACCGCGATCGTGGGGACGAACCTCACCCTGGTCGAGACGGTGCTGGGCCGGATGACCACGGGCCGGTCGGCCCTGGTCGGCGCGGGCACCGGCGCCTGGTTCGGACTGTTCATCGGACTGCTCTTCGGCATCTTCACCACCGGTAACTGGGTGGCCGTGATCCTGGTCGGCCTGGTGGTCGGCGCGATCTGGGGCGCGGTGTTCGGCGCGGTCGCGCACGCGATGACCGGTGGGCAGCGGGACTTCACGTCCGCCAGCTCCCTGCGGGCCAGCCAGTACGCGGTCACCGTCGATGCCGACCAGGCCGAGCAGGCCCGGCAGCTGCTGGGCCGGATGCACCTGACGCCGACGGGGGCGACGGCCCGCTGAGGTCGACGCCACCGGACGGCCCCGGGGCTGGCCCCGGGGCTGTCGGCCGGCGCTCCGCCCGAACCCCTCGCCGGGTAAGGCATCACGGCAGGTGACGGGTGGCCTCACCTCGCCCGGTCCGGGGCGGCTCTCCATGATCGTCTGCTGATTATGGAGAACTCGCCCGGCGGGTCGTCTCGAAAATCAGCAGACGATCAAGGTGCGACGCCCACGGCATCAAGCTAGTCCGGGTCGGTGGCGAGGCGCGCGTGCAGGTGTTCGTCGTGGCGGCGACCGTCGCCGTAGCGGTACGACTCGCGCAGCGTGCCCTCGACGAGGTAGCCCGCCCGGCCGGCCACCCGGCAGGACGCCACGTTCGGCATGGCGTGACAGAGCTCGATGCGGTGCAGGCCCAGCGCCGCGAAGGCCCAGGTGGTGAGCCGCCGGACCGAGCCCGTGGCGACGCCCCGCCCCCGGGCGGCGGGGACGGTCCAGTAGCCGATGCTGGCGTTGCCGCCGCCGATCCGGTGCAGCGACACCGCCCCGAGCAGTTCGGCGTCGCCCGGGTCGGCCACCGCGAGGGACATGTGCTCGCCGCTCGACCAGTCCGCCCGCCGGCGCACCCAGTCGCGCGCCCGCGCCTCGTCCATGTCGCCCTGCGGGTTCCACGTCGCCACCTCCGGGTCACCCAGGGCGGCCAGCACGTCGGGGGCGTCGGCCGCCCGCCAGGGGCGCAGCAGCAGGCCGGGGGCGGCGAGTACGACGTGGTCCACGGGGCAGTCTGACACGCCGCCGGGCCGGCCACCCGGAGGTTTCCCCGGCCGCGACTCTTCAAATCCGAAGCTTCACAGCCTCACCCACATGCCCACGCCTCTGAGGCAGCGCAGAGTCAGTTGTTAAATTTTGAAAGAGTGCTACTGTTCTGGCATGACGGAGAGCCTGGACGGCGAGCGGATGGCCTGCTGGCGTGCCTACATCGAGGCGAGCCAGCGGCTGTTCACCCAACTCGAGGACGACCTGCGGGCCGACAGTGAGCTGAGCTTCGCCGACTACCACGTGCTGGTCCTGCTCTCCGAGGCGCCGGGGCAGCGGCTGCGGATGGGTGAGCTGGCCGGCCGGTTGGTCTTCTCACCCAGCCGGTTGACGTACCAGATCTCCTCCATGCAGAAGCGCGGCCTGGTGGCCAGGGAGGCCTGCCCCGCGGACCGGCGCGGCAGCGAGGCGGTGCTCACCGCCGCCGGGCTGCTGGCGCTGCGCGAGGCCGCGCCGCACCACCTGCGCTCCGCCCGCACCCACCTGATGGACGACCTCGACGACGCCGAGATCGCCTGCCTGAACCGGGTCTTCGAACGCCTCGGCCGGCGCCTGCGCGCCGACCGCGACGACTCGTCCACCCTGAGCGAATAAGGAGTTCGAGATGCCCGCCATCACCGTCGACGACGTCCTCGTCCTGCCCCGCCTGCCCCGGCTCGACGAGACCACCGCTTACCGGCCGGTCCGCCGGCTGACCACCGCCCCCAGCGGGCACGAGGGCGAGGGCTTCCCCGTCCGCCGGGCCTTCGCCGGGGTGCCGACGCACGAGCTGGACCCGTTCCTGCACCTCGACCAGATGGGCGAGGTGGACTATGCGCCGGGCGAGCCGAAGGGCACCTCGTGGCACCCGCACCGCGGCTTCGAGACGGTGACCTACATGATCGACGGGATCATGGACCACCAGGACTCGCAGGGCGGCGGCGGCACCATCACCGACGGCGACACCCAGTGGATGACGGCCGGCAGCGGCCTGCTGCACATCGAGGCGCCGCCGGAGCAGCTGGTGGCCAGCGGGGGCCTCTTCCACGGCCTCCAGCTCTGGGTGAACCTGCCGAGGGTGGCGAAGATGATGCCGCCGCGGTACCAGGACATCCGCGGCCGGGAGTCGGCGCTGCTCACCACCCCGGACGGCGGCGCGCTGATCCGGGTCATCTCCGGCGAGGTGGCCGGGCACCGGGGGCCGGGCTCGACCCACACCCCGATCAGCATCGCCCACGTGACGGTGCAGCCCGGCGCCGAGCTGAGCCTGCCCTGGCAGCCGGACTTCAACGCGCTGGTCTACGTGCTCGCCGGGCGCGGCACGGTAGGCACCGACCGCCGGCCCTTCCACACCGGCCAGCTCGCCACCCACGGTCCGGGCGACGCGCTGCGGGTCACCGCCGACGCGAGGCAGGACTCGAACACCCCCGCCCTGGAGCTCTACGTGATGGGCGGGCAGCCGATCCGGGAGCCCGTGGCGCACTACGGCCCGTTCGTGATGAACACCCGGGACGAGCTGATCCAGGCGTTCGAGGACTTCCAGGCCGGCCGGCTCGGGGTGGTCCCGGCCGAACGGCTGCCGCACACCGGCGGCCAGGGCGACCGCCCCTGACCGCGGACGTGACGGGCGTCACCGGGTGCCCCGGTGGCGCCCGCCGGCGGGTTCAGGAGACCGCGAAGATCCCCGCCACCCCCAGCAGCACCATCACCAACACGGCCACCAGGGCCCCGCGTTCACTCTCCACCGGCTGTTCGCGGTCCTCGGTCACGGCGTCGGTCGTCTCGGCGGGCATCGTGTGGCCTCCTCGGTGTTCGGTCAGGGTCGTCGGGCGTCGCGCGGGAAACGTCGGCCAGGTCACCGGGGGTGCCCGCCGGGCGTGCAGACCCGGCGCGGGCGGCCTACCGTGAGGACGTTGTCGACCTCGGGAGGATGGAGCGTGCCGATGCGGGACTGGTTCCTCACCGCGCAGGAACGCGCCAACCCAGCCTCCGAGTTACCCGTCTGGACGACCGGAAACCTCGCCGAGCCGCTGATTCACGGCGCGGCCTACTTCGACCGGCTGGTCAGCGAGGTGGAGGCGCTCCAGGAGGGCGACCACCTCTTCTTCACCGACTGGCGCGGCGACCCCGACGAGCGGATGCGCCCTGACGGGCCGACCGTGGCCCAGCTCTTCAGCCGTGCCGCCCAGCGCGGCGTGGTGGTCAAGGGCCTGCTCTGGCGCTCGCACCTGGACTCGTTGTCGTTCAGCGAGGCCGAGAACCGCAGCCTCAGCGAGACGATCTGCGCGGCCGGCGGAGAGGTGCTGCTCGACCAGCGGGTCCGCCGCGGCGGCTCGCACCACCAGAAACTGGTGGTGCTGCGCCATCCCGCCGCCCCCGAGCGGGATGTCGCCTTCGCCGGCGGGATCGACCTGTGCCACAGCCGCCGGGACGACGCCGAGCACCACGGCGACCCGCAGGCGGTCGGGATGTCCCCCCGGTACGGCGACACCCCGCCCTGGCACGACGTGCAGCTCGCCCTGCGCGGGCCGGTGGTCGGCGCGCTGGACACGGTCTTCCGGGAACGGTGGACCGACCCGATGCCGCTGGACTCGGAGAACCCGCTGGCGTACCTGCGGGACCGGCTGCGCGGCTCGGACCTGAGCCCGGACCCGCTGCCCGAGAAGCCGGCCGACCCTCAGCCGTGCGGCCCGCACCGGATCCAGGTGCTGCGCACCTACCCGGCGGTACGCCCGCGCTACTCCTTCGCCCCCGACGGCGAGCGCACGGTGGCGCGCGGCTACACCAAGGCCGTACGTCGGGCCCGCCGGCTGATCTACCTGGAGGACCAGTACCTCTGGTCGACCGAGGTGGCCGACCTGTTCGCCCGGGCGCTGCGCGACAACCCCGACCTGCACCTGGTGGCCGTCGTCCCGCGGCACCCCGACGTGGACGGCCGGTTCGCACTGCCGCCGAACATGGTCGGCCGGGAGCAGGCGCTGTCGCTGTGCGGCAGGGCGGCCCCGGGCCGGGTGCACGTCTTCGACGTGGAGAACCACGCGGGCGACCCGGTGTACGTGCACGCCAAGGTGTGCGTGGTCGACGACGCGTGGGCCAGCGTGGGCAGCGACAACTTCAACCGCCGCTCGTGGACCCACGACAGCGAGCTCTCCTGCGCGGTGCTCGACGACACCCGGGACGAGCGGGCCCCGCTGGACCCGGGCGGCCTCGGCGACGGGGCCCGGCTGTTCGCCCGGGAGCTGCGGCTGCGGCTGTGGCGCGAGCACCTGGACCGGGACCCGGACGGCGGCTCGGACGACGGCCTGCTGGACCCGGGGTCGGCGGTCGAGACGATGGTGGCCACGGCCGACGCGCTACAACTGTGGCACGACTCGGGGCGGGTCGGTCCCCGGCCGCCGGGCCGGCTGCGCCCGCACCGCCCGGAGCGGCTGCCCTGGTACACCCGGGCGTGGGCGCTGCCCGCGTACCGGCTGGTCTACGACCCGGACGGCAGGCCGCTGCGGGCCCGGCTGGCCGGCACCTGGTGACCGGCCCGGCCGACCGTCGCCGCCGGGCTGCGGGCGAGCACGCTCTCCCCGCCGGGGTACGCGAACGACGCTCGCGGTGAGTAGAAGCCGGCGGTGATGACCAGCGGGTTGGCCGGGCGGAGCGGGTAGACCGGGTGGTCCGGGTCGAAGAAGTCCACCGACTCGACCTCGAACGGGGCCACCGGCTCGGCCAGGTACGGATAGACGCCGCTGACCAGGGCATCGCCCCGGCCCGTGAGGTAGCGGTGGTGGCCGCTGCGGATGACGTGCCCGGTGTCGCCGACCCGGGCCCGGGTGCGGATCAGGGGCACCCCGTCGACCTCGGTCTGCGCCACCAGCGTGGCGCCCCGTTGCTCCAGCCAGGTGCGGCCGGCGGCGACCGGGGCGCCACGCGCGGCGGCGTAACCGCGCACCCGGGGGCTGGAGCACAGGTAATGCGTCCACCAGCCGCCCGCCAGGGGACGGTCCGGGGCGTCGAGGCCGGCGACTGACACGCCGAGATAGGTCAGCGAGTACGCGCCGAACCCGGAGGTCTGGGTCTCGTCGTCGACCACATACTGGTTCATGAAGACCCGGCGGTCCTCCCCGGCGCGCAGACCTGCCGGCAGCAGGGCGGCGATCACGTCCGGGTCCGCCGGCAGCCAGCTCAAATAGATCATCCGGCTGTGCACGACGAGGTGCGGATCGGCGGGGTCGAGCACGCTGCCTCCGGGCAAGGGGGATTTCCCCGCGACGCTACGGGCGGCCCCTCGGGCGGGACAAGGACGGAAAGCCGACAGGCACGCCCGTCTGTCGGCTTTCGTGTTGACGGGAGCCACGTGCACATCGGCCGATCGGACACCGCGACCGGGCGGGCCAGCCGCGCGCAGTCCCCGACCTGCCGCGCGCCCCTCGCCATAGGGCGGGGGTGACCGCCGGACGGCTGCGAGGCGCGAGCCGTCCGGCCCACCCCCGGACTAGCCGATCGGCCAGCGAACCAGTAATCACGATCACATCTTCCGGTCTCTACGCACCTTTCACGGGGTTTGTTCCCAGAAATACCTTAAGTACATCGTACTTTCGGCTAGATTTCAGGGAGCCGATCAGGTTAAGGTGAGTCCCGAACGGACGATCTGAATCTAAACCACAGCGTCACGTCTTTATCCGCGGACGAGGTGCAGGGAGGACCACCGAATGACCGCGCCAACGATCAGCGAGCAGACGAAGACAGCGCCGGCCGTCGCCACCAAGAAGCTGGACCCGCGAGCGCTCACCGACAGCGCGGCCGACGTCCTCAACGCGATGGCAGCGCTGCCCGCCAACCACCCGTCGCGCCCCGCACTGCGGGACAGGGCGATCGAAGCCTGGCTGCCGCTCGCCAACCACCTCGCCCACCGCTACAGCGGCCGGGGGGAGCCCACCGACGACCTGGCGCAGACGGCCGCCATCGGCCTGATCAAGGCCATCGACAAGTTCGACCCGTCCCGCGGCGTCGACTTCGCCGGCTACGCCATCCCCACCATCATCGGCGAGCTCAAGCGCCACTTCCGCGACCGCACCTGGGACATCCGCGTGCCGCGTCGCCTCCAGGAGCTGCGGCTGGCCATCTCCGACGCCAACAGCTCGCTGCTGCAGACGCTGGGTCGCTCCCCGACGGTCGCCGACATCGCCGCCCACCTCAAGGTCACCGAGGAAGAGGTCCTGGAGGGCCTGGAGGGCGCCCGCGCGTACAACGCGGTGTCGCTGTCCACCCCGACCGGCGACGGCGACCGGGCCACCGAACTGGGCGACATGCTCGGCGGCGAGGACGGCGAGTTCGAGCTGGCCGAGCTGCGGGTGGCCCTGGGCCCGGCGCTCGCCACGCTGGACGAGCGCGAGCAGAAGATCCTCACCCTGCGCTTCTACGGCAACCTGACCCAGTCGCAGATCGCCGATCAGATCGGCGTCTCGCAGATGCACGTGTCCCGGCTGCTGGCCCGGGCGCTGACCAAGCTGCGCGGGCAGCTCGACGGCACGTACTAGGGGCACCACCGGTGGTCCGGTCGGCAGGCCCGACCACCGGTGAGCCCGGAAGGCCCGGTCGGCGATGCGCCGACCGGGCCTTCCTCGTGCCGGCCCTTCCCGCGCCGGGTCAGGCCCCCGCCGGCTCCCGCCACATCGGGTAGAACGGGGTGCCGTCCGGCAGCCGGAAGCTCTCCCGCGCCCGATAGCCGTGCCGGGCGTACAGGTCCCGGCCGATCTCGCTGCTCGCCTCCAGGTAGCCCGGCACCCCGTCGGCATCCAGCCTGGCATGGTGGTGCCGCAGCAATGCGGAGCCGAGCCCCTGCCCCTGCCGGTCCGGCGCGACGGCGAGGAAGGCCAGGTGGTGGTGGTCGGCGTGCGGGTGGTTGGCGGCGAACAGCATGTCGAGGTGCCGGAACCGCTCGACCCACTTCCCGCAGGCGGCGGCCAGCCGGGCGTCGTAGTCCACCGGCGGCGGGACCTCGTCGCCGACCTGCGCAAACCACACGGCCACCGCCGCCCGGTCCGCGGTGGCGTACACGTGGCCGTGCACCATCGCGTGCCCGACGAGGATCTCGAAGTTGTCGGCCAGCACGGCCTCCCGCTCGGAGTCGTCCGGCACCAGCCACCGGGTCGCCGGGAGCACCAGGAACGCCCGGGCGATCCGCTCGGCCACCAGCCGGGTCCCGGCCGCGCCGAGGCGGTCGACGCGCACGTCGCTCACCGCCGACTCCCCGCCCCCACCGGGGCCTGCTCACCGGCGGGATCCGGCGTGACCAGCATGGCCGCGCTCTCCGCGCCCATTCCGATCCGGGCGTAGGCGTCCGGCCGTCTGCCACGCAGCACCAGCGCCCAGTGCAGGCCGAGCAGCGCCACCACCGGGAACGCCGCCGGAACCGCCCAGCGCAACGGTGAGTCGGGCGCCACGCCGAGCAGGACAGCGAAGTTGTCCAACGCCACGACGATGATGGCGACCAGCGCCACGGCGGCCAGCCCGGGGGCGATCAACCGCCGCCACAGGCTCTCCTCGACGCGGGTGCGGGCGAAGTACACCATCACCGCGATGGAGGTGGTGGCGATCAGCAGCAGCACGCCGAAGCCGCCGCCGACGCCGGTGTAGTAGAAGAGCTGGCGCACCGGGTCCCAGCCGTTGATCGCGTACAGCAGGATCACCAGCAGGCCGAGGACGCTCTGCGCGAGCGAGGCCACCCGGGGCGACCCGGTGCGCGGCGAGGTCCGCCCGAACGCCTCCGGCAGCACCCGCTCCCGGCCGAGCGCGAAGATGTACCGGGCGGTGGTGTTGTGGAACGAGATCATCGCGGCCAGGACGGAGGTCATGAACAGCGCCTGGCCGATGGCGACGGCGGTGTCGCCGAGGTGCGCCCCGGCCAGGTTGAAGATCAGCTCGACGCTCTGCTCGCCGGCCTGCGCGGAGACCTGGTCCGGGCCGGTGGCCACGGTCATGGTCCACGACGACAGGGCGTAGATCCCGGCGATGACGGCCACCGACAGGTAGGTGGCCCTCGGGACGGTGCGCTTCGGGTCCTTGCTCTCCTCGCTGAACACCACCGCGGACTCGAAGCCGACGAAGCCGGTCGCGGCGATCACCAGCAGCGCGCCCGCGCCCGGGACGAACAGGCTCTCCGGGGAGAGGGCGGCGAAGCTGGCCGAGCCGCCCGCCGGGTGGCTGAGCTGCCCCAGGTCGAACACGAGGATCACCACGATCTCGGCGACCAGCAGCACCGCGAGCACCATGCCGTTGACGTCGATCCGGAGCAGGCCGAGCACGGCGACCATGGCCCAGGCGGCCAGCGCCACCACCCACCAGGCCGGATCGACGTCGAAGAGCCGTTGCAGCACCGGGGAGGCCGCCGCTCCGATCGCGCCGTACAGCCCGACCTGGAGGGCGTTGTACGACATCATGGCGATCCAGGCCGCGCCGACGCCGGCCGGCCGGCCCAGCCCCCGGGAGACGTACGCGTAGAACGCACCGGCGTTCTCCACCCGGCGGGCCATCGCCACGTAGCCGACGGAGAACAGGGCGAGCACCGCCCCGACCACCAGGAAGGCCAGCGGCATGCCGGTGACGCCGGTGACGGCGTACCCGGTGGTGACCACGCCGGCCACCACGGTCAGCGGGGCGGCCGCGGACAGCACGAAGAAGATCACCGACGGCACACCGAGCCGACCGCGGGCCAACGCGTCGGAGACGTTGCTCGGTCGTTGGACGGTCGCTGTTGGGGACATTGGGGTGCTCCGGTTCCAGGGAGGGGTGAGGGCCCGGCCGGTCAGGGCATGCCGCGCAGCACCGACGCGCCCACGGCGGCCTCGGCGTGCGCGACGAGCTCCTTCAGCGGCGGGGGCAACGCGGGGATGAGGACGCCGAGCCGGTGGTGGGCGCGGGGGTTCGCGCTCCACAGCACCTCGCGGGTGAGCCCGGCGGCCGAAACCAGGCCGAAGAGCAGCGCGTCCGGCACGGCCGGCGGCTCCGGCCGGTCCAGCAGGGCCCGCAGCCGGGTGGCCGGCCAGGCCACCGCGTTCAGGTCGATCGGTACGTAGCCGATGGTGGTGCGCAGCAGACGGCGGTTCTCCTGCCGGTGCAGCACCCCGGCCCGGGCCAGCCGCTCCGCCACCGACGTTGCCGCGGACTGCCCGAGGAAGCTCAGCCAGGTGCGGACCGCCTGGTGCTGGGACTCGCCGATCAGCTGGTCCAGAACGGTGTGCGCCAAGGCGTCGGCCGGCGGGCGGCGGTCCATCACCGTCACGTTGCCGGCGCTGACGGTGATCCGGCCGGACAGGACCAGCTCGCCGAGGAGACCGGCCGCCAGGCAGATGCCCACCGCGCTGGGGTGCAGCTTCGCCCGGCCCCGGCTGTCGTTGTGGGCGATCAGATAGAACTCGTCGGCGGTGAGCAAACGAGCCTCCCGAACGGATTGTCCACAACAGATCAACGCCGGGTGAAAGGATGCACGCCCTCTGTTTGCAACGCAACTCCCGGTCTTGGCAGTTGCACTCCGTGCACATGCGACCTGCGGATCTTGTCGGGACCGACTCGGAGGGTGACCGCCGACCCGATCGTCCGCGCCGCGCCGGCGCTCCACCGGGTCGCCGGGGACGACGCCGAGGCCTTGATCGAGAGCGCCACGCGGCGCACCCACCCGCCGGCCTCGACGCGGTACGCCCCGACGGACGCCCGCGCCGTCGGTGCGACAGTAGGTAGGTGCTCGACGACGTACCCCTCGACCTGCCGGTCCGGCCCGTGCTGCCGGCGCTGCTCGACGCGCTGCGCGCGGCCGGCGGCGCGGTCCTCGTGGCGCCCCCGGGCACCGGGAAGACCACCCTCGCCCCGCTGGCCGTGGCCGGGGCGGTCGCCGGCCGGGTGGTGATCGCCCAGCCCCGCCGGGTGGCCGCCCGCGCGGCGGCGCACCGGATGGCCGCCCTGCTCGGCGAGCGGGTCGGCGACCGGATCGGGTACGCGGTGCGCGGCGAGCGCCGGGTCGGCCCCGCCACCCGGGTCGAGGTGGTCACCACCGGCCTGCTGGTACGCCGGCTGCACCATGACCCGGAGCTGCCCGGGGTCGGCGCGGTGCTGCTGGACGAGTGCCACGAGCGGCAGCTCGACGCCGACCTGGCGCTGGCGTTCACCGTCCAGGCGCGGGCGACACTGCGCCCCGACCTGTGGCTGGCCGCCATGTCGGCCACCCCGGACGCGGACCGGTTCGCCGAGCTACTCGGTGCCGACGGCACGCCGGCCCCGGTGGTCCGGGCCGCCTCGGCCCTGCACCCGGTGACCCGGGTCTGGGCCCCGCCGCCCCGGCCGGTCACCCCTTCCGGGGCCGGCCGCGTCGACCCGGCGCTGCTGGACCACGTCGCGGCGACCGTACGCCGGGCCCTGGCCGAGCGGGACGGGGACGTGCTGGTCTTCCTGCCCGGGGTGGGCGAGATCGCGGCCGTGACCCGCCGACTGGCCGACCTGCGTGGCTCCGTCGCCCTGCTGCCGCTGCACGGCCGGCTGCGCGGGGCGGAGCAGGACGCCGCGCTGCGTCCCGCCGATCGGCGACGGGTGGTGCTGGCCACCGCCGTGGCGGAGAGCAGCCTCACCGTCCCCGGGGTCCGGACGGTGGTCGACGCCGGGCTCGCCCGGGTGCCCCGGGTGGACCTGGCCCGAGGGCTGGGCGCGCTGGTCACGGTGCCGGTGTCCCGGGCCGCCGCCACCCAGCGGGCCGGCCGGGCCGGCCGGGAGGCCCCCGGGCACGTGTACCGGTGCTGGTCGGAGGCCACCCATGCCCGGCTCGCCGCGCAGCCGGAGCCGGAGATCGCCACCGCCGACCTCACCGGGTTCGCCCTGGAGCTGGCCGCCTGGGGCGAGCCGGACGGCAGCGGACTGGCCCTGCCCGACCCCCCGCCGGCCGCCGCGATGACGGTCGCCCGGGAGACCCTGACCACCCTCGGCGCGCTGGACGCGGCCGGCCGGATCACCGCCCGGGGGCGGGCGATCGCCGGCGCGGGGGCGCATCCCCGGCTGGCCCGGGCCCTGCTGGACGGAGCAGCGGTGGTCGGTGCCGACCGGGCCGCCGAGGTGGTGGCGCTGCTCGCCGAGGACACCGCCGCCGGGCCGGGCGACGACCTGACCGCCGGGTGGCGCCGGCTGCGCTCGGGTGCCGACCCGGGTGCCACGGCCCGCTGGCGTGCCGAGGTACGCCGGCTCCGCACCGCCCTGCCCCCCGGGAAGGACGGCCGCGCGTCCGCCCGGGAACGTGGGGAGGGCCGGCTGCCCGACGATCTCGCCGCCGGGCTGCTGGTCGGGCTGGCGTACCCGGAGCGGCTGGCCCGGGTGCGCCGGGCCGGCGGGTCGGCGTACCTGATGGCGGGCGGAACCGAGGCGGAGCTGGCGCCGGGCTCGGGGCTGGCCGGCGCGACGTGGCTGGCCATCGCGGTGGCCGATCGCTCCCCCGGCGCGCCGACCGCCCGGGTCCGGCTGGCCACCGGCCTGGACGAGGCGACCGCCCGCGAGGCCGGCGGCCCGCTGCTACGTTCCGCGCGGGAGGTGACCTGGTCCGGCGGCGACGTGGTGGCCCGGGAGGTGGTCCGGCTCGGCGCGATCGAGCTGGTCGCCCGGGCGCTGGTCCGGCCGGAGCCGGCGCTGGTGGCCGCGGCGCTGCGCGACGGGCTGCGCCGCGGCGGCCTGACGCTGCTGACCTGGACTCCGGCCGCGCGGGCGCTGCGCGAGCGGATGGCGTTCTGCCGGCATGCCCTCGGCCCGGACTGGCCGGACGTGGGCGACGAGGCGCTGCTCGCCGGGGTGGAAGCCTGGCTCGGCCCGGAGCTGGCCGCCGCCCGACGCCGGGCCGACCTGGCCCGGGTCGACGTGACCGCCGCCCTGCGTAGGCTGCTGCCCTGGAAGCAGGCCGCCCGGCTCGACGAGCTGGCCCCGGAGCGGCTCGCCGTGCCCAGCGGCTCCCGGGTCCGGGTGGACTACGCCGACCCGGCCGCCCCGGTCCTGGCGGTGAAGCTCCAGGAGACCTTCGGCTGGGCCGAGGCGCCCCGGATCGCCGACGGTCGGGTGCCGGTGCTGCTGCACCTGCTCTCCCCCGCCGGCCGGCCGGTGGCGGTCACCGCGGACCTGGCGTCGTTCTGGCGTACCGGCTATCCGCAGGTCCGTGCCGAGCTGCGCGGGCGCTACCCCCGGCACCCCTGGCCGGAGGACCCGACCACGGCCGAGCCCACCCGCCGGGCCGCCCCGCGCCGCCGCTGAGCCGCCGCACCCGGGTCAGTCCTCGTCGACCACGTCGGCGACGACGACGGTGATGTTGTCGGGGCCGCCGGCGTGTAACGCCAGATCGATCAGCCGCCGGGCGCACCCGTCCCGGTCCGGGTGGGCGCCGAGCACCTCGGCGAGGGTGTCCGGGCGGACCACGTTGGACAACCCGTCGCTGCACAGCAGCCACCGGTCGCCGGCCCGGGGCACCATCGTCGCGTACGCCGGGGAGACCTGCTCGCCCTGCAACGCCTGGGTGACCACGGCCCGGCGGGGATGGCTCGCGGCCTGGTCGGCGGTGATCACGCCCTGGTCGACGAGCATCTGCACGAAGGTGTCGTCCCGGGTGATCTGCTTGAGCACCCCCTCCCGGTAGAGGTAGGCGCGGGAGTCCCCGACGTGGGCAAGGGCGAGGCAGCTTCCGGTTCGGGCGAAGAGCAGGGCGGTCAGGGTGGTGCCCATGCCCTGCCGCTCCGGGTCCTCCCGCACCGCCTCGCGGATCCCCGCGGTCGCCAGCTCGATCCCGCTCTGCAGGGCGGCGACCAGGGCGTCCTCCGGGGTCGCCAGGTCCAGCGGCCCGATCGCGTCGATCGCGATCCGGCTGGCCAGGTCGCCGGCTGCCATCCCGCCCATGCCGTCGGCGACGGCGACGAGCCAGGTGCCGGAGTGCAGGGCGTCCTGGTTGCCGCTGCGAATCAGCCCGCGGTCACTCACCCCTACGGAACGCAGCTTCAGGGTCATGGGAGGCAGCCTGCCAGTTGGAGGGCGCAGTTGTCTCTAGGAGATCGCCACGACGTCGCGTGGCGCGGCGAATCTCACGTGGCGGACCGGACCAGGGGTGTGAACGGGTCCAGTTTATTCAGCATCCTCAATTGACACGGCGGACACCCGCTGGAAATATCGGAGCGATACTGGGAGCGCTCCCAGAGCCGGCGCAGCCCGTCCCCCGGAAGGAACCCCCGTGACGCCACCCCGACGCCACCGACGCCGCCTCGCGGCACTCGCCGCGGCGACCACCCTGGCCCTCACCGGCACCACCGCCGGCACGGCCCACGCCGAGGTCCCACCGGACGCCCCCGAGCAGCTGAAGAACGGCGACTTCGGCGCGGGCGTCGCCCCCTGGTTCTCCTACGGCACCGGCCCGCTCGGCGTCACCGACGGCCGGCTCTGCGCCACCGTCCCCGGCGGGCTGGCCAACCCCTGGGACGCCGGCATCGGCCAGGACGCCGTGCCGCTGAAAGCCGGCGCCGAGTACGAGTTGGCCTTCGACATCTCCGCCACCCCCGGGGCGAACGTCAAGGCCGTCCTCCAGCTCGGCGCCGCCCCCTACACGCAGTACGCCAGTGTGGACGCCGCCGCCACCAGCGGCAGCCAGCACTTCACCAAGACCTTCACCGCCGGCGAGGACAACCCGGGCGCGCAGCTCATCTTCCAGGTCGGCGGTGCCGCCGCCGAGCAGACGGTCTGCCTGGACAACGTCTCGCTACGCGGCGGCGAGCCGCCCGAGCCGTACGAGCCGGACACCGGCCCCCGGGTACGGGTGAACCAGGTCGGCTACCTGCCCGGCGGCCCCAAGAACGCCACCGTGGTCACCGAGGCCACCGGCCCCCTCGACTGGCAGCTCCGCTCCGCCTCCGGCGTCGTGGTGGCCGGCGGGCGAAGCACCCCGCGCGGGGTCGACGAGGCGTCCGGCCAGAACGTGCAGACGGTCGAATTCTCCGCCTACCGCACCCCGGGCACCGGCTACACCCTGGTCGCCGACGGCGAGACCAGCCACCCGTTCGACATCTCCGGCACGCTCTACGACAAGCTGCGCGCCGACGCCCTCCAGTTCTTCTACGTCCAGCGCAGCGGCATCGCCATCGACGGCGACCTGGTCGGCGACGAGTACGCCCGCCCCGCCGGCCACCTCGGCGTCGCCCCCAACCAGGGCGACACCAGCGTGCCCTGCCAGCCGGGGGTCTGTGACTACTCCCTCGACGTGCGCGGCGGCTGGTACGACGCGGGCGACCACGGCAAGTACGTGGTCAACGGCGGCATAGCCACCTACCAGCTCCTGAACACCTTCGAGCGGACCAAGACGGCGGCCACGGCCGACGCCGGCGCGGGTCTGGCCGACGGTTCGCTGCGGGTGCCCGAGCGCGGCAACGGCGTGCCGGACGTCCTCGACGAGGCCCGCTGGGAGTTGGAGTTCCTGCTGCGCATGCAGGTGCCGGCCGGCAAGCCGCTGGCCGGGATGGCCCACCACAAGATCCACGACAGGAACTGGACCGGCCTGCCGCTCGACCCGGCCGCCGACCCACAGCCGCGCGAACTGCACCCGCCGTCCACGGCCGCCACCCTCAACCTGGCCGCCGTCGCCGCCCAGTGCGCCCGGCTGTTCGCCCCGTACGACGCGGCGTTCGCCACCCGCTGCGGCACCGCCGCGAGGACCGCGTACGCGGCGGCCAGGGCCCACCCGGCGGTGTACGCCAGCCCGGCCGACTCCACCGGCGGCGGCGCGTACGACGACACCGACGTCAGCGACGAGTTCTACTGGGCCGCTGCGGAGCTGTACCTGACCACCGGCCAGCCGACGTACCTGACCGACGTGACCGCCTCCAGGCACCACACCGGCGCGGTCTTCGGCGACCAGGGCTTCGGCTGGCAGGGCGTCGCCGCGCTGGGCCGGCTCGACCTGGCCACCGTGCCGAGCGGCCTGCCCACCGCCGACCGGAACCGGGTGCGCGCCTCGGTGACCGCCGCCGCCGACCGCTACCTGGAGATCCTGCGCGGCCAGGCGTACGGGCTGCCGATGCCCGGCGACGCGGCCAGCTACTTCTGGGGCGGCAACGGCAACATCGCCAACAACGCGGTCGTGCTGGGCACCGCCTTCGACCTGACCCGGGACGCGAAGTACCGGGACGGGGCGGTGCAGGCGGCGGACTACCTGTTCGGCCGAAACGCGCTCAACATCTCGTACGTGACCGGGTGGGGCGAGCACGCCGCGCGGAACCAGCACAGCCGGATGTTCGGCAACCAGTTCGACCCGACCCTGCCGAACCCGCCGGCCGGCTCGCTGGCCGGTGGCGCGAACGCCGCCCTCCAGGACCCGTTCTCGGCGAACCTGCTGGCCGGCTGCGAGCCGCAGTTCTGCTACATCGACGACATCAACTCGTACTCGACGAACGAGGTGGCGATCAACTGGAACTCGGCGCTGGCCTGGCTGGCCTCGTTCCTCGCCGACCAGGACGACGCGGCGGCCGTGCCGGCCCCGACCTGCGCCGTGTCGTACACCAACCACGGCGCCTGGTCCGGCGGCACCGGGTTCACCGCCCAGGTGACCATCCGTAACACGGGCCCCGCCGCGGTGAACGGCTGGACCGCCCGGTTCGCGTTCACCGGCGACCAGCGGGTGCGCGAGGCGTGGATGGCGAGGGTGACCCAGTCCGGGGCCACGGTGACCGCGAAGAACGAGTCGTACAACGCCCGGATCGCCCCGGGCGCCACCGCGATGTTCGGCTTCAACGCGACCACCGCCGGCGGCGCCAACCCCGCCCCCGGCCTGGTAACGGTCAACGGCTCCCCCTGCACCCTGTCCTGACCCACCCCACCCCGGGCCGGCGCGGCGCGACCGCCGCGCCGGCCCGGCCCGCTCCGAGAACTGGAAGAGGCTCGTACATTGCGCTTCACAGTGGCCAACCAGGGTCGCCGTGCGGATGCTGGCGGACGGCTGCGGAAGTCGGCGGCTGCGGTAAAGGCGTCCAGTACGGCGACGGTGCCCCGGATACGGAGAACTGCCAGCCTTCGTCGGCGCAGGCGCCGGTCCGCGCAAGTTCACGGAATTAGTGGCCTTTCCGCCCTGCAGGGCCACGAATTCCGTGTATTTGCGCGGATCATTCGGCGCGGCGGCTCTCGGAAGCGGCGGGTGGGGGGTGACCCGAGGCCCTGGTTAGGGCCTCGGTCTGGCCGGTCCTGCGTTATGTCCTTTCTCCCGCACATGCCCCGGGAGGTCGCCGCTACGCCGCCCCGCACAGCGGACAGTCGGGCGGCGGCCTGACGAATGCCCCCCCGGCCGGGGAACCTGCCCTTCGGCCCCTATGGAGCTGCCCCGTCCACGCTCCCGCTCCATCGACAGCACAAACGGGGCAGCTCCATAGGGACCAACGCAGGGCAGGCCGACCCGGCAAAGGCCGACCCGGCAGGGCCGATGGTGTCGGCAGCGCGCGTATCCCCCGAGGCCACCTCGATCCGCTGGAGCGCAACCAGTTCCCCCGCCGTCGCGGCCCGCACCGTATCCATGCCCGACACCCCAGCACCGCCCCCGGCGGCGACAACGGGTTTTCGCCGTGCATGCGGTGGGGCGCCCGCTCCCGGCAGGAGCGGGCGCCCCGGTGCTGACCGGTGGCGCGGTGCGGGTCAGGCGACGGGGAGGCCGCCGACCTGGGTGTTGATCCAGGTGCGGATCGACGGCAGGTCACCGTAGATGGACGGGCCGGTGGCGCAGGTGGGGTTGTTGTTGCCTGCCCGGCTGGTCGCGCCGATCAGGTTCCACACGCCGTTGACCTTGCGGACCTGGGGACCGCCGGAGTCGCCGTAGCAGGCGCCGGCGACGCCGCCGGTGTTGTTGGTGCAGATCTCGTACGTGGCGTTGATGCCGCTGCACCGGCTGTCGGCCACGATCGAGGTGTCCAGTTCCCGGGCCACGGTCGGCGCGGAGCCGCAGCCGGACGTCGGGCAGGTCTGGCCCCAGCCGATGATCCGGGTGGCGGTGCCCACCGCTCCCGAGGTGGTCGGGATCGTGGCCGGCGCGTGGCTGACCGAGCTGGCGAGCTGGAACAGCTTGACGTCGATCGACGGGTGGTTGACCGCCCTGCTCACCGCGGCGACGGTGCCGCCGCTGGTGCGGTTGGTGCTGCCCACCCGCACCGAGGCCGGCGTCGGGCAGTGCTTCGCGGTGACCACCCAGTTGGCCTTGATCAGCGAGGCGGTGCAGCCGGAGCTGTACACCAGGAAGGAGTAGTTCTCCGAGGCGGTGACGCCGCCGACGACGTTCGGCGAGATGTCCCCGTCGGCCTCCTCGCCGTTCCAGACGTACGTCTTCTCGGCGGTCGACCCGGCGGCGAGGCTGCCGGCGAACAGCGAGTTGACCCGGGACGCCTCGGCGGCGCTGGGGTTCGCGTTGGCGCAGGAGACCGGCGCGCTGCTGCCGGACATCAGGTCGGTGCAGAGCCCGGTACGGTTGTCGGGCAGGCCGAGGATGTGGCCGATCTCATGGGTGGCGATCCGGGTCCGGTTGTACCCCTGGTTCACCGCCTGCCAGCCCATCCACACCCGGCCGTTGCCGAGCGAGGTCGTCTGCGCCCGGGGCCAGCCGGCGTCGACGTAGATGGTGATGTTGCCCGGGGTGGCCGGCAGCAGCCGGACGGTGCTGACCTTGCCGTTCCAGATCTGGGCGGCCTGGTCGAAGTTGGTACGGAACTCGCCGGCCCGGCTCGCGTCGTAGTAGACGGTGCGGACGGCGGACGCGCTGGTGCCGGTCGCGGCCAGCATGCCGGCCGCGGACAGGACCACCGCGGCTACGGCTCCCACCGTGCGCAGCAGGTGTCGTCGGATCACACGCACTCCTCTGGATCACGGCGGCGCTGCCGCCTCCATCGATGTGCGTCGACAATAAATCGGCCTTGGTCTATCCGGCGCATAACGGTTGCGTCATACGAGCCGTGTCGGGGGATCGTGATCGTCCGACGATTGCGGAGACGAGACGCCGGGCGATGTCCTCGCCGACGAAGAAGACGATCATGAGGGGAACGGCCGACCAGTCGGGTGTCCACTGTGATCGGAGTCGCGGCCGGCGGGGCATCGCCGCACGGCGTCCCGCCCTACGGTCGGGGGATGACGTGGTGGGCGGCGGTGTCGCCACTACCGCCCCCGGGGCGACTGCGCACCCTCGCGTGGGCCACCCTGGCCAACACCGTCGGCGTCGGGCTCTGGCTCACCGGCCAGGCGCTCTTCCTCACCCGCGACGTGGGGCTGAGCGCCTCCTCTGTGGGCGTCGGGCTGACCGTGGCCGGCCTCGTCGGGCTGACCGCCAGCGTCCCGCTCGGCGGACTCGCCGACCGGCACGACCCGCGTACGCTGCGGGCCGTCCTCCAGGTGCTCCAGGCCGCCGCCGCGACGGCGTACCTGCTGGTCGACTCGTTCCCGGTCTTCCTGGCCGTCGCCCTGGTCGACGCGCTGCTCGCGTCCGGCAACCTGGCGGTACGGGCCGCGCTGGTCGCCGCCGTAGGCGGCCCCGAGGGGCGGGTGCACGCCTTCGCCACCCTGCGGGCGGTGGCCAACCTGGGCATCGCCGTCGGCGCCGGGCTGGCCGGGTTCGCGCTCGCGGCGGACACCCACCTGGCGTACCAGTTGCTGGTGGTCGGGAACGCGGCGACCTACCTGCTCTCGGCGGCGCTGCTGCTGCGGCTGCCCGCTTTCCCCCCGGCCGGGCGGATCAGGGCATCCCGGCACCAGCGGGGCCGGGCACTGCGGGGCCGGGCACTGCGGGGCCGGGCACTGCGGGGCCGGGCACTGCGCGACGGCCCGTTCCTCGCGGTGAGCCTCGCCTCGGCGGTGCTCTCGCTGCACTACGTGACGCTCACCCTGGTGGTGCCGCTGTGGACGGTGACCCGCACCGGCGCGCCGCCGGCCGTGGTCTCGGCGGTGCTGCTGGTGAACACCGTGCTCACCGTGCTGCTCGCGGTCCCGTTGAGCCGGGGCGCGACGACCGCCGTCCCGGCCGCCGCGACGATGCGCCGCGCCGGCCTGGTGCTGGCCGCCGCCATGCTGCTGTACGCGGCCACGGCCGGCCTGCCGGCCCTGCCGGCGACCGCGCTGCTGCTGCTCGCCACCGCCGTCTTCACCGTCGGCGACATGTGGCACGGCACCGCGGGGGCGAGCCTCGCCTACGACCTGGCCCCGCCCGATGCGATCGGCGCGTACCAGGGCGCGGACGGGCTGCTCGCCGGCCTGGCCCGGGCGGTCGGGCCGGCCCTGCTGACCCTGCTGCTGCTCGACGGCGGGTGGCCCGGCTGGCTTGCCCTGGCCGCGCTGCTGGCTCTGGTCGGCCTGCTCACCCCGACGCTGACCCGCCGCGCCCTCGCCTCCCGCGCCGCGCCGCACGGCTGAGCCATGTCGCACGGCTGAGCCATGTCGCACGGCTGAGCCATGTCGCACGGCTGAGCCGCGCCGCACGGCTGCCGCAGTTGAGGACGAGCACCCGACCCATGACGGGAGGCGTCAGCCGATCTCCTCGTCGACGAAGCACCAGCGCCACGCCTCCCCCGGCTGGATCGAGCGCATCACCGGGTGCCCGGTGGCCTCGAAGTGCTTCGTGGCGTGCTGGTACGGCGAGGAGTCGCAGCAGCCGACCTGCCCACAGGCCAGGCACGCCCGCAGGTGCACCCAGTCGTCGTTGCCGACGGCAACGCAGTCGGGGCACTCCGCCGTGGTCAGCGGCTCGACGGCACCCGCCTCGGTGAGATGCTGGCAGCTCATCAGTCGGTCTCCTGTCGCAGCAACGACTCCTCCAGGTCCAGGTCACGGTAGGCCCGCACCAGCACTTCCTCGGGAATCCGGCCGGCGTCGCGGGCGGCCCGGAACACCTCCCGCTCCGCGTCGATCATCTCCTGCCGCAGCCGACCGTACGCCTGGGACGGGGTTTCCCGAACGGTACCGCCGAGCCGCTCCCAGGCCAGGTTGGTGCGCTCCTCCAGCCCTCGGCGCAGCCGGTCCACGACCGCCTTCGGCGCGCTGTCCGCCAGCGCGTCGAGCCGCTCCCGGGCGGCCCGGCTGGCCTGCTGCTGGACGCCGGCCGCGGAGAGCGCGTCCTGCATCGGGTCGTCCGGCGGCAGCCTGAGCCGGCGGGCCACCGCCGGCAGGGTGGCGCCCTGGGCGACCAGCGTCACCACGATCACCGCGAAGGCCAGCCAGATGAACAGCTGCCGGGGGTAGGGGCGGTCCTGCGCGAGGGTGAGTGGCAGGGCCAGCGCGGCGGCGAGGGTCACCACCCCGCGCATCCCGGCCCAGCCGATGACGATCGGAAACTTCGCCGACGGCCTCGTCTCGCGCTGCCGGACCCGGGGCACCAGCCGGGCAAGGTACGTGGCCGGGAAGATCCAGACGAACCGGGCCAGGACGACGGTCGCCAGCACCGCCGCGGTGATCGCGGTCAGGAAGCCGAGCGGCTCGTCGAGGTCCCGCACCACCTCGCGCAGTTGCAGGCCGACGAGCAGGAAGACCAGCCCTTCCAGCAGGAACCGGGTCAGCCGCCAGAACGCGCCGATCTGAAGGCGGGAGGCCGCCGACATCAGCATCGGCATCCGGTGCCCGATCCCGAGCCCGGTCACCACCACCGCGACCACGCCGGAGGCGTGGATCGCCTCGGCGGCGAAGACCACCGCGAACGGCACGATCAGCGACAGCGCGTTGTCCAGCACGGCGTCGCTGATCCGCTTGTGCAGGAACCCGAAGACCACCACACCGGCCAGCCCGACCAGGATGCCGCCGCCGGTGGCCGCCACCACCTCCCAGGCCACGTCCCCGACCCCGACCGAGGTGCCGATCGTCGCCATCGTGGCCACCCGCAGCAGCACCAGCGCCGTGGCGTCGTTGATCAGGCTCTCGCCCTCGAGGATGGTCACCACCCGGCGCGGCAGCCCGATCCGCCGGGCGATCGCGGTGGCGGCCACCGCGTCGGGCGGGGCCACCACCGCGCCGAGGGCCAGGCAGACCGCGAACGGCACCGCCGGCAGCAGCAGGTGCACGACGAGGCCGACGGCGAACGCCGTGAAGATCACCAGGCCGACGGCGAGCAGCAGGATCGGCCGCAGGTTGAGCCGGAACGCCGGCACCGACGTCTCCAGCGCCGCCACGTACAGCAGCGGCGGCAGGATGCCCACCAGGACCAGATCCGGGTCGAGCCGGACCTGGGGGAAGCCGGGCACGAAGGAGAGCACGAGGCCGACGACCACCAGCAGGATCGGCGCCAGCAGGCCGAGCCTGCGGGCCAACGCCGCGCCGAGCGTCGCGATCGCGAGGAAGACGACGACCTCGAACAGTGACTCCATGGGGTACGAGCCTAGGCCGCGACCCCGTCCGGACGGATCACGCCGCCCGCAGTTTCGGCAGCACCTCGGCGCCGAAGGTGTCGATGAAGGCCCGCTGCTCCTGCCCGACGTGGTGCAGGGCGATCTGGTCGAAGCCCAGCTCCAGGTACTCCTGGAGCCACCCGACGTGCCGGCCGAGGTCGGCGGAGACGTTGACCGTCGAGGTCACCTTCTCCAGCGGCACGTCGGCGGAGACGGCGTCGAAGTGTTCGGCCGTGTCCAGGTCCCAGCAGATCGGCGGAGCGAACACGTTGCTGCGCCACTGGTCGTACGCGAGGGCCTCGGCCTCGGCCTGGTCGGGCGCCCAGCTCACGTGCACCTGGAGGTGCAGCGGCCCCCGACCGCCCGCGTCCCGGTAGGCGTCGATCATCTGTCGCAGGTGACCGGTGGGGGCGTTGACGGTGATCAGCCCGTCGGCCCATTCGGCGCACCAGCGGGCGGTGGCCACGCTGACCGCCGCGCCGATCAGCGCCGGCGGCTGCTCGGGCCGGGTCCACAGCTTCGCCCGGTCGACCGTGACGAGGCCGTCGTGGCTGACCTCCTCGCCGGCCAGCAGCGCCCGGATCACGTCGACGCACTCACGCAGCCGGGCGGTGCGGACGTCCTTGCGCGGCCAGGTGTCCCCCGTGATGTGCTCGTTGCTGGCCTCGCCGGTGCCCAGGGCCGCCCAGAACCGACCCGGGTACATCGCCCCGAGGGTGCCGATCGCCTGCGCGATGATCGCCGGGTGGTACCGCTGGCCGGGGGCGTTGACCACGCCGAAGGGCAGGTTCGTGGCCTGGAGGGCGGCGCCGAGCCAGGACCAGGCGAACCCGGACTGGCCCTGCCGGGCGCTCCACGGGGAGAAGTGGTCCGAGGACATGGCCGCGTCGAAGCCCGCCCGCTCGGCGTGGATCACCGCCTCCAGCAACTTGGCCGGGTGGATCTGCTCGTGGGACGCGTGGAAGCCGAACACCGTCATGACCGCACCTCCTACCCATGACGGTGTCCGGGCAATCGCTACTCGGCGTGCGCCCCGGCGCCGGCCGGGGCCTCGCCCCGGCCCACCCAGACGGTCTTGGTGTTGCAGAACTCGCGCATGCCCAGCGCGGACAACTCCCGGCCGTACCCGGAGTTCTTCACCCCGCCGAAGGGCAGTTCCGGGTACGAGGTGGTCATCCCGTTGATGAAGACGCTGCCGGCGTCCAGGTCGGCGGCGAAGCGCTCCTGCTCGTCCGGGTCGGTGGTCCAGGCGTTGGAGCCGAGGCCGAACGCGGTGCCGTTGGCCACCTCGATGGCCTCGGCGTACGAGGAGACCCGGTAGAGCCCGGCGACCGGCCCGAACACCTCCTCGGTCCACATCCGCATCTGCGGGGTCAGGTCGGTGACCACGGTCGGCGGGTAGAACCAGCCGTCCCCGGCCGGCTTCTCGCCGCCGCACAGCACCGTGGCGCCGTGGTCCACGGCGTCCCGCACCTGGGCGTGGACCTCGTCCCGGCCGCCGGAGCTGGCCAGCGGCCCCACGTCGGTGCCGGCGTCCATCGGGTCGCCGACCCGCAGCGCGGCCATGTTCGCGGCGAACCTCTCGGCGAACGCGTCGAAGACGTCGGTGTGCACGATGAACCGCTTCGCGGCGATGCAGGACTGGCCGTTGTTCTGGCAGCGGGCGGTGGTGGCGACCTCGGCGGCCCGGTCCAGGTCGGCCGAGGGCATCACCACGAAGGGGTCGCTGCCGCCCAGCTCCAGCACGGTCTTCTTCAGCTCCCGGCCGGCGATCTGGGCGATCGACCGGCCGGCGCGCTCGCTGCCGGTGAGGGTGGCGGCGCGCACCCTCGGGTCGCTGAGGATCCGGTCCACCGCGTCCGAGCCGACGAGCAGGGTGGTGAACGCGCCCTCCGCGAAGCCGGCCCGGCGGAACAGGCCCTCCAGGTACAGGGCGGTCTGCGGCACGTTCGAGGCGTGCTTGAGCAGGCCGGTGTTGCCGGCCATCAGCGCCGGGGCGGCGAACCGCATGACCTGCCAGAGCGGAAAGTTCCACGGCATCACCGCCAGCACCGGCCCGATCGGCTGGTACCGGACGAACGCGCGGGTGGCGTTGACGGCGCGGGCGTCGGCCGGCTCGTCGGCGAGCATCCGCTCGGCGTGCGCGGCGTAGAACCGGCAGGCCGACGCGCACTTGGTCACCTCGGCCCGCGCAGCGGCGTACGTCTTGCCCATCTCGGTGGTCATCAGCCGGGCGGTGTCGTCGCGCTCGGCGTCGAGCAGGTCGGCGGCGGCACTCAGCCACCGCCCCCGCTGGGCGACGGTGGTCCGGTGCAGGTCCCGGAAGGCCAGGTCGGCCCGCTCGATCGCCGCGTCGAGCTGCTCGGTCGACATCGGGTCGTACGACTTGAGCACCTGCCCGGTGGCGGGGTTGGTGGTGGCGATGGGCATCTCGTACTCCTGTCACTCGAACAGCGAGTGCCGCGCGCCCGGCTGCTCCCGGCGGCGCGCGGCCCGACGGCGCTGGATGACGAAAAGGTCGACCACGGCGACGGCGGCGAAGACCGCGCAGACCACGCCCAGCCACACCAGGTCGGCCCGGAACGCCAGCACGGCGAAGACCGCCATGGTCACCAGCCCGAAGCCGGCGAGCGCGAGGCGGAGGTTGAGCGCGCTGTACGCGTGGCCCACCGTTCCGCGGGCACGTCGGGGCTGCGATCTCGTCATCCCTGCGAGCTACCCCCGATCGACGCGGTTAACCGACCCGGCCGCACCGCATGCCCATTACCACTCGCTGGGCGACGACGGGGCAAACTGCCGGAAAGCCGACAGGAGGCCACCCCCCGACCCGGTGTCCCGCATAGGGTTACCGCGCTGTCGCACTCCGCCGCGGGACTGGGGAATGATGCCTCGACGCTGGGTCGCCGCGGTCGCCTGCCTGGCGGCCCTGGTCGCGCTCGCCTGTGAGGACGGGGGCAGCGCCCAGCCCCGGCCGTCGGGCGGATCGCCCGCGCCCGGCACGCCGGCCGCGATGGCCGCGCTCGGTGACTCGATCAGCGCCGGCTTCGGCTCCTGCCTGATGCTCAGCTCGTGCGAGCGCAACTCCTGGTCGACCGGGGACGGGCTGCGGGTGGACAGCCACTACCAGCGGCTGGTCGACCGGAACCCGAAGCTGCGCGGGAAGGCGTACAACCACGCCAAGCCGGGCGCGCGGGCCGCGGCGCTGGCCGGGCAGGCCGAGGCGGCGGTACGCGACCGCGCCGACTACGTCACGGTGCTGATCGGCGCGAACGACGTGTGCCGCGACGACGTCGACGCGATGACCCCGGTGGCCACCTTCCGCAGCGAGGTGGACCGGGGCCTGCGGGTGCTGCGCAAGGGTCGCCCGAAGGCGCGGGTGCTGGTGGTCAGCATCCCCGACCTGTACCGGCTGTGGGAGGTCGGGCACACGGACTCCCGGGCGGTGCGGGCCTGGCGGCACGGCATCTGCCCGGCGCTGCTGGCCGACGCGACCTCGACCGCGCCCGCCGACGTGGCCCGCCGGGCCAGGGTGCGGGACCGGATCGACGCCTACAACGCGCAGTTGAAGGCGGCCTGCCGGGCGCACGGTTCGCGGTGCCGGTACGACGGCGGGGCCGTGCACCGGGTGCGCTTCACCCTCGACCTGGTGAACGCGCTGGACTGGTTCCACCCCAACGTCGCCGGGCAGGGCCGGCTGGCCGACGCGACCTGGCGGGCCGCCGGCTTCGACTGAACCCGGGCCCACGATCGTCTGACCCTTACCGGCACCCCGCCCGGCGTGTCACGCCGGTTCCCGTCAGACGATCATGGATCACCGCGAGCCCGAGCCGGCGACGGCGTCAGGTGGGGGAGTCGGTCGGGGGCGTGCTGCGGTAGAGGTGCCGGGAGCGCTCGGCGAGGTCCTTGGTGGCCGACGAGTTGGCCCAGGTGCCGAGGATGATCGCCGCGCCCGGGATCACCTTGGCGAAGACCCGCTTCGCCGCCCGCACCCCGGCCATCTGGGCCAACCGCACGCTCAGCCGGATCATCGCCTTGCCCAGCGCGTTCTGCCCCCCGGAGCCGAACAGCGCCCCGGCCCGTTCCCGCCCGGCAGCCACCCCCAGCGCCAGCCGGGCGGTCCCGGCGACCTTGTGCACCTTCTGCAGCACCAGCAGGTCGGTGGCCCGGTCGGGGTGGGTCGGATCGATCCCGTGGGCCGCCGCGATGTGCAGCACCATCCGGGCCTGCGTCCAGGCCAGCACCCCGACGTCGACCACCGCGCCGGGCAGCCCGGCCGCGCCCGAGACCGCGCCGGAGAGCCGGGCCAGGGTGACGAACTTGCGGACCGCCTGGTCGGCCAGTTCCTCGGCCGGCACGCCCGGCCGCTCCGCCCGCACCCGGGCCGCCCACTGGGCCGCCTCGGGCCCGAGGCGGCGCACCGCCTCCAGGGCGAGGTGCTCCGGGGCGTACTGCGGGTCCTCCCGCATCCGGTCCCAGAGCCGGGCCGGCGGCGCCTCCGGGACGTCCTGGGCGGCGGTGGGGATCACCGCCGGTGGACGCGGCGCGGCCGGCTCCGGGGCGGGGGTGCTGGGCTGGCCGTCGACGGGGGCGGGGTCGGTCACGGAGGCTCCCGGGGGTCGGTGACGTGCGGGTACGACGGCGCCGGCGCTCAGCGCCGGGTGGACAGGCGGGAGGCCAACTGCTTCAGTTTGCGCTGGGTCTCCGGCTTCGCCATCTCACGGCGGCCCCGGTCGACGATCTTCTGTCCCTGCGGGGAGCGGAGGAACCGGCTGATCCGCTGCACCAGTGCTGACATGTCGTCCTCCTGTAGGTTGCCTCCACCATGTGTACCCCGTGGGAGCAACCCCCATGCGTCCACTGTGTTCCTCACTGTGCGTGCCCGGCCCGCGCGGTGATCATTTCACGCGGCCAGGTGCGCGTTGACCACCTCGGTCGCCCGCCACTCGTGCTGGGCGTACAGGTCCGGATACGCGGAGATCTGCACAGCCTGGGCCGCCACGGTCAGCGGCAGGTCACGCCAGCCGGGGATCTGCTGGAGCGCGGCGAGGAACTGCCGGGTGGCGAACGCCGGGTCCATGAGCTGGCCCACCTCGCCCCAGCCGCTGCTGGCCCGCTGCTGGAACAGCCCGACCGAGTCGTGGTCCCAGCCGACCCCCTGGTGCGGGTACTTCTGCGACTCGGGCAGCACGCCGCTGGCCACGTTGTAGAGGTTGCTCTCCTGCATCGCGGTCGCCACGGCGATGACCAGTCCTCTGCGGGGCACCCCCATCGCCTTGCCGGTCCGCACGATCACCTTCGCGTTGGCCATCTGCGCCTTGGTCAGTCCGGCGACCGGGGCGGGATCCGCCGGGCGCGCGGGCCGCTTGCGGGGGGCGGGAGCCCGGGAGGTGTCCGGATCGACGGTGGTGGCGGAGGCGGACGGGGTCGCGGCGGAGGGGCTGACGGTCGCGGACGGGGTCGTCGCGGACACCCGGTCCAGCGACCGGGAAGCGGTGTCGCCGGCGGCACGCCGCTCCAGGTCGGCGCTGGCGACGGCCGCCCGGGCGGCGGTGTCGTCCCGCGTCTCCTGCCGGGCCTGGGCCAGGGCGGCAAGGCCGAGGCAGCAGGTCACGCCGGCGGCCAGGGCGACCACGGTCCGCCCGGGCCGGCGCGACGGGCCGCCCGGGGCGGCGGTACCGGACGCGGAACGGCCGGGGGCGAGCAGGTTACGCAACCGCCCGGGGCGGGTAGTCGTACCGCCAGGGGAAGGAATCCGGTGGCGCTCGGGGCGGGTGCCGTCGGTGGTGGTGGAAGTAGTAGCTGGCCGTTCGGACGAGGTGGTAACGTCCGAACGGCCAGCCGCCACGCCCGGGTTCTGCTGGTCGTCGAGGGTGCCGTCGTCACGCATCCGCCGACACTAGGCGGGACAAATCCGGATGACCCCGGGCCTATGGGTGTCCATCGTCACACTTCCGCCCGCCACGCCGGGCACCCGGGCAGCCGGCGGGCCGCACCGGCACGAGCCGGGCGGACCGGACGAACCTCCGGGGCCGACGGAGGCACACCGAGCCGGGCAGCTAACGCCCACGACGAGCGGGGAGACCGACCTCTCCCCCGTTCGGCCGACACCGGGTCGGCCGTCCGACCCCGGCGGGACGGGCGACGCCGCCGGAAGAGGGCGTTCACCTAATTGTGATCATGAACCTTCCCGTCGGACCGTCGACGCAGGAATGCACGAGGATGGCGGGTACGTTCCCCGAACCGGGGGCTGTGCGCGGCACGGCGCCCCGTTGGCACATTCCAGGGAGGTCCGCACCGGTGCTCGACCCACACGAGCTCTATGAACTCTCCGACGAGCTGCCCGACCTCGGGCAGCCGGTCCTCATCCAGGCCCTCACCGGCTTCGTCGACGCCGGGAGCGCCACCCGGCTGGCCCGGGAGCAGCTGCTCACCTCCCTCGACGCGCGCCAGGTCGCCCGCTTCGACATCGACCAGCTCTACGACTACCGGTCCCGGCGCCCGGCGATGACCTTCGTCGAGGACCACTGGGAGGAGTACGAGGCGCCCACGCTGGAGGTGCACCTGCTGCGCGACGACGACGAGACCCCCTTCCTGCTGCTCACCGGCCCCGAGCCTGATCTGCAGTGGGAGCGTTTCGTGGCCGCCGTCGGCGGGCTGTCGGCCCGGCTCGACGTCCGGCTCACCGTCGGGCTCAACTCGATCCCGATGGCGGTCCCGCACACCCGGCCGACCGGGGTCACCGCACACGCCACGAGACGCGAGCTGATCTCCGGGTACGAGCCGTGGCTGCAACGCGTCCAGGTCCCCGGCAGTGTCGGGCACCTGCTGGAGTTCCGCCTCGGCGAGTTGGGCCGCGACGCGCTCGGCTTCTCCGCCCACGTACCGCACTACGTCGCCCAGGCCGAGTATCCGGCTGCCGCCGAGGTGCTGCTCGCCTCGGTGTCCCGCAGCACCGGACTGCTGCTGCCCCGCGACGGGCTGCGCTCGGCCGCCGAGGTGGTCCGGGTCGAGATCGACCGGCAGGTCGCACAGACCGAGGACGCCGCCGCCCTCGTCTCGGCCCTGGAGGAGCAGTACGACGCGTTCGCCCGGGGTCGGGGCGAGAAGAACCTGCTCGCCGCGGAGGCCGGTCCCCTGCCCACCGCCGACGAGCTGGGCGCCGAGCTGGAACGGTTCCTGGCCGAGCAGGGCCGACCGGGCGACACCCCGGGGAGCTGACCGGGCGGTCGGGGCGGGGATACGGCAGGCTGGAGGCATGCGCCTGGCGACCTGGAACGTGAACTCGGTGAAGGCCCGCCTGCCCCGGCTGCTCGACTGGCTGGCCGCCACCGGCCCCGACGTCGTCTGCCTCCAGGAGACCAAGTGCCCCGACGGGGCGTTCCCGGTGGCCGAGGTCGGCGAGTTGGGCTACACCGTGGCCAGCCACAGCGACGGCCGGTGGAACGGGGTGGCGATCCTGTCCCGCGTCGGCCTGGCCGACGTGACGGTCGGCTTCCCCGATGAGCCGGGCTTCCCCGAGCCGGAGGCCCGGGCCATCTCGGCCACCTGCGCCGGGCTGCGGGTCTGGTCGGTGTACGTGCCCAACGGCCGCGCCGTCGACGACCCGCACTACGCGTACAAGTTGGCCTGGTTCGCCGGCCTCCGGGACGTGCTGGAGCGGGAACTGACCGGCGGGCCGCCAGTGGCGGTCTGCGGCGACTTCAACGTGGCCCCGACGGACGCCGACGTCTGGGACCCCGCGCTGTTCGCCGCCTCCACCCACGTCACCCCCGCCGAGCGGGCCGCCCTCGCGGCGCTGCGCGACCTGGGGTTGCACGACGTGGTGCCCACCCCGATGAAGGGCCCGCACCCCTACACGTACTGGGACTACCGGGCGGGGATGTTCCACCAGAACAAGGGCATGCGGATCGACCTGGTGTACGCGTCCGCGCCGTTGGCCCTGGCGGTCCGCGCCGCGTACGTGGACCGGGAGGCCCGCAAGGGCAAGGGCCCCTCGGACCACGCCCCGATCGTGGTGGACGCCGACCCGGTCCCGGCCGCGCCGACGCCCTGACGCCGGCCGGGTGCGTCCGGCCGGCGGTTAGGGTGGGGACATGGCAGTCGTGAAGATCAACGCAATCGACGTACCGGACGGCGCGGGCGAGGAGCTGGAGCGGCGGTTCGCGGCCCGGGCCGGCGCGGTGGAGGGCTCCCCCGGCTTCCTCGGCTTCGAACTGCTGCGCCCGGTCGGCGGCGAGAAGCGCTACTTCGTCTATACAAAATGGGAGACCGAGGAGGCCTACCAGGCGTGGGCGGCCGGGCCGTCCCGGGCCGCGCACGCCGGCGGCGAGGGCGGCGAGCAGCGGCGTCCGGTCGCCTCGGGCGCGAGCCTGCTGGAGTTCGACGTGGTCCTCCAGGTGCCGCCCCGGCCCTGATCCGGGTCGCGGGGCCCGTCAGGGGGCGGCACGGGCCGGCCAGCGAGGCAAAGTTGATCACGCTGACGGGGTAGCCGCTCCCTGGCGTGTGGGAGCCGCTACCGACCCACACCGACTTGCCCGCGTGTCTGAGCGTCATGATCGTCTGCTGAAAACGGACGCGACACGCCGTACCGGTTCTCGCTGAACGACAGACGATCATGAGACGCGCCGGGGCAGAAAAGAAAGGGGAAGTACGGGGGCCTTACGGTGATCCAGTCCCACTGGTCACCCCAGGAGACAAGCCCGTCGGAGTCACTCTGGCCGGACGCGTCTACGTGAGAGTGCAGTGACTGTGCCCGGGATCAGCCGCAGTCAGCCGACCGGACCGATCGCCTACGCCAGCGCTACGAAACCACGCCACGCGTCTGAAGCGAACGTCAGCGTGCCGCCGTGGCGATTCTTCGTGTCCCGCACCAGGACGACGCCGGGCAGGAGAGTGGCGACCTTCGCCCGGTGACGAGACTGCGGGATATGTCCCGGGCACGCGGGGCGTTCCGCGGTCGCTGTCATTCGTTGTCTTCTTACCCCGGGCCCGCCCGTGCTGGTTCACTGCGCCTCCGGCAAGGACCGGACAGGTGTCGTCGTTGCCGTCCTCCAGACGTTGCTGGGAGCGTCCGAGGCGGAGGTCACCGCGGACTTCCTCCGGTCGAACGCCGAGCTGGGCCTGACCGTGAAAACGGCATCGTCCACGGCAGGACACGGCACCCTTCTTGTCTCCGCCACCCTCATCCATCGGGCGATGCTCTGGATTCGCAGCATCCATGGTTCCGTCTCCGCCTACCTCGTGAAGCACGGCGCCGAGGAGTCGGAGCTGACGGCGCTGCGAATGCAGGTGGCCTGACGGCCAGGCCGGCGTGCAGCCCTTTCACCAAGTTAGGGGCGTCAGGGGCGGCGGGTGTCGACCAGCGAGGCGAAGGCGACCACGTTGTCGGCGTAGCCGGTCCGCCCGCCGACCCACTGGCCGCCGCAGGTGATCAGCCGTAGTCCCGGCGGCCCGTCGTCGCCGTACACCCGGTCGGCGGGCAGGGCGTCCTTGCCGAAGTGCTCGACCGAGTCCACCGCGAAGAGCACCACGTCGCCGTCGGCGCGGGTCACCTCGATCCGGTCGCCGGTTTTGAGCTTGCTCAGGTCGTAGAAGACCGCCGGGCCGCTCTTTGTGTCCACATGCCCGACGATCACCGCCCGGCCCGGCTCGCCCGGGGTCGGGCCACGGTCGTACCAGCCGGTCTCGTCCGCATTCGCCAGCGGTGGCACGTCGACCGACCCGTCGGGCGCCTGCCCGACCGGCGCCACGGGCGCGGAGACCCCGATCGCCGGCACGGCCAGGGACACCGGTCGGCTGGCCGCCAGACCGGGAGCGCCGGCGGCGGGCCGGCCGGCGGTTCCGGCGACCCAGTCGAGCGGCCCGGACACGCGGCCCAGCCCCGCGCCGGTGGCGAAGACGCCGACCAGCACCAGGACCACGGCCACCGGCACCGACCACGGCCGGCGCTCCGCCGGCTGCGCGGCATCGACCGGCGGGGCGGACAACCGGGGTACGCGTGCGGAGGCCACGGCCGGTCTCAGCTCCCGCCGGCGGCGCGGCGGACGCGGGGCCGGCGCCTGGTGGCCAGACCGATCGTCACCCCGGCCACGGCCAGCGCCACACCCCCGGGCAGCAGCAGGCCGCCGGTGGCCGCCCCGGCGGTGCCGCCGAAGCCGGTGTTCGGGCCCCGGCTCGGGTGCTGCGCCGCCGGGTGCGTCGGGTGCGGGGCCGGCTCGCGCGTCGGCCTGTGGGTGGGCGAGGGCGAGGGGGCCCGCTTGACCACCTGGAGCATCGTGGTCGCGGTCTCCCCGCCCCGGCACTCCAGCTTGACCCGGTAGTTGCCCGGCCAGACGCGCTCCCGGACCATCGGGGACGCGGTCAGCAGGCCGCGGTCCGGTCGGGCGGCGACCCGGCCGAAGGCGTCGGAGACCACGATGGCCGGCACCGAGTTGTCGTGGCAGCTCGCGCGGACGCCGACCAGGTAACCGGGCTGCACCGTGCCGGGGCTGACCTCGACGAAGACGATCCAGCCGGGCTGGCCGCCGCCGGGCTGACCGGCCGACGCCTCGGGCGCCGGGGCGACCGCGGGGGCACCGGCGGCCCGCGCGACCCGCGCGAGCGGTCCGGCGACCACGCTGACCGTGGTGACCGCGAGCGGTCCGGCGACCGCGGCGACCGCGACCGCCAGCGCGGCGCCGAGGCGCGTGGCTGACCCCATGACCCCTCCCGGCGCGGTAGCGCGACGCCGGGCACCGGCCGCCCGGCCTGCCGTACGGGACGGTCCGCCCGTCCCGGTCGTACATCACAGGGACGGGTCCGCCCGTCCCCGTCGTACATCACATCCGGTCCGGCGTGGCCGTCGCGTACGCTCGGGTCGCTGTGACCTCCACCGAACCGAACCCCGCCGCGACCGTGCCGCCGCACGCGCCCCGGATCCGCACCTTCCACCCCCGGCGCGGCCGGATGAGCGACCGTCAGGTCGACGACCTGAACCGGCTCTGGCCGGCGTACGGCATGACGATCACCGACGACCTCGCCGCGCCGGTGGACCTGGCGGGGCTTTTCGGCCGCCGGGCCCCCGTGGTGCTGGAGATCGGGTCCGGGATGGGGGACGCCACGGCCGAGATGGCCATCGGCGACCCGAACCGAGACTATCTGGCCGTCGAGGTGCACACGCCCGGAATCGCCAACCTGCTGGGCCTGGTGGAGCGCCACGGCCTGGGCAACGTGCGGGTCGGGCGGGGCGACGCGCTGGACCTGGTCCGGGCGCTGCCGGAGGGCTCGCTGACGCGGTGCACGTGTTCTTCCCCGACCCGTGGCCGAAGTCGCGACACCACAAGCGGCGGATCATCCAGCCCGCGCACGTGGCGCTGCTGCGCTCCCGACTGGTCCCCGGTGGGACGCTGCACTGCGCCACCGACTGGGCCGAGTACGCCGAGTCGATGCGCGAGACGCTCACCGCCGACCCGGGGCTGACCGACGTGCACGGCGGGTACGCCCCGCGTCCCGCCCACCGGCCGGTCACCAAGTTCGAGCGCCGCGCGCTGACCGCCGGCCGCCCGGTCCTCGACCTGATCCACCACCGGGCGTGACCGGCAGGCTCCCCCTGCGCGGTTTCCTGCCGGCCCTCTCTGACACCCCTGTCGTCGGACGCGGCCCTGTCGTAACGGCCGGCGCCCGACGAATGAAGGGTGGCCCGGTTGGCGCGGGAGGGCCTGCGGCAGGCACGATGGACGGGCTATGACGCTCACCGCCGCGCTGCCGACAAGCGCCGACCCCGACACCCTCTTCGACGCGTTCGCCGGCTGGGCGAAGGAGCGCGGCCTCGACCTCTACTCCCACCAGGAGGAGGCGGTCATCGAGATCGTCTCCGGCGCAAACGTGATCATGAACACGCCGACCGGCTCGGGCAAGAGCCTGGTGGCGATCGCCGCGCACTTCGCCGCCCTGGCCGACAGCCGGACCACCTTCTACACCGCCCCGATCAAGGCCCTGGTGTCGGAGAAGTTCTTCGCCCTCTGCGAGGTCTTCGGCGCCGACAACGTCGGCATGCTCACCGGCGACGCCAGCGTCAACGCCGACGCCCCGATCATCTGCTGCACGGCCGAGATCCTGGCCAACCTCGCGCTGCGCGAGGGCGAGCGGGCCGACGTCGGCCAGGTGGTCATGGACGAGTTCCACTTCTACGCCGAGCCGGACCGGGGCTGGGCCTGGCAGGTGCCGATCATCGAGCTGCCCCAGGCGCAGTTCGTGCTGATGTCGGCCACCCTCGGCGACACCACCCGCTTCGTCGACGATCTCACCCGGCGCACCGGCCGGCCGACCGCCGTCGTCCGTTCGGCCGAGCGGCCGGTCCCGCTCATCTTCACGTACGCGATGACGCCGATGCACGAGACCCTCGAGGAGCTGCTGGAGACCAAGCAGGCCCCCGTGTACGTCGTGCACTTCACCCAGGCCGCCGCCCTGGAGCGCGCCCAGGCGCTGATGAGCGTCAACGTCGCCAGCCGGGCCGAGAAGGACATGATCGCCGAGGCGATCGGCCGGTTCCGGTTCACCTCCGGATTCGGCAAGACCCTGTCGAGGCTGGTCCGGCACGGCATCGGCGTGCACCACGCCGGCATGCTGCCGAAGTACCGCCGCCTCGTCGAGACCCTGGCCCAGGCCGGGCTGCTCAAGGTCATCTGCGGCACCGACACCCTCGGCGTCGGCATCAACGTGCCGATCCGCACCGTGCTGTTCACCGGCCTGAGCAAGTACGACGGCATCCGCACCCGGCTGCTCAAGAACCGCGAGTTCCACCAGATCGCCGGCCGGGCCGGCCGGGCGGGCTTCGACACCATCGGCCGGGTCGTCGTGCAGGCCCCCGAGCACGTCATCGACAACGAGAAGGCCCTCGCCAAGGCCGGCGACGACCCGAAGAAGCGGCGCAAGGTGGTCCGCAAGAAGCCGCCGGAGGGCTCGATCGGCTGGGGTCGGCCCACCTTCGACCGCCTCGTCGAGGCCGAGCCGGAGCCGCTGACCTCAAGCTTCCAGGTCAGCCACTCGATGCTGCTCAACGTCATCGGCCGCCCCGGCGACGCGTTCGCCGCGATGCGGCACCTGCTCACCGACAGCCACGAGGAGCCCGCCGCCCAGCGCCGGCACATCCGCCGGGCGATCGCCATCTACCGGGCGCTGCGCGCCGGCGGGGTGGTGGAGGAACTGCCCGAGCCGGACGAGACCGGCCGCCGGGTCCGGCTCACCGTCGACCTCCAGCTCGACTTCGCGCTCAACCAGCCGCTGTCGCCGCTCGCCCTGGCCACCATCGAGCTGCTGGACGCCGAGTCCCCGTCGTACGCCCTCGACGTGCTCTCGGTGATCGAGTCGATCCTCGACGACCCCCGCCAGGTGCTCTCCGCGCAGCAGTTCAAGGCCCGCGGCGAGGCGGTCGCCGCGATGAAGGCCGAGGGCATCGAGTACGAGGCCCGCCTCGAACTGCTCGACGAGGTGACCCACCCGAAGCCCCTCGCGGAGCTGCTGGAGGCCGCGTACGAGATGTACCGGCAGGGGCACCCCTGGGTCGCCGACCACCAGCTCTCCCCCAAGTCGGTCGTCCGCGACATGTACGAGCGGGCGATGACCTTCACCGAGTACGTGCAGTTCTACTCCCTCACCCGCTCCGAGGGGCTGGTGCTGCGGTACCTCGCCGACGCGTACAAGACGCTGCGCCAGACCGTCCCCGAGGACGCCAAGACCGAGGAGCTGGTCGACCTCATCGAGTGGCTCGGCGAGCTGGTCCGCCAGGTCGACTCCAGCCTGATCGACGAGTGGGAGCGGCTGCGCAACCCCTCCGACGTCGCGGAGGCCGCCGAGGCGTACGCCAACCTGGACGACCGGCCGCCGGCGGTCACCCGCAACGCCCGGGCGTTCCGGGTGCTGGTGCGCAACGCGCTGTTCCGCCGGGTCGAGCTGGCGGCCCTGCGTCGCTGGGACCTGCTCGGCGAGCTGGACGCCGGGGACGGCTGGAACGCGGACGCGTGGGCCGACGCGCTGGAGCCGTACTTCGAGGCGTACGACTCGATCGGGGTCGGCCCGGATGCCCGCGGCCCGGCGTTGCTGATGATCGAGCAGGGCCGGGAGCGGTGGACGGTCCGGCAGATCCTCGACGACCCCGACGAGGACCACGACTGGGGCATCAGCGCCGAGATCGACCTGGCCGCCTCCGACGAGGTGGGTGCCGCCGCCGTCCGGATCACGGACGTCGGCCAGCTCTAGCCGATCGTCACGGGAGGGGCAGTCCGGACGTCCGGACCTTTCGCGCGCACCAGCCTGAGCCGGGTCAGGTGACAAGGGTCACGATCGTCATCTGACAAGGCCTGCTTGGCTCCTCTCGCCTAAACGCATGCCGTTATGGGTATATGATGGTTGCCATGGCACGAGCAGCGACGACATCGGACGTCTTCAACGCGATCGCCGAGCCGCAGCGCCGGGAGATCCTGGTGCTGCTGCGGGCGGGTGAGCGGCCGGTGACCGAGTTGGCCCAGGAGCTGGGGATGACCCAGCCGGGGGCGTCCAAACACCTGCGGGTGCTCCGCGAGGTCGGGCTGGTGCGGGACCGCAGGGCAGGCAAGCAGCGCCTGTACGGCCTCGACGCCCGCGGGCTGCGACCGGTCCACGAGTGGGCCGGCGGGTTCGAGCGGTTCTGGAACGAGAGCTTCGACCGGCTGGACGCGTACGTGCAGGACCTGAAGCAGGCGAGGCAGGAGGAGTAGCTGATGAGCAAGTTGGAACGAGGGGCACCGGCGCAGTCCGCGACGGCTGACCGCGAGATCGTGATCTCCCGGGTCATCGACGCCCCACGGGAGCTGGTGTTCGAGGCGTTCACCGAGGTGCGGCACCTGTCACGGTGGTGGGGGCCGGAGGGGTTCACCACCACCACGCGGTCCTTCGAGTTCCGCGTCGGCGGGGAGTGGGACTTCGTGATGCACGGGCCGGACGGGACGGACTACCAGGAGTGGATCTCCTGGACCGAGATCGCCCCGCCGGAGGGGATCGCGCTGCTGCACGGTGAGTCCCGCGGCGACCCGAACGCCTTCGAGTCGGTCCTCACGTTCGCGCCCGACGGGCTGGCGACCCGGATCGAGATGCGCACGGTGTTCCCCACCAAGGAGCTGCGCGACGAGGCGGCCGAGAAGTACCACGCGATCGAGGGCGGCCAGCAGACCCTGAGCAAGCTGGCTGCCTACGTCACCGAGATCGTTCTAAAGGGAGCGGAGGGCTGATGGCCGGGAGGGTGTTCTTCAGCGTGTCGATGTCGCTGGACGGGTTCATCGCGCCCGAGTCCATCGGGGACCTGATGGGGCGGCAGTGGATGGAACTGCATCAGTGGATCTTCCCGCAGCGGTTCTTCCGGGAGAACCTGAAGCTCGGCGAGGGCGGTGAGGAAGGGCGCGACAACGACATCGCGCGGGAGACGTTCGAGCGCACCGGCGCGAGCGTGCTGGGCAAGCGCATGTTCGACGCCGGCGAGCAGGCGTGGCCGGAGGAGGCGCCGTTCCACACGCCGGTCTTCGTCGTGACGCACGAGAAGCGTGACCCCTGGGAGCGGCCGGGTGGGACCACCTTCCACTTCGTCAACGACGGCATCGAGTCCGCGCTCGACCAGGCCCGCGAGGCCGCCGGCGACCGCGACATCCGCATCGCGGGCGGCGGCGCGACGATTCTGGAGTACGTGAACGCCGGCCTGGTCGACGAGTTCTCGATCGCGCTGTCGCCCGTGCTGTTCGGCTCCGGAATCCGCCTGTTCGAGGGCGTGGACGCGGGCCGCGTGGCCCTGGAACCGGTCCGCGCGGAGCCCTCCCCGAGGGCGACGCACCTGACCTACGCCATCCGGGAGCGGTAGGCGCACGGCGGACGAACACCCACGCGGTTGGCACGCAGACGGTCTTCCTGCGGGGATGACCAGCCCACCTGCTGGGCCGTCTCGCCAACGGGGCCGCTCTTGTCAAGGCGTTGGCAGTAGAGAGGTCTCCACCTCGGAGCCCATCAAAGCATCGCTGCTCATGCCACGGCATCCCGCTCCTCGTCGATGCCCTTTCTCGGCAACCGGCCCGGCACGTAGGGGTGACTCGCAAGGTGGTCCGGACGGCTCGCAAGATCACTCGCAGGCTCGCCCGGACACTCGCAGAGTTCACGCGGACGCGACACGGACTGCCCTTCCTTTTCACTGGGTGATGTCAGACCCATCGATTAGAATATGTGTACTAAACCAAGTCCTGACCTGGGAGGACTTCCGTGAACGCGTCCACCTCCAGCACCCTCCCGCCCTACGCCACCCTCCTCGGCTTCACCCGGTACGTCGACCGCACCGGGCCCACCAAGGCAAGCTTCGTCGGGGGCCTGCGCAAGCAGCGGGCGAGCCGGCACGGCTTCAACCCGCACGGCCAGTTCGTCAAGGCGCTCAAGGCCGACGTCGCGTTCCACACCGGCGGCACCCACCTGGCGCAGGTCGCCGACGTGGTCAAGCCGCGCTGGCGCCCGCTCTACCAGGCGCTCGTACCGGGCGCGACGACCTGGCTGCGCTCCCTCGGCGAGCCGACCGCCGTCGACCTGGCCCAGACCCGCGACGCTCTGGCCATGCTCGGCGACCTCCCCGTCAAGATCAACCCCCACTTCGGCATCCGGTACGCCGAGGACGGCCGCGCCGAGGCCGTCCGCCTGCACTTCGACGAGGCCCCGCCCAGTGAGGAGGCGGCCCTGGCCACCCTGCACCTGATGGCCCGACACATGGACGCCGTCCTCCCCCACGCCGCCCCGGTCCTGGTAGACGTCCGCCGAGGCGAGGCATACCGGATGCCGGGCAGCGTCAAGCCCGATCAGGTCGAGCAGTGGCTGGCCGGCGAGGCGGCCGCCTTCCGCGCCATCTGGTCCACCGCCGCCTGACCCCACCCCCACCCCCACCCCCGCCGCGACCGCGGACGCGGCCGCGGGCCGCGGCCCGCGGCGCAAATTCACGGAATGAGTGGCTATTCCACGTGGAATAGCCACTCATTCCGTGTAAGTGCGCGCCTTGGGAACGGGGAGGGGAGGGAGGGAGGGAGGGGGGGTTATCCACAGGGGGTTTTGGGAGGGGCGGGGGTGCGGCAGGGTGGGAGGGTGGCTCGCATTCCTCGTCGGCCGGCCGAGCTGGTCGGGCAGGTGTTCTTCGCCCGGGACGCGGTTCGCCGCGGCCTGCTCACGAAGAACGACCTGCGCAGCAGCGCGTGGCGGCAGGTTCTGCACAACGTCTATGCCGATTCCCGTATCGAGATAACGCACCTGACCCGATGTCGGGCCGCGGCGTCGTGGCTCTTCCCACCCGGGTGCACCCTGGCGGGCAGGTCGGCCGTCGCCATGCTCGGCGGGCCGACGCCGGGGCCACACGAGCCGGTCGAGGTGCTGGTCGAGCCGGCCTCCCGCTTCGGCCCGCTCACCGGGCTGCTCATCCACGTCTCCGGGTGGCGCGACGGCGAGGTTCAGCGGGTCGACGGAATGCCGGTCACCACGGGCGTCCGCACCTGCTGGGACCTTGCCTGCTGGCTGGACACCGTCGAGGCGGTGGCGTTGATCGACGCACTGCTGCACCGTCATGCCGTCTGCGCCGACGACCTCACCGTGTACCTCGCCCGCCGTCGCAACCAGCGGGGTGCCCGCAGGTTCGCCGAGGCGTTGAGCCTGGTCGACGCGGGCGCGGAGTCTCTGCCCGAGTCGCGGCTGCGGGTGCGACTCGTCCGCGCCGGCCTGCCCCGACCGGTGACCCAACACGTGGTCACTCGCAACGGTCAATTCGTGGCGAGGGTCGACCTCGCCTGGCCGGACCTTAAGGTGGCCGTGGAGTACGACGGCATCTGGCACCACGACCCGGAGCAGTTCCACCGCGACCGGCAACGTCTGAACCACTTGCTCGGCGACGACTGGCTGGTCCTGCACGTGACGAGCAAACGAATGAGAGAAGACTTCGACGGCGTGTTGACGGAGATCCGTTCCGCCCTCCGCTCCCGCCACTCCACCCATTAACCCCCGCTCTCACAGAGCGCCCGCTCTCACAGAGCGCCCGCGCTTACAGAGCGCCCGCGCTTACAGAGCGCCCGCGCTTACAGAGCGCCCGCGCTTACAGAGCGCCCGCGCTTACAGAGCGCCCGCGCTTACAGAGAAAGAGTGGCTGTTCTCGGCGGAACAGCCACTCTTTCCGGGAATATGCGCGCGTCTCGGGAGGAGGGTGGCGGCGGGGTAGTGCGCGGGGCGGGGGTCAGGAAAGGTACTTCTCGAGGTCGTCGATGATCTTGTTGGCGGCGCCGACGCCGATGCCGGTCATCCAGACCTCGTCGGAGACCGGGTACGCCTTGCCGGCCTTCACCGCGGACAGGCCCTTCCACAACGTGCCGCCGGAGACGGTGCTCTGCTCGGCGGCGGCCTTCTCGCCGTAGGCGGTCACGAAGATGACGTCGGCGTCGACCTCGTTGACCCGCTCGGGGCTGACCGCGTCGAAGCGCTTGTCCTCCTTGTCGGCGAGCTTCTGCCGCTCGGGGCGGCCCAGCCCGGTGTCACCGATCACGATGCCGGAGAAGGAGTCCGGGCCGTAGACCCGGATCGCGCCGGGCATGAAGCGCACGATGGAGATCTTCCGCTGGGCGGCGTCGCCGAGCTTCGCGCCGAAGTCCGCGGCCCGCTTCTCGTACGTGGTGAGCAGCTCACGGGTCTGCTCCTCCTTGCCGAGCGCCTTGCCGTCGAGGAGGAGGTTCTCCTTCCAGGTGATGCCCACCTGCTCGGTGAACACCGTCGGGGCGATGGCGGCCAACTCGTCGTAGAACTTCTCCTGGCGGAACTTGCTGCCCAGGATCAGGTCGGGCTTGAGGGCGTTGATCGCCTCCAGGTCGGGCTCGGTGACCACCCCGACCGTCTTGATCCCGGCCAGCTTCTCCTGGCCGAAGTAGGTCGGCCAGCCCTTCGCCTCGCCCGCGGTGGCCGCACCGACCGGTGTGATGCCCAGCGACAGTGTCGTGTCGATCTTGTCTGTGTCGAGGACCACGACCCGCTTCGGGTCGGCCGGGACCTTGGTGGTGCCCATGGCGTGGGTGATCTCCCGGGTGTCCCCGGCGGCGGTGTCGGCGACGGGGTCGCTCTCTCCGCAGGCGGTGAGTCCGGCGCTCAGGGCGACGGCCGCGGTGAGCACGGCGGCGAGACGACGCATCGATGTTCCTTTCAGAGGGTTCCGCCGGCCGGTGGGCCTGCGGAGGAGGTGACGGAGGAGGCGGCCCGCGCGAGGGCTGCCAGGGAGGGGCTGGTGAGGGCCGGCACGACCAGGGGCGCGCCGGTCACCGGGCAGGGCACGACGACGCAGTCGAGCCCGAAGACGTCGCGGACCAGCTCCACGGTGAGGATCTCCCGGGGCGGGCCGGCGGCCACCACCCGGCCGGAGCGCATGGCGATCAGGTGGTCGGCGTACCGGGCGGCCTGGTTGAGGTCGTGCAGCACGGCGACCACGGTCCGGCCCCGCTCGGCGCGCAGCCGGTGCAGCAGGTCCAGCACCTCCATCTGGTGGGCCAGGTCGAGGAAGGTGGTCGGCTCGTCCAGCAGCAACGCCTCGGTGTCCTGAGCCAGGGTCATCGCGATCCAGACCCGCTGTCGCTGCCCGCCGGAGAGGGTGTCCACCGGCCGGTCGGCGAGGCCGGCCACGTCGGCGAGCTCCAGCGCCTCGTCGACGGCGGCGCTGTCCTGCTCCGACCACTGCCGCCACCACCGCTGGTACGGCTGCCGGCCCCGACCGACCAGGTCGGCGACCGTGACCCCCTCGGGCACCAGCGGGCTCTGCGGCAGCACGCCGAGACGTTGGGCGACCTCCCGGGTCGGCAGGTCCCGGATCGCGGTGCCGTCGAGCAGCACCGCGCCCCGGCTGGGGGTGAGCAGTCGGGCCATGGTGCGCAGCAGCGTCGACTTGCCGCAGGCGTTCGGGCCGACGACGACCGTGAAGGCGTCGGCGGGCAGCTCGAGGTCGAGTCCGTCCAGGACGGTCCGCTCGTCGTAGCCGACGACCAGGTCGCGGGTGGAGAGCATCGCGGCTCCTCGGGAGGGGACGACAGAAGGGGATGCGGGAACGCCGGGGGATGCGGGGACACCGCCGGACCCGACCGGCGGGGATGCGGGCGGGCCGGCGGGGGCGGGGGACGGTGGCGGCGGGCCGGCGGGGGCGGTCGTGGGCATCAGGACGGCCTCCGGCGTCCGCGCAGCAGCAGGAAGATCAGGTACGGCCCGCCGATCGCGGCGGTCAGCACGCCCGCCGGGAGTTGGGTCGGGGCGAGCAGCCGGCGGCCGGCGAGGTCGGCGAGGACCAGCAGCAGCGCGCCGAGCAGGGCGGAGCAGAGCAGCGGGGGACGCTCGGCCCGGACCAGCCGGCGGGCGAGCTGGGGCGCGACCAGGGAGACGAAGTCGACGGCGCCGACCTGCGCGGTGACCATCGCGGCGGCGAGCACCCCGGTGCCGGCCAGGCCGATCCGGCGGGCGACCGGGCGGACGCCGATCCCGCGTGCGGTGTCGTCGTCCAGGGCGGTGCTGTTCAGTGCCCAGCCGGCCCAGAGCAGCACGGGCAGCAGCGCCAGCAGGGTGACCGCGATCCAGGCCGCCTCGGTCCATCCCTTTCCGGCGAGGGTGCCGACCAGCCAGATCTGGGCGCGCATCCCGTCGATCGGGTCGACGGTCATCAGGACCACCTCGATCAGCGCCCGCAGCGCGAAGGCCACCGCGACCCCGGCGAGGACGAACCGCTGGGCGGCCAGCCCGTGCCGGGCACCGAGGGCGAGCACCAGTGCCGCCGCGGCCAGCCCGCCGAGCAGCGCCGCCGGGGCGACCAGGACGGCGGCTGCCCCGCCGGTCAGGGCGATGGTGGCGGCCAGCCCGGCCCCCTGGGTGATGCCGATGACGTCCGGGCTGGCCAGCGGGTTACGGGCCACGCTCTGGATCAGCGTGCCGGCGACGCCGAACGCCGCGCCGGCCACCGCCGCGAGGACGAGTCGGGGCAGCCGCAGGTCGAGCACCACCAGGTCGTACGGGGTGCCGGCGCCGGAGATTGCGCGCAGCACGTCGGCCGGGGCGACGTACGGGGTGCCGAGGGAGAGGCTGAGTACCCCGGCGGCGGCGAGCAGCCCGGTCAGCGCGGCGGCGACCAGCACCGGCCGGCGGCGTACCGGCACCCGTAGCGGGCCGAGGCGCAGCAGGGTCCGGCCGGGCGGGGCGGATCGGGGGCGGGCCCCGGTGGCGAGGGCGCTCATGCCGTGACCACCCGGGCGCGGCGGACGAGGAAGGCCAGCAGCGGGGCGCCGATCAGCGCGGTGATCACCCCGGCGGGCACCTCGCCGGGCGGGGCGACGAGCCGGCCGACGACGTCGGCGCCGAGCAGCAGGGCGGGTCCGAGCAGGGCGGCGACGGCGAGGGTCCACCGGTGGTCCGCGCCGACCAGGGCCCGGGCCAGGTGCGGCACGGCGAGCCCGACGAACGCGATCGGTCCGGCCGCCGCCACGGCCGCCCCGGTGAGCAGCACCCCGGCCGCGCCGCCGCCGAGGCGGACCAGGCCGATGCGGTGGCCCAGCCCCCGGGCGACGTCGTCGCCGAGGGCGAGCGCGTCCAGGCCCCGGGCGACCAGGACGGCCAGCACGAGCCCGGCGAGGACGAGCGGCAGCACCTGACCGGTGACGCCGACGTCCCGGCCGGTCAGCCCGCCGACCACCCAGAACCGGTACTCCTCGAAGGTGCGGGCGTCGATGCTGAGCAGTGCGTACACGACGGCGCCGAGACTGGCGTCGAGCGCGGCGCCGGTCAGCGCGAGGGTGACCGGCGAGGCGCCCTCGCGGGTCCGGTTGGCGACCGCGAACACGGCCAGGCCGGCCAGGAGCGCCCCGGCGACGCCGAACCAGACGTACCCGGCGAGGCTGCCGACGCCGAAGACGGCGATGGCCAGCACCACGCCGCACGACGCGCCGGCGCTGATGCCGAGGATGCGCGGCTCGGCCAGCGGGTTGCGGGTCAGCGCCTGAAACAGCACCCCGGCGATGGCGAGGGCGAGACCGACGACGATGCCCAGGGTGGTGCGCGGCATCCGCAGCTCGCGGACGATGGTGGTGGCGTCCCCGCCGTCGGGGGCGACCAGCGCGTGCCACACGTCGTCGGGCGCCAGCGGCCGGCTGCCGAGGGCGAAGCTGGCGAGCACGGCGAGCGCCAGCACCGCCGCCGCCCCCACGGTGACGGCCACCCGTCGGCCCGACCCGCGGGCGGGCCGGCTGGCGGCCCGGATCGGCCGCGCGGCGACGGTGGTCACGAAACTCCCTCAGCTTAGGCTCGCCTTACCTTAGCTGAGCTGCTCAGACCCGCCTAACCGAGGGATGTCGATCCGGGATCGCGTGCGCCGTGCAGCATTCCCGCGCCCAGGGCGGCGGCCCCGAGGGCCGCCACGCCGGCCAGGCCGAGCCCGGAGGAGCCCTCCGCGCTGATCCCGCCGTCGCCGGTCCGCGCCCCACCGGAGGGCACGACGTCGTACGGCCGCATCATCTCGTTGTCCTCGTGCTCCAGCAGGTGGCAGTGCCAGGCGAAGCGGCCCGGAAGGTCGAACCGGGCCTTGATCCGGGTCACCTCCCCGGGGAGCACGGCCACCGTGTCCAGCCACCCGCGCTCGGCCGGGCTCGGCGGCTGCTGGCCGGTCGGCCCCCGCCCGACCAGCTCGAACTGCACCTGGTGCAGGTGGATCGGGTGGGCGGCCGGGGTGAAGTTGTGGAACTCCCAGACCTCCGTGCCGTGCAGCCGGGGCGTCTCGGTGACCGGCGCGTTCCAGCGCAGCGGCACCGCCCGGCCGTCCCGGTCGACGGTGCCCAGCAGCGCGGCCACCGGCCCGGCGCCGGGCGACGTCGACATCGTCTCGTTCAGCGACAGCCGGCGGACCCGTTCAGCCGGGCCGAGCGGTCGCGACGACGGCAGGTCGAGCTGGTCCGGCGGGACGCTGCGGTCCGGGCCGGTCGCCTCGGTGACGACGAGCTTCAGCACCTGGCCGGTGGTGTGCGGGTCGGCGGGCTCGACGTCCGCCCCCGGCCGGCCGGCCAGCCCGTCCGGGCCCTCGTTGACCAGGTACAGCTCGGTTCCCGCCGGCACGTCGGAGAAGTCGACCACCGCGTCGACCCGGGAACCGCCGCCGAGCGGCAGCTTGCCCAGTCGCACCGGCGCCGGCAGGAAGCCACCGTCGCTGCCGATCTGCCAGAACGGCACCGCCGGCACCGCCGGCCGGGCCGTGGGGTGCGCCGCCACCGACAGCAGCAGGAACCGCGAGTTGCAGCCGTTGAGCAGGCGGAACCGGTAGCGCCGGCGTTCCACCTCCAGCACCGGCCAGGTGCGGCCGTTGACCACGATGGCGTCGGCGAAGACCGCCGGGTGCCAGATCGGCGACACGTCCGTCTCCGGCACGTACCGGCCGGGACGGCCGTCGAACTCGGCCCGGCTGGCCGGGTAGCTCAGCGAGCCGTCGGTGGTGAAGCTGCGGTCCTGGATCACCAGCGGGATCTCGTGGTGGCCGCGGGCGGAACCGCCGGCCGGGCCGGTCGCCGCGCCGGGGAGCACCCCGGGCGGCAGGTCGGCGGCGCCGCCGCGCAGCAGGTACAGGCCGATCGGGCCGGCGTACATGGTCAACCGGGTCAGGCCGAGGGCGTGGTCGTGGTACCAGAGGGCGGTGGCGCGCTGGTCGTTGGCGTACTCGACGGTCGCCGCGCCGGGCGACCACCGGGTCCCGCGGTAGTCGGCGTACCGGTCGCCGAACTCGCGGTACGAGCTGCCGTACCGCGCGTACCCGGACGGGAGGTCGCGGCAGTTCGGCAGGTACCAGGCCTCCGGGTGGCCGTCGCTCTCCTGCCGGTTGTGCCCGCCGTGCAGGTGCACGACGAGCGGCACCGGCCCCAGGTAGGGCCCTGGCGTGCGGCGGAAGTGGCCGGCGTGGTCCCGCCCCTCGTCGCCGCCGGCCGGGTTGGCCCAGTGCAGGGTGGGGTCCACCGGGAGCAGGTGCGGCAGGTGCCGGCCGCGCCGGTCGAGGAGCTGGTTGAGCCAGGTGACCCGGACCGGCCGGCCGGCCCGGGCCTCGATGGTGGGGCCCGGGTACCGGAAGCTGCCCGGGTGGGCCGCCGAGCCGAAGCCCCAGACGGTGGTGGGCGGCAGCGACCGGGGCAGGACCTGCTGGCGGAACTGCCGCACCGCGACCGCGTACTCGTCGGCGTCGGGGCCCCCGAGGTCCCGGGGCATGGCCCGGGGAACCGGGAGCGGGGTGACGTACTTCGGGATGTCGCGCGGGTCCAGCGGCGGGGCCGGACGCGGCCCGGCGACGGCCCACCCGGCCGGTGTCAGCGCGACCGCGCCACCTGCCGCCCCCGCGATGAGCAGACCTCTTCTGGAGACCATTCCCCCGCACCTCCCCCGCGTCGTCGTCCTGGGACCGAGGCTAGATGGAACAAACTTCGCCCGAAGGGGCAAAAGCCGCTATCTTCTCGGAAACCCTCGTTCAGGCGATGACGGCACCATTCACCCCCATACGCTGGTCGCATGGAATTCGACCAGCACACCGTCGTGCTCCTCGCCTGGCCCGAGGACGCACCGGAGCTGCCCCGGGACGCTGCGGACCGGTTGCGCGACGCCCACCTGGCCCACCAGGCGGGGCTGGTGGAGCAGGGCCTCGTCCTGGCGGCCGGCCCCTTCCTCGACCCCGACGACGACCGGCTTCGCGGCTTCGCGGTGCTCGCGGTCGATCGGGCGGCGGCCCGCGAGCTGTACGGCAACGACCCGGCGGTCCGGGCCGGCCGGCTCGTCGTGCGGGTGATGAGCTGGCTGGTGCCGCAGGGCAACGTCCGGTTCGGCGGCGTGCCGATCCCCCGGTCGATGCTGGAGATGGCGGCGGGCGACTGAGCCGGGGCCGGCACGGGGCCGGGGGCCGCCGGGGTGGTCAGCCGGCGGCGTCCTCGCGGGGCGTCGGCACCCCGACACCGGCGTCGATCTGGTGGTCGGCCCAGACGTACTCCGTGGGCAGCAGCTCGGCGACCGGCACGGCGCGCAGCGCGTCCGCCGGGCCGACGATGACCCGGATCGACGGGAAGTAGTCCAGCAGCACCTGTCGGCACCGGCCGCACGGCGGGATGACCCCCCGTCCCCGGTCGCCCACCGCCACGATCGTCTCCAGCTCGCCCGCACCCTGGGTGGCGGCGGCGCCGATCGCGACCACCTCGGCGCACGGCCCACCGGTGAAGTGGTAGACGTTCACGCCGGTGAAGACCCGGCCGTCGGCGGTGCGGGCGGCGGCGGCGACGGTGTGGTTGTCGCTGCGACAGCGCAGCTTGGCGACCGCCGTGGCGGCCTGTACCAGCGCCCGGTCGGTGTCTCGCATGGTCATTCTCGGCGTCCCCGCGGTCGGTGTCGGTCGGCGGTCAACTCTAGACGGCGATAACCGGGGGGCGGTCGGCACTCGGGCTGCCTATCCTTGGCGACGACATGCAGAATCCAGCCGTTCCCGCCGCACCCGCCGCGTCCGACACCGTCCGCGAGCTGCACCGCCGCCTGCCCACCCTGATGTTCCGCGACCAGCGCCGGCTCCAGCGGCGCCTCGACGGCGCCCGGCGGCTGCGCGACCCGCAGCGGCGCGAGGCTGCCCTAACCGAGATCACCGCCGACGTGGCCCGGGCCGAGCAGCGGCTCGCCGACCGTCGGGCGGCCGTTCCCGTGATCACCTACCCGGCCGGGCTGCCGGTCAGCGAACGCAGGGACGACATCGCCGCCGCGATCCGCGACCACCAGGTGGTGATCGTGGCCGGCGAGACCGGTTCCGGCAAGACCACCCAGCTGCCGAAGATCTGCCTGGAGCTGGGGCGTGGGGTGCACGGGCTGATCGGGCACACCCAGCCGCGCCGGCTGGCCGCCCGGACGGTGGCCGACCGGATCGCCGAGGAGCTGGGCGCCGAGCTGGGCGACGTGGTCGGCTACAAGGTCCGCTTCCACGACCAGGTCGGCGACCGCAGCCTGGTGAAGCTGATGACCGACGGCATCCTGCTGGCCGAGTTGCAGACCGACCGGATGCTGCGCCAGTACGACACGCTGATCATCGACGAGGCGCACGAGCGCTCCCTCAACATCGACTTCATTCTGGGGTACCTGCGGCAGCTCCTCCCCCGCCGACCCGACCTCAAGGTGATCATCACCTCGGCGACCATCGAGACGGACCGGTTCGCGAAACACTTCGCGGACCCCGAGGGCAGACCGGCGCCGGTGGTCGAGGTGTCCGGACGGACGTACCCGGTGGAGCTGCGGTACCGGCCGCTGGTCGAGGTCACCGAGGCCGAGGCCGACGAGACCGACGACGAGGAGAACGTCCGCGACCAGATCCAGGCGATCGGCGACGCGGTGGAGGAGCTGGCCGCCGAGGGGCCGGGCGACATCCTGGTCTTCCTCTCCGGCGAGCGGGAGATCCGGGACACCGCCGACGCGCTGGCCCGGTTGGTGGAGAGGAAGCGGTCGCTGCTCGGCACCGAGATCCTGCCGCTGTACGCCCGGCTGTCCGCCGCCGAGCAACACCGGGTGTTCGCCCCGCACGCCGGGCGCCGGGTGGTGCTGGCCACCAACGTCGCGGAGACCTCGCTGACCGTGCCCGGCATCAAGTACGTGGTGGACCCGGGCACCGCCCGGATCTCCCGGTACTCCAGCCGGCTGAAGGTGCAGCGGCTGCCGATCGAGCCGGTGTCACAGGCGTCGGCCAACCAGCGTAAGGGCCGCTGCGGGCGCACCTCGGACGGCATCTGCATCCGCCTCTACGACGAGCCGGACTTCCTGTCCCGCCCGGAGTTCACCGACCCGGAGATCCTGCGCACCAACCTGGCCTCGGTCATCCTCCAGATGACCTCGATCGGGCTGGGCGACGTCGCGGCATTCCCGTTCATCGACCCGCCGGACAAGCGCAACGTCGCCGACGGGGTGAACCTGCTGCACGAGCTGGGCGCGCTCGACCCGGCCGAGACCGACCCGGACAAGCGGCTCACCCCGCTGGGCCGGCGGCTGGCCCAGCTCCCGGTCGACCCCCGGCTGGCCCGGATGGTCCTCGAGGGCGAGCGCAACGGCTGCGCCACCGAGGTGATGGTGATCGCCGCCGCGCTGTCCATCCAGGACCCGCGCGAGCGGCCGGCGGAGCGGCAGGCCCAGGCCGACCAGGCGCACGCCCGGTTCGCCGACCGGGAATCCGACTTCGTCGCGCTGCTGAACCTGTGGCGGTACCTGCGGGAACAGCAGCGGGAGCTGTCGTCGAGCGCGTTCCGCCGGATGTGCAAGGCGGAGTACCTCAACTACCTGCGGGTGCGCGAGTGGCAGGACATCGTCAGCCAGCTCCGCCAGGTGCTCCGTACCCCCGATCAGGCCGGCGGTGGACGCAACGGGCGTGGCGCGAAGGAGGCCGGGCCGGACGGCGGACGGCGCGGCCCGGCCGCGGACCTGCCGGAGGAGATCGACACCCCGAAGGTGCACCAGTCGCTGCTGGCCGGCCTGCTGTCCCACGTCGGGCTCAAGGACCCGCAGAAGCACGAGTACCTCGGCGCGCGGGGCGCGAAGTTCGCCCTGTTCCCCGGGTCGGCGCTGTTCAAGAAGCCGCCGCGCTGGGTGATGGCCGCCGAGCTGGTGGAGACCTCCCGGCTCTGGGGTCGGGTGGCCGGCCGGGTCGAGCCGGAGTGGGTCGAGCCCCTCGCGCAGCACCTGGTCAAGCGCAGCTACAGCGAGCCGCACTGGGAGAAGAAGCAGGCGGCGGTGCTGGCGTACGAGAAGGTCACCCTGTACGGCGTACCGCTGGTCACCGCCCGGAAGGTGAACTTCGGCCGGATCGACCCGACCCTGTCCCGGGAGCTGTTCATCCGGCACGCCCTGGTCGAGGGCGACTGGCAGACCCACCACCATTTCTGGCAGGACAACCAGCGGCTGCTGACCGAGATCGCGGAGTTGGAGAACCGGGCCCGACGGCGGGACATCCTGGTCGACGACGAGACGATCTTCCAGTTCTACGACGAGCGGATCCCGGCCGACGTGGTGTCCGGTCGGCACTTCGACGCCTGGTGGAAGCAGACCCGCCGGGAGCGGCCCGACCTGCTCACGTTCACCCGGGAGCTGCTGGTCAACGCCGGCCGGGGCGGGGTCGCCGAGGCCGACTACCCGGACGAGTGGCGGACGGAAGGGGTCACCCTCCCGCTGACGTACACCTTCGATCCGGGCACCTCGACGGACGGGGTGACCGTGGAAATCCCGCTGCCGCTGCTCAACCAGGTGCCGGTGGAGAGCTTCGACTGGCAGGTCCCCGGGCTGCGCGAGGAGATGGTGATCGCGCTGATCCGGTCGCTTCCCAAGCCGGTCCGGCGCAACTTCGTCCCGGTCCCCGACTACGCCCGGGCGGCGCTCGCCGCGATCACCCCGGGCGAGGAGCCGCTGCTGGACGCGCTGACCCGGCAGCTGCGCCGGATGACCGGGGTGACCGTGCCCCGGGACGCCTGGGAACCGGCGAAACTCCCCGCCCACCTGCGGGTCAGTTTCCGGGTGCTCGACGAGGAGAACAAGCCCGTCGCCGAGGGCAAGGACCTGCCGGCCCTGCAACGCCAGCTCCGCCAGGAGGTGCGCCAGGTGGTGGCCGCCGCCGCGCCGGAGGTGGCCCGCACCGGGCTGACCCAGTGGGGCGTCGGCACGCTGCCGCGCACCATCGAACAGGTCCGCGCGGGGTACGCGGTGACCGCGTACCCGGCGCTGGTCGACGAGGGGCAGACGGTCGGGGTGAAGGTCTTCGACTCCGAGGCCGAGCAGGCCGCCGCGCACTGGGCCGGCACCCGGCGGCTGCTGCGGCTGACCGTGCCCTCCCCGGCGAAGTTCCTCCAGGGGCGGCTGTCCAACGAGGCGAAGCTGGCGCTGAGCCGCAACCCGCACGGCGGCGTGCAGCAGCTCATCTCCGACGCGGCCGGGGCGGCGATCGACAGGCTGATCGCCGAGGCCGGCGGCCCCGCGTGGGACGCCGAGGGCTTCGCCGCGCTGCGCGAGCGGGTCCGCGCCGACCTGGTGGACACCGTGGTCGAGGTGATGGGGCGGGTGCGGCAGGTGCTCGCCGCCGGGTACGCCGTCGAGCAGCGGCTCGGCAAGACCCAGAACCTGGCCGTGGTGGCCGCCCTGGCCGACATCCGGGCCCAGCTCTCCGGCCTGGTGCACGCCGGCTTCATCACCGAGGCCGGGTACGCCCGCCTACCCGACCTGCTGCGCTACCTGACCGCCATCGAACGGCGGCTGGACCGGCTGCCGGGCAACCCGCAGCGGGACCGCCAGCAGCAGGACCGGATCGCGGTGGTGCAGAAGGAGTACGCCGACCTGCTCGCCGCGCTGCCGCCGAGCCGGCGGCAGTCGGCGGCGGTGCGGCAGATCCGCTGGATGATCGAGGAGCTGCGGGTGAACGTGTTCGCCCAGGCGCTCGGCACCCCGTACCCGGTCTCCGAGCAGCGGATCTACCGGGCGATGGACGACGCCGAGGGCCGCTGAGCCGTCCGGGGAGGGTCGGACCGGCCCTTCCCCGGGCGGTACGGCCACCACCGCCCGGGGGCCGGACGGCGTGCTGGCGGCGGGTCAGTGCACCGGGGCGGGCACCGCCCGGCCGACCGGGAGCCCCCGCACGGAGTTGGTCAGGCCGCCGGAGCGGGCCTCCGGGTACGCGTGCGCCCACCAGGCCCGATTCTCCCGGTACCAGTGGAAGACCTCGGACAGCCCCTCGGCGAACCGGATCTGCGGCTCGAAGCCGAGCTCGTCGGAGATCTTGGTGTAGTCGAGCGAGTACCGCTGGTCCTGGACCTTGCGGTCGGCGACGTGCCGCACCCGCTCCCAGCCGGCCCCGGCGAGCAGCAGGATCTTCTCGGCCAGCGCCTTGTTGGTCAGCTCGACGTCGCCGCCGATGTTGTAGACCTCCCCGGCGCGGCCCTTGCCCAGCACCAGCGCGATGGCCCGGCAGTGGTCGTCGACGTGCAGCCACTCCCGGACCGCGCCGCCGTCACCGTGCAGGGTGATGTCCCCACCGGTGAGCAGGCTGGTGACGAAGCGCGGGATGACCTTCTCCACGTGCTGGTAGGGCCCGTAGTTGTTGGCGCACCGGGTGATCGACACGTCGACGTCGAAGGTGCGCCAGTACGAGCGCACGACGTGGTCGCTCGCGGCCTTCGACGCCGCGTACGGCGAGTTGGGCTCCAGCACGCAACGCTCGGTCCACGCGCCGTCGGTGATCGACCCGTACACCTCGTCGGTGGAGACGTGCACGACCCGGCCCACGCCGGCGCGGGCGCAGGCGGCCATCAGGCGGTGCGAGCCCATCACGTTCGTCTCGAAGAACGGGGCCGGGTCGTCGATGGAGCGGTCCACATGCGATTCGGCGGCGAAGTGCACCACCGCGTCGTGCCCGGGGACCAGGTCGGCGAGCAGCGGCCGGTCGCAGATGTCGCCGCGGACGAAGGCCAGGCGGGGGTGGCTGGCGGGCAGGTTGTGCCGGTCGCTCGCGTAGGTCAGCTTGTCCAGGACCGTCACGTGGCAGTCCTCGAAGCCGGTGTACCGCCCGTTGAGCAGGCTCCGGGCGAAGTGTGACCCGATGAAGCCGGCACCGCCGGTAACCAGGATCCTCATGTGGTGGCCTCCCTGCCACGCGAAGCCCGCGCGTTCGACTTCGTCTTCGACAGGCCGACGGGGCGTCGTGCCTGTGCAAGGCTTCACCATAGGGGACCAACAGGAGCAACGCGGCTGATACAACGCCCTTAAGGACTATTTAACTCAAGCACGGCACAAGCGGACGGCAGGGTCGCAACCATTCCCCCGGCCGGGGTCCCTCACCTCGGTTCCACCCCGGGCGGGAGGCCGTCCGCCTCGATCGCGGTGTGCACGTAGTCCATCAGGATGCGGCGCAGCTCGCGCCCGGCGTGGGTGGGTACGACGTCGCGGCGGCGGGCCACGGCGATGGTCCGGCGCACCCCCGGCGGGGCCAGCCGGGTGACCCGGATGGCGGGTCGGCGGGCCACCACGATGCCGGGCACCAGCGCCACCCCGAGCCCGGCCTCGACGAAGCTGAGCACGGCGTCCATCTCGCCGCCGTCGACGGACAGGGTGGGCTCGAAGCCGGCCTCCCGGCACGCCTGGAGGGTGGCGTCGCGCAGGTCGTAGCCCTCGCGGAACATGACCAGCGGCTGGCCGCGCAGGTCGGTGACGCGCAGCTCGCCGGCCGCCGAGGTACCGGGGACCTCGTCCAACGAGGCCACCACCAGGCTCTCCCGCAGGATCTCCTCGGTGTGCAGCCCCGGATCCGCGCCGTGCGCGGGCATGATGATCAACGCCAGGTCGAGGTCGCCGCGGAGCAGGTCGCGGACCAGGTTCTGCGAACCGCCCTCCTCCACCCGCAGGTCGACGGCGGGGTGGGCGTCGCGGAACCGGCGCAGCACCGGCGGGGCGAGCGCGGTGGCCAGGCTCGGGGTGGCGCCGAGACGGACCCGACCGCGCCGCAGCCCGACCAGTTCCTGGACCTCGCGGGTGGCGGTCTCGACGTCGGCGAGGATCCGCCTGGCCAGCGGGAGCAGCACCTCGCCGGCGGCGGTGAGGGCGATGTTGCCCCGCACCCGCTCGAACAGCGGTGCCCCGAGGTCGGCCTCCAGGGCGTGAATTTGCTTACTCAACGAGGGCTGGGTTATGCCGACGACATCGGCCGCCTGGGTGAAATGTCGCACTTCCGCGACTGCGACGAAGTAGCGGAGCTGATGGAGCTGCATCTACATAGCCTACGGCTATCAAGACTGCGAGGTCGATGCATTGGACGACTGATCGAAGTGCTCCTAGCGTCGGTCGAGTGGTACTCACGAAAACTCGGTCGCCCATCCGCTCCAACGTCGGCCTGAAGGCCGTCATGGCGGTGACGGGCATCCTCCTCATGCTGTTCCTGATCGCCCACATGCTCGGCAACCTGAAGATCTTCACCGGCGAGACCGCGTTCGACCACTACGGGCACTGGCTGCGCGACCTCGGCACGCCGCTGCTCCCGTCGACCTGGTTCCTGTGGATCCAGCGCATAGCGCTGCTGGTGGCCGTGCTGGGCCACATCGCCGCCGCCACGGTTCTCGCCCTGCGCGCCCGCGCCGCCCGCCCGGTGAAGTACGCCCACCGCAAGGCGGTCCGGGGCAGCTACGCGGCCCGCACCATGCGCTGGGGTGGGGTGATCATCCTGCTCTTCGTGATCTACCACATCCTGGACCTGACCACCGGTCACCTGAACCCCAAGGGCGATCCCAGCAACCCGTACGGCAACGTGGTCGCCGACTTCGCGCCGGAGCGCTGGTACGTCACGCTCTTCTACACCCTGGCGATCGTGGCGCTCGGCTTCCACCTGCGCCACGGCGCGTTCAGCGCGTTCCGCAGCCTCGGCCAGCAGACCCCCGGGGGCGAGCGCCGGGCGCGCGCCGCCGCGCTCGTCCTCGCCGTCGCGCTCTGCGCCGGCTACCTGGCGGTCCCGTTCGCCGTACTCACCGGATTGGTGGCCTGACCATGGATCTGTTCACCGAGGGCGACCCGATCGCCGACACGTCGGCTCCCGGCGGCCCGGTCGAGGCCCGCTGGGACAACCGCCGCTTCGAGGCCAAGCTGGTCAACCCGGCCAACCGCCGCAAGATGACGGTGATCGTGGTGGGCACCGGCCTGGCCGGCGGGTCGGCTGCCGCCACGCTGGCCGAGCAGGGCTATCGCGTCAGGTCGTACTGCTACCAGGACAGCCCGCGCCGGGCCCACTCGATCGCCGCGCAGGGCGGCATCAACGCCGCCAAGAACTACCGCAATGACGGCGACTCGGTGCACCGGCTGTTCTACGACACCGTCAAGGGCGGCGACTTCCGCTCCCGGGAGTCGAACGTGCACCGGTTGGCCGAGGTGTCGGTCAACATCATCGACCAGTGCGTCGCCCAGGGCGTGCCGTTCGCCCGCGAGTACGGCGGCCTGCTCGACACCCGCTCGTTCGGCGGCGCGCAGGTGCAGCGCACCTTCTACGCCCGGGGCCAGACGGGCCAGCAGTTGCTGCTCGGGGCGTACCAGGCGCTGGAGCGGCAGATCGGCCTGGGCAACGTCGAGATGAACTCCCGGCACGAGATGCTGGAGCTGGTCGTCGTCGACGGACGGGCCCGGGGCATCGTGGTCCGGGACCTGGTCACCGGCGAGATCAGCACCGAGATGGCCGACGCGGTGGTGCTCGCCTCCGGCGGGTACGGCAACGTCTTCTACCTCTCCACCAACGCCAAGGGCTGCAACGTCACCGCGACCTGGCGGGCGCACCGCAAGGGCGCATACTTCGCCAACCCCTGCTACACCCAGATCCACCCGACCTGCATCCCCGTCTCCGGCGACCACCAGTCGAAGCTGACGCTGATGAGCGAGTCGCTGCGCAACGACGGCCGGGTGTGGGTGCCGAAGGCCGCCGGCGACGACCGCGCGCCCCGGGACATCCCCGAGGACGAACGGGACTACTACCTGGAGCGGATCTACCCCTCCTTCGGCAACCTGGTGCCCAGGGACATCGCCTCCCGGGCCGCGAAGAACGTCTGCGACTCCGGCCGGGGTGTCGGGCCGACCAAGCTCGGCGTCTACCTCGACTTCGCCGACGCGATCGACCGGCTCGGCCGCAAGGCCATCGAGGCCAAGTACGGCAACCTCTTCGAGATGTACGAGCGGATCACCGGCGAGGACCCGTACCAGGTCCCGATGCGGATCTACCCCGCCGTGCACTACACGATGGGCGGCCTCTGGGTCGACTACGACCTCCAGTCGACCATCCCCGGGCTGTTCGTGATCGGCGAGGCGAACTTCTCCGACCACGGCGCGAACCGGCTCGGCGCCTCGGCGCTGATGCAGGGCCTGGCCGACGGCTACTTCGTGCTGCCCAGCACCATCGCCAACTACCTGGCCTCCGGGCCGCTGGAGAAGGTCGACGCCAGCCACCCGGCGGCGGTCGAGGCCCGCGCCGACGTGGAGGATCGCGTCCGGCGGCTGCTGGCGGTCGACGGCGACCGGACGGTCGACTCGTTCCACCGTGAGCTGGGACAGATCATGTGGGAGCACTGCGGGATGGAACGCAACGAGGCCGGGCTGCGCAAGGCGATCGACGAGATCCGCGCGCTGCGCGAGGAGTTCTGGCAGCGGGTCCGGGTGCCGGGCGACGGCGAGGGGCTCAACCAGTCGCTGGAGAAGGCCGGCCGGGTGGCCGACTTCTTCGAGCTGGCCGAGCTGATGTGTGTCGACGCCCTGCACCGCGAGGAGTCCTGCGGCGGTCACTTCCGGGCCGAGCACCAGACCCCGGACGGCGAGGCGCAGCGCGACGACGACCGGTTCGCCTACGTGGCGGCCTGGGAGTACACCGCCGCCGGTGAGCCGGCCGTGCTGCACAAGGAAGACCTGAAGTTCGAATACGTGCACCCGACGCAGCGGAGCTACAAGTGAACCTGACCCTGCGCATCTGGCGCCAGCCCGGCCCCGAGGACAAGGGTCGGATGGTGACCTACCAGGTCGACGACGTCTCCCCCGACATGTCGTTCCTGGAGATGCTCGACGTGCTCAACGAGCGGCTGATCCTCTCCGGCGAGGAGCCGGTGGCGTTCGACCACGACTGCCGCGAGGGCATCTGCGGCATGTGCGGCCTGATGATCAACGGCGACGCGCACGGGCCGCAGCGCGGCACCACCGCGTGCCAGCTGCACATGCGGCAGTTCTCCGACGGCGACACGATCGACATCGAGCCGTGGCGGGCCCGCGCCTTCCCGGTCATCAAGGACCTGGTGGTCGACCGGGGCGCCTTCGACAAGATCATCGCCGCCGGCGGGTACATCACCTCGCCGACCGGCAGCGCCCCCGAGGCGCACGCCACGCCGGTGGCCAAGGCCGACGCGGACGCCGCATTCTCCTCGGCCGCCTGCATCGGCTGCGGGGCCTGCGTGGCGGCCTGCCCGAACGGCTCCGGCATGCTCTTCACCGCCGCCAAGCTCACCCAGCTCTCGCTGCTGCCGCAGGGCCAGCCCGAGCGGTACACCCGGGTGATCGGGATGGTCGACGCGCACGACGAGGCCGGCTTCGGCGGCTGCACCAACGCCGGCGAGTGCACGGCGGTCTGCCCGAAGGGCATCCCGCTGAGCACCATCGGCCGACTCAACCGCGACTACCTCACGGCGACCGCCAAGGGCGGCGGCACCCCGGGCTCCTGACCCGACCGCACCCCGACGACCGACGGGCCTCCCCTCCCCGCGTGGTCCCGGTGCGCGCACTTTCACGGAAAGCGGGGCCATGGCGTGCGCCGATGCCACACATTCCGTGAAAGTGCGCGTAGGGGAGGGATGGGGGTGGGCGTCAGTGGCGGATCAGATCAGCACGCTCCAGGTCACCGGGCCGACGAGACCGTCGGCGACGAGACCGTTGCGGCTCTGGAAACTGCGTACCGCGCTGGTGGTGACCGAACCGAAACCGCCGTCCACGACGAGGCCCGCGCCCCGGCCGTTGAGCGCGGTCTGCAGGCCGCGGACCAGGTCGCCGGAGTTGCCCTCAAGCAGGGGCAGGACGAGGGCCGTCCAGGTGATCGGGCCGACCATGCCGTCGGCGTAGAGCCCTCGGCCACTCTGGAACGACCTGACCGCCGAGGCGCAGGCCGGCCCGAAGACGCCGTCCACGACGACGGAGATGCCGCGCGCCCGCACCAGGTACTGGATCACCTTGGGCACCCATCCCGAAGCGCCCTGGCTGACGCTCGGGTAGCCGGTGCTGCCGACGGGGGCCGTCGAGCCGAGGGTGATACCCCGGTTGGCCAGGAAGACCCGAGGATCCGTCGAGGTCAGCCGGGGTCGGTGGATCTCGAAGTGCAGGTGCGGGCCGGTCGAGTTGCCGGTGGTGCCCATCAGGCCGATCAGCTGTCCGCAGCTGACCTGCTGGCCGTCGCTGACCAGCACCCGGTGGAGGTGGCCGTAGTAGGAGAAGTAGCTGTCGGCGTGGTTGAGGTGGACGCTGTTGCCGGTGCGACCGCCCAGGGGGCCGCTCGACGTGTCGCCCGGGTACGAGTTGGTCCTGATGTCCCGGACCGTTCCGGCGGCCGTCGCGTAGACCGGGGTGCCCTGGCTGTTCGCCACGTCCCAGCCCATGTGGGTGGGGCGGCCGGGGGTCTTGTATCCGGACGTCAGCGCGCCGAGCGTCGGGTTGCTCCAGCCGGCGACCGCCGCCATCGCCGGGCTGGGCACGCCGACGACCCCGACCCCGATCCCGACGCCCAGCGCCGTGAGGAGGGTGCGACGCCGAGCCGACGCGTCGAGTAGGCGGCCCGGTTCCGAATCGTCGCTCATTGTTGTCTCCCGATGCTCGCTCGTGTCGTGGCCGGTGGGCGCTCCGGTGGCGGCCATCGTAGATCTTCCATATCGACAGATCAATACGCGGTGGGAGCCGCAGGCGGAGCAGGCCCTCGCCGGGTCGACGTGCGAGCCACCGGTGCCCGCGCCCCCGGTTCAACGGCCCTGACGCGGGTAGCAGCCCTGTAGGGGCGGCACCGACGAGGGGACGAGGAAGACATGAAGGCACTGACCTGGCAGGGCAAACGGGACGTCCGGGTCGAGGAGGTGCCGGACCCGCGCATCGAGGAGCCGACCGACGCCGTCGTCCGGATCACCTCCACCGCGATCTGCGGCTCCGACCTGCACTTGTACGAGGTGCTGGGGCCCTACCTGAAGCCCGGCGACGTGCTGGGCCACGAGCCGATGGGGATCGTCGAGGAGGTCGGGCCCGGGGTGACCCGGCTCAAGCCGGGCGACCGCGTGGTAATCCCGTTCAACATCTCCTGCGGCTCCTGCTGGATGTGCGACCGGCAGCTCTACGCCCAGTGCGAGACCACCCAGGTGACCTCGCAGGGCAAGGGCGCCGCCCTGTTCGGCTACACCTCGCTGTACGGCTCCGTGCCCGGCGGGCAGGCCGAGTACCTGCGGGTGCCGCACGCCCAGTTCGGGCCGATCAAGGTCCCGGAGACCGGCCCGGACGAGCGCTGGCTGTACCTGTCCGACATCCTGCCCACCGCCTGGCAGGCGGTGCGGTACGCCGACACCCCGCCCGGCGGCACCCTCGCGGTGTTCGGGCTGGGCCCGGTGGGGCAGCTCTGCGCCCGGATCGGCCGGCACCTCGGCGCCGACCGGGTGATCGGGCTGGACCTGGTGCCGGAGCGGCTGGAGATGGCCCGCCGGCACGGCATCGAGACGCTCGACGTCAGCCGGCTCGACAACGTGCCCGACGCGCTGATCGACCTGGTCGACGGGCGCGGACCGGACGCGGTGATCGACGCGGTCGGCATGGAGGCGCACGGCTCCACCTCGGGCAAGCTGGCCCAGGCCGCGGCCGGGATGCTGCCGGACAAGCTGGCCCGGACCATGACGGACAGGGCGGGCGTGGACCGGCTGACCGTGCTGCACGCCGCGCTGAAGGCGGTCCGCCGGGGCGGCACCGTGTCGATCTCCGGGGTGTACGGCGGGGAGGTCGACCCGCTGCCGCTGATGGAGATGTTCGACCGGGGCGTCCAGGTTCGGATGGGGCAGTGTCACGTGCACCGGTGGACCGACGAGATCATGCCGCTGCTCTCCGGCGACGGCGACCCGCTGGGCGTGGAGGACCTGCGGACCCACCGGGTGCCGCTGGCGCAGGCGGCGCAGGCGTACCAGATGTTCCAGAAGAAGGAGGACGGCTGCGTCAAGGTCGTGCTCGCGCCGTGACCCGTACGGCGTTGGTCACGGGTCGGTCGCCGGCCCCGGCGACCGGTTTCGGGTTCACCGGAATCAATCTTCTCCCCTAGGGTGGCGGGCGGAACGGATGATCCGCGACCACCGACGGGGAGACGAATGACGATCAGGGTGAACCGCAGGGCTGCGCTGGGGCTGGGCACGGTGGCGACCGCCGGCACGGTGCTCGGCGCCGGCACGCCGGCCTCCGCCGCCGCCATGCGTCCCCGGGGGGCGGCCCACGCGGTCGAGGCCACGAGCTGGGTGGCTGCCAGGTACGCCCAGGAGTCCACCTTGGCCGGCGGCAACTGGCAGGCGTACGTGACCGTCGCCAACTCGTCCGCCGCCCCGCTGGTGGCCGTCGCCGACGAGGCGGACGCCCGGATCGAGGCGTACAGCGTGAACAAGATCGCGGTGGCCACGGCGGTGCTGGACAAGGTCGACCGGGGACTGCTCACGCTCGCCCAGCAGGTCGACGTGACGGCGTCGATCGTGGTGCCCGGTGGGGACGGGATCTTCAGCCTGGACGGCGCGTACCCGAGCAGCGTCACCCTGGGGCACGCGCTGGCGAACCTGCTCACCGTCTCCGACGACACCGCCGTCCGGCTCTGCGGCCTGGTCTGCCCGGCGGCCGAGCTGAACCAGATCCTGGTGGCGAAGGGCTTCCCGAACACGCAGGTGCAGCCGGTGGCCAACCCGAACCGGTTCTACCTCGGCACCAGCACCCCCCGGGAGGCGCACGACCTGCTGCGGGCGCTGGTCGCCGGCACGCTGCTGTCGGCGTCCTCGACGGCGTTCCTACTCGGGCTGCTGCGCTCCCCCGTCGCGTTCACCGACGGCATCCGGCGGGAGATGTCCTCCGCCCAGCGGGCCCGGATCGCCACCAAGGCGGGCTGGTTCGGCAGCGCCCGGCACGAGGCCGGGGTGATCTTCGACGCCGCCGGCGCGGCGGTGCTGACGTACGCCCTGTTCGCCGACGGGCAGGCCGACGCGGACAACTTCGGCGCGACCCACCCGGCGGTGCAGGCCCGGGCCCGGATGGGGCGCAGCTTCCTGGCCACCGTCGACGGGCTGACCGGCGGCGGCGCCACCTACCGGCCGCCCGTGCGGCGGCCGAGCAACGGCGGCTGACCAGGCCCGGCCACCCCGCCCCTCCTCCTGGGCATACCGCCGTCGAACTCGACGATCTCCCCGCCCCTGGCACCCGCGCGGCCGAGCCGACCGGCACCCGGCGCGCGGGTGCGGCGGCGGACTACCGTTTACTGGCGGTACACCGGCGGAGGGGGCACCACGATGGGGGAACCAGCGGAACGGGCCGTTGCGCGGGCACTCGGGCGGCGGCTGCGCGGCGCGGCCGGGCTGGCCGCGCTCGCCGGCCTGGCCTGGGTGGCGCGGGACGTGCCGGCGGCGCTGGGCGGGCGGCTGACCGGGGCGCGCGCCGCGCGGGCGGGCCGCTCGCCGCAGTTCCGCGACGGCACCTTCCACAACCGGCCGAGCACCCGCACGACGCCCGGCGCGTCCGACCGCAACCTGGTCCGCGAGCTGATCTTCGGCAAGCAGAGGCGCCGGCCGTCCGCCGCCGTCCCGCTGCGGCGTCCGGCCGACGCGCCCGCCGCGACCGAGCGCGAGCTCAACGTCGTCTGGTACGGCCACGCGTCGGCGCTGATCGAGATAGAGGGGCACCGGGTGCTGATCGACCCGGTGTGGAGCGACCGGTGCTCACCGTCGGCGCTGGTCGGGCCGCGGCGGCTGCACCAGCCCCCGGTCGGCCTCGACGAGTTGCCCGCCGTGGACGCGATCCTGATCTCCCACGACCACTACGACCACCTCGACATGGCCACCGTGCGGGCGCTGCTGGCCGGGCAGTCGGCGCCGTTCCTGGTGCCGCTGGGCGTCGGCGCCCACCTGGACCGCTGGGGTGTGCCGGAGCACCGGATCGTCGAGCTGGACTGGTCGGAGAGCCACCGGGTGGGGCCGCTGACGATCACCGCCACCGCCGCCCAGCACTTCTCCGGCCGGGGGCTGCGCCGCGACGGCACGCTGTGGAGCTCGTGGGTGGTGGCCGGCGCGCACCGCCGCCTGTTCTACACCGGCGACTCCGGCTACTTCGACGGGTACGCCGAGATCGGCGCGGAGCACGGCCCGTTCGACGTCACGCTGATGCAGATCGGCGCGTACGACCGGGCGTGGCCGGGCATCCACATGTTCCCGGAGGAGGCCGTGGCGGCCCACCTCGACCTGCGCGGCGGGCTGCTCGTCCCGGTGCACTGGGCGACGTTCAACCTGGCCCTGCACGACTGGTCGGAGCCGGTGGACCGGATCTGGGCCGAGGCGAAGGCCCGCGACGTGCGGCTGGCCGTGCCCCGCCCCGGCGAGCGGGTGGTGGTCGACGACCCGCCCGCGGTCGACGGCTGGTGGCAGTCGATCGCCTGAGCGCCCGCTGAGCGCCCGCCCCACCCCGTCCACGCCGCGCCGCCCCGTCCGCGCCACACCGCCCGTCCTTACAGCACGAAGGCGTCCGTCCACAGCGCTCGGGAGCGGCCGGATAGGGCGTCCAGCATCGCCACCGCCTGGCCGTCGGTGAGCTGCGCGACGAAGTCGATGATCGCCCGCCCCCGGGCCCGGCCGACCCGGTCCGGGGTGCGCGGGTGCAGCTCCGCCTCGGCCAGCTCGACCAGGTCGTGCAGCCGGCGCGGCAGCCGGGACTCCTCCTCCGGGTCGAGCAGCCACTCCCACAGCGCCTCGACGAGGGTGCCCAGCAGCCGGGCCTGGCCGCGCTGGTGCAGGGCGAGGTCCGGCCGGGCCAGCACGAACCGGTGGTGGACGAACTTGAGCACCTGCACCTCGTGCCACTGCGCCGGGGCGAGCAGCACATGCCCGGAACGCACCGACGGGGCGTCGGCGACGGTGATGGCGTCGACGAACCGGGTGGTCCACCGGGCGGAGAACCGGGCCACGTACTGCTCCGCCTCGATCGAGCCGTCGAACGGCATGGCCAGCAGCCCCTCGACCAGCTCCTCACGGACGTGCTCCACGGCGGCGGCGAACGCCGCGTCGTCGGCGATCCAGCCGTCCTTGCGGTGCAGTTGCCGGCGCAGCCGCTCGATCGCCGCGCCGGGCCGCCGGGCCGCCCCGGCCAGGGCCGGCTCGGTGACCGCCCGGAAGTGCCCGTTCTCCCGCTGCCAGGCCGTCAGCTCGGCGGCCACGGCCCCCTGCTGGAGCACCCCGACCCGGTAGAAGTCCTCCACGTCGTGAATGGCGTACGCGATGTCGTCGGCGGTGTCCATCACCGACGCCTCGACGGTCTGCTGCCAGTCGGCGATCCGCCCGACGAACGGCTCCCGGGCCTGCCGCAGGTCGGCCAGCTCCGTGCGGTACGCGCCGAACTTGGCCGAGCCGCTGTCCGGGTCGTCGGGTGGGGCGGCGGCGCCCCGGGGCGGCGGGGCGAGGTGCCGGGGGTGCGGGTCCGGGTGGTCCAGCCGGGTCCACGGGTACTTCAGCAGGGCCGCCCGGACCGCCGCGGTCAGGTCGAGGCCGGTGGTCGCCGCGCCCCGGATCTCGGTGCTGGTGACGATCCGGTACGACTGCGCGTTGCCCTCGAACCCGTCGGCCAGGCCGAGCCGGTGCCGGGCCAGCCGGTCGAGCACACGCTCCCCGAGGTGCCCGAACGGCGGGTGGCCGAGGTCGTGGGCGAGCGCGGCGGCCTCCACCACGTCCGGGTCGCAGCCGCCCAGCTTCTCCAGCAGGCCCTGCCAGCGATCGTCGGCGGTGAGCCGCTCGGCGATCGCCCGGGCCACCTGGGCCACCTTGAGGCTGTGGGTGAGCCGGTTGTGCACGAGCAGCCCGGAGCCGCCGGGGCTGATCACCTGGGTGACCCCGCCCAGCCGGGTGAAGAAGGGCGAGGCCACGATCCGGTCCCGGTCGGCCCGGAACGGGCTGCCGGCGAGATCGCCGAGGGCCCGGGCGCTGCCGCCGAAGAGCCGACGCGCCCGCGGGTCAGCGGGAGTTTCCATGATCACCACGCTAGTGCGGTGTCCACAGATGTTCACCGGGTTTCCGGTCACGTTTTGTGGATCCTCCCGGGGCGGCCGGGCCCACCAGGGCGGCTCGCCCGGACCAGGCATGATGTCGCCCATGAAGATCACCGGCGCCGACGACTCCGGCGACCGGGGGCCCTGCCCCTGCCGAAAGCCGACCCACTGCCATGCCACGGGCCACTGCCACGGCGAGGTCGGCGCGCGCCGTCAGGGACCCGGCTGCAAGGGCCGCAAGGGGGCCCTGGACTCCTGTGGCGACGACCCTTGCAGCAGCCCGGGCTGCTGCGACTTCGGGCTCTACTCCACCCTGCTCACCCTGGGCGCCGCCGTCGCGGGCGCCGCCGGCGGCCAGGCACCCGCCCGCCGGGGCCGGACGGCCGGCAATCGACCGGGACCGCTGGACCGGGTCGGTCTCGCCGCGATCCGCGGCTACCGCCGCTGGCTGTCGCACCGCTGGCCGGGGCAGTGCCGGTACACCCCGACCTGCAGCGCGTACGGACTCGCCGCCGTCGACCGGTACGGGCTGGCCGTCGGCGGGCGACTCGCGGCGGCCCGGCTGCGCCGTTGCCGGCCGCAGGTGCCGCGCGGAACCGCCGACCCGCTGCCCTGACCGCCGCTCACCTCGAAGATCAAGCTGAAGAAGCCGTTGGATCAGGACCAGCCACCCGCCACCCGGACGGCGGCGACGTGCGCGGGCGGTGGGTCAGGGCGGCGGCGTCGGGGGCGGGCGGCACAATGCAGGACGGACCCCACCCGAGAAGGCGGATCAGATCGTGACCCAGTCTGTGCACCAGCGGATAGCCGACGAACTCGGCGTCGCCGAACGACAGGTACGGGCGGCCGTGGAGCTGCTCGACGGCGGCTCCACCGTGCCGTTCATCGCCCGCTACCGCAAGGAGGCCACCGGCCTGCTCGACGACGCCCAGCTGCGCACCCTGGAGGAGCGGCTGCGCTACCTGCGTGAGCTGGACGAGCGCCGCGCCGCGGTGCTGGAGTCCATCCGCGGCCAGGGCAAGCTCGACGAGGCCCTGGAAGCGCAGATCATGGCGGCCGACTCGAAGTCCCGGCTGGAGGACATCTACCTGCCGTACAAGCCGAAGCGGCGGACCCGGGCGCAGATCGCCCGCGAGGCCGGGCTGGAGCCCCTGGCCGAGGCGCTGCTGGCCGACCCGGGCCAGGACCCTCGGGAGCGGGCCGCCGGGTTCGTCGACGCCGGGCGGGGGGTGGCCGACGCCGCCGCCGCGCTGGACGGCGCGCGGGCCATCCTCATCGAGCGCTTCGCCGAGGACGCCGACCTGATCGGCACGCTGCGCGAGCAGATGTGGTCGCGGGGGCGGCTGGTCTCCCGGGTACGCGACGGCCAGGAGTCGGCCGGGGCGAAGTTCTCCGACTACTTCGACTTCGCCGAGCCGTACCCGAAGCTGCCCTCGCACCGGATCCTGGCGATGCTCCGGGGCGAGAAGGAGGGCGTGCTCGACCTGACGATGGCCCCGGAGACCGAGGGCGACCCCGACGCCGCGCCGACCGGCCCGAGCCGGTACGAGGCGGCGATCGCCGGCCGGTTCGGGGTAACCGACCACGGCCGCCCCGCCGACCGGTGGCTGGCCGACACGGTGCGCTGGGCCTGGCGCACCCGGATCCTCATCCACCTCGGCGCCGACCTGCGGATGCGGCTGTGGCAGGCGGCCGAGGAGGAGGCCGTGCGGGTCTTCGCCACCAACCTGCGCGACCTGCTGCTCGCCGCCCCCGCCGGCACCCGGCCGACCATGGGCCTCGACCCGGGCCTGCGCACCGGGGTGAAGGTCGCGGTGGTCGACGCCACCGGCAAGGTGGTGGCCACCGACACGATCTATCCGCACGAGCCGCGCCGGCAGTGGGACGCCTCGGTCGACGCCCTCGCCCGGCTGGCCGGGGCGCACGGCGTCGAGCTGATCGCCATCGGCAACGGCACCGCCAGCCGGGAGACCGACAAGCTCGCCGGTGACCTGATCAAGCGGCACCCGGAGTTGACGCTGACCAAGGTGGTGGTCTCCGAGGCCGGCGCGTCGGTCTACTCCGCCTCCGCGTACGCCTCGCAGGAGCTCCCCGAACTGGACGTCTCGCTGCGCGGGGCGGTCTCCATCGCCCGTCGGCTCCAGGACCCGCTCGCCGAGCTGGTCAAGATCGACCCGCGCTCGATCGGCGTCGGGCAGTACCAGCACGACCTGTCCGAGGTGAAGCTCTCCCGGTCGCTGGACGCCGTGGTCGAGGACTGCGTGAACGCCGTCGGGGTGGACGTCAACACCGCCTCCGCGCCGCTGCTGACCCGGGTCTCCGGCATCGGCGCGGGGCTGGCGGAGAACATCGTGCTGCACCGGGACGCCAACGGCCCGTTCCGCTCCCGCAAGGAGCTGAAGAAGGTGGCCCGGCTCGGCCCCAAGGCGTTCGAGCAGTGCGCCGGCTTCCTGCGCATCCCCGGCGGCGACGACCCGCTGGACTCCTCCAGCGTGCACCCGGAGGCGTACCCGGTGGTGCGGCGGATCCTCACCAGCACGGGCCAGGACCTGCGCTCGCTGATCGGGCAGAGCGCGATCCTGCGCGGCCTGCGGGCCACCGACTTCGTCGACGACACGTTCGGCCTGCCCACCGTCACCGACATCCTGGCCGAGCTGGAGAAGCCCGGGCGGGACCCGCGGCCGGAGTTCCGGACCGCGACGTTCGTCGAGGGCGTGGAGAAGATCGGCGACCTGACCCCCGGCATGGTGCTGGAGGGCGTGGTCACCAACGTGGCGGCGTTCGGCGCGTTCATCGACGTCGGCGTGCACCAGGACGGCCTGGTGCACGTGTCGGCGATGTCCCGCACCTTCGTCAAGGACCCGCGCGACGTGGTGAAGTCGGGCGACGTGGTCCGGGTCAAGGTGCTCGACATCGACGTGCCGCGCAAGCGGATCTCGCTCACGCTGCGGCTGGAGGACGAGACCGAGGCGGCCCGGCGTGGTCCGGACGACGGGCGACGCGAGCGCGGCGGCCGGGGCGAGCCATCCGGCAGCGGCCGGGGCGATCAGTCCGGGGGCGGCCGGGGTGAGCCATCCGGGGGCGGCCGGGGGAAGCAGTCCGGGGGCGGTCAGGGGCGGGGTGGTCCCCGTGGGGACGGCCAGGGGCGCGGCGGCTCGCAGCAGCGGCCGGGCCGGGGCGGCGGGACTCCCCCGCCCGCCGACGGGCCGATGGCCGAGGCGCTGCGCCGGGCCGGCCTCGCCTGACCGGTCGCGGTGGGGCGGGCGCGGCGCGTACCGTCGCCGGCATGGGTGGCGACGACGACGTCCAGTGGCGGGAGCGGCAGCGGCAGGCGGTGCGCGCGCACGCCGAGGCGGACGAGCGGCGGCGGGCGGCCGAACGCGCCGAGGCGGCACAGATCGTGGCCTGGTTCACGGCCGAGGCGACCCGGCGCGGGCTGCGGCCCACCCGGCTGGCCGCCGTGCCGTACGCGGGCCAGGGTCGGTACCGCACCCGGCTCACCGGTTGGTACGTCGACCGGGCCCGTTCCCGCGCGGTGGACACCGCCGGCCGGTGGTACCTGCTGACCGTCCCGGCGGGCCTGCGGGCCCGGCTCCTCGGTGCCGACCCGCAGCCCGTCCCCGCCCCCCTGATCGTCGGCGAGGGTGGTCGGGACGGCGATTCGGTCCCGCTGCGTGACCTGCTCACCCGGCGGCTGGCCGCCGGCGACGACTGGTGACCGCACGGCCCGGGGCGACCCGGGTCGGGCGGGACCGCCCAGGGAGCCGGCATCCGGGCGGGACCGCCGGGCGGCGGTCCGGCCGGGGACGTCCCGTCAGCCGCCGACCGGCCGGGACCGGGCCGGGCGGCGGCGGGCCCGCCGGGCCACGTGCCACCACCAGGCCTGCTGCACACCCAGGGTGGCCAGCCCGGCGAGCACGATCGCGCACAGGTTGATCACCAGTTGCAGCGCCGAGCCGGCCGCCTCGTGCCACACCCCGTACGCGGCGGCGACGGAGACGTTGGCGGCGGCCGGCACGGTGGTGACCGAGATCAGGACGCCCACCAGGGAGCCGGACTTCTTCGAGGTCAGCGAGAGCATCCCGGCGATCCCGGCGAGCAGGCCGACGACCCAGGACAGCGCGTCCGGCCGCCAGATGAAGTCGGTCAGCGGCCGGGCGGCGAGCAGCATGTCCCGGTCGACCAGGCCCGCCAGGGTCAGCGCCCAGGTGCTGAGCACGGTGGCGAGCATGGCGGCCAGGAAGCCCACCACCAGGGCCTGCACGGAGCGGCCGACGACGGCCGGCCGGCGGCGCAGCAGGGCCACGCAGAGGGCGGCCAGCGGGCCGAACTCCGGCCCGACCACCATCGCGCCGACGATCAGGATGGGCTGATCGAGCAGCACCCCGATCCCGGCGATCATGGTGGCCACCACGATGAGTACCAGGTAGGTGGCGGACAGCTCGGTCTGCTCGCCGGTCTTCGCGGCCACCTCGTCCCAGACCACCGCGTCCGCCCCGCTGCCGGGAGCATCCGCGGCGGCCCGGTCGGCGGCGCGGGACACCGTCAGCTCCACGTCGTCGGCGGCGATCCCGCCGCGCGCCTCGACGCCCAACTCCTGCAACCCGCGCAGCACGTTGTCAGCCCGCTCGCGGACCACGTCGCAAAGAATGAGGTCTCCCTCGGGCTGCCTGGCCGCCCCGGGGAGCACCGCCAGGTGGGTTACGCCGGGATCGGCGGCGAGCAGGTCGGTCACGGCCGACGACTGGTCCGGCGGGGCGATCACCCTGAGGTGCAGCACGGCGCGTCCCCTCACGTCCGACCCGGGCCGCCAGGCGCGGCCGGCAGCACTGTACCGCCCGCCGGCCCATCCCCCGGCCCGCCCGACGGCGGCCCCCGCCTGCCTGTCTGCCGGCCCACCGGGGCCGACCCGCGCGAGCACGCCCGAAACGTGAAAGCGACGGTCGTCGGTCCGCCGTTTGGTAGAACGGTTCTGACCGATGTGACGTGGTCCAGGCGAGAAACGGAGAAAACGTGGATTCCTCCCGTGTTCCGCAGAGTGGCACCGACCTTCCGCTTAGCACGGCCGGGTCCGTGGCGTCATGACCGCCGACCCGGTCTACCTCTCCCCGCCCGACCTCGGGCCGGTGGAGGAGGCCTATCTGCTGGCCGCGTTCCGGGCGCGGCAGGTCGGCCCGTTCGGCCCGGACATCACCGCCCTCGAACACGCGACCGCCGAGCGGGTCGGCACCCGGGCCGCGCTGGCGACCAGTTCCGGAACGGCCGCCCTGCACCTGGCCATGCTCGGCCTCGGCGTCGGCCCCGGGCAGGTGGTGATCGTCCCGACGCTGACCTTCGCGGCCACCGCGAACGCCGTCGCGTACACCGGTGCCCGGCCGGTCTTCGTGGACTGCGACGAGGAGACCGGAAACCTCGACGTGTCGCTGCTGGCCGCGCTGCTGGCCCGCCTGCGGGCGGCGGGGACGCCGGTCGGGGCGGTCATGTCCGTGGACCTCTTCGGCACCTGCGCGGACTACACCTCGCTGCTGCCGGTGTGCGCCGCCGCCGGAGTGCCCGTGATCGAGGACGCGGCCGAGTCCCTGGGCGCGACCCACCGGGGCCGCCCCGCCGGCTCGTTCGGCCGCGCGGCCGTCCTCTCCTTCCAGCACAACAAGATCATGACCACGTCGAGCGGTGGGATGCTGCTCTCCGACGACGAGGCGTTCGTGGCGCGCTGCCGGTACCTGGCCGCGCAGGCCCGCCAGCCGGTGGTGCACTACGAACACACCGAGGTCGGATACAACTACCGCCCCAGCAACCTGCTCGCCGCGGTCGGTCGCGGCCAGCTGCACCGTCTGGACGGCATGCTGGTCCGGCGGCGGCTGCTGCGGGAGCGGTACGCGAAGCTGTTCGCCACCGTGCCCGGCGTACGCCTGCTCGGCGACGACGACGGCGGCGGCAACTGCTGGATGTCCACCGTGGTCGTGGACCCCGCCCGGGCGGGCTGGCGGGCGGCCGACCTCGCCGCCGCGCTCGCCCTCGACGAGATCGAGACCCGGCCGGTGTTCAAGCCGATGCACCTGCAACCGGTCTACGCCGACGCGCCCGCGTCGGTCACCGGCGTCGCCGAGCGCCTCTTCGACACCGGCCTCATCCTGCCCAGCGGGTCCGCGCTCGACGAGCGGCAGGTCGACCGCGTGTGCGGGGCCGTCGAACGGTTCCTGGACCGCCGGTGACGGGCGACTTCGCCCTGACCGGACCGGGCCCGCAGGCCGGCCGGCTCGACGCCGACTGTCCCGACGTCTACTTCACCGCCGGCTACGGTACGGCGGACGCGGCGGCGCAGGGAGGCGCCTGGCACAGCGCCCGGCTGGGGCGGCGGATCCAGCTCCCGTACGTGCTTCGGGCCGTCGCCGACGGGGTGACCGACGGGGTCAGCCCGTACGGCTACTGCGGCCTGCACGTCGAACCCGGCTGCCCGCCCGACGACCTGGCCCGGTTCTGGGCCCGCGCCGTGGCCTGCTGGCGCGACCAGGGCATGGTGAGCCTCTTCCTCCGCTTCTCGCCGCTGGATCCCGCGCCGGTGGCGGCCGTCCGGGCACTCGGGACGGTGCGGCTGGCGCAGCACGGCGAGACCGTGACCGTCGCCGTGGACGCCGGCCCCCGCCGGGTGTGGGAGGCGATGGCGGGCCGGGCCCGCACCGCCGTCCGCAAGGCGGGGAACGCGGGGCTGACGGCCGAGCTGCGGCCGGCCACGGCCCTCGACCTCACCGCCGCCGCGCCGTTCCGGCGGGTGTACGAGCGGACCATGCGCCGCATCGGCAGCGCCGAGCGCTACCTGTTCCCCGACGGGTACTACCGGCTGCTGTCGTCGGGGCTGGACAAGGACCTGCTGCTCGCCTCGGTACGCGACCCCGACGGGGAGGTCGTCGCGGGGGCGCTCGTGCTGCGGCACCGGGACCGGGCGCACTACCACCTCGCCGGCTCGGAGCCGGCCGCCGCCCGCGACGGCGCCAACAACCTGCTGGTCTGGCGCATCCTGGAGTGGGCCGCCGAGACCGGCTGCGCCCGGGTGCACCTCGGCGGCGGGGTGCGCGGCGACGACGGGCTGCTCCGCTTCAAGACGTCGTTCGGCGGCGCCCTCGTCCCCTGGTGGACGGGCGCGGTGGTGCTCGACCGGGACCGGTACGCGGCGCTGACCGCCGCCCGCGCCCACCGCTTGGGCTGCCCGGTCACCGACCTGCGCGACGGCGGGTTCTTCCCCGCCTACCGGGCCGGCGGGCGCTGACCCAGTAGGCGGGGACGGGCGCTGACCCGCCCCCGGCCCGCGCCCGTCGGTGACCAGTTCCGGCGCGGCGTACGCCACTGTGGCCCCCCGGTCGGGCCGGTCAGCGCCGGATGCCGGCCCAGCCGTGGTGCAGCCGCACCGTGGAAAGGACGAAGCTGACGACCCGGCGGGAGGTGTCGGTGACCTGGTAGTCCGCCGGGCAGGGCACGCCCGCGGACGCCACCTGGGCGATGGCGACCGTCACCGCCTCGCGGACCGCGTCCGGGTCCAGCTCGGTCAGCAGGATGCCGGCGCTGTCCAGGGCCTCCGGGCGTTCGATCGAGTTGCGCAGCGTCACCGCGGGGAAGCCGACGATCGCCGCCTCCTCGCTGATCGTGCCGCTGTCGGACAGGGTGCAGCGGGCCTGCGCCTGCAGGCGTACGTAGTCGAACAGGCCGAACGGCTCGTGGAACGTGATGCCGGCCAGGTCGGCCGGGTCGGGTGCCAGCTCGGCCAGTCGCTTGCGGGTACGGGGGTGGGTGGAGACGAGCACCGGCAGGTCCCAGTGCTCCCGGACCGCCCGCAGGCAGTCCAGGAGCCGGGCCAGCCGGGGGGCGTCGTCGACGTTCTCCTCCCGGTGGGCGCTGACCAGGAAGTAGCCGCCGGGGGTCAGCCCGAGCTGCTCCAGGACGCCGGACTTGTCGATCTCGGCGCGGTAGTGCTCCAGCACCTCCCGCATCGGTGACCCGGTGTGCAGGATCCGACGGGGGTGCAGCCCCTCGGCCAGCAGGTTGCGCCGGGCGTGCTCGGTGTAGACCAGGTTGAAGTCGGCCACGTGGTCGACCACCCGCCGGTTCGTCTCCTCCGGCACGTTCAGGTCGAAGCAGCGGTTCCCGGCCTCCATGTGGTAGACGGGCACCCGCATCCGCCGGGCGATCAGCGCGGCAATGCAGCTGTTCGTGTCGCCGAGCACCAGCATGGCGTCCGGCCGCAGGTCCTCGATCGCCCGTTCCACCCCGGTCAGCACGCCGCCGAGCACGCTGCCCAGCGAGGTGGTGTCCACCCCGAGGTAGCGGTCGGGCTGGCGCAGCCGCAGCTCGGTGAAGAAGACGTCCGACAGGGTCGGGTCCCAGTTCTGCCCGGTGTGCACCAGCACGTGGTCGACCGTCCGGTCGAGCCGGGCGATGACCCGGGACAGCCGGATGATCTCGGGTCGGGTCCCGACCACCGTCATGACGCGCGTCATCGACGCCTCCCCCGGTCCGCGGCCTTGATCATGATGTCCTCCAACTGGTCGACTCCCACCCGCAGCGACATGCGGTCCAGATACACCTGGCGGGCGCGGTCACCCGCCGCCCGCCGCTCGGCGACGGGCTGGGCCGCCGCGGTGGCGAACCGGTCGGCGAGCGCCCGCCAGTCCTCCGGCGGGCAGGTGAGTCCGACCCGGGCCGAGCGGACCAGCCGGGCGGCGTCGCCGCCCGCCGAGACGATCACCGGACGGCCGCAGGCCAGCGCCGCCTGGAGCTTCGACGGGACGGTCCCCCGCAGGCCGGCAGCGTCCCGCAGGCAGATGAGCTGGTACTCAGCCGCGGCGTACAGCTCGGCCATCCGCTCCGGCGGGCGACGGCCGAGGAACCGGACGTTGTGGGCGCCGAGGTCGGCGGCGAGCCGGCGGGCGCTCTCCTCCTGCACCCCGGAGCCGACCAGCACCAGGTCGACGAGGTCGCGGGTCGCGGCGGCGGCCCGGACCGCCGTCTCGATCCCCTGGAGCAGCCCCAGGTTCCCGGCGAACATGATCGTGCAGCGTCCGGTGTGGCCGATGGCGGCGCGGGCGGCGTCGGTGGCCGGCACCGGCCGGAACAGCCGGTCGTCGGTCCAGTTCCAGACCACCCGCACCTGGTCCGGGTCCGCGCCCCGTTCGATGACGAGTTCGGCCATCGTCGGCGAGATCACCGCGACGGCCGTGACCGACCGGTAGATCCGCCGCATGGCCCCGGCGATCGCCCCGTCGAGCAGCCGGCCCGCGCGCCCCTGCGGCGCCATCCCGGAGTGCAGCACCGACTCCGGCCACGGGTCCTGCACGTGCAGGACGGCCGGCGTGCCGCGCAGCAGCCGGCCGACGACGGCTGCGGCGACGGACGTCGGCGGCGGGTGGTAGACGTACGTCACGTCGACGTCGGCGAGGTAACGCGCCCCGGCGACCGCGCTCGTCGCCGCGAAGGACAGGTAGCTGGCCGCCCGGCGCACCGGCGACCGGTCGTGGCTGGGGTACGCCGGCACCCGGCGCACGGTCAGCCCTCCGGTGCGGACACAGTCGTACCACCGCTGCCGGTAGCCGGGGTAGACGCGGCCGTACGGATAGCTCGGAAAGGAGGTGAGCACCTTCACCTCGTGCCCGCGCGCGACGAGTTCCGCGGCGAGGTTGTCCTGGATGAAGGCGCCCTCCGGCGGGTACCACTGGCTGACCAGGCCGATCCTCATCCGGCGACCACCGCGCTCGACACCAGGGCCGGCAGGTCGACCGGCTCGGGGTACGTGTCGGGCCGGGCCGGGTCGAAGATCTCGTTGGTCCAGAACAGGGTGACCAGCTCACCGGGCCCGGTGTTGGTGATCCGGTGCGCCCACATCGTCGGCATGTCCACGGCGACCGGATCGTCCCCGGCGACCGCGAACCGGACGACGTCGGCGTGGCCGACCCGGCGCAGGGCGATCTCGGCCGAGCCGCGCAGCACGACGAAGCGCTCGATCTTGGCGAGGTGGAAGTGCTCCCCCCGGGTCACCCCGGGGTGGGTGCCCGAGCAGAAGCTCTGGCCGCCGCCGTCGTGCACCTTGACCGTCTCCACCAGCTCGCCCCGGGCGTCCGAGCGCCGGGGCAGCGGCATCGGGACGCCGGACGGGAAGCCGTGCGAGCGGTAGGTGTTGAACAGCCGCACGTCGTGCCGGTCCCGCAGCGGCGGGACCTCCGCCCGGCGGTAGGCGTCGGCGAAGCCGGTCAGCCGGTGGGCCAGCTCACCCACCCCGATCCGCAGCGCCGGCATGTCCGGGTCCCAGGACCCACCGGCCGGCACGCCGACGAGCCGGGCGGCGGCGTCGGTGACGTGCACCAGCTCCATGTCCCGGTCGAGCTGCACCTGTGGCGTGTCGCCGGAGGCGAGCAGCCGGCAGAAGGTCGCGACCACGGAGTTGTAGAAGGGCCGGCCGTGCTCGCCGTACAGGTTGGGCAGCAGCACGTCGTCGAGGACGGCCCCGGTGCCGGCCAGGATCTCCGCCGCGGCGGCCTTCGCGTCGCCGTACGGGGTGCCGTTGCCGGCCTGGACCGAGTTGGCGAAGACCACCGCCGGCGGGTCGGGGCAGCGCCGCAGCCCGTGCGCGAGCTGCGCGGCGAGCTGGACGTTCCCGGCGGCCACCTGGGCGGGGTCGCCCCGGTTCACGCCGGCCAGGTGCAGCACCCGGTCGACCCCGGAGAGCTTCCCGGCGACGGCGTCCGGGTCGGTCAGGTCCGCCCGGGTGACGACGACGGGCTCCGGCCGGCCCAGCGCGCGCAGCAGCGTCCGGACGTGCCAGCCGAGGAAGCCACCGGTGCCGGTGACGGCCAGCCTCAACACGCCGGCACCGGCTCCCGCAGGGCCAGCTCCGCGCGGATCTCCGGCAGGCCGCGCAGCAGCTCCATGATCTCCGGTACGCCGAGCCGGGGCGCGTTGGCCGAGTTGAAGTCCTCCCGGGGCACCTCGCCCAGCTCGCCCTCGGAGACGTACAGCGCGTAGTTCAGGTCCCGCCCGTCGATCGGCACCCGGAAGAACTCCCCGAAGTCGTCGGCCTGGGCCAGTTCCTCCCGGCTGGCCAGCGTCTCGTGCCACTTCTCGCTGTGCCGCACGCCGATGACGTCGAGCTTGCACGGCACGTCGAACAGCCGGCAGACGGCCTCGGCGAGGTCCGCGATGGTCCCGGCGGCTGCCTTGCGGATGAAGACGTCGCCGGGCTGCGCGTGGTGGAACGCGTGCTCGACCAGGTCGACCGAGTCGGCCAGCGACATCAGGAACCGGGTCATCGTCGGGTCGGTGACGGTCAGCGGCCGGCCGGACTTGACCTGCTCGACGAAGAGCGGGATCACCGAGCCGCGCGAGTACATCACGTTGCCGTACCGCACGCAGGAGACCGTGGTGGCGCTGCGCGGGTCGTTGCGGGCGTGGGCCTGGGCCACCTTCTCCATCAGGGCCTTGCTCATGCCCATCGCGTTGACCGGGTAGACCGCCTTGTCGGTGCTGAGCACCACCACGGAGCCGACCCCGTTGCGCGCGGCGGCCTCGACCACGTTGGCGCTGCCGAGGACGTTGGTGCGCACCGCCTCCAGCGGGAAGAACTCGCAGGACGGCACCTGTTTCAGCGCCGCCGCGTGGAAGACGAAGTCGACCTCGCGGGTCGCCCGTTCGACCGTGTCCCGGTCCCGGACGTCGCCGACGTGGTAGCGGACCCGCTCGTCGCCGAGGGTCCGGCGCATCGCGTCCTGTTTGGCCTCGTCGCGGCTGAGGATGCGCACCTCACCCACGTCCTGCGACAGCAGGCGGCGCGTCATGGTCTGCCCGAAGGAACCGGTGCCGCCGGTGATGAGCACCCGGCGGCCCGAGGTCGTGAAAGCCATAGCCTCTCCCGTTCGTCACGGCCGGCGGACGGCTTTCCCCGTTCCGCCCGCCCGTGCCGCGCCGATCCGCCGGCCGCGCGGGCGACCGCCCGGACCTGACCTGGCTCCGGTGCGGCACCCGGGTCAACGACGGCCCGCACCCACAGATACGCGTTTCGGGTTATATCCTCGAATCACTCTCAAGCGGATAAGACAGGGGGAAAATACCCTCCCGTGAGCTCGTTGGCGGGCCTGCCGTGGGCGGGCCCATCGAGAGCGGTTCGCGCCGATTCACCCACCTCGGTACGCCACAACTGGTACAAAGGGCGCGGACTATGCGGTCCCGACCGGTCCCGTCACGCTCCACAGCAGAGTGGTCGACCGGGGCGGCGGCGCGGTCCGTCAGCGAAGGAGCACCATGTCGCCAGTTCGACCACCGCACCCGGCCCGGTGCCGCCCGGCCGCCGCGAGCCCGACCGTGGCCGCCCCCGGGCGGTGCGCGCTCCGATGACCACCTCGCCACCTCGACTCGGCCCGCGTACCCCCGCCGGGGCGCGGCAGTCGCGGACAGCGGACCGCCCGGCGGGCCCGGTCCCGTCCGGCCCGGGGCGACGGCGCCGTGGGGCGGATGGGCCCGCCGCGTGGCTGCTCCGCGCGTGGCCGACCGGCCTGCCCAGCGTCGTCCTGCTCTGCTGGATCGCGTTCTGGGCGGCCCGCCCGCCGTGGTGGTCGTTCAACTGGCTGGCCCCGATGGCCGTGGTGGCGCTGCTGCTCAGTGGCCGGCTTCCCCGGCCCCGCTGGGCGGACGCCCTGGCGGCGGCGACCGCGGGCTGGGCGTACAACACCAACCTCTGGTCGGACCGGCCGGACCTCACGGCGGTGGGCGCCTACCGGTACGCGACGGTCTGCCTGCTCTTCGTGGCCTGCCGGCACGTGCTGCGCACCCGGCGGGACCTGCTGCTGGTGGGCGGGACGTTCCTCGCCGGCTGCGTGGTCGTCGCCCAGGAGGTGGTCACGGGAGCGGCCGAGGACCTCCGCTCGCGGGGGCAGGTGCTCGACGTCGCCCACCGGTTCGGCGTCGAGGGCCGGGAGGTGAATCTCACCGCCTACACGCTGGTCGCCGGGATCGTGGTCGCCGCGATCCTGACCGCGGCCGTGGCACCCCACCGGCGGTGGCGCCTCGTGCCGCCGGCCGCCGGGGCGCTGTTGCTCTGGGCCGTGCTGCTCACCGGCTCCCGGGGCGCGGCGATCGGGGTGCTGCTCGGCGTGATCGCCATGCTGGCGGCCCGGTTCTGGCCCCGTCCGACGGTGCTCAGCCTCGGCGTGCTCGGGCCCGCGCTGCTCTTCCTGGTGCCGCTGGGCAGAACCCCGAGCTGGACGATGACCTGGCTCGACGGCATGTACGGCCGGGCGACCGGCGACATCTCCGGACGGCTGTGGCTCTGGCCCTACGCCGTCACCACCTGGTCGGAGCACCTGCTCACCGGCTCCGGGCCGGGGGTGCTCATGGCGACCAACCCGTACGGCGTCGGCCCGCACAACCTGCTGTTGACCATCGGCAACGACCTGGGACTGATCGGCGTACTGCTCTACTTCGGCACGCTCGCCGCCGCCCTGGTGGCGACCGCCCGGGCCGCGCCGGTCGGCCGCCTGCTGGCCTGCGGCTTCACCGCGCTGATGCTGCCGATCTGGCTCACCGGCCAGTGGGAGGCGTCGCCGGCCGCCTGGCTGGTCCTGGCCATGCTGACCGTCCTGCCCACGCTGCGCGCCCCGGCGACACCGCAGCACCGAGCGCGTTGCCTGCGGCCGGCAGCCGAGGTGCCCGCCACCGGGTGAGCCCGGGCGGAACACGTGGTCCGGCCCCGCCTGACCCTTGCCCCGGGCCGACCCGGGCGGAACGGCCGGTCGCGCTCCGCCCGAACCTCGCCCGGACGGTCGCGCGGCTTCATGCCTCGCCGGACGACCGTCCGGCCTCAGGCCTCGCCCCGGACGACCGTCCGGCTTCGGGCCGACTGCCCGGCGGGGCCTGGGGCGGGGCGGCGGGTGGGGGCGCTCAGCGGCGCTCGGCACCCGGGGTCAGCCCAGCCGGGTCGCGCCGGGGCTGCTCCGGCGCGGGACCGACCGGCCGCCGGGCGGCCCGCGCCAGGGTCTCGGCGAACCGGGCAGCCACCTGGTCCGCCCGGTGGTGGCGGACGGCGAAGTCCAGCCCCTGCCGGCCCAGCCGCTCGCGCAGCGCGGGATCCGCGCAGAGCCGGGCGAGCTCCCGGGCCAGCCGGTCGGGATCGTCGACGCCGACCACCGCGCCGGCCCCGGCCGCGTCCAGGTGGGCCATCGAGGCCAGTTCCGCCGGGCCGAAGCCAAGCACCGGGCGGCCGGCGGCGAGATACTGGGGGATCTTGGTGGACAGCGAGTACCGGGTGTAGTGGCGGTGCTCCTCGGCGAACGACTCGACGTGCACCAGCACATCGGCGCGGCGCAGCACCGCGGCGACCTCGTCGCTGGCCAGCGACCGGCCCAGCCGGACGCCGGGCAGCCCGAGCCGCTCGCCGTACCGGTCCAGATCAGGTGGGGGCGCGTGTACGGTCAGCCGCGCCCGCAGCCCGTCGGCGGCGAGCCGGCCGAGAGCCTCGCCGACCCGGCGCAGCGACCGCCAGCGGTCCAGGTGCAGCCCGCCGACGTAGACGAGGTCCAGCACCGCCCCGGCGGGCCGGGCCGGGTCCGGCCGGTCGGCGAAGTCCGCCGGGTCGACGCAGTTGCCGAAGGCCGCGAAGGGCAGCCCGTAGCGGCGCTGGTACTCCCGCGCCATCGGCTCGCTGATCCCCAGGCCGTACGACGAGTGCCGGACCACCTCCCGGACCCCGGCGAGCAGCGCGTGCCGGGCGACGCCGAACGTCTGCCGGTCGGTGTACAGGGTGGTGGGCCAGTCGTCCATGAAGTGCGGCACCAGCGGCGCCCCGCACTCCCGGGCCGCCAGCACCGCCAGCCGCATCTGCCGGATGCTGCCCAGCATCGCGTAGACCACCTGCGGGCGTTGCTCCCGCAGCCACCGGCGCGTCCCGGCGGGCACCCGCAGCGGGCTGAGGTCGACGAATGCCCGCAGTTCGGCCCGCATCCGGGCGCGCAGCGGCCCCGGCTCTACGCCCGCCCCGACGACGGCCGACCCGTTCCGCGCGCCCGCCGACGTCCCCCGGGTGGTGCGGGCCCGCCAACGGAACAGGTGGTACTCCACGGGCGCGGAGCGCGGGTCGAGCCGCAGGAACCGTTGGCACACGTCCGTGTCGGGTTCCCGGTCCTCGGCGTAGAGCTGGGCCAGCCGCTGTCGCGGCCAGCCGGCGAAGAGGTTGGACAGGGTGATCCCGGTGCCCGAGGCGCGGCCGAACACCGCCGCGCCGACGACCAGCACCCGGGGATGTTCCTCAGCCGACCAACTGTCCATCGGATCTCCATTCCGGCGCCGGACGCCCGGCCCGGCGCAGCGCCTTGCGGTAGCCGTACAGGGCGGCGGGGACGACGGTGAGCGCGAACCCGGCCACCGCGACCCAGGGGACCGCCCAGAGCCCGAACCAGGAGGCGCCGTACCACTTGCCGGCCAGCGACAGGACGGCGAACACCGCCCAGCCGACCAGTTGCGGGGTGACCACGCCGGCGGCGTTCTGCACCATGAAGCGCGGCGAGAGCGCCGCCTGCACCACCCACCAGCCGCCCAGCCCGGCCAGCAGCCACGGGTCGGCCCCGATCGGCACGGGCAGCCAGGCGTCGAGGAGCCGCTGACCGGCGACCGTCAGAACGACCGTGGGCAGCAGGGTGGCCAGCACCGAGACGACGGTCATCCGGCGGGTGATCCGCCGCACCCAGGCCAGTTGACCCCGGGCCAGGGCGTCCCCGTTGGCCGGCCAGAGCGGCACGTTCACCAGCACCACGAGCTGGCCGAGCTGGGCGAGCAGCTTCGCCGGCACCACGTAGGCGGCGACGGCGGACAGGCCGAGGGCGTGGGCGACGATCAGCGTGTCCACGCTGGTCGCGACGGACGTCACCACGGTCACCACGAAGAACAGCCCGCTGAGGCTCAGCAGCTCGCGGGCGGCGCGCGGGTCGACGCAGCGCAGCCGGGGCCGGATCCGGGAGCCGTCGCGCCAGAAGAACCAGAGGCTGTTGAGCAGGTTGACCACCAGCGGCGCGACGGCCGAGGCCACGATGATCGCCACCGGCGGCAGCCCGGCCCGGACGATGCCGAGCACCACCAGCAGCCCGACCAGGCCCGCCCCGGCCTGCCAGAGGTTGCTCCGGCCGACCTGCTGGCAGGCGTACTGGACCCGGACGATCAGCGACAGCGGCACGTTGAGCACGAACGCGGTGAGGCAGGTCAGGGCGATCGTCCGCGCCTGCCCGGGCGTGATCTGACCGGCGGTGTTGAACACCGACGCCCAGGGCACCGCGTCGGCGATCAGCCAGAGCACGCCGCAGAGGGCGACCGCCAACACGGACAGCGTCAGGTAGGCGCTGGAGACGTAGCGGCGGGCCAGCTCGTGGTCGCCGGCCGCCTGGCAGGGCACCAGCTTGGTCATCAGGCCGCTGCCCAGGCCGAGGTCGGCGAAGGCGGCCATCCCGGCGAGCGCGGCCACGGCCATCCAGAGGCCGTACAGGTCGGTGCCGAGGTAGGGCAGCGTCACCGGGACCAGCACGATCGGGACCACGAACCCGGCCAGCCGGCTGAGCACGGCGGTGCAGACGCCGGTGACGAGCCGGCGGGTGCGGTCGGGCGCGCGCCGGTGGGCCCCGGGCGGGGGTCTCTCCCGCTCGACGAGTCCGGCCGGGACGCTCGGCACTAGTGTCCGGCGAGCACGTGGCCGGCCATCCAGGCCACGGTCTCCTCCAGACCGACGCGCAGCGGCACCGGGCGGGCCGTGGGGAACAGCTCCCGCAGCCGGCCGCAGTCGGCCTGCGAGTCGCGCACGTCGCCGGGGCGGGGCGGCTCGTGCACCACCGGCAGCCGGCGGCCGAGCACGTCCTCCAGCTCGGAGACGAGGTCGAGCAGCGACACCCGGGCCCCGAACGCCAGGTTGACCGCGTCGGGTGCCGCCACCCGGCGCAGCACCGCCTCCACGATCACCGCCGTCACGCTTCCCACGTAGGTGAAGTCGCGGGTCTGCCGGCCGTCGCCGTGCACCAGCAGCGGCCGGCCGGCGAGCGCGGCGGCGACGAAGCGGGGCACGACGGCGGCGTACGCGTGGTGCGCCGCCTGCCGGGGGCCGAACACGTTGAAGAAGCGGAACGGCAGCACGGACAGCCCGTAGCAGGACGCGTAGGACAGGGCGTACGCCTCGGCGGCCAGCTTGGACACGGCGTACGGGCTGACCGGCATCGGACGCAGCGTCTCCCGCCGGGGCAGGACGGGGTTCGCCCCGTACACCGAGGAGGACGACGCGAGGACGACCTGGGGCACCCCGTGCCGCCGGGCTGCCTCCAGCACCATCAGGGTGCCGGTGGCGTTCGCGTGGTGGCTGGGCAGCGGCCGGTCGATGGAGCGGGGCACCGAGCCCAGCGCGCCCAGGTGCACCACGCTCTGCGCGCCGACGAATGCCTCGTCGAGCAGGTCCGGGTCGAGGACGGTGCCCCGCGCCAGCCGGACCGGCACGTCGAGCAGGTTCTCCACCGCCCCGGTGGAGAGGTCGTCGACCGCCACCACGTCGGTCACCTGCGGGGCCTCGCACAGCGCCCGGACCAGGTTGGCGCCGATGAAACCCGCGCCTCCGGTCACCACTACCTTCACGATCTCCCCCACCACTGGTCGGTCTGCACGGCGGCCGGCGCGTAGCCGGGCCACCCGCTGAACAACGACCGCCGATCCGGCAAGTTACTGCAAAAGGGACGGAGGAGGAGTCGGCCGCCGGGGGCGGCTCACTACCGCGGCTCGGGCGCGGCCAGCGGCTGCCGCTCCGTCCCACGCCCGCCGGCCGGCTGCCGGGCACCCCCGGCCCGGTGCCCGCCGACGTCGATCCGGCCGGCGGCGGGACCGAGCGCGCCGAGGAACGCCCGCAGCCTGCGGCCCTGCGCAACCGGGCCCCTGGTCTCGGCGACGAAGGACCGTCCCGCCGCGCCGAGCGCGGCGGCCGTCGCCGGGGGCAGCTCCAGCACGCGCCGGATCGAGTCCCGGAGCCCGGCGGCGCTGTCGTCGGCGGCGAACACCAGGTGGGGGTCGTAGTCGGCGGGAATGCCGGGCAACCGGGTGGTCACCACCGGGACCCCCGCCGAGAGGTACTCGATGAGCTTGGACGGGAACGAGTACGGCACGAAGTGCTGGTCGACCGGCCGGGGGTTGACCAGCACCGCCGCCCCGGCGAGCCACCCGGCCAGGTCGCCGCGGTCCAGCAGCCGCGGTGGAGCGACGCGCGGGTCGAGCGCGGCCTGTTCGTGCAGCCACCCCTCCAGCTCGCCCCGGCCGAAGACGCACAGCCGCAGGTCCGGCCCCGGCAGCCCGCGGAACGCCTCAACCAGGCGGTCCACGCCGTAGGCGCGACTGAGCCCGCCGGCGTACACGATCTGCCGGGTGTCGGCGACGGCGACCCGGCGTCGGACGCCGGCCGGCGGGGCGCAGATCCCCTCCAGCACCAGCCGGGGACGGCCGGGCGCGAAGTCCTCGGCGAGCGGCCCGGTCAGGGCGACCACGCCGGCGCACCGGCGCAGGGCGGCCCGGACCAGCGCGACGTCCACGGACCGCAGCAGCCGGACCAGCCGGCCCTCGTGCGGCAGCGGCACCCCCGGCGGGTCGGTCAGCACCGGCACGACCCGGACCCCGCGCAGCCGGCCCAGCACCAGGCCGGCCCAGAGGAACGGCGTGTGCACCCCGTGGACCAGCAGCACGTCGGCGGGCTGTTCCCGCAGCATCCGCGAGCCCCGCCGGCAGGCCGCGACGAACCGGGTGAGGTGCTTGAATCCGAGCAGGTTGACGAAGCCGAGGAGCTGGCCGTCCACCCCGGCGTGGCGGAACCGGGCGGCCCGGTACCGGATCCGGGGGTTGCGGGGGTAGGTGGAGACCGGGGCGGCAGACAGCAGCCGGACCGGGCAGCCGGCGTCGCACAACGCCCTCACCAGCCCCCAGGCGAAGGCGTGGGTCTGGGTGGAGTGGACGGCGTCCCCGGCCATCACCCGGTCCAGCGCCTCGTCGGGCAGCGTGAAGCCGAGCAGGACGACCCGGGGCGGCACCTCCCGGTCACGCGCGTCGCCGGCCGGCACCGCTCAGCCCGCCAGGATCCGCTGGTACGCCGTGTCCAGCGCCCCGAGCATCGCGTCCAGGCTGTACCGGTCGACGACCGTGCGGCGGGCCCGCGCGCCGAGCCGCGCCCGGGTCCCGGCGTCGCCCAGCAGCGCGGCGAGCGCGTCGGCCAACGCCGTCGGGTCACCGGCCGGCACCAACCGCCCGCCGCCGTCGCGCAGCACCTCCACGTTGCCACCGACCGCCGAGGCCACCACCGGAAGCCCGTGGGCCATCGCCTCCAGCAGGGCGTTGGACAGGTTCTCGTGCAGGGTGGGGAAGACGAACAGGTCGGCGGCACAGAGCAGGTCCGGCACGTCGGCGCGGTTGCCGAGCATCCGTACCCGCGCCGTGCCGGCGTGCCGCAGGGCGGCCTCGATGTCGGCGCGGGCCGGGCCGTCGCCGGCCACCAGCAGCACCGGCCGGTCCGGGGCCGGCGGTAGCCGGCGCAGCGCCTCGGCCAGTACGCCGAAGCCCTTCTCCCAGGTCAGCCGGGCCACCACGATCATCGCCAGGTCGTCGGGGCGCAGCCCGAGGTCGGCGCGGACCCGGTCCCGGGCCGCGTCCGGCCGCGCCGGCACGGGCACCCCGTTCGGGATGACGCCGAGGAACCGGTCGGCGCAGCCGCGCAGGAAGTCCCGGCCGGCGGCGTACTCGCAGACGGTGGCGACGTGGCTGGCCGCCCGCAGGGTCAGCGGCTCGGCGCCGCGCACCAGCAGCGCGCGGCGCACCGGGCGGTCGGTGCGGCGCAGGTCCCGCACGGTTCCGTGCACGGTGACCAGGACCCGCCGGCAACCGGCCAGCCGGGCGGCGAGGACGCCGTGGAACCCCTCGTTCTGCAGGCCGCGCACGTGCACCAGGTCGGGCCGGACCCGGCGCAGCAGGGCGACCCAGTCCCGCAGCAGGCCGACGTTGAGCGCGCCGTTGCCGCTGCTCTGGTGCATCCGGACGAAGTCGTACCGGTCGGCCAGCCGGGAGGCGAGGACCCGTTCGACGGCGGTGAGCGGCCCGTTCGCGCCCGGCGTCCCGGCCGAGTGCTGCACCACCACGGGGCGGGTGCGGGTCCCGGGCCCCGCGCGCCGGGCACCGGCCAGGTCAGTGCTCAGGTCCACACCCGCTCCTATCGACGCGCCAGGCAGGAGACGGGCCCTGCCCCGCCGGAGTGCCTACACTAAACCGATCTATCGGGCACAAGTCGCAGACACGCAAAGATGGGGAATATGCCGACATCATCTGAAGAGGACGCCACCCCGCCGCCAGGTGCCGCGCCGCCACGGCTGCTCGCACTCGCGGCCTTCCGGTTCCCGCACGGCGACGCGATGTCCAACCGGCTGCTCCAGCTCGCCCGGTCCGCCACCCCGCCCGGCACGCCCACTCTCGTGGTCAACGACTGGCCGGCCGACGGGACCCGGCCGCCCGCCGACCCGTCCCTGCCGCCGGGCGTACGGCTGATCTCCCTCGGCGGGGGCACCCACGGGCCGCTGGCGCGCTGGCTGCGCCGGCGTGCCCGGCCGCTGCGGGTGCTGACCGAGCTGCGGCGGGCCGGCGTGCGGCCCCGCGACCTGACCGGCGTCTACCTGCCGGTGAACCTGTGGGACCTCACCACCTGGGCGGTGCTGCGCGCCGCGACGCGCTGCCCGGTAACGGTGGACGTGCTCGAACGCCACGACCCGGAGCAGTTCCCCCGGGGCCGGCTCACCCCCTACTTCCTGCGGCACCGGTGGGGCCTGTTCCTGGTCGGCCGGCTCGCCGACCGGGTGATCGCCGTGTCCGAGACGATCGCCGGGCACTTCGTCCGGCGTGGACTGCCGACCCTGGTCGTACCGCCGCAGGTCGACCTCGCCGAGCACACCGCTCCGGTGTCGCCTCCCCCGATCACCGAGGGGGTCCGGCTGCTCTACGCCGGCTCGGCCGGGCCGAAGGACCTGCTGTCGGTGGTGCTGGCGGGCATGCGAGGGCTGTCCCGGGCCGAGCGGGACCGGGTCCACCTGGTGATCGCCGGCTTCGACCGGGACCGGGCCGCGAGCCTGTCGGACCTCGACGAGGGCCTGCTCACGGAGTTGGCCGACCGGGTCACCTTCCTCGGCCGGGTGCCCCGCGACCGGGTGCTGGCGGAGCTGCGCCGGTCGCACTTCTCCCTGCTGGTGCGCCCTCTGGCCGGGTACGCGCAGGCAGGCTTCCCCTCGAAGGTGCCGGAGAGTCTCGCCGCCGGGTGCCCGGTGCTGCTGAACTCCACCAGCGACCTGGGACGGTACGTCGTGGACGGCCGGGAGGGGTTGGTGCTCGCCGGGCCCACGGCCGACGACGTCCGGGGCGGGCTGGTCCGCGCCCTGGCCCTCGACGACGCCGCCTGGCGGGCGATGAGCCGGGCCGCCCGGGAACGGGCCGGGTCCTTCGACTACCGGTTGTGGGCCCCGGTCGTCAGCGCGTTCGTCGCCGGCCCGGGGGCCGCCCCCGACGGTGTCCCGGCGAGGTCCGCCAGCGCGGCCAGCGCGGCCGGCGTCAACCGCTGACCGGGCGGGTCATCACCACGCCAACCCGGCAACACATTGAGGCATTGACATAGGTGCCGCATCGCAGAAGGCTCGCGCTACAGGTCCCTGCACACCGAGGAGCGCGGATGAAGAAGGCACGGCTGGCGATAGCCGGCGTGTTGACACTGGTCGGCGCGCTGGCGCTGACCCCGCCGGCGGGCGCCCGGCCACCGTCGGACCCCGCCGGCCGCGACGGCCTGGAGGTGTACGTCGGCACGGTCACGCCGGAGCAGCGGGAGAAGCTGCGGGCGGCCGGGGTCGACCTCGGTCACGACCAGCGCGGCACTGACGGAGCCGGGGCCACCCGCGTGGAGACGGTGCTGAGCCGGCGGCAGGCGGACCGGCTCGCCGGCCAGGGCGTCCGGCTGACCGTGAAGCGGGTGCACGGCCGGGACGCCTCCCAGGCCCTGCGCGAGCAGACCGCCGCCGGGTGGTCGGCGTTCCGGTCGTACAGCGAGGCCGGCGGCATCCGCGACGAACTGACGGCCACCGCCGCGCGCTTCCCGAAGCTGGCCAAGGTGGAGACCATCGGCCGCACGGTGCAGGGCAAGCCGATCCTCGCGGTCAAGGTCACCCGGGACGCCCGGACGGTGCCGGACGGGAAGCGCCCGGCGGTGCTGTACGCCAGCAGCCAGCACGCCCGGGAGTGGATCACCCCGGAGATGACCCGCCGGCTGCTGCACCACGTGCTCGACAACTACGGAACGGACGCCGGGATCACCCGGCTGCTGAACACCACCGAGCTGTGGTTCCTGCCGGTGGCCAACCCTGACGGCTACGACCACACGTTCACCCCCGGCAACCGGCTGTGGCGCAAGAACCTGCGGGACAACGACGGCGACGGGCGGATCACCACCGCCGACGGCGTCGACCTGAACCGCAACTTCGGCTACCGGTGGGGGTACGACAACGAGGGCTCCTCGCCGGAGCCGAACAGCGACACCTACCGGGGCACCGCCCCCGGCTCGGAGCCGGAGACGAAGGCGCTGGACCGGCTGTTCCGGCGGGTCGGCTTCGAGTTCTTCGTCAACTACCACTCGGCGGCCCAACTGCTGCTCTACGGCGCCGGCTGGCAGGTCAGCACACCCACCCCCGATGACGTGATCTACCAGGCGATGGCCGGCGACGACGCGAACCCGGCGGTGCCCGGCTACGACCCGGACCTCTCCGCCGAGCTGTACACCACCAACGGCGACACCGACTCCCACGCCCAGGTCCGCTACGGCACGCTCGGCTTCACCCCGGAGATGTCCACCTGCGAGACGGCCTCCGCCGTCGACCCGGACGACCAGTGGCGGCCGGAGGACTGCGTCAGCGGTTTCGTCTTCCCCGACGACGAGAAGCTGATCTCCGCCGAGGTGGCCAAGAATCTGCCGTTCGCCCTCGCCGTGGCGAAGTCGGCGGCCGACCCGGACGAGCCGGTGTCGGTGGTCGGCCGCAGCACCCCGGACTTCGTGGTGGACGCCTTCGACACCTCGTACGGGCGGACCCAGCAGGTGGCCACGATCGCCCGGCGGGCGCTGCGCGACGTTCGGATGCACTACGTGGTCAACGGCGGACGACCCAGGACGGTCAAGGTCCGCGAGTGGCGTGGCGGCGAGCGGTACGGGGACACCAACAACGTCTGGTACGCCGAGCAGCGCGGCACGGTGACCGGCACGAAACCCGGTGACCGGGTCGAGGTCTGGTTCACCGGGGTCAAGCCGCGCAAGGGCCCGGTGGCCAGCGAGCGGTTCACCTACCGGGTACACACCGACGTCGGCGGGGACGTGCTGGTCCTCGCGATGGAGGACGTGACCGGGCTGAGCCCCGTCCAGGACGCCACCACGGCGAAGTACGCCGACGAGGTCACCAGCGCGCTGAGCGCCGCCGGGCGCACCAGCGACGTGTACGACTTCGACGCGGTGGGCCGCCGCGCGCCGCACCCGCTGGGCGTGCTGTCGCACTACCGGGCGGTGGTCTGGGAGACCGGCGACGACGTGATCCTGCGCGCCCCCGGTCAGGTGGGCGGCACCACGGCCGAGGCCGCGCTCACCACCGAACTGGCGGTGCGCGACTACCTCAACGAGGGCGGCAAGGTGCTGGTCAGCGGCAAGTACGCGCTGTTCGCCCAGGCCGCGAACGGCTCCTACCTGTACCGCCCGGACGCCCCGCCGGAGTGCACCGACCCGGACGACGTCACCTGCCTGCCGGTGCTCAACGACTTCCAGCAGTACTGGCTGGGGGCGTACACGTACGTCAGCGGCGGGGGCGGCGACGCCGACGGGACGCCGTATCCGGTCCAGGGGTCCGCCGGGGCCTTCGCCGGGTTCGCCGGCCGGCTCAACGCCGACGGCTCGGCCGGCAACCAGGACCACACCGCGTCGTTCCTGACCACGTCGAGCTTCCTGCCGCCGGACGAGTTCCCGCAGTTCGGCGGGGCGGCCACGGTGGACTGGGTCCGCCCGGGCAGCGCGCCGTTCGACCCGCGCACCGGCGCGTGGTACCTGTACAGCGGCCGGGCCGACGAGTCGTACAAGCGGCTCACCCGGACCGTCGACCTGACCTCGGCCGGCAACGCCCAGCTCCGCTTCTTCACCTCCTACGACATCGAGGAGAACTGGGACTTCCTGACCGTCGAGGCGCACGAGGTGGGCAGCGACGACTGGACCACCCTGCCGGACGCCAACGGGCACACCGGCACCGCCACCGGCGAGAGCTGCGAGGCCGGCTGGGCGAACGAGCTGCACCCGTTCCTGGCCCACTACCAGGGCACCGACTGCTCCCCCACCGGTAGCACCGGGAGTTGGCACGCCGCCACCGGCGCCTCCGGCGGCTGGCAGGAGTTCGCGGTCGATCTGTCGGCGTACGCGGGCAAGAAGGTCGAGGTCTCCATCTCGTACGTCTCCGACTGGGGCACCCAGGGGCTCGGCGTCTTCCTCGACGACGCCCGGGTGATCGTCGACGGCGCCACGGTCAGCGAGACCTCGTTCGAGGCCGCCGACCTGGGCGGCTGGACGGTGGCCGGCCCGCCGCCCGGCTCCGCGCCGGGGGCGAACGACTGGTCCCGCAGCCAGCAGGCCTTCGAGGAGGGGGCGGCGGTGGTCACCCCGGACACCGTCTACCTCGGCTTCGGCCTGGAGGGGCTGGCCCCGGCGGCCCGCAACGATCTGGTGGCCCGGTCGTTGACCCACCTACTCGGCGGTTCCCGCCGGTGACGTCGCGCGGCGCGGGGCGCCGCTGACCGGGTGACGGGTGCGCCGGTGGTGGGATGCCGCCGGCGCACCCGCACGTCCGCCCGGCGTGCCGGGGTCGACACGCCGCCGCGTGGCCGGTGCCGGGAAGGTGCATGACACCGGAAATCGGAAACATCACATGAAAGCCTCCCAAGCCTGATAGAAACACGATTCGGCCTATTCACCGCCGAGTCCTGGGAGGTCGGAACGTGAACGTTCGCCGGGAGCTGGCGACACCACGGGGATCGGGAACCGCCCGGTGAGCGGGCGTCCCTCGCCCGCCCAACTGCGGGTCAAGCGCGCCGTCGACGTACTGCTGGCGCTGGCCGTGCTGGTGCTCACCGCGCCGGTCGTGGCGGTCGCCGCGCTGCTCGTACTGGCCCAGTTCGGCCCGCCCGTGTGCTTCAGCCAGGTCCGGACCGGCCGGCATGGGCGGCGGTTCCGGATCTACAAGCTGCGGACGATGTCCGACGAGCGCGACGCCGACGGCGCCCTGCTGCCCGACGGGGTCCGCTGCCGGGGGGTCGGTCCCGTCCTGCGTCGACTCAGCATCGACGAGCTGCCCCAGCTCTGGAACGTCCTGCGCGGGGACCTCAGCCTGGTCGGCCCGCGGCCCCTCCTGCCCCGCTACGACCCCTGGTACACCGACCGGGAGCGGTGCCGCTTCCTCATGCCGCCCGGGCTGACCGGCCTGCAACAGATCAGCGGGCGCAACACCCTCGCCTGGGACGACCGGCTCGCCCTGGACACCCGCTACGTCGATGAGTGGTCGCTGCGGCTGGACCTGTGGATCCTGGCCCGCACGGTGGGGAAGGTGCTGCGGGGCACCGGCGTCGTCCTCGACCCGTCCGCGCACATGCTGGACCTCGACCAGGAGCGGCAGCTCACATGTCTGCCGTCCTGACCGCCCCCGCCGGGATCACCGCCGGGGTCACCGCCCTCGACGGACCCACCGACCCTGCGCTGGGCCCGGTCACCCGGCTGCTGGCCGAGGCGATCCCGGCCGACTGCGCGGGGCTGGTGCCGTACCACGCGCCCGGGTACGCCGCGTTCCTGTCCGCCGCGCTGGCCCCTCCGGCCGGCTCCCGCACCGTCCTGCTGCGCTGCGTCCGGGACGGCACGGACGTGCTGGCCGTGGCGGACTGGCGGTGGCTCGGGCGGCAGTTGCTGCTCAACGGGATCGCGGTGGCCCCGGGGGTGCGCGGGTCGGGCCTGGGCGGCGCACTGTTGGCCGACGGCCTGCGGCTGGCCCGCCGGCTGCGGTGCGCCGCGCTGGCCCTGGACGTGTCGCGCGACAACGCCGGCGCCCGACGGCTGTACCGGCGCTTCGGCTTCGCCGGCCGGTCGCACAGCTCCTGGGCGGAGGTGCCGATCGCCGCGGGGGCCGGCCCCGGACTCCGCTTCGCCGACTGGCCGGCCTTCGCCGCCCACCGCGCCGCCTACGGCTTCGGCGACCTGCGGGTGCTCACCGCCGCCGGCCCGGTGACCGTCCGGGCGGTCGGCCCGACGCTGCGGGTGCCCGCCGGCCCGGAGGCCGGCGGGCTCGCGGCGGCGCTCGCCGGGCCGCTCGGCGCCACCCGGGCCTGGGCCGTCCGGGACGGGCGGGACGCCGAGGGATTCGCCCGGTTCACCAGGATGCTGCGGCCCGTCACGCCCGGCTGAGCACCGCCGAGACCAGCTCCCGCGCCTCCTGCTGGATCCGGGCCAGGTGGTCTGGGCCCTGGAAGGACTCGGCGTAGATCTTGTAGACGTCCTCGGTGCCGGAGGGGCGGGCGGCGAACCAGCCGGACGCGGTGGTCACCTTGAGCCCGCCGATCGCCGCGCCGTTGCCCGGGGCGGTGGTCAGCGTCGCGGTGATCGGCTCGCCGGCCAACTCGGTCGCGGTCACCTGGTCCGGGGAGAGCTTGGCGAGCACCGCCTTCTCCTGCCGGCTCGCCGGGGCGTCGATCCGGGCGTACGCGGGGGCGCCGAACCGCTCAGCCAGCTCGGCCCAGTGCTGGCTGGGCGTCTTCTGCGTGGTCGCGATGATCTCCGAGGCGAGCAGGCAGAGCAGGATGCCGTCCTTGTCGGTGGTCCAGGTGCTCCCGTCACGCCGCAGGAACGACGCCCCCGCGCTCTCCTCGCCGCCGAAGCCGACGGACCCGTCGAGCAGGCCCGGCACGAACCACTTGAACCCGACCGGCACCTCCAGCAGCGGCCGCCCCAGGTCGGCGGCGACCCGGTCGATCATCGAGGAGGAGACCAGGGTCTTGCCGACCGCGGCGGCCGGACCCCACTGCGACCGGGTGCGGAACAGGTGGCCGATCGTCACCGCCAGGAAGTGGTTGGGGTTCATCAGGCCGCCGTCGGGGGTGACGATGCCGTGCCGGTCGGCGTCGGCGTCGTTGCCGGTGGAGACCTGGTAGTCGGCGCGGGCCGCGATCAGCGACGCCATCGCGTTCGGCGACGAGCAGTCCATCCTGATCTTGCCGTCGCCGTCGAGGGTCATGAACCGCCACGTCGGGTCGACCGTCGGGTTGATCACCGTGAGGTCGAGGCGGTGCCGCTGCGCGATCTCCCCCCAGTACGCCACGCTGGCCCCGCCAAGCGGGTCGGCGCCGATGCGCACCCCGGCGTCCCGCACGGCGTCGAGGTCGACCACGGCGGGCAGGTCGTCGACGTAGCGGGCGAGGAAGTCGTACCCGCCGGTGGTGTCGGCGGCGCGGGCCCGCGCGTACGGGATGCGCTGCACCTCCTTGAGCCCGGCGGCGAGGATCGCGTTCGCCCGGTCCTGGATCCACTTCGTGACGTCCGTGTCCGCCGGACCGCCGTTGGTCGGGTTGTACTTGAACCCGCCGTCGTCGGGCGGGTTGTGCGACGGGGTGATCACGATGCCGTCGGCCAGGCCGGAGGTGCGGCCCCGGTTGTGGGTGAGGATGGCGTGCGACACCGCCGGGGTGGGGGTGTAGCCGTCGCGGCTGTCCAGCAGCACGGTGACCCCGTTGGCGGCGAGCACCTCCACCGCGTCGACGGCCGCCGGGGCGGACAGCGCGTGGGTGTCCCGGCCGAGGAAGAGCGGGCCGTCGAGGCCCTGCTTCCGGCGGTAGTCGCAGAGCGCCTGGGTGACGGCGAGGATGTGGTCGGAGTTGAACGCGTTGCGCAGGCTCGACCCCCGGTGCCCGGAGGTGCCGAAGGACACCTGCTGCGTCGGGTCGTCCGGATCGGGGTGCTCGGCGTAGTAGGCGGTGACCAGCCGGGGCACGTCGACCAGGTCGGCGGGCTCGGCGGGCTGACCGGCACGGGGGTGGGCCACTGCGCAACCTCCAGGGACGGGACGGACGCTGACTCTTTCCCGGAGACGGCCGGGGTCACACGTGACTCAGGGCTCGACCCGCTGGCCCTTGCCGATCACCACGATGCCGTTGTCGGAGACGGTGTAGCGCTGCCGGTCCTTCTCGAGGTCGACACCGATCTCGGCCCCCTCGGGGACGACGACGTTCTTGTCCAGGATGGCGCGGCGGACCACGGCGTGCCGGCCGATCTCGACCCCCTCCATCAGCACCGCGCCGTCGACGTGCGCCCAGGAGTGCACCTTGACCTTCGGCGAGACGATCGAGTTCTCCACCAGGCCGCCGGAGATCACCGCGCCGGGCGAGACCATCGACGCCACGGCCCGGCCGACCCGCTCACCCCACTGGTGGACGAACTTCGCCGGCGGGTACGGCGGCTGATCGGTGTAGATGGGCCACTCGAAGTTGTAGAGGTTGAACACCGGGTGGACGTTGATCAGGTCCATGTGCGCGTCGTAGAACGAGTCGAGCGTCCCCACGTCCCGCCAGTAGCCGAGATCGCGGTCGGTGCTGCCGGGCACCTCGTTGTCGCGGAAGTCGTAGACGTTCGCCTCGCCCCGTTCGACCATCATCGGGATGATGCTGCCGCCCATGTCGTGCTTGCTGGTCTTGTCCTCCGCGTCCCGCTCGACGGCCTCCAGGAGGACCTTCGTGGTGAACACGTAGTTGCCCATCGAGGCGTAGATCTGGTCCGGCGCGTCGGGCAGCCCGGCCGCGTCGGTGGGCTTCTCCCGGAACGCCCGGATGCGCCGGCCGTCCTCGCCGACCTCGATCACGCCGAACTGGTCGGCCATCGAGAGCGGCTGGCGGATGCCCGCGACGGTCACCCCGGCGCCGGAGGCGATGTGGTCGTCCACCATCTGTCGGGGGTCCATCCGGTAGATGTGGTCCGCGCCGAAGACGATCACGTAGTCCGGCTGCTCGTCGTGGACGAGGTTGAAGCTCTGGTAGATGGCGTCGGCCGACCCGGCGAACCACCACGGCCCGCGCCGCTGCTGCGCCGGCACCGGCGTGACGTAGTTGCCGAGCAGGGTCGACATCCGCCACGTCTTGGTGATGTGCCGGTCCAGTGAGTGGGACTTGTACTGGGTCAGCACAACGATCTTGAGGAAGCCGGCGTTGGCGAGGTTGGACAGGACGAAGTCGACCATGCGGTACATCCCGCCGAACGGGACGGCCGGTTTGGCCCGGTCCGTGGTGAGCGGCATCAGGCGCTTGCCTTCCCCACCGGCCAGGACGATCGCGAGCACCTTGTCAGCCATGACCAGACGCTAACCACCCGCGTGCCACTTCACCACTCGGACGGCTGCACTAGGGTGCGGGCATGACCGACTCCTCCCCGGCCACCGGAACACTCCGCGTCGATCTGCTCACCCGCGAGTACCCGCCGGAGGTGTACGGCGGGGCCGGGGTGCACGTCGAGTACCTCGCCCGGGAGCTGCGCCGACTCGCCGACGTGCGGGTGCACTGCTTCGGGGCGGCGCGCACCGAGCCGGGCGTCACCGCGTACGCCGAGCCGGCCGGCCTGGCCGGCGCGAACGCCGCGCTGCGCACCATGGGCGTCGACCTGGAGATGGCCGCCGGGTGCGCCGGGGCGGACGTGGTGCACAGCCACACCTGGTACGCCAACCTCGCCGGGCACACCGCGAAGCTGCTGCACGGCGTCCCGCACGTGGTCACCGCGCACAGCCTGGAGCCGCTGCGGCCGTGGAAGGCCGAGCAGCTCGGCGGCGGCTACGCGCTGTCCTCCTGGTGCGAGCGCACGGCGTACGAGGCGGCCGACGCCATCGTCGCCGTGAGCGCGGGGATGCGCGCGGACGTGCTGGCGGCGTACCCGGCGGTGGACCCGGACCGGGTGCGGGTGCTCCACAACGGCATCGACACCGTCCAGTACGCCCCGGACACCGGCACCGACGTGGTGGACCGGCTCGGCATCGACCCGACCCGCCCGAGCGTCGTGTACGTGGGGCGGATCACCCGGCAGAAGGGCCTGCCCTACCTGCTGCGGGCGGCCCGCGAGTTGCCGGCCGACGTCCAGCTCGTGCTGCTCGCCGGGGCCCCCGACACCCCCGAGATCGCCGCCGAGGTCGAGGGCCTGGTCGCCGAGCTGCGGGCCAACCGGTCCGGAGTGGTCTGGGTCGCCGAGATGCTGCCCAAGCCCGAGGTGATCCAGGTGCTCACCCACGCCACGGTCTTCGCCTGCCCCTCGGTCTACGAGCCGATGGGCATCGTCAACCTGGAGGCGATGGCCTGCGAGACGGCGGTGGTGGCCACCGCCACCGGCGGCATCCCCGAGGTCGTCGCCGACGGCGAGACCGGCCTGTTGGTCCCCATCGAGCAGGCCGCCGACGGCTCCGGCACCCCGCTGGATCAGGACCGGTTCGTGGCCGACCTGGCCGCCGCGATCAACACCCTGCTCGCCGATCCGGTGAAGACCGCCGAGCTGGGCCGGGCCGGGCGGCGTCGCGCCGTGGCGCACTTCTCCTGGGACGCCATCGCCGCCCGCACCCTCGACCTCTACCGCTCGCTGTTGGGGTAAGGCAGCCAGGCCACTCTTCCCGACGGTGGGCAGAATGGCGGCATGGGTTGGCGGAAGAAGCGGGCACCAAGTCCCCCTGCGCAGCCGGGCCGGGGTCAGGTGACGTGCAGGGTGGCGGCGAGCCGGACCAGGTCGGACGGGGCAGCGGCGGAGCGTGCCACCACGGCCACGAGGTCCCGTACCGGTGGCCGGTCGTGCACCTCGCCGTGGGCGGTGCGTTCGGCGTCGAGCAGCGCCCGGCCCGCCCGGAGCATGTCGCCCGTCTGCGCGTACGCGCGGGCGGCGTCGACGAGGTACGCGGCCCGGTGCTCGGGCGGCAGCCACCGCCACTCGTCGCCGGCTGTCAGCCGCTCGTGGCGTGCCATCGCCGCCGCGACGTCCCCGAGGGCGGACTCGGCCACCACCCGCGCGGCCTCGACCGCCGCCCGGCCGAAGCCCCCGTCCGCAACTCCCTCGGCCCGGTCGAGCAACTCCCGGGCGACGCTCTCGTTGCCCCGGCCGGCGGCGGCGAGGGCGGCCTGGAGCAGCAGCGTCCCGCGTAGGGACGGGTCGCCCGAGGGAGCGTCACCGGTCCGGGGCGGCGTGATGCGGTGCGCGGCGACGACGGCGGCCTGCATCGCGGACTGTCGCCGGCCGCCGTACCGCAGGGCCTGGGCCAGCGGCACGGTGGCGACGGCGACCGCCCACGGGTCGTGCGTGGCCACGGCGGCGGCCATCCCCCGGTCGGCGGCCAGCCAGGCCAGCTCCCCCTGGTCAATCTTCACGAGCACCAGGGCGACCAGTCCGTACACGTCGACCAGTACGTCATCGGTCGCCCGGCCGGGGCGGGCGGCCCGCACCGTACGGGCGGCGTCGAGCAGGCCGGGCAGCCGGGCGAGCAGCTCCGGGTACCGGGCGTGCCGGTAGGTCAGCTCCGCGTGGTCGAGGCGGGCTCGCAACTCCGCGATGTCGGACGGCCGGGTCGCAGCCTCGACGTGGTACCGGGCCAGGGCGGCCCGCACCCCCTCCAGCCCGGCGGCTGCCGGGTCCGGCCGCCCGGGTCGCTCCGCCAGCAGGACCTCCAGGTCGATTCGGAGCGCCTCGGCGATCTCCCGGAGGCTGGACACCCGTTCCAGCCGGCGCGCCCCACGCTCGACCTTGTCCACCCAGCTCTTCGACTTGCCGAGGCGGTCGGCGAACTGCTGCTGCGTCATGTTCCGCCGCACCCGCCACTGGGCGACGCGGCGGCCCACCGGCAGCTCGTTCACCGCCGGCCCGTCCCGCTCACCCGAAGATCCCGAGCAGGAGCAGCACGAGTACGACCAGCGCGACCGTGAGGCCGTAGGCGTACTGCCGCCGGGTGAGGGGTCGCGCGGTCCGGGCGGGCCGGACAGGGCACCCGGTCCCCGTCGGGCTGCGGCGGCGGGGCACCCGCAACCGGGTACGCCGCCGGCAACGGCCCGTCATGCGGACGCTCGTGCATCTCTGCCTCCTCAGGGTTGGAGGGCGGAGGGCGGGGTGGCGGGAGGAGCCACCCCGCCCGGGGCAGAGGCGCTCCGCTGCTGACGAGAGGACCTCCTACATCGCAACTTAGGACCCTCAGTACCAAGAGTCAACAGAGGGTTCACACCGTGTCGCGCTGGTGAGATCCTGAACGGGCTGACGAGAGGTGGTCCACCATGCCCCGCAAGCCCGTGTACGAGCAGGTCATCGATGACGTCACTGCGTCAATCCGAAGCGGCACGCTCAAACCGGGTGACAGGCTGCCGACTATCGCCGAACTCGCCCGGCAATACAGCTCGTCCGACAACCCAATCAAGCGAGCCCTTTGGATCCTGGATGAGCGGGGCTGGATCGAGGTCCACCAGGGCAAGGGATCGTTCGTGGCCCCGAAGCCGCCCGCTTAGATCCGATCCGGGTTGACTGTTGACTGTTGGGCCGCTCCGCCAACCGCCGGGCCAAAGCCGGTTGCCGAGCTGGACACCGCCTGGCCGTCGCAGGCCCCGGGGGGAATGCCCCCGCCTACCGACGTCATCACCCCCTGTCGGTCGACCTCCGCCGGGTCGACCTACCCTCTTGCGGCCCCTATGGAGCTGCCCCGTTTGTGCTATCGAGGAAGCGGGAGCATAGACGGGGCAGCTCCATAGGGGCCGAAGGGCATGTCCTCACCAGGAAGCTCACGAATCGTGGCTCCTCGGATTTGCGGGTCGCGGGAAGCCGGGCGATGAGGTGGCGTGGTCGAATCGGGCTGCCGAACGCAGACAGCACCCATGACCATCCCGATGGGCTACCGGAAGATCGCCGCCGACCTGCACGCCCGCATCCAACAGGGCGAGTACCCACCGGAGACGAGGCTGCCCACGTACGCCGAGTTGGCCCAGCTCTACTCCGCGAGTGTCTCCACCGTCCAGCGGACGGTGATGCTGCTCCAGGCCCAGGGCATCATCGTCGGCGTGCAGGGCGCCGGCCTCTTCGTCGCGGCGGCACCGCCCGCCTAGACCGGCTCAACAACGTCGTCCCCGCCGATCCCCGCTGTCCAGCCAACACGTCGGCACGGGGCCACGCCGCGTCGCGCCCGGTGCGATTCTGGCCAGGCTGACGAGAGGTGGTCGACCATGCCGCGCAAGCCTGTGTACGAACAGCTCAGCCCGATCAGGTTGGCCCTGCGGATCCTGGACGAGCGGGGCTGGATCGAGGTGTACCAGGGCAAGGGCTCGTTCGTGGCACCGGAACCGCCCGCCTGAGGCCCGTCGCAGGCTGCCCATGATCGTCTGCTGATCACGGACAACTCTGCCGGCGTGTCGTGCCGGTTATCAGCAGACGATCATGGCGGGACGCCTCAAGCGCGAGGGCGTGGCGGCTACCCAGCGGGCACCTGGTCCTTGATGTCGTCGTAGCCGACCTTCGCGGGTGCGGCGGTCGGCGAGTAGTTCACGCGGATCACGCCCGTCGGGAACGCTTCCGTCGCCACCACCCTCAGGTGGTACGGCACGTCACCGTCGTCGAAGAGCTTGCGTCCCTTACGCGCCGCCACCGGATGCACCAGCAGGCGCAGCTCGTCGACCAGCCCTGCGGCGAGCAGTTGCTGCACCACGGAGATCGACCCGGGGATGACGATGCCCCTGATGCCGGTGTCGGCCTTGAGGACGGTGACGGCGTCGACGAGATCGCCCTGGATCAGCTCGGAGTTCCGCCAGGAGAACTCCAGCCGCTGGCGCGAGACGACCACCTTGCGCATGTCTCCGAGCTGCTTGGCGAACGCCGCGTCGTCCCCGCCCGCAGCCTCGCGGTCGGGCCAGGCTCCGGCGAAGCTGCCATAGGTCTCGCGGCCGATGAGCAGCACGTCGGCGGTGTCGTAGTCCTCGCCGACGGCGCGGCCCATGTTCTCGTCGAAGTACGGCAGGTGCCAGTCGGGATCGATCTCGGCCACCCCGTCGGCCGAGATGAACAGCGTGGAGACAACCTTGGCCATCACCATGATCCTTTCGAGTATGTCAGCAGTGACAGGTGTGCCGGACGCGGTCGAAGCGCCCCGCGAGCAGATCGTCGCGGTGGACGGTCCAGCCGTACCACGTCCGGGTACGACGTGGCCGCATCCTCGCGCACCCGTCCGACAGTCTCGCCGGCCGGCGCCACGCCGCAGGCCGGCTTTCCGGCCGAAGCGACCACCACGCGCCAGCATCCGGCGAGACTGAACTGGCCGGGCTCGACCGGCTGCCGGCGGACGGGAAGGAACCGACATGGGTACGTACGCGGTGACGGGCGCCGCCTCGGGCATGGGCAGGGCGACAGCCGAGCGGCTGCGCGGTGACGGGCACACCGTCATCGGCGTCGACCTGCGGGACGTCGAGGTCATCGCCGACCTGTCCACGCCGACGGGGCGCGCGGCGGCGGCGGCCGAGGTGCTGGAGCGCGTCGGCGGCCGGCTCGACGGCGCGGTCTGCGCGGCCGGACTCGGCGGTATCCCGGGGCGGGACCGCATGGTGCAGCAGGTCAACTTCTTCGGCGTCGTGGATCTGCTCGAGGCGTGGCGGCCCGTGCTGGCCGCAGCCGGCAACAGCAAGGTCGTGGTGTTCGGCTCGAACTCCACCACGCTCACCCCGATGGTGCCGGAGAGCGTCGTGCGGGCCCTGCTCGCTCGGAACCCCGACAGGGCCATGCGCGTATTGCGGCGCTTCGGCAAGCGCTCGGCGCCCTTCGCGTACGCCAGCTCGAAGATGGCGGTGACGCGGTGGGCGCGGCGCAGCGCGATCTCGCCGCAGTGGGCCGGCGCCGGCATCCGGGTCAACGTCCTCGCCCCCGGCATCATCGCCACCCCGCTGCTCGACGAGCAGATCGCCCGGGGCGAGAAGGAGTCGGTCGAGCAGTTGGCCGTGCCGATCGGCGGACGCGGCAAGCCGGCGGACGTCGGCGAGTGGGTGGCGTTCATGCTGTCGCCGGCCGCCGACTTCCTCTGCGGCTCGGTGATCTTCCTGGACGGCGGCTCCGACGCCTACTTCCGCACCGACGACTGGCCCGCCTCCACCGGCCCAGCCGGGATCATCCGCTACCTGCGACGCGCAAAGGCCTGGCGGGCCACCCGGCACTGACCGGCCGACGGCGAACACGCCGGGAGCAACCGCGTCCTCGTCGTGGTCTGAGGGCTGGTCACCGAGCTGCGGACGAACCGGTCGGGGGTGCTGGGCATCGTCAGCCTGGGGGCGATGGCCTGTGAGACGGCGGTGGTGGCCACCGCCACGTTCGCGACGTGAGACTTGCCGCCCTGGCCGAGTCGCCGGGATGGCCGAGCGGATAAGCGGTTCAGGCCCTCGGGCTTCCGGCATTCGCGTCGCGACCGAGGCTCACCCCTTCCAACAACGCCCTCCGCATCGGCGCGTGCGTCACCGATGCGGAGGGCGTTGGGTTGATCCGGGCCGGGCTAGGCCACGCCGGGGGTTACGAGCAGGGCCGGACCCAGGCGGTGCTGACCCAACCGTTGGTGTCGCCACTGTCGTTCCACAGGGAGACGTGGTAGCGGCCGTTTGCCTCCTGCGCCGCGAACATCCGGGTGTTGTAGCCGACCGAGTGCGGCCACTTCGTGGTGGACGAGGTGCTGTCCACGAACACGGACAGGGTGCTGGCGGTGGAGCACTTGCTGTACTGGTAGTAGCCCGCCTGCGCGGCGCCGCCGGTCGCCACGGTCGTGCCGAGGCTGGTCAGGGCGGTCACCGTCAGAAGGGCGAGCGCACGCTTGCTGGTCGTACTCATGGGTGCCTCCGCGTCGTCGGGTTGTGGGTGTCCAGGCCGCGCCGGTGCCGCGGCGGATGCCGTGGGCGAGCCTTTCAGCAGGCTCGGACCCAGGCCGTGCTGACCCAGCCGTTGGTGTTGCCGGAGGTGTCCCAGAGGGAGACGTGGTAGCGGCCGTTGGCCTCCTGGGCCGCGTACATCTCGTTGTTGAATCCGACCTGGTGCGGCCACTTCGTGGTCGAGGAGGTGCTGTCGACAAAGAAGGAGAGCGAGACTGCATTCGAGCACTTGCGGTATTGGTAATAGCCGGCCTGGGCAGCGCCGCCGGGAACCGCGACGGCGCCCAGGCTGGCGAGTGCGGCACTTGTCAGTAGGGCCACGGTACGAGACTTTAGCCGGTCCATCCTGCCTCCACATTGCGATCGGTCAATGCTCTACTCGACCCTACGCACACCGTGATGTTCTGGCAACAAGGGCTCCCCGCAGACCCGGACCTGCCCAGCCCACCCAGGTCCTGGTCTCTCACGAAGGAAATTCGGATTCCTCCGAGGCCCGCACACCTGCTCGCCCGGCTCGCATCGCTGATCCGACCTGGGACAACCATTCCCCGCACAAGCACCAACCGACCTCGCATGAGGCGTCACGATAAGCATGAACCCGCCCGCAGGCGGCACATGCGCAACCGAGCTCGCCTTCCGTCCCGGCGGCCCGACGATCCGGATCAACACCCAGCTCATCGTCATCCCGTTACATCTCGTTGCCTTTACCTCGGCACCGCCGCAGCCAAGGACCTCTTTTGCTCTGCATCCACGGGGGCAGCGGTTCACGCTACGGAACGCTCCACGCCACTGATCACCAGCAATATTCTTGCGCATGACCTGACCAGGTGCACCGCAGGCGCCGCTCACACGACCTCATCACCGCCGTAACCAGCAGTTAACCGAAAAGAGCAATGGCCCTGTCCTGACTCCGGCCGGCCCGTTCGTGCAGAAGCGGCGCGAGTGGGTCTTCGATACCGGCGACACCCCCCGGCCCTGAGCAGGAGTGGTACGTGCAGCCAGCGTTGGCCGACGCCCGGGGCGCGCTCCCGGTAAACCCGCTGGTACCAGCAGTGACAAGACGGGGCGTGGATTTCACAGACTCTGCCACCACCGTACGGCTTGACAACTAGGTCAAGGGCACGTTCAGGTCTTAAGGCCGCCTCGAGCCAGGCCATCGAGGAATCAGAATCGCGAGCACTGCGGCGATAAGCAACAGATAGGATGCGAAGATTACCCATACCGGAGCTTGTATCTCACGAAGCCCGAGTGTGATTAAACCTGCCAGGAGAGAGCCGAAGATCACGACGTAGAGCGCCATGGACGGATGCATCGGCTTTTTGGACATTCTACTTGGAAGCCTTCCATTCGTAAACACCATTGACACTAACACCCCCGGTTGGGCTGGCAATTTCCGCCAGCCCAACCGGAGATTTACCTACCATCAGTCGCCGTCGTTATCGCAGTCCTCCATCCCCCCGCTGATAAATGCCATGCCGACCCCTGTCACTCCGGCAGCGCCTCCCGCCGGTTTAGCGGATGAGGTTGGTGGTGCCCAGGTTGGTTTCGTCGGTGGTGGTGTTGTTGCCGTAGGGGTCGTACTTGTAGATGGCAGCGAGGGTGCCGTTGGACCGGATTCCTCTGCAGAACCTGCCTATCGAGAGCCACACGCCCCGGTCTCCGCATAGCCCATTATGGACGTGATGCCCGCGTCATCCCAAAACTAATCGAATCCCTGTGGCGATCACCTGAAAAGCTTGGAGGCGGCACCGCACCGCCTTCGCGAGGACGAGCAGGCGGCGGTGTAACGTCCGTTGATGGGTCTGATCCAGGGAAGATGACGACAGCCGCCTTCCCTGGATCAGCATTCGCCATTCAAGTTATCGCGTTTAAATCACTCGCGCATGCTCCGATAGATCGCCAGCCCCACGAGCGTCGCAACAAGTCCTCCAAGCACCGTTACCGCGACGAGCGCCCGGTCAGCTGTCGGCCAATCCGCGGTTACAGCCTGAAACAGAACGCTGCCGGCCAGGCCGACCACAAATACGGTAAGCATGAGCTTCACGTTGAATTTCATAGGACCAATCATCATCGCTAATTTACGAGGTTGCCAGCAATACCCGCAATGCCCCAGATGCTATTGAAGGCAGCATCCTCGGGATCGCCGCCGGTCAAGAGCGCAGTGGTGACACCGCCGAGCATCCCAAACGTGGCACCCCCGACTGCCCCGCCAGCAGCACAGGCCAGGAGTGTAAATCCCATGGTTACCGTCGCGCCGCCCAGGCAAGCTCCCATCAACCCGGCCGTCGCTACTGCGCCCACGGCGTTACCCACGATGGCAGCAGCAGCGTCTCCCCACGACTGACCAGTGGGATCAACGTGAGTAACGGGGTTGGCCCCTGCGTAGGCGTAGCGGTTGCCGTGCTGGGGGTTGCCGATGAAGCTGAGGTTGTCCTGTTGGGTGAAGCGGCCCTGTTGGGGGTTGTACCAGCGCTGGCCGAGCTTGGTGAGGCCGGTGCTCTGGTCGTAGATGCCGCCGGTGTAGCGGATGAGGCTGGTGGTGCCGAGGTTGGTTTCGTCGGTGGTGGTGGCGTTGCCGTAGGGGTCGTACTTGTAGGTGGCGGCGAGGGTGCCGTTGGTCTTGACGGCGGCGACGGGGGTGCCGAGTCCGTCGAGGACGAACGCGGTGTCGGTGGTACCGATGCGCAGGCCCAGCGGGGTGCCGATGGCGTCGCGTTCGACGTAGACGGTGGTGCCGCTGGCGGTCCAGGACTGGAGCCAGGGCATGCCGTGTTGGTCTTCGTAGCCGTACTGCAGGGTGGTGGTGCCGGCGCGGGTGAGTTCGACCTGGTCGGTGCCGGCGTAGGCGTAGGTGCCGGTGTTCGCGGCGGTCATCTGGTTGGCGCCGTTGTAGGTGACGGGGTTGACCGTCGGGCTGCTGGTCCGGGTCTGGTTGCCGCGGTTGTCGTAGGTGTTGTTGGTGGTGGTGATCTGGTTGGCGGTGTTGTAGGTCAGGGTCTGGGTGGTGGTGCCGTCGACCTTGACGCTGGTGCGGTTGCCGTTGCTGTTGTAGGCGTACTCGTAGGTCTTGCCGTTGTAGTTGGTGGCCTTGGTCAGCCGGTTGGCCTGGTCGTAGGTGAACTCGCTGACCGCACCGCTGGTCTCGTCTTTCTGCCACTGGCGTAGGCCGGTGTCGTCGGCGGTGGCGGTGGAGCAGGGCTGCCCGGAGCTGTACTCGGCGTAGCAGTAGGTGACGTCGAAGACCGTTGCCGGGGCGGCCGAGTTGCGGGTGGCGGTGATGCGGGTGGGCCGGTCGGACTTGTCGTAGACCGTCTTGACACGCAGGGCGTAGACGCTGTTGGTCGCGTCGGTGGCGAACCAGGTGTTGAGGCGGTTGCCGTCCTTGTCGTAGGAGTAGTTGTAGCGGGTGGCGCTGGCGGTGTCGGTGCGGACCAGCCAGTTACGGGTGTTGTAGTAGTGCGTGGTGGTGCCGCGGCCGTCGGTCAGCTCGGTGAGGTTGCCGGCGAGGTCGTGCTCGTAGACGAACGCGGCGGTGCCGGGGTTGGTGCGCTTGTGCAGGCGGTTGAGCTGGTCGTGCTCCCAGGTGGTGACGCCGGTGGAGTCGGTACGGCTGACCAGGTTGCCGGCGCGGCCGTACTCGAAGGTCACGTCCGACAGGGTCCCGCAGCCGGAGTAGCTGGTCTTCTGGACCCGGTCGTCCTTGCTCCACTCGTTCGTGGTGGTGCACCCGCCCTGGGTGACGGTGGCGATCCGGCCGAGGACGTCGTAGGTGAACGTCTTGACCGCCAGGCCGTTGCCGGTGGGCGGGGTCAGCGTGGTGATCTGCTTGTCGCTGTCGTAGGTGTAGGTGGTGGGGTTGCCGGTGTTCGCCGGGTCGGTGGAGGACTTGACGGTGCCGTTGGTGTTGTAGTCGACGTCGGCCTTGGCGGCCAGGGCGTCGGCGGTCGAGGTGCGGTTACCGGCGCCGTTGTAGGTGAAGGTGGAGGAGTTGCTCTGGGTGTCGATCGACGAAGAGGGCTGGAAGTTCGCCGTCGGGTTCGTCGAGGTCGCCGCGTTGGCGTACGCCGCCGAGGCGCTGGCCCCGGACGGCGAGGCCGACTTCGTCAGCGACGACCCGGCGTTGGCTCCGTAGGTGTTGGTGACGGTGCCGCCCTCGGGGCTGACGTCGGTGGCCACGTCGCTGAACGGGGTGTAGGTCTTGGAGCGCTCGTTGCCGGCGGGGTCGGTGGTCTTGGTGACCCGCTTGTCGCTGTTGAGGTCGTAGGTGGTGTGTGGCACCGACGCGACCGGCTGCGACAGGTCCTGCCGGGGGTCGGCGACCTTGGTCTGCGACGAGGTGGGGTAGGCGAACCGGGTCGTCGCGCCCTGACCGGTGGCGTTGTTGGTGACCTGGGTGAACGAGGTGACCCGGTGCTGACCGTCGTAGGTGACGGTGCTGTAGGTGTCGTCCTTGGTCCAGATCTTCACCAGGTCACCGGCGGTGTCGTACTCGAACGCCCACCGTCGGGCCGACGCCGGGGTCTGGATGGCCTTGAGCCGGTTGTTGGTGTCGTACTCGTAGGTCACCTCCCGCAGCACGTCGTATCCGTCGCTCTGCTGGTACTTCGTCAGCCGGCCGCTGGCGAAGGTGGCCGTCGCCTTACGCGCATACGCGCCACCCCGGTCCGACGTCACCTGGGTGAGTTGCCCGCCGCTGTAGACGTAGTCGGTGACGTTGTCGTTGCGGTCCTCGGTCTTGTCCAGCAGACCGTCCGAGGTGAAGAACAACTCCTTGCCGCTGTTGTGCTCCGTCAGCTTCCACCCCGTGCCGTTGTGCGCGAGGGTGGCCTTGAACTCCCCGGGCGAGGTGTAGGCCGAACCGGAGGCGGTGAACTTGCCCACCACCCCGTCGGCGGCCGCGTAGGTCACCGAACCGTCGTCGGCCGGGTACAGCTTCACGTCCTGCCCGGAGCGGGTCCGCCACCCCGCACCGTGCGCCCCGACCGCCAGGTCACTGCCCAGCATCAGGCTGTTGAACGCCGCACCGAGCGTCACGTTCCCCGCGGTCCCCGGCAGCGTCAGGTCGGTGCTGAGCAGCATCAGGTTCCCGGACCCGACGTTGACCTTCGCCTCGAGGCGGTCGGTCAGCGAGAACGACACCTGCGTGCCGCTACGCACCGGGCCGGTGCCCTTCGGCACCGACGGCGCCGCCCCCGCGGCCGACACCGGCAGCGCCGCACGCCGCGGACTGTCGAACAACCACACCTTCGACGACGACCGCGGCGACACCTGCGGCGCCGATGCCGTCTCCTTCGCCGCCGCTGGCGCGGCGGACACGGCCGGCGGAACCGCCAGCACCGAAGCGGCCAGCAGCGCGGACGCCACCCCTACAGCCGCATGACGTTGAACCATGAACACTCCTGACAATGGATGACCGGCGGACCTGTTTCCACCGGAGATTGGACACACCTCACCGCACTCGGCACGGCATAAAGCCGAACCGGCGCAGGCTGAAACAGCACCCCGGATATGCGGGCGCCAAGAAAGTAATGAAAGAGAATTGTCTCGGAAGGTTGGTGCGCGGTCAGTCGCCGACGCGCGGCTGGTGGGCAACCGCCTCACACGTCAGCCCGACCTCCGCCAGAGATGCCAGATCCCGATTCACGCGGGACGCCGCCTCCGCGAACAGCGGAACAAGCCACGCCGCGACCGCCAGCCCGCAGGAGAGCACAACAATGCGCATCGTCAACACTGCGAGCTGGGTAAATTTCGACTTTCGTCCTGACTCATGTATCCCCCGTATATGCAGCTGATTGCTATCCATCAATCATTGCCTTGGCACAAGCTATCCGCCGGTCAGGCGGCAGGTCAATGAAGATTACAAACAGAAAGGATCAAAGCCGCATAGGCGCACAAATTGACGCCAGTAAGTAGCGCTGCGTGATCACGCTCGGTACCCGAACCGGAGCTGGGAGTATCCGTCGTCGGCCCTCGGATGCTTCCGGCGCAGGCCGGGTGAGCCGGGGCGGGTGCCGGTGGCCGCTTGGCCGCGCGCGAGACGATCTCGCACAGTAGGTTGGCGGAGTGACTGGACGGTTCCCGATCGAAGACGTCTCCCCCGTCGTCTCCTGCGGTCGCTACCCGGCCAAGGCGGTGGTCGGCGAGGCGGTGCCCGTGTCGGCACGCGCCTACCGGGAGGGGCACGACGCGCTGGGCTGCAACGTGGTCTGGCTCGGCCCCGACGGCAAGGCCCGGCCGTTCACCCGGATGCGCCCCGGCGAGCCCGGCCAGGACCGCTGGCACGCCACCGTTCGCCCCGACGCCGTCGGCGCGTGGGCCTTCGCCGTCGAGGCGTTCCAGGATCCGTACCTGACCTGGCAGAACGCGGTGACCAAGAAGGTCGCCGCCGGCCAGTGCGCGGCCGATCTGGCCAACGACCTGGCCGAGGGCGCGCGGGTGCTGACCGCGGCCGTGGACCTCGTACCGGCCGGCGACGCCGACCGGGTGACGGCGGCGGTGGCGGCGCTGCGCGACGAGCGGCTGGCGCTGCCCCGGCGGGTCGCCCCGGCCCTCGACCTGGCCGACCTGCTCTGGGCGCACCCGGTGCGCGAGCTGGTCACCACCGGCGAGGAGCACCGGCTCTGGGTGGACCGCCCCCTGGCGCTCTTCTCCTCCTGGTACGAGTTCTTCCCCCGCTCCGAGGGCGCGGTCCCGGCCACGGTCGACGCCCCGGCCCGCTCCGGCACGTTCGTCACGGCGAGGGACCGGCTGCCCGGGGTGGCGGCGATGGGCTTCGACGTGCTCTACCTGCCGCCGATCCACCCGATCGGCCGGGTCAACCGCAAGGGCCGCAACAACACGCTCACCGCCGGCCCCGACGACGTGGGCTCGCCGTGGGCGATCGGCGCGGCCGAGGGCGGCCACGACGCCATCCACCCCGACCTGGGTACGCCGGCGGACTTCCGCGACTTCGTCGCCGCAGCCGCCGAGCAGGGCCTGGAGGTGGCGCTGGACCTGGCGTTGCAGTGCGCCCCCGACCACCCGTGGGTGACCGAGCACCCGGAGTGGTTCACCACCCGGGCCGACGGCAGCATCGCGTACGCGGAGAACCCGCCGAAGAAGTACCAGGACATCTACCCGGTGAACTTCGACAACGACCCGGAGGGCATCCGGGCGGAGATCCTGCGGGTGGTGCTGCACTGGATCGGCGAGGGGATCCGGATCTTCCGGGTGGACAACCCGCACACCAAGCCGTTGGATTTCTGGCACTGGCTGATCGCCGAGGTCAAGAAGGTCGAACCGGACGTGCTGTTCCTCGCCGAGGCGTTCACCCGGCCGGCGATCATGCACGGGCTCGGCAAGATCGGCTTCACCCAGTCGTACACGTACTTCACCTGGCGCACGACGCCGGCCGAGATGCGGGAGTACTGCGAGGAGCTGGTCGCCTCGGCCGACCACATGCGGCCGAACTTCTGGCCGAACACGCCGGACATCCTGCACGAGACGTTGCAGCACGGCGGCCCGCCGATGTTCAAGATCCGAGCGGTGCTGGCCGCGCTGCTCTCCCCCTCCTGGGGCATGTACGCGGGCTACGAGCTGTTCGAGCACACCGCCCGCCCCGGCGCGGAGGAGTACCTGGACAACGAGAAGTTCGAGCTGCGCCCCCGGGACTGGGCGGACGCGCAGGCGCAGGGGCGCTCGCTGGCCCCGTTCGTCGCCACCCTCAACCGGGTCCGGCGCGACAACCCCGCCCTGCACCGGCTGCGCAACCTGGTCTTCCACGACATCGACAATCCGGCGCTGCTGTGCTGGTCAAAGCACGACCCGGACACCGGCAACGCGGTGATCGTGGTCTGCTCGTTCGACTCGCAGGCCGTGCAGTGGGGCAACACCACCCTCGACATGCCGGAGCTGGGCCTCGACTGGCACGAGCGGTTCACCGTGCACGACGAGCTGACCGGCGCCAGCTACGACTGGGGGCAGCACAACGCGGTACGGCTCGACCCGTACCTGCAACCCGCGCACGTGTTCACGGTGCGCCGGCCGGTCCCGCCCCCGGTGGAGCCGGCCGCGCCGGCCGCGCCCGACCTGACCGTGCAGGACGTGCCCTCCGAACTCTCCGGGGGCACCACCCCCACCGCTGCGGCTGACAAGGACGACGCACGATGGACGAGCTGATCGCCGGCGTGGCGCACGACCCGCACGCCGTGCTCGGCGCGCACCCCGCAGACGGGCGCACCACCGTCCGCACCCTGCGCCGGGGCGCTCAGGTGGTGAGCGTGCTCGTCGGCGACGAGCGGCACCCGGCGACCCGGGTGCACGACGCGGGCGTCTTCGAGGCCGTCCTGCCGGGTGAGGTGCTCGACTACCGGGTCGAGGTCGACGGCGCGGTGCACGACGACCCGTACCGTCACCCGCCCACCCTCGGCGAGCTGGACCTGCACCTGATCGGCGAGGGGCGGCACGAACGGCTGTGGGAGGCGCTCGGCGCCCGGGTCCGCGACGGGGGCGTGGCCTTCACCGTGTGGGCGCCCAACGCGCGCGGCGTGCGGGTGGTCGGCGACTTCACCGGCTGGGGCCCCGACGACGGCTGGCCGATGCGCTCGCTCGGCTCCAGCGGGGTGTGGGAGATCTTCGTCCCCGACGCGCCCGAGGGCGCGCGGTACAAGTACCGGATCCTCGGCGCCGACGGGCACTGGCGGGACAAGGCCGACCCCCTGGCCGCGTACGCGGAGGTGCCGCCGGCCACCGCGTCGGTGGTACACCGCTCGACGTACGAGTGGAACGACGCCGACTGGCTTGCGCGACGCGCGCGGCGGCAGCCCCACCAGGAGCCGATGAGCGTGTACGAGGTGCACCTCGGCTCGTGGCGGCCCGGCCTCGGCTACCGGGAGCTGGCCGAGCAGCTCACCGCGTACGTCACCGAGCTGGGCTTCACCCACGTGGAGTTCATGCCGGTGATGGAGCACCCGTTCGGCGGCTCCTGGGGCTACCAGGTCACCGGCTACTACGCGCCCACGTCCCGGTTCGGCAACCCAGACGACTTCCGGCACCTCGTCGACACCCTGCACGCCGCCGGGATCGGGGTGCTCCTGGACTGGGTGCCGGCGCACTTCCCCAAGGACGAGTGGGCGCTGGGCCGGTTCGACGGCACCCCGCTGTACGAGCACCCCGACCCGCGCCGGGGCGAGCACCCCGACTGGGGCACGTACGTCTTCGATTTCGGCCGCCGCGAGGTACGCAACTTCCTGGTCGCCAACGCGCTGTACTGGTGCGACGAGTTCCACGTCGACGGGCTGCGGGTCGACGCCGTCGCCTCGATGCTCTACCTGGACTACTCCCGCCCCGAGGGCCAGTGGCTGCCCAACGAGCACGGCGGCCGGGAGAACCTGGAGGCGATCGCCCTCATGCAGGAGGTCAACGCCACCGTCTACAAGCACCACGCCGGGGTGGTGATGATCGCCGAGGAGTCCACGTCCTGGCCGGGGGTGACCCGGCCGACCGCCGACGGCGGGCTGGGCTTCGGGTTCAAGTGGAACATGGGCTGGATGCACGACACCCTGCTCTACACCTCGAAGGACCCGATCCACCGGCAGCACCACCACCATCAGCTCACCTTCTCCCTCGCGTACGCCTGGAGCGAGAACTTCATGCTGCCGATCAGCCACGACGAGGTGGTCCACGGCAAGGGCTCCCTCGCCGCCAAGATGCCCGGGGACACCTGGCAGCGGCTGGCCAACGTGCGGGCGCTGCTGGCGTACATGTGGGCGCACCCGGGCAAGCAGCTCCTCTTCATGGGCTGCGAGCTGGGCGACGACCGGGAGTGGAGCGAGGAACGCGGCCTCGACTGGTACCTGCTGCACGACCCGGCGCGGGCCGGCGTGCAGCGCCTCGTCGGCGACCTGAACCGGGTCTACCGGGACACCCCGGCGCTGTGGGCGCAGGACACCGAACCGGCCGGGTTCCGCTGGATCGCCGGCGACGACGTCACCCACAACACGGTGTCGTTCATCCGGATCGCCCCCGACGGCGCGACCCTGGTCTGCGTGGCGAACTTCTCCGCCCTGCCGTTGGAGGACTACCGGATCGGGCTGCCCGCCGCCGGCACGTGGACGGAGGTGCTCAACACCGACGCCCATCACTACGGCGGGTCGGGGGTGGGAAATCTGGGCGAGGTCCAAGCCGAGGACGTGCCGTGGCACGGCCTGCCGGCATCCGTGGCACTGCGGGTGCCGCCGCTGGGCGCGCTCTGGCTGCGCCGGAACTAGGCGGGGCGCGACGGGGCGGAGCATCGGATTCCCTCGCCGGTGCCTGGTCGTGCCGTTCGAGGCTGCCTCGCCGGGGCCTACACTCGCCGTATGAGCGCACCCGGATACCCCGCACCGGCCCGACCGCCGGTGGTTCGCCCACTGTGGTCGCTGGCCGGTCCAGCGCTTGGTGCAATGGTCGCTGCCGGACTGCTCACCGCGCCGATCGGCCCGCTGGGCAGCGCGATCAGCCGCGACCTCGGACTGTCCACGATGGCCGTGACAATGACCGTGGTTGCACCGTACGCGGTGACGACGGCGGCCCTGGTCGTGCCCGGCTACCTGCTCGGCCGCCGGTGGCCCACCGCAACCGGGGTGCCAGCGCTGGTGCTCCTGGTCCTCGGGAGCGTGGTGAGCGCGTTCGCGCCGGGGGCGGCGCTGATGGCGGTTGGGGGGGTGGTCGTCGGGCTGGGTGCCGGAACTGTGATCGGCGTGGCTCTCGCCCTGTCCGGCCAGCTCGGACGCTGGCGCTCCCAGGCACGACTGGTGCTCGGCCTGGCGCTCGGCGCCGCTCTCTTGCTCGGACCCGTCGTGAGCGGCATAGTGGCGCAGGCGGTGAGTTGGCGGACGGTGTTCCTGGTCGGCGTGCCGGTGGCCGCAGTCGCGCTGACCGGCACCATAGCGAGCGGCATCGCCATGTTGGCCGTGCGTGGGTCCCGGCCTAGCCCGCAGGCGGCCCCCGCCACGACAACGCTGCCCCCGGCGAAACCCGCCTCGGCGGCCCAGCACGCCGACTATCCGTCAATTTGATCTTAAGCTGGCGCTTCGCCACCTCCCTGGTCGAAGAGTTCCGCCGCAGGAAGGCACGTCGCGAGTTCGAGCGTGGCACCCATCAAGACGATCTGCCGTTCCTTGGCTTCGTGACCGACCACGAGATGATTGGCGTCCGGGGGACGTCTACACCTTCGCGCAACTCCGGTCGCCCCTGGGACAGCCGCAACGGTCGACGGCCGCCAGCCGGGAGTTCACCGAGGCCTACGTGGCTGCTGCCATTCGGCCGTAGGCACCCGGAAGAGCACCTACGGCCGAATGGAGCGGGCACGGCATTGACCGTACGAGAGGTTTCTCTGCCGGCTCAGAGCCGGGTGATCCGGACGGCGTCGGCGACGACGTACCCCTGGGTGCTGGTCCAGCGGCTGACCCCGACGACCTGGCGCGTCCCCGCAGCGAAGTCGTAGGTGCCCAGCACCCGCCACTGCCCGCCGCCGGTGCGCTGGTCGACTTTGGTCGTCACGGTCCCGTTCGCCGTCGCCACCAGGTGCGGCGTGGCGCTGTTGTAGCCGGCGTCGGCCGGGTACCAGACCTCGACCCGGTACGAGCCGGCGGCGGGCAGGGTCGCGGTGAACCAGGCCGGGTCGCTGACCGCCTGCGGCTCGGCGAACCGGTAGTTGGTGCCGTACCGCGTGGCGAAGTACGACGACGTGCCCCAGGTGGCGGCGGCGGTGAAGCCGCTGGCGGTGGCGTTGTCCACGATCACGCTGAACGTGCCGCCGGTGCCGGTGACCACCCGCGCGTTGCTGGCGGGGCTCTCGTGCTGCAGCCGGTCCAGGCCGGTCACCAGGTAGCGGTAGGTCGAGCCGGGCGCGGCGGTGGCGTCGGTGAACGTGCCGGTGCTGCCCGAGGCGCGGACCGTGCCGAGCAGGTTGCGGGCGTCGGCCAGGTCGCAGGGGTCGACCGCGCCGTCGCCGGGCAGCCGGTACACCGCGTACGCGGCCGTGCTGCCGGTGCCGCCGCGCTGCCAGCTCAGGGTCACGCCGCCGGTGCCGCGCACGGCCGAGGTGAGGCTCGGCGCGGCGGGCGCGCTGCCGCCCACCCCGGCGGGCGCCAGCGCCGGCCGGCGGTAGTGGTCGGCCGCCACCCGGGAGACGGCGCCGATCCGGTCGGCGCGGACGTCCTTGGCGCTGAAGTGGATGTCCCCGGTGACCCGGGGGTGGGCGCGGTTGAGCGTAAGGTGGTCGGTCAGCTCGGCCGGGTCCTGCCAGGCCGCGTCCTGCCCCGATGCGCCGGCGCGGTAGGTGGCCTGCCCGACGAGGAGCTGCACGTTGGTGCCGGTCACGGTCTCCGACCACCAGCGGACCAGCTCCGCGTAGTCGGCCGAGGGGTGGCCGATGTGCCAGTAGATCTGCGGGGCGATGTAGTCGATCCAGCCCTGCTTCACCCAGCGGCGGGTGTCGGCGTAGATCGCGTCGTACGACTGGAGGCCGGTGGTGCGCGAGCCGAGCGGGTCCGTGCCGGCGTTGCGCCAGATGCCGAACGGGCTCACGCCGAGCTTCACCCACGGCTTGATCGCCTGGATCCGGTTGTGCATCTCCTGGACCAGCAGGTTCACGTTATTGCGCCGCCAGTCGGCGATGTTGCTGAAGCCGGTGCCGTACTGGGCGAAGGTGGCCGCGTCGGGGAAGCCGCCACCGCTGCCCGGGTACGGGTAGAAGTAGTCGTCCCAGTGCACGGCGTCGAGGTCGTACCGGCTGACGGCGTCCATCATGGCGTTCTGCACGAAGGCGCGGACGGCGGGAATGCCGGGGTTGTAGTAGAGCTGGCCGTTGTAAGCGACGGCCCAGCCCGGGTTCTTGCGGGCCGGGTGGCTGGCCGTCAGCTTGGTGAGGTCGGTGTGGTTGGCGACCCGGTACGGGTTGAACCAGGCGTGGAACTCCAGGTTGCGGGCGTGCGCCTCGGCCACCATGAAGGCCAGCGGGTCGTAGCCGGGGTTGCCGCCCTGGGTGCCGGTGAGCCAGTGCGACCAGGGCTCGTAGGTCGACGGCCAGAACGCGTCGGCGGTGGGGCGGATCTGCACGACGACGGCGTTCATCCGCCGCTGCTGGGCCAGGTCGAGCCAGCCCCGGTACTCCGCCTGTTGGGCGGCCGGGGTGAGCCCGGTGCGGCTGGGCCAGTCGATGTTGGCAACGCTGGCGATCCACATGCCCCGGAACTGCCGTTTCGGGGTGGCCGGATCGGTCACGCAGGCCGCCGCCTGGGCGGCGATCGGCGCGGTCTCGGGCGTGCTGGGCGGGGAGGCGGTGGCGCCCGTGGGGACGGCCACGCCGAGCGCCAGCGCCACCGTCAGCGCCGCGCCGGACAGGAATCGACCATAGTCTCTGCGCACGAAAAGAATATTCGATGCTGCCGGGCTGTTGCGCAAGTATCCTTCACAACTTTCACCGACCGGGGTCACTCCGGCACCCTGCTGCCCGGCCCGGCCCGGTGAGCCCCAGGGTCAGGCCCTTCCCCGCTCTTTCGCGGCGGTTCAGCGAGGTCGGGAACGCAAGGCGGCAACGGATTCCATCGTGTGCCTGATGTGGGATTCCAGGTGGACCAGCGGGTCTCAGCGGCGTTGCGGCCGGTGCTGTCGCCTACGGCGGTCGTAGATGTACGACGTCGTACCGGTGGTGCCGCCGGCCACGGTCTCCACCTCGCGACCGTCGCTGACCTGGACGGCTACCGCGCAGCGCCACCAGCACCCAAGGCCGTCGCCGCTCACCGGGCCGGCCCTGCGGCAGTCCCGCACCGTGGCCTCTGCCGACCGCTCGGCAGGGGTTGACTTCCCCGCCCCGGTGCCCGGATGAAAGCTCGCCAGCGTGTCGAACACCAGCGTCGAACCGACGATCGCGGCGACCACCACCGCGAACTGCGTCACGCGCCCCCAGGACGGGCCGCGCCGCTCATACGCGGCGATCTGCTCACGTTACGTCCGGGCGGGATCGGGGCCCGCGGTTGGCCGCACCGCAGGCCGCCCGTCAGTTACCTGCACGGTCGTCAGACGACGTAGTCAAAGGCGCAGTTTGACCAAGTTCGCCGCGATAGCCCTGGGAAGCCGCACAGCACAGGTCGACGGTCTCGCCCTCGCCGACCCCGATGTCACGCCCAGCGACCGTGAAGTCGTCGGTGCCGCCAAGGCAACGCCGATCTCGACGGCGTGCCTCCCCGTCAGCCTGCGGCCTCGGCATGCTCTGGATCCGCGGGTACGACGTGCGGGGCACCCGCAGGAGCCCCGCACGTCGTACCGGAATCAGCGTGTCGACTTTCGGTGCGTGCGCGAGAGCACGACCCGGTCAGTTCCTTTCGAGAATGAACCGACGATTCAGGTCAGGATCACCGACAAACCAGAACAGAACCACCTTTCCGTCGACTGACTCAGCTCGCAGATTGACCGAATAAGGAACCGGGAACCCGTCAAGCGCCTCGAAGACGAGAGCAACCTGGGTCTTCTTCTCGCTGGGGTCGTTGACCGCAGCGCGGATTGACCATTTTCCAGTCCCTGACCTTGTCGTCGGCCCGGATGACGCCGATCCCAGCAGCGAGACGGGAATCCGCGACGCGCGGAACAACCCATCGCCGTCGAACGACAACTCCGCCCGATCAGCCCCCTGCCACACACCGGCCACCATGTCGCTCGACAACTCCGGACGGGGATCGTCAAACCACCTCACTACGCCGATGGCGACCACGGCGACAAGGCACACCACGGATGAGGCGACCGCGGCAACTCCCACAGCGAGTCGCCACCGGGTACGTCTCGTCACTGCGGACACGCCGCGTTGACACAGGTGGTAGACCTGAAACGGTAACTCTGAATCATGTAACGCTCGATCGGGTAGGCATCCGCTCCACTCCCTGCATTCCCGTCACCGCGCGGCGGTGTCACTCCAGGAATTCGAGATCCAGAGTAAATGGTAGTGGCGTTCTGTACATGATACTCGACGACAGGATTGTCGTTCTCGTAGCCCACAACGCGCCAGTCAACGTCATACGATCCGGTGACCGCCATGAATCTGCTACTACCCAACGCACCCTTCGACGCGTTACTCAGCATGTCTCCGAATAAGTGCTTGTAGCTTTCACTCTTCGGCATGTCAGAGTAGTGGAAGTCCTGACGCCCGCCCAGTTCACCCGCAGCAGCACGCCTATCGATTTCCAGATAGATGTTCGCAAACTCGGACGTCATCCAGAGTTCCCTGGTCATCCGATCGCCCCAGCGGAAGTACTCATAGGTCGCACATTGATCAGTCGGGCCCAGGATGCCACAGTTCAGGTTCGGGGACTTGAAGCCCTGAATCATGTTCTGAAACCACTTCTTCACTATGGCGTCAGGGCTTTCGTGGCGCGTACCCTCCGCGTGGCAGTACTCCGGCGTCCCGAGCGTGCATGCCTCCGGCGGGGGCTTCGGCTTGCCGCCACCCTTGCCCTTACCACCCTTGCCGCCCCCGTACGTGGTCTTCTTGCCGCCGGGCTCGTGGATGGTGTAGCCGCCGCCGGGTGCGGGGGTGGAGTAGGTGGTGCACCGGTCGTCACCGCAGTCCTTCATGCCGGTGGGATCGCTGTAGCGGATGGGGCTGTTATGCCCATAGGCGTAGGGATTCCACTGCTGTGCGTCAGCGACGTCAATAACGGGGTCGACGGAGGTAAATCGTCCCGTTGCCGTGTCGTAGGCGCGGGCACCGACGACGGCGAGGCCGGTGGGGCTGGTCGGCTGGTTGAGAAAGCCGCGGTTGTCGGGTGCGGTGACGGCCGCGCCCCGAGCCGCCCCGTACGGGGTGTACTGGCGCCAGGTGGGGTGCTGTGCGGTGTTGTCGAGGTAGAGGGTCGGGGTGCCCTGATGGTCGACGATGGCGAAGGAGTAGGCCGTGCCGCTGCCGGAGCGGATGCAGCTACCGCCACCGGGGAGGCTGTAGTAGCGGTTTCCATCAATTGCGCTGGTGCTGGTGATGAGGGTGAGCTGCTGTCCCGGCAGGTACAAGGTGGTCTTGCCGGTTTCCTTTTGGAGCAACAGATTGCCGTCGGCGTCGTAGGTGAAGGTATTGACGCCGCTGGTACCGCCGGTGATTCCGGTGAGTTTGCCGGCGTCGTCCCAGGTGAGGGTCTGGTTACCCTGGGCGGCGTTGCGGCCGGTGGTGTTGCCGGCGTTGTCGTAGGTGTAGGCCGTGGCCCCGGCCGCTCCGCCGCTGGTGGCGGAGGAGGTCAAGGTGTGGGGCTTGTTCTGGCCGTTGCCGTCGTATGTGTAGGTAGTGGTGGTGTCGGCGCCGGTGCCGAGGTTGTGGTCGACCTGCTGGGTGCGGTTGCCGATCGGGTCGATGGTCCAGCTCGTCCAGTAGGCGCTGCCGGCACCGATGGTGTTGCCGACCATGGTCCTGTTGGTGGTAGTCGGGGTGATGGCGCAGTTGTCAGTGGCGGTCCAGGCCTCGGCGAGTCGGGCGAGGCCGTCGTAGCCGTAACACTGCGTCTCCGCCGGGGTGGTCACACCGAGGCGCTTGCTGGTCTTGCGGGTGAAGTTGCCGACCAGGTCGTACTTGTACTCCTGTTCGTCGATCGTGCTCGGGGTAACCGTGGAGCGGGTGACAAGTTGGTTGGTCAGCCGGCTGGTGTGCGCATCGTAGGTGTTGGTGACGTAGGCGGCGCTGGTGGCGGTGCCGAGGGTTTGCTGGTTGACCCGGCCCCATGCATCGTAGGTGACGCCGTTGGCGTAACCGGCGAGTCCGCCGAGGGTGGAGGGCAGGTCCAGCAGGCCGGAGTAGCCGTGCAGGACGGTCTCGACGGGCAGACTGCCCTTGGCCGGGTACGTGTCGGTCAGCGGCAGGCCCAGCACCGAGGTGTAGGTGTGCCCGAACACGTAGGACCCGCCGAGGGAGCCTTCGGTGGCGGGAATGGTGATCGTCTGTCCGAGGCTGTTGCCGAAGCTGTCGAACGCCTTCTGCTGGGTGGTGTACGCCTGCCCGCCCCGGTAGGCGATCGTGGTGGTGAGCTTGCCGATGGCGTTGGTAACCCCGGCGACGGCGTTGCTGTTGTCGTAGATCCAGGCGGCTCGCTGGTTGGCAGTCGACTGGTTGTCTACCGTGGCGGCGTACTCGCCGGTCTTGCGGTTCAGGGCATCGAAGGTGAACGACAGGGTCTTGTTGCGGCCGTCGATGGACTGCACGAGGTTGCCGTTGGCGTCGTAGACCATGCTGCTGTTGCCGGCGTCGGGGTCGGACTTTGCCACGACCCGGCCGAGCAGGTTGTAGGTCGAGGTCCACACGTTGTTGTCCGCGTCGGTCAGGGTCGCTTGGTTGCCGCGGCTGTCGTACCCGTACCTGCTGATCGCGGCAGTGCCGCCAGTGACCGCGAAGTCGCCGGTGAACGTGTCCGCCGGAGCGGTCACCGTCGGACGGGTGCTGTACTCGTGCAGTTCCTTCTTGCGCCCGAGTCCGTCGGTGACGGTGGCCATGACGACGCCACCGGCGGGCGGGATGACCGTGGCGCGGTCCCCGCCCTGGACCGTGGTCGTGGTGGAGACGGTCACGCCGTTCTTGACAGCGGCGGTGATGACGGCACGGCCGAGGCCATCGTAGGTGGTGAAGGTTTGGTTCGGCACCTGCTTACCCAGGTCCGCGGCCGACACCGGCGCGCTTACCGTCGGCGTCGTCGCGTCGTCCCACCAGCCGTTGTACGACGCCCTCGTCCAGCCCCGGGTGTCGTAGAACGTGTCGGTGATCATCCGGCCACCCTGTGGGGTGACCGACTGAGTCTGCCGATTACGTAGCAGCGCGTCGTAGAGAGTGACCGAGGTCTGGTAGCCGCTGGAGTTGTTCAGCTTCTGGCTGGTCGCGGCCGTGACACCGGTCTTCGACACCGTGTAGGTGAACTTATGGTTGGCTGCACTGCTCAGGGGGCGGTTGTTCAACCAGACAGCGGTGTTCCGCCCAAGCGCGTCATACTGTTGCCGGGTCACCACGGTGTTCACAGCGGTGCTGGCCATACTGCTACCGCGCTTCGGGTTCACCGTGACCGACGAGGTCTGGTTCAGGGCATTGGTCGCCGATGTGCCGGTGACCAGATTGACGGTGTTCATGGTGTAGCCGTTGGTCGTCTTGTTCCCCTTGGCGTCGAAGGAGTCCGTCACCCGGCCGAAGGAGTCGTATGCCGACCTACTTCCGGTCTGCCAGATATAGGTGCCCGAGCCAGAATCTTTGGCGATCTGGGTCATGGTGACGTTGCCCTTGGTCGGGGCGGCTGTCTGGGGAAAGGTGGTCGCGAAGGTCGGGTCGTCGTAGAAGCTCCGCTCGACCTTGACCACCTGGGCCGGCCGGTTCACTGTCCCCGGCGCAGTTAGCGTATTCACACCACCTGGCTCCGAGGCTGGGCTCCCCAGGGTGAAGCCGCCGCAGGCCACGGACACCGTTTCGGTCTGGCCCACCAGGCCAACCAGATTCTTGCCAGCATTGACCGGGGCATACGTGTAGGTAGTGCACTGGTCGTGCTCCGCGTTGATCGGCACCGTGTAGCTGTAGGTGTGCTTCAGCTCGCCGACGGTCGCGCTGGTGGTGCTCGCGTCATAGGCGCTGTCGGTGGCGGTGTACCGCCAAGTGACCGCGCCGCTGCTAGTGACCGCCTGCCGGGTGTACGTCTTGATCGGCGCTACCCACTGTGCGGTCAACGCCGACAGGCCGGTACGGGTCCGAGTCGCGGTGGCCCCGGACACCCAGTACGAGGTGATGGTCGAGGAGTCGACCCGGCCGCCCTCACCGAGGTACTGGGTGGTCTCCAGTTCCTTACCGGCGAGTTCGTCGATGTCCTCGTGGGTGCCGCCGGCGGAGTCGGTCAGGTTGACCACGGTGGTGTTGTTGTTCTTGCTCATCCCGCGGTGATAGACCACCTCGGACTGGGTACGACGGTCGTTGACGCCGTCACCGTTGAAGGTGCGCACCTTGCCGTAGCCGCGGAACTGGCCGTAGGTGCGGTACTTCTTCTTGACGACCTCGTTCTCGTCGTAGTGCCAGGCCGCCCCGCCCAGGTAGCTGTAGCTGGTCGACAGCGCCGGTGCCCCGCCGGTCGGGTCGGTGGAGGTGATTCGGGTGACGGCGTACTTGTGGAACCAGTCCAGGAACGGGTTCACGTACCCGTCCGGGGTCCAGTACACCGGGTAGCACGACTTGGTGTTGCTGGCCGGGGCGGTGGTGACCGGCGCGGTGCACGGCACCGGCAACTCATACGTCGGGGAAATTACCGAGCCGGTCTCGGTGGTGATGGTCGCGATGCGCTGCCGGTAGAAGTTGGGCAGGCCGCCGGTGGTGTCGACCCGGTTGGCCAGCTTGATGCCGGTGAACGACATCGACGGGAGGGTGATCGCCGCCGTCGAGCCGCCCGCGCTGGTGTCGTGCCCGGTCCGGGCGATCGAGGAGAGCCAGAGCGTCGGGGAGGTGCCGTCACCGGTGGCCGGCATCGTGTGGGTCAGGGCGTACGAGTCGACCTTCTCGTAGGCCGAGGTGGCGGTGTTGTACTGCTGCGCCTCGATCGAGGTCAACCGGACGGTGGAGAAGAACGACGGGCTCCAGTCGTCACAGTCGGTACCGGAGTTGCAGATCAGGTCGAACGGCACGTCGGGCCAGTTCGCCTTGTTCGCCGAGTTCAGCGGCTGACAGGTGCCCGACAGGCACCGGTCGCCGGTGTTGAGCACGACCTGGTTCGGCACAGTGCCGTAGGCGTTGCCGTCGGTGAAGCCGTAGTCGATGCGCGCCAGGTTGCTGTCCCGGATGTAGGCGACGTCGGTGGCGCCCTTGTTGCGGCCGTAGTAGTTGGTGGCCTGGTTGTAGTAGTAGGCCATCGCGTTGCCGTGGACGTCCTTGACGTAGTCCAGGTTCCACCGGTACGCCATCGTGCAGACCGAGGAGGAGAACCCGGCCGAGTCGTAGCACGGGTCCCCGGAGTGCGGGGAGTACACCGGGCTGTGGTCGACCGACTTGGTCTCCGCCTTGCCCGAGGTCCAGCCGGGCAACCGGTTGCGGCCGAACTCGTACATGGTGCCGTCGCGCAGGGTCACCCGCCAGTAGTCCGTGTTGTAGGTGCCGCTGCCGTTGTTCGAGTTCGTCACCCGGGTGACGACCTCGCCGTTGTCCGACTCCGGCTCCCACACACTCGTCGTCGAATCCCAGACCAGTGCGGTGGACGAGCCGTTCAGTGACAGGGTCAGGATCGGCCCGTCGTAGCAGCGGTCCGCGGTCTTCACCGGCGACGCGCTGCCGCCCGGCTCGTCCATGCACGAGGCGAAGGTCTGCTCGACATAGGAGCGCGGGCTCGACCAGCCGTCGCCGGCCCAGGACGCCTGCGCGTTGGTCGAGGCGGTCTGCCCGTCCACGCTGCCCGAGTCGTAGGACAGGGCGACCGTGGGCACCAGGTCCGACGCCGCAGGCGGCACCGTGACCGGGTACGAGTACGTGAACGAACCCGTGTTCCCGCCACCGGTCCAGGAACCCGACGGCTTCAGGTCCGTCGCGGCGTACGTGCCGCCCTTACCGCCCTCATCACCCGCCGCGGCCACCGCCGCCAGCACCGTCCGCGCGCCCGCACCGGAGGATGCCATGGGCACCACGGCCGAGACCGACTTCGCCGCCACGTCGTTGGTCGAGGACAGCGCTTCGCCCGTCCGGCACGCGGGCAGATTCGGGGTGGTGAGCGCGCACTCGGGCAGCCGCACCAGCCTCAGCCGGGAGCCGTAGTTACCGCCGTACGCCTCCGCGAACCCCTCGTAGTCCACCCCGACCCGGACCGCACCGGACGACGTGTCGGGGACAACCGACAGCAGCACACCGTCGACTCCGGTGGCCTCCGCGGCCTTCCGGTCCGCCACCGTCACCGTCAACCGGGCCGGCCCGGTGCGCTTGCCGTCCTTGGCCGCGACCGGCTGGGCCCACACCGGCGTACCCGCCACCCGTGCCTTGACCGATGACGCCGACAGTGCCTGCGACGCCGACAGTTCGACCTGCCCCGACGCGGCCCTCGGCCACACCGTCCGCGACGGACGGTGGTTCGACTTCGCGTCGTCCGGTGGTGTCACGAACCGCGTCGGCAACGGCTTCACGCCCTTGACCGACTGCCCCGGCGACGTCGCCGGTGGCTTCGTCACCTCCGCGCCCTTGGGTTTCGCCGACGCCGGCGTACCCGTCAACATGCCCGCCGCCAATGACGCCGACGCGATCACCGCGACCAGACGTCTGGGACGAGTCAGCAGGCGTAAGCCCCCGTACTCGATCATGCGCACCCCACTCCGCGAGAGACAAGGAAAACCACGCAGGGTGGTCGAATGCGCACCCCCGTGGCGCCCGACAATGTTTCACGTCCAGAGCCGCCAAAGGTCACGAGGGGATAACGATAGACATACTTCCATAGATCAAATCCGTCGCAGTGCGTCCGAAAGGGACGACACAGTGTGACCTCAACCGTTCCTTGAGTGAGCGCGAGCTGATTCACTGTGGCCGCTCAGCGGACGCGGTCATGTGTCCATCGGACACGCTCACGGGGAGGAACCACGCCATGCCCACAGGTCACCCACCACACCCGACGAAATCGACGAGAACCATCGCGATCAGCGCGGTGGTGAGCCTCGTCGCGGCCAGCTCGGCCGCAGTCCTGGCCGCCTCGCCAGCGGTGGCAACAGCCGCCCCAGCCGCCGCCACGCCGGCACCCGTGCTCGGGGTGGATCAGGCGGTGGCGCAGGCCCGCCGCACCGGCAGACCGGTCGAGGCGAACGCCGCCGGCACGTCCACCGCCACCCTCACCGCCCGCCCCGACGGCACCATCGAGCTGACCCAGACCGCCGTGCCGACCCGCACCCGGGTCGACGGGGCATGGAAGAACCTTGACCCCACCCTCGTCCGGCACGCTGACGGCAGCATCACCCCGGCGGTGACGACCAACGAGGTCCGGCTGTCCCCCGGCGGCACCGGCCCCCTGGCCGAGCTGGTCAGCGGCGACCGGGCCCTGTCACTTGCCGCCCCCATGCCCCTGCCCAAGCCCGCCCTCACCGGCCCGACGGCCACCTACCCCGAGGTCCTGCCCGGGGTCGACCTCACCGTCACCGTCACCGCCGAGGGCGGCTTCTCCCACGTCTTCGTGGTCAAGAACCGCCAGGCCGCCGCCAACCCGAAACTCGCCGCCCTCGACCTGGCCACCACCGCCAAGGGGATCGCCCTCGCCGCCGACACGGCCGGGAACATCACCGGCCGCGACCGCGCCGGCCAGACCGTCCTCACCGCTCCCGCCCCCACCATGTGGGACTCCACCGCCGCCAAGGCAGCGGGTACGGCGCGACGCGGCACCGCCGCCTCCAGCCCCGCCGCCCCCGGCCTCGCCGCGAAAAGCGCCCCCATCGCAGTGAAGATCACCGCAGGCACGCTCCGCCTGACCCCTGACCGGAAGCTCCTGAACGATCCACGCAGCGTCTACCCGGTCTTCATCGACCCGACGTTCACCTGGACACCGGTCGGGCCGAAGATGTCCGGCTGGGCCACGATCTCCTACCAGCACCAGTCCACCAACTACTGGAAGGACACCCCGGACCCGAACGACCGGATGCAGGTCGGCAACTCCGGCAGCCAACGCTCCCAGACCCTGGTCAACTTCCCCATCCCCTACAGCACCCTGGCCGGGGCCGAGATCTACGACGCCATCTTCAAAATCACCAACACCCTGTCCTGGAGCTGCACCGCCAAGACCGTCAACGTCTACGCCCCCGCGACGACCCTGGCCGCCGCCAACGCCACCTGGAACCACTGGGAAGGCGTCGCCAACGGCCCCCTGGCCGCGTCGAAGAGCTTCGCCCACGGCTACAGCGGCTGCGACGCCGCCGCCGTCTCCTTCGACATCACGAACCAGGTCGAGGCCGACGTCACCGCTCAGAAGGCCACCCGCACCCTGCGGATGATCGCCGCCAACGAGGCCAGCGACACCCAGAGCTGGAAAGAGTTCCTCGAAACCAGCCCCACCCTCACCATCCGCTACAACCACAAACCCAACAAGCCGGCCGGCCTGACAACCTCGCCGAAGACCGTCTGCACGGGCGGCACCACCATCGGCGACGCCGGCGTGTCCCTCTACGCCCCCGTCTCCGACCGCAACGGCGGCACCCTCGGCACCAGTTTCAAGCTCTGGAAGACCACCGACGCCACCCAGACCGCGCTGGCCTCCTCCAACCCGAACCTGCTGACCTACTCCTCCGGCAGCACCGCCGTCCTCGTCGTCCCCGTCGCCACCCTCCGCACAGCGTCCGGCGTCACCACCACCAGCACCGGCGCGGCCACCAGCTTCTCCTGGAAGGTCCAGGCCACCGACTTCCGCACCCCCAGCGACTGGTCGGCCACCTGCACATTCACCTTCGACCCGACCCGGCCGGGGTCACCGGCCGTCTCCCACCCGGGCGACCTGACCACCACGGTGGGCGAGCCGGCGGCCTTCACCATCACCAAGTCGGAGAGCAGCACCGGCAGCACCCCGACCAGCTACGTCTACCAACTCAACGCCGGCCCGCCCAACGACGTCCCAGCCGACAGCAACGGCAACGCCACGATCGCCGTCTCCCCCACCCGGTTCACGAACACGCTGACCGTGACGAGCGTGTCAACCGGAGGCAACTTCGGCGACTCGGCCAGCGTCACCTTCAACTCGAACCCGGCCGCCACAGCCGCCGACGCCGACCTCACCGGCGACGGCACCGCCGACCTACTCACCGTCGGCGCCACCAACGGCCTGCCCTCCGGACTCTGGCTCGGCGCCGGCAACACTGAGGGCACCGCCCTCCCCGGCACCAACATCGGCACCCGCGGCAACGGCGTCACCGGCAACAACTCTCCCGCCGACTTCGACGGCGCCCAGGCCCTCACCGGACACTTCACCGGCACCGGCCTCCAGGACGTCCTCGTCTACTATCCCGGCGGCGTCAACCCCGGCGGCGCCGGAATCCTCCGCACCAACGGCGACGGCTCCACCATCCAAGCCCAACTCAGCGGCAACCAGTTCAGCATCGACCCCGGCCAACTCCTCGACGACAACGGCAACCGACCGATCCAACTCGCCAACGCCGACGACACCCGCAACCTCAACTCCCCATACCCCGACCTGATCGGCACCAGCGGCGACCCCACCAACGGCTACCACCTCACCTACTACCCCAACCTCGGCATGATCGGCGGCAACGTCAACCCCCAATACACCACTGCCACCACACCCAACGGCGGAACCGACTGGAACAACTGGACCATCACCACCGCCCAACTCACCGGCGGCACCGCCATGTTCCTGTGGAACCGCACCACCGGCGCCCTACATCTCTGGACCGACCTCAACTACACCGAAGAAACCGGTCAACTGACCTACACCCCCCACACCCTCTCCACCACCTGGAACACCGGCACGAACCTCACCCTCCGCGCCGCCGACACCAACGCCGACGGCACCCCTGACCTCTGGACCACCGGCACCGGCGGCAACATCACCCTCTGGAAGGTCACCAACCTCACCACCGGCACCGGCACCATCGCCGCCCAACCCACCCAAAACCTCATCACCGCGGACCACAGCTGGCAACTCAACGACGCGGGAAGCGGCGCCGTGACCGGCGCCGACGTGGCTGAGGACTCCGTCGGCATCCTGCACGCCACCGGGGCCGGCAACAGCACCTGGAACACCGGAGACCTGTTCGAGCGGGACGTACTGCTGGATGGTACGAACAGCATGCTGGCCACAACCGGGCCCGCGGTGGCGACGAACGCCGACTTCACGGTGTCCGCCTGGGTCAAGCCGACCGCCGCGGGCGGCACCGTCCTCTCCCAGGACGCAACGAACACGGCCGGCTTCAAGCTCTGGATCGACGCCTCGGACAGCAGCTGGCGCGTCGCGATGTCACAAAGTGACGTGACTAGCCCGGTGTGGGACGTCGCCAGCGCTGGCGCGAACACCGCCAGGCTGGGTGTCTGGACACACGTGACGGTCAGCTACGAGAAAGCCAACAGCCGTCTCGGGCTCTACCTCGGCAACCTGAACAAGGCGGTGGTCAACCACGCCGGGAACTGGACGGCGAACGGGCCGTTCCGGATGGGCGCGCACCGGACGTCCGCTACCGGGCACGGCGGCTGGTTCAAGGGTCAGCTTAGCCAGGTGCTCGCATGGAACACGGTGGTGAGCCCGGTCCAAGCGGTTCCGGCTGGTCCTCAACGAGATTTCAACGGTGACGGCTACCCGGACGTTATGGCGCGGTACACGCCCAACAACAACATCCTTCTCTACAAGGGCGACGGCGGCGGTCGCTTCCAGTCGGGGTCGACCGTCGTCGGGGCCAGCTGGTCCGCATTCGACACCATCCTCTCGCCCGGCGACTTCAACAACGACGGCAACACCGACGTCATAGCCCGACACGCCACCACCAAAGACCTCTACCTCTACAAAGGCAACGGCACCGGAAGCTTCATCTCCGGCTCGACAATCATCGGGGCCAACTGGTCCGCATTCGACACCATCCTCTCGCCCGGCGACTTCAACAACGACGGCAACACCGACGTCATAGCCCGACACGCCACCACCAAAGACCTCTA
>NZ_JBIRTH010000009.1:333352-335196 GCF_044334565.1 Micromonospora sp. NPDC020750
TACCTCTACAAAGGCAACGGCACCGGAAGCTTCATCTCCGGCTCGACAATCATCGGGGCCAACTGGTCCGCATTCGACACCATATTCTCGGTCGGCGACTTTGACATGGACGGCAACAGCGACGTCATCGTCCGGCACGCCTCGACGAAGGATATCTATCTGTACCAGGGCAACGGAATCGGCCGGTTCAAGCCTGGCCACACCATTATCGGCGCCAACTGGTCAGCCTTAGGCATCGTCTTCTGACCATCGGTTGGTCCGGTGCGGGCGACGAGTTCACGCCGGACCAACCGTGGCATCGTCGTCACCGAGGACACCACCGGAACATCACCGGCCGCAACCGTAACGGTACCGACGCCCACCACTACGGCGGCTCCGGGGAGGCAACCTCGGCAAGTACCCGCCCAGAACGTGCCCTGGCACAGCCTGCCGGCGTCCGTGGCACTACGAGTGCCACCGCTCGGCGCGCTCTGGCTGCTAGGGGACTGAACGCGCGACTCGTCCGGAGCGTTGAGGCGCACCCCGGACGGGTCGGCTGCTCAGAGGCGGGTGATCCGGACGGCGTCGGCGACGACGTACCCCGACGTGCTGGTCCAGCGGCTGACCCCGACGACCTGGCGCGTCCCCGCGGCAAAGTCGTAGGCGCCCAGCACCCGCCACTGCCCGCCGCCGGTGCGCTGGTCGACCTTGGTCGCCACGGTCCCGTTCGGCTAACCACCACCCTCCGTCACCACCGAAAGTGAGACAGAGCCGAAAGTGAGACAGAGCCGTTAGATCCACACTCCCAGATACAAGGAACGCCACGCAGAGTGATCGAACACGCACCCCCGTGGGGGCCGGCAATGTTTCACGTCCAGCCCGCCGGAAGGTCACGCGCTGATAACGATAGACGAACGTCACATAGATCAAACCCACCGCTTTGAGTCCGAAAGGGACAACGGGATGTGGCGTCAGGCGTTCCCGAAGACCTGCCGGGACTGATTCACTGTGGCCGCCCACCGGCCGCGATCATGCGTCCAACGGACACACAAACGGGGAAGGAACCACTACCGTGCCCAAGAGTCACCCTCCACGAAGGACAAGAGCGACAAGAGTCGTCGCTACCAGCGCCGTTGTGAGCCTCATCGTCGTCGGGGCGGCCACCGGCCCGACCGCCGCACCGGCTGCCGCCGCGCCCGCCGCTCCCGCAGCCGCCAAGCCGGCACCGACCTCACTGGGCGTCGACCAGGCCGTGGCGCAGGCCCGACGCACGGGCAGACCGGTCGAGGCCACCGCCGCCGGCACGTCCACCGCCACCCTCACCGCCCGCCCCGACGGCACCATCGAGCTGACCCAGACCGCCATGCCCACCCGCACCCGCGTCGACGGCAAGTGGAAGAACCTCGACCCCACCCTCATCCGGCACCCCGACGGCAGCATCACCCCGGCGGTGACCACCAACCAGGTCCGCCTCTCCCCCGGCGGCACCGGCCCCCTCGCCGAACTGACCAGCGGCGACCGCGCCCTGTCACTCGCCACCCCCATGCCCCTACCCAAACCCACCCTCACCGGCCCGACAGCCACCTACCCCGAGGTCCTACCCGGGGTCGACCTCACCGTCCGGATCACCGCCGAAGGCACCTTCTCCCACGTCTTCGTGATCAAGAACCGCCAAGCCGCGACCAACCCGAAACTCACCGCCCTCGACCTGACCACCACCACCAAAGGCGTCACCCTGACCGCCGACCCGGCGGGAAACATCACCGGCCACGACCGCGCCGGCCAAACCGTCCTCACCGCACCCGCCCCCACCATGTGGGACTCCACCGCCACCACGGCAGCGGGCACGGCGCAACGCGGCACCA
>NZ_JBIRTH010000010.1:0-120550 GCF_044334565.1 Micromonospora sp. NPDC020750
GAAGCGTTGGGTGGTGAGGTGGTCGTCGTTGAGGTAGCCGCGGGCGAGTCCGGCGCCGCTGACGACGATCTCGCCGACGACGCCGACGGGCACCGGCTCCCGCTCCCCGTCCACCACCTTCACCTCCCACCCCGGCACGGGCAGCCCGATGGGGGTACGCCGGTCCGGGTCGTCCGCGCCGCCGAAGACGTGGAACGTGGCACAGATGGTCACCTCGGTCGGGCCGTAGCCGTTGACGATCACCGCTGCGGGGAGCAGGTCGGCGAGGCGTTGCAGGGTGCGCTGCGGAATGGGCTCGACCCCGGTCAGGATCCGGTGCACCGGCAGTGGCGCACCGTCCGCAGCCAGTTCGTCGGCGACCGGTCCCAGGCTGAACGGCGGCAGGTAGACGGTGGTGATGCCGTGCTCGCGGATCAGCCGGAGCAGCGCCTCCGGATCCCCCCCGACGCCCGTGTCGGCGATGACGACCGTGCCGCCGACGGTCAGCGGGAGGAACAACTCCCACACGGAGACGTCGAACGAGAACGGGCAGACGGACAGCGAGACGGTCCGGCCGACCGGCGGGGCCACCGTGTCGAACCCGTCGAGCAGGGCGCTCACCGACCGCTGCTCGATCGGCACGATCTTCGGCTCTCCGGAGGATCCCGAGGTGAAGAGCTGGTACGCCAGCGCATCCGCCGCCATGACCCGAGGCGGGTCGGCACGCCGGGGACCGTCCGGCGTCGGGGGTGGCAGCACGACGTCGAGGAACGGTAGCGCCGAGGCGGCGCCGACCCCGACCCGCACACCGGCCCGCCGGGCCAGTGCGGCCAGCCGGTCCGCAGGGTGCGTGGGGTCCAGCGGGACGTAGCACCCGCCCGCCGCCAGCGCGGCCAGCGCGCCGACCACGAAGCCGGCGTCCCGTACCGCCGACACACCGACCGGGGTCTCCGCCCCGACGCCGTGGTCGCGCAGGCGGGCGGCGAGGTCGAGCACGTCGGCGAGCAGCTCGCGGTAGCGGGTACGCCGGTCGCCGGCCACCACCGCGACGGCTTCCGGGTCCGCGGTGGCGGACGCGACGAACGACTCCACGAGCAGGCCCGGCCGACCATGCTGGCGCATTCTCAGGTCACACCCTTCCGTAACGGGCTTCCAGCAGGCCGTCCTCGGCGGAGTCGCCGATCCGGGTGAGGATGCCCTGCAACCGTTCCGCGGCGGCCAGGTCGACCAGGGCGTCGCTGCCGGTCCCGTGCCACCACCCGTCCAGCGAGGCCCGCACGAACTCGATCACCTTGCCCACCCCCCGGATCTCGGCCGGCAGGGACGACACGTCGGTCGAATCCCGCAGCACCGTGGTCCACCGCCCGTCCGGGGTGATCGACTTGATCTCCAGGCGGTCGCAGTCCCAGTGCGGGTTGTCGAATTCGAGCTCGATCCGGTGGGTTCCTCGGTGCTCCGACCACAGCAGGGCCGTGACCAGCCGCATCCGGGTGGGCCAGGCGTACGAGGTGTGCAGCAGCATCGGGGCGTCGCCGTGGCGGGCGATCACGTCGAGGCTGTCGAGGACGTCCGTCGCGTGCGGGCTGACGTCGCTGAGCACCCCGTTCGACCGGATGATCTCGGGGTTGTCGGCCCCGAACAGGTGACCGAGGAGATCCAGCGCGTGGATCAGTTCGGACAGGACACCCATGGTGGGGCGGGAGTCGCCGATGCGGTGCTTGCCCCAGAACGCCTCGGTACGGGTGACCGTCCAGGGTCCCTCGGCCCGCATCCATTCCCGACAGCGGGTGACCATCGGGCTGAACCGTTCCACGAGGTTCATCGAGAACTGGTGGTGGCCCAGCGCGGCGACGACGGACTGCTCGTCACGCGGGTCGGCGACCAGGGGTTTCTCGGCGAGCACCAGGACCCGGTCGAGGTGCCCGAGGGCCCGGAACACGGTGGCGTGGTCAGCCTCGTTCACGGTCACGCAGACCACGGTCGGACGCAGTTCCCGCAGGGCCGTGGCGAGGTCCGGGTACCCCGGCAGGTCGTCGGGGAGCTGGTCGGGACGGGGGTCGACGACGCCCACGACCTCCACCGGCAGGCCCTCCCGCCGGAGGTGGCGCAGCGCTGCCCGGAATCGGCGTCCGGCGTACCCATGACCGACGATCAGGACTTGTTCCACGTGAGGTCACCCCGGTTGTTCGGGCGAGCAGAAGACGAGATCCAGGAACTCGATGTGCGGCGGCGACCCGAGGACGTACGCCACGACGTCCGCGACGTCCGCCGCGGTGAGGTTCCGGTGGCCGCCGTAGATGTCCGGTTGGGGCGCGGTGCCGCCGGTACGCGAGAAGTAGTTCCGGCCGAAGTCGGTCGACTCGACGAAGCCCGGTGAGACCATCGACACCCTGGTGGACCGTCCGTCGGCCCGTAGCGACCGCCGGTACTCCTCGACGATCGTTTTCGCGCCCGCCTTGGCGACCGAGTAGGCGAGGTTGCCGGGGGTACGGGAGACCCGGTGCGCGGCCATCGAGCTGACGTGCACGAGCCGGGTCAGCTCCGGACAGGTCCGGTCGACGACCGACAGCAGGTTTAGCAGGCCGGTGACGTTGACCGTCAGGATGTCGTTCCAGATCGCCGAGTTGTCCGCGCCCAACGGGGCGTAGAAGCCCACCCCGACGCAGTTGACCACGTAGTCGAGCGGGCCCCGCCGGCACGCGTCGGTGAAGATCTGTTCGAGGCGCCCGAAGTCGCGGATGTCGGCGGGTGCCGACACGCCCGCCGATCCGGGTGGCGGCGTGACGGCCCGCCGGGAGACCAGCGTGACCTCGTCACCGCGTCCGAGAAGCCGCTGTGCCAGCTCGGCGCCGATGCCGGACGAGGCGCCGAGCACCACGCCCCGGGTCACCGGGCCACCTCCCGGTCGGCGGTGAGGAAGCCGACCAGGGTCGCGACGCCCTGCGACCACTCGGCGATGCTCAGCTGTTCGGCGCTGGAGTGGGCGTGGGCGAGCTGGCCGGCGCCGAAGACGACCGTCGGGACGGCAAGGTGGTCGTGGTAGAGCCGGGCGTCGCAGCTCACGCTCCAGGCCCGGGGCATCCGATGCCGACCGGTCGCCGCCTGGGCCTCCCGACGCAGGTCGGTCGCGACCGCCGAGTGTGGATCACCGACGTACGCGCCGTTACGGATGCCCTCGTACCGGATGTCGGTGTGCTCCCTCAGCCAGGGGTCGCCGAGACCCGCCACCAGGTCGGTGAGCATGCCCCGGACGTCGTCCAGCGAATACCTCGGGTGGAAGCCGAAGGCGCCGCCGACGGAGCAGAGCGCCGGGATCGAACCGTGCCACTCGCCACCGGCGATGCGGCCCACATTGATCTGCATCGGCCGGGCGTACCCGGCGAAGTCGGGGTCTGCCATGGCCTCGGCCATCAGCCGCGCCTCCAACCCCCGCAGGGCAGCGATGTACTCCATCGCGCCGTCGATCGCGCTCACCCCGTCGCCGCCCATGTGGCTGGCCCGGCCGCCGATCCGCACCGTGAATTCCAGACAGCCCCGGTGCCCGTGCAGGACCTCCAGGTCGGTGGGTTCCAGCACCACCACCTCGCTGACGTCCCGTCCGTGCAGGATGGTGGAGAGCGCCCCGTTGCCGCCGATCTCCTCCTCGACCACCAGGTCCAGCTCGACCGCCCGGGACAGCGGTAGCCCCAGGTCGGCGGCGCAGCGCAGCGCCGCCGCGAGCATGACGATGTTGCCCTTGGTGTCCGCGGTGCCCCGGCCCACCACCGCGTCACCGCTGACCCGGGGCTGGAAGCCGTCGGGAAAGTCGGCGGCCGGTGGTACGACGTCGACGTGCGCGCTGAACAGGACCCGGGAAAGACCGGCGTCGGCCGGGAACCGGACGTGCAGGTTGGCCCGCTCGGACGCGGACAACGTGCTGTGCTCGTTCCGGTTGGCCGCCGCGTGCCCGGCGAGGGCGGGGTGGCGCGGTTCGGCGGTCACCTCGGCGCCCAGCGCGGTGAAGTATCCGGCCAGCCAGTCGTACGCGTCGCTCTCCCGTGGCGACCGGGTGTCGATCGAGACCAGGTGCATCAGGTCCGCCACGAAGCCCGGGCGGTGCCGCGCGAGCCAGGCGTCGACCTGCGCGGCGTGCCGGGAGGGCTGGGAGGCGGCCGGTGTCGCGGCGGTCATGGCAGCTCTGCATGCCTCTCGAAGGCGTGCCACGGCAACACGTCGGTGAAGTCCGTGTCGGCCCGGGAACCGATCCACCACTCGTCGCCGAAGCGCCGGCCACTGGTCCATTCCGACCAGGCGCACTGGTAGTGGGTCCGCCAGGCGTCGTGGAGCAGGACGAAACCCGCCGGGTTGAGTAGGTCCAGAGCCTCCAGTACGCACCGGCGGCGCTTGCGGCCGTCGATGACCACCATGTCCCACTCCAGGCCGAGGCGGCGGGGCAGGGAGACGTACGCGTCGAGATCGGCGTGCCGGTCGGCCTCCCGGCCGGGGAGGAACGGCCGCAGGTCACCCGCGCCGAAGCCGACGGCCACCGTGTTGTTCGCGGCGAGCAGTGCCCGGATCGTGTCGGCGTCGTCGTGGTCCACCGCGACGGCGTCCGGGCGCTGGTTGAGCTGCGGGGCGAGGCTCTCTTGGAAGAACTGCCCGTGGTGTTCGAGGGCGAGCCACCGGTACGGCACTCCCAGCGCGGCGAGGAAGGACGTGTACCAGAGCGTGCTCCGGCCGGCGCCCCACTCGACCACCCGCAGGGGTTCACCGGCCCGCAGCTCGGCGACCCGGTGCAGCAGTGCCTCGTAGAGGTCGGCGTCCCGGACGCTCATCCACGCCTTGGGGCTCTCCGTCTCACTCCACCACTTCTCCTTGGGAATCGGTGCCTTGTCCCCGCTGGGTGTCGTCACGACGTCTCCTCACTTGCCGGCAAGGGCGGGCGGATGGATGGACACGGGCCGACCCGGAACCGCCGGTGGCGGGGTGCGGGCGGCCCGCGGGAACGGGGCGGGGCGGTCACTTGACGGCCAGGACGCCCTCGAAGCACAGGCTCCGGAGTCGCGCGCCATCGGCGTGACGCCATTCATCGGTGCGTGCGCTCCATCGCCGGGAGCGTCGCCTTCACAGTCGCCCCACTCGGCAGGGACTCGGACCACCCGAGCGTCATCCGCACCACGGTTATGCATCTTCTCGTATTCGCCAGTCATCTTACCGAGCGCGGACACCGGGTGTCGCTCGTCCAGTTGCTAATGTTCGACCGAACTCGATCGAATCGAACACGACAATTCTTGAACCCCTAAGCATTCAGCAATTGCTCTGCGACCGAACGCAGGCTCCACCCCTGGTCTGATGGAGAGTAGGTTGCGCTACGGATGCTGTCAATCATGAACCGAGGGTCATCAACGCAGCTCAGTCTGCAACTCGGTGCCGTCGGTGATGTCTGGGTTTGATGCAAATCTTCGGCAGTGGACGCGGTCCGCGTCGGCTGTGTCCGGGCAGCGGGAGGTGGCGTGGGCCGAGTTGGCGGGTTCTTGCGGACCGCAATTCCGTCGCGCCATCTTGGGGCCCGCGCAACGCGTGTTGCTTGCTCCCGGTAGCTGTGTCGCCACTCCGTTCGCGGCAGCAGTACACCTCGTGCACCCTGGGCGGTTGCGTCAAGACTACGTGCACCGCGCATCGAGTGGGGTCGGCAAGCACGCTGGCGCTCCCGAACTGGCCGCCCGGCCAGGAACCGGCGGGAGAGGCCGGGTCGCTCGCGGATTCCACGGGAAGGTGAAGGGGCGGCTAACGTCGCCTGTCCGGCGCGCTGGCCGGTTTACCAATTTCGTTTCGAGGAATGTTGTGGCCGCAGCTGAGGTATGCAGAGCGGTGCCATTGCAATTGCCTGCGTGGCGGCACGGCTACCGGGAGCGAGCAACGGCCAGGATTTCTGACGCAGCCTCCAGGGCTGCGTGGAATCTGTCGAGCATCTCGCCATCGAGGTGGCCCGCTCCCGGGAGCTGTCACCCGGGGCGGTCGGTGCTCACAGTTATCTTCCAGTAACAGCCACTGCCGCCGCGTGCCTGTTCGACCCTGAGTCATTCAGTTTCACGCAACGTGAAGCGGAGCGATGCGGTCCCCCGTTACGGCTGTTTCTTGGACTTTCCTAAGTGACGCCGGGCGCAACCCAGGGCCCCGGCAAAGTCGCGAGGTGTCCGATCCCGCCCGAAGTTCATCCACCTTCCGGGAATCCCGTTCCGCATCTCAAGATGGCCGGAGATCATGGAAGGAATTGGCCCCTCCGGGGGCCATTCTTTACCAAGATCTCCCGCGTGGTCAGTCGTGCCGTCGGAAATGGCGCTCCTGGTAGTGGTGCGCCGTACCGGGGGCCGGGGCCTCGGTTCCGCCGAACCTCAGCTGTTCCACATTTCGCCCAAATGCCCGGGAGGCCGCAGCTACGCCGCCCCGTGCGCCGGGCAAGTCGGGCAGCGACCTGACAAATGCCCCCACCCGGTCGGGGACCTGCCCTTCGGCCCCCTGCGGAGCTGCCCCGTCCACGCTCCCACTTCCACCGACAGCACAGACGGGGCAGCTCCATAGGGACCAACGCAGGGCAGACCGACCCGGCAGGGGCCGATGATGCCGGCAGCGCGCGCGTCCCCGGGCGCCTACCAAGCCGGAGACCCCTCACGACTTCGCCGGGCCCTGGGGGGTACAACCACGCGGGTGGCCGTCTTCGGTGGCTCGACCACCAACCGCTACCGGTACGACTACATCGAGCGCAACCTGACCGGCTGGTTGGGACCGGGTCGGAACCGACCAGCCGGGCCGTGCCCGCCTGGTCGGCTGTACCGGCTCGGCTTGGTCGACTCAGCCAGGCTGGGCCGGCTGCTCGGTCCAGCCTGGCGCCGCCGCGACCGCGGGAGCCAACTCCGTCGGAGTAGGGAAGTCAAGGATGTCGAGCAGGTCGACGTCCTTGGCCAGTTCCGTCCGGATGAGAGCCCGGATGCGGACCGCCGTCAGCGAGGTGCCGCCGAACTCGACGAAATCGCTCTCCGCGTCGAGCGCGTCGTTCTTGAGCGCGGCCCGCCAGATGGTGACGAGTTGCGCGGTGACGTCGATTGACATGAACTTCCCCTACTCGGTGCCCGCTGCGCCGAGCGGCACAGCGACGCTGGTCAACCGCAACAACTCGGCGCCCCGCCCGAGCTTCGCCTCAAGGCTGCCCCGGCCGAGGACCAGCCGCTGGGCGCCGGCCCCGATCGCGAGCCGCAGCGGTTCGTAGGCGATCAGGTTGAAGTACGCGAAGGCCCCGGCGGTCCGCTCGTAGTCGCAGCCCCAGCACCGGAGACGCCACACCCCGTCCTGCCGCCAGATGACCGTGAACGCGACCGGCTCTTTCGCGTCCGGGTCATCGTCGCCGAACACCGCCAGGCAGGTCGTCTGGTCGCCCAGCGAATCCGCGATGCCGGCCAGGTAGTTCGCGTACTGGTCGACGGTGCCCGCCACGTGGTACTTCTGCTCCACGTTCCGCAGCAGAGGCGCTAGCTCCTGGTGGCGCGCCGACAGCTCGACCTCGATGATCCGCAGGCCCGCCGACCGGAACCGGCGTTGCTCCTTGCGGATCATCTCCCGCCGGCTCCGCGACTGTGCCGCCAGATATCCCGCAAAGGAGTCGAAGGTCACCGGGATGAATGCTTCGAGGCTCTCCACCAGTACCGGGTCGTCCACCGCGACCAACGGCGACACCGCCGCCAACAACTCGTCGTCCAGCAGCGGGAAGCACGCGAAGTCGAGCTGGTGGGACCGTTCCGTCACCAGGTCCCAGCCCGCCTTCAGCAGGGCCGCGCGGACCGGCCCCGGCTCCGTCCCGGGACGCACCGCCACCATCGCCGGTGCCCTGCCGAGCGACCCGAGATAGCACCCAGTCCGCCAGCCCTGCGTCGCCGTCGACCCGTCGAGCACCAACCGGGGATGGGGCGCCGCAGAGTACGGCCGCGCCACCGGATAGACCGGGAGGACACCGACCGGGCCCGCCCCGGCGTCGCGGGCGACGACGAAACGCCCCGACTGGCCGGCGTCCGCCAAGGCCCGCTCCGCCCGGATCAATTCCCGCCGGTCGCTTTCCCCGAGGAGTTCCGGCGCATCGTTACTCAGGGTTGCAAACAAATCCGCGACGGTATCTACCGTGTGGCATTCATAGGGTGGCATTGCGGGCGATCTTAGGGTCCGGCATTGCTACTGTCAATGGAGCCGACGCGGGCCTCCCGTAGGTAACCGGTCCGGTGCGTTCGGTTATTGCCGGTGCGGACCAAAGCCGTTCCGGGCGCGGCCGGGAATAGCACCGGGCGTCTCATCCGACTGCTCAGCCCCCGAATTCCAGGCTGCCGTCGGTGCGCCCCGGGGACCACCCGGTTGATCGATACGGCGGCCGGCACCAGCCGGCCGAAGCCGACGAAGGCATCCAACGAGAGCTGCACCAACACCTCGGGCCAGGCCCCCCGGCGGGTGGCACGGACGGCCTGCCAGCCGTGCGTCAGCGGGGGGAAATCGACAACCGCCTGGAGCTAAGACGCGAAAAAAGAAAGGGGAACGTGCACGCCGCAGAATGCCATGATCGGCAGGTACCCGAGATCCAGCACGATCACCTGAAGAGTCCACCTGGAGTCGGAACGCCACGGCGCTGACCGCCCGACACTCGCCATACGGACACCCGGCAACCCTTGATGCATCACCGATATAGAAGTATCCCCGGGTGCCGGGAGGGCTCTGCTACTATCGGCGTGATCTGTAGCATGGGATGTAACTCAGCGCAATTACTTGCGATACCGAAACCGCTGAGCCCAGGTCGGAAGGGCGGAACTGGTGGACATCCCGGGTTGGCACACGCTCAAGGTCGGTACCGGTGGCGAGGTCTTACTCGTGGTCGACTTCAGTGCCGAAGCATCCCGTGCAGTTGCTGGCTTTGACGACTTTGTCCCGCTTCTCCCGGACCGCTACACCGTTCGGGCACCGAGCCGGGCTGCCTGGGCCGGCGACACCGACAGCCCGGTCGAGCCCGACGCCCAGTTCGCGGCTTGGCTCGCGACGGCCGACGACTTCGGACCGGAGGTGGTGGCCGTACTCGGGTACTGCGCGGGATGTCGGCTCGCCGCCGCACTCGCCGGCCGGATCGCGACCTCGACCCCACCAGCGTTGATCTTCTTCGATCCGCTGCCGGTGGTGCCGCAGACGTTGTCCTACGAGTTCGTGAAGGCCGTCACGCCGCTCGCGCCCGGCCTGGGACAGGACGTCGTCGACGGGGCCGCCGAACGGGCCCGGTCGCAGGCCGAGAGCGCCACCAGTCTCGACGAACTCGCCCGGTGGCTCAGCACCTCGTACGCCGACCTGGCGAGCCGTGGCTGCGCCGAACTCGGCATCGAGACGGAGTTCGCCGAACAGTTGATCGGTCGGCTGGCGGAGTACCTCCGGTACCTGACCATCGCGGCGGCCACGCCGTCGACACCGGGTCCCGCGCCGGCCCTCGTGCTCCAGTCGCGCGAGCCGGTACCGGCCGCGCTGCGCGAGTACGCCGACGCCCGGCGGCTCGACGTGCCACGGGCCGAACTGCTCGGCAGCCGGGACGCCGCCGACCTGGTGACGCAGGCGTTGATCGGTCGGGAGCTGACCGCCCCTGGGCCCGTGGAACCCTGACCCCGAGAACCAGTGGTGGCCCGGGCCGCTGCGGGTCGAGACTCTGGGCACCCGGCGCGACAAGGTGTAACGATCGCCAAACTGGGTACCGGTCTCCGAATCGGCACAGGTGCGCATTCGGAGGCTTTCATGACCGGTTACCGGGTCAGCGACGTAATGACGAAGCAGGTGGTCTACCTGTCCGCGGAGACCACCCTGGACGAGGCGGCCAGGGTGATGCAGGAGGCGGACATCGGGGACGTGGTGGTCACCGACGGGGCCAGCCTCGCCGGCATGCTGACCGACCGCGACATCGTGGTCCGGGCGGTGGCCGAGCGCAGCGATCCGGCCAGCACCACCATCGGCTCGATCGTCACCCGGGAGGTGGTGATGATCGAGCAGCACGCGACCGCCGGGGAGGCGGCCTCGCTGATGCGCGAGCGCGGCGTCCGCCGCATCCTCGTCTGCGACAACGAGCGCAAGCTCGTCGGCATCGTCTCCCTCGGCGACCTCGCCATGCAGCTCGACCCCAACTCCGCCCTCAGCGACATCAGCGAGCAGGCCCCGACCCGTTGACGGGGGTGGTCCCTGCCCGACGCCTCGAGCGGCGGAGGGGCCACCTCTGCGACATCGGTAACCTGACTGGATGCCCGAGATGCCGACCAAGCTGGCCGAGATCGTTGACGAGTTCGCCTCCGCACCCCGCGACGTCGTGCTGGAGATGCTGCTGGAGTACGCCGACGTCATCCCGCCGCTGCCCGAGGAACTGGCCGGCCGGGAGGGCATGGAGCAGGTCCCCGAGTGCCAGACGGCGTTCTTCCTGCGCGCCGAGGTCGCGCCGGACGGCACGGTGACCACCTGGTTCGACTGCCCGCCGGAGGCGCCGACCACCCGCGCCTTCGCGGGCATCCTCGCCGAGGGTTTGGCCGGGCTGAGCGCCGAAAAGGTGCTCGCCGTGCCGGACGACCTCTACCAGCGGATGGGGCTGGCCCAGGTGATCAGCCCGCTGCGGGTCCGGGGCGGCACGGCGATCCTGGCCCGACTCAAGCGCCAGGTCCGGGAGCAGACCGCCGCCTGACGCCGCGAACCCGACCGATCCGGTGTGGGCGGACCGGTACGGAGCGGGTCGGCTCCGTCGGGAGACGATGCCGGTACGACCCGTCCGCCCGTTTCGCGTCACGTCCGGGAACAGTCGCGCCGGTTGGCGGGTTGTCCCCGGACATGGAGATCGAAATCTACGCCGACGTGGCCTGCCCCTGGTGCTACATCGGCAAGCGCCGGCTGGAGCAGGCCCTGGAGTCGTACGACGGTGAGGTGACGGTCCGGTACCGGCCGTTCCAGCTCGACCCGTCGCCGGTGCCGACCCCGCAGCCTCTCGTGTCGGGACTGGCCGCGAAGTTCGGCAGCCGGGAACGCGTCGAGCAGATGTTCACCCACGTGACCGGTGTCGCGGCGGACGCGGGGTTACGGCTCGACTTCGACCGGGCGGTCGCCGCCAACACCTTCGACGCCCACCGGCTCGTTTGGTACGCCTCCCGGCAGGGCCTTGCCGCCGAGACCGTGGACGCCCTGTACCGGGCCCACTTCACCGACGGCGTGGACGTCGGGTCGCGCGCGGCGCTGGCCCGGCTCGCCGGCGGGGCGGGGCTCGACGAGGCCGAGGTGCGGGCCTTCCTCGACTCAGGGGAGGGGTCGTCGGAGGTCACCGCCGAGCTGGCCGCCGCGCGGGAACTGGGCGTGACCAGCGTCCCGACGTTCGTGCTGGCCGGGAAGTACGCGGTCACGGGGGCGCAGGAGCCGCAGACCCTGCTGGCAGCCCTGGCCGAGGTGGAGCAGCGCGAGTCGAGCGCCCACTGACATCGAAGATCACAATGTTTCACGTGCAACAACATCGACAGAGTTGAAACTCACGCCGGCTTGGCCAGGCCCTCCACCACCCGCGCGCCGGGCAACGCGCCGAGGGCCGGCCCCGGCAGTGCGATCTTGCTTTGCCGCACACCCGAGCCGATGATGACGTGCGGGGCGGCGACGACCCGGGCGTCGACCAGGATCGGCCAGTCCTCGGGCAGCCCGATCGGGGTGATCCCGCCGTACTCCATCCCGGTCGCCTCGACCGCGTCGGCCATCGGGGCGAAGCTCGCCTTGCGCACGTCGAGCATCCGGCGGGCCGTCCCGTTGACGTCCACGCGCGTCGTGGCGAGCACGACGCAGGCGGCGTACCGCACCTCGCCCCCGCGCCGGCCCGCGATCACCACGCAGTTCGCCGACACGTCCAGCCCCACCTCGTACGCGGCACAGAACGCGGCGGTGTCGGCGAGGCCCGCGTCGATCGGCGCTACCAGCAAGTCGCCGACGTCCACCGGGGCGTCGGCGGACCACTGCCCGATCGCGGCGGCCACCGGGGCCGCCAGCAGGTCGAGTCGGGTCCGGGCAGGCTCGGTCTTCAGCGTTCCCATCACGGGTGGATCCTCGCACCCCGTCCCCCGTGCTCGCGGAGGCCCGTCGCGACCCGACCCACTGGACCCGTTTCCGCCCTGGTCGGGACGGACGGGCCCGTCAGCCGTTGGCGATGAACGGGTTGTCCCGGACGAACGTCCGGTCCCCGGCGGCGGCGATTTCCTCGGCGCGGAGCAGGCCGGGCCGGCGGGCCTCCAGGTCCTCGAAGGCGTGCCGGACGGCGATCCGGATCACCCCGTAGAGGAACACGAATCCGCAGACGTAAAGGGTCACGGTGGTGACGAGAACCAGCATGGGGCAACCGTAGGCAGCCGGCGAACGAGTGGAGTTCTCATCTCCGGCCGGTTCCCCCGTCCGTGTCGGCCAGGTGGCCGACCCAGCTACGGGTGCCCGTCCGGGTCACGGTGGAGCGGCTCCGTCATCCGGCCGGCCGGGCCCGGGCCGGAACCACCCGTCCGGCGAGGAGGACGCCCAACGCGGCCAGGGCTGCGGCCAGCACGAGAACGGCGGTGTAGCTGCCCGGGCCCGGCGCCGACCCGACCGCGAGCACCGCGCCGGTCAGCGCCAGCACCGACGCCGCGAACAGCGAGTCGCCCAGTTGCAGGGAGGAACTGTTGCGCCCCTGCTCGCCGGGGGCCGACAGCTCCAGGGTGAGCACCGACAGCGACGGGTACAGGAGCCCCATTCCGAGCCCGGCGACGGCCCAGCCGAGCACTCCGACCGGCAGCGGCACCGCCGGCCACACCGCGAGCGCCACCGTGGCCGTCCCGACGGCGATACAGACCAGCCCGGCGCGTACGAGGACGGCCGGCGAACCGGGCACGGGCAGCCGCGCCCGGCCCCCGCTCCCCCGGGCGCTGCCCGGCGCCGGCAGCCGGCCCTGCAACCAGGACCCGGCCGACCAGGAGAGCGCCCCGACGGTGAGCAGCAGGCCCGCCTCGGTCGGCGACAGCCCGCGCTCCCGGGAGAGCATCAGCGGGATCACCATCTCCGCGCTGGCGAACGCGGCGGAGGCCAGACCGCGCAACCCGACCACCGTCGGCAGGCCCCGGCCGGCCCGCAGGAAGCCGGCCGGCAGCAGGCGTGGGGCGCAGCACAGCAGGCCGGCGAGCGCCGCCACCACCAGGCCGACCGCCGACGCGCCGCGCTGCTGCCCCCCGTAGTGCAGCAGCGCGGCGCTCACCCCCGCCCCGCAGGCCCAACCGACCCGGGCCGCCACGCCCGCAGCCAGCCGGACGGCGGGCGAGGCGACGGCCCGCAGGCCCGGCTCAATGAGCAGCACAGCCGGCACCGCCACCGCCGGCACCGCCAGGAAGACCCAGCGCCAGCCGAGGTGCTCGACGATCAGCCCGGCCAGCGCCGGCCCGACCAGCGACGGTACGACCCAGGCCGCCGCGAACGCGGCGAAGATCCGCCGGTGCAGCGCCTCCGGGTACGCCCGCCCCACCACCACGTACAACGCCACCGAGAGCAGGCCGGAGCCGAAGCCCTGCACCAACCGACCCGCCACCAGCACGCCCATGGTCGACGCGGTACCGGCGAGCAGGAGCCCGGCGACGAACCAGCCCACCCCGTGCCACACAGGTGCACGGGGACCCCGGGCGTCGCACCAGATGCCGGAGACCACCATGGCCACCACGCCGGAGGCGAAGGGACCGCCGAACGCCAACCCGTACCAGGACAGCCCGTCGAGGTTGCGGGCGACTGTGGGCATCGCGGTGCCGACGGCGAGCGCCTCGAACGCGACCAGCGAGACCAGGGCCACCACGCCCACCGTCATGGCCCGCAGGCGCGGGGCGAACAGGCGCTCCGGCGCGACCTGGCATGCGACCACGGGGGTCACCGGCGACCGGCCGGACCGGACAGCCGGCCCGGGGCCCGCCGTGACGCGTCCCGACGACGACGCCCGCCCACCGGCAGCCCTCGGCCCGCCTGCGGCATGAACAGTTCCCACGACATGCGGCCAGCTTCCGCCCTGAACCCCGATGGAAGTCAAGTCGGAGGTGACCGGAGTCTCGGCGTCCACCCGGCTCCCACCCGCGCTCCGGTCCGTCCCCGTCGACTGCGGAAACTCCCCGCTGACGGGGAATAACGGGCGTACGGGCGGGAAGGCAGCCCGCCGGGACCGAGCGTGGGAGGCGAAATGGGGCACGGTGGGGGCAACGGCGGCACGGGGAGGCCCGGCCGGCCGATCTCCGGCCGTACCGCTCGATGACGTTGCTGGGCCGGGTGACCGGCCGCCTCCTGCCGTCGGTGGCGGTGCCACCCCTCGTCGGCGACGCGTCACGGGCGGTGCCGCACCTCGTCGGCGACGCGTCCCGAGCCGTCCCGCACCTGGTCGGCGACGCGTCACGTACCGCCGGTGCCGCCGCGGCCCGGCTGGCCCGGCTGGCGGGCCTGGCCCGACGCCGGGTCTGGTCTCGGCCCGGGCGGCACCACATCGAGGTGCACGGCGTCTGCCAGGACGGCGGCGACAGGCTGGCCCGCCAGGTGGAGCGGGAGCTACAGCTGCTGCCCGGCGTGCGGTGGGCCAGGGTCAACGCCCCCTCGGGCAGGGTGGTGGTGGAGGTCGGGGAGCCGGAGCCGAGGCTGCGTGACCTGATCGCCACGATCGCCCGGTGCGAACGCACCTGCGAGCACGAACCGGACCCCGAGATCCCCCCGCCACACCCGCCGGAGGAGGGGCCGCGCACGCCCCGCACCCTCGGCGCGCTCGCCTCGGACGCGCTCGGCCTGACCCTGTCGGCGGCCACCCGGATCCTGCCGTTCACCCCGGTCCCGGCCGAGGTGGCCGGGGTGCTCGCCGCCGTCGACCTGCACCCGAAGCTGCACGCCCTGGCCAGTCGGGGGCTACGCGCCGATCCCCGCGCCGAACTGCTCTTCCCGCTCGCCGAGGCGGTCGTCCAGGGACTGACCGGCGGCTGGACCGGGATCGTGCTGGACGGCGCACAACGGATCGTGCGGTGGGGCGAGGCGCACGCCCAGCTCGTAGCCTGGACGAAGGCCGAGCCCCAGCTCACCGGCGACCCGGAGCGGGCCGTCGCCCGGGCGCCCACGGCCGGCCGGCCGAACCCGAAGCCGGACGGCCTCGTCGAGCGGTTCGCCCAACGGATGCTCGCCGCGGGGGCGGCGGCCGGCGCGGCGGCGGTGCCGGTGGTCGGTCCCAAACGGGCCGCCGCGGTGGCGCTGTCCAGCCTCCCCAAGGCCCCGGGCAGCGGCCGCGAGGGGTACGCGGCCCAGCTCGGACGGATGCTCGCCCGGCGCGGCGTGATCGCCATGGATCGCAGCGTGCTGCGGGAACTGGATCGGATCGACACGGTGGTGTTGGACACGGCGGTGCTCGGCTCGAACCGGGGGGTGCTGGCCGATCTGGCCCCGCTGTCCGGGGCGGACACCGGACAGGTGGCGGCCCGCGCCTTCGCCCTCTTCGACCCGGCCGCCCCGAACCGGACGCAGGAGGCCGACGGGTGGCGGCTCGGGCCGTTGGACGAGCTCGACGCCACCGACCCGGGCGACACCGACGACAGCCGGCGGATGCGGGCGGACGGCGCCACCCTGCTCGGCCTCGCCGAGGGGGGCCGACTGGCCGCCCTGCTCCGGGTGGAGCCCGAACCCGCCCCGGCCATGGACGCGCTGCCGACCGTCTCCCGCCGGGCCGGCCTGCGCCTGGTGGTGGCCGGCGACGACGAGGACGGCCGGTACGCCTTCGCCGACGCCGTGCTGCCCGGCGGCAACCGGATCGCCGAGACCGTCCGCCGGTTGCAGCGCGAGGGCGCGGTGGTGATGCTGCTCTCCTCCGACCGGGCGGCGCTGGGCGCGGCCGACTGCGGGCTGGGGCTGGCCGGCCCGGAGGACCTGCCGCCCTGGGGCGCGCACCTGCTGGTCGGCACCGACCTGCGGATCACCGCGCTGATCATCGAGGCGGCCGGGGTGGCCCGCCGAATGACCGAACAGAACATCCGGCTGTCCATGGCCGGCACCGGCCTGGCCGCGCTGGGGGCGTTCACGGCCGAGCCCCGGAGGCTGCCGAGACTGTCGCTGAACACCGTCAACGGGACCGCCGCCCTGGCCTTTCTGCACGGGGTGTGGCGGGCGGGTCGGCTGCCGGACCGCGCAGACTCCCCGGTCCCGGCCGTGACCGCCTGGCACCTCATGCCGGTCGACGCCGTGCTCCGCCAGCTCGACACCGACGTCGAAGGGTTGGACTCCGCCGAGGCGGAGCGCCGCTGCGGCGGCGGGACCGGCGAGGGGACCGGCCCGTCCGGGCTGCTCCGCGCCTTCGTCGACGAGCTGGCCAACCCGCTCACGCCGGTGCTCGCCGCCGGCGCGGTGCTCTCGGCGAGCTTCGGCTCGCTGGTCGACGCGGCCCTCGTCGGCGGGGTGGTGGCCGGATCAGCCCTGGTGGGGGCGGTACACCAACGCAACACCGAACGGTCCCTGGCCGAGCTGCTGTCCCGTTCGGCGGTCACCGCCCGGGTCCGCCGGGACGGCGAGGAAAGGCCGGTGCCCGCGGACGACCTGGTCCCGGGGGACGTGATCGTGCTCGGGCCCGGCGACGCCGTACCGGCGGACTGCCGGGTGCTGGCGACGGACGGCCTGGAGGCTGACGAGTCGTCGCTGACCGGCGAGTCGCTGCCGGTGGGGAAGACCGCCGACCCGGTGGTCGCCGCCGCCGTCGCGGACCGGCGCTCCATGCTGTACGAGGGCACCACGATCGCCACCGGTCACGGCACCGCCGTGGTGGTGGCCACCGGCGCGGGCACCGAGGCCGGGCGGAGCCTGGCGCTGGCCCGGCAGTCGCCCCCGGCCAGCGGGGTGGAGGCCCGACTCGGTCGGCTGACGAGCTCGGCGATCCCGCTGGCCGCCGGCTCGGCGGTGGCGGTGGCCGGGGTGGGTCTGCTGCGCGGCGTACCCCTGGCGGAGACGGCGGCGACCGCCGCGAACCTGGCCGTGGCATCGGTGCCGGAAGGGCTGCCGTTCCTGGTCAGCGCCGCCCAGCTCGCTGCGGCGCGGCGGCTGGCCGAGCACGGCGCGCTGGTCCGCAACCCGCGCACGATCGAGGCGCTGGGCCGCGTCGACGTGCTCTGCTTCGACAAGACCGGCACCCTCACCGAGGGCCGGTTGCTGCTCGCCTGCGTGGGCGACGGCGGCGGCACCCGGTACGCCCCGCCGGACCGGCTGGACGATCCGCTACGGCTGACCCTGGCCGTCGCGCTGCGGGCCACCCCGGCCGGAGACCCGGACGAGCTGCCACAGCAGACCGACCGGGCGGTCCGCCGGGGGGCAGGGTTGGCGGGGGTCGACGAGCTGGTCGGCGCGGACGGCTGGCGGGCGGTGGGCGGGCTGCCTTTCGAGCCGTCCCGCGGCTACCACGCCACGGTCGGCAGAACCGGCGACGGCCTGCTGCTCAGCGTCAAGGGCGCGCCGGAGACCGTGGTGCCGCGGTGCGCCGATCGGCGTACCGCCGACGGCGGCGACGCACCGCTGGACGACGCCGGCCGGGACGAGCTGCACCGGATGCTCGCCGACCGGGCCGGCGCCGGGCACCGCATCCTGGCCGTCGCCGAGCGCCGGGTCGCCGGGGAGACCGTCACCGACGAGCAGGTCGACGGCCTGGTCTTCGTCGGCTTCCTGGCGCTCGCCGACGGGGTACGCGAGTCCGCCGCGCCCGCCGTCCGCCGGATCCGACAGGCCGGGGTGCACACCATCATGATCACCGGTGACCATCCGGCGACGGCGTCGGCGATCGCGTCGACCATCAGCCCCGACCACGGCGAGCAGCGGGTGGCCACCGGCACGGAGCTGGACCGGCTCGACGATGACGCGCTCGCCGAGCTGCTCACCCGTACCGACGTGGTGGCCCGCTGCACCCCCGCCCACAAGGTCCGGATCATTCAGGCGCTGCAGAAGTGCGGCTGGACCGTGGCGATGACCGGGGACGGTGCCAACGACGCCCCGGCGATCCGGCTGGCCGACGTCGGCATCGCCCTCGGCCAGCGCGGCACCCCCGCCGCGCGGGCCGCCGCCGACCTGGTGGTGACCGACGACCGGCTGGAGACGATCATCGCCACCCTGGTCGAGGGGCGGGCCATGTGGTCGTCGGTCCGGCACGCGCTGAGCATCCTGGTCGGCGGCAACCTCGGCGAGATCGCGTTCAGCGTGCTGAGCGCGGCCCGCACCGGCCGTTCGGCGCTCACCGGACGGCAACTGCTCCTGGTCAACCTGCTCACCGACCTCGCGCCGGCGCTGGCCATCGCGGTCCGGCCGCCCGCCTCCGACCACGCCGACCACCTGTTGCGGGAGGGCCCGGACACCTCGCTCGGCGCGACCCTCAACCGGGAGATCGCGCTGCGCGCGGCGTCCACCACGCTGGGCGCGACGGTGGGCTGGACGCTCGCCCGGTACACCGGACGGCAGCGCCGGGCCGGCACGGTGGCGCTCGCCTCGCTGATCGGCACCCAGCTCGGGCAGACCGTGCTCGCCGGCGGGACCAGCCCGACGGTGCTCGCCTCGACCGCCGCGTCGGTCGGGGTGCTGGTCTTCGTGGTGCAGACCCCGGGGGTCAGCCAGTTCTTCGGCTGTACCCCGCTCGGGCCGGTCGGCTGGGGCATCGCCGCCGGCTCGGCGCTCGGCGCCACCCTCGCCAACGGCGCCCTCACCCGCCTGCTCGACAGCGGGGAGGCCACCGCGGCCGATGCCGAAGGGGCCACCCCGGCCGACGCGTCCGATGGCGACAGGGCTCCCTCCGACAGGTGAGGGCGGTCGTACCGAGCCCGCCACCCGACCAGCCCGAGGCGGTACAGCCGGCCCCGCCGTCAGCCGCCCTGGTGCCAGGTCGCGGCCGCCCGGCCCAGCCGGTCGTTGATCGCCCGGCCCACATCGACGTCCGGAACCCGCTCGGCGACGATCTCGGTCACCCCGGCCGCGTCGAGCCGATGCAGCGCGTCGAAGAGCCGGGCCGCCGCCACCGTCAGGTCCCCCGCGGGCGACAACACCTCGACCGCCACCCAGTCGCCTTCCGCCGGGCGCTCCCGGAAGGCCAGCAGCCCTCGCCGGCCACGGTCGCCGGCCACCGACTCCGCTGCCCCGACCACCCGCAACGGGGTACGCGGGGCGTAGTGCGCGGCCAACGTGCCGGGCGCCACCGGCTGACCGGAGCTGCCCGACCGTACGGTCACCGGGCCGACCGCCTCGACCAGGGCCTCCACCGGCAGCGCGCCGAGCCGGAGCACCACCGGGCGCTCGCCCCGGGCGTCCACGATGGTGGACTCGATTCCGCACCGGGTCGGCCCGCCGTCGAGCACCACGTCCACCGCCGCGCCCAGCCCGGCCACCACGTGCTCGGCGCGGGTGGGGCTGAGCTGGCCGAACCGGTTGGCGCTGGGCGCGGCCACCGGCACCCCGGCCGCGGCGATCAACGCCCGGGCGGACGACTCGTCCGGCACCCGGACGGCCATCGTGTCCAGCCCCGACGTGACGATCGCCGGAATCACGGCGGGTCGGTCCACGATCAGCGTCAGCGGACCCGGCCAGAACCGCTCGGCCAGCGCCTCCACCGCCGCCGGCACCCGCCCCACCAGCCCGGCCAGGTCAGCCGCGTCGGCCAGGTGGGTGATCAGCGGATCGAAGCTCGGCCGCTGCTTCGCCTCGAAGATCCGGGCCACCGCACGGGCGTCGAGGGCGTTGGCGCCCAGCCCGTAGACGGTCTCGGTGGGGAACGCCACCAGCCCTCCGGCGCGCAGGACGCAGGCGGCTTCGGCGATGCCGCCCTCGGCGGGCAGGAGGCGTGGGGATCCGGTGCTCACGCCCCGACGCTAACCTGCCCGTCCCGAGGGCACGGCCGGTGGGGGCGTGCCCGCCCCGGAGCCCTCCAGCAGCGGGACGCGGCAGAACGGTCACGCAGTACCGAGCGACCAGCACCGGCATGACAGTGCGTTTGGCCACGACCGCAGCCACTTCCGCATGCGGCAATCTCGCTCCCTCGGGCATGGCAGGCGCGAAAGGGCCGCCGCACATAAGGTCGGCCCGACACGGCAACCTTCGCGAGACCGGGACGGGGCAGGACATGGACCAAGGCACCCGCGACGAGATGCTCGGCCGCCTGGCTGAGGCAGTCGGGTCCGTCACAGTCGCGCACCCGACGCGGGTTGCCATCGACGGACCGCCCGCCGCCGGCAAGACCACCCTCGCCGACGAGCTGGCCGTCGTCTTGCGCGAACAGGGCCGCGACGTCATCCGCGCGACGATCGACGATTTCCTCTTCCCTCGGGCACAGCGCTATCCGCGCGGCGAGTACTCGGCCGAAGGGTGCTACTACGACACCCACGACTACGACGCGCTGAACCGGGTTCTGCTCGATCCGCTCGGCCCGGGCGGAGATCGACGCTTCCAACACGCGGTCTACGACCACACCGCGGATACTGCGCTGTCCCCGCCGGTCACGAGTGCCCCAGCCGACGCCGTGCTGGTCTTCGACGGCGTCTTCCTCATGCGCCCGGAACTGATTGATCGGTGGGACCTGCGCATCTTCGTGTCGATGGCACTCGAAAAGACCGTGGATCGTGCCGTGATCCGAGAGCGCCGGGTGTCATCTCGGGCCGAAGTCGAACGGCGCTGGCGCGAGCGTTACATCCCCTCCCAACAGTTCTACTTCGCTACGGTCCGCCCGACCCATCACGCCAACATCATCGTGCACAACGACGAGCCTCGGCTGCCGGTCTGGGAGACTCAAACACCCTGACCCCAGGTGCCGGGTTTGATCTGAGCTGGACTGCGGTGGCGGCTCGCGTGGGGGTCGTCTGCTCGGGCACGGCGGACACCGCCCCCATGCTTAGGGCTTGTAGCTCCTCCCCTGCAGCTTCATCTCGGTACCGCACTTCGACGGCATAGGTCTACGGCTGGGTTGCCCGACGCGGCCTCACAGACCGATCTGCACCGGCTTGGGCGGGACGCCGCCGGCGACCAATGCCGTCAGCAGGTCGGCGAGGTCGCGGGGCCCGAACAGATCGGGTCCCGGGTAGGCGATGATGTCGGGCAGGCGCCACCATCGGAGTTCGCTGATATTTTCGGCGGCTAGTTGCGCGTCGGACATGGTGCCTCGCTGGTTAAAGGCGGCGGTGCGGACGAGAAAGTAGTCGTTGATCACGCCGTCGTAGCCCGGTAGGTGTCCGGGTAAGACAGACTCCTGGTGCCACACGTGTGGTGGTTCGGCATCTAAGGCCAGCCCGACTTCCTCTTGCAGCTCGCGACGAAGGGCTACAAGCGCTGTCTCGCCGCTCTCGATGCCTCCGCCGGGCGTTGCCCAGACGACTCGTCCAGGTGGATCGGGAATGACGTGTCGACAGAGCAGGATGCGGTGGTCTTCCGTGAGGATGATCGCCCGGACAGAGTGGCGCAGCTTCGGTGATGGCACGTCGGCATCCTCGGTGATGCGTGCGCAGAGGGCACGTGACTTTTGTTCCGATCCATGCCGTGCGCGCCGGGGCGTGACCGGCCGCCAGGCCGCACGCGCGCCCCGGCGCTGGCACGGCGGCGGGCCGAAGGCCCGCCCTTGAACAAGTAAAGAAAGTCTGAACACACTACGCTTTAGTACTCCAGCAGGGGATCCGTTTTAGGGCTCTGTGAGTTTCTGTCTTTGGGTAGTGGCTGGTCTTGGCGGCAGCTTGATGTCGCCGCCGGAAGATGGACCAGGCGATGACGTCGGCGATGCGTCGGGCGGGTTCGGGTCAGGGCCGTTTAGTCAAGATATTCCAGGGACTTGACGGGGCCGTGGCTAGGCGGCCACGTTGAGAAAGAACTTTTCGTGATCGCCACCCGGGGCGCCGAACTGGCAGTTGACTACCCCACCGCCACCGTTGGTGGAGGCCGTCACCCCGGAGCCGACCAGGCGCAGAAACGAATTCGGAAACAACGTCGACTCGAAGGAGAACGAGCCACCTGCCTGCGGGAGAAGCTTGAACGTCTCGTGGGTACCCACGTGGACCTGGCAGTTGACGGTCCCACCGCCCGGCCCTCCGGGGATCTGCGGCAACTCGGCGGCGTCCATGCGCAGATACACGTTCGAAAAGTTCGCCGACGCGAAGGCGAACGAGCCGTCGGCCTGCGGGAGAACCTTGAACTTCTCGTAGGGTCCCGCGCCAAACTGACAGTTGACGATCCCACTGCCGGACCCGTTCCAGGTCGTTACCCCGGTGCCGTCCATGCGCAAATACACGTTCGGAAAGGTCGTCGACAGGATCGTGATCGGTGCTTTTCCGGGCGCCGCGAGGTCCGCCACTGACAACGGCATGAGAGGTCCTCTCCTTCTTTGGGAATTCTCACTCACGATAGTCGGATCGTCACGGAGAGATAAACCCTGGCGTTTGGCGAAGGGCGAACGTAACGACGATGGTGGACGGATGTGACAATACCGAAATGCAACACCATGCCGGGATTCTCCCGAGCGGCGAGGACTGGCGGTGCCGGTTGGCCAAAGCCGAGGGCGAGCGTGATCAGCGTCGCGTCTTTTCCACCAGTAGTTCTCGTCACGCCGAATCCGCCAACTAATTAGTGCGGTTGGCGCTGACGCTCGACCGCTGTTGACCTGTGGGCGAGTCGATGCCGAGCAACGGTCGGCTGCAATAAATGGCAAACCCGCTCGGCCTGGGAACCGGATAGGGCTAATGCTGGTCCATCTTCCGGCGGCGACATCAAGCCGCCGCCAAGACCAGCCACTACAAAAGACAGAAACTCACAGAGCCCTAAAACGGATCGTGGTTGGTGATCAGCGTGGTGGCGAAGAAGTGCCGCAGAGCGTGGAACCCGCCGTTCTTCTGGGGCCACCCAGCGGCATCGCGCCACCCGGCCCACTCCCGGGACCATGTGCGATCGGTGAAGGCGTTGCCCCGCGTGGTGGTGAACAGCAACGGCACGGTCCGCCGCACCTACATCCGTCGTCGTGGTGCTGCCCGAGATGAAAAGGTCCAACTGGCTGCGGAGTCGCGCTGCCGGCCGATGAGCCTGCTCGTTACCGCTGGCCAAGCCGGCGACGCACCCCAGTTCGAAGCAGTCATGAACGCCATCGCGGTACCCCGCCGGGGACCCGGGCGCCCACGGCAACGTCCGCAGCGGGTCCTGGCCGATAAGGCGTACTCATCGCGCGCGATTCGCGAGTGGCTGCGCCGCCGGGGTGTCCGCGCGACGATCCCGCAGCCAGCAGACCAGCAGGCACACCGACGCCGCCGCGGAAGCCGCGGTGGCAGGCCACCAGCATTCGACAAGCAGCAGTACCGCCAGCGCAACGTCGCCGAAAGCTGCATCAACCGGCTCAAAAAATGGCGCGGCCTGGCCATGCGCACCGACAAGCTCGCGGTGCACTACCAGGCCGCACTCACCCTCGCGGGGATCCTGCTCTGGACCAAACCATGATTCGAGAGACGTTCCTAGGCGTCGTTCTTGCCCCAGTTGCCGAGTGCGACGATCGCCTCGCGCAAGGCGAGCCCGCGATCGGTCAGCGCATAGGCCCGGGTGTTGTGTCGAAGGGGCAGGCGGAACAGCACGCCAGCCGCTTCGAGCTCGCGCAAGCGTATCGCGAGCATGTTCGTCGGCACGCCGAGGTCGCGCTGCAGATCGCCGTAGCGTTGTGGCCCGTCGAGCAGCCGTTCCACGATGAGCAGGGCCCACCGTGCTCCGACGATGTCGAGGGCTGCGGCGAGGTCGCTCACGCGGTCGGATCGGCGTCCGCCTTCATCCAGAACGGTGAGTAGTGGTAACCGTCGGGGTCGTCGAATTGGCGCTGGTACATGAAGGGGTAGTCGTCGGTGTCACCGATCCGCCCGCCGGCGGCGCCGGCGCGGTCAACGAGCTCGTCGACCGCCTCGCGGCTGCCCAGGTTGAACGAGACCGTGACCTTCGAGGGCGTCTGAGGTCCGCCGATCAGCTCTTCGACTCCGCCGACGCTCGCGTACATCTCGCGGCTGCCGAGCATGACGTACTGCTCGGGCGCGATCGCGAAGCACGACACATTGTGGTCGGACATCTCGGTGTTAAGAGCCCAGCCGAGGGCCGTGTAGAAGGCGGTTGCGCGCTCGACGCTCTCGACCGGGCAGGTGATGAAGAGGCTCATGCGGGCCATGCTTGCAAAATGCAAGCGGTCCGTCAAGGGGCATGCGTCCCGCACAAAGGTCGGGTACTGCCTGCGTCCCACACGACGGTGTTGCCGTGGGCGCCCGGGTCCCCGGCGGGGTACCGCGATGGCGTTCATGACTGCTTCGAACTGGGGTGCGTCGCCGGCTTGGCCAGCGGTAACGAGCAGGCTCATCGGCCGGCAGCGCGACTCCGCAGCCAGATGGACCTTGGTGGTCAGGCCGCCTCGCGGCCGGCCGAGGCAGTGGTCGACCGGCTCGTGGCGCCGTGGTCTTTTCCCGGCCGGAGTCCGGCGGCGTGCTGGTGGGCCCGGACCACCGTGGAGTCGACTGCGGTGACCAGCCAGTCGAGCTCACCGGCGGCATCAGCGTCGGCCTGCACCGCGGTCAGCAGCCGCTGCCACGTCCCGTCGAGGGTCCACCGCCGGAACCGCGAGTAGGCACCCTTCCAGGAACTGAACTCGGCGGGCAGGTCGCGCCACGGCGACCCGGTGCGGTACTTCCACGCGATCGCTTCGATCACTTCACGGTGATCGGCCCACCGTCCGCCGCGCTGCGGCGACCGGTCCGGCACATGCGGCTGCAGCCGCGCCCACATCTCATCAGAGATCCATCGACGAACCGGCACGCTTCGTCAACGAGCCGCCTTGATCCGAGAGACGCTCCCTAGCCCGGTCGGCCGGGGAGCTGCACTACGGCCGTCAAGGGCCCCCTGATACGCCGTGCGCCGGGGCGTGACCGGCCGCCAGGCCGCACGCGCGCCCCGGCGCGAACACGGCGGCGGGCCGCAGGCCCGCCCTTGACCAAGTAAAGAAAGTCTGAACACGCTAAGCTCCGGCCATTTGCGCCCCTAGGCGTGGTCCCGGTCATACATGCCAGCCAAGGCCGGGGTCAGCGCAGACAAATGTGCGAGCCGAAGTCCAGATCATCGGGCACCATCGATCTCGATCCGTTCGTGGGTCAAGTGCTGGCCGATCACGTCCGGGACTTCCCGCCCGAACCGGTGGAGATGGTCGACATCACCTCCGGTGAGCCCGTGCGGCGAACCGTGCCGTTGCTGTTCACCACCACCCGGGGGCAACGCCTTCACTGATCGCACGTGGTCCCGAGAGTGGGCCGGATGGCGTGATGCCGCTGGTTGGCCTCAGAAGCACGGCGGGTTTCACGCACTGCGGCACTTCTTCGCCACGACGCTGATCACCAACCACGTCGAGCCGCAGGAGGTGCAGCGTCTGCTTCGGCACAGGACGTTGCGCATCACGTTGGAGACGTACGTGCACTGGCTGCCGAAGCGAGACCGGCCCAGCGGCGTCATTGGCTCGGTCCTGAGCTCAGCGGCGGAACGTGCCAACAAGGCGACCATCCGGCCGCAAGATCATGATTGACCTGTGCCCGGCCTGTGCCCGTTGATCTTGCGATGGGGACTCGCCTGATCAGAGGCGGTATTGGTGGAGCCCAGGGGACTCGAACCCCTAACCCCTGCCTTGCAAAGGCAGTGCTCTGCCAGTTGAGCTAGGGCCCCGAGGGCGGGCGAAGCCGCCGGGAGCTGGAAGTCGGAGAAATGATCAGCGCAGGTCAGGGGCGGTGGTCGCCTCATGCCACAGGGCGCGCTCGTCGTTCGAAACCTTGATCTTCCTGACCACCACGGCGGCCACGCCGACAATGCCGGCCAGAATCAGAAGCTTCTTGAACATGGGCGACCCCTTGCGCTCGACAGCCGTCGGAACCATGTGCGGTGGGGCTAGCTGGAATCGAACCAGCGACCTCAGAGTTATCAGCTCTGCGCTCTAACCGACTGAGCTATAGCCCCGCGTGGCGACGGCCAAGGTTAACGCATCCGCCCGCCGCGCCCCAAATCGGGGGCCGGTGACGAGTCCGTGCTCGCCGTACCCCCTGAAACTACCCGGACGCACGACGCCGGGGCGACCGCTTTACGCGGCGCGCCCCGGCGTCGGGTGCGATCAGTCCCGCTCGGCGAGCGTCAGCTCGATCCCGCCGACCAGGTCGGCGCAGACGTTGTAGACGAACGCGCCGAGGGTGGCGAGCGCGGTGAACAGGACGACGTTGACCAGACCGATCAGGGCGGAGCTGAGGATCACGCCCTTGGCGGTGATCTGGAAGCCGCTCGTGCTCTGCCCGCCGGCGTTGACCAGGTCGCTCAGGCTCTCGTTGACGCTCTGGAACACACCCATGGCGTCCAGCGCCAGGTAGAGCACCGAGGTGGCGACGACCACCACGATGAAGAGCACCACGGAGACGGCGAAGGCGAACTTCATCACGGACCAGGGGTCGATCCGCTTCAGGTTCAGCCGGGCCCGCCGCGGCCCGCGGGACGCGGCGGAGCTGACCGAGGTACGCGCGGCACGTACCGCTTCACCGACCCGGGCGGCCCCGACAGCCGAGGCCGACGACCCGGCGACCCCCGGCGGCAGCCCGCCGCCGTTGGCGGGGCGCCCCCCCGCGCTCGGACGGGCGCCGTCCGGGCGCGGGTTGGCCGGGCCACCACCGACACGCGGCAGTGTGCCGGTGGCGGCGCTGCCAGTCGACTGGCCGCTTCCTGTCCGGATCGGCGCTGTCGTCCCCGGGCGGCCGGCGCTGCCCGCCCCCGCGGCCGGAGCAGCCGCAGAGGTGGGCGCGTCGACGCCGGATGTCTCCGTCTTGTCACCAGCCCCCGAGTCGTCGCCGGGGGTCTCCGGCGGCGGCGTCATCCCGGGAGCCCGGGTGAACTTCGGGGCAGGCGCGTCGGCGGGGACCGTCGCCCGGCCCACGGCCGTGCGGCCGGCCGCTGGTGCGCCGCCCTTCGCGGCGGCCTCCTCGTCGACCGGGTTGGCCGAGGTCCCCTTGTTCCCCGACTTCGCCTGTGTCTCCGTCATCAACTAGTCCTGTTCGTCAGGCTCGTCGGCATTGCGAGCAATCGCCACGATAGTCACGCCGTCCGGGAGGTCCATCAGCTTGACCCCCATTGTGTTCCGGTCACGCGTACGGCGTACAGGCTTCACCGGAGTCCGGATGACGCCACCGTTGCTGGTGATCGCGAACAGCTCGTCGTCCGGGTCGATCACCACAGCGCCGACCAGACCACCGCGTCGCTCGGTGATCTTCGCAGTCAGCACACCCTTACCTCCCCGGCCCTGGACCGGGTATTCCTCGATCGGGGTACGTTTCGCGTATCCCCCGTTCGTGGCCACCAGCACGTCCAACCCCTCGCGGACGACCTCCATCGCGAGCAGGACGTCGTCGTCGCTGAACCGCATGCCGATCACGCCCGACGTGGCCCGGCCCATCGGCCGCAGCGCCTCGTCGGTGGCGTTGAAGCGGATCGCCTGGGCGTTCTTGGAGACCAGCAGCAGGTCGTCGGACGGGGCGACGAGGGCAGCACCGACCAGCTCGTCCTCATCGCGCAGGTTGATCGCGATGACTCCGCCGGAACGGTTGGAGTCGAACTCCTCGAGCCGCGTCTTCTTCACCAGGCCGTTCTTCGTGGCCAGTACCAGGTAGGGGGCCACCTGGTAATTCGGGATTTCGATGATCTGCGCGATCTGCTCGTCCGGTTGGAACGCGAGCAGATTGGCCACGTGTTGGCCCTTGGCTACCCTACTGGCTTCCGGAAGTTCGTACGCCTTGGCCCGGTACACCCGGCCCTTGTTCGTGAAGAACAGCATCCAGTCATGCGTGGAGCAGACGAAGAAGTGGCTGACGATGTCGTCCTGCCGCAGCGTGGCCCCGCTGACGCCCTTGCCGCCGCGACGCTGGGAGCGGTACAGATCGACCTTGGTCCGCTTCGCGTACCCGGTACGGGTGATGGTGACCACCACGTCCTCGCGGGCGATGAGGTCCTCCATCGAGACCTCGCCGTCGAACGGCAGGATCTTCGTCCGCCGCTCGTCGCCCCACTTCGCGATGATCTCGCCGAGCTCCTCCGAGACGATCCGCCGCTGCCGCTCCGGCTTGGCCAGGATGTCCTTGAGATCGGCGATCTCGATCTCGAGCTTGGCCAGGTCGTCGAGGATCCGCTGCCGCTCCAGGGCGGCGAGCCGGCGCAGCTGCATGTCCAGGATCGCGGTGGCCTGGATCTCGTCGATCTCCAGCAGCCGGATCAGGCCCTGCCGGGCGTCCTCGACGGTCGGCGAGCGCCGGATCAGGGCGATCACCTCGTCGAGGGCGTCCAGCGCCTTCGACAGGCCGCGCAGGATGTGCGCCCGCTCCTCGGCCTTGCGCAGCCGGAACGCGGTCCGCCGCCGGATCACCTCGATCTGGTGCTCGACGTAGTAGCGGAGGAACTGGGCCAGGTTCAGCGTTCGCGGCACGCCGTCGACCAGCGCCAGCATGTTGGCGCCGAAGGTCTCCTGGAGCTGGGTGTGCTTGTAGAGGTTGTTGAGCACCACCTTGGCGACCGCGTCGCGCTTGAGTACGAGCACGATCCGCATGCCGGTACGCCCGGAGGACTCGTCCCGGATGTCGGCGATGCCGGCGAGCTTGCCCTCCTTGATCAGCTCGGCGATCCGCTCGGCGAGGTTGTCGGGGTTGACCTGGTAGGGCAACTCGCTGACCACCAGGCAGGGGCGGCCCCGCTTGTCCTCCTCGACCTCCACCACGGCCCGCATCCGGATCGACCCACGGCCCGTCCGGTACGCGTCCTGGATGGCCTGGGTGCCGACGATGAGGCCGTGGGTGGGGAAGTCCGGACCCTTGACGATCTCGATGAGCGCGTCGAGGGTGGTCGCCTCGTCGACTTCCGGGTTCTCCAGGCACCACTGCACGGCCGCGCCGATCTCGCGCAGGTTGTGCGGCGGGATCTTGGTGGCCATGCCGACCGCGATGCCCTCGGAGCCGTTGATCAGCAGGTTCGGGATGCGGGACGGCAGGATGGTGGGCTCCTTGGCCCGGCCGTCGTAGTTGTCCTGGAGGTCGACGGTGTCCTCGTCGATGTCCCGCAGCATCTCCATCGCCAGCGGGTCGAGCTTGCACTCGGTGTAGCGCATCGCCGCAGCTGGATCATTACCCGGCGAGCCGAAGTTGCCGTTGCCGTCGACCAGCGGGTAGCGCAGCGACCAGGGCTGCGCCATCCGGACCAGCGCGTCGTAGATGGCAGAGTCGCCGTGCGGGTGGAACTGGCCCATCACGTCGCCGACGACCCGGGAGCACTTGACGTAGCCGCGGTCCGGCCGGTAGCCGGAGTCGAACATGGCGTAGAGGATCTTGCGGTGGACCGGCTTGAGCCCGTCCCGGACGTCCGGCAGCGCCCGCCCGACGATGACGCTCATCGCGTAGTCGAGGTAGGAACGCTGCATCTCCACCTCGAGCCCTACCGGCTCGATGCGGTCATGCGCCACGACTGCGGCGGCAGCGGTCTCGGGGACCTCGGGCTCGCTCGGGGTGGACTCGGGGGTATCGGTCACTGTTAACCCTTATCAGAATCAGAGTCGGTTTCGTGCTGTGGATAACCGCTGTGGAAACCGGCCAGGCTGTGGATAACCCTGTGGATCGGCGGACCGCCCGGTGGACGACCGGGACGGCCCGCCGGTCCGTCAGATGTCCAGGAAGCGGACGTCCTTGGCATTGCGCTGGATGAACGAGCGACGCGCCTCGACGTTCTCGCCCATCAGCACGCTGAACAGCTCGTCCGCGGTCGCCGCGTCGTCGAGCGTGACCTGGCGCAGGGTGCGGCTGCCCGGGTTCATCGTGGTCTCCCAGAGCTCGGGATAGTTCATCTCGCCGAGACCCTTGAACCGCTGGATGTCGTCCGGCTTGGCGTTCGGCTTCTTCTGCTGCCGCAGCGCGATCAGTCCGTCCCGCTCCCGGTCCGAGTACGCGTACTGCGCGTCGTCGCCCTTCTTGTTCCACTTGATCTTGTAGAGCGGCGGGGCGGCCAGGTAGACGTGGCCCAGCTCGACCAGCGGGCGCATGAAGCGGAACAGCAGGGTGAGCAGCAGCGTCTGGATGTGCTGGCCGTCCACGTCGGCGTCGGCCATCAGCACGGTCTTGTGGTACCGCAGCTTCTCGATGTCGAAGTCGTCGTGGATGCCGGTGCCCAGCGCGGTGATCAGCGCCTGGACCTCGGTGTTCTTCAGCACCCGGTCGATCCGGGCCTTCTCCACGTTGAGGATCTTGCCGCGGATCGGCAGGATCGCTTGGGTGCGCGGGTCCCGGCCCTGCTTGGCCGAGCCGCCCGCCGAGTCGCCCTCGACGATGAACACCTCGGACTCGCGCGGATCGGTGGACTGGCAGTCGGCCAGCTTGCCCGGCATCGAGCCGGACTCCAGCAGCGACTTGCGCCGGGCCAGCTTGCGAGCCTGCTGCGCGGCGATCCGGGCCCGGGCCGCCTGGGACGCCTTGGTGATGATCATCTTGGCTTCGGCCGGGTTGCGGTCGAACCAGTCGACCAGCCGGTCGTTGCAGACCCGCTGTACGAAGCTCTTCACCGGAGTGTTGCCGAGCTTGGTCTTGGTCTGGCCCTCGAACTGCGGGTTTGCCAGCTTGACCGAGATGATCGCCGCCAGGCCCTCCCGGATGTCCTCGCCGGAGAGCTTCTCGTCGCCCTTGAGCAGCTTCTTCTCCGCGCCGTAGCGGTTGACCACGCTGGTCAACGCGGACCGGAAGCCCTCCTCGTGGGTGCCGCCCTCGTGCGTGTTGATCGTGTTGGCGAAGGTGTAGACCGACTCGCCGTACGACTCGTTCCACTGCATGGCGATCTCGAGCGACATGCCCTCCTCCTCGGCACCGAACTCGACCACCGTCTTGTGGATCGGGCTCTTCGAGGCGTTGAGGTGCCGGACGAAGTCAGCGATGCCGCCCTTGTAGCAGAAGGTGACCTCGCGCGGCTTGCCCTCCTCGCCCTCCGGGACCCGCTCGTCGAGCAGGTGAATGGTGAGGCCGCGGTTGAGGAAGGCCATCTCCTGGATGCGGCGGTAGATGGTCTGGAAGTCGAAGTCGACGGTCTCGAACACGTCGGGGTCGGGCCAGAACGTGACCGTGGAACCGGTGCGGTCGGTGGTCTCGCCCTTGTCCAGCGGGCTCGGCTTGGAGTTGGTGTACTTCTGCCGCCAGACGAAGCCGGACTTGTGGATCTCCACCGCCATCCGGCTGGAGAGGGCGTTGACGACGGACACGCCGACGCCGTGGAGACCGCCGGACACGGCGTACGCCTTGCCGTCGAACTTGCCGCCGGCGTGCAGCACGGTCAGCGCCACCTCGACGCCCGGCTTCTTCAACTTGGGGTGCAGGTCGACCGGGAAGCCCCGGCCGTTGTCGGTGACCTGGACCCCGCCGTCGGCCAGCAGCACCACGTCGATGGTGTCGCAGTATCCGGCCAGCGCCTCGTCGACGGCGTTGTCGACGACCTCCCACACCAGGTGGTGCAGACCGCGCTCACCGGTCGACCCGATGTACATGCCGGGCCGCTTGCGGACCGCCTCCAGACCTTCGAGGACGGTGATCGACTCGGCGCCGTACTCCTGCTTGTCCTGCGCTGCCACCCTCGGCCACTTTCTCGCGCCCCCGAGCCGGCAAGCGGCGCGTCGGACGCGGGTTCGGCGGACAGGACGCGACGTCGGCGCGCGACCCGAGACCGGTGGAAACCGGGGTACGGGCCGGAACGCCGGTCGCCGCGGTTGCCCGCGGATCGCGATCGGCTCGACCCGACGTGGAACAATGATCTCGGACCTTTGGTGGGCCCGCGTCCGTCGCTCCGTGTCGGGTCTTCGTCTCGCCTCAATCTTACTGTGCGCGGACGACAGAACCGCCACTCGGCACCCCTTTCGCGGCGGCTGAGACCTCCGTAGCCGGCCGAACCGCGCCACCCGCGACTCCCCCTACACGCCAAGCTCCGATCGGCGGGCGGCGTCGCCGCCGATCGGGCCGGGACGCTCGGGGGCCGGGGTCGCGCCGGAGCCCGCGACGGGCGTACGTTTGCGGCGCCCGGCGTGGCTGGTCTTGATCTTTTCCGGTCGGAACCGGACGATCGACCCGAACGATCCGACACGTGCTCTCAAGGGGTGACGCCAGATGGGGCTGGACAACGTCGCGGTGCACTGGCCGCGGACCGGCCGCTTCTACGACCCGGTCGCACCGGCCGAGTTCGTCGACTTCGGCGAGATCGTCGACCTGCCGCGGATCTCCGCGCCGACGGCGGCCCTCGCGGAACACATCGCCAAGACCGGGACCGTCCGGGCCACGGCGTACACCGAGCTGGTCGATCTCCTGCTCGGGCTGGAGAATGTGCTCTACGCCACGGACGCCGCCGCCGAGGACGAGGACCCGGTGATCGACCCGGACGGCTGCGCCTGGGTCGCCGGCGGGATCGAGCGCTTCGTGGCCGGGCACCGCCCGCACGGGGAGACGGTCGACTTCGACTCGGTGAGCAACGTGCTGCGCGGCCTGCTCGGCGACGGTCGCCTCGCCGAGCAGCAGCTGCGCTGGCTGGGCAGCCGGCTGGACGCGCTGCGCGACGAGAACGGCGACCCGCCGCAGTGGGACTTCACCTGCGCCGAGCTGGGCGTGCTGGCGGCCTTCTACCGCCGTTGCGCCGACCGCGGCTTCGCGGTCTACGCCGACGCCTGACCGGGGTTGGCACCGCCCGCGCCGGCCCGGTTCGTCGCCGCGATCACCCGGGTCAGGACGGCGTGCAGGTCCCGCAGCTCCCCGATCGGCATCCCGAGCCGCCGCACGATCGCCGGCGGGATCTCCTCGGCGCGGGCACGCAGCGCCTCGCCGCCCGCGGTGAGCGTCACGGCCAGGCTGCGCTCGTCGGCGGGGTCGCGCTCCCGCCGGACGTACCCGTTGGCCTCCAGGCGCTTGAGCAGCGGTGACAGCGTCCCCGGGTCGAGCTGCAACAGGCGGCTGAGCTCCCGTACGGACAGCGGCGCATGCTGCCACAGCGCGAGCATGACCAGGTACTGCGGATGGGTCAGCCCCATCGGCTCCAGCAGGGGACGGTAGACGGCGACCACGCCCCGGGCCGCCACGGAGAGCGCGAAGCACACCTGCTCCTCCAGGGCCAGGGGATCGCCCTCAAGCTGGTCGGACACCGCAGGCCTCCTCGTCGTCGCCGTTGCGATCCTAGCAACGATTGGTGTACCAATTATTGGTGCACGAAGTGTTTCCGGGCGCGGCGCGGGAGAGGCCAGGCGGATGAGCGACGACAAGCAGGTGGGCGACTCCTCGGGCAGGGGCGGCCGCCTCATGGGCTGGGTGTTCCGCAACCTCGCCGGCCCTTCCGAGGTACAGGGAGCGGTGCAGGGCGGCTCGCGCCATGCCCGGGAGGCGTGGAAGCAGGACCTGGAAAGGCGTAAGCAGTGGAGCCGTGAGCAGCGGGAACGCAGACGCGCCGAGCGAGAGGCCCAGCGCCCCGGCCACTGACCGTCAGCCGTAGGTGTCGCGTGGGCCCCGCCCCCGGACCCTGCGCGGTCCACGCGACCAGGACGGCGCGGCCGGGCCATGAATGTGCAGCTTGCGCACCACGTTGTGGCCCACCTCGCTGGCGATCTTCTTCAGCAGGGAACCGGCGAGCAGCCGTAGTTGGGTCGCCCACGCGGTGGACCGGGCCTCCACGGTCAGCTCGCCGTTCTCCAGCTTCACCGGACGGCTGTTCTGGGCCACCTCGGAGCCGACCACCCGTTCCCACGCGCCGAAGACCGTCGCCTCGGCGGCCGGCTGCTCCCAGCCGCGCGCCTTGACCAGCCGGTTGAGCACGGCACTCAGCGGCTGAGGGTCACGCGGATCCGGCCCCGGGCCCGAGTAGCCGCGCAGCCGCCGACCGCCCTCGCCGTCGCCGGACACCACGCTGCGCCGGCGGGTCCGGGCCGCCGAGTCACGGCGGGCCTTCGCGGCGTCCAGTACCGCCCGGGCCAACTCCGGCCCCGCCGCCCCTTCGGAGACGTCGTTGCCGCCAGCACCGGTGCCGGTGGCCGCTGGACCGTCGGCCACCGGACCGTCGGGCCGCCCGGCGCCATCGGCCGGCGCTGCCGCCTGGCCGCCGGCGCGCCGCCCGGCCCGGCGCGGCGCGCCCCCACCCCCGGCCGCGTCCCCGCCGGCCGTCGCGCCGGCCGGGGTACGTCCCGGGCGCGGCGGCCCGAGGCGGGCCGGTGGAAGCTCCCGCTCAGCCGACACGACGCACCGTCCCCTCGCCAACCTGGTATCGGGCGCCCCGCAGGCCGGTCGGCACGTCGTCGTCCACGGCGCAGGTCACCAGCACCTGACTGGCCCCGCCGACCAGCTCCGCCAGCCGCTCCCGGCGACCCACGTCCAGCTCGGCGAAGACGTCGTCGAGCACCAGCACCGGCTCGATGCCGTCGGATCGGAGCAGGTCGTACCCGGCCAGCCGCAGCGCCAGCGCGAGCGACCAGGACTCGCCGTGGCTGGCGTACCCCTTCGCGGGCAGCGGGCCGAGGTTGAGCACCAGATCGTCGCGGTGCGGGCCGACCAGGGTGGTGCCCCGCTCGACCTCGGCCGACCGGGACTCGGCCAGCGCCGCCGTCAACGCCTCGACCAGCGCCGCCCGGTCGGGCGTCGGGTCGGTCAGCTCCACCGACGGCCGGTACGTGACGCCGGCCGCGCCCCGGCCAGCCGCCACCGTGTCGTACGCCTTGGTGACGTGCGGGCCGAGCGCGGCGACCAGCTCCAGCCGGCCGGCGAGCAGCTCGGCACCGTGCCGGGCCAGGTGGGTGTCCCAGACGGCGAGGGTGGCCAGGTCCCCGCCCCGAGACCCGCCGGTCTTGCGGGCCAGGTACGCGGTACGCAACAGGGCGTTGCGCTGCTTGACCACCCGCTCGTAGTCAGCGCGCACCCCGGCGTACCGGGGCTGGCGGTTGACCAGTAGGTCGTCGAGGTAGCGGCGGCGCTCGCCCGGGTCGCCCCGGACGAGTTCCAGGTCCTCCGGGGCGAACAGCACCAGCCGCAGCGCGCCGAGAACGTCGCGGGCCCGCCGGGCCGGCGAGCGCCCCAACCGGGCCCGGTTGGCCTTGCCCGGCACGATCTCCAGCTCGACCAGCAGCTCGCGCCCGTCGTGCACCACGGCGCACCGGATCACCGCGGAGGACGCCCCCATCCGGACCAGGGGGGCGTCCGTGGCGACCCGGTGCGAGTCCAGGGTCGCCACGTAGCCCAGCGCCTCGGCCAGGTTGGTCTTGCCGACGCCGTTGGCGCCGGTCAGGACGTTCGGACCCGGCTCCAGATCGACGCCGACCTGCTCGTACGAGCGGAAGTCGACCAGTTCGAGCCGGCGGACGTACACAGGCTGTGGATACCGCTCAGCGCTTGTGGACGGCGTGCCCGCCGAACTGCTGGCGCAGCGCGGCGACGGCCTTCATCGCGGGCGAGTCGTCCTGCCGCGAGGCGAACCGGGCGAACAGCGACGCGGTGATGACGTTCAACGGCACGGCCAGCCGGACCGCCTCGTCGACCGTCCACCGGCCCTCACCCGTGTCCTCGGTGTAGCCACTCAGCTCGGCCAGTTCCGGGTCCTCGTCGAGGGCACGGTCGAGCAGGTCGAGCAGCCAGGAGCGGACGACGGTGCCCTCCCGCCAGGACTTGAACACGCCCGGCACGTTGGTCACGATCTCCGACTTGGCGAGCAGTTCGTAGCCCTCGGCGTAGGCGTGCATCAGGCCGTACTCGATGCCGTTGTGCACCATCTTGGCGTAGTGGCCGGCACCGACCGGGCCGGCGTGCACGAAGCCGAACTCGCCGGCCGGCTTGAGCGCCTCGAAGATCGGCAGCAGCCGGTCGACGTGCTCCTGCGCGCCGCCGACCATCAGGCCGTACCCGTTCGTCTTGCCCCAGACGCCGCCGGAGACGCCGACGTCGAGGTAGCCGATGCCCTGCTCGGCGAGCCGCTCGGCGCGGGGCGCGTCGTCGCTGAACCGGGAGTTGCCGCCGTCGATGATGATGTCGCCCGCACCGAGCACGCCGGCGAGGTCGTCGATGGTCGTGTCGGTGACGCCGGCCGGGACCATCACCCAGACGGCGCGGGGCGCGTCGAGCTTGTCGACCAGCTCGGCCAGGCTCGCGGCGTCGCTCAGCTCCGCGTTGCGGTCGTAGCCGACCACCTCGTGCCCGGCGGCGCGCAACCGCTCACGCATGTTGCCGCCCATCCGGCCGAGCCCTACCAGGCCGAGCTGCATCTGTTCCTACCTCCGCTGCGTCTGGATCAAGAAGGGTGCGATCAGCGGGAGACGCGGATCGGCATGATCAGGTACCGGTACCCCGAGACGACCTCACCATCCTCGCCTGCGGGGGAAATCACCGCCGGCTTGAACGCATCGACGAACGTGAGCAGCGCGAACTGGGCACCCAGGTTGTTCAGGCCGTCGATCAGGTACTGCGGGTTGAAGCCGATGGTCAGCGCCTCACCGGTGAAGGTGGCGTCCATGGCCTCGCTGGCCCGGGCCTCCTCGGTGCCGCCGGCCTCGACGACGAGCCCGTCGGAGCTGAAGCTGAGCAGCACCGGGGTGGTGCGCTCGGCGACCAGGGCGACCCGCTTCACGACCTCGATCAGGGTGCTCACCGCCACCCGGGCCTCGGCGTTGTGGCTGCTCGGGAACAGCGAGCGGACCGGTGGGTAGTTCGCGCCGTCGAGCAGCCGGCTGGTGGTGCGCCGGGTGCCGCCGAAGAAACCGATCATGCCTTCGCCGGCTGCGCCCTGGGAGAGCGCCATGGTGACCTGGCCGCCGAGCGGGCCGAGGGCCTTGGCGGTGTCGTGCAGGGTCCGGGCCGGCACGAGGGCGTTGATGCTCATCTCGGGGTTGTCCGGGTTCCACTCCATCTCGCGTAGGGCGAGGCGGTACCGGTCGGTGGCGAGCATGGCCAGGTTGCCGCCGGAGAGCTCGATCCGAACGCCGGTCATCATCGGCAGGGTCTCGTCCCGGCCGGCGGCCACGGCGACCTGGGCAACGGCTGCGGCGAACGCCGCGGCGTCGACGGTGCCGGCGCTCTCCGGCATCTCCGGGAGGGCGGGGTAGTCCTCCACCGGCATGGTGGGCAGGGTGAACCGGGCACTGCCGCAGACCAGTTCCAGATGCGCGCCTACCGCAGCGATGTCGACCGGCTTGGCCGGAAGCGCCTTGGTGATCTCGGCGAGCAGCCGCCCGGATACCAGCGCGGCACCGTCGGCGTCGCCCTGCACCTCGACGGTCACCTGGCTGGAGACCTCGTAGTCGAAGCCGGAGACCTGCAGGTTGCCGTCGGTCACCCGGAGCATCACGCCGGCCAGCACCGGTACGGAAGGCCTGCTGGGCAGGCTCTTCGCGGTCCACGCCACGGCCTCGGCGAGCGCGTCGCGCTCTACTCGGAACTTCATCAATGCCTCCGCGTCGACGTCAGCGACAACTCTCTCATGCCGACCGCTGCCTACCGTCCCGCCCGACCGTGCGGGTACCCATCGCACCTTAGGGCGCGGGGGCATCGGCTGTGCGCCCGACCCCGCAGATCGCGTCGGTGCCGGGCGGGCTGTCCCGGCCGTTCCGACCCGATCCACAGGAAGTCCAACGGTGATGATTGGTTTTTGTTCTCTTAGAAGAAGAAACTCATCGTCTTCATCGCACCTGTGGAAACTGTGGAAAACCGACGTCTGGGCAGGTCAGACAGGTTATCCACCGGTGGATTGGCTGTGGAGAACCGGGGGTACAACCGGCCCCTCGATCCACAGGCCGCCCGGCAGCGCCCAGTTGTCCACAGCTGTCCACCGGTTATCCACCGGTTATCCACCAACTTTCTCCCCAGACCTGTGGACGGACCGACCCGCTCGGATCGCCGTCGTCCCCAGAACCTTCAACAGGAAATCCACAGGGCCCCTCAGATCGGTGGACAACGTCTGCGTTGTCCCCAGGCGTCCACAGCCTCGTCCCCAGGGTTTTCCACAGCCTGTGGGTAACCGGCTGTGGGCGGACGGTAGTTTTCCACCGACTGTGGAAAACCCGCTGTGGAAAACCGGCGGCGACTGTGGACAACGAGCAGCGGTGGTGGACGGGCATCGCCCGATTCTGTGGCCTCAACCCGGTCGAGGGTCGAGCCCGAACCGCTCGGGACGCCCTGTGGACAACGGAGCCGTCGGGCGGAATGTGTCCGGGGTCACCCGCCTCCGAACGCGCGGACGCCCGGCCGGGTCCGGCCGGGCGTCGGGTCCTCACGCCGCGGGCAGGCGGCGGGCGTACGGCTCAGGTGGTCTGCTTGATCCGGTTGGTCAGCTCGGCGATCTGGTTGTAGAGCGAGCGGCGCTCCGCCATCTGCTGACGGATCTTCCGGTCGGCGTGCATGACGGTGGTGTGGTCGCGGCCCCCGAACGCCTGCCCGATCCGGGGCAACGACAGGTCGGTCAGCTCGCGGCACAGGTACATGGCCACCTGGCGGGCGTTGACCAGCACCCGGGACCGGGAGTGCCCGCGCAGGTCCTCCAGGCTGACCCCGAAGTAGTCGGCGGTGGAGACCATGATCTGGTCGGCGGTGATCTCGGGGCCGGCGCCGTCGGGGATGAAGTCCCGCAGCACCTCCTCGGCCAGCGAGAGCTCCACGGTCGACCGGGTGAGGCTGGCGAACGCGGTGACCCGGATCAGCGCCCCCTCCAACTCCCGGATCGAGTTCGACACCCGCGAGGCGATGAACTCCAGCACGTCCGGCGGGGCGTACAGCCGCTCCTGGGCCGCCTTCTTCTGCAGGATCGCGATCCGGGTCTCCAGGTCCGGTGGCTGGATGTCGGCCAGCAACCCCCACTCGAACCGGGTGCGCAGCCGGTCCTCCAGCGTGGCGAGCTGCTTCGGCGACCGGTCTGAGGTGATCACGATCTGCTTGTTGGCGTTGTGCAGGGTGTTGAAGGTGTGGAAGAACTCCTCCTGGGTCCGCTCGCGGTTCTCCAGGAACTGGATGTCGTCGATCAGCAGGATGTCGACGTCGCGGTAGCGGCGCTGGAACGCGCTGGTCTTGTCGTCCCGCAGCGAGTTGATGAAGTCGTTGGTGAACTCCTCGGTCGAGACGTACCGGACCGAGCGGGCGTTGCCGAGCGTGGTGGCGTAATGGCCGATGGCGTGCAGCAGGTGGGTCTTCCCCAGCCCGGAACTGCCGTAGATGAACAGCGGGTTGTACGCCTTCGCGGGCGACTCGGCCACCGCGACCGAGGCGGCGTGCGCGAACCGGTTGGACGAGCCGATGACGAACGTCTCGAACATGTACTTCGGGTTGAGCCGGTTCCCACCGGCCTCCGCGCCGCCGGGCCGCCGGTCGTCCCGGCCGCCGGGCCGGTGATCCGCGACGCTGCGCCCCGGACCGCTGTCCGTCGCGCCGTCGCGGGGCAGCCGCGGGCCGCTCGCCGGCCCGGCGTCGCGGTACCGGGGCTCGTAGGGCCGGCTGTCGGCACCTGAGCGCCCCTCGTAGCCGCGCCGGCCCGGCGGAGGCGGTTCGGCGAAGGCGGCGCTGAACAGCGGCTCCTGGGCGTCCCGGCTGGCCGGCACCAGCCCCGGCCGGTGACCGTCGGAGCGCGCGGGGGCGTCATCCTCCGACGGGTGCTCCGACGCGTCGCGCTCCAGGTAACCGGCGTCCTCGCGCCCGGAACCGGCCGGTCGGCCGCGGCCGGCGTGGGCCTGCTCACCCCGGTCCGGGTACCCGGGGGCGGGGAAGCCGGGCTCCGGCTCGTGCCGGTCCGCTCCCTGCCCGTCGTAGCTGCGGGCGTCGAAGCCGGAGGGCCCGTCGAAGCCGGGTGGGCCGTCGGCGTCAGGGCCGCTGCGGTAGACCGTGCCCGCCGGGCGTCCGGCCGCGTCCTCGGCCACCCGAACGGTGACGGCCACCTGGATCGGCCGGCCGAGCCGCCGGGTCAGCGCCTCGGTGATGGCGGGCCGCAGCCGGGACTCGATCACGTCGCGGGTGAACGCGTCCGGGACGGAGAGCAGTGCGGTGTCCTCCACGATCGCGCGGAGGCGGGTGAGCCGCAGGTACGCGCGTTGCTGCGCGGAGATGATCTCATCGGCGAGTTCGTCCGTGGTCGCGGTCCACACCGCGGCAAGGTCGGTAGTACCGGCCACCGTCGTGCCACCCCCTCGCCTCTGCTCCCGACCGCCGCTGGTCCAGCCCGAACGGCTGACCGGTCGTCGTTATCCACAAGTTATCCACAGCCTGTGTACCGACCGATTGTGGCCTCCCGCCGGACGCGGGTCGGACCTGCCCCCTGTCTGGGCGGGCGCTGAAGCGGGTTCCACCGTGCCGAACGATTCACTACCTTGTCCGGTCTTGCCTGCCGACGCCAATCGGCTGCCGGCGCGGACCGCAATCGCGCACGCTAACAGCGGGGGGCGGGGCCCATCAACCGTCACCGCGCGGCACCCTTGTCGGCATCAGTGAAAACCACCGCTTCGGTCGTGTTCGAGGCCCGGCGGAGCCGTAGTACGAGGTGTTTGACGGTCATTGCCCCCCTGCGTAGGCTGGAGCGGCTGCTCTACCGCCCTCTGCTAGGGTGGTGCGTGCTTGCTGTCCGTGGTCGTCCTCCCCGCATAATCGGGGTCCCGCGCCCTCGGGCAGCACCGATCGGAGCCACCGCCGAGGGTGGCCTGGACCACCACACGACCCCTGCGGGCCTACGCGCGGGGCGTATGAAAACGGAGAGCCTGACGTGAGCAAGCGCACCTACCAGCCGAACAACCGCCGGCGCGCGAAGACCCACGGCTTCCGGCTGCGCATGCGCACCCGGGCCGGCCGCGCCATCCTCTCGACCCGTCGTTCCAAGGGCCGCACCCGCCTGTCGGCCTGAGGCCGACCGGTCCGGTCCGGGGGACGTGGGCAGTCGTGCTGGCGGCCGCGCAACGACTGCGGCGCAGCAGCGACTTCGCCGCAGCGGTCCGGGCTGGCCGTCGAGCCGGCCGAGGCTCGCTCGTCGTCCACCTGACACTGCCCGCCACACCCGGCACCACCATCGATACCTCGCCGAAGCCGGCGCGGACCCCCGGTACGGAGGAAACCTCCGTACCGACCCGCGCCGGCTTTGTCGTGTCCAAGGCCGTCGGCCCCGCCGTGGTACGTAACACGGTTCGGCGTCGGCTGCGGCATCTGGTCCGCGAGCGGCTGGCGGCCCTGCCGGCCGGCAGCATCCTGGTGGTACGCGCGTTGCCGGCCGCAGCCGAGGCGTCGTACGCCCGGCTCGGGGCCGACCTCGACGGGGCGCTCGCCACCGCCCGCACACCCCGGGGGCGGCGGTCCCGATGAGCAGCGGTTCCGCCGCGCCACGGCCGACGAGCCCGGGTGCCCGGGTGCTGACCTGGCCCATCGTCGCGTACCGTCGTTGGATCAGCCCGGCGCTGCCGGCCCGCTGTCGGTTCTACCCATCGTGCAGTGCATACGCCCTCGAGGCGGTCTCCCGGCACGGCGCGCTCCGGGGAGTCGGCCTGACGGTCCGGCGGTTATCGCGCTGCCACCCCTTTCACCCAGGTGGATACGACCCGGTGCCCGAGCCGGGCGGTCGCCGCCGTGCCGATGTGACTGGAGCCTGAGAATTGTTCAGTCTGGACTGGATCTACTACGCGATCTCGTGGATCCTGCTGACCTGGCACTCGGCGTGGGATGCCGTCGGCGTGCCGGTCAACGCGGTGATCGGTACGAACTGGTCCTGGATCCTGGCCATCGTCTTCCTGGTGGTCACCGTCCGGGTGATCCTGTTCCCCGTCTTCGTCAAGCAGATCAAGTCCCAGCGGGCCATGCAGGCGCTCCAGCCCAAGGTGAAGGAGCTCCAGGAGAAGCACAAGGGTGACCGGGAGACGCTCCAGAAAGAGATGATGGAGCTCTATCGGAAGGAAAAGGCCAACCCGCTCATGGGCTGCCTTCCGATGTTCCTCCAGATCCCGGTCTTCCTCGGTCTCTTCCACGTGCTGCGCCGCCTCGACCCGGGGAAGAGCGAGAACAACAAGACCCTCTACGGCTGGGCGGTCGAACAGTTCAACAGCGCCTCCAGCGCCAAGATCTTCACCGCCCCGATCGCCGGCAAGTTCGGCTCCACCGCTGACGAGTTGGCGGCGCTGAACGCCAACGGCACCACCGTGAAGGTGATCGCTGGCATCCTGGTTCTGATCATGATGGGCACCACCTACCTCACCAGCCGCCAGATGATCCTCAAGACCGGCTGGGCGGAGGACCCGCAGCAGAAGATGATCCAGCGCCTGATGCTCTACGGCATCCCGCTGTCGCTGCTCGTCTCGGGTGCGATCTTCCCGATCGGTGTGATCATCTACTGGGTCACCAACAACATGTTCACTCTCGGCCAGCAGCAGTGGGTGCTGCGCAAGTACCCGCCGCCGCCCACCCCGGGCCGCACCGGTGCCCCCGGGTCCCGCGGGCCGGTCCAGCCGGCCAAGAAGATCGGCGGGCTGCTCGGCCGCAAGGCCGCCCCGGCCCCGGTCAAGCAGGCCCCGTCCGCTCCGAAGATCGCCGGTCCCAAGCCGGGCGCCAAGCCGGTCAACCCGAAGAAGGGCGGCCCGGCCAAGCGTCAGGGCTGATCCTCCGCCGTCCGTCGCCGGCCCGGCCGGCGACGGACGGACCCGGCCCCCTGGCAGCCGCTCCCAAGGCAGGCGCCGGGCCGGAACCGCCGCGCCCAGCGCGGACACGGGCGAGAGTGGCCCGTACAGACGTGCCCAGGGCACCGGCGATCTCCTGCCGGACCCGGGAAACCAGCGGACCCGACGGTCCGGCCGAGCGAGTACGGAGATGAGACCGTGACCGAGACCAGCATCCCCAGCGCTGACCAGTCCGTGGACGAGGAGAGCGCACCGATCGAGGCCACCGACGACACCGAGGCGGAGGAGGGCAAGGCCGGCTCGGGCACGCGGGAGAAGAAGGCCCCGGCCGAGAGCGAGCTGTTCCGGCAGAGCGAGATCGCGGCCGACTACGTCGAGGGGCTGCTCGACATTCTCGACTACGACGGGGACATCGACGAGCTGGTGTCCGGTGGCCGCCCGGTAGTCGAGGTGGTCGGCGACGGGCTGCAGAGCCTGGTCGGTCAGCGCGGCGCCACGGTGGAGGCGCTCCAGGAGCTGGCCCGGCTGGCGGTGTTCCGGCAGACCGGCACCCCGAGCCGGCTGCTGCTCGACGTCGGTGGCTACCGGGCCAACCGCCGCAAGGAGCTCGCCGCCGTCGCCAAGAACGCGGTGGAAAAGGTCAAGGAGTACGGCGAGCCGGTGCGGCTGGAGCCGATGTCCGCGTTCGAGCGCAAGTGCGTCCACGACGTCGTCAACGCGATGAGTGGGGTGGAGAGCGAGTCCGAGGGCGTCGAGCCGAACCGCCGCATCATCGTCCAGCCGGCGGACTGATCGGGTGACACACGACGACACCACGGCTGACGCCGTGACCGTCCCGGGTGGCACGCCGCCCGGGCCGTCGCCTGTCGGGCCCCGCCGACACGCCGACGTGCCGGGCCCGAGCGACGTGCCAGGCCCGAGCGACGTGCCGGGCCCGGCCGTCGGGCTGGACTTCACCGACGGGTCGGACCCGGCCGTTGCGGCGTTGCCGCCGGAGTTGGCCGAGGCGGCGCGTTTTCTCTTCGGCGACCGGCTCGACCTCGCCGCCGCGTATGCGGAGGTGCTCGCCACCGACGGCGTGCTCCGGGGCCTGATCGGGCCGCGCGAGGCACCACGGATCTGGGAGCGGCACCTGCTGAACTGCGCCGCGGTGGCGGAGCGCATCCCGGAGGGCGTGTCGGTGCTGGACGTCGGTTCCGGCGCGGGTCTGCCCGGCCTGGTGCTCGCGATCGCGCGCCCCGACCTGACCGTGACGCTGGTCGAGCCGTTGGCCCGGCGTACCTCGTTCCTCGTCGAGGTCGTCGAGAGGCTGGGTCTGACGAAGGCCGTCCGGGTGTTCCGGGGCCGGGCCGAGGAGGCGGCGACGGGGTCCACCGGTGTCGGGCCGTTCCGCGTGGAGATTGTCACCGCACGAGCGGTGGCCCCACTCGATCGGCTCTCCGCCTGGTGCCTACCGCTGGTGGTGTCCGGCGGACGCCTGTTGGCGGTGAAGGGATCGTCCGCCGGCGACGAGATCGCTGAGCATGCCAAGGCGGTTGCCAAACTGGGTGGGGGTGAGCCCAAGGTGCACCACTGCGGGGTCGGGGTGATCGAGCCGCCCGCGACGGTGGTGGAGATTGTCCGGGAGCGGGTCGTGAACCAGCCGCGGGTCAAGCCTGCGGCGAAGCGGACGCGTGGTGGGTCGCGCCGGGGTCGCTGATCCGACTTCCCTGAATCTCCGCCGGCTTCCCACCGCAGGTCGCGTCGTTGATAGTGAGACGGGCGTGTGGTGGTCTGAATAACCCGACGTGGACCGGCCACGCCTGTCCGCCGTAGGCTGGCCGCGCGTCGATAGTGTGGAGCGGGCGGCATCTGCGCCCCGGGGGACCCCGGCCGCTTCCGCCGGGCCGTAGGCTCCGTGGTGCGACGAGCGTGGCCAAGACGACGGGGTGCGGACCGACCATCCGGAGCGGGCAGGGATGACAGGTGCATGACGACGGCAGGTACGACGATCCACGGGTGACGACGGGCCGCGGGGGACGCTCTGCGGCCGACCCCGTTTCACGTGAAACCGACCAGGGTGATCGGGCCACCCACCCCCCGGACCCGGGCTCGCCGTCAGCCGACTGCGATCCGGCGGTTCGCCGCGACGCGTCGACCGGCTCGGGTGGAGCCCCGCATTCCGTGGGAAGGTCCGGCACGGTCTACGGTGCGAGCCGCCCCGATGACCTGGCCGTCGCCAAGCGGGCCGCGGCGGAACAGCGCGACACCGCCGCGCCTGTCCGGTTCGAGTCGTCGCCCTCGGCTGTGGCTGCTGTTCCCCGACATCCCGCACCCGGTGCGGTGCCCGATGCGACCCCTGGAGTCGCTGTTCCTGTCGACACGCCGGTGTCGCCGGCCGGGGCCTTCGGGGCCGATCCGGCGGATGCCGCGTACGTTTCACGTGAAACCCCGACGCGCGAAGAGGATGACCCACCGTTGGCTATGGAGGCTATGCGCGCCGTGCAGATCCTTAATCCGAGTGGCGAGGTGACCATGCCCCGCCCCGAGCGGACCCGGGTGATGTGCGTCGCCAACCAGAAGGGCGGCGTGGGTAAGACCACGACCACGGTGAACCTGGCGGTGGCGCTCGCCCTGCATGGAAACCGGGTCCTCGTGGTCGACCTCGACCCGCAGGGCAACGCGTCGACCGGGCTGAGCGTCCCGCACCATACCGGGGTCCCGGACGTCTACGACTGCTTGATCAACAGCGTGCCGCTGGAGGAGGTGGCCCAAGGCGTCGAGGGCATCCCCAATCTGTGGTGCGTGCCGGCCACGATCGACCTGGCCGGCGCGGAGATCGAGCTGGTGTCGGTGGTTGCCCGGGAGTCTCGCCTGGTCCGGGCAATCGCCGCCTACCCCGGGCACTTCGACTACGTCTTCATCGACTGCCCGCCTTCGCTCGGCCTGCTCACCGTCAACGCGCTGGTGGCCGCGCAGGAGGTGCTGATCCCGATCCAGTGCGAGTACTACGCGCTGGAAGGGCTCAACCAGTTGATCAACAACATCAACCTGGTCCGTCAGCACCTCAACCCGAGGCTGGAGGTTTCCACCATCCTGCTCACCATGTATGACCGGCGTACCCGGCTGGCCGACGCGGTGGAGCAGGACGTCCGGAACCACTTCGGCGACAAGGTGCTCCAGGCGGTCATCCCCCGGAACGTCCGCGTCTCGGAGGCTCCGAGCTACGGCCAGTCGGTGGTGACCTACGATCCCGGTTCACGGGGGGCGACGAGCTATTTCGAGGCCGCCCAGGAAATCGCCGAGCGTGGGGTCAAGGCACCGGTGAGCCGGAATGTGTAGTGCGGACGAGTCGCTGGGAGGCGTCGTATGAAGAACCGTCCCCGGGGCGGTCTGGGTCGGGGTCTCGGTGCCCTGATTCCCACCGGTCCGGTCCAGCCCGCCGGAACGATGACGGCGACGCCTGAGTTCGGTGAACGCGCCGCCCAGGTTCCGCCGGCGATCGCCGGGCCCGCAGCGACCGAACCGATGGCGGCGCCGGAGCCGGTGGTGACCGAGTCCGAACTGACGGGGCCCGAGTCGACGGAGCCCGAGCTTCAGCTCAGCCCGGTGCCGGGCGCCCGGTTCGCCGAGATCCCGGTCGACGCGATCATGCCCAATCCGAAGCAGCCCCGCCAGGTCTTCGACGAGGAGGCGCTGGAGGAACTGAAGACCTCCATCCAGGAGGTTGGTTTCCTCCAGCCGATCGTGGTGCGGGCGCTGGACGGCGAGAAGTACGAACTCGTCATGGGCGAGCGCCGGTGGCGGGCCGCACAAGCGGTCGGTCGGGAGAACATCCCGGCGATCATCCGGGACACCCGCGATGACGCCATGCTCCGGGACGCGCTGCTGGAGAACATCCATCGAGCCAACCTCAACCCCCTGGAGGAGGCCGCCGCCTACCAGCAACTGCTGGAGGAGTTCGGCGCGACCCACGAGGAGCTGGCCCGGCGGATCGGCCGCAGCCGACCGCAGATCTCCAACACCATCCGGCTGCTGAACCTGCCCGCCCCGGTGCAGCGGCGGGTTGCTGCCGGGGTGCTCTCCGCCGGCCACGCCCGGGCACTGCTGAGCCTGGACGAGGCGGAGGCCCAGGAGCAACTGGCGCTGCGCATCGTCGCCGAAGGGCTGTCCGTCCGGGCCACCGAGGAGATCGTTGCGCTCGCGCTGGCGGACGGCCCGGCCAAGAGCTCCGCCGCGAAGCGACGGACCAAGCCGCACGCCCCCGCCCTGACCGATCTTGCGGACCGGCTCTCCGACCGGTTCGACACCCGCGTGAAGGTGGACATCGGACGCAGCAAGGGCAAGATCACGATCGAGTTCGCCACGGTCGACGACCTTGAGAGGATTGTCGGCATCATCGGGGTCGGCCAGGAGGAAGCCGAGGACTGACCCGGATTTGGACCCCGGCCGCGCCATCCGTGCAGGACGGCGCGGCCGGATTGTCTTCCGGCCCCTCCCGGTACGGGCGGCGCCGCCGGAATCACAGGCCACGCAATCAGCCGCAGCAGTCGGCCGGTTACGGCCAGCCTCGCCGCACCGGCTCCGGGTCGACTCGAACCTGCCCCGCCCGAAGTCCTCGGCGTGGACCGAGGCGAGCACGTGGAGTCTGAGGGGAAGCCGGTGCGTGTGTTGCGGGGCTGAGCCTCGCGACGGCGGGACCTGATGGCCGATGAACCGGGGTGACGCGGGGTTCCGAACGCGGACGGCAGAGCAGCCCTCTGTGTTGGCTTCTGCGGGCATGATCGGTGTGACGCGGTTCCGGGGGTGGTCGGGATCAATCACGAGGTCCCAGGGCCGCCAGGAAGCCCGCCCTGATGGTAGGGGCGGCGGGGCGCGGCGGCTCGGAACCAATCGTGTGTGCCCGGCAGCGCCGGGACGACGTTCCACGTGAAACGTTCGCTATGCCCGGCGGGCGCCGTCAGGAATCCGGCCAGGGGAGCCCAGCCCGTCGGGCCCTGCGACCACACCGCCATTGTGGCCCTCTCCAAGCGGCCTGTATGCCGCCTGCCAACGCGCCCACAGTACAGTCGTGGATCCGGTGGCATCGGTGTGCGGACTGAAGGGCGCGAACGGGCGTCTCGTTCCCACGCCATCCCGTTTAGGTGAGGCAGCCCGCCGTTGGATGGAGCCGGTCTCCGCCGCAGCGAGCCGCCCAGTCCCTGCCCCTCCGGGCGCAGGTTCGCCCACGGGAACGAAGCGCCGTCCGCGAGGGAGTGCCCGTTTCACGTGAAACGGGCCCCTGCGGTGGGGCCGTCGACGAGTGAAGTCACATCGGTCGACGGCGGCGGGTGGTCCCACGAGGCCGGACCCGCCGGCGGAGGTGACCAGAAGCGGGTGGGGCGCGTCGCCGTGGCTTCGGGACGGACCGGCCGGGGACGAAGAGCGGCACCTGCCGAGGAGCGGCACTAGCAGCAGAGCGAGCCGGGCCGAGCGAGCCCGGGCCGAGGGGGCGGAGCCGAGGGGGCGGAGCTGGGCGCCGGCTGCTGGAGCGGAGATCGGGACCAGAGCCGAAGGCCGGGGTTCGGCCAATACGGGCGGCCACGAGAGGGCGAAGGTCGGCGGGGCCAGTGCTCGGGTCCCGCCAGCCCGTGCGGGCCGGGCGCTACTCGGATCGCCACCGTCGGTTTCACGTGGAACCCGGACGGGGCCGACGACCAGGAAGCCGGGAGGGCGGGACGACATCGGCACGCCCGGTACGGGGGCGTGCGTGCGTCCTGGGCGGCATACACAGCCGGTCCGTCCCTGGGAGCGCGTTGGGCCGGACGGGCGCACCGTGTGGTGCCATGTCATCGGGCTCGCTCGTAAGCCCCAGCCAGCCAGCCAGCCGGCTCGGCGCCCGCCGCGGTGCCAGGCTCTAGTCCCGCTTGCCGTGCCGGAGTCTGTCCGGCCGCCGGAGGCAACGCGGCGGCATTCCGGCCGACCCTGGACCCTCCCCTGCCGCGCGACCTGTTCCTTCGGGGAGTAGCCACCGAATCGGATGAAGCCATGGAAGTCAGCGTGCCGGGGCGGAGCGGATCACGGCGGGGGCACCCATGGCCAGCAGAGGCCGGATGGCCGACCGGTCGCGAGGTAGCGTCGCGGCGGCCCGATTTCGCTCCTGGCCGCAGCACCGCTATAGATCTCGTCCACCAGAACAACTCACCCTCGGCTCGTCCCGCGCGCCCCTGAACGGGCCTCGAAGTGCTCACATTCTGGTGGCTGGGCCAGCGACCCATCTCTCTTCGGTTCGTTAGGTACGAGGGAGCTGGTGGGCCTGTGTACAACTTTGCTGCCGAGCCGCCAAGTTATCCACAGCGGTTTTCCACAGGCACCCCCCGTTTCACGTGAAACCCCGCGTGAAACGCGGTGCCAGCCTGTGGATGACGCGGGGTGGTGATGACCCCGGGGGCCTGTGGATAACGTGTGGATAGCCGATGAGTTGTCGAGCCGGAGCGGGCTGATCGGAGCGGGGACGAGTGGCTGTGGCCGGCCCGGCGTACCCGGGGGCAGGCGAATCAGGTAGGGACAGCCGTGGCTCGCTCGGTTAGGGTCAGCGTCGTGCACGACACCCCTCCCTCAGTTCCCGATTTCACCTCCTGGCCCTCTTTTCCCTTCGAAGGAGACCTTCAGGTCAAGCACCTCGACGCCCCGGTCGCGGTGGAGCCCCCGCGCAAGGGCGAGGGAGCTCAGGAATGCACGGCGTGCGGTGCGCCGGACGACGCGTACATCTGGGTCGGCGAGCGTTGGCGGGTTCGGGCCATGGATCGGCCGACCGGGCTACCGATGGTGCTGATCCTGGAGGCCCGTTCCCACCTCGACCTCGGCGACCTGCCCAACCTTCTCGCCGCCGAACTGGGCGTGATGACGGTCCGGCTGGAACGGGCCATCCGCTCCCTCGACGGCGTCGCGCGAGTCCACGTCAACCGCTGGGGTGACGGTTCCGCCCACCTGCACCTGTGGTTCCTGGCCCGGCCGTACGGGCGACTCCAGCTCCGGGGCACGTTCCTGTCGCTGTGGGACTCGATCCTTCCGCCCATCTCCGAGGAACAATGGCGGGAGAACCTGGCCCTCGTGGCCGCCTGGCTGGCCGATTTCGGCGGCCGCCCGCTGGCCGAGCCGCCCCGTATCCAGTGGCAGGCGCCGTCGAGCATCGCCGCGCAGTCGTCCGCCCCCGCTCCGGACGAGGACGACACGGTCGGGGTGATCGAAGCGGCCGAGGAGATCCCGGAGCCGGACGGCGGGGAGGACGCCGCCGCCCCGCCGACCGACAAGCCGACCGGTGAGCCCGGACGCCACTGACACCGCGCAGCGGTCAGGCGCGCGGGAAGGCCGGCGCGCGGGAAGGTCAGGCGGGACGGGCGGCGGCCCGGCTCACCAACGACCCGAGCAGCCGGCCGAAGTCCAGACCGGCGGCCTGCACCGCGAGCGGCAGCAGCGAAGTCTCCGTCATCCCCGGCGAGACGTTGACCTCCAGAACGTGCGGCTGGCCTTCCGCGTCCACGATGAGGTCGACCCGGGACAGGTCGCGCAGCCCGAGCGCGATGTGCGCGGCCACGGCCACCTCGGCCACCGTGGCCGCGACCTCCGGGCCCAGCCGCGCAGGGGCGTGCCAGGTGGTCCGGCCGGCGGTGTACCGGGCCGCGTAGTCGTACACGCCGTTGCGGGGCACGATCTCCACGGCGGGCAGCGCCTGCGGCCCCTCCCCGAGGTCGACCACCGAGACGGCGACGTCCATGCCGGGGACGTACCGCTCGACGAGCGCCGTCGAGTCGTACGCGAAACAGCCGACCATCGCGGCCGGCAGCGACGCCGCCTCCCGGACCACGGCGGCACCCAGCCCGGAACCGCCCTGCGCCGGCTTCACCATCAGCGGCAGGCCCAGCCGGTCGACGATCCTGTCCAGCACCGCCACCGCCCCCAGCTCGGAGAACCGGTCGTGCGGCAGCGCCACCCAGTCGGGGGTGGGGATGCCGGCCTCCCGAAGCACCGCCTTGGCCGAGGGCTTGTCCCACGCCAGCCGGGACGCGCGGGCGTCACAGCCGACGTACGGGACGTCGCAGAGGTCGAGCACGCCGCGCAGCGAGCCGTCCTCGCCGGTGGCGCCGTGCAGGGCGATCACCACGGCGTCGGGCGGGTCGGCGACCAGCGCCGGCAGCAGGGCGATGTCGGCGTCCCGCAGCTCCGCCTCCACCCCGACGGCCCGGAGCGCGTCGAGCACCCGGCGGCCGGACCGGAGGGAGACGTCCCGCTCGTAGGAGAGCCCACCGGCGAGCACCAGCACGTGAGGCTCGGCGGAGGGGTCGGTCACGGTGATGCGCTCGGCAGGGGTCGAAGCCATGCCGGAATCATGCCAAGTCGGGTCCCGGCGCGTCCGCGCCGGCCTGCCCGCGTCGCACCTCGGGACGGTTGACCGTGCCGAACACCCGGCGCATGGCGATGTCCTGCTCCATCACGCCGGCCAGCCGCCGCACGCCCTCCCGGATCCGCTCGGGTGACGGGAAGGAGAAGTTCAGCCGCATGTTGCCGGTGCCGGTGCCGTTGGCGTAGAAGCCGGTGCCGGGCACGTACGCCACCCGCGCCGCGATGGCCCGCGGCATCATCGCCTTCGAGTCCAGGCCCTCGGGCAGCGTCGCCCAGACGAACAGGCCGCCGGCGGGCCTGGTCCAGGTGGTGCCGGCGGGCATCAGGTCGTCCAGGGCCGCCAGCATCGCGTCCCGGCGCTCCCGGTAGACCTCCCGGTAGACCTTGAGCTGCTCCCGCCACGGCATCGTGCCCAGGTAGGTCGAGACGGCGGCCTGGGCGTAGCCGCTGGGGCAGAGGATCTGTGCCTCGTTGGCGATCACCAGCTTGTCGCGCACCGCGTGCGGGGCCAGGATCCAGCCCACCCGCAACCCCGGGGCGAAGGTCTTGGAGAAGGTGCTCAGGTAGAACACCCCGTCGCGGCGGCGGGCCCGCAACGGGCGCGGGGCGTCACCCTCGAAACCGAGCTGACCGTACGGGTCGTCCTCGACCACCAGCAGGCCGGCGCGTTCGCAGATGTCGAGCACCCGTTCGCGTCGTTCCTCGCTGAGCGTCACGCCCGTCGGGTTCTGGTACGTCGGGATCGTGTAGAGGAACTTGACCCGCCGGCCGGCGCGGGCCAACTCCGCGACGGCGACCTCCAGCGCCTCCGGGATCAGCCCGTCGTCGTCCATCGGCACGTGCACCACCTGGGCCTGGGCGGCCTGGAACACCCCGAGCGCGCCGACGTAGGTCGGCCCCTCGGCGAGCACCACGTCACCCGGGTCGAGGAAGAGCCGGGCCACCAGATCGAGCGCCTGCTGGCCGCCGACGGTGACCACCACGTCCTCCGGCGACGCGCCGCAGGCCGCGTCGATGCCGGAGAGGGTCATCACCTCGCAGATCCGTTCGCGCAGCTCCAGGGTGCCCTGGCCGATGCCGTACTGGAGGGTGGTGGCCCCGTGCTCGGAGCCGAGCCGGCCGAGCATCTCGCCCACCGCGTCCAGCGGTAGGGCGGCGATGTAGGGTGCGCCTCCGGCGAGGGAGACCACCTCCGGCCGGCTGGCCACCGCGAACAGCGCACGGATCTCCGAGGCGGTCATGCCCCGGACGCGCCGGGCGTACCGGTCGGTGTAGTCGTCGAGCGTCGTGCCGGTCATGACATCACCTCGATCGCGTGTCGGGCGGCTTCCGCCTGCCCGGGTTACCCGGGACGCCGCAGACCATGGCGGCGCGGGACGCAGATGCCCGATGGTAGTCCGGTTGGCGGCGATCGGTGCCACGACGTGACCCCCGAGTCCACATCCCGGACCGGTGGACCGGCCGGCGGGGCACCCCGGGTGCATTCGCGCGTCTCCTCCCGTAGCGTCGTCAGTCGGCGTACGATCGCTCGTCGGGGGTCCGAGGCGGCGTCGTTGCGCGCCGGTCTCGCCTCCGAGCCTATTGTGGGGATGCGTCAATGTCGCGACGTCTGGTCAGCTTGACCCTCGACACCCTCGAAGACCTGCCCCGCACCTGCCGGCAGTGCGTCTACTGGGAGCTTGATCCGGTGTCCGCCGACCGCGCCTGCGCGGCTGGCGACCCGGGGCTGGAGAAGGAGGCCTGGGTCTCCCAGACACTGCTGGAGTGGGGCTCCTGCGGCAAGCTCGCGTACGTCGACGGCATGCCCGCCGGCTTCGTCATGTACGCGCCGCCGGCGTACGTGCCCCGCGCTATGGCGTTCCCCACCTCGCCCGTCTCCGCCGACGCGGCGCTGCTGATGACCGCGCACGTGGTCGCTCCCTTCGCCGGTGGCGGGCTCGGCCGGATGCTCGTGCAGGGAGTGGCCCGAGACCTCACCAAGCGGGGGATCAAGGCGATCGAGGCGTTCGGCGACGCGAAGTTCGGCGACGACGGTGACCCGCCCGGCAGTTGTGTCGCCCCCGCCGACTACTTCCTCTCGGTGGGCTTCAAGACGGTCCGCGCGCACCCGCGCTATCCCCGGCTGCGGTTGGAACTGCGTACCGCGCTGAGCTGGAAGTCCGACGTCGAGTACGCCTTGGAGAAGCTGCTCGGCTCGATGAGCCCGGAGACCCTGCTCCGGCCGGTCCGACCCGCCCCGGCCACCCGTTCCACCAGCGGCTGACGCCGCACCAACGCGGTCACCGCCGCGCGGGCGCCCCGGCCGGTCGGGAATCGTGCAGGCGGACGTCCGGGGCCGCTCAAGTGCTCGGGCAGCGGATCGGCCGGATCAGGCAGTCGCCACCCGGCCGGCCGCGACCGCCGCGCGCAGTTCGCTGACGTCGATCGAGCCGGTGGGCACGTCCCGCTCGACCGGGAAGTACATCCGCTGGACGGCGGCCACGATCGCCTCGACGATCCGGTCCCGGAAGCGCGGGTCGATCAGCCGTCCACGGTCCGCCGGGGAGGTCAGGTAGCCCACCTCCACCCGTACCGCCGGCATTCGGGTCAGCCGGAGCAGGTCCCACGTCTTGGCGTGGGTCCGGCAGTCCCGCAGCCCCGTCCGGGCCACGATCTCCCGCTGTACCAGCCCGGCCAGCCGCTCACCGGTGGCCGAGGTGACCCCGTTGTCGGTGCCGTAGTGGTAGGTCGCCACGCCCTCGGCCTCCGGATTGGCGTGCCCGTCGGTGTGCAGCGAGATGAACACGTCCGCGCCCAGGGAGTTGGCCAGCTGCGCCCGCTCCATGTCCGGTAGGCAGCTCCCCGGCGCCGGCCCCCGGGTCAGCTGCACCCGCACCCCGGAAGCGGCGAGCCGCCCCTCCAGCCTGCTGGCCAGGTCGTGCACCAAGTCGGACTCGGTCCAGCGCAGTGGCCCGTCCGGCACCACCACCCCCGGATCGGTGCCGCCGTGCCCCGGGTCGATGACCACGATCCGGCCGACCAGGGCCGGGCCGGTCTGCCGGATCGCGTCGGACTCGCGCAGCCACTGCGGCCGGCCGCCCACCACCTTGCGCCCCAGGCGACGCAGCGCCCCCATGGTGTACGGGCCGCAGGAGCCGTCGGGCTTGAGCCCCATCTCCCGCTGGAACTGGGCCACCGCCCGGGAGGTGCGCACGCCGTAGATGGCGTCGGCGCGACCCACGTCGTACCCCATCTCCAGCAGGCGTTCCTGCAGCGATCGGACGTCCTCGCCGATCAGCGGCTCCGGCACCGCGTGGTACAGGGTCCGCGCGCCGAGCCGCCAGCGGGCGGCGTCCAGAGCGCGCCACGTCTCCGCGCCGACCCGCCCGTCCACGCTGAGCCCTCGGGACTGCTGGAACGCCCGGACCGCGCGCTCGGTCGCGGCGTCGAAATCGTCGTCGTCGCCCGTGGGCGCTGCGGGGAGCAGGTCGAGGCCGGTCAGCACACCGCGGATCTCGGTCACCGCCGGTCCCCGGTCACCGGGTCGGATCGGACGCACGCTCGACCCCCTTCGCACGGTTGCCGGCCGGTCGTCCCGCGACGCCGGAGACGGGCCTACGACCCGGACGGCGACGGGGCGCGGCGTGGCCGACCACCGGACGCCCCCTGGTTGAGGCTATGCGGTCCGGCCCGTCGAGGTGCGGTGTCCGTGCAGGTCAAGGCTCGGAAACCCGAAACCCCCGCACCCGGGAGGGTACGGGGGTTTCGGAACGCGTCGGTCAGAGCGCGGACTGGATCAGCTTGACCAGCTCGCCCTTCGGCTTGGCGCCGGCGATGGACCGGACCGGCTCGCCGTCCTTGAAGACGGTCAGGGTCGGCACGGACATCACCCGGTAGGCGCGGGCCGTCTCCGGGTTCTCGTCGATGTTGAGCTTCACGATGCTGACCTGGTCGCCCATCTCGCCGGCGATCTCCTCCAGCAACGGCGAAACCTTGCGGCACGGCGCGCACCACTCGGCCCAGAAGTCGACGAGCACCGGTTTGTCGGACTTCAACACGTCGGCGGCGAAGCTCGCGTCGGTGACCGCCTTTGTCGCTCCCACTATGACTCTCCTCCAAGACTGCGGTTCGACTCATTCGTCGTTCGGTGCCACGCCGCGCCGGCGTCGCTGGTGCTGTCGGCTCAGGGCTGGATCGTGGCGATGAAGCGCTCGGCGTCCAGGGCGGCGGCGCAGCCCGTGCCGGCGGCGGTGATCGCCTGCCGGTAGGTGTGGTCAACCACGTCACCGGCCGCGAAGACGCCCGGGATGCTGGTCCGGGTGCTCGGGGCCTGCACCTTCACGTAGCCTTCGTCGTCCAGCTCGACCTGGTCGCGGAACAGCTCGCTGCGCGGGTCGTGACCGATCGCCACGAAGACGCCGGTGACGTCGAGAACCTTGCTCTCCCCGCTGTGCACGTTGCGGACCCGTACGCCGGAGACCTTGCCGTCGGCGCCGAGGACCTCCTCGACCACCGCGTTCCACTCGACCTTGATCTTGTCGTTGCCCAGCGCCCGCTCGGCCATGATCTTGCTGGCCCGGAACGAGTCGCGCCGGTGGATGATGGTGACCGACTCGGCGAACCGGGTGAGGAAGCTGGCCTCCTCCATCGCCGAGTCACCGCCGCCGACCACCACGATGTGCTGGTTGCGGAAGAAGAAGCCGTCACAGGTGGCACAGGACGAGACGCCGTGGCCGAGGTATTCCTGCTCACCCGGCACGCCCAGGGGACGCCAGGCCGAACCGGTGGAGAGGATGACAGCCTTGGCCCGGTAGGCGGTCTCGCCGACCCAGACGGTGCTCACCGCGTCGGAGCCGACGCTGCCGGTGTCCTTCAGCTCGACCCGGGTCACGTCGTCGGTGAGGAACTCGGCCCCGAACCGCTCGGCCTGCTTGCGCATGTTGTCCATCAGCTCGGGGCCGAGGATGCCGTCGGCGAACCCGGGGAAGTTCTCCACCTCGGTCGTCGTCATCAGTGCGCCACCGGACTGCACGCCCTCGATGATCAGGGGCTTGAGGTTGGCGCGCGCGGCATAGACCGCCGCCGTGTAGCCGGCCGGCCCGGAGCCGATGATAATCAGGTTGCGGACCTCGTCCACTGCCGTCTCCCGATGTGTGTGGTCGCCATCGGCGCGCACACCGATGTCGGTCTGAGTGCCGCCGCCACGCGGACGCCGGCTCCTGACTTGCAGAACGCCATCGTACGAAGTGGGGATTCCCGAGCCGGTCATCCGGTGGGTCAGGTCACGTGGAAGGACGGCAACGCCGATTCCGTCTCGCCGGGCCCGGCCGGTCACGCCGGCCGGCGCACCGCGACCTCACCCTACCCGCGCCCGGTAGCGGGTGTCGGCCCCGGATCCGGGTACGCCGCACTCCGGGCCGCTGACCCACGCCCAGCGCGCCCCGGAGGGGTCGACGAAGCGCACCACCAGCGCCGGGTCGCCCCGGAACCGGGCATAGTCGACCAGGTCGACGGTGAGCGGACCGGCCCCGTGCTCGGTGCTGACCGCCGCGAGGCAGGAGTCCAGGGCGCTCCGTGTGGTGAGCCGGTAGAGGCCATCAACCGCCGGGAGGCGTTCCCCCCCGACGGCCGGCGGCCCCGCCGATCCCTGCCCGAACGACTTGACCGGCCCGGTCGGCGGCACGCCGGGGGCCCCGGTGGCCAGCGCCTCCGGCGTCCAGTCGGTGCCGCTGTGCTGCGGGGTGCCGGCCGCGCGGAACGAGTCTTGCGCGCCCCGCACAGCCCCGGCGGGTTCGCTCACCGCGGTGGTCGACGCGCTGTCGGACTGCGTGGCCTCGGTGACGAACCGGTTGAGCCCCAGCCCGATGGCGAACACCGACGCCGTGGCCAGCGCCACCGGCCCGGCGATCCGGGCCCAGCGTCGTCCGCGCCGGCCGGGACCGGCGGTCCCGGTACGCCCGGTCGTCGGCCCTGACCCGCCGGCAGGCCGGCGTGACCCGCCCGACGGCTGGGTCGGAACCAGCGCGGGCGGCACGCCGGTCGCGCGGTCGGGGTCGGTCCGGTCCGTGGCGTCCGGCACGGCGGAGGGGTCGGTGGGCGTGCCCGGGCCGGCGCCGGCCAGCGCGGCGGCGATCCGGTCGGCGACCGCGAGCGGCATCTCGGGGGCCGGACCCGCCCAGGCCGCGAGGTCCTCACCGACCCGGGCCAGAGCCGGCACCAACGCGTCGTGGGCCTCGGCCCAGGCCGGGTCCTGCTCGACCAACCGGGCCACGACCGCCTCGTCCGGCGTGCCGTCGAGCACACCACCGAGGTAGTCGGCGAGCAGGTCGTGGTCGACCTCCCTGAACCCCCCGGCCGTCACGATTCCTCCTGGTTGGCGTCGCGCCGGGAGTGCCCCGACCCAGATCGGACGCCCCCCACCTGCCGAGGGTTCCCCCGGGTGACGACGGGCACGTCCGGCCCGGCCATGCTCCCGCCGTCGGGTCCGGCGGCATCCCGGCCGCGCGTCCCGGCCCGCCCGTCCCGCGGCGGGGCGACCCGCCCGGACCGGAGGTTCGGGCGCTCGTCGGCCGTCCCGCCGGGAACGACGCCAGTTCGCAGGTGGCCGAGGGCCACGGCGAGTCGGGCGCGCCCCCGGGCGCAGCGGCTCTTGACCGTCCCTTCGGCGACGTCGAGGATCCGGGCCACCTCGGCGACGGGGTAGCCCTGCACGTCCACCAGCACCAGCGCGGCCCGCTGCTCGACCGGCAGCTCGGCGAGGGCCTGGCGGACCACCAGAGCGGTGTCGTGGTCCTGGACGGGGGCGGCCGGCTCCACCCCGCCGGTCGACGGGCCGTCGTCGGGGCCGTACGTCCCGTCCGGCAGCGGAACGGTCGGGTGCGCCTGCCGGCGGCGGATCCGATCCAGGCAGGCGTTCACCACGATCCGGTGCAGCCAGGTGGTGACGGCGGAATCGCCCCGGAAACGGGCTGCCGCGCGATGGGCGGAGAGCAGCGCGTCCTGGAGTGCGTCGGCGGCCTCCTCTCGGTCGCCGACCGTCCGCAGGGCCACCGCCCAGAGCCGGTCCCGGTGCCGGTGGAAGAGCTCGGTGAAGGCGTACCGGTCGCCGGCGACGTGGGCGCGGAGCAGCTCCACGTCGCTCGGTCCGACGCCCGGGACGGAGCCGGCCGGAACGGCGACCGGCGGACGGCGCTGGCCGTCCACCGGTACGTCTGTGGTCCGCTCGCCGTGGCCGTCCATCACCACGCCCGCCCCGGGTGGCGACCCGTCGACGGTCGTCGGTTCACGACCCCTGGACCGTGATCTCCTGGACCGTGACCTGGTAGCCCCGGTCGTTCGAGGGCAGCGCGGTGAGCCAGAACAGCAGGAAACGGTACTTCGTGTCGGCGTCGAAGCCGTTGAAGGTCATGGTGGTGCCGTCGTGCTCCTCGAACGGCTGGCCGACCGGGCTCGTCTTGTAGCTCGTAAACAGCGACTTGTCGCCGGCCGAGGTGGAGGGCGGGTCGGTCTTGCCGGCGAAGAGCTGGGCGGACGCCCCGGTGGCGGAGAGGTTCACCTGCACCGACTTGACCGTGCGCTCCTCGCCGAGGTCGATCCAGACCCCCATGCCGCTCTTGCGGTTGCCGAAGTTCGGCTGGGTGTAGGTGTCGGTGTCCCAGCCCTTGTCCTGGTCGCCGTCGATCACCTTTTCGGCGCCGCCCAGCTCGTCGCGGAGCTTGCTGTCCGGGTCGATGATGCGCACGTCGCTCACCTGGAGCTTGCGCGTGGCGGCGGCTGGGGCCGCCTCGCTGGCCGGGGCGCTGCTGGACGGCCGGGCCACCGGCTCGGTCTGCGGGGGATCGTCGTCCCCGCCCAGCGCGCTGATCCCGATGAGCAGACCGACCAGGGCGACCGCCAGCAGGCCGGCGATGCCGATGGCGACCTTCCGGCCGCCCACCGACGCCAGCGGGGACGGCTCGTCGCCGGTCTCCGCGGCGAACCGCAGCGGGCCGGCCGGCTCCAGGTACGGCTCTTCCTCGATCGGGATGTCGAGCCGGCCCAATTCGGCCGCGAGCACGTCCGACGGGGGCGGGGCGATCCCGGCGTCGAGCAGATCCATCGTCAGGTCGTCGAGGTAGGCCGGCACGCCGGCGCGGACCTGCCTCGGGGCGGCGATCGCCCCGCTGGCATCACGGACGGCGTCCGGGATGGCGGCCCGGCCGTGCCCGGCGGTGGCGCCGTGCAACGGAGCCTCGGCGTGCGGCCAGTATCCGGTGAGGGCGAAGTAGAGGATGCCCCCGATCGCCCGGACGTCGTTGTCCTGGCTGTCGGCGCCGTCGGTGCGGGCGTCGGCCAGCACCACCCGGCCCTCTTCGCTGATCATCACGGTGCCGGGGTGCATGTTGCCGTGCACCATGCCGGTGGCGTGCACGGCGGCCAGCGCACTGGCCACCGCGTTGCCGATCGCGGTCGTCCGGCCCGGGTCGAGGGGGCCGTCCGCGACCAGCTCCCGCAGGGACTGCCCGTCCACCCACTCGCGGACCACGTACGCCCGCTCGGCCTCGTCGATGGCGTCGTAGACGCCGACCAGATTCGGGTGGATCACCCGGCTGGCCGCGACGGCCGCCTGGAGCATCTCGGTGGCCGAGTCGCCGCCCGGGTAGCGCAGCACGACCGCGACGGGACGGCGCAACACGACGTCGACTCCCCGCCAGACCAGCCGGCCAGCGCTGTCGTTGTTGATGTGCTCGACCAGCTCGTACCGCTCGGCGAGGATCTCACCCGCCGTGGGAGCACCGAAGGTCATGATCGGCGGCGCGCTCTCCGCTGCCTCCTGACCCTCGCCGACCTGGGTCACCCGTCCTCCCTCGGTGATCGTGTCGATCGATGGACCCGCGCTGCTGGGCATGTGGCTTCCCGCTCTGCCTGTTGAGGAACCGGCCGACGGCGCCGACGTGGAACGCCTGGCTCAGCCGCACCCGTCGAGAGCGACCTTACCCGGGTTGCCCGTCTCGCCGACATGTCATCTTCCCGCCGCACCCGGCGGAGGTGCCGGGACATGCCGGACTCGTCCGGTTACGGCCGTTGTCGGCCACGTTGCTGGCACATGTACTGGCCAATCTAGAGGTTGACCGCAAGTAGTCGTCGCAGGGGCCGTGCCGGTGTGGCGGGCCGGTTCCGCCGCCCAGATTCCCCACCCAACGGCCCGCCATGCTCAACCTTTCGGCTGGTTGTCCACAGGCACTTACGGTCGCTGACCCGCGAATCGCTGAGTTATCCACAGGTGTATCCCCAGCCTGGTGATCCCCAGTCACCCTGCGTGCCAGCCCGGGCCGGGCACCTGCCGGTCGGGCCCGGCATGGTTCCGGGTCAGCGCCCGATTCGGCCGCGGACCATCCCGATCACCTCGGTGATCTCCCTGATCCGCAGCACCATGGCCAGCCCCAGGTAAGTCCCACCGATGACCGCGCCGCCGACCACGATCTGCACCGCCGACTGGACCAGTGTGGGTGCGTCGTCGCCCGGCAGCAGCTTCACTACCAGCAACCCGACGACGGTGGCCCCGGCGGCGGCGACGGCCACCCGTACGAACGTGCCGCTGATCTGCCCCATCCCGATCCGCCCCACCCGGCCGCGCAGCAGCCACGCCGAGATGACGGCTGCCGCCACGTACGAGACGGCGTTGCCGAGCATCATCCCGGCGGCGGCGAAGCTCGCCGCGAAGAGCGAGAAGAGGCCGATCTGTACGGCCACCCGCAGCCCCACCACCGGGATGTTGATCAGGGCCGGGGTCCGGGTGTCCGGCAGCGCGTAGAAGGCGAAGGTGAAGAGCTGACTGATCGCGAACGGCACCAGCGCGATGCCCGCCACGACCAGCACCGGGACGGTGTCCCGGGCGTTCTGCTCGGTGAACGCGCCGTGCTGGAACAGGGCGAAGGCGATCGGGGCGGCGAGCACTGCGTAGCAGACCCCGATCGGGGCGAGGACCGCCGTCACCGTCCGGGTGCCCCGGGACAGGTCGGCGGCGAGGTCGGCGTACCGGCCGTCGGCGGCGGCGGCGCTCATCCGGGGCATCAGCGCCGTGATGATCGATACGGCGATGATCCCGTGCGCCATCATCAGCAGCAGGAAGACGTTGTTGTAGATCAGCGGGCCGGCCGCCTTCTCGCCGCTGGCCCGGCTGAGCAGGTTGAACACCACGATCAGGCCGATCTGGCTGACCGCGACGTAGCAGAACATCCAGGCGCCGAGCCGGCCCAGCTCGGCGAGGCCGAGCTTGCCGAAGTCGAAGCGGAACCGCCAGCGGAAGCCGACCTTGCGTAGCGCCGGCAGCAGGCCGGCTGCCTGGATCGCCACGCCGAGCAGGGTGCCCCCGCCGACCAACAAGATGCGCCCGAACGTCATCTCGTCCGGCTCGACGATCTTCGCACCGAAGATCACGATGTAAAGGCCGCCGGTCGCGATCACCACGATGTTGTTGAGGATCGGCGCCCACATCGGGGCGGCGAAGTGGCCCCGGGTGTTGAGGACCGCGCTGATCAGCGCGCTCAGGCCGGTGAAGAAGATCATCGGCAGCATCAGTCGGGACAGCGCGTTGACCAGGCCGCGGTAGTCGCCGGTCTGCTGGTCGCTGGCGTACAGCCAGGTCAGCACCGGGGCGATCGCGACCGCGATCACCGCCGCAACGGCCAGCGCGATCACCGCCAGGGTGAGTAGCCGCTGGGCGTACGCCTGGCCCCGGTCGTCGTCGGTCTTGCGCCGGCGCACCAGCACCGGAACCAGGACGCTGGTCAGGATGCCGCCGAGCAGGAACTCGTAGACCATCCCCGGGAAGATCTGCGCCGTGGTGTAGGCGTCGCCGACCAGGGCACCACCCAGCGCGGCGGTGAGCACGAGCGTGCGCAGGAAGCCGGTGCCCCGGCTGACCAGGCTGCCGATCGCCATCACCGCGCTGTTGGTCGCGGCGCTGGTCTCCGCGACGACCTCCTGCGGCGGCGCGGTGGCCTCCACGGCGGGCTGGTTCAACGGCTCCGCCGAGATGAATGTGGCGTCGTCGCCCGGGGGCCGGCCGCCGCCCTGCGCGGCGTTCGCGCTGCGGTAGAGACCGCCGCTCATCTTCCAGCCTCCATGGGGTACGTCTCGGAGCCGGGCACCGGCCCGCACCACATGACCATAGTCAACCCCACCGCCGACCCGCGCCCGGCGGATCAGTTCCTCCACCGGCCCGATACGCTGGCGATCCCATGTCCGAAGCCTCCGCTCCCCACGCCGCTGACCGCCGCGAGCTCACCGCCGCGCAGCACAACGCCGTCGCCGAACTGCTCCGCGTCTCCCCCGTCGCCGACGAGCTGGGTCGCCGGTTCGCCAAGGCGGGCCACGAGCTGCACCTGGTGGGGGGGTCGGTACGCGACGCCCTGCTCGGTCGACTCGGCGACGACCTGGACTTCTGCACCGATGCCCACCCCGACCAGACCCTGCGGATCATCAAGGGCTGGGCCGAGTCGGTCTGGGAGACGGGCCGCGACTTCGGCACCATCGGCTGCCAGCGCGACGGGTTGCGGCTGGAGATCACCACCTTCCGCGCCGAGGCGTACGACCAGGTCAGCCGGAACCCCGTCGTCGAGTACGGCACCAACCTCGCCGACGACCTGAAGCGCCGCGACTTCACGATCAACGCGATGGCGGTCAGCCTGCCCGAACACCGGTTCACCGACCCGCACGGCGGCCTCGACGACCTCGCCGCCAAGGTGGTCCGCACCCCCGGCACCCCCGCCGAGTCGTTCGGCGACGACCCGCTGCGGATGCTGCGGGCGGCCCGGTTCGCCGCCCAGCTCCGCTTCACCGTCCACCCGGACGTGCGCGCCGCGATGGCCCGGATGGCCGCCGACCTCGACCGGATCACCGCCGAGCGGATCCGCGACGAGTTCACCAAGCTGCTCTGCGGCGCGGACCCGATCACCGGGCTGCGGCTGCTGGTCGACACCGAGTTGGCCGACCGCTTCCTGCCCGAGCTGACCGGGCTGAAGCTGGAGATCGACGAGCACGCCCAGCACAAGGACGTCTACGAGCACACCCTCACCGTGGTCAGCAACGCCGTGTCGTACGAGACCGGCGGCTGCGACTTCGTGCTGCGGATGGCCGCGCTGATGCACGACGTCGGCAAGCCGGCCACCAAGGCGGTCGGGCCGGACGGCCGGGTCAGCTTCCACCACCACGAGGTGGTCGGCGCCCGGCTGACCAAGGCCCGGATGAAGGCCATGAAGTACCCGAAGGACGTCATCACGCAGGTGGTCAAGCTGGTCAACCTGCACCTACGTTTCTACGGGTACGGCCGGGGCGAGTGGACGGACTCGGCGGTGCGCCGCTACGTCACCGACGCCGAAGGGCTGCTGCCCCGGCTGCACAAGCTGACCCGCTCGGACTGCACCACCCGCAACCGGCGCAAGGCCGCCGCCCTGGCGGCGGACTACGACGCGCTGGAGGAGCGGATCGCCCGGATCGAGGCCGAGGAGGACCTGGCCCGGGTCCGCCCCGACCTGGACGGCAACGCGATCATGGAACTGCTCGGCGTGCCACCGGGGCCGGTCGTCGGCCGGGCCTGGAAGTATCTGAAGGAGCTGCGCCTGGAGCGCGGCCCGCTGGACCGCGACGAGGCGGAGGCGGAGCTGCTGCGCTGGGCCCGCGAGCAGGGCATCGCCGGCTGACCGAGGGCTCCGCCGAGGGTTCCGATGTCCCTACAGTCGGGAAATTGACGCCGAGTCGGCACCGTATCGACCGATCGGCTGAGGTAATTCCCTTTGACGACCGTCCATGATGGTGCAACATCATCCAGGCCTCCTGTCCATCAGTGTGAGGCCGGAATCATCATTTCTCGGCCATCCGAGCTGGATGGTTGATGCTGCAACGGGGAGTTTTCTTTGAGAAATCGTGGCGTAATGCGCCGCTCTACGGTGGCCGGCTTCGCGCTCGCCTCCGTGACCTCCATCGTCTGCGCCACCACAGGTGGCACCGCGGTGGCCAACCCGACCACCCCGAGCCCCCAGGCCAGCCCGGGCGCGGTCAGCCCGGACGCCGCCGGGGGTCCGGTGCGGCCGGCCCTGACCGCTCCGAAGCGCCCGCAGGCCGGTAAAGCCGACAAGAGCGTCGTGCCGGGCCGCTACATCGTGAAGCTCAAGAACGGCAAGGCCAGCCCGAGCGTCACCCGCAGCACGGTGAAGGCCCTGGCGGAGGCCAACGGCGGTACGGTCCGGAAGGTCTTCACCGGTGCCCTGCGCGGCTACTCCGCGCAGCTCACCCCCGCCCAGGCGAGGCGCCTGGCGGCGGATCCGGGCGTCGCGTACGTCGAGCCGGTCCGCAAGTACTCCGCGAGCGACACCCAGGCCAACCCGCCCTCCTGGGGCCTGGACCGGATCGACCAGACCACCCCCGCGCTGAACAACTCGTACACGTACCCGGGGTCGGCCAGCGGCGTCACCGCGTACGTCATCGACTCCGGCATCAACATCGACCACCAGGACTTCGGTGGCCGGGCGAGCTTCGGGTTCAACGCCGTCGCCGACGGGATCGAGTCCGACTGCCTCGGGCACGGCACGCACGTGGCGGGCACCGTGGGCGGCACCACGTACGGCGTCGCCAAGGACGTCGACCTCGTCGCGGTGCGAGTGCTCAACTGCGATGGCTACGGCACGACCGAGGAGGTCGTCGCCGGAATCGACTGGGTGACCAACAACGCCCAGAAGCCGGCGGTGGCGAACATGAGCCTCGGCGGCCCGGCGGACCTGGCGCTGGACGACGCGGTCGCCGCCTCCATCGCCTCCGGCATCAGCTACACCGTCGCCGCCGGGAACGAGGCGGACGACGCCTGCTCGTACTCGCCGGCCCGGGCTGGAGCCGCGATCACCGTGGGCGCCACCGACCGGGTGGACATGATGGCCGCCTTCTCGAACTACGGCTCCTGCCTGGACACGTTCGCCCCCGGCGTCGGCATCACCTCCGCCTGGATCGGCGGCACCGACGCGCAGGAGACGATCAACGGCACGTCGATGGCCGCCCCGCACGTGGCCGGCGCCGCCGCCCTGCTCCTCGGCCAGCATCCGAGCTGGACCCCGAAGCAGGTGCGCGACGCCATCGTCACCAACGGCATCTCCGGCGCGGTGCTCGGCCCGACGGGCAGCATCGACCGGCTGCTGCACGTGAATGCGGCCCCGGTCAGCCGCAGCTCTGTCGGCCTTCGGGCCCGAATCAACGACTCCCTCGTCGTGGCGGAGAGCAGCGGCACCAAGCCGCTGATCGCCCGCAGTTGGCAGCTCGGCGCGTGGGAGAAGTTCGACGTCGTCTCCGCCGGCAGCGGGCTGGTCGCCCTCAAGTCGCTGATCAACGGCAAGTACGTCGTGGCGGAGAACGCCGGCAGCAAGCCGTTGATCGCCCGCAGCACCGCGATCGGCCCGTGGGAGAAGTTCGAGCTGTTCAACAACACCGACGGCAGCATCAGCCTCAAGGCGCAGATCAACGGCAAGTACGTCGTGGCGGAGAACGCCGGCAACCAGCCGTTGATCGCCCGCGGCACCTCGATCGGCGCGTGGGAGAAGTTCGACTTCGAGGCACCGAACCCGATCGTCAGCATGCAGGCCAAGGTGAACGGCAACTTCGTCACGGCGGAGAGCAGCGGCAACAAGCCGCTGATCGCCCGCGGCACCTCCGCTGGCGCCTGGGAGAAGTACGAGCTCGTCGACCTCGGCTCCGGGTGGGTCGCCCTCCGCGCGCTAATCAACAACAAGTACGTGGTCGCACAGAACGGCGGCACTGCGCCGCTGCTGGCCAAGAGCACCGAGGTCATCGGCGATGAGGCGTTCTACGTCGGCGAGCCCGACCAGGACGGCACCGTCTACCTGATCTCGAACGCCAACGGCATGCTCGTCACGGCCCAGGACGGCGGCAGCAAGCCGCTGATCGCCAATAGCACCGCGATCACCTCCGCAGAGCAGTTCACCATCGCTCTCGCCTGACGGCCCTCGCACCAACCTGGCGCCCGTCGGCACCGCCCCATCCCGGGGAGGTCCGGCGGGCGCCGGCCTTTCTCCCATGCCCCGCAGACGAGGCCGGCCGGACCCGCAAGGGTCCGGCCGGCCTCGGCGTGACTCAGCGGTCGCCGGTGCTCCCGTCCACAGCGGCCCGGCCGCCGTGGTCGGCCGCCGCAGTGGCGTTCTGCCCTCCGCCCAGCTTGGCGAGCAGGCCGGCCAGGTCGATGCCGGTCAGGTCGGTGCCGAGCTGGAGCCCCTGCGCCACGTTGCTCGCCACCGACTTCGTCAGCGAGGACGCCCCGTCGGTGGAGATCACCGTCAGCTTGTCGATCGCGCCGATCGGCGCACTGGCCGCCTCGACCACCTGCGGCAGCACCCGGACCAGCAGGTCCAGCACCGCCGCCTCGCCGTACGCGGCGAACGCCTCGGCCTTGCGGGCCATCGCGTCGGCCTCGGCCTGCCCCCTGGCCAGGATGGCCGCGGCCTCGGCCTGTCCCTCCCGCTCGACCGCCTCGGCGATCGCGGAGCGCCGGCGCTGCTCGGCCTCGCCCTCCTTGGCGCCCTCGATCGCGTTCGCCTCGGCCAGGGCGGCCCGACGCGCCCGCTCGCCCTCACCGGTGAGCCGGGACTGCTCGGCGACGGCCTGCGCGGCGGCGATGGTGGCCTGCCGCTGGGCGTCGGCGTTCAGCACGGCCGCGTTACGGGCCGCCTCGGCCTCCTGCTCCACCTTGTACCGGGCGGCGTCGGCCGGCTTGCGCACCTCGGTGTCGAGCTGGCGCTGCTTCAGCTCGGCGTTGCGCTCGGCCACCTTCTGCTGCTCGGAGAGGATCGCCTGGTCCCGCTCGGCCTGGGCGAGCGGGCCGGCCGCCGCCGACTTCGCCTTCGCGGCGTCGATCTCGGCCTGGATGGCGGCCTGCTTCAGCGACAGGTTCCGGTTCGCCTCGGCGATGGCCTCCTCGGCCAGCAGCCGCTCCTGCTCGGCCTGCTGCCGGGCCCGGGCCTCGGCGATCGAGGCGTCCTTGAGCACCCGGGCCGCCTCCGGGCGTCCCAGGTCCTGCAGGTACGACCCCTCGGCCACGATGTCCTGGAGCTGGAAGGTGTCCAGCACCAGGCCCTGGTTGGTCATCGAGTGCTCGGCCTCCTCGGCCACCGCGCTGGCGAACGCCGCCCGGTCCCGGATGACCTCCTCGACGGTGAGCCGGCCGACGATCGAGCGCAGCGCGCCGGCCAGCACCTCGCGGGTGAAGTTGTCGATCTCGCCCTGCTGGTGCAGGAAACGCTGGGCGGCGGCGCGGATCGCGTCCTCGGTGCCGCCGACCTTGACGATGGCGACGCCGTGCAGGTCGGCCCGGATGCCCTGCTTGCTCACCGCGCCCTTGATGCCGACGTCGATGCGACGGCTGGACAGGTCCAGCGACTGGATCTTCTGCACCACCGGCAGGACGAAGACCGACGCGCCGAGGACGACCTTCTGCCCGGAGTTGTCGGTGGACCGGCCGCCGTCGGCGGTGTGCGTGGTCCGGCCCCTGCGGCCGGTGACGATGAACGCCTCGTTGGGCCCGGCGACCTTGATCCGGGAGAGCACGAAGAGGAGGAGGAAGACGACGAGGAGAACCACGCCGCCGATGGCGATGAGAAGGGGCATGCGACTTCCGCTCCGAGGGGGTGAAGGGGGTTTGGTGGGTCCCTGCGGCAGGGCTCAGTAGGTTTCGACGTACACGCTGGTCTCGCTCAGGGCCTCCACCACGAAGACCCGGGCGCCGACCGGGATCGGCTCGTCGGCGCGGGCGTTGAGCTTCACCGGCTGGCCGGCGACGCGGACCCGGACCTCGCCGTACCCGTCGACCGGCACCGGGGTCACCACCAGGCCGAGCGCGCCGACCAGGTCGTTGCGGGTCGGGGTGGGGTCGGTCCGCATGGTACGGGCCGCCCGGCTGAGCCGGACCGCGACCCAGGCCGTGGGCACCGCCGCCAGCGCGCCGCCGGCCACCGCCGCCGTGATCATCCCGGGGGTACGCCCGCCGAGCAGCTCGTTGACGATCGCGGCGCCGAAGCCGAACGCGCCGGTGAAGCCGGCGACCGCCTCGACGGACACCGGCCCGTCGACGTCGGGATGGCCGAACTGGAACAGCTCCGCGCCGAGCAGGGCCAGCGCCAGCACGGCGACGCCCGCCCCGCCGATGATCAGGAAGATGAGCGTCCCCGAGGCCATGAGCTGCACGGTAGCGCCGCCGCGCAAGGTCACCCGGCGGCCGTGGCCCACGCCCGGCGGAGGCGGTGGGGCAGGTCGCGTCAGGTGGAGGCCACGGGGCAGGGGCGCACCGGCGGAGGCGGGGCCGGTGCACGCTCAGCGCGGGGTGGCGGAGAGTTCCAGGGTGGCCACCTCGCGCGGCACGGGCTGCCGGGCCAGCTCCCGTCCGGTCGGATCGGCGAGCACGTAGTCCCGGTAGCCGTACGGATGTCGGTAGAGGAGACGGTCGTCGGAGACGAAGGCGGTGTCGGCCGTCGGCAGGGCCCGGATCACCCGGCCGGTGGCAGTCTCCACCAGCAGTGGTTCGGTCTGGCCCTGCACCACCACCAGCCGGCCGTCCGGCGACCAGGCCCACGGGCCGACCGGGTCGCCGGGCACGGCCACGAACCGGGTCGGCCGGCCGTCGTCGGCGGAGAAGAGCTGCACGCCCCGGCGGGGGTGCCGCGCCGACTCGGACCGGGGGGCGAACGCCTCGGTCTGCTGGAGCGCCAACTCCCGGCCGTCCCGGGTCCAGGTGAAGAAGCAGTGGTCGGTGCAGAAGTAGCGCACGGTGTCGACGGGGTAGCGACGGAACCCGCCGTCCGTGGAGAGGACGCCGATGAACCGTCCCCCGGTGTCCTTGTCGCTGATCGTCACCACCAGCCGCCGTCCGTCCGGCGACCACTGCGGCGCCCCGGCGCCCGGGCCGACGCGGATCCAGTCGGTCCGGCCCCGGGCCGTGTCGCCCAGTCCGATCTCCAGGGGCCGGTCGGCGTCGACGAGAGCGCTGAACGCGCCCCTCGGTGCCGGCCACACCCCGGCGTAGCCGGCGGCGCGCTGGTAGCGGTTCCGGCTCCGGTCCAGCACCCAACCGGTGCCGTCGAGCAGGGCGCTGCCGACCACCCAGCCTCCCGGCAGGACCAGCGGCGACGCCGTCCAGTCCCGACCCGGGGTCGGGAGCAGGTCCGGGCCGGGGGTTGCGCTGACGGTCGGCTCGGGCACCGCCGGCAGGACCGGCGGGCGATGCCGCAGCAGCACGAACGGCAGGATCACGGCGGCGACGGCGAGCACTGAGACGCTCACCACCATCGCCCGGCGGTGGGCCCGCACCCGCCGGCCGCGCCGCAGCGCACCGGCCGCCAGGTCCGGGACCGCACGGGCCTCGCCCGCGAGTTCGTGTACGGCGGCCCGCAGCGCCTCCTCGGCGGAGGAGTTCATCGGTTCACCTCCGGCCTGTCGGCGTGCTTGGCGAAGTCGGGCACCAACTGCCGGAGCTTGGCCAGCGCCCTGGACGCCTGGCTGGCCACCGTCCCGGTCCGGCAGCCGAGCAGGGCGGCGGTCTGCTCCACGCTCAGGTCCTCCAGGTACCGCAGGGTCAGCACCGCCCGCTGCCGGGGCGGCAGCGTCAGCAGTGCGTCCCGCAGCAGCATCCGAAGGTCGACGTCGTGCCCGCTGTCCCGCTCGGCCGGGGGCTCGGGCAGCACGTCGACCGGCACCTCGGGCCGCCGGGATCGGCGTCGCCAGCCGGAGACCTGGTCGTGGTACAGGATCTTCTTCACGTACGGCTCGGCGTCGCCCCGGATCCGCGGCCAGCGCGCGTACGCCTTGGCCAGCGCGTTCTGGAGCAGGTCCTCCGCGCCGTGCTGGCTGCCGGCCAGGGCGTACGCGAAGCGCAGCAGGGCCGCGCCCCGCTCGTTGACGAACGCGGTGAACTCCCCGTCGGTCACCTCAGTCACCGCCCACCTCCGATGGTCAAGACGCCCACCGGAGCCGGAATCTTGCCTCGTCGGGCGGCCTGATCGCGGCGAGGTCGGACCGGGAGGGAAGAATGGGGGTGTGCGCTGGACCGTCCTCGACTCGCCGATCGGCGAGTTCTCCGTGGCCACCGACGACACCGGGGTGTGCGGCGCGAACTTCGGGCGGGTGGCGGCGGCGGCCGAGACGCCCGGCGACGAGTTGTCCGGGCGGGCCGTGGCGGAGTTGCGGGCGTACTTCGCCGGCGAGCTGACCGAGTTCACGGTGCCGGTGTCGGTGCGCCGGGGCTCCGAGTTCGAGCGGGCGGTGTGGCGGGAGATGACCCGCATCCCGTACGGGGAGACGATGACGTACGGGGCGGTGGCCAAGGCCGTGGGGGACCAGGGCGCGGCGCGGGCCGTCGGGGTGGCCTGCAACCGCAATCCGATCCCGGTGATCGTGCCCTGCCACCGGATCGTCGGCGCGGGGGCGAAGCTGGTCGGCTTCGGCGGCGGCCTGCCCCGCAAGGTGACGCTGCTGGAGTTGGAGGCCCGGGTCGCCCTGCAACGCGCCTGGTCGTGACCGGCGGGTCGGCGGGGGCGACTCAGCCCGTGACGAGGATCGCGACGCCCAGGCAGATCAGCGTCAGCACCGCGATCCCGCCCCCCGCGATCCCCGCGACCAGCCCGATCTTCGTGCTCCGGTCCATGGCCCGCCTCCACCCCGACGGGACGAGCACAGAGTCGACGAACGAGGTCAGCTCGCGAGAGTCGAACCGGTAGCCGCGCACCAGGCTGCCGTCGTCGTGCCGGCCGACGACCGCGCCGCGCCGGAAGTTGATCTGGGTGCCCTTGAAGACGCTCGCGCTCAGGGAGGCGCCGATCACCCGCCCGTCGATGCCGAACCGGTAGCTCAGCCTCCGGTTCTCCTGCTGCCGGGTGTAGATCCGGCTCGTGTCGTCGAACCGCAGCACGACGGCGTGCTCGATGGTGAGCCCGCTGCGGTGGAACAGGGTGTGCCAGCGCATGTCGGCCACGGCCAGCCCGACCCGCGCGCCGCCCGGGACGGGGGTCACCGCGTACGGGGTGTCGCGGGCCCGTTGCACGAGTTGGGCGACGATCTGCGAGGAATCCACGGTCTGCTCCTTACTGCCGCGCCGGAGGAGGAAGGGCGGTGGCCGGCGCGAAACGCGAGGGCCGGGTCCCGACGGACCCGGCCCTCGCGGTGGTGCTGGTGGTCAGCGGGTCAGCGCTCGACCTCGCCCTCGATGAAGGACTCGACGGCGGCGTGCGCGTCGTGGTCGGAGTACTGCACCGGCGGGGACTTCATGAAGTACGACGAGGCCGACAGGATCGGGCCGCCGATCTTCCGGTCCAGGGCGATCTTCGCGGCCCGGACGGCGTCGATGATGACGCCGGCCGAGTTCGGCGAGTCCCACACCTCGAGCTTGAGCTCGGCGTTGAGCGGGGTGTCACCGAAGGAGCGGCCCTCCAGACGGATGTACGCCCACTTGCGGTCGTCGAGCCACGGCACGTGGTCCGACGGGCCGATGTGCACGTCGCTCTTCTGCATCTCGTGCGGGATCTGCGAGGTGACCGACTGGGTCTTCGAGATCTTCTTCGAGACCAGCCGCTTGCGCTCCAGCATGTTCATGAAGTCCATGTTGCCGCCGAAGTTGAGCTGGTACGTGCGCAGCAGCTCGACGCCGCGGTCCTCGAAGAGCTTCGCCAGGGCGCGGTGCACGATGGTGGCGCCGACCTGGCTCTTGATGTCGTCGCCGACGATCGGCAGGCCCGCGTCGGTGAACTTCTGCGCCCACGCGGGGTCGGAGGCGATGAAGACCGGCAGGGCGTTGACGAACGCGCAGCCGGCGTCGATCGCGGCCTGGGCATAGAACTTGGCGGCCTGCTCGGAACCGACCGGCAGGTAGCAGACGACGACATCGACCTGCGCGTCGCGCAGCGTCTGCGTCACGTCGACCGGAGCGGCGTCCGACTCCTCGACGATCTCGCGGTAGTACTGGCCCAGACCGTCGAAGGTCGGACCGCGCTGCACGCTGACGCCGGTCGGCGGCACGTCGCAGAGCTTGATGGTGTTGTTCTCGCTGGCGACGATCGCCTCCGCGAGGTCCATGCCCACCTTCTTGGCGTCCACGTCGAACGCCGCGACGAACTCCACGTCCGAGACGTGGTAGTCGCCGAAGGTGACGTGCATGAGACCCGGGACGCGGTCGTTCGGGTCGGCGTTGCGGTAGTACTCCACGCCCTGCACGAGGGACGAGGCGCAGTTTCCCACACCGACGATGGCGACGCGGACGGAGCCCATAGCGTCTGCCTCCTTCTTCTTCATCACGGCCGCTCTTTCCTGGACTCTCCAGGCGGAGGCGGGCTGTCGTTATCTCGTCGGCCGCCAACCGTCCCGGCTCGCGGGACCGTCGGGGCACGGCCGGAGCGCTCATTGGCGATGAGCTCCTCCAGCCAGCGGACCTCGCGCTCACAGGCGTCGAGACCGTGGCGTTGCAGTTCCAGGGTGTACGCGTCGAGGCGCTCGGCCGCCCGGCCCAGCACGTCGCGAAGACCCTCGCGACGCTCCTCGATCTTTCGGCGGCGACCCTCCAGGATGCGGAGTCGGGTCGCCTGGTCAGTGCGGGCGAAGAACGCGAAGTGCACTCCGAAGCCCGTGTCGTCGTACGTCTCGGGACCGGCCTGCCCGATGAGCTGGGCGAAGCGTTCCTTGCCCTCGGCAGTGATCTTGTAGACCACCCGACCTCGCCGGCTGGTCAGCGCGGGAACCTCCTCGGCGGTCGCGGGGGTCTCGGCGGCTTCGGTGATCCATCCCGCCGCCTGCAACCTGCGTAGCGTCGGGTAGAGCGAGCCGTAGCTGATCGCCGCCCGGATCGCGCCCAACTTGGCCGCGAGCTCCTTGCGGAGTTCGTAGCCGTGCATCGGGGACTCCTGGAGGAGGCCGAGGATGGCGAGCTCGAGCACGGGCCACCCCTTCTTACCCCTGATGCGTGGGCGTAACCACCGCGATGTATCGGACCGATACATCGCACGTTAGCGGCTCACCCAGGATCAGGGCAAACCTTTCGAAGCGAGTTCCCGGGGTAACGGAATGTGACGGTGGTCGCCTCGTCGGGCCCGACCGCGTACCCTTCTCCGCATGCGTACGCAGCGCCAGGTGGTCGACTACTCGCTCCGGAAGCGGGCGGTGCTGCGCGAACTCCTCGCCGGCCGGGTCGGCACGTACGACGTCTGCGACGCCTCCCCGTACCTGAAGAACGCCGCCCGGTTCCACGGGGAACCGACCGAAAACCGCTGCCCGATCTGCCGCAGCGAGAACCTCACCCACGTTCACTACATTTACGGGGACGAGCTCAAGCAGTCCGCCGGGCAGGCGCGTACTCTGACCGAGTTGCCCGTCCTGGCGATGACGCTGCGTGAGTTCCAGGTCTTCGTGGTGGAGGTGTGCCTCGGCTGCGACTGGAACCACCTCGTCGAGCAGTACCTGCTCGGCCGGGACGGGCTGGCCGGTGACACGGAGGCCGGGGCGGAGCAGGGCGCGGTGGGCGGCTCGGCCGCGGGTGCCGGTCCGGCCGTTCGGCGGAGGCGAGAGGCGCAACGGTGAGTCCAGCTGGTTCGGTTGACCCGGTGTGGAGAAGACGGGACGACCGACAGCCCTTTGGCCTGATTGGCCCGATTGATCCTGAAGAAACGCCCCCGACCCGACACGCTCGGGCGGGGACGTCGCGTGTTTCAGCTCACGGCAACCCGGTGGCGGCGCGATCGCGTCCCACCGCGACCGGCAGGGTGTGAGGAATGAACTCGTACGGCGATCCCAGCTCCTCGCGCGGGCGGGCCCAGATCCCGGGCGCCAACGGCGACCCGGGCACGGCCGACGCGCACGGCCGCGGCGGCGACGCCCGCGGCAACGGCTGGTCACCAGAGGGTACGGCACAGGGCGGCCGTGCCTCGGTCGCGCCCCGGGGCACCGGTGGCCGCGCCTCGGTGGGCGGCTCGGCGTCCGTGCCGCCGCCGCGCGGCGGCGTCGCCGGCTCCGCCTCGGTGGGGTCCGCCTCGGTCGGGCGCGCGGGCGCGGGCCGGGCCTCGGTGCCGGCCCCCGGCGCCCCGGCGGCCGGGCGGGCCGGCGCGGGTCGCGCCTCGGTGCCCGTCTCCCCGGCGCCCGGCGGCGCCCCGGCCGGGCGGGCCTCGGTCGGGGTCGGCTCCGCCGGTCGGGCGAGCGTCGGGTCCGCGGCGGTGGGCGGGCCCGCCGGCCGGGCGACCGTCGGCCGGGCCGGGGTGGCCCCGGTGTCCGGCGGCGGTGCGGGCGGGCCGGGAGGCCCCGGCGGACCCACCGGTCCGGGTCGTGGCGGTCGTGGCGGCCGCGGCGCGGGCGACCCGAACGCGATCGCGCGGGCGAAGAAGCGTCGCCGGATCAACATGCTGATCGCCAGCTTCGCGATCTTCATCATGCTGGCCGGCATCGGCGTCGTCGGCTTCACGTACTACTCCACCACGGTCGTGCTGCCCGAGCAGTTGCCGCTGCCGCTGTCCACCACGGTGTACGCCAAGGACAACAAGACGGTCCTGGCCACGCTCGGCGACCAGAACCGGCAGCTCGTCAAGATCGCCGACATCCCGCAGCACATGCAGGACGCGGTGGCCGCGGCGGAGGACCAGAGCTTCTACGAGCACTCCGGCGTGGACTACAAGGGCATCGCCCGGGCCGCGTGGAACAACCTCACCAACGGCGACAAGCAGGGCGCCTCGACCATCACCCAGCAGTACGCCCGCAACGCCTACGCGAGCCTGAAGGACGACACGTACGCCCGGAAGGTCAAGGAGGCGATCCTCGCCTCCAAGCTGAGCGACGAGTACACCAAGGCCGAGATCATGGAGCACTACCTGAACGTGATCTACTTCGGGCGCGGCGCGTACGGCATCGAGGCGGCGTCGCAGACCTACTTCGGGAAACATACCAAGGAGCTCACCGTGGCCCAGGCCGCGGTGCTCGCCGCGCTGATCAAGCAGCCGGTCGCCAGTGAGACTCACAAGGGCTACGACCCGGCGGTCAACCCGGACGACGCGCGGTCGCGGTGGACGTACGTGCTCGACGGCATGGCCGCCAAGGGCTGGATCAACGCCCCGAACAAGCCACAACGACCGACCGACGCGCAGTACCCGAAGATACTCAGCCCGAAGGCCGCCGGCTCGGCCGCGTTCGGCGTGAAGACCTCCCGCGGCAACGTGATCAACTACGTCCGCGAGGAGATGGAGCAGTGGGGCATCTGCTCCAACTCAGGGGCGGCCGGCAAGATCAGCTGCGGAGACGCGCTGCGTGAGGACGGCTACCGGATCCAGACCACGATCGACCCGAAGCTCCAGGGCGCGGCGGAGAACACCGCGATGCGGGCCAAGAAGAACTCCGAGCTGGCCGGCCAGCCGAAGAACCTGATGGCGGCGGTGGTCTCGATCGAGCCGAAGACCGGCCGGGTGCTCGCCTACTACGGCGGCGACAGCGGCGCGGACTTCGACTACGCCGGCAAGAACACCGACTCCTCCGGCAACCTGACCGGTGGCCACGCCCCGGGTTCGTCGTTCAAGGTCTACACGCTGGCCGCCGCGATCAACGCCAACATCTCCGTGAAGTCGCACTGGGACGCCACCCCGTTCAAGCCGAAGGGCTTCAAGAACGAGGTGCAGAACGCGGGCCGGGGCGCCGGCGTCTGTAAGACGTGGTGCACCCTGGAGGAGTCGACGATCAAGTCGTACAACGTGCCGTTCTTCCACGTCACCGAGGAAATTGGCCCGGCCAAGGTGGTGGAAATGGCCCGCGCGGCCGGCATAACCACCATGTGGACCACCTCCGACAACCCGCCGAAGCCGGTCGACCTGACCAAGAAAAAGCCCGAGGATGTCGCCCCCGCGCCCTTTTACCACGTGATCGGCTACGGCCAGTACCCGGTGACCGTCCTCGACCACGCCAACGGCCTGGCCACCCTCGCGAACGCCGGCATGTACAACAAGGCCCACTTCGTGATGAAGGTCGAGAAGCAGAACGTGGACACCGGCGAGTGGGAGCTGGTCAAGGGGGAGAAGCTCAATCCCCAGCCGCGGATCCGCGCGGACGTGGCCAAGGAGGTCACCAGCGTCCTCAAGCAGATCCCCGGTGCCAACAGCCGGTCGCTGGAGAACGGCCGGGAGGCGGCGGGCAAGACCGGCACCTGGGAGTACGACAGCAAGGACAATGCCCACGCCTGGATGGTCGGCTACACCCCACAGCTCGCCACCGCGGTCTGGGTCGGCAGCAAGGACCCGAAGAAGCCGCAGATCAGGGACAAGAACGGCGAGGACATCGGCGGCTCCAAGCTCCCCGGCGCCATCTGGCAGCGGTACATGAACGCCGCGCTCGACGGCAAGAACAAGGAGAGCCTGCCCTCGGTCACCGGGATGGGCAACCCGGACGCCGGCAACGGCACCGAGCCGCCCCCGCCGACCCCGCCGACCCAGCCGGGGCAGCCGAACTGCGACCCACTGAACATCCTGTGCCCGCCGACCCCCGGTAACCCCGGAACGCCGGGCAACCCCGGAACCCCGGGCAACCCCGGAACGCCGGGTAACCCCGGAACCCCGGGCAACCCCCGGCCGGGCGGCGGCGGCAACGGTGGCGGGCTGTTGCCCACCGTCGCGCCCCGCATCCGCGAGTGAGCGGACCGGGCTGAGCATCCCCGCCGCCGGCGGCCGGACACCACGTCCGGCCGCCGGCGGCGTTTCGCGTACCGGAATGTTCGCGCCTGGGTGGGACGCGGAGGCCACCGATACGGGATGATTCCTGTCCATGAGCACCCAGTCGACGACAGACATCGACGACGCCGGGGCCAGCGACCACCCGTCCCGGTCGGACGGGTTCGTCCGCGGCGCCTCGGAGTTGATCGGCGGCCCACTGGGCGACCACGCGGTCGCGCTGGACCGGCCCGCCGGCCGCGAGAGCCGGTTCTGGACGGCCACCCGGATCGTGCTGGCCCTGGCCTGCCTGACCCTCGCGCTGCACTGGGTGCAGAAGTCCCCCTGCCAGGACGGTGCCTGGCAGAACAACGTGCAGTACACCCGCATGTGCTACACCGACGTGCTGGCGCTCTACTACGCCGAGGGGCTCAACGAGGGCAAGGTGCCCTACCAGGACCACCCCGTCGAGTACCCGGTGCTGACCGGGTACTTCATGGGCGCGCTCGGGCTACCGGTGCACGCGCTCGGCGTCGACAACCCTGAGATCAACCAGGGGCAGTGGTTCTACAACCTCAACGTCCTGGTGCTCGGCGCGCTCGCGGTGGCCACCGTCGCGGTCATCCTCAACCTGCGCCGCCGACGACCGTGGGACGCCGCCCTCTTCGCGCTCGCCCCCGCCCTGTTCCTCACCGCCACCGTCAACTGGGACCTGCTCGCCGTCGGGCTGGCCGCGTTCGGGCTGTTCGCCTGGGCCCGCCGCCGCCCGGCGGTGGCCGGGGTGCTGCTCGGCCTGGCCGGGGCGGCCAAGATGTGGCCGCTGTTCGTCCTCGGGCCGATCCTGGTGCTCGCCCTGCGCTCGAACCGGCTCCGTGCCGGCCTCACCGCCGTCGGCACGGCGTTGGTGGCCCTGGTCGTGGTCAACCTCCCGGTGGCGCTGCCCTACCGGGACAACTGGGGCCGCTTCTTCGAGCTGAACACCACCCGGCCCATCGACTGGGGCACTCTGTGGTACATCGGGCGCTACCTCGACGGCAAGGTCAACACCGGCGGCCCCGGCTCGATGGGGCCGTTCGAGTGGCTGAATGCCAACATCCCCACCCTGAACTGGCTCTCATATGCCCTCTTCGGACTGGCCTGCCTCGGGGTGGCCGCGCTGGCGCTGCTGGCACCGCGTCGACCCCGGCTGGCCCAGCTCGCCTTCCTGGTCGTCGCCGCGTTCCTGATCTTCAGCAAGGTCTGGTCGCAGCAGTTCGTGCTCTGGCTGCTGCCGTTGGTCGTCCTCGCCCGGCCGAAGTGGGGCGCGTTCATCGCCTGGCAGGTCGCCGAGATCGGCTACTTCGTCGCCTTCTACGGGGAACTGCTCGGCACGGCGACCAGCCGCCCGGTGTTCCCCGAGGGGGTCTTCGTGCTGGCCTCCGCGTTGCGGTTGGGCACCGTCGTGCTGCTCTGCGTGCTGGTCGTCAAGGAGATCATGGACCCGGGGCGGGACGCCGTGCGGGCCACCTACGCCGACGACCCGGACGGCGGCGTGCTCGACGGCGCACCGGACGCGCCGTGGTACGACCGCTGGCGCCAGCGACCGTCGGACGTCCCCGCCGAGCCAGCCGCCGCGACTGGCTGAACCGTCAGCTGTTGCGGCCAGGTGACTATGGGGTCAGTACGATCCTGCCGAAGACTTCGCCGGCGTCCATCTTCTGGTGCGCCAGCACGGCGTGCTCCAGCGGCAGCACCTCGTGTACCACCGTCTGGAGCTCGCCACGAGCCGCGGCAGCGAACTGCTCCATCCGTACGGCACGTCGAGCAGGCTCCGCTACCGTCGCGCCGCTGAAGGTGGCGAAGGACATCGACTTCTGGAACGCGGCCATCAACCTCGTGCCGAAGTCTGCCGGCGGTTGGCCACCGACTGCGCCGACGACCACGAGTCGACCATTAGGGTTCAGTCTGTCGATGAACGAAGGCATGTGTTCACCCGCTATGACGTCGATGATGACGTCGTAGCCCGGGAGATCGTCCGTCCCTCCTTCTCCGGAGCGGTCCAGCACGTGGGTCGCACCGAGGTCGCGCAGTCGACGGCCACGCTCGGGGGAGGAGGTGGTGACTGCCACGGCGCTGGCGCCACCGTGAGCCGCGAGCTGGACCGTCATGATCCCGATGCTGCCGGCCGCGCCGCGTACCAGCACGGACTCGCCCGCGGAGAATTGAGCGTGGGAGAGACCGAAGTGGGCCACGACCCCGGAGCTCCCGAGCGTCACGGCGTGGACAGCGGAAAGGCTCGCGGGGAGGGGCAATACCTCCCCGATCGGCGCAATTGCCTGCTCGACATAGCCGCCGCCGGTACCGGTGAACGCCCACACGCGCTGCCCGACCCATGCGGGGTCGACGCCATCGCCCACCGCGGTCACCGTCCCCGCCACCTCGCCGCCTGGGACATGACCCTCCCGGAAGCCGTAGGCAGCGAGAGCACCGCTTCGGATCACGACGTCGACGCCTCCGACACCAATCGCCTCAGTGGCGATCAACACCTGCCCCTGAGCGGGAGCCGGTCCAGGGATGTCGATGACAGAAAGCCCCTCGGGGCCGCCGAACTTCTTGATCGCGACTGCCTTCACCGTTGTCCCTCCTCGTGAACAAGCCGCCGTTGGGCGCGCCCTCTGGTTGCTGGGACGCTAGCGGACGCCGGCGTCCGTTTAGCTAAAGTGGGAGAGTGGTCGACCGTTCGCCTCAGACGCTGCGTTCTGACGCGCTGGACAACCGCGAGCGCATTCTCGACGCGGCTCGGGCGCTGTTCGCCGCCGAAGGCCTGGATGTGCCGATGCGCGAGATCGCCCGGCGCGCCGGGGTCGGCCCGGCCACCCTGTATCGCCGCTTCCCCACCAAGCAGGCGCTGGCCGCTGAGGCCTTCACCGAGCAGATGTACGCGTGCCACGCCATTGTCGAGGAAGGGCTCGCCGACCCGGATCCGTGGCAAGGCTTCTGCCTCGTGATCGAGAAGCTCTGCGGGCTGCACGCACGAAACCAGGGCTTCACCACGGCGTTCATCTCGGCCTTCCCCCACGCCATGGATCTCGCCGCAGGACGCGAACACGCGCTCACATCGCTCGCCGAGCTCGCACGCCGTGCCAAGGACACCGGCTACCTGCGGCCCGATTTTGTCCTGGACGACCTCATCCTCATGCTGGGGGCCAACCGCGGCCTGCACGCCACATCGACCAACGACCGGGTTGTCGCCTCCCGCCGCTTCGCCGCGTTCGCGATTCGGGCGTTTCGCGCTTGAGCGGCACTCACCGGAAGGGCGCCCGTCAACCGGTCCGGCGCCGGCCTAGGTACCCGCTCCCACATTCTGACTACCCGAGGCGGAAGACCACCGCGCCCTCGATCTCCTCACGGGTGATGCCCAGGGCGTCGACGGGGGTGTCGATCGTCGTCTCCCACGGCGTGCCCGCGATCCGGTCGCGCAGCACCACCACGTTGCGGACACCCAGGTCGCGCAGGTAGGTGACGCTCGCCTGGTCCGGGAAGCTCTCGGTGACCTGCCGGATCTCGGCCTGCCGAACGGGGGTGAAGCCGCTGCCGCCGTTGACCATGTCCTGGAACCTGCTGGTCGACCACAGCATCACCGGCTGGTCGAGGTTCTGGCTGCTCGGCAGCACCAGCATCGGGCCGTCCACCGACCGCATCGCGGCGGGCTGGGCCGGCACCACCGGATGCGGCGTGCTGTTCAGCCCTTCGGCGACCACCAGCAGCAGCGGCAGCACCGTGGCCAGCCGCAGCCACGGACCCGGCCACGGCGGGACCCGCTCGGCGGCCCACTCCCGCACCCGGACGGCGAAGGCGCTGACCGCGCCCGCGGCGAGCAGCCCGAGCAGCAGCGTCGTCCACAACATCATCCGTCCGGGCGTGCGCAGGCCGTTCCAGCCGGGCAGATACTCGAACAGCAACCCGTAGGTGAAGGTGCCGCCGAAGAACCGGGTGCCCATCGCCAGCACCATCGTCACCACCACCCCGGCGAGCAGCAGCAGCCGGTGCCGCAGCCGCCACACAGAGAAGAACAGCCCGCCCGCGGCGAGCGCGTACAGCACGAAGCCCGGCAGCAGGGTCATCTCCGGGTGCCAGGGCAGGACCGACCGCGCGCCCTCGTGCAGGCCGCCCCACACCCGGGACTCCGCTGGGGCGGTGAAGAAGCCCGAGAACGGCGGCGAGTAGACGCCGATGTCGGCGAGCGTCCGCGCCGCGTTCGGGTGCAGCTCGGCGACCTTGAAGAAGGGAACGGCCAGCAGCCCGCCCACCCCGGCGAAGAGCAGCGCGCCGACCACGTCGGCGACGAGCAGCCGGACCCCGAACGGCCGGGGGTTCGACCGCCGCCGGACGAACCACGTCACGGCGGCGACGAGCGTCGCCCCCGCCAGCGCGTACGCGAACGGCAGCCCGATGCCGAAGCCCAGGCTGAGCTGCCAGGCGGCCACCAGCCAGCCGGCGTACGCCCACCCGGCGTGCCGCCGCTCGGGGCGGTAGCCGTGGCGCAGCGACCAGCCGTGCCCCCGGGCCAGCATGGCCAGCGCCAGCGGGATGCCACCGTTGGACACGATGTGCAGGTGACCCGCCTGGGCGAGCAGCCAGGGGGCGTACGTGTAGCTCACCCCGGCCACCGCCGCGCCCGCCCGACCCGCGCCGAGCTGCCGGGCCAGCGCGTACGCCCCGAGCGTGGCCAGCGCGTGGGCCAGCACGAACATGATGTTGTACCGCAGCAGGGCGGCCTCGGGGCCGGTACCGATCATGCCGGCCGGTGCGTAGCCGAGCAGGGTGTCGGAGAACGCGAAGCTCCACGGGTCCGGGAAGAACGTGTTGGACTGCCACAGCTGTGCCGGGTCGGTCAGCAGGACGTGGCCCGACCAGGCCATCTGCCAGGCCTGGAGGCTCGGGTCCCAGTAGTCCTGAGGAAGCGTGTAGAGGGGGTAGCGCAGCGTCGGCCAGGTGAGCGCGACGGCCAGGGCCAGCGAGGCGAGCACGGCCAGGGTCCACTCGTGGACCAGGAACCGGCCGACCGCCCGCAGGACGCGCCCCACCCGCCCGGGCACCCGCTCCGGAGCGGGTGCGAACGCCTCCCACCGGTCCGGCTTCGCACCGTCGCCGTCCTTCGCGGTGCCGCCGTCCTTCGCGGTGCCGCCGTCCTTGTCCGCCTTCTTCTTGTCCGAGGCCTTTGCCGTTCCGGCGTCCTTGTCCGCCGTAATCTTCTTGTCGGCACCCTTCTCCGTGTCGCCGCCCTTGGTGTCGTCCGTGTCCGCGGACTTGGTGACGGCGTCATCCTGACCGACGTTGTCCTTCGCGATGCCGGCCTTCGCGTTGTCGTCCCCCGCTGCGGGCTCGGCGTGCTGCCCCGCGTCGGCCGTCTTCCGGCCGGCGTCGGCCCGGTCGCTGCCGGCTGCCTGCCCGTCGTCGGTCGCCCCGCCGTCCCCGGTGCCCTTCGTGGCGGTGTCCGGGTTCTTCACGGCGGCACCGTCCACCAGCGGACTCCCGCCGGTCGTGTCCTCGTCGGTGGCGCCGACCCGCTCGGTCGTCATGCCGCCGTGCTTCCCGCGCCGAGCCGGTCGCGCAGGAACGCGATGTCGGTGCCCTGCCCGTCCACCCCGCCCGGGGTCTCCACGATCACCGGTGCGTCCGCCGCCCGGATCACCGCCACCAACAACTCCGGGTCGATCCTGCCGCCGCCAAGGTTGTCGTGCCGGTCCCGGCCCGAGTCGAACGCGTCCTTGGAGTTGTTGGCGTGGACCAGGTCGATCCGTCCGGTGATCGCCTTGACCCGGTCGACCAGGTCCAGCAACTCCTCACCCCCGGCGTGGGCGTGGCAGGTGTCCAGGCAGAAGCCCACCTCGTACTCGCCGACGGCGTCCCAGAGCCGGGCCAGCGCGTCGAGACGACGGGCGCAGGCGTTGTCGCCGCCGGCCGTGTTCTCGATCAGCACCGGCAGGGCGAAGCCGCCGTTCTCGGCCGCGTACGCGAAGGTCTTGCGCCAGTTGTCGAAGCCGACCGCCAGGTCGTCGCCCGCGTTGACGTGCCCGCCGTGCACGATCAGGCCCTTCGCGCCGATCCCCGCAGCCGCGGTGGCGTGGCTGAGCAGCAGCTTCCGGCTCGGGATGCGGATCCGGTTGTTCAGCGTCGCGACGTTGATGACGTAGGGGGCGTGGACGTAGAGGTCGACGTCGGCGGCCCGCAGCCGGTCGGCGTCCTCCCGCGGTTGCGGGGCCTTCCAGCCCTGTGGGTCGGAGAGGAAGAACTGCACGGCCTCGGCGGCCCGGGCGGCCGCCTCCGACAGCGGGTCGGCGGAATCGACGTGGGCTCCGATACGCATGGAGGCGAGCCTACGTCGCGGCACCGACGCGCGGGGTGACGGTGCGCCCGGGTGGCGGCATCCGTTGCGGCGCCGCCGGGGACGGCGCCGGTGGGCGGGGCGTCACCCGGGGCGGGGGTGGTCGTTGGTCCGGTTGGGATCGACGGTCGACTTTCCCGCATGAGCGATTCTCCGGGGCGCGGGTCACGGGGCGGTTTGGGACCGGCCGGCCGGAGCGGGATCCGACGCGTGGGGCGGTCCGGCGGCGCCGGTGCCACTCAGCACGGTGCCACCCGGCCCGGGGCGAGCTGCGGGATTCCGGGTAAAAGCTCAAATCCGCCCCACAGGGGACGATTGCCATTGTACTGTCAGATAACAACACGATGAAGCTCCGCGGGGCGTCGCGATCCAACCTCATCGGTGTGGTCGTTCCTCCCCAGGTCCCACCCAAGGAATGCGGACGGGACGCCCCGCGGCCTCGTGACGGGGGCCCGGTCCGACGCCAGCGTCGGACCGGGCCCCCGTCCTGTGCGGCCCTCCGGGCCGCCGGATCCGTCGCCCGGTCGACCGTGCCGCCGGCGGCACGCCGGGAGTGGCCGACCTGCCCGGGCATGATCGTTCGGACCGGGTATTCTGGTCCGGTTGTCCGCGCCCGGCCGGGTTCCCCCGGCCCCGGAGCGGGCAGACGCACGACCTCCTGCCGCGGAAGGACCGTGGCCGCTTAGCCCACAGGAGGTGAGCACGTCTTGCGTCATTACGAAATCATGGTGATCCTCGACTCCAGCCTCGAGGAACGCACCGTCGCCCCGTCGCTCGACACGTACCTGAACGTGATCCGGACCGCGGGTGGCTCGGTGGAGAAGACCGACGTGTGGGGCCGTAGGCGCCTCGCGTACGAGATCAACAAGAAGGCCGAGGGCATCTACGCCGTCATCGACCTGCAGGCGACGCCTGCGGCGGTGGCCGAGCTGGACCGTCAGCTGCGGCTCAACGAGTCCGTGCTGCGCACCAAGGTCATCCGTCCGGAGATGCGCTAACTAACAGCGTCCAGTCCGGTTCACCCGGTTCACCCGGATCAGCTTCATCGACGCTGTCGTAGGGCTCTGAGAGTCTGTACGGCGAACGATGAGTGCGCGAGGAGATGGTCATGGCAGGAGACACCACCATCACGGTCATCGGCAATCTGACCGATGACCCTGAGTTGCGATTCACCCCCTCGGGGGCCGCGGTCGCCAAGTTCCGGGTCGCTTCGACGCCCCGGTTCATGGACAAGGCGTCCGGCGAATGGAAGGACGGCGAGCCGTTGTTCCTCGCGTGCACGGTCTGGCGTCAGGCCGCCGAGCACGTCGCCGAGTCGTTGCAGCGCGGCGCCCGGGTGATCGTGTCGGGCCGGCTGCGTCAGCGGTCCTACGAGACCCGCGAGGGTGAGAAGCGCACCGTCATCGAGCTTGAGGTCGACGAGATCGGCCCGTCGCTGCGCTACGCCACGGCGAAGGTGCAGAAGATGTCGCGCTCCAGTGGCGGCGGTGGCGGTGGCTTCGGCGGTGGCGGTGGCGGTGGCGGTGCCCAGGGCGGCGGCGGAGGCAACTTCGACGACCCTTGGGCCTCGGCCGCACCAGCTCCCTCGCGCGCTGGTTCGGGTGGCGGCAATTTTGATGAGGAGCCCCCGTTCTAATGGCGCCGAGCGCCCGCGATCGCAAACCAGGAGCACGGTCAATGGCTAAGGCTGCGGCCCTTCGCAAGCCAAAGAAGAAGGTGAACCCGCTAGACAAGGACGGGATCACCTATATCGATTACAAGGACACCGCGCTGCTGCGCAAGTTCATCTCCGACCGCGGCAAGATCCGCGCTCGACGGGTGACCGGCGTGACCTCGCAGCAGCAGCGGCAGATCGCCCGCGCGGTCAAGAACGCCCGCGAGATGGCGCTCCTGCCGTACACGGCCACGGCTCGCTGAGAGGAGGCACCGACATGAAGATCATCCTGACTCAGGAGGTGTCCGGCCTCGGTGCCCCGGGCGACATCGTCGAGGTGAAGAACGGCTACGGCCGTAACTACCTGCTGCCGCAGGGCTTCGCGATCGTCTGGACCAAGGGTGCGGAGAAGCAGGTCACGGTCATCAAGCGGGCCCGCTCGGCCCGGGAGATCCGTGACCTCGACCACGCCAACGAGGTCAAGGCCCGGCTCAACAGCCTGAAGGTCAACCTGAAGGCCCGCGCCGGCGACGGCGGGCGGCTCTTCGGTTCGGTCACCCCGGCCGAGATCGTCGACGCCGTCAAGGCGGCCGGCGGCCCGACCCTCGACCGTCGGCGGCTGGAGCTGCCCAGCCACATCAAGTCGCTGGGTGCGTACCCGGTCAGCATCAAGCTGCACCCCGAGGTGACCGCCAAGTTCGACCTGAACGTCGTCCAGGGCTGACACCGAAGCACCACGCGCAGGGCCCGCACCGGTACGCCGGTGCGGGCCCTGCGCCGTTGGTACGGCCCGGCCAGCCAGTCCCGTTGACCGGTGACGGCGCTGGTCAGCACCGTCGAGAGCCCACCCTCGGCCACCGTCGCCCACGGTCGCCGACCACCGGCGGGCCGTGGGTGCCGACTGCCTACGCACCGCCGACCGGTTCGCCCCGGGACGACTCCGCCCTGGCTCGAAAGGGCCCGGCAGGGCACGGCGCGACCGTTGCGGGAGGCCGTACGGGGCGAGGATCGGCGAAACTGACCGGGAATTTTTTATCCACAGGGTGTGGGTAGAGATTTCCCAGGTCAGAGCGTTGCTTGGAAGAATTCCCCAGCGGTTGTCCACAGGCTGTGCACACCCTGCGCACATGTTGTCCACCGGCGTCCACAGGTTGTCCCAAGGCTCGTCCACCGGCTTGGTTGAGTCGCTGACCTCGGGTTCCGTATGGTTGCCTCTCGACCGACGGTGCGATGACCCCCGATCGACCCGACCGGTCCGATCGGAAGTCGCCGTGCCCGGCGGCGGACCGGTAGTCGAACCGAGGCAGCGGAGGGGGGACCCGTGTCGGTCGCCGACGACATGCGGACGCAGCCACGAGGCGGTGGCCAGCCGCCAGCCCCTTCCCAGCGGGAGGGCCAGTTCGAGAAGACCCCGCCCCAGGACGTCGCCGCAGAGCAGTGCGTTCTCGGCGGCATGCTGCTGTCCAAGGACGCCATCGCCGACGTCGTCGAGATCCTGAAGTCCCACGACTTCTACCGGCCGGTGCACGCCACCGTCTTCGACGCCATCCTCGACATCTACGGACGGGGTGAGCCCGCCGACCCGATCACCGTCGCCGCCGCCCTGGCCGACTCCGGCGACCTGGCCCGAATCGGCGGGGCCCCGTACCTGCACACGATGATCGCGAGCGTGCCGACCGCCGCGAACGCCGCCTACTACGCCCGGATCGTCGGGGAGCGGGCGGTGCTCCGCCGGCTGGTCGAGGCCGGAACGAAGATCGTGCAGCTCGGGTACGGCACCGGCAACAACGGCAGCCGGGACGTGGACGACATCGTCGACCTCGCCCAGCAGGCCGTCTACGACATCACCGAGCGCCGGGTCAACGAGGACTTCGCCGTCCTGGCCGACATGCTCCAGCCGACGCTCGACGAGATCGAGGCGGTCGGCGCCCAGGGCGGCATGATGACCGGCGTGCCGACCGGCTTCACCGACCTGGACCGGCTGCTCAACGGTCTGCACGCCGGGCAGCTCATCATCGTGGCGGGGCGGCCCGGCCTCGGCAAGGCACTCGCCCTCGACACCCCGCTGCCCACGCCCAACGGCTGGGCGACGATGGGCGAAGTTAAGGCCGGCGACCAACTTATCGGTGCTGACGGGTGCCCGACGACGGTCACCCACGCATTTGATGTGATGGAGGGTCGACCCTGCTACGAAGTCGAGTTCTCCGACGGCAGTGTGATCGTTGCGGATGCCGAGCACCTGTGGAAGACGACTACACGCGCTTCCCGGCGTGCCGGCGCGGTTCGCCGGAAGGTCGCTTGGTCCCCCTCTGCGGTGGAGCGGCTGCGACGGGTGGCGTCTGAGGCATCCGAGGATGTCAGCGTTGCTGAACTGGCGTCGGTGATCGGCGACGAGTTCGTCCACACCGCCCGCCGCGTCGTGCGAGACCTCCCGTACCAATTTGCTCCGCTGGCGCAGGGGCGGCGCGGGGACCCACGTGCCCGTGTCTACCCGGCCCGCGCCGTCTACAGGCGCCTTCTGGATCGCGTAAGCGCCTGGCAGGATACGGTTGACGCCGCCCGGTACTCCGATGTCGTTACGACCGAAGAGATCCGAGCAACGCTGCGAACCGCCACCGCCGACCGCAGGTTGAACCACGCGGTACGAAACGCCGAAGCACTGCAACTGCCGGAGGCGGACCTGCCGGTGCCCCCGTACACGCTGGGCGCCTGGCTTGGTGACGGACACAGCGCCGGTAGCCGGCTCACCACCGTTGACCCGGATATCCTGCGGCGGATCGAGGCGGACGGCTTCGAGACGAAAAAGTCAGCGACAGAGCCGACGCTGTACTCACTCCGGCCTCCGGAATGCCCCATGTGTGGCCGTGGCCGCAGGGGCTGCGTCCTCTGCGCCAGTTCTCCGTCGTCGCTGACGCAGTCGCTGCGGGCAATCGGCGTGCTCGGTAACAAGCATGTGCCGCAGTCGTACCTGCGGGCATCGCAGACGCAGCGCCGGGCGCTGCTCGCGGGCCTGCTCGACACCGACGGCACCATCACCAACGCTGGCACTGTTCAGCTCACTACAACCTCGGCGAGGCTTGCCGAGGGTGCCTACGAACTGGTCGTCAGTCTCGGGTATCGCTGTTCAATCAGCCGCAAGGTGGTGAAGGGTCGCAGGCCGGAAACCTCCATCGCGTACAACCTCAACTTCACGACCACTGACGAGGTGTTCCACCTGCCTCGGAAGCAGGAGACTCATCGCCTACGCAGGCGCAGCGAGAGTACCGTTCGGACTGACAGCCGGTTCATTGTCGATGTGCGGCCGGTGCCGAGCGTCCCGGTCCGCTGCGTGACGGTGGACAACCCGGACCACCTCTACCTGGCCGGCCGGTCCATGATCCCGACGCACAACAGCACCGCTAGCATGGACTTTGCCCGTCATGCGGCTATCCGGGCCAACCAGGCTGCGGCGATCTTCTCGCTGGAGATGAGCAAGGTCGAGATCGTCATGCGACTGCTCTCGGCCGAGGCCCGCGTCCCGCTGCACGTGCTGCGCAGCGGCCAGCTCTCCGACGACGACTGGACCAAGCTGGCCCGGTGTATGGGTGAGATCAGCGAGGCCCCGCTCTTCGTCGACGACACGCCGAGCATGAACCTGATGGAGATCCGGGCCAAGGCGCGCCGGCTCAAGCAGAAGCACGACCTGAAGATGATCGTGGTCGACTATCTCCAGCTGATGACCTCGCCGAAGCGCACCGAGAGCCGGCAGCAGGAGGTCGCGGACCTGTCCCGTGGCCTCAAGCTGCTCGCCAAGGAGGTCGAGTGCCCGGTGATCGCGGTGAGCCAGCTCAACCGTGGCCCTGAGCAGCGCACCGACAAGCGACCCCAGCTGTCCGATCTCCGTGAATCCGGCTGCCTCACCGCCGAGACCAGGCTCCTCCGCGCGGACAACAACGCAGAGGTGACGCTGGGTGAACTCCTCGCCGGTGAGGTAAAGGAAGTTCCTGTCTGGGCGCTCGACGACAACCTTCGCTACGCCCCCCGCACCATGACCCACGTCTTTCCGAGTGGCACTCGCGAGGTGTTCCGGATGACACTGGCGTCGGGAAAGCAGATCGAGGCCACGGCCAACCACCCCTTCCTGACCTTTGCTGGCTGGGTGCCGCTGAGAGAGTTGGCCGCCGGGGCGCGTATCGCGACGCCGAGGCACATCCCGCCGCCGCTCGCCACCAGGCACTGGCCCGAGGAAGAGGTGGTCCTGCTGGCCCATCTGCTCGGTGACGGCTCGTTCGTCCGGCGACAACCGATTCGGTACGCCAGTTGCGACGAACAGAATTTGCAGGCCGTTGCGGATGCGGCGAAGCACTTCGGCATCTCCGCCGTCCGGGACGACTACGCCGCTGCCCGGGTGACCACCCTGCGCCTGCCTGCTCCTCATCGACTGGCCAGGGGCCGCCGGAATCCGGTGGCCGAATGGTTGGACGGTCTCGGGCTGTTCGGCCACAGGTCTCACGAGAAGTTCGTGCCGCAGACGGTTTTCGGCCTGCCCAAAGAGCAGATCACCACCTTCCTCCGCCATCTGTGGGCGACCGACGGATCCGTCTTCCTCAACAAGTCCGGCCGCAGTGGCAGGATTTACTTCTCCTCGACCAGCCGACGGATGTTGGAGGACATCTCCCGACTTCTACTCCGGTACGGCATAACCGCCCGTCTCAAGGCTGTACCTGTCGCGCGGCACCGGCCTCAGTACACGCTCGACATTTCAGGCAGGGACGACCAGCTTCGTTTTCTCCGTGAGATCGGGGTGCACGGCGAGCGGGCGGCCAACTGCGCGGCGCTGCTGGGCGCGCTGGAGGAGCGGGAGAGTAATACCAACGTTGACACCGTGCCCACGGAAGTGTGGTCGGAGGTCCGTAGGATCCTCGTCGACCAGGGCATGAGCCATCGGGAGTTCGCCAAGGCGATCGGAACCCAGTTCTGCGGCAGCACCCTGTGGAAACACGCACCCAGCAGATCCAGGCTGGCGAAGATTGCGGCGGTCCTCGACTCAGTGGACCTTGAGCTGCACGCCACCAACGACATCTTCTGGGACGAAATCGTCTCAATTGAGTCGATCGGTGAGCTTGACGTGTACGACGCGACCGTCCTCGGCACGCACAACTTCGTCGCCAACGGCATTGCCACCCACAACTCCATCGAGCAGGATGCGGACGTGGTAATCCTTCTACACCGAGATGACTACTACGACAAGGAGTCGCCACGTGCGGGCGAGGCGGACTTTATTGTTGCCAAACACAGAAATGGTCCGACCGACTCCATCACCGTGGCCGCGCAACTCCACCTCTCCCGCTTCGTGGACATGGCGATCGGCTGACCGCCCAGGGGGCGATCCCGGGACCGGCTGGCAACATCACTGGCCGGCCCCGGACACGTCCGTCAGTCGAAGAGTTCGCCGAGGAAGCCGCCGTGCTTCTTCTTGCGGCGGTAGTGGCCGTGGTAGCCGTGGTGCTGCTGGCCGTGCCCGCCGTACGCCGGGGCGACGGGCGGGTAGCCGTGCGCGGGCGGCGGGGGCGGCGGGGGAACCGCGCCGTACCCCGGCTGCTGTGGCTGGTGGGCGGGCGGAGGCGGCGGCGGGTAGGCGCCGGGGGCCTGGGGGCGCTGTGCCGGGTTCGGGGCGCCCGCCGGCTGCTGCCGGTTCCAGTTCGCCTCGGCCTCGAACAACTTCTCCAGTTCGCCGCGGTCGAGGAAAATTCCCCGGCACTCGCCGCACTGATCGATGACGACTCCGCTGCGTTCGTACTGACGCATGTCTCCGTGACACTTGGGACAGGTGAGCTGCATTATCCGAAGGTACCTGGTGATGTCACCCGATCGCGGCGAGCACGTCGGTCACCTCGTCGTCGGATACCTCGTGGAAGTCCTCGTAGTAGCTGCTGACCGCGCCGAAGCCGGCGGGCCGCTGGACGCAGACCACCTCGTCGGCCTCGGCGACCAGCATCTCGTACGCCTCCTCGGCGCCGACCGGGACCGCGACGACCACCCGACGGGCGCCGAGCCGCCGGGCCACCTGGACGGCGGCGCGGGCGGTGGCCCCGGTGGCCAGGCCGTCGTCGACGATGACGGCGGTCCGCCCGGTCAGGTCGAGCGGTGGGCGACCGGCCCGGTAGCGGCGTTCCCGGCGCTCCAGTTCCGCCTGCTCGTGGCGTTGCACCTCGGCGACGTCCCCCGGGTCGACCCGGGCGGCCACCGCTTCATTGAGCACCCGCACCCCGTTCGGGCCGAGCGCGCCGAAGGCGACCTCGGGCGCCATCGGCATGCCGAGCTTGCGCACCACCAGCACGTCGAGGGGCGCGCGGAGCCGCTCGGCGACCACCCGGGCCACCGGCACCCCGCCCCGGACCAGCCCGAGCACGGTGATGTCGGGCCGGTCGGCCAGCTCGGCGAGCCGGTCGGCGAGGACCTGGCCGGCGTCCTCTCGGTCACGGTAGGTCGTCGTCATTCCTCAGGTGTACGCCCTGCCGACGGGCCCGCGTCGGCAGTCCGGCGAGAACGACCGGTCGGTGGGCGGAGACCACCCGGCTCTGGGCGGGCGAGGGCGGGTGCCCAGACCAGCAGGGCGGCCGGGTAGAGCAGGTACCCGAAGCGGGTGGACGGCATCAGCAGGATCGCGGCGAGCAGCCCGTACCCGCAGATGAGGGCGGTGGCGGCGGCCGTGCGGGGCGGGCGGCGCAGCAGCCGGACGGCGATCCCGACGCCGACCGCGACCAGCAGCGCGGCGGCGACCACCCGGCCGGCGGGCAGGGCGGTCGCGATCAGTTGGCCGGGGAACGGGGACTGCGCCGGGCTGGTGACCAGGCCGTGGCCGAGCGGGAAGCGCAGCACGTTCTCGACCAGCGCGTCCCGGTCGACCAGCAACGCGGGGAGCAGGGCGAGCGCCGGGACGCCGACTGCGCCGGCGGCGAGCCGCCCGGAGGAGCGCCGGGTCGCCGCCCAGGCGATCAGGACGAGGGCGACCGGCCAGGCGAAGAGCTTCAGCGCGCCGGCCAGCCCGACGGCCAGGCCCGCGCGGCCCGGCCGGTCGACGGCGGCGAGGGCAAGGGCCAGCAGGCAGAGGGCGAGCACGGGCAGGTCGTCGCCGCCGGTGGCCAGGGTGAGGGCGCAGATCGGCAGGACGGTGGCCGCCTGGACGCCCCGCAGCACCGCCGCTGCCCGGCCGGTCGGGTCGGTCGGGTCGGTCGGGCGTAGGGCGCGGACCGCCAGGGCGAGGGCCAGCGCGGTGGCGACCGCGAACCACAGCCGGGCGTCGGTCCACCAGCCGTCCGCGACCGCGCGGGGCAGGCCGAACAGGGCCATCCCCGGCTGGTACGGGGTGTAGCCGAGCAGCCGCTCGTCGGCGGGGAGCGCGGCGATCGCGTCGTGTCCGAGGTACGGGGTGCCGGTCTCGGCGAGGCGGGTGCCGGCGTGCTCAACGACCACCACCTCCTCCTGTGCCCGGTCGGTCCGGCCGCCCGCTCGCTGCGCGCCCTGCTGGATCAGCGGCAGCACGGTTGTGGCGGCCCAGGCGAGGCCGGTGACCGCCCAGCGACCGGGTAGACCGGCCAGCGACGAGGCGGCACCGTGCCGCCGGGCGGCCAGTTGACCCGCGACGGCGACGGCGGCGAGCAGGTACCCGAACGCGGCGACGGTTCCCCAGGCGCGGTGCGGCGGCAGGGTGGAGCTGATCGCGGTGACCGCCGCGAACGCGGCGGACGCGGCGTACAGGCCGATGTCGAGGGCCAGGCCCCCCGCGGCCCGGTCGATCCTCCGCCAGCTCGCGGGGGTACGGGTGGTCCGGTCGGCGGCGGTCACGCGGGCAAGTGTGGCAGACGCTCCCCTCGACCTCGGCCGCCCTGCCGGCGGCCGGAGGGGAGTCGAAGCACGGCGCCCGCGTCGTGCAGGGGCGGTGCGAGGGTGCCGGGGCGACCGCCGAACCCGCGGTGCAGCGTGGAGAGCAGCGTCCCGGCCGGCACGGGCCGGCCGAACAGGTGGCCCTGCCCAGCGGCGCAGCCCAGCTCCCAGAGTGCGCGGCGCTGCGGCTCGCTCGCCACCCCCTCGGCGACCACGGTGAGCCCGAGGCTGCGGCCCAGGTCGAGGGTGGACCGGATGACGGCGGCGGCCTCCGTCGATGCCTCCATGACAGACACGAAGCTGCGGTCGATCTTCAACTCGTGGACCGGGATCCGGGAGAGCAGGGAGAGCGAGGAGTAGCCGGTGCCGAAGTCGTCCAGGGCCAGCCGGACACCCTCGTCGCGCAGCCGGTTGAGCACCCGGTCGACCACGTCGAGCTGGCTGAGGGTCAGCGTCTCGGTCAGCTCCAGGACCAGCCGGTCCGGCGGCAGGTCGTGGGCGCGCAGCCGGGCGAGCACGGCGCCGGGGAAGCGGGCGTCGAGCAGGCTGCGTGGCGACACGTTGACCGCCACCGGCAGGTCGAAGCCGGCGGCCCGCCAGCTGTCGGCGGCGATCAGCGCCTCGTCGAGGATCGCCTCGGCGAACGCCGGGAGCCGCCCGGAGCGTTCCACCGCCTCCAGGAAGCGCAGCGGGTCGATCATGCCGTGTACCGGGTGGTGCCACCGGGCCAGGGCCTCCGCGCTGGTCACCTCGCCGGTGGCGAGGTCGACGATCGGCTGGAAGTTGACGGTGAACTCGTGGTCGGCGACCGCGCGGGGCAGCTCCCCGCCGAGGGTGAGCCGGCCGAGGTCGGCAATGTCCCGGGCCGGGGCGTACGTGGAGATCCGCTGGCCGGCCCGCTTCGCCTGGTACATCGCCACGTCGGCGCGGCGCAGCAACTCGGCGATCCCACCGCTGGCCGGTGCGACGGCGATGCCGCCGCTGGCCTCGATGCTGATCCGCATGCCGTCCAGGCCGAGCGGCTCGTGCAGCGCGGCGAGTAGCGCCTCCGCCCGGTGGGCGGCCACCGCCGGGGCGGGCAGCCCGCGCAGGAGCACGGCGAACTCGTCGCCGCCGAGGCGGGCCACCAGGTCGTCGCCGTGGGCGGCACCGCGTAGCCGGCCGGCGACCTGCATGAGCACCCGGTCACCGGCGGCGTGGCCGAGGGTGTCGTTGACCTCCTTGAAGTGGTTGAGGTCGATCAGCACCAGCGCGGTCACCCCGTCGGCGTGTCGGGCGTTGAGCTGCTCGGTGCCCTGCTCCAGCAGGTGCCGCCGGTTGGCCAGGCCGGTCAGCGCGTCGTGGGTCGCCGCGTAGGCGTGCTCGTCGGCGACGCGGGCCAACTCGGCGTACGCCTGGGCGTTGCGCACGGCGGTGCACAGCGCGGAGGCGAAGGTGCGCAGGGTGTACTGCTCGCGTTCGGAGAGCCGGACCGGGCCCCGGAACCGCAACCGCAGCGCGCCGATGTCGACGGCCCGGTCGGACCCTTCGAGGCGCACCTCGATGGCTGGCCCGTCCACCGCACCGACCTGGTCGGCGGGCCCGTCGTAGGTGAGCGCGCCGGCGGCGCCCCGGACGGTCCGGGTGCCCTCGCGCAGGGCGATCTCCACCTCGTCCGCGGAGAACAGTTCGGCGGCCTGGGTGACGGCGGTGGTGAGCACCTTGTCGAGGTCGACGACGTTGAGCGCGTCGGTGGTCCGGGCGAGCCGCTGCCAGGCGTCGCGTTCCGCCCGGTTGCGGACCCGGCTGGAGTAGGCAAGGTGCAGGCTCAGCACCAGCGGCGGCACGACGATCAGGAAGCTGGGGTTGCTGTTGAGGATCAGCAGGGTGGAGACGATGACGGCGAACCGGGCGGTGGCGCTGGCGATGCGCAGGTCGTAGTGCTCGCGGAACAGGTCGCGGACCCGGGTGCGGGTGGCGAGGGCGATGACCGGGAAGGTCAGCACCTCGTCGAGGACGACGACCACGAGGTACGCGGCGACCAGCGCCCAGATCGACCGGCCGACGGCCCCGCCGATCGGCCAGCTCCAGCCGACCGTCAGCAGCACCATCCCGCCGACGGCCGCGGTGACCATGTCCTTCGCCACGCCGAACGCCAGTTTGAGGGGCGCCACCCGGAGGATGCCCCGGACGAGCCCGACGCCCAGGCCGGTCGCGAGGATCACCCAGGGCACGGGTGCCACCGCGAGCCCGACGAGCACCGCGACCTCGGTCCAGGAGACGCCGTGGGTTGTCGCCCGGATGCGGATTCGCACGTTCACGGTGGCACCCACCGCCACGAGGAAGGCCACGGTCGCCGCGCTGGTGAGCTCCCGGGCGCTCGGCGGGCTGTCGAACCCGATGTCGCGCAGGCTGAGCACGACCGCGGTGGCGGCGCACAGCACGACGAGACCGACAAGCAGCAGAAGCCGCCGATCGGTCTCACTGTCGCGTCTTGCGCGCCCGGCCACGTCCAGTCCCTCTGCCGTCGGTGATTCTTGGCAGTGCGTATCTCGGACTTTACGGCCGGTCAGGTCTCGGGTGAAGAGTTCGATCAGAGCCAGTCGTGAGCCTTCATGGTCCCGCCTTTCGTCTCAAGAACTTCGTCGACCGATGCCTGCCCGGGCTTGGCTGACACGTCGAATCTTATGACGTTTGGTGGGCCTTCGTGGCATTGCATGTCCATATGCGCAGAATGCGCTAATGAGTGCCGTTCAGGTCACTCACCGTTCTGGCGCGAAAACCCACAGCGTAACTCCTGCGAGTTCTCGGCATAATTATCGGAGCGGGCTTCCCTCCCGTCTCTCCCCGGTCCGTCCATAGCCGTTTGCGCTGGTGTTGGTGCCCCCTGGTGCGGTCGTTCGGCGGGGCGGTGAATTGTGATGACGGCCCGGTGTCCGTTCGGCGTACGGAGCCTGACGCGTTTTTGCAGGGTTTTGTTTAAGTTTGTATACATATGCGCGGCCGAATGCCGCAGAAATCAATTCTCGGCCCTGCCCATTCGCCCGGTCCGCAGCGGCACCCCATTCCCACGAGAACCGCGCCCGGCTTGTTCGGGCCCGGTTCATCGGCGCGCCCCGACCGACCCCCGGCACCGCCCGGCCCTCGGCCGGGTCCGGGGCGTACCGGACGATAGGCTCGCGACCGTGACCGATCCCGCGCAGCTCACCCACGTCGACGCGGCGGGCGCGGCCCGCATGGTCGATGTCTCCGCCAAGGCGGTGACCGGCCGGCTCGCAGTGGCCGCCGGCCGGCTGCGGACCACCCCCGAGGTGATCGACCTGCTGCGCCGCGACGGGCTGCCCAAGGGCGACGCGCTCGCCGTGGGCCGGCTCGCCGGCATCATGGGTGCGAAACGGACCCCCGACCTGATTCCGCTCTGCCACCCGATCGCGCTGCACGCGGTGACGGTCGACCTCACGCTGACCGACGACACCGTCGAGATCACCGCCACGGCGCGGACCGCCGACCGCACCGGCGTGGAGATGGAGGCGCTGACCGCGGTCGCGGTCGCCGGCCTGGCCCTGGTCGACATGGTCAAGGCGGTCGACCCGGCGGCGTCGGTGGAAGCGGTGCGGGTGCTGCGCAAGGAAGGCGGCAAGACCGGCCGCTGGCTACGGCCGGGGGACCGACCGTGATCCGCGCCCGGGTGGTGGTCGCCTCCAACCGTGCGGCGGCCGGCGTCTACGCCGACACCAGCGGCCCGCTGCTCGCCGCCGGGCTGCGCGAGCTGGGCTGCCAGGTGGACGACCCGGTGGTGGTGACCGACGGCGAGCCCGTCGGCGAGGCGCTGCGGGCCGCCCTGGCTGCCGGGGTCGACGTCGTGCTGACCAGCGGCGGCACCGGAATCACCCCCACCGACCGGACGCCGGACGTGACCCGCGCGCTGCTCGACCATGAGATCCCCGGCATCGCCGAGGCGATCCGCGCCCACAGCCGGGACAAGGTGCCCGCGGCGGCGCTCTCCCGGGGCGTCGCCGGGGTGGTCGGCCGGATGTTGGTGGTCAACCTGCCCGGCTCCACCGGCGGCGCCCGCGACGGCCTCGCGGTGCTCGGCCCGATCCTGGCCCACGCCGTCGACCAGTTGCGCGGCGGCGACCACTGACGGCGCGGCGGGCGGGGTGGTCCCGCCCGTAGGGCCGGCGCGCGGGCGGGCCGGCCACCGGCGGTGTCGGCCGGCCACTGCTGGGGCGGGCCGGACCGCCCGGGGATAGGCTCGGCCGGTGAGCACGGAAACCGCGTCCGCCGCCGAGCAGGTCGCCGTACCGCCGCCGGCGGGCTGGGAGGAGGCCCGCTCCCGGGTGTACGCGGTCGGCCTGGCCGCCGCCCTGCCCGCCGTGAGTCGGCCGCTCGCCGACGCCGACGGGCACACCCTCGCCGAGCCGTTGGCCACCCGCACCGACCTGCCGGCCTTCCCCACCTCCAGCGTGGACGGCTGGGCGGTACGCGGGGGCGGGCCGTGGCGGATCGTCGGCCGGGTGCTGGCCGGCGGCAACCCGCCCCCGCTTGCCGAGGACGGCACCACCGTCGAGATCGCCACCGGCGCGATGGTGCCCGAGGGCGTCACCGCGATCGTGCGGGTCGAGGAGTCCAGCCGCACGGCCGACGGCCGGATCGCCGGCACCCCGCGACCGAGCCCGGAATGGCGCCGGCCGGGCGAGGAGGCGTACGCGGGTGAGGAACTGCTCCCCGCCGGCACCCCGGTCGACCCGGCGGTGATCGGTCTGGCCGCCTCCTGCGGGCACGACGCCCTGCGGGTGCGCCGCCCGCCCCGCGCCGCGCTGCTGGTCTTCGGCGACGAGCTGCTGACTTCGGGCCCGCCGGCCGACGGCCGGGTCCGCGACGCCCTCGGCCCGGCCGTGCCGGCCTGGCTGCGCCGGTACGGCTGCCAGGTGCGCCCGGCCGACGTGGCCGGCCCGGTGGCCGACACCCTGCCGGCGCACGTGGCGGCCCTGCGCGCGGCGCTCACCACCGCCGACCTGGTGTGCACCACCGGCGGGACGATGCACGGCCCCGTCGACCACCTGCACCCCACCCTGGAGGCCCTCGGCGCGGACTACGTGGTCAACACGGTCGCGGTCCGCCCCGGCTTCCCAATGCTGCTGGCCCGGCTGGCCGACCCGGACGGCCGGGTCCGGTTCGTGGCCGGCCTGCCCGGCAACCCGCAGTCGGCGATCGTCGCGCTCGTCTCGCTGGTCGCGCCGCTGCTGGCCGGCTTGCAGGGACGGCCGATGCCGGCGCTGCCGCACGCCACGCTCGCCGAGCCGGTGCCCGGCCGGGGCGACCACACCCACCTGGCCCTGGTCCGGCTGGACCGGGCGGCCGGCACCGCCCACCCGGTCCGGCACGTCGGCTCGGCGATGCTGCGCGGGCTGGCCGGCGCCGACGGGTTCGCCGTCATCCGCCCCGGCACCACGGGCGAGCCGGGCGCGCGGGTGCCGGTCGTGCCGTTGCCCCTGTTTCCGGGGGAACGGTCCTGATGACGATCGAGGAGTCGACGGTCTTCGGCACGGTCACCGAGGAGCCGCTGGACCTGGCCGCGCACGAGGCGGCCGTCGCCGACCGGCGGGCCGGGGCGGTGGTGTCGTTCCGGGGCGTGGTCCGCGACCACGACCACGGCCGCCCGGTGACCAGCCTGGAGTACGAGGGCCACCCGAGCGCCGCCGCGGTGCTGCTGGAGGTCGCCGCCCAGGTGGCCGCCGACCCGGACGTGTACGCGGTCGCGGTGTCGCACCGGGTCGGCCCGCTCGGCGTCGGCGACGTGGCCCTGGTCGCGGCGGTGAGCACCGCGCACCGGGCCGCCGCGTTCGCCGCCTGCGCCCGGCTGGTGGACGAGGTCAAGGCGCGGCTGCCGATCTGGAAGCGGCAGGTGTTCGACGACGGCACCGAGGAGTGGGTCAACTGTCCCTGACGCCGTCGGGCCGGTGCGGTGTCCGGGCCGGCGGGCAGCCGTGCCCTCGGCGACCGCCGGAGCCTCAGCGCCGGCCGTCGACCAGTAGGGCGCGGCCGAACCGGTCGGCGTAGAAGGCCGGCTCGGCACCGGGTCGCCACGGCAGCGCGGCGACCAGCACGATCAGGGCCACGGCGAGGGAGTTCTCCATCAACGCTCCGAACAGGCCGTCCTGGTAGTGCGACATCTCAGGGAGCTGGTGCTCGTACGGCCAGATCGGCGAGATCAGGAACAACAGGTAGAGGCCGAGCGCCGCCACGCCGTGCCGGAGCCCGGTGAGCGTCGGGTACCAGATCGGTGGGCGTAGCCCGTTGAGCCCGGGCAGACCGCTGTACGACGACGCCTGGCCGGCGCGCTGCACCGACCCCCGGCTCGCCTCCCGACGGCGTGCCGCCGCGTCGGCCAGGACGATGATCGCCGGAATGACCCAGACGAGGTGGTGCGACCAGGAGATCGGGCTGATCACGTTGGCGGTGAGCCCGACCAGGGTGAACGCGGTCAGCTCGTCGCCGTCGGCGCGGGCGCTGACGGCCCGGGACAGCCCGAGGGCCAGGATCAGCACCGAGAACGACAACCAGAGCAGGCCGGGCGTCTCGATCGAGTCGTAGAGCCGGGCCAGCAGGCCCGCGAGGGACTGGTTGGGCGTCATGTCGGCCGCACCTACCCGCTCGGTCTGCCACAGCACGCTGCCGAAGTAGGACCGGGACTCGGTGCCGACGAGCGCGAAGCCGGCGAGGGTCACCCCGATCGTGGTGCCGACCGCCGTGGCCGCCGCCCGCCACTGCCGGGTGATCATGAGGTACGCGATGAACAGCGCGGGGGTCAGCTTGACGGCAGTGGCCAGGCCGATGCCGACCCCGGCCCAGGCCCCGCTGAACACGAAGCGCCGCAACGGCCCGTCGGCGGGGTCGAACCGGGTGCCCCGCTTCGCCCGCCAGCGCAGACCGATCAGGTCGGCCATGATCAGCGCGAAGAGCAGCAGGTTGACCTGGCCGTAGCCGAGGGTTTCGCGGCCCGGCTCGAGGGCCACCGCCATCGGCGTCGCGATGCCGACGGTGAACCAGAGCGGCCAGCCGAGCCGGTCCACGACCGGCCGCAGCAGGCCGGCCAGGACGAGGGCGAGGGCGGCGATGCTGGCCAGCACGTTCAACCAGCCGGCGACCTGCACCGGCACCACCGCCATCGGGAGCATGACCAGCCCGCCGAAGGGTGGGTACGTGAAGCCGAGCGTCGTGGAGGGAGCGATGAAGTCGTACAGCTCGTTGCCGTTCATCCACCACGCCACCGCGCCGTGGTAGATCTTCATGTCGAAGAAGTTGTACGGCCGCCCGAAGGCGCCGATGGCGAACCACGCGGCGTACGCGACGGCGGCCACGACACCGACCCGCACCGCGGTCCTGCGGTCGACCCCACGGGTCAACCGGGTCACGCGGCGGATCGGCGTGAGGCGGTCCGTCCGTCGTCTGACGGTCGCCGGCATGGCGTGGCCACCCCCATACCAAGATCGTCCTACCCGTTCAGGTCCAGCACGGAGCCTAGAACGGCGCCTCACGTTAATGCCTCCCGCGTTATGCGACCGTGTCCGATCCCACACTGATTTTTTACATTTCCACCGCGTTAACGCCTACCGGGTGGTTCAGGTAATTCGCGGCCTTAGCGGTGAAGAGCCGCGGGAGGGGAGCGCCGCGCCGCAGGTCAGCCGGGCAGTCGGCGTGCCGTGGCGGCCGAGAGTACGGCGATCCGGGCCTCCCGGCGGGCGGTCCGGACGGCCCGCTGCACCGACCGTCGTGAGTGGCCGATCCGGTGCCCCGCCCGCCACCGCAGACCCGGCTTCCCCTCGGTGTCGGCGGCGGCGAGCAGCAACCCGCCGAGGATGCCGAGATTCTTCATGAACTGGGTCTGGTGCTGTGCCCGCTCGGCCGGTTCGCCCTTCCAGAAGGGATGACCGGCGACGGTGGTCGGGAGCAGCGTGCCGGCGAGCACCAGCGCGGCCGGGCGGGTGAACTTCCCGGTGGCCAGCATGAGGCCGCCGATCAGCTGGGTGGCCGAGTTGATCCGGACCAGCGTCTCGGTGTCGGTGGGGATACGGGGGGAGACCTGCTGGATCAGCGGGCCGACCCGGTCGGTCACCGGCTTCGCGGCCGGCACCAGCCGTCCCGGGTTCTGCAAGTTGCGGACGCCGCTGACCACGAAGACGCCGCTCAACATGACGCGGGCGAGGGAGCGCACGGGTTTCATGGATCAGTCATACCCCGTCGCGGCGGCGGCTACCCCTGCAACGGCCCGATCCGATCGGCCGACGTGGACGCCGGAGGCGTACCCATGATCCGGACCGCCACGCCGATCGGGGCGACCGTCGCTGGTGGACGGGCTCCGGCCGGTAACCTCGCCCGGGTGACCACGCTGCGGCTCCGCCCCGAGGGTCCGGCCGACACCGGCCCGGTCCGCCGGGTACTGGCTGCGGCCTTCGCCCGCCCCGACGTGTCGACCCCGCCCGAGGTGGGGCTGGTCGGCGAGTTGCGCGACACCGACGCCTGGGTGCCCGAGTTGGCCATGGTCGCCGAGCACGGCGGCGAGGTGGTCGGGTACGCCCTGCTGACCCGGGTCCGGGTCGGCGCGGAGGGCGGCAGCGCGTTTCCGGCGCTGGTCCTCGGCCCGGTCGCCGTCGCGCCGCACCGGCAGCGCGTCGGGCACGGCACGGCCGTGGTGCAGGCCGCCCTCGACGCCGCCACCGAGCTGGGCGAGCGGCTCGTGGTGGTGCTCGGCGACCCGGCCTTTTACCGGCGGTTCGGCTTCACCCGCGCCGACCGGATGGGGCTGACCAGCCCGTGGTCCGGCCTGGGCGACCCGTGGCAGGCGCTGGTCCTGCCGCCCAGCACCAGCGGGGACGACCCGGTGCCGCGTGGCGAGGTGTTCTTCCCGCCGCCCTGGTCGAAGGTCTGACCGCCCCGCCGGTGAAACGGCCCGTCAGGCCCGCATGACCGCCGCGATGGGGGTCCGGGCCGCGCGCAGGGCGGGTATCAGTCCACCTGCCGCGCCGGCCAACGCTCCGACCACCACCCCGTAGACCGCCGCGCTCAGGGGGAAGGGGACGTCCGTGCTGCCGCTGAGCGCGGCCGCCACCAGCGGACGATACATCGCCACCGCGAGCAGGACCGCAGCCAGCGAGCCCACGCAGCCGATGAGCACGGACTCGGCGAGAACCAGCACCATGATGTCGCCCTTGGTGGCCCCGAGGGAGCGACGCAGGGCCAGCTCGTCGGCCCGCTCCTTGAGCGTGGCCAGGCCGATGTTCAGCACGCCGAGGACGCCCACCAACAGCATGATCAGACCGACCCCCAGGAATGCCGCGGTGACGACCCTCAGCTGGTCGTCGACGCCCGCCGCCGCGTTCACCGGCTCGATCGTGCCCTGGATCGGCAACTGGTCGACGGTTGCGTGCCAGCGCAGCCATTCGACGCTCTGTGCCGCGTCGCCTGACGGCACCCGGGCCAGCACCCGCACCGAGGATTCCGCGACCGGCTGGGCGTGCGCGGCCAACTCCCGCCACGGCAGGTACGCCCTGGGGTCCTGCTCGCCGTCGTCGATCACCGCGGTCACCGGCGTGTGGCGGGCGAGATCCCCCTTGCCGGTCCTCCACACCAGCCCCGAGCGCCCGGCGATCTGCTCCCACGCCACCTTGTTGACGATTATCGCCGCGCCGGCCGTCGTCGCCGCGGGCCATTGGCCGGCGATCAGATCGAAGGGTCGCACCGCCATGACGTCACCTTCGAAGGCGATGATGGGAATCGCCGAGGGCCCGCTGGTGAGCACGGCCCCCGAGTCCGACACGAACAGTGCGACGTCGGCACCGGCGTTCGACTTCGAAGCGAGCAACCGGGACGTCTGACTGCCGAGGGCGTCGCCGCTGACCGCGACCGCCGCACTGCCGTCTCTGCCCTCCCTCAACTCGGCGAGGTGGATCAACTCCGCCCTGGCCACCCCCGCGGTGGCCTGAACGAAGATCACCGCGATGATCCCGATGACCAGGCTGAGGCAGGCGAGCAGCGCCCGGCCGCCGCGGGCCCGTAACTCGCGCGCACTCATCGAGATGAGCTCAGGTATACGTCTAATCACGTGCCCACGCCCCCTCGACGAGGTGCAGGGTGCGGTCGGTGCGCATGGCCACCTCGGGGTCGTGCGTCACCATCACCGTGGTCGCGCTGCGGGCCTTGGCGGCCGTCAACAACAGAGTGATCACCTGTTCGCTGGTGTTCTCGTCCAGTGCGCCGGTGGGCTCGTCGGCGAGGACGACAGCGGGGGTGCGTACCAGTGCCCTGGCTATGGCCACCCGCTGCTGCTCGCCCCCCGACAGTTGACGTGGACGGTGGGTGGTCCGATCGGCGAGGCCGACCTGGTCGAGGCTTTCCAGCACGAGGGACCGCCGGCGGCGCCGCGGCACCGGAATGCCGTGCTGGAGGGCCGTCTCGACGTTCTCGTAGGCGCTCAGGTGGGGCAGCAGGAAGAACCGCTGATAGACAAAGCCGAGGTGCGTACTTCGCAGGCGGGCGAGGGCCACGTCGCTCAGACCGCTGACTTCCTGCCCGTCGATGTGGTACGTGCCGGAGTCGGGGCTGTCCAAGAGACCGAGAATGGCGAGTAGCGTGCTCTTCCCCGAGCCGGAGCGCCCGAGAATGGCGGCGGTGGTCCCTGCGTGGATGTGCAGGGAGACGTCCCGAAGCACGTCGACGCGCTCGCCTTTCGGGCCGTCGAAGGACTTGCGAATGCCGTTGAGCCGTAGCAAGCCTGGTCCCTCAGCCCTCGCCTGGATCCGTGAGCGCCGGGGCCGGTGAGACGACCACGTCGCCCTCCGCGAGACCGTCGACTATCTGGATGTACGACCCGTCGGTCAATCCCAACTTCACGTCGCGCGTCCCGGTCGAACCGGTGGCGTCCCGTACTCGGACCCGCCCTCGCTCCGCGCTTCCCGCCACCGCCTCGACGGGAAGCGCGAGAACGTTTCGGGCCTCGCCGGTTCTGATGGCCAGCACGCCCTTGAGCCCGGGAAAGAGACGAAGATCCGCAGGCGGCGCACAGGTCACGGTGACCCCTGCTCCCTCTTCCCCGCCGCCTTCATCGGGGCCGCCGAGCACCCGGCAGGGGAATGGGCCGGGCCCGTGGTCGATCTGGGCGGTCGCCTCCGGCGCAAGCTCGAAGAGCCGGTAGACGAGCGCTTCCGAGATGGTGGCCCGCATGCCATAGCCGCTGGCCTTGAGGCCCACCAGGGGAAGGCCCTCCGGAACCGTGGTTCCGGAGGAGGCGAGTTCGTCCTGAACGGTGGCCTCCACGGGATTCGTGACCGGCACCCGCTTACCCGACGACCGGATCCAGCCGATGACGGTCCCGGCCGGTACCACGCCCTTCTTCGACCGGTCGCGAAGATAGACCCCGGATTTCGGTGCGGTCAGGGAATAGCTCGGCGAGGACACCACGGACCCGTTCGACGCCAGTACGCTGACCAGATTCCGCCGCTCCACGGTGGCGGTGGTCGATTGCGTCTTGTTGTCGGTCAGCACCGGAACCAGGGCCGCGCCGGACCTGCCGGAGATGAACCAGGCCCCGGCGGAGAGGACGACAGCAGGCAGGGCCACGAAGACCAGGGCGCGTCTCGGGAAACGCGACCCGCGCCTCCGTCCCCGTCCCGTGTCAGTCCTTCGCACAGTTCGCCTTGACGTCCTGTTGCACGACGCTGGGATCGCCCAGCCTCGCCTTGGCGAGCTCGTCGTCAAAGACGTCTCGGCTGCTCTGGTCGAAGTTCTTCTGGTAGGTGCGTAGGGTTGGGAACTTGCCGAGGTTGTCGAGGGCCTGCTTCTCCCGCTGCGCATCGGTGCCGCGGGCCGCCAGCCACTCCTGCTGCCAGGCGCACAGCCAGAAAGATTCGACCTTCCCCGTAGCAGCGCCGTCTTGGAAAACGACCCGCGATCCATCGGCCTCTTTGCGCAGCTGCTGGGCCGAGTCCCAGCTCTTGTTGGCCGGCAAGGTCAACGAGGATTTGGCCGCGTTGTATTCCTTGAGCGCCTCGTCATAATTCTTGAGACCTCCGGAGTCGTCATCCGACCCGGTCGAGCAGCCGGTCGTCAGAAGGGCGACCGCAACAGCAATGGGTAATACGCCCCTGAATACTCGCATGTTTCTCCCCGTGACGCGAGGTTGGGCCGGTTGGCCGCCATGGGCCGTAGCGTTCCAACCGGCCCAACGCAACTAGACCAGGTCAATCCGGATGATCAGTGATAGGAATTCCTTACCAGCGGAGGTCGCCCTCCCAATGGTCGTCCGCGTTGGCGTTGATGTTGACGGAAGACCGGTAGTTGAGGGTGAATCGGGTGGTCGCGAGGACCTCGGTCGCCAGATTCCAGGTGCCGCCCGTGCCCGGACCTACCACGGTGGTTCCTGCGAAGGCGTCCCCGCTCGTCACGCTGATGGGGCTGATTCGGAGGCTCACGTTGTTCGTCGCACCCATGCCGTTGGTGTACTTCAGCGAGATTGTCGAGTTGTTCGCCGCTACGGTGCGGATGTTCGCCCCCTCGACAAGAGCCGACGCAAATCCGCAGTCCCCCATGATGTGTTCCGGGCCGGATGCGAGGGCCGGGGTTGCTAACGCTGGCACGAGTGCCAGACCCAGCACGGCTCCCTTGACGATGGCTTTCATGCGTGGTCCTTTCATGAGGCCGGATGATGGAACTCGCCGGTCGTCAGGCCGCAGTTTGTCGTGGCCGGGGCCGACCGGCGAGGTTCCGCTGCTGACCGCACCTGAAGATCGATGCGATCAGTGGTGAAAAGGGGTAGCGCGAGCCCTCCGAGGTTCCAGGGCTCAATGGCAGCCGTAGAGTTGATCAGACTCTACGACTGGCTGCGGAGAAGACCGGGTGGTCAGCGACCGACTCACGCCCGCGCCGCTCTGGCCGTTCTCGTCGAAGCCCGTTGTGAATCCAAAACCCTCCGTTGCTCTGGATGGGTGACGGGAGCGCTGCGCACAGTGAGCTAAGCATGTCGTCATCGGTGCCCGCAATAAGGTGTCGGGGCATCCTGCTCAGGAGAATGAATGCACCGGATTTCCGCGCCCCGCTTACGTATTGTCATGCTCGACGAGCGCTGGAGGCGCTGGAAGTGGCACAGGCGACCACAGGGGGACTACTCCAAGTAGTGACGGTGATCTATGTCACCACGTTTGGGTTGAATCTTTTTGGTGCCCTGTGCGTCTAGGCGAGCGCTTGAGGGCCTGTTCACGTACCCGCAGTAGTCGCGAATCGGTGCCCTTGGCACCCGCGCCCGGGTCAGGCCGGCTGGGTGCGCAGGTACCGGCCGAAGTGCGGCACGGTGAAGGCGACCGTCCCGCGTTCCCCGGAATAGATCAGCCCCTTCTTGATCAGCGCGTCCCGGGCCGGGGAGAGGCTGGCCGGCTTACGCCCGAGCGCGCGGGCGATCTCGGCGGTCGGCACGGCGGCGTCCATGTCGTCCCGGCCGCCGACGTCCCCCTCGACGAGGGACAGCGTCGCCATCGCCCGCATGTACTCGCGCTCGGCCGGGGTGGCCCGCTCGAACCGGGAGCCGAAGAAGCCCACGGCCAGCTCGGCCTCCGCCTCGGGGGCGGCGACCCGGACGTCCGCGTCGGTGATCGGGGAGCGCGGCGCGTGGTCCCAGGTGGCCTTGCCGTACGCCTGGACGAAGTACGGGTAGCCGCCGGACTTCTCGTAGAGCAGGTCGAGGGCCTTCGGCTCGTACTCGACCTCCTCCCGTTCGGCCGGCGCGCAGAGTGCCCGGTCGGCGGCGATCCGGTCGAGCCGGTCGATGCGCTGGTAGCGGAACAGCCGCTCCGAGTACGACTTGGCGGCGCTGAGCACCGCCGGCAGGTGCGGCAGCCCCGCGCCGACCACGATCAGCGGCGCCCCGAGCTGGGACAGCTCGTGGCAGGCGGCGCAGAGTGCCGAGACGTCCTCGGCCCCGACGTCCTGCATCTCGTCGATGAAGACCGCGATGCCGGTGCCGACGTCGGAGGCCACGGCGGCGGCGTCGCTGAGCAGCTCCACCAGGTCGATCTCGATGTCGCCGGAGTCGGCCCGGCCGGTGGCGGCCGGCACGTCGATGCCGGGCTGCCAGCGGTCGCGCAGTTTCGGAGCGGCACCGGCCCGGCCGGCGGGCGCGGAGCGCTGGGCGAACGCCTTCAGCACCCCGAGGAACGTGTCGATGCGGTCCGGGGCGCGGTGCCGGGGTGCGAGCTCACGGACCGCCATGTGCAGCGCGGCGGCGATCGGGCGGCGCAGCGACTGGTCCGGCCGGGCCTCGATCTTGCCGCTGCCCCAGAGGTGGTTGATGGCCTCCGAGCGGAGCGTGTTGAGCAGCACCGTCTTGCCGACGCCGCGCAGGCCGGTCAGCATCAGGCTGCGCTCGGGGCGGCCCCGGGCGATGCGCTCCAGCACCACGTCGAAGACGTCCAGCTCCCGCCCCCGCCCGGCCAGCTCGGGCGGGCGTTGGCCGGCGCCCGGGGCGTACGGGTTGCGGACCGGATCCACGAATCGCACAATATCGGGCTGTCTAGCCGGAAACCTAGACATCCGTAGAGGACGCTACCGGCGTGTCGCCGGTCGTCGAGACAAAACTAGGGCTGTCTAGCGTCTGCGCTAGACAGCCCTAGTTCCAGCTACCGGTGCCCGGCTGATGCGCTTCCTGACGTGGAACACGCAAGAGCGGCGTCAGCGGGCCTTGAGGCACAGCACGAAGTCGAGGGTGTCCAGCTGACTGTCGAAGAAGTACCAGTTGGTGTAGCCGGTGACCTTGGCGCACTTCGCCTCGGCGTCCTTCTCGCCGCTGGTCCGCCCGTCGAACCGGCGCAGCACCTCGTACGTCTTCGGGGCGCACGGGGCGATCAGCAACTTGGGCTTGCCACCCGCCGGCCCCGTGTTGCGGACGCACTGCCCGGCCTTGACGAAGCGGGGATCGGCCGACGACTCGGGCGCCGGGGCGGTCGGGGCGGGGGCCGTCGGGGAGGCCGGTTGTTCCTCCGGCGTCGGGTCGGCGGTCGGCCGGGCCTGGCCGGCGCCCTCTGGTGCCTCGTCCCGGTCGAGCAGGTACCACACCAGCGAGCCGCCGCCGAGCAGCAGCACCAGCAGGGTGGCCAGCACGGCGATCAGCGGTCCCCGTCCGCTCCTCCGGTCCGGGGGCGGCGCCGGTGCCCCGGTGTACGCCGGCTGGCTCGGGCCGGGCCCCGGGTACGGCCCCGGGGCGTACGGGCCGCCGGGCTGGCGGGCCGCCGGGTACCCCGATCCGCCCCCGCCCGGCCGGTACACCTCGGGTTCGTGGGGCCACGGTTCGGGACGGTCCCACGGGTCGGGCTGCGGCTCCCGGGACGGCGGCGCGAACCGCCGCGGATCGTCCGTCCAGGGTGCCCGGTCCGCCGGGTGGGAGGCCCGCTCGGGATGCTCGTGGTGCCCTGGCTGGCGAGGCGGGTACGCCGTGTGCGGCTCTGCCCGACCGTCGTCCGCCCAGGACCCGGAGGACCTGTCGTACCCGTCGTCCGCCCACCGCCCGGACGGCGTGTCGTAGCCGTCGCCCGGTCGTCGTCCGGGCCAGGGCCCGGTGGGACCCTCACCCGGTGATCCGTAGTTCGACATGCGCACCCTCCTGCCCGAGCGGTGAGGCCGGCCACCAACCAGGGCGCCGACGCCGTGGTCACCGTAGCGTGGCCAACCGATGACATCACCTCCTCCGCGTGCGACGGCATCGACCGGTCCGCCCGTATCCGACGGCCCAGCCACGCCCGGCGGGCCCGACGGAGCTGCGGCGCCGCCGGTCCGACCGGCGCTGGTCTGGACCGCGCTCGTCGTCGTCTACGTGCTGTGGGGCTCCACCTACCTCGGGATCCGGGTCGCGGTGGAGTCGTTGCCGGCGCTCACCTCGGCCGGCCTCCGGTTCGCTGCGGCCGCCGCCGTGCTCGCGCTCGTCCTGCGGGTACGCCGGGGAGCGGGTGCCCTGCGCATCGACCGGCGTCGGCTCGGCTCGGCCGCGCTGGTCGGGGTGCTGCTGCTGGCCGGCGGCAACGGGCTGGTGGTGCTCGCCGAGTCCGGCCCACCCGGGACGGCGGTGCCCTCGGGCGTGGCCGCGCTGCTGGTCGCCACCGTCCCGCTGCTGGTCGTCCTGCTCCGGACGACCACCGGGGACCGGCCCCGGTTCTGGACCTTCGCCGGGGTGAGCCTCGGCTTTCTCGGCCTGGTCCTGCTGGTGCTGCCGACCGGTGGGTCGGCGGCGGTGCCGCTGGCGGGGGCGCTGACCGTGGTCGCGGCGGCGACCTCCTGGTCGGTGGGATCGTTCCTGTCCAGCCGTCTGACGATGCCGGCCGACCCGTTCGTCGCCACGGTCTACGAGATGCTCGCCGGTGCCGTGGCGCTGGCCGTGCTCGCCGCCGCCCGGGGCGAGCTGCGCGGCTTCGACCCCGGGCAGGTCACCGGCCGGTCCTGGCTCGCCCTGGCGTACCTGATGGTCGCCGGCTCGCTGGTCGCCTTCACCGCGTACGTCTGGCTGCTGCATCACGCGCCGATCTCGCTGGTGTCCACGTACGCGTACGTGAACCCGGTGGTCGCGGTCACGCTCGGCGCGCTGCTGGCCGCCGAGTCGGTGACCAGCCAGGTGTTGCTGGGCGGCGCGGTGATCGTCGTCGGGGTGGCGGTGGTGGTGAGCACGGAACGCCCCGGACGGCGGACCGGGGCGGCGGGCCGGGCACCCCGGCGGTAACGTCCGGCCGGTGTCCCCCGGGCTGCCGATCTCCCTAGCGGCGCTCGGCGCGGCGGCCGGCGCAGTCGCACCGTGGCTGGCCGCCCGGTTCACCACCGCGCGGCCCGCGTCGACGGCCGCGACCGGCACGCCGGTTGCCGCCGTGCCGGTTGCCGCCGTGCCGGTTGCCGTCGCGCCGTTTGCCGTCGCGCCGTTTGCCGCCGCGCCGGCTGGTGCCGCCCCGACGCCCGGCACGACCCCGACCCGCCCGCCCCCGTCCGCGTGGCGGCGGGCGCCGACCTGGGCGGTGGTCGGGGCGGTCGTCTTCGGCGGGCTCGGCGTCGCGCCGGGCGTCGGGGCGGCGCTGCCGGCGTTCCTCGCGGTGGCCGCGCTCGGGCTGGTGCTCGCCGTGGTCGACCTGGCCTGCCTGCGGCTGCCCGACCCGCTGGTCGGCGTGGCCGCGCTCGCCGCAGTCGCCGGCCTGGTCGCGGCGGCGTCGGTCGCCGGCCGGCCGGACCGGCTACTCGGCCCGCTGGCCGGGGCGGCGCTGTCGTTCACCGGGTACGCGCTGCTGGCCCTGCTGCCCGGCTCGCGGCTCGGCTTCGGCGACGTCAAGCTCGCCGCCGTGCTGGGGCTGCCGCTCGGCTGGTTGGGCTGGCCGACGCTGCTGACCGGGCTGGTCCTGCCGCACGCGCTGCACGGGCTGGCCGTGCTCGGCCTGCTGGCGGCCCGCCGGGTCCGCCGGGACACCCTGCTGCCACTCGGGCCGGCCCTGCTCGCCGGCACCTGGATCGCCGCCCTGCTCGGCTGAACCACTCCCCCCGGGGGCTCCTACAGCAGGCGGAGCTGGCGGTCCTTGGGGCGGCGGGGCTCGGTCTCGCCCAGCCGCTCGAACAGGCCCGGGTCGATCACGTCGAAGAACGGCGACGGCCGGCAGTCCCGCTCCGGCCCGTGCCGGGCGCGCCGGGCGGCGTGGCTGACGTAGAGGCGGTCCTGGGCCCGGGTCAGGCCGACGAAGAAGAGCCGCCGCTCCTCGGCGACCGCGTCCTCGTCCGGGGTGGAGCCGGGCCAGCGCAGCGGGAGCAGGCCGTCCTCGCAGCCGACCAGGAAGACCACCGGGAACTCCAGGCCCTTCGCGGCGTGCAGGGTGAGCAGGGTGACTGCCTCGGCGCGCGGGTCGAGGGCGTCCACCTCGGCGCCGGTGGCGAGCTGGGACAGGAACAGCTCCAGGTCGTCGCCGCAGCGCAGGGCCAGCGGGGTCAGCAGGTCCACCGCCGCGCGGACCTCCTCGGGGCGCGCCACACCGGAGCCGTCGAGGGTGGGGGCGGCGAAGCGGTCGGCGACCACCTGCCCGGCGAGCCGGACCCGGGCCGGCAGGCCGCCGGCCAGGCCGTCGGCGTGCCGCAGCTCCCGGGCGATCGCGTTCACCCCGGGGCGGTCCCGCAGCCGGTCGTGCGAGCGCTTCTGCACCGGGACGTTCGCCCGGGTCAGGGCGTCCACGATCGGCGCGGCCTGCGCGTCGGTCCGGTACAGCACGGCGATGTCGGAGAACGACAGGTTCGTCGACCGGCCGTCGATCCGGCCCGAGTCCAGCGACCGGTGGGACAGGCCGCCGACCAGTTCGTCGACGGTGCGTACCAGGAAGTCGGCCTCGTCGGCGACGGACGCGGCGGCGTACCGGCCGACCAGCGGGGCCTCCGGGTCGAGCCGGGCCGGGTCGAGCCGGCGGCCCCGGACCAGCGACGACGGCGCGATGGCCTGCACGGCGGCGGCCAGGATCGGCGCCGACGAGCGGTAGTTGCGGTTCAGCCGGACCAGCCGGGCGTCGGTGAAGTCCTGCGAGAAGCGCAGGAAGTAGCCGACGTCCGCCCCCCGGAACGAGTAGATCGCCTGGTCCGGGTCGCCGATCGCGCACAGGTTGCCGTCGGCGGGGCTGAGCAGTCGCAGCAGCTCGTACTGCACGTCGTCGACGTCCTGGTACTCGTCCACGAAGATCCACTGCCAGCGGTCCCGGTACCGCTGCACCAGCTTCTTGTCGGCGCGCAGCAGCTCCACCGGCAGGGTGATCAGCTCGTCCAGGTCGACCAGGTCCCGCTTGCGCAGCAGCGCCGTGTACGCCGCCAGATCCTCGCCGGCCTCCGCCCGCGCCGCCGCCCGGTCAGCGTCGTCGGCGATCCGGAAGCCGGCCGGCAGCCCGGCGGCCCCGGCGTTCTCGCGCAGGATGGCCAGCCCCAGCGAGTGGAACGTGCCGACGGTGATGTCCTCGGCCACCGGCCCGAGCAGCCCGTCGAGGCGGTGTCGCAGCTCCTCGGCGGCCCGCCGGGTGAAGGTGATCGCCAGGCAGCGCTCCGGGAACACGTTCAGCTCGGCGCACAGGTACGCGATCCGGTGGGTCAGCGTCCGGGTCTTTCCCGTGCCGGGGCCAGCCACGATCAGCAGCGGCCCGCCCGGCGCGGAGGCGGCCACCCGCTGCATCGCGTCCAGCCGGTCGAGCAGGCCGGTGCCGACCTCCTCCATCCCGGAGAGCATCGGCTCGAACGGCTCGTGCGGGGAGGGCTGCGGCGGAATCGGCGGGGGCGGCGGGGCGGCCTTCCGCTTCGGCTCGACCTTCGCCGCCGCCGGCCGCTTGGCCTTCGCCTTCGCCGCCGGCTCCGCGGGCGTCCGCTGCGCCGGCACCGGTACGTCGAACAGCGTCTCCGCCTGCGTCCCCGCCGCCTTCCCGCCCAGCTCGGCCGGGTCGAACAGGGTGATCACCCCGTAGTCGCCGTCGTACCCGGGCACCCGGCGCACGTCGCCCCGGCGCAGCCGGCCGATCCCCTCGGCGAGCAGCTCCCCGCCGACCCGGCCGATCTCGTCCAGCGGGGCGCGGGTCAGGATGTCCAGCTCCGAGCCGAGCACGGCGACCAGCTCGTTGAGCTTCCCCTCGACCTTCTTCGACTTCGGCCCCACGTTGTTCAGCTCGCCGAGGATCTCGGCCAGTGGCACCAGGTGGGTGACGCCCGGGGCGTGCTCCGGTCGGTGACCCTCGGGCCGGTCGGCCAGCTCCTCGACCCGGCTGAGCACCCCGACGGTGACCGGCCTGCCGCACTCCGGGCAGCGCCCCCCGGCGGCCCGGGTCTGCTCCGGGGACCAGCTGACCTCGCATACCCGGTGCCCGTCGGCGTGGTACTTGCCCTCCTCGGGGAAGAACTCGATGGTGCCGGCGAGGCCGTCGCCGGTGCGCAGGGCCTCCCGGATGGCGAAGTAGTCCCGGCCGGAGGCGAACACCGTGGCCTCCCGGCCCAGGGCGGGCGGGGAGTGCGCGTCCGAGTTGGACACCAGCCGGTAGCGGTCGAGGCTGCCGACCCGCCAGTTCATCTCCGGGTCGGACGACAGCCCGGTCTCCACGGCGAAGACGTGCTCGGCCAGGTCGGCGTAGCAGTCGGCGATCGCGTCGAAGCCGGACTTCGAGCCCAGCGCCGAGAACCAGGGCGTCCAGATGTGCGCCGGCACCAGGTAGCCGTCCGGGCTGGCCTCCAGGGTGATCTCCAGCAGGTCCCGGGAGTCCAGGCCGAGGATCGGCCGGCCGTCCGAGGCGATGTTGCCGATCCGACCGAGGACGGTGTTGAACCGCTGCACCGCGTCCAGGTCGGGCAGGTAGATCAGGTGGTGCACCTTCCGGGTCCGGTCGTCCCGCTTGTAGATCGTGGAGATCTCCACGCTGAGCATGAACCGGACCGGGTCCGCCTCCGCCTCGCTGGCCAGCCGGGGCGGCAGCCGGCGGGCGATGTCCCGCTCCGCCTCGGGGCTGAGCCGGTACAGGCCGGGCTCGGCCGGGTGCAGCGTCTCGCGCAGGTGGTCGTACCAGGCGGGGTGGGTGAAGTCGCCGGTGCCGAGGACGCCGATGCCCTTGCGCCGGGCCCACCAGCCGAGGTTCGGCAGGGTCAGGTCACGGCTGCACGCCCGCGAATACTTCGAGTGGATGTGCAGGTCCGCGACGAACGGCGAGGGGCCACCGGCGGGTGCGGCGCTGAACGGGAGCACGCCGCATCCTGTCACGCCCGCCCCGACGGCCGCTCCCCGCCACGCGTACGGGTGACCTGAGCGTCCTTCCCTGGACACCCCGGCCGCAGCCCGCTAAGTGTGCGCCAGCCCCGGGTCAGGGGGTGCGGAGTTCCACCAGGGTGACCTGGGGGTCCGCGCCGACGCGGACCGGGGGGCCCCAGAAGCCCGCGCCGTTGGTCACGTACACCTTCGTGCCGTCGACCTCGCCGAGGCCGGAGACCACCGGCTGTTCGAGCTTCACCAGCAGGTTGAACGGCACGATCTGACCGCCGTGGGTGTGCCCGGACAGTTGCAGGTCGACGCCGAACTTCGCCGCCTCGACGGCCGCCACCGGCTGGTGGGCGAGCAGCACCACGGGGCGGCCCGGGTCCCGGTCGCCGAGCGCGGCGGTGAAGTCGGCGGGGGCGGCCAGCCCGGTGCCGGCGGCGCTGACGTCGTTCACCCCGGCCAGGTCCAGCACCCCGCCCGGGGTCCGGATCTCCTGCCGGGTGTTCTGGAGCACCCGCAGGCCGAGCCGGTCCACCTCCTGCACCCACTCCTCCACGCCGGAGTAGTACTCGTGGTTGCCGGTGACGAAAAAGTTGCCGTACCGGGAGCGCAGGTCGCGCAGCGGCGCCGCCGCCTCGCCCAGTTCGGCGACCGAGCCGTCGACCAGGTCGCCGACGACCGCGACCAGGTCGGCGTCCAGCCGGTTGATCATTGCAACGATCCGCTCGGTGTGCGCCCGGCCGCGCAGCGGCCCGAGGTGGATGTCCGAGACGGTGGCGATGCGCAGCCCGTCCATCCCGCGCGGCAGCTTCGCCAGCGGGATCCGCACCCGGTCCAGGCGCGGCGGGCCCATCGCGTTGCGTACCCCGTAGCCGGTGACCCCGACGGCCGTGAGGCCCGCGAAGATCGCCGCGCCGCGGGCCAGCAGCAGCCGGCGGTCCGGATCGTGGTCGGGCTGGTCGACGGCCGCGGCGGCCGGCGGTTCCGCCCCGCCGGACGCGCCCACCAGCACCGGCTCGGGCGCGGCGGCGGCCGGCTCGGCGGCGACCACCCGGCGGCGCAGCGCCAGCCGGGCGACCAGCATCGGCACTTCCAACACCAGCAGCACGACCAGCAGGTAGAACATCACCGCGAGCCACAGGTAGCCCGGCCAGGCCAGCCAGAACAGTCCGGCCCGGGTGCCGATCATCGTGGCCGGGACGAGCAGTGCCAGCACCAGCGCGGAGAAGGCCCCGATCCGCCGCCACCGCCCCGGGCCGGTGGTGTCCTTGACCAGCCGCTTCCACAGGTAGAAGTGGAGCAGACCGACGACGAGCGTCGCGAAGCCCACGAACGCCAGGGTCGCCAACACGTGAGCCTCCTCAGCCGCCCGCGAACGGAGGCAGTACGTCGATTGTCGTCCCGGCCGGCAGCGGTGCCTGACGATCATGACAGGTCACGCCATCGACCAGGAAACTCGCCGCGGTCAGCACGGCGGCGAGCCGTACGCCGTGCCGCTCGGCCAGCTCACCGGCGAGTTCGTCCAGGGACCGCCCGGCGGGCGCGGTCTCCTCGGGGGTGCCGGCGGCGGCCCGCGCGCCGGCGAAGTAGCGGACGGTGAGCTGCCCGGTCGTGGGATCGGAACCGTTCACCGTCACCCGCCGATCGCGGACATCGGCCGGGCCGGCTGGAGGAAGGCCGGGTCGTCGATGCCGTGCCCGGCCCGCTTGCCCCACATCGCGGTGCGCCAGCGCCGGGCCAACTCGTCGTCGTCCGCCCCGGCCCGCAGCGCCGCGCGCAGGTCGGACTCCTCGGTGGCGAAGAGGCAGGCGCGGACCTGACCGTCGGCGGTGAGCCGGGTGCGGTCGCAGTCGCCGCAGAACGGGCGGGTCACGCTGCCGATCACCCCGACCCGACCCGGGCCGCCGTCGACCAGCCAGGTCTCGGCCGGCGCGGCGCCCCGCTCCGCAGGGTCCGGGGTCAGGTCGAACCCGGTACGCAGCGCGGCGAGGATCTCGTCGGCGGTGACCATGGTCGCCCGGTCCCAACCGTGCTGGGCGTCCAGCGGCATCTGCTCGATGAACCGCAGCTCGTAGCCCTCGGTCAGGGCGAAGCGGAGCAGCGCGGGGGCCTCGTCGTCGTTGATCCCGCGCATCAGCACGGTATTGATCTTGACCGGGCTGAGCCCGGCGGCGACCGCCCCGGTCAGCCCGGCGAGCACGTCCGCGAGCCGGTCCCGCCGGGTCAGCCGGGCGAACCGGCCGGCGTCGAGGGTGTCCAGCGACACGTTCACCCGGTCCAGCCCGGCGGCCCGCAGGGCGGGGGCCAGCCGGTCCAGCCCGAGGCCGTTCGTGGTCAGCGAGATGCGGGGCCGGGGCTCCAGCGCGGCCACCGCCGCGACGATGTCGACCAGGCCGGGACGGATCAGCGGCTCCCCGCCGGTGAACCGCACCTCGGCCACCCCGAGGTGCCGCACGGCCAGCCGGACCAGCCGGATGATCTCGTCGTCGGTCAGCAACTGGGGGCCGGCCAGCCAGGACAGCCCTTCGGCCGGCATGCAGTACGTACAGCGCAGGTTGCACTTGTCGGTCAGCGAAACGCGCAGGTCCCGGGCGACGCGGCCGTACCGGTCGGCGAGGACGCCTTCGGTCGGTGGGGCGACGGTCACCCCTCGACCGTAGCGCGCCCGGCCTGACGCAGCGCGGCGCGGGCGGCATCGCCGACCGCCTCGCGATACGCCCCGCCGAACAGGGCGGCGTGTACCAGCAGCAGGTGGAGTTGGTGCAGCGGCACCCGCTCGGGCCACCCGTCGGCCAGTGGCCAGGACTCCCGGTAGGCGCCGATGATCCGGTCGTGGTGCGGCGGCCCGCCGAACAGCGCCAACTGGGCCAGGTCGGTCTCCCGGTGCCCGCCGTGCGCCGCCGGATCGACCAGCCAAGCCCGTCCGTCGGTCCCCCAGAGCACGTTGCCCGACCACAGGTCGCCGTGCACCCGGGCCGGCGGCTCGTCCCCGCCGAACTCGCCGATCCGGTCGAGGACCGCCTCCACCAGCGCGGCCTCGACGCCGGTGAGCGCGCCGCCGTCGACCGACATCCGCAGGTACGGGGCGAGCCGCCGACGCGCGAACCAGTCCGGCCACGGGCCCGGGTCCGGCGTGTTGTCCTGGGGAAGCGCGGCGATGAAGCCGGGCCACTCCGCGCCGAACGCGGCGGCCCCGGCGCGGTGCGTCGCGGCCAGTTCGCGGCCGAACCGCTCGGCGACCTCGGGCGTCGGCTCGCCGGCCTCCACCCAGTCGAGCGCCAGCAGCTCCGGCAGCGCCACCACCACCTCCGGTACGGGGACCCCGCCGGCCTCCCGCAGCCAGCGCAGCCCGGCCGCCTCGGCGGCGAAGAAGCCCTCCGGCACCGGCCGGCCGGCCCGCTCCTCCGGCCACGTCTTGGCGAAGACGGAGTGCCCGTCGTCCAGGGTCAGCCGGGACGCCGCGCAGACGTCCCCGCCGGCGACCGGCGTCTCCCGGATCCGCTGGTGGGTGAGGAAGGTCGGCAGGTGCTCCGGATGCGCCCGCAGGTACGCCAGGTCCATGACCGCAAGGTATCCGCTCGGGGCGCTTCTCGTGGGGGTCTCGGGTGTGGGCCAGCCTCAGCGGGGCGTGCCGCTCGGCGGCCGGGCTTGCCGACCAGCAGCCGCAGCCGGCCCGGCGACGGGCCCTCGCCGGCCGTTGCCGGGCCCTCGCCGGCCGTTGCCGGGCCCTCGCCGGCGCAACGGTGATCGGGGCTGAGCTGCGCCGCTACTCTCCGTAGCTGTGGACAACCCGCGTGTCGTCCACAGGGCCTGTCGAGACGCTCGGACGCGGCCGAGGCTGCCTCCCATGGCCCGTACCGACCGCCCTCGGCTCACCGTCCGTTCGCCCGCCGACCTCATCGCGGCCGTGCCGTACCTGCTCGGGTTCCATCCCGCCGACAGCGTGGTGGTGGTCGCGATGCGGGGCCGGCGGATCGTCTTCGCCGCCCGGGCGGACCTGCCCGGACCGGGCGACGACCCGCTCGACCCGGCCACCCACCTGGCCGGCGTCATCGCCCGGCAGGGTGCCGAGTCCGCCACCGTGCTCGGCTATGGCGACGCCTCCCGGGTCACCCCGGCCGTCGACGCGGTACGCGGGTCGCTGGCCGCCGCCGAGCTGACCGTGCTGGACGCCCTGCGGGTCACCGACGGCCGCTACTGGTCCTACCTGTGCGACGAGCCGGCCTGCTGCCCGCCCGAGGGCACCCCGTACGACACCGGGGCCAGCGAGGTCAGCGCGGCGGCGGTCTTCGCCGGTCAGGTGGCCCTGCCCGACCGGGCGGCCCTGACCACGCAGGTGGCCCCGTTCGGCGGCCCGGCCCGGGTGGCGATGGGCCGGGCGGTCGACCGCGCCGAACGCCGGCTGGCGGCCATGATGGTCGGGGCACCCGAGGCCGACCTGCTCGGCGGTCGGACGCTGCGCCACGCCGGCGTGGATGCGGTCCGCGCAGCCCTGCGCCGGTGCCGGCGGGGCGAGCGACTAACCGACGACGAGGTGGCCTGGCTGACCCTGCTCCTCACCCACCTACCGGTCCGCGACCACGCCTGGGAACGCACCGACGGGCGGGAGCGGGACCTCGCCCTCTGGACCGACATCCTGCGCCGCGCCGAGCGGGACCTGATCGCCGCTCCGGGCTCCCTGCTGGCCTTCGCCGCCTGGCGGGCCGGGCAGGGGGCACTCGCGGCGGTGGCGCTGGAACGGGTGCTGGAGGCGCACCCGGACTACTCGCTCGCACTGCTCCTCGACGACCTGCTGCGCCGAGGGGTGCCCCCGTCCCAGCTCGACGGCTGGCCGACGACAGGCCCGCCGGGCGTGCTTCGCCGGCAACGCCGTCGACGCGGCTGACGAGCAGGTTGGCCGGGGGTGTTGGCGTGGTGCTTCCGGGTTCCCCTCCTGGTCCTCTTTCGCCGTACGCTGAGTCCAACCTGCGAACTGCCCAGCAGCGCCAGCCAGGAGTTGATCTCTAGCGCCGCAGGTCAGGAAGGCTGCTCCCCGCGTACGCGGGGGTGATCCGCTTCAAGGCGCCTCGATTCGCATCGGGCATACCTGCTCCCAGGGCTCTCGTGCGGTTGGTCAGGCTTGCTCGGGCTGTGCTGGCCGGGCGTCTGCCCAAAGCGCCTCAAAGTGCTCCACATACCGGTCAAACGGACCGCCAACCTCGCGACGGCGAAGGTGCAGCGTCACTGAGTCCTGGCCCAGCCCCGCCCCGATATGCGTAGCGATGATGGCTTCGTCGTCGAACACCCAGACGGACATCCCGACGTGCCGATCAGACATTCGTACCGGCAGAGCGGTCGGCGACTTCGCGATCTCTGCCTGCGACATCGCGATTCGTGTCGCGAGGGTCAGCGGCGTCGCCTCGACGCGTTCGCGGCCGGTGGTGACAGGACTTGCCGGGTCACCGAGCAGGAACCGTACGTCCGCGCCCTCGTGGGCCTTCGAGCCCAGCGTGGCGGCGGCTTTGGGCACCTCAAGCCACACGAAATAGCTCGTGTAGCCCCCGAACCACAATCGTGACTTCGACCGCTCGATCAACTCCCGGAAGAGGGTGCGCGGTAGATCGGACCGACGGGCGTAGACGCCGACTAGCTCACGGTCGGATCCGATCTTGACCGCACGACGCACAACTTCAGGCCACAGCACGCTCACATTTTTACCCAGCACCTCGGCGGCACGCACCCGCGAACGTGGATGAGGAATGCGGCCTCGGCTGATCCAGCGCTCCACGGTCTTAGCGTCTACATCGCACTTGGCGGCGAGGTCGCCAACAGTCAGCCCTGCCGACATGAGCGCCTCGCGTAACGCGTCGTTCCTCGGCATCACCAGGGACCTTTTCCTAGACGTCCCCTGATGGTCGCACGCCGGCGGTGCAACCGTCCGTGACTTCTTGAAAGCGTTCCGTTTAGGACAGTGTGGCCGGTGGAGGAGTTGCCCGGCGGTCGCGTTCGTCGAGGGGGCCGTCCCGGTCCTTCCCCCGTGTGACGAGCGGACGGCCCCCTCTCCAGTCTCGACGGAAAGGAGAATCATGTCGCACCGAGGAGGGCGTCACCGGCCCCGGCGGGGTCGGCACTGCGCGTGCCAGGTCTGCCGGGCGTGCCGGGCCGCGAAGCCGCAGCGCGATCCCGCGCCAGCCGATCCGAAGCCCGCGCCGAGGCCGGCTCCGCCGCCCCGGGACCCGGTCCCGTACGACCCGCCGCTGGTCGGCCCGATGATCCCGCCGTACCGGGGGCCGTGCAACGACACGACCACGCGGGTCATCTGGGACCTGGCTGGCGAACTGCCCACCCCGGCGCGGTTGACGCGCGGGAACCGAGGCCGGCGGTGAGGTACCGCAGCCACCGGACACCCGCCATCGGGCGTACCCGCGCGGCGGACCTGGCGGAGCACTGCTCGCACGGGCCCGCGTGGACCTGCCGGCGCTGCGGGAGACCGTTTCCCTGCCCTGCCTGGACGGAGTGCCCGATCGGCAACCAACTCCGGACCGCGCTGCTCCCGGGGTTCCTGCGGATGGCGCAGCAGGCCGTTCGTGATCTCCGTGGGTGGCCGGGCGGTCCGACGCCCCCGGAGATCGTCCAGCGCTTCCTGTGGTTCGTGCCGCTGACCGACGACGAGGCGCGGGCGATCGCGCTGCGGGTGCGCTGATGTCGCGCGCCGCCCGCCCGCACCTGCCGCTCCGCCCGATCTGGCTGTGCTGCGTCTGCGGCCACCCGTGGCCGTGCGGCGAGGCGCGGCTGTCGCTGCTGGTCGAGTACCGGGACAACCGGACCGCCCTGCTGATCTACCTGGCGACACTGAAGGAGGAGGCGACCGTGCACCTGACCGAGTTGACCTCCGGCCGACCGCCGAGTGACCTGACCGATCGCTTCATCTACTGGGCACGTGCTCGCGGATAGCGCCTCTTGATCGAGGGCCGTACCCGTTGCGATCGGCGATTTCGAGGCGAAGCTCGCACGACTTCATGATCGTCTGCGCTTTAGTGAGACGACACGCCGAGGAGATTCTCCTTTTTCGACAGACGATCATGGGGCACCGCCCGACTGGTGAGGGGCACGGTCGACCGCCCCGTGCGGGGGGGGGGGGGGGGGGGCGGGGGGGGGGGGGGGCGGGCCCCCCCCCCCCCCCCGGCCCCCGGGGCGACCCCGGCCCCCCCCCCCGCCCCCGCAAGGAAACGTGGCCGGGGGCGCC
>NZ_JBIRTH010000010.1:120560-195681 GCF_044334565.1 Micromonospora sp. NPDC020750
GACCGCCCCGTGCGGGGGGGGGGGGGGGGCAGAGCGGCTTGGCTGGGTCCTCGCCCCGATCCCGAGCGGGGTCAGTGGCCGATCCGGTGCGCCCCCGCGTACACGTTCATGGTCCGGCCGCGGAGGAAGCCGACCAGGGTCATCCCTGCCTCCTCGGCCAGCTCCGCGGCCAGGGTGCTCGGGGCGGAGACCGCCGCGAGCAGCGGCACCCCGGCCATCCACGCCTTCTGGGTCAGCTCGAAGCTCGCCCGGCCGGAGACCAGCAGCAGGTGCCCGGCCAGCGGCAGCCGCTCCTGCCGGACCGCCCAGCCGATCACCTTGTCGACGGCGTTGTGCCGGCCGACGTCCTCGCGCAGCACCACCAGATCCCCGCCGCCGGTGAACAGCCCGGCCGCGTGCAGGCCGCCGGTGCGGTCGAAGTTGCGTTGCGCCGCCCGCAGCCGGTCCGGCAGCTCGGCCAGCAGCCCGGCCGGCACGGTGAGCGGGTCGTCCGCGACGGCGAACTGGGAGCGGGTGCGTACGGCGTCGATGCTGGCCTTCCCGCACACCCCGCAGGAGCTGGTGGTGTAGAAGTTCCGCGCCGGGTCGGTGGTCGGCTCCGGCACGCCGGGGGCGAGCACCACGTCCACCACGTTGTACGTGTTCGGCGTGTCCGCGCCCGCGCAGAGCTGGGCGGTGTGCACGTCGGCGGCGGACCGGATCAGCCCCTCGGTCAGCAGGAACCCGATCGCCAGGTCCAGGTCGTCGCCGGGGGTGCGCATGGTCACCGCCAGCGGCCGTCGCCGGCCCGGCCCGCCCGGGCCGACCCGGATCTCCAGCGGTTCCTCCACGGAGACGCTGTCCGGCCGGCGCACCGCGACGCGGTCCGGGTCGGCCGCGTCGAGGTCGATCCGGAGCACGCTCCGCCGATCAGTGGCCCGTCCCATCCCGCCATCCTGCCCGAACGGCCCGGCCGGGGCGAAGCGTCCGGCCGGGAGAGCGGTAAGGCGAGTGTCGTGAGCCGAGCACGGTAAGCCGGCGGGAGCGCCGAGAGCCGAGAGCCGGGGACGCCGAGCGATGCCCGCCGACAGCCGACAGCCGGTTCAGGAGGCGGCGGCCGGGCCGGCGGGCTCCTCGGCCTCGCCGGACAGGCTGCTCTCCAGCCAGCTCGCCACGAGTTCGGCGACCGCGTCGGGCGGGGGCATGGCGATGCCGACGACGTTCTCGCGCTGCCACAGCTCGAAGATCACCCGCTCCTGCGGCTCGACGACGGTGTGGCCCTCGTCGCGCAGCGTCTCCACGTGGCGTTGGGTGGTCCGCTTCGCCCACATCGACTTGTTCATGCTCGGGAAGAAGATCGCCGGCCGGTCGCTGGCCAGCAGGGCGGTCTGCGCGGGGGTGCCGGCCAGGCCGAGTGCCGCCGCGGCGATCGTGCCGGCGGTCGCCGGCAGCACGACGATGCCGAGCGAGCGCTTGGCGAACTCGGTGGGGTTCAGCGCGGGGTCGCCGCTGGCGAACACCTCGTCCGCGTACCAGGCGGCCACCTGGGGCTGCACGAACCGCTCGGCGCTGGCGGTGAGCAGCACCCGCAGCGGCAGGTCGATCTCCTGGCGCAGCCAGGACAGGTAACCGGAGGCAGCCATCGCGGCGCTGGAGCCGCAGATGATGACCGAAAGCGCGTCGTCTCGCATGCGGACAGCGTCCCGGCGCGGGAACGCCGTGGACATGGGGGAACGGCCCCATCTTCGCCGCCGGATCGGCGCGGGAGTTTGGGGGCCGCTCCCCATGCCGCCAGGGGCTTCCGGCTGGCAGGTTCGTCCTCAGCCGGCCGCCCCCACGACCCGCCGGCCTAGGAGGTGAACGGCATGAAGAAGATCACGATCCGCAAGACGGGCTCCATCAAGCTCACCACGTCGGCGCCGCTGTACTGCACGGACTGCTGCTGACCGGTCGGCCGTCCCGGCGCGTCGGCGCGCCGGGACGGCCTTCGCCGGGCTTACGCCCTGGAGGAGCCATGTCAACCACCCGCCTGGAGTTCCATCCGCTCACGTACGTGCCGGAGCGGGACGGCGTCACTGTCGGTCGGATCGATGCCGCGTCCTTCGCCGTGCTGCCCGAGGACGGGGTCGCGCTGCTGCGCCGCCTCGCCGACGGGATGCCGGTCGGCGAGGCGGAGCAGTGGTACCGGAGCACCTTCGGGGAGCCCGTGGACATGGCCGACTTCGTCGACACGCTGCGCGAACTCGGTTTCATCCGGGCCGACGGGGAACCACCGGCCCGGGCGCCCGAGGTCCGCTTCCGGCGGCTCGGCCGCGCCGCCTTCTCCCCGCTGGCCTGGGCGGCGTACGCGCTGATCGTGATCGCCGCCGCCGTGGCCATGGTGAGCCGGCCGGAGCTGCGGCCGCACGCCCAGAACGTCTTCTTCGTCCCGTCACTGCTCGCCGTGCAGCTCGGTCTGGCCCTGTGCCAGTCACCGGGCATCCTGTGGCACGAGTGGTACCACCTGCTCGCCGCCCGACGGCTCGGCCTGCCCACCCGGATGCGGGTCGGCCGCCGGCTCTACTACGCGGTGGTGGAGACCGAGCTGGACGCCCTGCTCACCGTGCCCGCCCGGCAGCGCTACCTGCCGATGCTGGCCGGGCTGCTGGCCGACGCGGTGCTCTTCGGCGCGTTGGTGCTCGTCGCCTGGGTCGGCCTGTCCGACGGGCTGTCCTGGCCGGGACGGCTGGCGCTGGCGGTGGCGTACACCGTCCTGCTGCGGATGTCCTGGCAGTTCTACGTCTTCCTGCGCACCGACCTGTACTACGTGGCGACCACGGCGCTGGGCTGCACCAACCTGCACGAGGTGAGCCGGGCCTGGCTGCGCGACCGGTTCGCGTGGCTGCCCTGGGTGCGCCCGTCCGAAGAGCCCCAGGACGACTGGTCCCCGCGCGACCGGCAGCTCGCACCCTGGTTCGCGCTGATCACCTGCGGCGGGGTCGTGGCGCTGCTGGTGACCGTCACGCTGTGGACCGCGCCGCTGGTGCTGGAGTTCGCCTCCCGGGTCGTCTCCGCCCTGGTGAACGGCTCCCCCACCGGCCCCGGCTTCTGGGACTCGATCGGGTCGCTGCTGCTGGTCACCTTCGAGATCGTGCTGCTGCCGCTGCTCGCCGGCCGTACCCGGCGGCGGGCCGCCCCCGCACCGGACCCGGCGACGGCGGGCTGACGGCGCCCCGCCCGGCCACCCCGACCGGCCACCCCCACCCGGCCACCCCGCCCGGCCGCCCCGACACCCACCGCGACGCAAGGTCCATCCCAACGGAGGAGCAACGGCATGACTGCACACCAATGGCGGATCGGGCCGGCGCCGGTCGACGGCGAGCAGGTCGATATCGCGGTCGACTGTCACCGGGGGCTGCGTGGTCCCTACACCGGCCTGGGTAGCCTGCTGCGGCTGGTCGTACCCGAGGCGTACGGACGCTGGCCGGACCTCGTCCAGCGGCACCTGACCGAGATCCTGTCCGCCGCCCCGGAGCTGCGCGGGGCGATCGACGCGGCACCCGAGACGCTCACCTCCCTGGCGGTGCCCGAGGAGCGGACCCGGATCTACCCCGCCAACCGCACCCGCCGCCTGGCGCACGGCGCGACGGAGTTCCTCGCCGGGTACGCCGCCCGCTCCGGCCGCCGCCCGCTGCGGCTCGCGTTCGACCGGGTGGACCAGGCGGACCCCACCGATCAGGAGTTCCTCTCCATCTTCCTGCGCCGGGTGCGGCCGGACGTGGTGCGGGTGCTGATCGGCACCGGCGGCGGGGAACTGGAGCCCGAGCTGACCGCCGCCCTCGACCGGTACGCGGGGCGGCTGCCGGAGCTGACCCGGGTCGCCGGCCGGCCCGGACGTGACCCGGAGGAACTGCTCCGGGCGTACGTCGACGCGGACGGCACCTCCGCGGACCCGGCCGAACTGGCCGCGTACCGGCAGGCCGACCCGCAGGCGCGGGTGGCGCTGCACGACGCCCGCGCCGCGTTGCTGCGCGGGCGGGGCGACTGGAGCCTGGAGCTCGGCGCGATCCCCTGGCACCTGGAGCGCGGCAGCGACCCCGCCGGGGCCGGCGCGGAGGCGCTGTACGAGGCGGCGCGGCACTGCGGTGCGCTGGGCTACTACCACGCGGTGATCGATTACGGGACCCGTGGCCGGGCGATCGTCGACCCCGACACGCAGATGGAGCGGTTCTGGCTGCTCAGCACGCGGGCGAGTTCGGCGATGGTGGTGCTCGGCCGCACCGTCGAGGCGGAGCCGACCTACCTCGACCTGCGCAGTCGGTACGCGGAGCCGGAGCTGCAGATGTCCACCGGGTACGCGCTGGCCATGCTCTACACCCGCTTCCACCCGGAGGAGCGCAGGGACCACCACCTGGCCCGGGGCTACATCAACAACTCCATCGCGATCGCCTCGCTGCTGCCCGACCCGCAGAAACGTGCCTTCCACTCCGTGTTCCAGAACAACGGGCTGGCGCTGATCGAGATGCGGCTGGGCCGGCTGCCGGCGGCGCTGCGCCTGGTCGACGAGGGGCTCAACCGGCTCGACCGGGAGCTGCCCGGCGACAAGCACCGGCTGCACCGCTCGGTGCTGGTGCACAACCGGGGCAAGGCGTACCTCGCCCTGGGCCGGCTGGACGAGGCGCTGACAGACCTGACCAACGTGATCGAGCTGGACCCGAACTACGCCGACTACTACTTCGACCGGGCCGATGTGCGGCGGCGACTGGGCGACCTCACCGGCGCGGTCGCGGACTGCGACACGGCGATCAGCCTGTCGCCGCCCTTCTTCGAGCTGTACTACAACCGGGCCGACCTCAAGGCCGAGCTGGGCGACCTGGCGGGGGCGATCGCCGACTTCGGCTACGTGGTCGAGCTGGAACCCGACCAGCTCGACGCCCGGGTGAACCTGATCAGCCTGCTGCTCGACGAGGGATCGGTCGACGCCGCCCGGCGGCACGTCGAGGAGGGGCTGCTCCGCCACCCCGGCGAGGCCCGGCTGCTGCACCTGCGCGGCGTGCTGGCGGTGACGGACGGGGCGGAGGCGGACGCCCGGCGGTACTTCGACGACGCGTTGGCAACCGACCCGGCGCTGGTGGCCGCGCTGGCCAGCCGGGCCGCCCTGGCCTTCGACGGCGGGGACCATGAGCGGGCCACGGCCGACCTGACGGCAGCCCTCGCGGTGGACGCGGACAACCCGGACCTGCTGTACAACCGCGGGTTCGTCCACGAGGCGGCGGGCCGGTGGGCCGAGGCGGTCGCGGACTACAGCCGGGCGCTGGACGTGCCCGGTGCGGACCGGGAGGAACTGCTCAGCCGGCGCGCCCGCTGCCATGCCGAACTCGGCGACGTCGACGCCTCCCAGGCCGACCGGGCGGCCGGTGCCGCCGGGCAGTCGAACCTGGCCGGCGCGCGGTGACCACCACGGCCTCCCGGCGCGCCGGGGTGGGGGCCGTCCGGGTTCCACCGGCGGACCCCGCCCCGGACGCGCCGCCGTCCCCCGGGGCCGAGCCGGCCCGGAACGCCGCGTCCGGCGGCTCTGGGGTGGCCCGCTCCGTCCCGGCTGGCAGCCCCGAGCCGGCCCGGCCGACCCCGGTCAGCGGCCCCGAGCTGCGGGAGTTCATGCGCAACTGGGCCACCGGGGTGGCGGTGGTGACCAGCCGGCTGGCCGGTCGGCCGGTCGGCTGCACGGTGAACGCGTTCACCTCGGTGTCCCTGCGCCCGCCGCTGCTGCTCGTCTCGCTGGCCCGCACGAGCCGCACGCTGGCCGCGATCACGGCCGAGGGCGGCTTCGCGGTGAACCTGCTGGGCCGCCGTCAGCGGGAACTGGCCGACCGGTTCGCGACCGCCGCCGGGGACCGTTTCGCCGGCGTGGCGCACCGTACGGTCGACGGGCTGCCCCTGCTCGACGGGGCGATGGCGGTGGCGGTGTGCACGGTGACCCAGCTCATCGGCGTCGCCGACCACACGCTGGTGCTCGGCTCCCCGTACCGGTTCCAGGCCGGGGACGACGCGGACCCGGCCGTCTTCTTCGGCGGCCACTACCGGACGGTCAGTCCGGCGTGACCTCGTCCCGGACCCGGGCGGCGTAGCGGCTGAGCGCCGCCCGGTTCGCCTGTTCGGTCTTGGCGATCAGGCTCGCCACATGCTTCTCCACCGTGCGCGGCGAGATGAACAGCTCGCTGGCGATGCTGCGGTTGTCGGACCAGTCCGCCACGAGCTGGAGCACCTCGTACTCCCGCTCGGTGACCCCGATCATCCGCAGCGGCTGCGGCACCCGGCTCGTGGTGCGGCGGTACGGCACCACCACGCCGAGGCGGCGCAGGTGGGCCCGGCAGGCACGGGCCGGGGCCGGCAGCCCCGTCCGGCAGAAGTGCTCCTCGGCGGCGCGCAGCCAGTCGACCGGGTCGCCCCACCGGTCCGCGTCGGCCGCCGGCGCGACGAGGCGCAGGCCGAGGTGGACCGCCACCGGGTGTGCCTGGGCCCGCCGCACCGCCGTCACCGTCGCGCCGGCCGCCTCCCGCTCGCCCTGCCGGCCGAGCAGCACCGCCTTCGCCAACAGCACGAACTGCCGGTTCCAGTGCAGCCGCCCGGCCGGCGTCGCCCCGACCTCGCAGCACCGTCGCCAGTCGGCGTCGCCGTCCAACACCGCCAACAGCAGGCCCAGCCCCTGGTGGCCGGTGAGCGGGTAGGGCGCGGGTCGCTCGGCGTCGCACGCCACCGCCCGGTCCAGCTCGCGGCGGGCCCGTCCCGGGTCCTCCTCCAGCAGGGCGCACACCGCGCCGGCCATGCCGTGGGCGAGCGCGGCGACCGGTGGGCCCGGGTCGTCGTCCGAGAGGCCGGCCAGCACCGCGTCCAGTTGGTGCCGCCGCCCCCGGTGTCCGGCGCACACCGCGCGGACCAGCGCCAGCAGCGGCGCGCTGTCGCCCAGCCCGAGCCGGTGCGCCTCGGCCGCGCACTCCTCGACGAGCCGCTCGGCCTCGGCGTACTCGGCCCGCAGCGCGTGGTCCCAGGCGAGCAGGACGTCGACCGTGTGCCGCACGGCCGATGCGCCCGTCCGCCGGGCCCGCTCGGCGGCGCTCAGCAGCGCGTCGGTGTCCCCGGTGAGCAGCCAACGCTGCTCGGCGAGCAGCACCGCGGCCCGGTTGCGCCACAGCGGCAGGTGGTGTCGCTCGGCGAGCCGGCGCATCTGGGCGAAGCAGCACTGGGCCTCGTCCGCGCCCTGCCGCCGGGCCAGCATCCCGCGCGCCTGCCAGCCGAGGCAGGCGACGCCCGGCAGCCCGGCCAGCTCGGCCTTCCGCACCGCGTGCGCGGCGAGTCGGGCGGCCCGCTCCGGCGCCTCCGGGCCGAGGCAGGCGGCGGCGACGGCGTCGACCGCTGCGGTCTGCCGGTCGCGGGCGCCGGGGCCGAGCACCGTACGGGCGGCGTCGAGCTGCGTGGCGGCGTCGGTGCGCCGACCGGCGAGGAGGGCAAGCCGGGCGAACAGGACGTGCACCGCCGCCAGCCGCTCGGGCGGGACGGCCGGATGACAGAGGTCGTCGAGGTTGTCGAGCAGCCGTAACCCGCGCCGGGCCTCGCCGCTCTCCACCAGCGCGCAGAGCAGCTCGTGCAGCACGTCGGCGCGGAGCGGGTTGTCGGCCGACGCCTGCGACAGCCGCCACGCCCGGTCGAGGGTCTCCGTCGCCGACCGGAGCCGCCCGGCGTTGAGGTCCCGGCGCCCGGCCAGGGCGAGCAGCCGTACGGCGCCCCGCACGTCGCCCGCGAGCTGGGTGAGCCGGGCGGTGAACCGACACCACTCCCCGGGCAGGCCCGGGTACAGCTCGTTCACCGCGTCGACCGACTGAAGGGCGAGTGCGGCCTGGTCGGTGGGGGTGAGCTGGCCGAGCAGCGCGACGGCGGTCGTCATGGTGCGAAAGGCGTACCAGTCGTGGTCGTCGCCCCCGGCGGCGAGCAGGCCGGCGGTGACGGCGGCGCGCAGGTGCCCGAGCAGGTCGTCCTGTTTCATCCGCAGGGCCCGGCCGAGCACGGAGATCGGGAACCGCTCGCCGATCACGGCCGCGGCGGTGAGCAGGTGCCGGCCGGCGGGACCGAGCCGGTCGGCCTGGTCGATGACGCTGTGCCGCACGGTCGGCGGCACCTCGGTGTGCACCTCGTCGACCAACAGGCACCCGCCGGACTCCACCACCAGGGTGCCGCTGTCCCACATGGCGCTCAGCAGTTCCGTGGCCAGGAACGGGTTGCCGGCGCTGTCGCGGCAGAGCCGGTCCAGGACCGGCTCCGGTATCCGCTCCGGGGCCAGGCCCAGCCGGGACGCCGCGAGCAGGTGCACGGCCCGGCGGCCCAGCGGCTCCAGACGCAGGACGGTGCCGCTGCACCGCCGGCTGAGCGCCTGTGCCAGGTCCCACGCCGGCCCCGGCTCGGGCCGGAGGGTGGCCAGCAGCAGGGTGCCCTGGTCGGCGAGGTTGTCGGCCAGGTACTCGACCACCGCCAGCGTCGCCGGGTCGGTGTCGTGCAGGTCCTCCAGCGCGAGCAGGCAGCCCCGGCCGGCGCCGGTTACCGAGAGCAGCCGCAGCACCGCCTCGGCGAGCAGCACGGGGGACGGCACGGTCTCCGCCGTCTCCGCCGACCGGTACTCCGGGATGAGGCCGCCGAGGGCGGACCGGTAGGGCCGCAGGCTGGCGTGCTCCAGGATCGGCTCGGTGCGGAACAGCAGGGCCAACGCCTCGGTCAGGGGACGCAGGGCCACGGCGCGGACGGCCGAGCCCGCCCGGCCGAGCAGCACGCCCATCCCGGCCCGCCGCCCCCGGTGGGTCGTCTCCAGGGTCAGCCGGGACTTGCCCATGCCGTCGCCGCCGACCAGGAAGATCGTGCCGCCGCAGCCCCGCCGGGCCTGGTCCAGCGCCTCGTGCAGGAGTTCGCGTTCCCGGTCCCGGCCGACCAGGGTGGGCAGTTCCGGACGGTCGTCTGCTGGCATGTGCATCTGTCCTCCGTCCAACGTCGAGGAGCGTGGCGACCCGGCCCGGAAGCGCTGCCGACCGGCTCGGCCCAGGGGCGTCGCGAGGCTTCGGACGGAGTGTTCCTGAGCCGTCACTCTATGAAGGAATTAACAAGATTTACAGACCCGTCCGGACCGTCCGCGCCGCCCTGCCCGTCGGCTCCGTGACATGCGTCCCCGGCGCGGGCAGGCGGTACGGTGACCGTGTGGCGGGCTGGGCGGCGATCGTGTTGGCGGGTGGATCGGCGCGCCGGATGGGGGGCGTGGACAAGCCCGCCCTGCCGGTCGGCGGCCGGCCGATGCGCGACCGGGTGCTGGAAGCCGTGGCCGACGCCGACGTCCGGGTCCTGGTCGGCCCGGCCGGCCCGGTGCCGCCGGGGGTCCGGCTGACCCGGGAGAGCCCGCCGGGCGGCGGCCCGGTCGCCGCCACGGCCGCCGGCATGTCCCTGTTGCCCGCCGATACGCCGACCGTCGCTTTGCTCGCCGCCGATCTGCCTCTGCTCACCCGGGCCGCGGTGCGGGTGCTGCGTGACCAGCTCGTCGCCCCGACGGTGGACGGCGTGTGCCTCGTGGACCCCGACGGGCGGCGGCAGCCGCTGTGCGGGGTGTGGCGGGTCGCGCCGCTGCGGGCCGCCCTCGACCGGCTCGCCGCCGCCCGGGGCGGGACGCTCGACGGCGCGGCCGTGCGGGCGTTGCTCGCCGGCCTGACCGTGCGCGACCTGCCCTGGTCGGGGACGGGCCCGCCGCCCTGGTTCGACTGCGACACTGACGAGGACGTACGCCGGGCGGAGGAGTGGACGCGATGACGGTGATGGACGACTGGGTCACGGCGGCCTGCGCCGAGCTGGGCCTCGACCCGGACCAGGTGCCGGTGCCGGTCGTGCTCGACCTGGCGAGGGACGTCGCCCACCAGGTGCTGCGTCCGGGCGCGCCGGTCGGCGCGTACCTGCTCGGCCTGGCCGTGGGGCGCGGGGCCGACCCGGCCGCGACGGCCGGCCGCCTGAGCGCGCTCGCCGGCACCTGGCCGGTGGAGCTGGGCGACCAGCCTCCCGCCTGACCCCGCCTGGTTTTCCACCCGTCTCCGGCACGGGAACAGCCCGCAGCCGCCGCCTCCGGAGGGGAGCCACGGGCCGGTGTCCGATCCTGGTCGGCCTGATTCGGCTCCGGGGCGTCCTGGGTAGGGTGACCGTGACGGACGGAGGCGATCATGACGGTAGGCCACCCCTCGGCACCGGACGGAGAACCGCCAGGCGGCACGCCCGAGCAGCACGAGTCGATCCTGCTCGACGAGCCGACCACGGCTGACCTGCGGGCGAAGGTGACCGAGGCCTGGCGCGAGTTCGCCCGGGCCCTGGCCGAACGGCTGCGCGAGCTGCCAGCCGGGACACACGTCGAGCTGACCCTCGACCCCACTGCCTCCGGCACCGGGAACGCCGTCTACTCGATCAGCCTGGACTTCACCGCCGATGGCCGGCTCTCGGCGCGGGCCGTCGGCAACGCGACCCTCCCGCAGGGCTACCGGCTGGACCGGTCCGCCGTCGCCGACATGGTCGCGCTCGGCTGGTCCCCGCCCGGGGTGGTCGCCGGCTCCGGCGAGCACTTCGGCCTGGAGGGCGACACCGCCGAGGCGACCCGGCTGGCCGCGCTGCTCTCCCGCACCCTGCGGGACGTCTACGGCGCGCCGCACCCGGCCTTCCTGGTCTACGTCGTGCACGACGCCGAGGGCGAACCTGTGCCGGTGGAGCCGCTGGGCACCGCGCGCAGCGAGTTCGGCCCGGACCAGGACGTCGAGGCCGACCTGGACGAGGCGCTGGCCGCCGCGAGCACCCAGGCCGCCGGGAGCGACGTGCTGGACCTGGCTGAGCGGGTACGCACCGTCGTCTCCACCATGCTCAAGTCCAGCTCCGACCAGTTGCAGATCGACTCGGACGGGGACATCAACATCCGGGCCGGGTCGGCGATGGTCTTCGTCCGGGTGCGCGACAACCCGCCCCTGGTCGACGTCCTCTCGCCGGTGCTCACCGAGGTCGAGCCGACCGAGCGGCTCTACGTCAAGCTCTCCGAGCTGACCAACCGGATGCCGATCGGGCGGCTCTACTGCGCGGACGACACGGTGTGGGCGTCCATCCCGGTCTTCGGCCGTGACTTCCAGGCCACCCACCTGATGCTCGCCGTGCAGGTGATGACCGGCCTCGCCGACGAGCTGGACGACCGGCTGCACGGCGAGTTCGGCGGGAAGCGCTTCTTCGGCGAGGCCGACAAGCCCGGCCGGCGGGACCAGGACGAGCACCGCACCGGCATGTACCTCTGACGGAGGGGCCGGCTACGGCTGCCCCACGATGACGTCAAGGGCGGGTGGGACCCGGGCGGCCCTGTGCCGGGCCCCACCCGCCGGCAATGGGCGGCTCAGGTCGCCGGCAGCCAGGCCAGCGTGGTGCCGCCGGACGGGTCGCTGGCCCGCAGGCCGGCGTCGGAGACGGTCCAGAGGGCACCGCCGACCAGCACCGACCGGGCGACGGGAGCCCGGCCCGGGTGGGCGATCGTGCCGGCCCGCGTGACGGTCCCACCGGTGGCCCTCAGCAGCAGTAGCGAGCCGTCGTGGACCGGGAGCGCCACCAGGCCGGTCCGGGGGTCGTAGAGGAAGGCGTGCGGGTCGAACTCCGCCGTCGAGCCGGCCCTCGGCAGGTGGTACTGGGCCAGCCGGGTGGGCCGGGCCGGGTCGGCCACGTCGAACAGGGAGACCTGGAGGCCCTGCGCCCGCCCGTCGGCGTCGGCCTCCTGGCCCACCCCGATCAGCCGCCCCTCGCCGGCCGGGTGCAGGTACGCCGAGTACCCGGTGATCTTCAGCTCGCCGGTGACCCGGGGCGCCGCCGGGTCGGTCAGGTCGAGCGAGTAGAGCGGGTCGGTGCGTCGGAAGGTCACCACGTACCCGGTCGGGCCGAGGTAGCGCACCGAGTGGATCTGCTCGCCCCGGCCGAGCCCGCTGACCGTCCCGGTGCGGGCCAGGGCACCGTCCCGGCGGGTCAGCACGTACACGGCGGACTCGGTCGCCGGCCGGGCCCTGCGCCCGTCGCCGCTGCTGGTGGTGGCCACCCGCAGGTGACCCTGCCACTCCGACAGGGCGTACTGGTTGATCAAAGTGCCCGGCACCGCGCCGCTGGCCAGGTAGCGGGGCCGGCCCGGGGCGCCGGTGTCGAACTGGTGGATCACGGTGGTCGCGTCGCCCGAGAACCCGGGCCGACCGCGCGGCCGGAGTTGGCCCGGCCGCTGCTGCTGGCCGGCGAGGTAGAGACTCCCGGCGGTGCCGTAGACGGTGTCCGCGTCGCCGGCCACGCTGACCGGGTCCCCGTCGCCGAGCCGGCCCGTGGCCAGGTCGAAGCTGAGCACGGTGAGCACGGCGGTGCCGGTGCTGTCGGTTGTCGCGCTCAGCCGGTCGCAGCCGACCCGGCCGGCATCGCTGCGGCCACCCTCGGTCCGGTCGTACGTCGGCAGCCAGGCGTCCAGGTCAGCGCGGGCGATCACCGCCCGATTCGCCGCCAGCCGCTGCGCGTCGGTGGCGTCCTCGCCCAGTTCGGGGAAGACCAGCCGGGGCTGCGAGCGGACCACTACCCGGGCCGTCGGGCCGGTGAGCCGCGCGTCGAGCAGGCTCCCGTCGATCCGGTACGTCCCGGTCAGCGTGGGCCGTCCGGCCAGGTCCACCAGGAGCAGTCGGGGCCCGGTGGGCGCGTCGGCCGGACGTCGGCCGTCCGACGGCTCGACGGCCGGGCGGACCGTCGCCGATCGCACGAGGACCAGCGCCCGGTCCCCGTGCAGCAGCAGGCTGTCCGGGGACCACCCGGAACGACCGCCGTCGCCGGTCAGGTCGAGCTGCCCGGTGGCCCGCCGGGTCGCCGCGTCCACCACCCGCAGCACGCCGCCGGTGACCGTGACGATCCGCCGGCCGTCAGTCTTCACCAGGTCCGGCTCGTCGGCGCCGGGCTCGTGGTTGTTGGTGCCGGAGTGTTCTGCCGCCGCACCGGTCGCCGCTCGCGCGCCGTCCGCCGTCTTGGGCTCCATCGCCGGCTGGGCGAGCGCGCCCGGCATCATGCCCGTGCGCCAGTTGGGCTGGAGGCCCCAGGGTCCGACCGAGGCGGAGGCTGCGGCGCGCAGCCGGGTCAGCGCCTCCGCGCAGGTGTCGAAGGAGACCAGCCGGAGCGGGCCTGTCGGCGGCGGTTCCGGCTCGTGGCGTGGGAGGGCGGCGGCACTCCCGGCCAGCAGGGTGAGCGCGGCCAGCGTGCCGGCCGCGGCGGCGAGGTGTCCCCGTGTCATGCCCGCTTCGACGCCGCGCGTCCGGCTCCGGTTCCCGGTCCCGTCGCGGTCGGGCCGACGCCGGCTCGTGGGCCGCTCACGCGGAGGGCCCGACGCCGGGGATCTCGACCAGACGGGACAGCACGATGGTGCTCCGGGTCGAGGTGACGAAGGACTCGGCGCGCAGCCGTTCCAGGGCATCCTCCAGGTGGGCGATGTCCGCGGCGCGCAGGTGCACCAGCGCGTCCGCCTCCCCGGAGACGGTGTACGCGCCGACCACCTCGGGGTGCCGGCGGACGGCCACACCGATCTGGGCGGGAGTGGTCCGTCCGGCGCAGAACAGCTCGACGAACGCCTCCGTCGTCCAGCCGACGGCGGCCGGGTCGACGACGGCCGTGAACCCCCGGATGACCCCGGTGGCGCGCATCCGGTCGACCCGGCGTTTGACGGCGGGGGCGGAGAGTGACACCCGGGTGCCGATGTCGGCGTACGACGCGCGGGCGTCTGCCACGAGTAGCGCAATGATTCGCTGGTCTACGGCGTCTATCTGCAACGTTTCGCCTTCGGGAAGCAATGGTTGTGGCTGTTACCAAAGTTGTACGGTACCTACCCTTGGTCACCGTGAACCAGCAGCGAGTCTCGCGAAAGCGGACATACCTCATGTGCTCGCCGGAGCACTTCGCCGTCGAGTACGCGATCAACCCGTGGATGGACGTCACCACTCCCGTCGACGCGGAGCTGGCGGTCAACCAGTGGGACCGTCTGCGGGGGACCCTGGTCGGCCTCGGTCACGAGGTCCACCTGCTCACTCCCGAGCCGGGGCTGCCCGACATGGTGTTCGCCGCCAACGGCGCGTTCATGGTCGACAGGACGGTGTACGGCGCCCGGTACAAGCACGAGCAGCGGGCCGCCGAGGCCGCCCTGCACCGGGCGTTCTACGAGGCCCAGGGGTGGCGGTTCATCGCACCGGGCGAGACCAACGAGGGCGAGGGCGACTTCGTGTACCTGCCGGAGGCGCACGGGGGCCTGATCCTCGCCGGCCACGGCTTCCGCACCGAGTTGCCCGCGCACGCCGAGGCGCAGGAGGCGCTCGGCCGACCGGTGGTGTCGCTGCACCTGGTCGACCCGCGCTTCTACCACCTCGACGTGGCACTGGCCTCGATCGACGACGGGAACATCGCCTACTACCCGGGTGCCTTCTCGGCGGCCAGCCAGCAGGTCCTCGCCCAACTCTTCCCGGACGCGGTGCTCGCCGACGACGCCGACGCCCTGGCCTTCGGGCTGAACCTGGTCAGCGACGGCGCGAACGTCGTGCTCAACGCGGCCGCGACCCGGCTCGCCGGCAGGCTCAAGGCCGCCGGATACACGCCGGTGCCGGTCGAGCTGTCCGAGTTGAAGAAGGGTGGCGGCAGCGTCAAGTGCTGCGTCGCCGAACTGCGTCACTGACCACGACGACGCTCGACAGCCGCACCACGGCACCACCGCACGGCCGGCCGCACGGGCGCGCCGACGGACGATGGGCCGGTCTCACCTGGTGGGGACCGGCCCATCACACGTCCGCTGCCGCTCGACATCTGCCGGCGTCGCGGCCCGTTCAGCCGAGCGTGGCCAGCTCGTTGATCAGCACGTTGGACAGCAGCCGGCCGTCCCGCTGGACCTTGCGCAGGTACCACTTCTGCTGCGGGGTACGCGGCTGGTTGAACTGCCACGCCCCGCGCGGGCTGTCGATCTGGCCGATCTTGCCCATCGCCAGGTTGACCTGCTGCGAGGTCGGGTCCGGCCCGGCCAGCCGGATCGCCTTGTCCAGCACCTGAGCCGCGTCGTACGACGCCATGGCGTAGGTGGTGGGCGACGTGCCGTGGGTCTTGCGGTACGCCGAGGCGAAGGTGCGGTTCGCGGTGTTGTTGAGGTCGGCGGAGTAGTTCAGCGCGGTCACGATGTTGCGCGCCTCCGCCTCCTGCACCTCGCTGAGCACCGTGCCCTCGGTCAGGAAGCCGGTGGCGTAGATCGGGCCGGTGTACCGCTCCCGGTGCAACTGCTTGATGAACTGCACCGCGGCCGGCCCGGCGAAGTGGCAGAAGATCGCGTCCGGCTTCCGGCTCAGCGCTTTGCGGATGTCGGCGGCGTAGGTGGTGCTCCCCGGGGTGGTGGTGGGGTCGGCCCAGATCACCGGGTCGGAGATCCTGGGGTCCGCCGCCCCGGCCGAGCTGAACTGGGCCTGGAGGCCCTGGATCACGTCCCGGGAGCCCAGGTTGTCCGGGGCGATGATGGAGATCCGGCTGCCGGCGGGAAGCCGCTGCGCCATGTACGGGCCGAGCGCCCGGCCCGGCTCGTCCAACACGTACGAGGTGCGCCAGATGTAGACGACGCTCTGCAGGCTCTTGGGGGAGGCGTTGGAGCCGACCAGCGGGACCCGGGCTTTCTCCACGATGTCCCGGATGCCGACCATGACCGCCGAGTTCACCACCCCGGTCAGCGCCAGCGCGCCTTGCTTGAGCAGGTTGTCCACCGCCGCCTTGCCGGTCGTGGCGTTGTCACCCTCGTCGGCGGTCAGCAGGGTCACCGGATGGCCGCCCAGTTGCTGGTCGTGCAAGGTGAGGTAGAGCTGGAAGCCGTTGAGGACCTCGTCGCCGATGGCCTTGTAGCCGCCGGACTGTGGTGCGATGAGGCCGATCTTGACAGGGGCGCCGGTGGGGGCCGAGCCGTCCTCGTCCTCCGCGGCGCAGGCGGCGGTGAGGCCGGTGGTACCGAGAGCGGCCAACAGTTGGAGCGCCCGCCTACGGTTCATCTGGGACACCGAGTTCCTTCCGGGAGCTGAGCAGGGCCGATACCGCCCCCTCGGCGTTCTACCCCCTCCGCGACGCTGCGTCAATGATCAGTGATCAACCTGCAAGGAACGCAGCGCACGGGCCACTTCCGGCCAGGCGGACGACTCCGGATCGATGATCCCGAAATGCTCACATTCGGGAAGCTCGATCAAGCGAACCCGGCTCCCCGCCGTCCGTGCGGCGGCGACGTAGGATCGGCTCAGCGTCACCGGGACCTGCTGGTCCAGGACGCCGTGCACGACTACGGTCGGTGTCGACAGCGGTACCCGAGCCGCCGGGTCCGCGTCCGCGTACCGCTCGGGGTGCTCCGCCGGGCCGCCGCCGAGCAGCGCCGCCACCGCGCCCGAGTCCAGGTCCAGCCGGTACGCCTCGGCGAGGTCGGCCACCGGGGCCAGCGCCAGCACCCCGGCTACCGTGTCCGGGGCGGACGCGGCGGCGTACAGCGCGAGGTGGCCGCCGGCCGAGTGGCCGACCAACAGCGGCGGACCGGGGCGCAGCCGGTCGCCCAGCACCGGCCCGGCCAGCCCCGGCAGCGCCGCCACCCCGGCCAGCACGTCGGTCAGGGTGCCCGGCCAGCCACCCCCCGGCTGTCCGGTCCGCCGATACTCCAACTGGGCCACGGGGTGACCGAGCCCGGCCAGGGCCGCCGCCAGCGGGCCGATGTGGGCCCGGTCGTACTCCGCCCGCCAGAAGCCGCCGTGCACTACCACGACCAGCGGCCGGGGCGGGCCGTTCCCCGCAGGTCGGCGCAGGTCGGCGACCTGGTCCGGATGCCTGCCGTAGGCGACGGTGGCGTCCGGGACGGGGGCGGGGCGGTCGAGCACGGCACGGGGGTCGACGGGCATGCCGGCGACGGTAGCGCGGAAACCCACGGCCGGGATCGGTCCCGCCGAGCCGGCCGCCCGTCGGCTGGGCGAAGATGGGAGGCATGACCGAAGCGCACTTCGCTGGACAGAACGACGAGCCGGATCACGAGGGCGTCGGGGACGCCGGCACGGTGGTGGTGGTCGGCCCGGACGGCCGGCCGGTCGGCACCGTGCAGACCGACGGGGCCGCCGGGGAGGACCCGACGCGCCTGGTGGAGCAGCCGGCCAAGGTGATGCGGATCGGCAGCATGATCAAGCAGTTGCTGGAGGAGGTCAAGGCCGCCCCCCTCGACGACGCGAGCCGGCACCGGATGCGGGAGATCCACGAGCGCTCGATCGTCGAGTTGAAGGAGGGCCTGGCCCCCGAGCTCCGCGAGGAACTGGAGCGGATCTCGCTGCCCTTCGCCGAGGACAAGGCGCCCAGCGAGGGCGAGCTGCGAATCGCCCACGCCCAGCTCGTCGGCTGGCTGGAGGGGCTGTTCCACGGCATCCAGGCGGCCCTGGTGGCCCAGCAGATGGCCGCCCGGGTGCAGCTGGAGCAGATGCGCTCCGGCCGGCAGGCGCTGCCCAGCGGCCCGGCCGGACTGGTGCCGGGCATGCCGGGCATGCCCGGCGTGGGCCAGCCGCAGGGCGGCGAGGGGCACAGCACCGGCCAGTACCTCTGACCGTCGCGCGCCGGGCCGTCCGCGTCCCGGCGCGGCTCACCCCACCCCGAAGACCTTCTCCAGGTACGCGGCCACGCCGTCCTCCGAGTTCGCCGAGGTGACCTCGTCGGCGATCTCCAGGACGGCGGGGTGCGCGTTGGCCACCGCCACCCCCCGACCCGCCCAGGCCAGCATCGGCACGTCGTTGGGCATGTCGCCGAAGGCCAGCACGTCCCGCTGTTCGATGCCCGCCCGGGCGCAGTACCAGGCCAGGCCGGCGGCCTTGGTCACCCCGGCCGCCGATATCTCCACCAGCCCCGTGTACGACGAGTGGGTCGCCTCGGCCAGCCCGCGCAGCGCCCCGGCGACCACCTGGACGAACAGGTCCGGATCCTGCTCCCCGGCCCGGGCCAGCAGCTTCACCGCCGGCACCGAATGCAGCTCCTCGGGCGAGGTGATCGCCCGGATCGCCTCGGCGTCGGCGTCCCAGCGCAGCGGGTAGTCCGCCTCGTGCCGCATCTCCCGGCTGTCGACGATCTCCACGGCGAAGCTCACCCCGGGCACCTCGGCGCGCAGCCGGCGGGCCACCTCGGCGAGCAGTTCGGGGGCGAGCGGGTCGGCCCGCAGCACCTCGTCGGTCAGCGGGTCGTACACCACGGCGCCATTGGCGCAGATCGCCGGCAGCGGCTCGGCGAGCTGCTCGTACACCAGGGAGAGCCAGCGGAGCGGGCGGCCGGTGACCAGCACGACCGGGATGCCCCGCGCGGACATCCGGGCCAGCGCGTCCCGGGTGCGTGGGCTGATCGTGCGGTCGTCGCCGAGCAGCGTGCCGTCGATGTCGGTGGCGACCAGCCGAGGTGTCTCTCCCATCACCGGGAGAGTAGTCGGTCCAGGTAGACCGCGACTCCGTCGTCGTCGTTGCGCAGGGTCACCTCGTCGGAGGCGGCCCGGACCGCCGGGTGGGCGTTGGAGACGGCCACCCGGCCCCACCCGGCCCACGCGAACATCGGCAGGTCGTTGGGCATGTCGCCGAAGACCAGCACCTCGGCCGGGTCCACCCCGAGCCGCTGCGCCACCACGGTCAGCCCGGACGCCTTGTCGACCCCGGGCGGGCTGATCTCGACGAAGCCGAGCCCGGCCTGGGTCAACGAGGCGACCTCCGCCGGGATGATCCGGCGGGCGGTCTCCAACAGCGTGTCCACGTGGTGTCCGGCGGTCCGGGCGAACGCCTTGATCACGTCGCCGGAGAGGCACTCGTCGCGGGTCCGGGCCTCGAACCGGTCCGGGTACGGCCAGCTCGGGTGGTAGTCGCCCCAGAGCGGGGCGTCGTGCTCGTCGGACGCCTCGACCATCACGGTGAGCGGGCCGACCGCGGTCTCCAGGTCGGCGACCAGCCGGGCCAGCACCTCGCCGGAGAGCCGCTCGTCGCGCAGCACCAGCGGGCCGGCCGGGTCGCTCTGGTCGACCACCCGGCCCCCGCCGGCCATCACCAGGAAGTCGGCGGCACGGATGTCGTTGCGGGTCAGCTCGGTCAGCCGTGGTCCCCGACCGGTCGCGCAGACCACGGGGATGCCGGCGGCCCGCACCCGGTCGAGCACCTCGTGCGTGTACGCGGAGACCGTCTCGTCGCTGCGGACCAGAGTCCCGTCGAGGTCGGTGGCGACCAGCTTGGGTAGTCCCGGGCGGGTCATCGTTCCTCCTTCGCCCGCCGCCGTCGCGCCGGCCCGTTCGTTCGGTCGTCGGTGCCTCGACCGGGAGTGACGGCGGGCAGCAACCGTACCTCGCCGCGCAGGTCGCAGCGGGGCTTCCCGGCGAAGCGGCCTGGCACCCCGGTGGACGCCCACCCGGTGTCCCGCCCGCCGTCCGGCGGGGTGCCGGGCGTGGCCGGCGGGGGCGTGCGGGTCACCGGAATTCGGCGGCCGGGACGGTTGTCAGGCGGGCGGTTCGGGACGGGCGAACGGCAGCGTGGTTTCGACGGTGAGGTCCGCCGGCGCGGCCGGCAGGTCGGCGTCGCGGCCCGACCGGGGCGTGCCGCCCCGCCGGCCCCAGCGGCCCGGTTCCGGCTCGGGCTCCGGGCCGGCCGGCTCGGCCCCGTCGACCGGGGCGCTCTCCCGGCCGGGCGGGCCGAGGGCCGGCACCCGACCGGCGAGGTACAGCGCCGCGGCCAGCAGCGCACAGGCCGCGAAGGCCATCACCAGGCCCCGGCCGTACTCGACCCGGAATCCGTCCTCGGCTGCGTAGAAGAAGGTGCGCTGGCCGGAGTCGTCGAGCGAGACTGCCGTGGCGACCAGGACGCCGAGCAGGGCCGCCGCCAGGGCGAGGCCGGCCACCCGCGCGTTGTGCCGCACGGCGGGTGTGCCCCGCAGGGCCAGGGCCACCGCCGCGGCCAGCGCGAAGAGCCCCATCAGGTAGCCCACCCCGAACCCGCCGATGTCGGACACTCCGCCCGGCACCCGCAACATGGTGTTGCCCTCGGGGCCACCGTTCGGCACGGTCAGCACCATCCACTCGCCGACCAGGGAGGCGAAGGCCGCCGCCACGCCGAGACCGGCCGGCAGCAGCGGCAGCCGCCGGTCCCGCCCCAGCCCCGCCAGCGGCCGACCGGCCTGCCGGGGAGGCGTGGGTTCGGGCCCGCCCCACTCCACGACGGCGGTGCCGTCGGACCGGGTGTCCTGCCGAGGGATGGGGAGATTCTGGGACATCGGCCACCTCTCTCTCCACCGCTCGCGGGCCTGAGCCGAATCATGACACAGCCGACACCGCGCGGCCGGGAACCGGGGCCGCCCCCGGGGACCGGGTCCGATCGGACGCAGTCGCTCGCCCACCGCCCGGCTTTCGGTTAGCGTCGGTGCATGCCTATCCGTACCGCATCCGCACGCTGGCAGGGCGATCTCACCGAGGGTTCCGGCACGGTCCGCACCGGCAAGGGCGGGCTCCAGGGGAACTACTCCTTCAAGTCGCGCTTCGAGGAGGGCGAGGGAACCAACCCCGAGGAGCTGATCGGGGCCGCCCACGCCGCCTGCTTCTCGATGGCGTTCTCCAAGCAGCTCGCCGACGCCGGCGTCACCGGCACCTGGGTGGAGACCGCCGCCAAGGTGCACTTCGACAAGACCGACGCGGGGATGACCGTCACCCGGATCGACCTGGAGACGGTCGGCCAGGCGCCGGGCCTCGACGAGGTCCAGTTCACCAAGCTGGCCGAGACGGCCAAGGAGAACTGCCCCATCTCGCGCCTGCTCTCCCCGGGCGCCCAGATCAGCCTCACCGCCAGCCTCGCCTCCTGATCCCTCCGGCGCACCGCGCCCGCCCGTCGCGGAGGTCCCCGTCCGATCAGGATGGGGGCCTCGGCGTCCCGGGCCGGACCTTGGGCTCGGCGGGGCGTGGCGGCTCGGAGAGAATGGGGGCGTGGCGGTGGAGATGAGTCGGGAACGCTTCGAGGAGTTGGTCGGCGACGCCCTCGACGAGGTGCCCGAGGAACTGCTCGGGTTGATGAGCAACGTGGTGATCCTGGTCGAGGACGACCCGCCCCCGGGCGACGATGACCTGCTCGGCCTCTATGAGGGGCACGCGCTCACCGACCGGGGCTGGGACTACTCCGGGGTCCTGCCGGACCGGATCCTCATCTACCGCCGCCCCATCCTGCGGATCTGCGACACTGAGGAGGACGTCGTCGACGAGGTGGCGGTGACCGTGGTGCACGAGATCGCCCACCACTTCGGCATCGACGACGACCGGCTGCACGACCTCGGCTGGGGCTGAGATCCACCCCGGTGCCGCCCCACCGGCGAGCGTCACCGGCCCCGCTCGGCCGATCCCCGCCGGTTGCGCTGGTCACCTACCCTCCGAGCAGAACACCCCGACTCAGGAGGCACTTCCATGCGCAGCGCGCTGTTCTCCGCAGAGAACCTGGAGAAGGAGTCCGCCCAGCCCGGTATGCGGCTGCAGAACTCCAAGATGTTGAAGATCGAGCTCAACGGCGAGGCGATGGCCCGGGTCGGGTCGATGGTCGCCTACCAGGGCCAGGTGCAGTTCCAGGCGCTCGGCTCCGGCGGCCTGGGCAAGTTCCTCAAGCAGAAGCTCACCGGCGAGGGCGTCCCGCTCATGAAGCTCAGCGGCCGGGGCGACGTCTTCCTCGCCGAGCTGGCCAAGGACGTGCACATCGTCGATCTGGAGCCGGGCGACGCGTTGTCCATCAACGGCTCCAGCGTGCTGGCCTTCGACTCCACCCTCCAGTACGACATCAAGATGGTGGGCGGCGCCGGGATGGCCTCCTCGTCCGGTCTGTTCAACTGCGTCTTCACCGGCCACGGCCGGATCGCGATCACCACGAAGGGCACCCCGGTGGTGCTCAACGTCGACGCCCCGACGTACGTCGACCCGCAGGCCGCCGTCTGCTGGTCGGCCAACCTCCAGACCGGCTACCACCGGGCCGAGCAGTTCGGCCTGGGCTCGCTGCTGGGCCGCACCACCGGCGAGGCGTTCACGATGAGCTTCGCCGGGCAGGGCTTCGTGGTGGTGCAGCCCTCCGAGGAGCCGCCGGTCGCCGGCAGCGGTGCCCAGGAGCAGCAGGGCGGCCTGCTCGGTGGCCTGCTGAGCTGACCGGGGCGGGGTGCCCGTCGCAACCGGGCACCCCGGTCTCAATTCAGCTCGCCGGCACGCAGCCGGGCCAGCCAGGCCGCCGCGTCGGCGTAGTCGGCGTCCGAGAGGCCGGCCGGTGCGGGGACCGGCCGTTCGCCCGCCCCGTCGGCCCAGCGGTGCCGGGGGTACGACCCGAGGAAGCGCACGTCCGCGCAGACCCGGCGCAGCCCGCGCAACGCCTCCCCGAGCCGGATGTCGGCCACGTGGCCGGTGCAGTCGAGGAAGAAGACGTACCGGCCCAGCGCCTCGCCGGTCGGTCGGGACTCGATCCGGGTCAGGTTGACCCCGCGCACGGCCAGCTCCATCAGGACCGACAGCAGGGCACCCACCCGGTCGTGGGCGATGTAGACGGCCAACGACGTCACGTCGTCCCCGGTGGGGGGCGGCGGCGGGCCGGGGCGGGACAGCAGGGCGAACCGGGTCACGGCGTCGGCGTGGTCGGCGATCTTGTCGGCCAGCACGGCCAGCCGGTGCCGGGCCGCCCCGATGGGGGCGCAGATCGCCGCGTCGTACCCGCCACCCGCCGCGCCGGCCGCGGCGGCCCCGTTGGAGAGCACGTCGATCACGACGGCGTCCGGCAGGTACGTGCGCAGCCAGTTACGGCACTGGGTGGACGCCTGCGGGTGGGCGGCCACCGACCGGATCGCCGCCAGGGACGTCCCCTGGCGGGCGCCGAGCACGAACTCGACCGGCAGGATCACCTCCCGCGTGATCACCAAGGGCTCGCCCTCGGCCAGCTCGTCCAGGGTCACCCCGACCGCGCCGCCGATCGAGTTCTCCAGCGGAACCAGGGCCGCGTCGGCGTCCCCCGCCCGGACGCCTTCCAACGCCTCGCCGACGCTGCGGGCGGGCGTGCGGGTGCCCCGTTCGGCGGCCGGCACGGTGCGCAGCGCCTGCTCGGCGAAGGTGCCCTCGGGGCCGAGGTAGACGAAGCGGGTGGGTGGTGTTCCGGGCATGTCGCCCAGCCTACGCACCCGGTATGCCCCCCGGGACGGCGTCACAGGCGAGCGTCCGAATGCCGGTCGGCCCGGCCACCCGTACCTCGATGGTGCAGACGTCGGTGCCGGCGGTGACCAGCTCCAGCGCGCCCGGTCGGCCCCGGGTGACCACCTGGAGCTCCTCGTGCCCGGTCACCTGGAGCACCGTGTACTGCCAGTCCCCGGCGCAGAGCGGGCCGGTGCGCACCCGCACCCCGACCGCCCGGGGCAGCACGTCGGCCGAGCCCCGCAGCAGTGTGATCACCCGATCCCCGGACGGGCCCTCGCGGCAGGCGGTGGCGACCAGGTCGGGGCCGGCGGTGGGCGACGGGACGGCCGGCGACGGGGGGACCGGGACCGGTGGGACGGTCGCGGTGGCGGGCGTGGTCGGGCCTGCGGAGGCGCCGGCCGTGGCGGTCGGCGCCGGGGCCGGCCGGCGCAGCTCCGGTGGCGTGCCGCAGCCCGCGGACGCGAGGGCGAGGGACACGACGGCGAGCAGCACGGCCGGGCGGGGCGGCCGGCGGGGTGCGGTACGGGGCGGTGCGGTGGGCGGCACGAGCCGATCCTTGCATCGAAGAGCGTCGTGACGGCCGGGTGGCCGAGCCCATCGTAGGAGCCGCAGGCGCGCGGGTGAAGGGCGGCGGCGCGGATCGTCAGTCGAGGAGGCGGTGGCCGGCCCGGCGCAACGTGGCGATCGCCTCGTCCAGCCGCACGGCCGGGACCAGCACGTGGTCCGTGTCGTAGGTCGAGAACGCCACCACGTTGACCCGGGCCTCGGCCAGCGGGGCGACCAGCGCGGCCAGGGTGCCGGTCACCGGCTTGCCGAGGGGCCCGACGACCCGCAGGCACCGCCAGTCGGTCTCGGCCTCGGCCGGGGCGCGGGACGCGGGGCAGATCACCGAGACCCCATCGGCGGACCAGCTCACGCTGATCACCTCGCCGTCGCCCAGGTCGCCCCACAGGTCGGGCCGGATGGCGGAACCGGCGGTCAGTCGGCACACCGCGTATTCCCCCGGCAGCAGAGCGACATCGAGCATGAGGGCACCCTACGGCCTGGGTGCCGGTCCGACCCAGCGACGAAGGGTGCGGCGAGCGCCACATTCGTGCAGTTCAGGACGGCAATGGGCGGATCAGATCTCGGAGAAGAAGGTGAGCGACCCGGCCACCTCGCCGTGGGTCAGTACCGGCGTGGAGATGGCGTCCACTGTCGCGTCCGACCGCCCCGCCGTCGAGGCCTGGACCCGGAGCAGCCCTCGGGCGAGGCGCCCCGAGTGCAGGGCGAGCAGCGGCGGAATCTTGTCGGTATCCTGCTCGGTCAGTTCGCCCCGGTTCGCGGTGAAGTCGAGCAGGCGCAGGCACCCTTCGAGCAGCGGGAGGCCGATCACGTCCTCGGGGCAGCACAGGCAGAGCAGCTCGCAGCCGGCTGAGGAGACCGCGACGACACGGGTGTCGGCGTCGATCAGCAGGCAGGGCTCGGCGGCGTGGGACACGGTGGCGGACCACTGGCCGAAATTGTCGGACTCCTGCTCAGGCGGTGTCCGAGCGGCGGGCACGAACACTTCCGAGATCGAGAGTTCGACGTGGGCCACCGCGCCTCCAATTTACACCGACGGTCTGTCCACGCTGACCGGTTGTCGCGGGGACCGTCGACCACGCTTCAGCCACCAGGCCGCCGGTGATCGGTTGCCCTGACCCGGCCGGCGACGGCGCGGCCGGTGCTCCGGGTGGTGACCGGACCGCGTGGCGTCGCCGGAGACGTTACCGGCGGTTGGCCGGCTTGTCAGCCGCCGTTCGGCCGTCGTCGTACCACCGGTAGTCGGCGGCGGGGCGGTACGTGCCGTTCATCCAGGTGCCGGGGTGCTGCGCGACCCGGGCCAGCTTGTCGGCGGTGGCGGGGCTGATCCGGTTCCCCCCGGCGACGAGCAGGCGGTCCAGCTCGCGGTGGGTGGCCATCAGGCAGTCCTTCGGCAGGCCGTACACGCTGATGACGCCGGAACCGACGAAGGTCAGCACCGGCGTCACCGGGATCGTCAGCCCGACGGCTGCGGAGAGCGCCTTGCTCGCCCGCTTGGCGTCCCGGCGGCTCTCGGCCACATAGGGCGGGCGCTTGCCGTTGATCTGGACGACGTCCCCCGCCACCAGTACCCGGGCCCGGCCGTGGTCGGCGATGGTCACCGCGAACAGGCCGCTCGGGCCGATCGCGAGGAACCCGGCCCGTTCGTCCTGCCCCTGGTCGAGGAGAAGGTCTGAGTTGTCCGAGCGAGGCCACTCGATGACGTGCCAGGCCGGCCCGAGGTGGTCGAGCCGGCCGAGGGCCCGCGCCCCGGCTGCCTCCAACCGGCGGGCACCTCGCTCGGCGCGCCGACGTCGAGCCCACTCCAGGGGGCTCGGACGGATCGGCTCGAGCGCCCCCGGCGCCTCGGCGCGGGGGTGTGGCACCGACACGGGCGGCAGTGCCCGCGAGGTGGGTGCGGCTCGGCGTGCGGGAAAGACAGTCATCGCGACCTCCGGCAAAAGGTCCCTCGAAGTTATGTCCTCACTACCCTACGTCGACATACCGGGTACCCGGCAAGTCGGAGCGCCGGAGTGAGTGTGGATGAATGCCATATTCATCCCCAGATGTTTTATCGGATGCCGCCAAACCCTGCCCTACCCTTGGCCGTGTGACCCACTACGTGGACAGCGAAGTCGGCCGCCTCGGCACGGTGCTGCTGCACCGACCCGGGCCGGAGCTGGCCCGACTCACCCCGCGCAACAACGACTCTCTCCTCTTCGACGCTATCCCATGGGTGGGAAGGGCGCAGGAGGAGCATGACGCCTTCGCCTCCGCCCTGCGCGAACGTGGGGTGGAGGTGCTCCACCTCGCCACCCTACTGGCCGAGACGTTGGCCGTCGGCGAGGCCCGCGCCGAACTGACCGAGCAGGTGCTCAGCTCGCCCCGGCTCGGCGACACCCTGCGCCGCCGGGTCGCCGACCATCTCGCCTACCTCGACCCGGCCGCCCTCGCCGACGTGCTCATCGCCGGGCTCGCCCACGAGGAGCTGCGGATCAGCCAGGAGCGGCCGGGCGGGCTGGTCTACGCCCTGATGGACCGGCACGAGTTCGTCATCGACCCGCTGCCCAACCTGCTGTTCACCCGGGACTCCTCACTGTGGATCGGGGACCGCGTCGGGGTGACCAGCCTGGCCATGCCGGCCCGTCGCCGGGAGACCACCATCACCGACGCGATCTACCGGCACCACCCGCGCTTCGTCGGCACGGAGTTCGTCTACGAGTCAGGGCTGGAGCACCTGGAGGGCGGCGACGTGCTGCTGCTGGCCCCCGGGGTGCTGGCGGTCGGGGTGGGCGAGCGGACCACTCCCGCCGGGGCGGAACGGCTCGGCCGGCGGGTCTTCGCCGCCGGGCTGGCGCATACCATCCTGGTCGTCCCGATCGCCCAGGAACGGGCCACCATGCACCTGGACACGATCTGCACGATGGTCGACGTCGACGCCGTGCTGATGTACGCGAACGTGGCGAGCACCCTGGCCGCGTACACGGTGGTGGCCGGGCCGGACGGCGAGCTGCGGGTGGACGGGCCCGCGCCGTTCCTGCGTGCCGCCGCCGACGCGATGGACCTCGACCAGCTCCGGGTCATCGACACCGGCCTCGACCCGGTCGCCGCCGAGCGGGAACAGTGGGACGACGGCAACAACACCCTCGCGCTGGCCCCGCGGCTGTGCGTCGGCTACGAACGCAACACCGGCACCAACGCCCAGCTCGAACGGGCCGGCATCGAGGTCATCCCGATCGCCGGATCCGAGCTGGGCTCCGGCCGGGGCGGCCCGAGGTGCATGTCCTGCCCCCTGGTCCGCGAACCCCTCAACCGGTAGGGCAGGGGGCCCCTGCCCACGCCAGGCGTCGACAGGGGCCCTTCCGACGCCCGGCGTGGGCGACTCAGCGGAGGGTGAGCTGGCGGCCGAGCAGGCCGTGCCGGGCCCGGCGGCCCGCCGCGTCCAGCGGCTCGCCGGTCGCCAGGGCCTCGGCGTAACGCTTGGCGAACTCGGTCACCGGCTCCTCCCACTCGACGGCCGGGACGTCCTCGGGCAGGTCCCAGACGGGCACGAGGCGGCCGTGGGCGCGGAACATGCCGGCGAACTTCGTGTTCCCGGCGAGGGGCAGCGTGCCCGCAGCGCTCAGCCGGGCCAGCGCGTCCAGGGCGGCGTCCTCGTCGTCCGGGAGCACCCAACGCACGTGCGCCTTCTCCGGCACCTGGCACCAGTACGCGGCCCGCGCCGCGGCGAGCCGTACGGTCGGGTAGATCGCCGCGTTGGCCCGCTCCAGCGAGGCCTGGACGGTCGGGTCGTCGGTGGCCCCCGGGTCGAGCCAGAACTCGAAGCCCTCGTGCATGGCGATGTCCAGCGGCCCGTCGACCAGGATGTCCTGGAGCCGGGGGCCGAGGCCCGGCAGCGGCGGCACCGTGACCGGCTTGCCGGGCTCGGCGCGCAGCGCGCAGAGCAGCGCCTCGGCCAGGTCCCGGGAGACGTCGCCGGACTGCTGGTGGCGCTGGAGACCGACGAAGACCCGGCCGTCGTCCTTCGTCATCGCCGGGGCCGCCATCGGCAGCACGGTGGCCAGGGTCACGGTTCGGTTGCCGTGCTCCTCGACCAGTTCGGGGACGAGCCGCAGGGGCGCGGACGCGGCCGGAACCAGCTCGCGCAGCGCGATCCACTCCGGCTCGTCGGTCAGCCCTTCGAACGGTCGGGGGACGAAGACGTCCCGTACCTTTTCCCGCTTGGGGGTGGCTTCGGCGGCCCGCTGGCTCTTTCGACGCTTGCTCACGGCGAATCAGCCTAGAGGCCCCACCGGAGGCGGCGGACCCGACCCGCCCCGCTCGGCGGGACGGGGGTCAGCCGGCGGCGACGAGGCCCGGGCTGGGGGTGCCGGCGGGGTCGAACTGGGCCCAGACGCTCTGCCCGAGGCCGTCCCGGTCGACGCCCCAGCTGCTGGCCAGGCCGGAGACGATGTGCAGGCCCCGGCCGTCCACGGCGTCCTGGCTGGCGGCCCGTATCCGGGGCCCGGTGCCCGCCCCGCCGTCGGTGACCCGGAGCTCGACGAGGTGCCCGTCGCCGGGGGCCGGGCTCAGCCGCCAGGCCACCCGGACCACCCCGCCGGGGAGCGGCTCCGCATGCCGGATCGCGTTGCCGACCAGCTCGGCCAGGACGGCCACCAGGTCGGCCAGCAGCACCGCGGGGACGAGGCCGGCCAGCTCGTCGGCGAACCGGTGCCGGGCCAGGCGCGCGCCGGTGGGATGGTGCGGCACCACCACGCACCACGACCGCTGGACCGGCCCTGAGGTCACCGCGCTCCTTCACGCCTTTCGGGCGGCGGCCCGGCCGCGCTTACGCGCGGCAGCCGCACCTCTGCGACCGTACCGCCACCTGCCCTCGGCCGGAGGGATACCCATCCGTTCTGTTGTTCGACGATCCGGCGGACGAGGTACAGGCCGAGCCCGGCGCCCGGGTAGCCCCGGCGGTCGCCGGACTCGCCCTGCCAGAACCGGTCGAAGGCCCGCTCCACATGCTCCGGCCGGATGCCGATGCCCCGGTCGCTGACCCGGAACGACACGGTCTGCTCGTTGCCGGTGGCGGCGATCTCGATCGGGGAGTCGGGCGGGGAGTACTTGTCGGCGTTGGTGCACAGCTCGGTCAGCACCGTGGTCAGGCTCTGCCGCTCGCCGACCGCCCTCGGCAGGCCGGCCGGCACGTCCAGCACGACCCGGCGGCGCAGGTCGGCGGGCAGGTCCGCCACCGCCGACGGGAGCGCGTCGCCGAGGTCGAACGGGGCCAGCGACTCGCCGGGGCGTCCCTCGGTGGCGGAGGTGAGCAGCCGGTCGACCAGCCGGGCCAGTTCGTTGGCCCGCTGCCCGATGACCCGGGCGGCGTGCCGCCGGTCGACGTCGGTCAGCGAGTCCCAGTGGTCGGTGAGGGTGTCCGCGTACCCCTTGATGACGGTGACCGGGGTGCGCAGCTCGTGGCTGGTGACCGCGACGAAGAGGTCCCGGTCCTGATCGCGTAGCTGCTGGTCGGTGATGTCCCGGAAGGTGACCACCCACAGCGCGCCCGGGCCGGGCAGCTCCCCCGAGGTGATCTTCAGCCAGCGGCCGTCCGGCAGGCGGTGGTCGAGGACCTGACCGGACGGGGGGAGCGGGAACGGCAGCGGACGGTTCAGCGCCTCGGCGGCCGAGAGGCCGGTCACCTCGGCGGCGGCCGGGTTCCACAGCCGGACGTGGCCGCCCCGGTCGACCACGGCCAGCCCGTCGGCAAGCGCCGCCACCACCGGGCCGTCGCCGTGCACCGGCAGGCCGGTCTGGTCGCCGTACATGTGGGCGATGCAGGCGGCGATGTACGCCATCACCTCGTGTTGCCCGGCGGCCGTCGACTCGTCGTGGTCGAGGTAGAAGGCGTGCAGGGTGCCGACGGTGAGCCCGCCGATCTCGGCCCGCGCGACCACCATCCGGCGCAGCCCCCGGTCGACAAGCTCCTGGCCGACCGGGCCGGGGATCCGGTCCACCCGGATGTCGCGGACGCGGGTGCCGGAGAGCAGGCAGACGGTGGCGGGGTCGGTGGGCGACACCGGGCGGCCGACCGCCCACTCGGCGCCCTCGGTCGCGGCGATCACCCGGCCGCCCTTGGGCGCGAACTCCACGAACGCTGTGCTGGCCGCCCCGACGGCCGGCCGCACCAACTGGAGCAGCCGGTTCAGGACCGGCAGTCCGGCCTCCCCAGAGTTGATCATTTCGATCACCCTGCCATGGCCGGCGATGAGAGTGGCGAGGTCGGTGCGCTCCGGCATGTCCCGAGTGTGCCGCGCTGACCCTTCCATCGACACCCCTGGCTGTTCAGGCGTCCGCGCCGCGCCGCTGAGCCAGCGGGTCATCCCGCCCCGGGGACTCATCGCCCCAGCCGGGCCAGCGCGTGGGCCGGCCGGTCGGTGATGATCCCGTCGACTCCGGCGTCGAGCACCAGCTCCAGGTCGGCCGGCTCGTTGACCGTCCAGACGTACACCTGGTTGCCGGCGGCACGCAGCGTGGTCAACAGCCGAGGGCGGGACCGCACCAGCCCGATCCCCGGCCCGGCGATCCGGGTGCCGGCCGGCATCCGGCCGGGTGGCAGCCAGCGCGGCAGCACGTCCAGCAGCAGCACGGTGGGCAGGCCGGGGGCCAAATCGTGGACGCGGCGTACGGCGAGTGGGGAGAAGGACATCACGGTGACCCGGACCGGGCTGTCCGCCCCGGGCTCGGCCAGGCCGTACCGGCGCAGCAGGGCCACCAGGCGGCGCTCGACGTCCCGGCCGTACCGGGAGGGGTGTTTTGTCTCGATCAGCAGCCGGACCGGCCGGCCGGCGTCCAGCACGGCGTCCAGCAGCCGTTCCAGGGTGAGCAGCCGGGTGTGCGACTCGTCGGGCGGCTCGTCGCCGTCCGACGGGGCGCAGCCCGGGTGCCAGGAGCCGAAGTCCAGCGCCTCCAACTCGGCGAGCGTGCGGGCGCTGACCAGACCGGTGCCGTTGCTGGTCCGGTCCAGCCGCCGGTCGTGCACGCAGACCAGGTGGCCGTCCCGGGTCAGCCGGACGTCGCACTCCAGCCCGTCGGCGCCCTCGTCGAGGGCCCGCAGATACGCGGCGAGGGTGTGCTCCGGCAGGTCGGCCGAGGAGCCACGGTGGGCGAAGACGAGGGGATCCATGCCCGTCGCTCTCAGATGACCTGGCCCGGCCGCCCGTCCGCATCGACCACGGGTCGCCCGACGGCGGCCCACTGGCGCATCCCGCCGTCGGCGTTGCGCACCTGGTCCCAGCCGTTGTCCATCAGGTAGGCCACCACCTGCGCCGACCGGCCGCCGGAGCGGCAGATCACCGCCACCTCGCGATCGGTCGGGACCTCGGCCATGCGGGCCTGCAGCTCCGTCATCGGCAGGTGGTGGGCGTCGGGCGCGTGCCCGGCGGTCCACTCGTCGTCCTCGCGTACGTCGAGCAGGTAGGTGTCGTCGGCGATCTCGGTCACGGGCACGGTGGGAACCTGGGGTCCGAACACGGTCACCAAGCCTAGATCCTCGCCGGACCGAACCGGCGGGCGACGTGCGGAAGAGATGCGACCCGGCCCGTGACGCGGTCAGAGCCGGGTGATCCACCGGGGGTTGGCCTGGGCCCAGTCGGGCATCCGCTCGCCGCGAACGGCGTCGAACAGGGCGCTCCCCCCGCCGTCGAGCACCACGTAGGAGACCTCGTCGATGGTCTCCGGGTGGGAGGGGACCTGCACGCCGGTCAGCGCTTCCGGGGGCAGGTCCCGCAGGGTGAGCGCCAAATCCTCCAGGGGCACCCCGTTGGTGTCGACGGTCAGCGACGCGCCGACCGCCCGGATCAGCCGGTCCAGCCGCACCGGGTCGCGTCGCAGGTTCGTCTCGCCGGCCCGGGCCAGCATCGCCCGCAGGAGTTGCTGCTGGTGGCGCTGCCGGTCGTAGTCGCCGCCGGGCAGGTCGTACCGCTGGCGGACGTAGTCCAGCGCCCGGGCGCCGTCCATCTGCTGGCAGCCGACGGGGAACAGGGTCCTGGTGTGGATCGAGCGGACCTCGGTGTCGACGCACATCCGGATCCCGCCGAGCAGGTCGATTACCTGCCGCAGCCCGGCGAAGTCGATCAGCGCGGCCCCGTCGAAGCGCAGGCCGGTGAGCCGGGTGAGGGTGGCCGAGAGCAGTCGGACCCCGGCCTCGCCGCCGCCGCCGTGCTCGTACGCGGCGTTGATCTTGTCGCTGCCGCCGCCCCAACCGTTCGGCGCGGGCGGAATGGCCACCCGCAGGTCGCGCGGGATGGAGATCAGGTACGCCCGTTTCGTGCCGGCCGGCACGTGCACCACGAGGACGGTGTCCGACCGCTGGTCGTCCCCGGTGGCGCCGGGCCGCCGGTCCGAGCCGACCAGCAGGTAGTTCAGCGCGTCGTCGAGGTCGGTCCGGTCGCGCCGGGCATCCGGGTCGAGCAGCTGCTCCCGGGTCACCGTGCGCTCGTACCGGTGACTCAGGATCTTGAGCCCGGCCACCGCGGCGGCGGCCAGCAGGGTGAGGGCCAGGCCGGCCCCGAGGAGCACCCGGCTCCACCGGGGTACGCGCCGACGGGCCGGCTCGCGCCGCCCCCGCCCGGCTTCCCCTGACCTGGTCGTGACGCCCCCCGCCGCCGAACGTGAAACCTTCTCGCGTCAGACTATGGGGGCGATTGGACCGACGGGCGGCTTTCGCGCAGTTCGGACGGCTTACCCGTAGGTGGGACGGCTAACTGCGGGCCGGACGGTTACTTGCGGGTGGAGAGCACGCCCGGGTTGGCGTACACGAACTCGGCGAGCTTGTCGTTCTTGATCGCCTGGAACATCTCCAGGGTCTGCGGGCTCAGCATCTCCTTCGAGCGGTCGGCGGTGGAGAAGTACTTCCCGCCGTTGGTGCGCAGCATCGTCAGGTCGTTGCCGGTGACCCCGCGCATCGTGAAGATCATGTCGATCATCGACACCCCGCCGGTGTCCAGCACGAGGGCCCCGCCGGCCGCCTTCATCAGCGCGTTGAGCTTCACCGGGTTGGTCAGCGTGCCGTTCTCGGTCGCCTTCTTCGCCATTGCCTTGATCAGCTGCTGCTGGTTCTGCTGGCGGTCGTAGTCGCCGCCGTCCAGGCCGTAGCGCTGGCGGGAGTAGTCCAGCGCCGCCCAGCCCGCCATCTCCCGGCAGCCCTTCTTGTGCAGCACCGGGGTCATCTTCTTGCCGGTCTTCTTGGCGTCGGCGTTCCACATCGGCTTGCCGTCGACGTACGACATGTGGTGCGACTTGACCTCCTGGGAGACGCAGATCCGCACGCTGCCGAGGGTGTCGATGATCTTCTTGAAGCCGCCGAAGTTGATGATCCCCGCGCCGTCGAAGCTGACCCCGGTCATCTTCCTGATCGTCTTCGCCATGAGCTGCGCGCCGCCCTCCCAGCCGCCCCCGTTCTGGGCGCCGTACTGGAACGCGGCGTTGATCTTCTCGACGCCGTGGCCCGGGATCTCCGCTTCGGTGTCTCGCGGGATCGAGATCAGGTACGCCTGGTCGTGCGAGGCGGGGATGTGCAGCACGATGATGCTGTCCGCCCGGACGTCGTCGGCGGCCCAGCGCTCGCGCGCGTCCACGCCGAGCAGCAGCATGTCGATCGGGCCGTCCAGGTTCGCGCCGCCCTCGGCGTTGGACTTGCCGGCGTCGCCGAGCAGGTTGCCCTGGGCGATGTTGCCGGTGGCCTGGCTGATCAGTGCCTTGCTGCCCACGATGGCGATGCCGCTGGTCAGCATCAGCACCGCGCCGAAGACCACGGTGAGACGCGCCCAGAGGGGGTCCTTGCGGCGGGCCCGCTTCTTGGCGGGGCCGCGGCTGGGACGCTTGCCGCCGCGGCGGGGCTGCGACGTGACCCGTGCGGCTGCGCCGACGGGCTCCGGCGACGGGGGGCGACGGCTGGCTTGAACCGGCATGCGTGCTCCAGCTCGCGTTTTCGGGGGGCGGGGGAGGGACCACTGTACGTACCGCTTCCCGTCAAGGCGAGTTCGTCACGCAATTACTTGCCGTTCTCCCGGCGGTCGCCTGCGGGAATTGCCCGAACGTCCAGGTCGATGCGACCGGTCGGCGGTTCGCCCCCCGAGATGGGGTTCTACCGCCGACCGGCGATGACGTCCGTCGAAGTAACGGGTGCCGTGGGTCAGTTCCCGTTACCCGTGCCGCCGGCTGGCTGGTTGGTCTTCACCCAGTCGGCCATCGTGTCCGCCGTCATGGCCTTGTACATCCTCAGGGCCTTTTCCCGGTCGGAGACCACCACCGACTCACCGTTGATCGTGTCGCTGCCCGAGTTCGGGCTGGTGACGAAGATCAGGTTCTCCCCACGCAGGCTGCGGAACTGCAATGCCATGTCCACCAGCGAGAATCCCTGGTCCACCGTGACCGCGTCGGTCACCGACTGGAGGAAGGCGTTCAGCTTCTTCGGACTGGTGAGCGTCCCCGTGCTGGCCGCCTTGTCCATCAGCGCCTTCAGGAACTCCTGCTGGTGGCGCATCCGCGCGAAGTCGCCGTCGGGGAACTGCTTGCGCTGCCGGATCCAGTCCAGCGCCTCGGCGCCGTTCATGTGCATGGTGCCCTTGGTGAACTTCCGGAACGGCTTGTGAATCGACGTGACCGACCGCTCCACCTTCAGGTCGACCCCGCCGAGGGCGTCGGTGACCTGCTTGAAGCCGGCGAAGTCGATCGCCAGCACGTGGTCGATCCGCACGTCGGTGAAGCACTCCACCGTCTTCACGGCCAGCGGCAGGCCGCCGAACGCGAACGCCGCGTTGATCTTTGCCCGCTGGCCCGAGCCGCACTCCGCCTGGGCGTTCTCGGGGATCGGCACGTACAGGTCGCGGGGGACGGAGACCAGGTAGGCGGACTTGTGGTCGGCCGGGATGTGCATGACGATGATCGTGTCCGCCCGCCACTGGCTCTGCTGGTCCACCGGGGCGTCCGGGTCCCGCGAGTCGCTGCCGACCAGCAGGATGTTCAGCGCGCCGTTCACCGCCTTGGCCGGGCGACCGCCCGTCAGCTCGGAGAACGGGTCGGTGCGGGCCAGGTCGTCGTTGAGGTTGCTGGTGTAGAGCCAGGCGCCCGCCCCGCCGAGCAGCGCGAGCACCAGCACCGCCACGCCGGCCACCAGGCCGATCCGGCGCCACCGCGGCCCCTGCCCGCCCGGTCGCCGCCTTGGCCCGCCGGGACCGGTGGGCCCGCCCGGGCCGGTAGGCCCGCCGGGGCCGCCGAAGCCGCCGCCCGGTGACCGGTCGCCGGGCGAGGGGTACGGCTGGGCGTCGGACACGCGGGCGCGTCCCGGGGAGCCCTGGCCGGGGCCGGGGACCGAGGCGCGTCCGGCGCTGCGACTCAGGTGCGGTAGCGGGACGCCGGCGGGAGTGGTCGCTGACATGTACTCGAGCGTACGTAGCCCCGTCGAGTGTCGCCCCGAAGCGCAGGTCGCCCGGCGGGGCGTGGCCCCGCCGGCCGGCTACCCTAGCCGCTCGCGGAAGTGCTCGATGGTGCGTCGGAGGCCGTCCTCGGGCGCCACCGACGGCTCGTATCCGAGCAGCTCACGGGCGAGGGTGAGGTCCGGCCGGCGCATCTCCGGGTCGTCGGAGGCCCGGGTGACGTACGTCACCTGTGACTCGCTTCCGGAGAGTGACACGATCAACTCGGCGAGTTGCCGCATGGTCAGCTCGTGCTCGGTGCCGCAGTTGACCGGGCCGGTCTCGGTCGAGTCGAGCAGCAGCAGGATGCCGCGCACCAGATCCTCGACGTAGCAGATCGACCGGGTCTGGTTGCCCGTGCCGTGCACCGTGATCGGCTCGCCGCGCAGCGCCTGCGAGATGAACGTCGGGATGGCCCGGCCGTCGTCCGGCCGCATCCGCGGGCCGTACGTGTTGAAGATCCGCACGATCGCGGCGTCCAGCCCCCGGTACCGGTGGTACGCCATCGTGGCCGCCTCGGAGAACCGCTTCGCCTCGTCGTAGACGCTGCGCACGCCGATCGGGTTGACGTTGCCCCAGTACGTCTCGCGCTGCGGGTGCTCCTTCGGGTCCCCGTACGCCTCGGAGGTGGAGGCCATCAGGAACCGGGCCCCGTCGGCGACCGCGCGGTCCAGCAGGTGCAGGGTGCCCACCGAGCCGACCCGGAGGATCTCCACCGGCAGGGTGGCGAAGTCCGTGGGGCTGGCCGGGGAGGCCATGTGCAGGATCGCGTCGAACCGCTCGGCCAGGGCCGGGTGGTGGGTCGGCAGGCCGTCGGAGATGTCCGCCTCGACGAGCGTGAAGGTCGGCTTCTCCAGCAGGTGGGCGACGTTGTCCTTGGAGCCGGTGACGAAGTTGTCCAGCACCACCACTGTGCAGCCGCGGGCGACGAGGGAGTCCACCAGGTGTGACGGCACGAAGCCGGCGCCGCCGGTGACGAGGACACGGTGACCGGGGCCGAAGCGCGGAGCAACCTTCATACGGCCAGCCTACAGAGGTGAGGAGGGGCCCCCTGCCAATGCCTCGCGGGCGCGGCGGGGGCCCCTCGACAGCTCGGCCGGTGCAGTGCCGAGCGGGTCGACTCAGTGCGCGCCGGCGCCGGTGAGCGAGCGCACCTCAAGTTCCGCGTACTTCTCCTCGTCGTGCTCCTTGGAGATGACCGTGCCGATCCAACCGCAGAGGAAGCCGAACGGGATGGAGAGGATGCCCGGGTTGGACAGCGGGAACCAGTGCCAGTCGTGGTCCGGGAACATCGAGGTCGGCGCCCCGGAGACCACCGGCGAGAAGAACACCAGCACCACCGCGGCGAGCAGGCCGCCGTAGATCGACCAGACCGCGCCGGAGGTGTTGAACCGCCTCCAGAACAGGCTGTAGAGGATCGCCGGGAGGTTGCCCGAGGCGGCCACCGCGAACGCCAGCGCCACCAGGAACGCCACGTTCAGGCTCTGCGCGTAGATCGACAGGGCGATCGACACCGCGCCGATGACCAGGGCCGCGAGTCGGGCGACCCGGACCTCCTGGCGCTCCGACGCCTGCCCCTTCTTGACCACGTTGGCGTAGAAGTCGTGCGCGAGGCTGGACGACGAGGCCAGGGTGAGCCCGGCGACCACCGCCAGGATGGTGGCGAAGGCAACCGCCGCGATGATCGCCAGCAGAGTCGCCCCGCCGAGGTCGCCGCCGAAGAACTCCTTACCCAGCGCCTCGGCGAGCTGCGGCGCGGCGGTGTTGCCGGCCTTGTCCTGCGCGACGATGTCCTTGCCGCCGACCAGCGCCGCAGCGCCGAAGCCCAGGGCGAGGGTGAGCAGGTAGAACGCGCCGATGATGCCGATCGCCCAGAGCACGCTCTTGCGGGCCGTCTTGGCGGTCGGGACGGTGTAGAAGCGGATCAGGATGTGCGGCAGGCCGGCCGTGCCGAGCACCAGCGCGATGCCGAGCGAGAGCAGGTCGACCTTGTTGTAGAACGTCTGCGTCGCGTTGCCGGCCACCTCGACGCCGTACCGCAGGCCCGGTTCCAGGAAGGCGCTGCCCTTGCCGGAGGACGCGGCGGCGTCGCCGAGCAGCTCCGACAGGTTGAAGTTGTACTTCGCCAGCACCAGCAGGGTCATCACCAGCGCGCCGGTCATCAGCAGGAACGCCTTGACGATCTGGACGTACGTGGTGCCCTTCATGCCGCCCACGGTGACGTAGATGATCATCAGGGCGCCGACCATGATGATCGTGGCGATCTTGGCGGTGTCGGCGTCCATGCCGAGGAACGTGGTGCCCGGCCGGATGCCGAGCAGCAGCGCCACCAGCGCGCCCGCGCCGACCATCTGGGCCAGCAGGTAGAAGATCGACACGGTGATCGTGGAGACCGCCGCCGCCGTGCGGACCGGGCGCTGGCGCATCCGGAACGCCAGCACGTCCGCCATCGTGTACCGGCCGGAGTTGCGCAGCAGTTCGGCGACGAGCAGCAGCGCCACCAGCCAGGCGACCAGGAAGCCGATCGAGTACAGGAAGCCGTCGTACCCGTAGAGGGCGATGATGCCGGCGATGCCGAGGAAGGACGCCGCCGACATGTAGTCGCCGCCGATCGCCATGCCGTTCTGGAAGCCGGAGAAGGACCGGCCGCCGGCGTAGAAGTCGGTGGCCGTCTTGGTCTGCCGGCTCGCCCACACGGTGATGGCGAGCGTGATCGCCACGAAGACGAGGAACAGGGTGATGGTCAGGTTGCGGGCGGTGCCGCCGCCCGCCTCAGCCGCGAGGACCGTGTTCATGGGTCACCTCCCCCATTTCGGCGCGGATCCGGTCGGCCACCGGGTCGAGCCGCCGGTCGGCGAACCGCGAGTACAGCCAGGCGATGAGGAACGTCGAGACGAACTGGAGCAGCCCGAAGACCAGGGCCACGTTGATGTTGCTGCCGAACAGCCGCGTGCCCATGAAGTCCCGCGCGTACGCGGACAGGATCACGTAGAGCGCGTACCACAGGAAGAACGCGACGGTCATCGGGAAGACGAAGCCGCGCAGCGCGCGACGCAACCCGACGAACTCGTCCGACCGTTGCATGGCGAGGTACCGGTCAGCGTCGGACGCGGCCGAGGCCGCCGTCTCCGGCGCGGCCGGCGACGGCGCGCCCGGCGCGGGTGTGTCCGTGGACATCTGTGGATCACCACCTTCACAGGCGTGGGGAGTTTCGCGCACGGTAGGAACCGCGCTCCTCGCCTGGGAAGACGTGGGCCGACCCCGGTCGCCCACTGCGCCGAACGGTCGCTTGTCTGCGCTGAGTGACCCACATCACTCCGGTGACCGGCGGCCGGTGGCGGCTCAGGTCAGCTCGTGGTACCGGCCCCGGTAGTGCAGGAGGGGGGTGGTCTCCTCGGTCAGGGTGACGGCCTCGATGGTGGCCTCGACCAGCAGCGCCCAGCCGTACTCGCGGGCGGTGTCGAGCCGGCAGCCGGTCCAGCCGCCGGCGTCGGCGGGGATCGGGCCGTACTCCGTGTCGGTCCACCCGCCGGTGGCGAAGAGGCCGCCCGGCGACGGGAACAGGCCGGCGAACCGGTCAGCGAGCTGCCGGTGTGCCGGGCCCAGCGGTGCGACCGCGAACCGTCCCGTCTCCTCGACCGCCGCCCACAGGTCCGACTCCGGGTCGACCAGGCCGAGCAGCCGATCCGGCTCGCCCTCGGCGACCAGCGTGGACGACACCGTCAGGCCGGCCGGTCCGGGCGCGGTCCAGAGCGTCACCGGAGCCGCGAGGCGGCCCCGCAGGCGACGGGCCGGGGACTTCTGCCCGGAGGGCACGGCGAACGGATCGGTGTGGTGGATCTCGGCACCCGGCTGATGATTCACGTGAAACATTGTGCCGCCCCGGGCGCGCGCCCAGCCAAGGAACCGCTCGTGCAGGCCGGCCGGGCGCGCGTGGCCGCTGGTGCGGGACAGCAAGGACCGGCCGGGCCCGGTGCTGACCTTCCGCCCCGATGCCTGGCGCACCTTCATCCACCGGGCGAAGTCCGGGCACTCATGATCGTTTGCACCTGACCGAACTCGACACGCCGTCGGGGTGCCGGTTTTCGACAGACGATCAAGGAACTCACCCGTCGGTGGTGAGGGAGCGGCGGGCGGCGGTGAGGACCTCCGGGTCGGTGCAGCCGGTGGCGTACCCGGCGATCCGGCGGCGGATGTCCCGGCCCAGCAGCCACACCCCGACCCGGTCGGCAACCGGGCGCAGGAACGCCGGCCGGCAGCGGAAGCTGTACCGCCAGGTGGCGACTGCCGTGCCCGGCTCCGGGCCGGGCGCGAACCGCCAGCCGCCCGCGAACATCTCGAAGAACCACGGGCCCCGGACCATCTTCATCCCGACGTGGCTCGGCGGCGCGAAGGAGACGTACTCGCTGACCATGACCAGGCCGTGCCGGGACCGGGTGAAGGTGCGCACGCCCTTGCCGGGGCGGGTCGCCCCGTCGGTGAAGTGCTGCTCCCGGACGAACGGGTCCCAGCGGTAGCGCACCGGCGCGACCGTCTGCGACACCGCGAAGGCCAGCTCGGGCGGCACCGGGACGGTGACCAGCGACTCGACGACGGGCATCGGCCCATTGTGCCGCCGCCCGCCAATCCACGCATGAGGACGGCCGGCGGCGCGTGCGCGGGGGCCTTATCGTGCCGGACATGGCCCCCGTGACGCCGCAGAAGCTCGCCCAGACCCGCATCCTCGACGTCGACGCCCTGGCCCGCAACGAGGTGGACCTGCGGACCTACCCGCACCGGCATCTCGCCCTGCTCGCCCGCCCCGGCCTTGACCGGCCAAGCGCCGTCACCCTGCTGATGGAGGGCGTCGAGTACCTGTCCCAGTTCGGGTGGGAACTGGTCAACGTCACCGACACGAACCGGAACGTGTTCCTCTACGCGTTCCTGCGCCGCCGCTGACCCGCGTTCCCGCGCCGCCGCTGCCCGGTCACCGCCGAGCGAGGGGTGTCAGCGGCGCGGGGTGACGGCCGTCAGTAGCTCCGGGGCCCGCCGGTCCAGCACGTCCCCGGCCAGGTACGTCCCGAGCAGCGCCGCGCCCAGGCCGTACGCGAGGCCCAGCGGCAGGGCCAGCCAGAGCCAGGCATCGCCGAGCAGCGCCGCCGCGACCACCATCGGCACCGCGGCGACCGCCGACCCGATCATCGACACCACGGTGAGGAGGCCCTTCGCCAGCCCGGCCCCGCTGTTCATCGCGAACGGGTTGCTCGTCTCCGGCAGCGAGTACGCCCCGAGCACCGAGATGAGCGCGTTGATCGCCAGCCCCACCCCGTACGAGGCGAGCAGGGTGCCGGCCAGCAGGCCCAGCCACGCCGGCCGGCCCAGCACCACCGCCAGGACGACGGTGACGACGGCCAGGATCGGCAGCACGTACACCGAGAACGCCGCCGCCCGGGCACGCAGCTCCAGCCGGCCAGGCACCCCGGCGACGACGTTCGCCGCGTACGCGCTGCCGTCGAAGCCGAACTGGTTGGCCAGGGTGACCGAGGCGAGCACCCCGACGAAGAGGACCGAGAGGCTGGCCAGCACCGGGGAGGAGTTCGGGGCGGCGAACTCCATCCCGCTCTCCGCCGAGAAGCTCGTCCCGCCGAAGTTGACCATCACCGGCACGAAGATCCCGATCACCGCGAGCGTGATCAGGTTGGCCCGCCGCCGGGCGTCCCGCCACCAGTAGCGGCACTCCCGCGCGACCAGCGCGCCGAACCGGTCCCGCCGGGCCCAGCCGAGAGCCCGGGGGAAGAGTTGCGCCACCGCGCCGCCGACCGGGCCGCCGCGGGCCTTCGCCGTGCCCCCGCCGGCCGCCCCCACCATCGCCGACTCCAGCGACCGGGACCACCACCACAGCAGCGCCCCGATAGCCGCCGCCGTGATCAGCAGCTTCAGCGGGGCCGCCCACGCCCGCCCCTCGGCGACGTCGATGCCGACCGTCCACGGGGCGCCGAACGGGGTCCAGCCGACGACGCGGGCCACCCCGGTCAGCCGGTCCCAGTCGGCCTGTCGCATGGCGGCCAGCACCACGAGCTGCAACGGGCCCAGCAGCGCGGCGAGCACCGCGAGCAGTACGGCCGCCAGGTCACGTACCCTCCGTGACCGCAGCATCGTGGCGAACGCGCTGGTCACCGCCCGGCTCGCGGCGACGCAGAGGATCAGCCCGGCGGCCACCCCGACGGCAGCGACCAGCGCCGCCGCCCATCCGCCCAGCATGCCGGCGGTGAGCACCAGCCCGAGGGTCGCGATCAGCACCGCCACCGTCGGGACGCTGACCAGCGCGGCGGCGAGCAGCCCGGTGACCAGGGTGCGCCGGGTCAGCGGCAGCAGGGCGAACCGGGCCGGGTCGAGCGTCTCGTCCACGCCGAAGAAGACCAACGGCAGCAGCAGCCAGCCGAGCACCAGCAGGCCACCGCCGAACGCGGCGACCATCAGCGCGTACTTCGGCTCGCCGGCCAGCCCGGGGGCGGCCAGCAGGAAGAACCCGGTGGAGGCGAACCAGAGCCCGGCGACCACCCCGCCCACGAACATGGCGATCCGCCAGCCCTGGCCGCGGAAGTTGTTGCCCATCACCCGCAGCTTGAGCCGCACGAAGTGCCGGGCCGAGACCGGTCGGGCCCGCTCGGCGGGCGCGGTCACCGCGACAGCCACGCCAGCTCCTCGCCCGTCGCGGTGCGCCCGCCGACCACCTCGACGAACACGTCTTCCAGCGACCGGTCGCCGCGCACCTCGGAGAGGGTGCCGACCTGCTTGATCGTCCCCTCGGCGAGGATCGCCACGTGTGAGCAGAGCCGCTCCACGACCTCCATCACGTGACTGGAGAAGACCACCGTCCCGCCACCGACGACGTACCGGTGCAGGATGTCCCGGATCAGCGCCGCGGACACCGGGTCGACCGCCTCGAACGGCTCGTCGAGCACCAGCAGCCGGGGCCCGTGCAGCAGCGCGCAGGCCAGGCCGATCTTCTTCTTCATGCCGGCGGAGTAGTCCACCACCAGGGTCCGGCCGGCGTCGCCGAGGGCGAGCACGTCGAGCAGCTCCGCCGCCCGCTGGTCGACCACCGCCGGGTCCATGCCGCGCAACAGACCGTGGTACGCCAGCAGCTCCGCCCCGCTGAGCCGGTCGAACAGCCGCACGCCGTCCGGCATCACGCCGAGGAGCTGCTTGGCCCGGACCGGGTCCGCCCACACGTCGTGCCCGAGCACCCACGCCCCGCCCGCGTCCGGGCGGAGCAGCCCGACCGCCATGGACAGGGTGGTGGTCTTGCCGGCGCCGTTCGGGCCGAGCAGCCCGTAGAACGAGCCGGCCGGGACGTCGAGGTCGACGCCGGCCACCGCCACCTTGCCGTCGAACCGCTTGGCGAGGCCACGCAGCGCGAGCGCGGGGTGCTCATCAGTCATGGTCCGACGGTATCCGGCCGGGACGAGTGATCGCTCCCGCCACGGGACGAGCCTGGCCTCCTCCTGTGGCAGGAGGCGGGTCCGGCGCACGGCTGACCGGGCCGTCCAGGGAAAACACGCCCGGCGGGCGTCAGGAAGGGGACCTTCCCTCGGCGCGGAGCGCCTCGGGGGAGTGCAGGCGGAGCATGGTGCCGGCGATGTCGGCGGGGAGCCGGCGACGGGTCGCCGTCGACACCGCGACCATGACCGTGAAGGCGAGCGGGACGGTCCAGGCGGCCGGTTGGGTGGTGAGCGTGGCCGGCCAGCCGGACAGCGGCGGCCCGAGCACCGTCAGCAGCACCGCCCCGACGGCCGCGCCGCCGCCCACCAGCACCCCGGCGGCGGCGCCCACGTCGGTCAGGCCACGCCACCAGATGCCCAGCACCAGCAGCGGGCAGAAGCTGGACGCGGCGACCGCGAAGGCCAGCCCCACCACCTGGGAGACGTCCAACCCCGAGACGTTCAGCGCGAGCACCGTCGGCACCCCGCCCGCGATCACCGTGGCCAGCCGGAAACCGCGTACCGAGCCGCGCCCCAGCACGTCCGTGGAGATCACCCCGGCCACGCTGGTGAGCAGCCCGGACGAGGTGGACAGGAACGCGGCGAACGCCCCGGCGGCGACCAGCGCGGCGAGCAGCCGGCCGGTCGTGCCGTCCCCGAGCGCCGCCCCGGGCAGCAGCACCACCACCGCGTCGGTCTGCCCGGTGACCAGCAGTTGCGGGGTGTAGATCCGGCCCAGCACCCCGTACAGGGTGGGCAGCAGGTAGAACGCGCCCACCAGGGCCAGCACCACCAGGGTCGTGCGTCGGGCCGCCGCGCCGTCCGGGTTGGTGTAGAACCGGACGAGCACGTGCGGCAGCCCCATGGTGCCCAGGAACGTGGCCAGGATCAGCGAGTACGTGGCGAACAGCCCCCGGTCGTCGTCCCCGGCGGTGTCCGGGAGCAGCCAGTCGGCGGCTTCGGTGGCGGTGCCGGAGACCTGCGGCACCGGGTCTCCGGCCGCGAAGTCGAGACGGTCGCCGGGGCGTACCTCCCGGGCCTCCCGGGCGTCGCCGTCGGGGAAGGTGAGGGTCGCCCGGTGCTCGACCACGACGGTGGTCGCGGTCCGGAACGCCGGCCCGTCGGGCGGGGTCACCGCCGGGCGGGCGTCGGCCTGCCACTGCAACACCAGGAAGATCGCGGGTACGGCGAGCGCGGTGAGCTTCAGCCAGTACTGGAACGCCTGGACGAAGGTGATCGCCCGCATCCCGCCCAGCGCCACGTTCGCGGTGACCACCACCGCCACCAGCACCGCACCGACCGGGTACGCCGCTCCGGTCAGCGTGGCCAGGGTCAGCCCCGCCCCCTGTAGCTGCGGCACCAGGTACAGCCAGCCGATGAAGATCACGAACACGGTGGCCAGGGTGCGCAGCCGGCGCGAGCCGAGCCGCAGCTCGCAGAAGTCCGGCAGGGTGAACGCGCCGGACCGGCGCAGCGGCGCGGCCACGAACAGCAGCAGCGCAAGATAGCCGGCGGCGAAGCCGACCGGGTACCAGAGCACGTCCACGCCGTACTTGAGGATCAGCCCGGCCACGCCGAGGAAGCTCGCCGCCGACAGGTACTCCCCGCCGATCGCGGCGGCGTTCCAGGTCGGGCTGACCGAGCGGGAGGCGACCAGGAAGTCGGAGGTGGTGCGGGCCAGCCGCAGCCCGTAGAAGCCGATCCCGAGGGTGACCAGGGTGACCGCGACGATCGCCGGGACGACGTACCCGTTGCCCATCTCAGCGCTCCGGCCGCTGGACCAGGTCGGTGAAGTCCTGCTCGTTGCGCTCCGCCAGCCGCACGTACGCCCACCCGACCGCGATCAGGAACGGGAAGGACGCCACCCCCAGCAGCAGCCAGGGCAGGTTCACCCCGAACACGGTGACCCGGCCGACCGCCGGCGCGATGGCGAACAGCCAGGGCAGGCCGCCCAGCCCGATCAGCACCACCAGGCTCAGCCGCAGCGCCAACGCGAGCTGGGCCCGGACCAGCCCCCGGACCAGGGCCTCCCCCACCCGGGTCTGCTGGGCCAGCTCGGCCCGGGCCCGGTCCGCGTCGGGCTCCCGGCGGGACACCTCGGCCAGCACGACCCGGGTCCGGCCCGGCGCCACCGACGTCCGGCCCGAGGTCTCGGTCGGGGCGACCGGTGACCCGGCCGGGCCCGGGGCCCGGGGTGGCGGTACGGGATCGTCAGGTGCGGCCACCCCGGCAGTCTCGCCCGATCGGCGGGATTGTCAAGGGCGTTCGTGCGGGACGCTCAGGGCCACGGTCTTCTCATGTCGTGGCTCGTCCTTGGGGTGGCCGTCCGCCGTACGGGGCCGCTGTCCATCGGGCCGTCCGCGTGTCGGTCCTCACCTCAGCCGCGGCGGAAGGGTGGGGCAGCTCAGGGCCGTCGCCCCGGTCGGCGACAGGTCCAGCAGGTCACGGGCCGCAGCCCGGCCCAGGTTGGCCGTCCGGACGTGGTCGACCGGCAGATCGAGGGCGATGTTCCACAACGCGCAGGAGCGCAGCGGCTCGGGCAGCCGGTCCAGCGCCGGCACCGCGTCGGCGGAGAGCCGGGAGGCGTACTGCACGTCGATCATTCCGGTCAGCCGGTACCGGTCGACGTTGCGCTCGGCGATCAGCCGGTCCGGGTTGACGGCCGCCAACCCGAGCAGGGCGAGCACCGCCGTACCCACCACCAGCGGCGGCAGCCAGTTGGCCCGCAGGCGTACCACGGCCACGCCGACCAGGATGAACAGCACCCCGAGCCACAGCTCGACGGCGGCCACCATCAGCCGCAGCCGGGTCGCCCCGTAGGCGTCGGCGTACACCTGCATCCGGTGCAGCGCCGAGACGACCACGACCAGGCTGAGTGCGGTGAGCGTGCCGAGCAGGAGCCGGAACAGGAGCCGGTCGGCCCGGGTGGTCCGGGGTGCCCAACGGGTGGCCCCGGCGATCACCAGCAGGGTGAGGGCGGCGACCGCCAGCAACTGCCAGAAGCCGCCGCGGCCGTACTGGGCGTAGCTGAGGCCGGCGGTGCGCAGCACGTGGGCGGAGCCGCCGAACAGCACGGTGAGCTGCACCAGTACGAACGCGGCGAACAGCGCGTCGAGCAGGGCCAGCGGCACCACCCACTCCAGTCGGCGCACGGGCTGGGCCGGGGCGGCCCGCAGCCCGTCCAGGTCGGCGGGCGCCGCCAGCAGGTACGCCGCGCCGAGCAGGCCGGCGCCGATCAGCGCGCAGCGGAACAGCCAGCCGATCGTCGCGCCCACCGACACCTCGGGCAGCAGGCCCGTCACCAGGTCGGCGAAGACCGCGTCGGCCGAGGAGAAGAGCAGGCCGAAGACGAGCAGCAGCGCCACCGAGGCGGCGACGGTGGCGAGGCCGCGCCCGACCGTCGACCCGCCGGGGCCGGACCGGGGCAGCCCGCGTCCCGCCCAGGGGAGCGCCCGGAAGGGGGCCGCCGGGGTGATCCAGGCGGCCGTGAGCATGCCCAGTGGCGTCCGGCCACCCACCACGGCGAGGACGCCGGTGACCACGGCGGCGAGCAGGCAGAGCACGAAGAGCCAGCCGGCCGCCCGGACGTACCCGACCGAGACGAGCGCGATGGTGGCGACGGCCCAGACCAGCCGGTCCGGTGCCAGCCTCGGTGCCCGGCCTTCCGCCCGGTCCGGTGCCTGATCCGCCGCCCGCCCCGGCGCCCCCGTGGCGTCGGGACGGTCGGCGGACCCGGCAGCCGCCCCGGGCCGGGCGGTCGTCTCGGGGGAGATGCCGGTGCCGGCAGTCGCCTCCGGAAGGACCATCGTGCCGGGCGGTGGACCGGACGCCGGGCCGGGCGTCGAGCCGTCCGGTGCGGGGTCCCGGCGTCCCGTGCCGGCCGTGACGAGCGCGGCGGTCGCGGCGAGCACCGCCACCAGCCAGCCGAGCCCGGGTCGGTCGAAGGGGACGAAGAACGCCGCCACCCCGGCGGCCACGGCCACCGCGCCGAGCACCACGGGCCGGGCCGGGCCGTTCGGCCCGGGCCACCGCCGCTCTAGAAAGGACGGCGGCCGGGGCGGCACCCCGGTCTGGTGCGGCACCCCGGTCTGGGGCCGTACTCCTGGCTGTGGCGGCATTCCTGGCTGTGGCGTCCCGGGGGCGACCTGGCCCCCGCCGCCCGCCACCACGACCTGCTGCCCGGTTCCGGCCGCCGCTTTCCCATCGATCATGGACTCGTGCTGAGGTACGTCTGCTGATTTGTCGCTCATGTCGGGCACCGCAACTCCTTGATCGACGCCGAGGGGAGAGGAGGGAGGGGGAAGGGAGGGTCAGGGGTGCGCGGGGTGGGGGAGGGACACCCGGATGCGGCAGCCGGGGTGGGAGCCCGGGTGGGGCGGATCGGGGTCCAGGACGGCGATGGCACCGCCGTGCAGCTCCACCACCCAGCGCGCGATCGCCAGGCCCAGCCCGGTCCCGCCGCCCCGCGACCGGTCGCCCCGGGTGAACCGCTCGAACACCCGGGACCGCTCGGCGACCGGGATGCCCTCGCCCTCGTCGGTGACCTCGAAGTGCAGGTGGCCGTCCCGCTCCTCCGCGCTGACCAGCACCGTCCCGCCCGTCGGGCTGTGCTGGGCGGCGTTGTCCAGCAGGTTGGCGAAGACCTGGTGCAGCCGCGCCGGGTCCGCGTACACGGTCAGCGGGGCCGGCAGCGGGTCGAGCCGGAAGCGGACGTCCCGCCCCACCCCGGCGGCGGTCGCCGCCGCGTGTTCCACGGCCTCGTCGAGGAAGTCGGCGACGTCGATCTGCGTCCGGCGCAGCGGCACCACCCCGGCGTCCAGCCGGGACAGGTCGAGCAGGTCGGCGACGAGGTAACTGAGCCGCTCGGTCTGGGCCAGCGCGGTGCGCAGCGCCGCCGGTTCGGTCGGGGCGACGCCGTCGACCAGGTTCTCCAGCACCCCCCGCAGCGCGGTGATCGGCGTACGCAGCTCGTGCGAGACGTTCGCGATCAGCTCCCGCCGGCGCTGGTCGGCCGCGGCGAGGTCGGCGGCCATCTTGTTGAACGCGTGGGCCAGCTCGCCGACCTCGTCGCGGGAGGTGGCCCGGACCCGCCGGGAGTAGTCGCCCCGCGCCATCGCACCGGCCGCCGTCGTCATCTCCCGCAGCGGGGAGGTCATCCCGTGCGCGAGCACCTGCGAGGTGATCAGGGCCAGGCCGATCGCCGTCGCCGAGGTCATCGGGGGCAGCCAGCCGATGGCGTACCAGAAGTAGGACAGGCCGGCGGCACCCGAGGTGACCAGCAGGACGCCCAGCTTCACCTTGATCGAGCGGACCGGGTCGAGCGGCCGGGGCAGCACCCGGTTCAGCCACGTCACGAGGCGCTCGGTCACGACTGTGTCTCCAGCGCGTAGCCGACGCCGTGCACGGTGCGGATCAGGTCCGCGCCGAGCTTGCGGCGCAGTGCCTTCACGTGGCTGTCGACCGTCCGGGTGCCGCCGCCTTCCGCCCAACCCCACACGTCGGCGAGCAGTTGCTCCCGGGGCAGCACCGCGCGCGGCCGGCCGGCGAGATGCACCAGCAGGTCGAACTCGGTGGGGGTCAGGTGCACCTCGGCGCCGTTGCGCAGCACCCGGCGCTCGGCCTGGTTGACCTCGATGTCGCCGATCGTCAGCGTCGAGGGCCCGGCGGCAGCCGCCCGCTCGACCCGGCGCAGCAGCACGTGCACCCGGGCGGCCAACTCCCGCATCGAGAACGGCTTGGTGAGGTAGTCGTCCGCCCCCACGGCCAGCCCCACGAGCAGGTCGGTCTCGTCGTCGCGGGCGGTCAGCATGAGGACGGGCACCGGCCGGTCGCCCTGGATCCGCCGGCACACCTCCAGGCCGTCGAAGCCCGGCAGCATGACGTCGAGGACGACGAGATCGGGCCGCCACGTCCGGAACCGGTCCACGGCGGTGGGCCCGTCCCCGGCGATCTCCACCGTGAAGCCCTCGGCCCGCAGCCGGGTGGCGACCGACTCGGCGATCGTCCGCTCGTCCTCGACCACCAGCACCCTGCGTTCCCTCATGGGAGGTGACTGTAGGCAGGGGCCGTGGAGAACGGTGGGGCGCGTTGTGAACAACCTGTGGAGAACTCTCCACACCCTGTGGATAACCCGGTGGACAACGCGGTGGGTGATGCGTTGGTGACGCGGAACGGGGCCGGTGGCAGCGCGCCACCGGCCCCGCGACGTGCCCGCTCAGCTCGTCGGGACGACCAGGTTCGCGGAGAGCGTGCCGGTGGCCGGCACGGTGAACAGCGCCAGCCTGCGGGTACCGTCCTCCCCCGTCACCAGGTACCGGCCGGAGTGTTCCTGCCCGTCCGCGGAGGTCACGTCGTAGGTGAAGTAGATCCGCTGCCGGCCGCTCACCTGAATGGTGAACCGGCCGTTGGAGAGCCAGCCCGGGCCCGCCACGTCCCCGGTGTCCGCGCTGCGGGCGATCACCCAGCCGTCGCGGAACGGCACGCCGTCCTGGTTGGTGAACGTGCCCTCCACCGTGCTGCCCCGACGCATGGTGGTGTCATGGGTGGCGGTGTCCCCGGCGGTCACCGTCACCGGGGTGGCGGCGAACCTGCTGACCGCGTTCCCCGACCAGTGGGTGGCGTACGGGTTCTTGCTGAACACCAGCGGCCAGGCGTACGGGCCGAGCCGGCCGAGGGTGTACCGGCCGTTCTCGTCCGTCGTCACGTCGCTGACGCCCACCCCGGGGTGACCGGTCAGCACGGACACGTCGACGTCCTGGACGGGTTCGCCGGTCACCGAGTCGGTCACCGTGCCGCTGACCCTGCCCGCCCGGTCCAGCTGGACCTGCGGCCCGGCGCTCACCGCGCCCACGGCCGCGCTGACCGTCGCAGCCTGCCGTTCGTCGCCGGTGCCGCCCGTGGCTCCCACCCACTGCCGGCCGTACTCCGAGTCGCCGCCCGGGTCGGCGAAGAGCCGGTACGTCCCGCCCGTGAGCGGTCCGACCCGGATGCTGCCGGTGTGGTCGCTGCACCTGTCGTGCCCGTCGGTCAGGGCGGCCTGCTTGTTCAGGAAGGCGTTGACGCAGACCCCGGCCAGCGGTGCGCCGGTGGCCCGGTCGACGACGGTGGTGGTGATGGTGGCCCCCGGGCGCAGCTTCGGGGCGAGCGCGGTGGTCTGGTTGGCGATCACCCGGACGGCGAGTTCCCGGGAGAAGTGCGATTTGTTCGGGGCGTACAGGAAGAGGTCGTGCCGGCCCTGCGGCAGGCCGGTGAGGGTGGCCTGACCGGTGCTGCTGCAAATATCGTTGGAGTTGGAGCTGACGCAGAACCTGGACACGGGCGCGCCGGTGACCGAGTCCACGGCGGAGATCCGCACCGACCCGGTGCCGAGGAGGCTGTCCTCGATGCTGGTCTGCTTACCGCCCCGCACCACCACCACGGCTGCGCTCTCGTGGTTGAGCTTGCCCCGGTGGTACTGCTCCCGGTCACCCTTGGTGAAGCGCACCTTGTACGAGCCGGCGAGCAGCGTCGGGACCGTGAAGGCGCCCGTCGCGTCGGTCTGCGTGTCGGCCCCGCCGTACTGGTTGACTGTGGTCACCGAGACCTCGGCGGAGGTCAGCGGCGCTCCGGACGCGGTGGTGAACCGGCCGGAGAGGCTGCCGGTCGGCAGCACCGTTTCGTCGACCACGGTGTCCGCGCCGGAGGTGACCTCGAACTGGCCGGCGTCTTCCCGGTCGATCTTCCCCGGCACGTACTGCGTCTGGTAGACGCCCTCGATCGGATCGAAGGAGATCAGGTACCGGCCGGGCAGGGCGGCGAACCGGTACCGGCCGTCGGCGTCGGTCCGCCCGCCGGCCCACTTGTAGGTGTCGACCTCGTTGGCGTTGACGAGGAAGTCGGCGACCGGTTGGCCCGCCGTGTCGGTGATCCGCCCGGTCAGGAAGCCGGTCGGCAGGAGCTGGTCGTCGGCGGTGGCCGTCTCCCCGGCGGTGACGGTCACCTCGTCGGCGTCCCGCCGATCCGACTTCTGCCGGTAGTACTGCTCCGGGTGCTCCTGCGGGGTGAAGCCGACGACGTACCGGCCGGCGTCCAGGCCGGTGACGGTCCAGTTGCCGTCGCTGTCGGTGTAGGTCCAGTCGGCTGGCTCGTAGCTGCCGCTGGGGTACACCTGGACCGGAACCTCGGCGGCCCCGGCTCCGCTGCTGGTGGTCAGCCGCCCGCTGACCGTGCCGGTCTCCGCCGCCAGCGCCGGGGTCGCCCCGGACAGCACGACAGCACCGACGACGACGCCCACGAGGGCGGCGCGACGTGTGAGGGGAAGGCGCATCTGCGTCCAAACGTGAGGGGGTGGGGGCGTCCACGGCAGGCTCCGCCCGCACCGACCCTGCCCCCGTGCCGGAATCGGTAGCAGCAGGATAGGCGAGCGATCATCGATGCGTCATCGGGAAAAAGGCGTCGCCGGTGGTGTGGCTGCGCCGCGTGGCGGGGAACGTCGCCCGCTTCCGGCACCTCAGTCCAGGCCGATCCGTTCGGGGCGGGCGGAGGCGGAGCCGAGCCAGGTGTGCGGGTTGCCGTGCCAGCACCAGCCCAGCTTCGGCGCACCCTGGCTGATCCACAGCGCCGGCACCCGCCGGTCGCCGCAGCGGGACCCGACCAGCGAGAAGCACCGGTTGCTCGCCAGCGCGGCCGGGAACTGCGTGACGAGGGCGATCCCCTCGTCGATGGTGATCGGCAACCGGTCGACGGCCGCCATCGCGTCCACGGCGGCGGCGGGGGTCACGTTGCGGAACTCCTCCCCCCGGTCGACGTCGAAGAGCAGGTACGCCGGCCCGGCCGGCAGCCCCAGCTCCTTGACCGGCTCGAACCTCGGCAGGTCTGCCAGGGGGAAGTTCTTGTCGAGGAAGCCGGGCCTGCGCTTGCCGGCGAGGGTGGTCAGCGCGAGGCGGTCCGGCACGGGCACGAGGTCGCGGGTGACCACGAGCAGGAACGGCACCCGCGCCTCGGTGGGCGGGGGCAGCGTGGCTGCGCCGGCCACGGCGGCGACCCGCAGCGGCGTGACCAGCTCGGTGAACCGGTCGACGGTCCAGCCGGCGAGGGCCGGGTAGCCGAGGCGGACGAGATTGGCGACCTGCCGGTCGAACTCGGCGCCGGGGTCGAAGCCGCCGGGTTCGATGAGGACGGTGCGGTCCAGGTCGGAGCTGCGGCCCGCGTCGGCGGTGCGGTGGGTGTCGGCGGTGTGGTCCATGGCGGTCACGGTGGCCTCCCGGGAGTCGTACGTCTACCGTACAACGTACGGCAGCGTTCCGGTTGTTCCCGGCTCAGCGGTTCCAGTCCTGCTTGGCGGCGCGGACCAGCTTGTCCTTCAGCTCCCTGGTGTGCCGTCGGCTCACCGGCAGCTCCGTGCCGTCGAGCACCACGACGTAGCCGGAGTTGACCAGGCGCAGCTCGGCGATCAGCTTCAACTGCACCAGGTACGACCGGTGGATGCGCACGAACCCCGCGTCCGCCCAGCGCTCGGCGAGGGTGGCCAGCGAGACCCGGACCAGGTGCGAACCGTCGGCGGTGTGCAGCCGGGCGTAGTCGCCCTGCGCCTCCACCCAGCGCACCGCCGAGCGGGGCAGCATCCGGGTGGTGCCGGCCAGCTCGACCGGGATCGTCGGGTCATCCTCCGCCCGGGCCAGCGCCGCCGGGTGCGCCGGCACCACGCGGGAGCCGACCACCCGGCGCAGCGACTCGGCCAGCCGCTCGGCCAGCACCGGCTTGCGTACGTAGTCCGTCGCGCCGAGGTCGAAGGCGTCCACCGCGCCGTCGTCGTACGCGGTGACGAAGACGATCGCCGGGGGCCGGGCGAAGCGGCGCAGCACCCGGGCCAGCTCCATGCCGTCCAGCCCGGGCATCCGGATGTCCAGGAAGACCACGTCCACGTCGGCGTCGCGGAGCACCCGCAGCGCCTCCGTGGCGTCCCCGGCCGTGTGCAGCCGGGCCACCCTGGGGTCCGCCCGCAGGTGGTACGCCAGCTCGTCCAGCGCCGGCGGCTCGTCGTCGACCGCCAGCACCCGGAGGAAGGCGCCGGTGGCCAGGCCTGCGGGGCCGGGCCGGTCGCTCACGAGCCCGCCCGCACGCCGGGGTGGAACTTCGGCACCCGCATGCTCACCTTCGTACCGGAGCCGAGGCCGGTCTCGACGACCAGGCCGAACCGGTCCCCGAAGGCCGAACGGAGCCGCTCGTCGACGTTGGAGAGGCCGACGTGCTGGCCCGGGTCGTCGGTCGGGTCGCTGCCGGCCCCGGCCAGCTCGGCGATCCCGGCGGTCAGCGTCGTCGGGTCCATGCCCACTCCGTCGTCCTCCACCGTGATGTGGCACTCGGCACCCGCGTCCCGGGCCTCGATGCTCACCATGCCGGTGCCGGGCTTGCGGGACAACCCGTGACGGACGGCGTTCTCCACCAGCGGCTGGAGGCAGAGGAACGGCAGCGTCACCGGCAGCACCTCCGGGGCGATCTGCAACCGCACCTGGAGCCGATCGCCGAACCGGGCCCGCTCGATGGTCAGGTACCGGTCGATCGAGCGCAGCTCCTCGGCCAGGGTCGTGAACTCGCCGTGCGCGCGGAACGAGTACCGGGTGAACTCGGCGAACTCCAGGATCAGCTCCCGGGCCCGCTCCGGGTCGGTCCGGACGAACGAGCCGATCGCGGTCAGCGCGTTGTAGATGAAGTGCGGGCTGATCTGGGCGCGCAGCGCGCGCACCTCGGCCCGGGCCAGCCGCTCCCGGGAGGCGTCCAGCTCGGCCAGGGCGAGCTGGTTGCCGGCCCAGTGGGCGGTCTCCAGGGTGGCCTGCACCAGCCCCGGCGCGGGCGGGCCGTCGGCGACCGCGACCAGTGCCCCGACCACCCGGCCGTCGGCGCGCAACGGGGCGACCACCGCGCCCCGGACCGGGCAGTCGACCCGGTCGCAGTGCAGCTCCGGCTCCCCCAGCACGGTCGACCGCCCGCCGGACACCGCCCGCCGGGCCGCCGCGACGAGCTGGTCGGTGTGGTGCGTCCCGCGTCCGTCGAGGGCGAGCAGGGTCTCCCGGTCCGTGAGGGCCAGCCCGGCCGCCCCGACCAGGGCACGCAGGTGGCGTACGGCCTTCGCCGCGCCCGCCGCGCTCAGGCCGGCCCGCAGCGGCTCGGCGGCCAGCCCGGCAGTGTGCAGCACCTCGTAGGTGGCCCGCTGGGTGGCGGTGGCGATGCCCCGCCGGGCGCGCAGCCGGACCACCGCGTACAGCGCCGCGGCCAGCGCGGTGCCGAGCGAGACCACGCCGACGACGGCGGATATGTTGCCAGCCACGCAGCGATCCTGGCCTGTCCCGCCCGCTACGCCAAGCCCGTCAGTACGCGCCCCTGCTCGCCAGCACGACGCCCACCGTGCGCCACAGGATGCTCAGGTCGTACGCCAGGGACCAGTTGTCGACGTAGTAGAGGTCCAGCCGGACCGATTCGTCCCAGGACAGGTCGGATCGGCCGGAGACCTGCCACAGCCCGGTCATGCCCGGCCGGACCAGCAGCCGGCGGCGTACGTCGCCGAGGAAGTCGCCGTCGTCGGCGGGCAACGGACGCGGCCCGACCAGCGACATCTCGCCCCAGAGCACGTTGATCAGTTGGGGCAGCTCGTCCAGCGAGGAGGCCCGCAGGAAGCGGCCCACCGGGAAGACCCGGGGATCCTGCTTCATCTTGAACAGCATGCCGTCGGTTTCGTTCTGGTCGACCAGGCCGGCCAGCCGGTCCTCGGCGTCGACGTACATGGTGCGGAACTTCCACACCCGGAACGTGCGGCCCTCGTGGCCGACCCGGGGCTGGCGGAAGAAGACCGGGCCGGGGTCGGAGAGCCGGATCGCGGCCCCGACGGCCAGGAAGACCGGGACGAGCAGGAGCAGGCCGAGCCCGGCGGCGACCCGGTCCATCAGGTTCTTGACCAGCAGCGCCGGGCCCGACAGGGTCGGCTCCTCGACGTGCAGCAGCGGCAGCCCCTCGATCGGGCGGATGTGCACCCGGGGGCCGGCGATGTCGGTGAGCTGCGGGGCCACCACCAGGTCGACGCCGGAGCCCTCCAACTGCCAGGCCAGCCGGCGCAGCTCGCCCGGCTCGGCGCTGGCCGAGCCGCAGACCGCGATCGTGTCGCCGCCGACCTCCCGGACCAGGGCGAGGATGTCCCGGCCGGCGTACACCGGGACCGGGGTCTGCATGCCCCGGGCGGCGGCGTACCCGTCGGTGATGTAGATGGCCACCGGCACGAGCCCGGCGCTCGGGTTGCGGGTGACCGCCGTGTAGACCTCCAGGCACTCGGGGAGCGTCCCCACCAGCACCATCCGGTGCCCGGCCTGGCCGACCCGGCGGCGGATCGCGTGCAGCGTGGAACGGGCCAGGATGCGGCCGAACAGGATCAGCACCAGGGCGCCGAGCAGCGCGAAGCCGACTGTCCACCGGGAGAGCTGCGTCACAGTGGCGAAGGCGAGGAAGGAGACGGTCGCGGCGACCGCCACGCCGCCCCGGATCACCCGCTTGAACTCGTCCGGGCCCAGGCCCAGGTAGCGCCGGTCGTACGCCCGATTGCCCCACAGGAGCACCACCCAGCCGAGCGGCAGCAGGCCGAAGGCGACCGTGTAGAACCAGGTGGGGTTTTCCTTCACGCCGTAGAAGCCGGAGGCGGCCTGGTCGAAGATCTGGATGGCGAGGAAGCTCGCCAGCGCCGCCGCCCCGAAGTCGAGCAGGAGCAGGGCGGCCGTGTAGGGGCGGTGCCAGCGGGATACTCGTCGGCGGGCCCGGGCCCAGGCCGACCGGGGCACGCCGTTGTGTGACGGCGGTGTCGGCGGCTGGATCTCGAAGCTGTCGACGTGCCGCACGAGTTCGCTCCGGCCTTCGTTGGTTACCGGGCGCTGGAGGCTTGTCGTCACCTCACCCATGTCCTCCCGCATGACACGCGCCACTCACTCGCAGTGAGGGCTCGGGTCGCCCACCGTTCAGTTTCCCACGCGGGGTCCGCACCGGATGTAGACCCGAGGGACTTCTCGCCCGGTGTGCCGCGCAGGATCCGGCCGGCTCCACCTCAGGTGCGAAAGCCGGGGACCGAGCCACTATACCGATGGATGGCGGCCCCGGTAGAGGCGCGGACCGGGAGGATCGGGGCTCGCCCGGCGATTCCACTCCGTAACACCCCCTCTTCGTCACTCAGCGTACGAGGCGCGACAGCCGACGGTCAGCGAGGGGCTTGCCGCCGGTCTGACAGGTGGGGCAGTACTGGAGGCTGGAATCGGCGAAGGAGACCTCCCGCACGGTGTCGCCGCAGACCGGACAGGGCAACCCTGTCCGGGCGTGCACGGTCAGCCCGGACCGCTTCTCGCCCTTCAACTCCGCCGCCTTTTGTCCCAGTGAGCGGGACACCGCGTCGCCCAGCACCCGGCCGGTCGCCTCGTGCAGGGCGGCGACCTGTTCGTCGGTCAGCCGGTCGGACAGCGCGAACGGGGACAACCGCGCGGCGTGCAGGATCTCGTCGGAGTACGCGTTGCCCACCCCGGCCAGCACCGTCTGGTCGGTCAGCACCCCCTTGACCTGCCCCCGCCGGCTGCGCAGCCGGCCGGCGAAGGTGTCCAGGTCGGCGGCGAGCGCGTCCGGGCCGAGCTTCGCCACCCCGGGCACCGCCGCCGGGTCGGTGACCAGGTACGCGGCCAGCTTCTTCTGGGTGCCCGCCTCGGTCAGGTCGAAGCCGGAGCCGTCGTCGAGCCGGACCCGCAGGGCGATCGGCCCCTTGCCGGGGCGCAACGGCCCGCCGGAGGGAAACGACTCCCGGTAGTGCAGCCAGCCAGCCCGGGCCAGGTGCACCACCAGGTGCAGGTCGTCGCCGAAGACCAGGTCGAGGAACTTGCCGTGCCGCCGGGCGTCGGTCACCGTACGGCCCGACACGGCGGCCGGTGCCGGCTCGTACGTCTTCAGGGCGCTGATCGCGGCGACCTCGACCCGGTCGACACGCCGCCCCACCGCGCGCTCCCGCAGGTAGCCGGCGAGCGCTTCCACCTCGGGAAGTTCAGGCATCAGCCAACGGTAGCCTTCTTTCCCGTGAGAGTCGTGGTGGCGCACAACCGGTACCGGGAGGCTCAGCCCTCCGGCGAGAACACGATCGTCGACGCGGAGATCGCCCAGCTCACGGCGGTCGGGGTCGAGGTGCTGCCGTTCCTGCGCAGCTCCGACGAGATCCCGACCATGCCGAAGTCGGCCAAGGCGCTGCTGCCGGTCTCCCCGATCTACGCCCCCCGGGCGCAGCAGGAGCTGAGTCGGCTGATCACCGAGCACCGGCCGGACGTGCTGCACCTGCACAACCCGTACCCGCTGCTCTCGCCCTGGGTGGTGCGGACCGCGCACAAGCACGGCGTGCCGGTGGTGCAGACGGTGCACAACTACCGGCAGGTCTGCTCCTCCGGGCTGTACTTCCGCGACGGGATGATCTGCCAGGACTGCCGGGGCAAGGCGCTCGGCGTGCCGGCGATCGTGCACCGCTGCTACCGGGGCTCGCGGGCGCAGAGCGCGCTGATGGCCACCACCCTCGCGGTGCACCGGGGCACCTGGAAGTCGGTGGACCGGTTCATCGCGCTCACCAGCGCCGTCGCCGACCACCTGCGCGACTACGGCGTCCCGGCGGACCGGATCGTGGTGAAGCCGAACGGCATCCCCGACCCGGGGGCACCCGCGCCGCTCGGCGACGGCTTCCTGTACATGGCGCGGCTCTCCCCGGAGAAGGGGCTGGGCCTGCTGCTGGACGCCTGGCGGCGGCACCCGGACGGCTCACTCGGCCCGCTGCGCATCGCCGGCGACGGCGAACTGCGCCCGCTGGCCGAGGCCGCCGCCGCCGAACGCGCCGACGTGACGTACCTCGGACCGCTGGACCGCGCCGGGGTGCGCGCGGCGATCGAGGCCAGCGCCGTGATCATCGCCGCCTCCACCTGGCACGACGTGCTGCCCACGGTGATCATCGAGGCGCTGGCGAGTGGGCGGCCGGTGCTCGGCACCGCCCTCGGCGGCATCCCGTACCTCCTCGGCGCGGACGGCCCGCGCGAACCCGCCGGCACCGGCCCGGCCGCCGTCGCCACCGCCGCACCTGGGGAGGGGCGCGTCGCGCTGCCGGTGGGGGTGCAGGCGGGCGAGGTGGGCTGGGTGGTGGCCCCGGAGCCGGCCGCCATGGCCGCCGCGCTGCCGGTGGCGCGGGCGGGTGCGGCAGGGCTGGCCCCGGCGGCACGGGCCCGCTACGAGCGCACCTTCCACCCGGACGTGGTCACTCGCCAGTTGATCGACGTGTACGCGGGCGTCTCGGCCACCACGCAGCCCCGCTGAGCCAACGCGCTCGCAGAGACCCCGCGCGTGGGGTCCCTGCGGTCCGCGGTGATCGTTTGATGAAAAGTGAGACGACACGCCGGGCAGGTTCTCCGAAATCAGCAGACGATCATGAGGAGTACCAGCGGACGGTCTAAGCCACCTCGCTTGCGGGAGCGGCGGTGTCCCGGACAGAGTTGATGATCGAGGTCTGTCAACGTGCCTACCGTCGGGGTGGCCGAAGCTGACCTCGCCCCGCGCGCTTCCTCGTGGGTCGTCCCTTGATCGTCTGCTGCTCACCGGCGCGACACGCCGGGCGGGGCGCCGGTACGCGACAGACGATCTCCGTGACTGACCGTCGGGCACCATCGGCGGCACCCGCATCGGCACCTACCACTGAGCGTCGTCCGCTGCCTTGAGCTCGGCCTCGGTAGCGGGGACAACGCCTGCGGGACGGGAAGCCTGCTCACCCGCGGGCCACCTGGGCGAGCACCTCCCGGGCGTACGAGCGCACCTTCCACCCCGACGTGGTCACGAAGCGCCTGATCGACGTGTACGCCTCCCTCAGCTGACCACCGCGCCCCGGGGTCGGCGTGAGCTCCTGAACGGGGACTCGTAGAGCCGCTTGTGGGTACAATGACGGCATTGTCGGCACAAGGGAGGCGTGGCGTGAGCACCGTGTCCGTGCGCGAGTTCTCCTACAACCCCAGCGCCATGTTCGCCCGGGTGGAGCGGGGCGAGACGATCGAGGTGACGCGGCACGGCAGCGTGATCGCCGTGCTACTGCCGGGTTCGGGGACGCTCGGCAGATACGCGTCCCTGGTGGCCAAAGGGGTGATCCGCCTCAAGGCGACCACCACGAGCGACATCGACCGGCTACCCCGTTACGACGTACCGCCCGATGTGTCGCCCCTCGATCTGCTGCTGGCCGACCGCGAGGAGGATGAGCGGTGATCTACCTCGACTCGTCCGCCTTGATCACGCTGCTCTCCGGACGCACCTACGCCACCGAGCTGCAGGAGTTCCTGGAAAGCCGGGCTGGTGTGCCGATGGCGATCAGCTCCGTCGGATTCGTCGAGACGGTACGCACCCTCGACCGGATCGGAGACTATCCGGACGCCATGCAGATGTTGGCGCGAAATTTCACCGAGATCCTGTTGACCGAGGAGGTCCGGGATTTCGCGGCAGCTCTCCCCACCGGGATCCGGACGTTGGACGCGCTGCACGTGGCGAGTGCCCAGGTTCTCGGTGATGCGCTCGACGTGCTGGTCACGTACGACAAGCGGATGGCGGACATCGCAGCCTCGGTGGGCTTGCCGGTCGCGGCTCCCGGCACCGACTAGGCCACCTCACTCGCGATCATCGAGGCGCTGGCCATGCTCAGAGATCTGTCAGCCAGTTAGGAGGTGAGGCGGCGGCTGCCGCAAGCCTTGCATCGAGCGGAAACCCGTGGACGATCAGGCGGGTCCTGGCCTCGTGGAGCTCTTGAGGGTGGAACAGCTCGGTAAACCATGGCAGGCAGGCAGCAAACTCTACGGTGTCTTCGAGTCGCCCAAGGTCAAAAAGCCGTTGGAAGCCATACGAGGTGTGCCTTGGATCCGCCAAGAGGTGCATTGTCGCGCCAACAGCATCTCCGTGCCGCTCGACCAGCTCACGGAACTGGAACGGGTTGTAGCCGAGCCGCATCAACCTGGGGAGACCACCGAGAACATACTCGTGGAATCTCTCACGAAGGAATGCCGTTCTCTCCATATCGCGGTCGTCGGCCATGATGCGTCGCTCCGTCTCCGTTGCCGATTAAAAAATGCAAAATCCCGAATGCTTCCGGCCGATGGCTTGCCCGCATTGGTCACCGCTTAAGCACCCACTCCACTCGTTCCGCGTCGTTGTTGTAGACAGCGAGCACGGGGGCGTCGTCGCGTTGCACAACGAAGGAGATCCAACCTCTCGTGCACTTCGAGGGTCGTACGACCCGACTGCCATAGACCGGCTGCTGCGGCATGGCGAAGTCCTGGAAGTTCGCCTTCTCGTACTCAGTACTCTCAGCCGACTGCAAAGTCCAGTAGTCGTCGTTCACCTCGATCGGTTCCGTTGACGTGTTGCAGAGTCGAACGTCGACCGAGGCCCAGTTTTCGGATGACTTGATGTCAACGGCTCGGTCATTCGACGAAACCTTCCGGTACGCCTGCACCGTGATTTCGGCGAGCCCCAAGTCAGCCGTTCGGCCAAGGCGCAGGGGGGCCTCTGGCGAGGGAGGATCGCTGGTCGGGACGGGGGTCGACGCCAGCGGCGTCGCGCTCGGGCTGGGTGACAAAGATCCAGGAGAGGTGGGCAAATGAGTTGGACTCGCCGACGTCGACTTATCGCTGGAGGCCCCACAGCCCACAAGAGCCATGGATGCCATCGCGACAGTCGCTAGGCGCAGAGTGGAGATCATCGAGGCACCATAGTGGACCAGCTATCCACGCGTGGTCGGCTACCCGACAACTACTCGAAGAGGTCCGGCCGTGCGATGTCGTTGAAGGAGGCAACTGGCCGGAATCTTGACGACGGGACAGCCCTTCAAGCGTTACGTGCTAATCGGTCGGCCCATCGGGCGTTTGCTTGCACTACTCGACGTTACGGCTCACCTGGTCGCCCCGTAGGCGAGCACCCGATCGACCAGGTCAAGCCAGCTTAAACGAATCTCTCTAGGCCACCTCACTCACAGGGGCGGCGGTGTCCCGAACGGAGTTGAGGATCGTGACCAGGCGATCCACGTCAGCGGACGGGAAGATCGATTCCGGGTCCGGCGCGATGTCGCTGAACGGGGATTCGTAGAGCCGCTCGGGCTTCATGACACCGTTCCGGGTGAGGTCGGCGATGATCAGGTTGATGAAGCTGATCTGGTTCGCGGTGGGGGTGCGGCCTACCAGGAATTCGCTGAACGCCTCGTTGGCCGCTTCCCGGTCGAGCCCGACCAGTGAGCGGATGAAGAGCCCGAGCCCGTCGGACGAACGACGGGCCCGATCGATGTCCTCGGTGCCGCCACCGCTGGCCGCGAGCATTCGTTCCAGCTCGGCGAGGTCGCTGGGAGAGAGCTGCTTGTTGCGGCGCAGCTTCTGCAACGCCAGGTGGTCCTCGTGGGCGCGCAGGTAGATTCGGGCCTTGGCGCGGAACCGATCGAAGTCGGTGCCGATCCTGATGTCGTTCAGCGAGACGACCGAGATCTCACCCAGCTCGTCGCTGAAGTCGGTGTAGACGATGGCCCGCTTGGACCGCGAAATCAACCTGGCCAGCCCTCGCAGGCGTCGACGCATCAGTTCCAGCATCGGCAGGGTCACGTCCTGCCACCACTCGTCACCGGCCACCTCGTCGAGGAGTTGCTGCTGCTCGCGGACCGCCGGGATACTGGTCTGCTCCAGCAGCGTCGAGGCGACCTCCTGCACCTGCCGGCGCAGCCGGTCGTAGTCGGGCACCACGTCGAACTGGCCGAGCTGGAGGCGCAGCACCATCAGGTCGAAGCGCTTGGCCACTTCGTCCTCGTCCTTCACGGCGGTGGGCAGGCCGGCGAGGTTGCCGCCGATCTCGTCCACCGCTTCGGGGGTGAGTCGGTGCCAGCGCGCGAAGTCGACGTAGTACTCCACCAGGCGCCGCTTGGGGCGTACGACGAAGTTGTCGAGGTGGATGTTCTCCACCCGCGCGTGGAGGTTTCGGGCCAGCTCCCAGCGCAGGCCCGCCTCGCTCTGCGTGCCGTCGGCCTCCGTCTCCGGGCCGGCATCGGCGGGGAGGCGCTGGTCGAGGCGGTAGATCAGGTCGAGCTGGGCCTTGAAAAGCCGCTGGGTCAGCGACTCACCCAGCTTCCCCTCCGCAGGCTTGGGATTCTGGTTGAAGTACTCGAAGTTCTGGCAGAAGTCGAAGACAAAGAAGTTCTCCTTGTCCCGCCCGGGACCGTAGAGGTCCTTGCAGAGCCGGGTGCCTCGGCCGATCATCTGGAGGAACTTCGACTTGGACCGGACGATCTTGAAGAAGACCAGGTTGACGACCTCGGGCACGTCGATGCCGGTGTCGAGCATGTCCACCGAGATCGCGATGTGGGGGGCCTTCTCCTTCTCTGAGAACGCGTCGATGAGGCTCTGCGCGTACTTGGTCTGGTGGGTGATGACCTGGGCCAGGTGGCCACCGTGCATCGGGTACGCGAGGTCGAACCGTTCCTGGATGAAGTTCGCGTGGTCCTGGTTCTTGGCGAAGATGATCGTCTTGCCGATCCGGTCGCCACCGGCCACGTGGTGGCCGAGGGTCATCAACGTCTCCAGGACCTTGTCCACGGTGTCGGCGTTGAACAGCCACTTGTTGACCGCGTCCGCGTCGACGCTGTCCGGTGGCCCGTCGTCACCCCAGTCGAGCGAGTCCCAGTCGTCCTTCTCCGCCTCGGTGAGGTCGTCGTAGCGGATGCCGTCACGCTGGAACTTCAGCGGCACGGAGACCGCACGCGGCGGAACGAGATAGCCCTCGTTGACCGCCTCGTCGAGGTCGTAATGGTCGGTGGGGACGCCGTCCTCAAGATGGAACAGGCTGTAGGTGTTGCGGTCGATCTCGTTGCGTGGGGTCGCGGTGAGCCCGACCAGGAGGCTGTCGAACCAGGAGAAGATCGCCCGGTACTTCTGGTACACCGACCGGTGCGCCTCGTCGATGATGACCAGGTCGAAGTAGCCGGGCCCGAAGCGCCGCCCGCCGCTCGCGGTCTCGTTGATCAAGCCCATCATGGTCGGGTACGTCGAGACGTACACCCGGCCCTCGGTGTCCTTCTCGGTGACCAGGTTGACCGTGGCCGCCTCGGGCAGGTGCGTCTTGAACGCGTTGACCGTCTGGTTGACCAGCGCGATGCGGTCGGCGAGGAAGAGCACCCGCTTGACCCAGCTGGCCCGCATCAGTGCGTCGACCAGGGCGATCACGGTACGGGTCTTGCCGGCGCCGGTGGCCATCACCACGAGCGCCTGGCGCTGCCGATCCCGCTCGAACGCCTCGCCGATCTTCCGGATCGCCCGGTGCTGGTAGTGCCGCTCGACGATCTCGCCCTTGATGGGTACGTCCGCGAGCGGCCGGCGGGTGGCGCGGCGCTGGATCAGGAGCTGAAGCTCGTCCTTGGTGTAGAAGCCCTGCACCGGGCGGGGCGGGTAGGCGGTGTCGTCCCAGAGCCAGGTGTCGTAGCCGTTGGTGTAGAAGATGACCGGCCGCTGGCCGTACCGCTGCTCCAGGCAGTCGGCATAGAGCTTGGCCTGCTGCTTGCCGATGGTGGCGTCCCGCCGTGCGCGCTTGGCCTCGACCACCGCGAGCGGCTTGCCGTCGTCACCCCACAGGACGTAGTCGACGTAGCCGGTGCCCGAGCTGTTGGGCATGCCGGTCACCTCGAACTCGCGGTCGTCCGGACCGTCGAGCCGCCAGCCGGCCTCGGCCAGCAGGAGATCGATGAAGAGGTCGCGGGTCTGCGCCTCGTCGTAGTCGTGGTCGTCGGGGCGTGCCTCGTTGGCGGCCTTCGCGGCGGCGATCTCGGCGCGCAGCTTCGCCAACTCGGCGTCGAGGGTGGCGGACCGCTCCCGTTCGGCGGCCAGCGCCGCGTCCTGGGCGGCGAGCTTGTCGGCGAGCGCCTTCAGCTCGGCCTGGGTCTGCTGCCGCACCTTGGAGGGGACCGGCCGGGGAATCAGGCCCGGGTCGAAGGCGAGGGCGCTCGCTGGAACCCGCGCCTGGTCGCGGGTGTAGTGCCGGGCGATCCAGTACGTGACGTGGAACAACTCGCGGAGGACCGGCACCGATTCCTTCGGCGTCACCGGCGTCCGCTCGTGCACAGCCCGATTGCCCTGCTTGCGAATGACGTTCATCTTTGCCTGGAGGCTGTTGCCCACCAGGTTGCGCAGCGTCGGCTCATGGATCTTCGCGGAGAGGTCGTTCTTGTACGGCTTGGCGAGTGTCTCGTCGGCGTCGAAGAGCCAGCCGAGCGCGACTTCCAATGTGCGCCGGGCGTAGAAACACGAGCCCCGCGGGTCGGCGACGGCAAGTCGCTCGGCCCGCAGGGCCTCGTCAAGCAGCTCGGGCCATTCGGCCCGCAGGAACGCGAAGTTACTCATCGACGTCGACCCCCACAGTGGACAGCCGCCAATCATCTCACATCAGAGCATCCCCCGGAAGGCCCGATCCTGCAACGACACAAACAACGCGCCCATTTCGCTGAGGCTCGCCCGATGCGTCGCCCCGAGTGACTGGACAGCCCTCACCCGGCGGGCGAACTCCTGCTGAGCCTCGATCGGAGGTAGCAGAAGCGGGAATCGCCGAAGCTGCACCATGTTGATTGAGGCGATGCCCGTAGTCTGTTTGGCTGACCGGAGAAAGTACCGCTTTCCCCTATCGGACGATATGAAATAGTTCAAGTAAACCGGATTTACTCGGCGTGGATCGGTTATTCGAGCCCGAAAAATGTGGTTTTGGTGGATGGCTTCCGGAAGTTCGTCATTCCAGAGTGATCCGCGGCCGAGCTTATCCGGATCGCCGCCTTCCGTCAGAAGTAAATCATCCTTGCGTAGTTGGTAGCGTTCAATCTCTTGCTCCGTGGCTTCTATCTGCTTCACGCTTGAGAGTTCAATGCGCTTGTCCTGTACATTCGCCACGGCGAGGTATGGAACGGTCCGTAGCGACTTCTCGGACGTCTTCCTTCCCTTTGTGATGCCCGACGATATGTCAGCCACCTCGCCCAACTGTAGAGAGCTCTCCCATTCGCTTTTGGTCGGGTCGTAGCAGCTAAGTAGGTCGAGAAAGATGGACTGGGTGAGGTCGTCGAGGTGGGCGACGGCTTCGCGGCGCTTGGCGCGCAGATCGTCCGCCCAATCCAGCACCTCCGCTATTCTCCGCTGATCTCTAAGCGGAGGCTGGATAATTGCCTGCTCCTTCAAAAACTTAAAGTGCCGTGAGTACCCAGCATTAGGGAGTGGCAAGGAGGTCAAGTAATAGTATAGAAATTTGGGATCCCAGCCGGCCTGAGGCTTGAGAACCTTCACGCCATCGGCACCCATGCTAAACGGGAAGTCGACATACTTGAAGCAGCGGGTGTGGTCCCCGAACACGATAACTGGCCCACTTGTGCGATGCAGCAACGTTGGATCATTCGTAAACCCGGCAATCAAATTCTTGCCTTGGTCAACGACAGGGTAGAAGCCGGTCCTCAAGTATTCGGACTGAAGAGTCTTCGGGTTGCCGGACGTCTTGTCTGAAACTGCAGTCAAGAGCGGTACGGTTGGCCAATCCCTCATCGGAGCATCGCCTTCAGTTCGGACATGCCCTGCTGGATCTCAGCCTCCAAGTGCTCTAGGTCGGCCAAGATGTCAGGCGGCGAGCGGTGCTCGACATCCTCATGTACGACCTCCTTGTAGCGGTTGAGGCTGAGGTCGTAGTCCTGCTCGACGATGTCGGCCTTGGGGACGCAGAAGCTTTGCTCGGTCCGCGCCCGCTGCAACTCGTCGCTGTCTCGCCGGAACCACCGCGCCAGAGCGTCCGGCAGGTTGTTCTTCGCCTGCTCGTCCTCGGTCAGCGCCACGTTTGGCACCGGCCCAAGCTTCTCGGCAGGTAGCAGCGGTGTCCGCTTGTCGTCCAGGCTCCAGCCGTCAGCGGTCACCTCGTAGAACCAGACGTTGTCGGTCCCGCCACTGTTGGTCTTGGTGAAAAGCAAGATCGCCGTGGAGACGCCCGAGTAGGGCTTGAAGGTGCCGCTCGGCAGCTTCACCACCGCGTCGAGCTTCTGGTCCTCGACTAGTATCCGGCGCAGCTCCTTGTGTGCCTTGCTCGACCCGAAGAGCACGCCGTCCGGCACGATCACGGCAGCCCGGCCGCCAGGCTTGAGTAGCCGGAGGAAGAGGGCGAGGAAGAGCAACTCGGTCTTCTTGGTCTTGACGATCCCCTGGAGGTCCTTCGACGTGCTCTCGTAGTCGAGGCTGCCGGCGAACGGTGGGTTGGCCAGGATTAGCGAGTACTTCTCGGACTCGTTGCTGACACTTTGAGCCAGCGAGTCGCGGTAGCGGATGTCCGGGCTCTCCACGCCATGCAGCAGCATGTTCATGCTGCCGATACGCAGCATCGTGCCGTCGAAGTCGAAGCCGTGGAACATGCTTTCGTGGAAGTGCTTCCGCTGCGCCACGTCGAGCAGCGCGTCCGGATGCGTGCGCCGGACGTACTCGCCCGCCTCGACTAGGAAGCCTGCAGTGCCGCACGCCGGGTCGCAGATCTCGTCGGTCGGCGTCGGGGCCGTCATCTCGACCATGAGTTGGATGATGTGCCGTGACGTGCGGAACTGGCCGTTGTGACCAGCAGTGGCGATCTTGCTGAGCATGTACTCGTAGAGATCGCCCTTGGTGTCCCGGTCCTCCATCGGGATCTTGTCGAGCATGTCGACCACGCGGCCGAGCAGCGCCGGGTTGGGGATGGTGAACCGGGCGTCCCTCATGTGGTGCGAGTACGTCGACCCGTCGCTACCGAGCGTCTGGAGGTACGGGAAAACCTGATGGGTGACGATTTTGAACATCGTCTCCGGGTCCCGGTCCTTGAACTGGGACCATCGGAGTTCTTGCTGGTCCGGCCGGAACCGCAGCGTGACCGGGGCGTCCGGGAAACGCTCCGCCTTCTTCAGCTCCCGCGTCTCCATCTCGTCTAGCCTCTTGATGAAGAGCAGGTAGGTGATCTGCTCGATCACCTCCATCGGGTTCGAGATGCCGCCCGACCAGAAGGCATCCCAGACGCGGTCGATCTTGCTCTTCAGTTCACCGGTTATCACGTGCCTCGTCCCCATGGCGTCGCGTTGGGCTTGGCCCCACAGGCTAGCCCCCTGCCATGAGCAGGCGGTGCGGGCTTGCCGACCAAGCTGAGCAGCGAAGTACAGCTATTCCGCCGAGCCGGGCGGACCCGCCTACAGGCCAAGAACCTGTCGGATGCACTCTTCGACGCGACGAAGCTCGGCGGGTGCCAGCCGGCCCCTTTACACTGGTGCCGGCCGGCAACTCTTGTCGTGCGAGGTCATCCGGCCTGCTGGGGGTCGTTCGGGTCCCCTGCGGTCGGCGGGAGCGCCGCGCTTCGCTGCGGTACTTCTTCGGCGGCATGGATGACGTTGCGGGCGGCGGTCGACACCGGGCAGTGCGGGCGCCGGCAGACCCGGCAGTGGCCGTCCGGGCCGGTCCGGTGGTCGCGGAGGACCGCTCGGGCGGTGAGGATCAGCCGGTTGCGGATCTGGGCCAACGACAGGAACGGCGCGGTCATGCTCAGGTCACCCCGAGGGCGACGGCGAGTTGGATGATCGTGGCCGGGGCGTGCGGGTCGCGGGCCACCTGGGCGAGCACCTCCCGGGCGGCCGGCCGGTGGCGTACCTCGGCCGGTGCCATCCGGTCGGCGTCGACCAACACCCGGCCCGCGCCGACCGGGTCACCGGCCTGGACGTAAGCGCGGGCGGCATCGACCAGGTGCGCTGCCCGGTGTTCCACCGGTAGCCACCGCCAGGCGTCCCGCTTGGTCGTCTTCTCGTGCCAGGCAACCGCCTCGCTCGCGTCGCCCAGGTCGAGGGCTGCGGCGGTACGGGCCAGGTCGACCGCCGTCGGCCCGAACGCGGTCCGGTGATGATCCTGGCCGTCTCCTACCCGGGCGGCCATGCCGGCGGCGTCGTCGAGGAGTTCGGCGGTGGCGTGGTCGTCGCCCCGGCGGGCCGCCGCCAGGGCGGCCTGCACGAGCAACGTCCCGCACAACGACAACGCGCCGGGGCTACCGTCCCCCGGATTCGGCGGGGCGATCCGGTACGCGGCGGCCAGCGTCGCCGACAGCGCCGCCCGCGTCCGCCCGGAAGCGCGGAACACCTGGCCGAGCTGCACCGCAGCAGCGGCCACCAACACGGGATCGCCGGTCGCGGCAGCCATGGCCCGATCCGCGGCCAGCCAGCCCAGATCGACCTCGCCGAGCTTCACCAGCAACGACGCGGCCAGCCGATACACCTCCACCAGCAGCGGGCGACCCCACCCGGAATCGTCGGCGACGATGCGCTGCACGCCGGCCAGCAGGCCCGGCACCACGGCGATCACCTGCGGATACCGGGCATGCTGAAACATCATCCACGCGTGCTCGACATCCCGGGCCAACCGGTCAGCCGGCAGCGCAAGACGGCGGGCCACGGGCCGGCCCAGGGCAATCTCGTACGCCGACAGGGCCTCCCGAATCCGCTCCACCCCCTCGACCCGCTCGGCCACCACGGCGGGTTGAACGTCCCGGCCGAGCAACACGGCGGTATCGATCCGCAAGGCAGCGGCGATGTCCCGCAACGTCGACACCTTGTCCAGCGACCGGGCACCCCGCTCGACCTTGTCGACCCAGGACTTCGACTTACCGAGCCGATCGGCGAACACCTGCTGCGACAGCCTCCGCCGCCTCCGCCAGTACGCCACCCGCCGACCGACCGGCAGCAGGTCACTGCTGTCCACGCCGCCACCGCCGGTCCGGCACCGCCCGGGTGGTCTCCTCCGCCGGTATCCGGTCCGCCTCGGCCTGCGCGAGGATCCGCTGCCGCGCGGCCTCCCGTTCCGCCGCCTGGATCTGCTCGCCTCGGTCCTCGCGATCCGCCGTCATGACCAGCACCCCGCCCGGCACTCCCCAGCACGGGTCAGCAACGGCCGTTCCGGCAGGTAGGTCACCTGTGCCACGCCTATGGCCCGGTATGCCCCTGCCCGCTTCGGATAGATCGTCGCCGGGCCCAGGCGTTCGAGTGGGCTTGCCCAACGGCGCTTGAACGGCCAGAGCTTCCGCAGCAGACCAGGGTGCGTCGGGTTCTTCGTGTGCCGAGCCATTGGACCTCCAGAAACGTAGCGGCCTCCAAGCAGAGAGTGACAAAGCCGATCCGAGAAGTCTAGAGTTCCATGGAAGATTTCCATGGAGGACGGTGGTTCGCTCTGCGTGCCTTGATCCCGGAGGTGGAGAGGAGAACACTGACGGTGTTCGCGACCCTGGAGGTAGACGTGGCGAGGGCAAGCGGCCCGACAATCGCGCGATGGCAGCTCGGCCGGGAGCTGCACAGGCTCCGCGAGGCTGCCGGCGTTTCACACAAGGAGATCGCGGCAGAGCTGGGCTGCTCGGAGTCGAAGATCTACAAGATCGAATCAGGGGTGGTCGGCGTCAGCCGGGCCGACGTGATCGTGATGCTCACCCGCTACGGCGTCAGCGACGACCGGATACGGCAAACCGCCCTCGACCTCCAGCGCCAGGGCAAGGAACGCGGTTGGTGGGCGAAGTTCGGCCAACTCCCGAACCCCTACAGCATGTACATCGGGTTGGAGTCCGCAGCGACCGCAGTACGGAACTTCGAGCTGGCCGTCGTGCCGGGGTTGCTCCAGACCGAGGCATACGCCTACGCAATCACCAGTGCCGCATGGCCGGGGCAGAGCGAGGAAGCACGCCGCCGGGTCGAGGTGCGCATGACCAGGCAGGCTTGCCTGACCGAAGAGCCGGCGCTGAAGTTCTGGGGAATCGTGGACGAGGGCGTGCTGCGTCGTCAGACCGGCGGCCCAGACGTGATGCGCGCCCAGCTCCACCACCTCATCGAGATAAGCGACCGGCCGAACGTCGAGCTTCAGGTACTGCCGTTCAGCGAGGGGTGGCACCCGGGCACCGTGGGCTCCTTCTCGATCCTGGAGTTTCCCGAGGGCATCCACAGCCCAGTCGTGTATGTGGTGAGCCAGGCGGGAGACACCTATCTCGAACGCGAGGATGACTTGCGGCGCGTTACGCTTGCCTACACTCACCTGCACGCGGCAGCGCTCAGCGTCAGCAAGTCCCGGGAGCTGATCGACGCCATCGCCAAGGACATGACTTAGGGAGAGTCAATGGACCGGTCCCGCGCGGTGTGGCGCAAGAGCAGCCGAAGCGACGCCAATGGTCAGTGTGTCGAGGTGGCCGACCTCCGCGACGGGGTGGCCGTCCGGGACAGCAAGGACCCGAACGGACCCGTGCTGGCCTTCGACGCTAACGGCTGGCACGGCTTCATCGACTCCCTGAAGAACAACTAGCGTCACCCCAGGGGTCGCTTGACCTCGTGCCCGGCTACCGGGGCGAGCCCGGGATCGGGCGGTGGCACCTGGCCGGGCGCGCCTGGTGGCGGGACTTGGTCGTCGGTGTGCTCCACGAGCCGGGCAGAGGCGACCGCGCGGACGACGTCCCGAGGCTAGGTTGACCATGAAAGCGGCGGCTCTCGGCACGTATGCCTGCCGGCACGGTTTGAAGAACTCCCGCGACGATGTGCGGTTGACGTTCCCTCCACACCGCAGACGCGGATCCGTTCCGTCCCGTACCTGAAACATGTCTAGGTCTGTCTCTGATGGGCCCATCAGATTGATCTGGCGGACCTATTTCATGTGGATTCCTGGTCTTCCGCGCGTTGTCGGCGGAGTTGTTCGAGGACGGCGGTGTCGGCGTCGAGGCCGGGGTGGTCGACTTGGCGGTCGAGGTCGACGACGTGTTCGAGTTCCTGGATTGCCTGGTCGATGTCACCGCCCGCCCGGTGGATCATCGCGATGTTGTACCGGGTGGCGGCTTCGCCGGCCCGGTCGCCGACCTCCCGCCGGATGGGGAGCGCTTGGTGGTAGAAGTCGAGAGCCCGCTGCCGGTCCCCCAGCCTGGCGTGCACTTGGCCGATGTTGTTGAGGGTGGCGGCTTCGCCGGCCCGGTCGCCGACCTCCCGCAAGATGGGGAGTGCCTGGTCGTAGAAGTCGAGAGCCCGCTGCCGGTCTCCCAGCCTGGCGTGCACACTTCCGATGTTGTTGAGGGTGGTGGCTTCGCCGGCCCGTCCGCCCACTTCCTGCAAGATGGGGAGTGCCTGGTGGTAGAAGTCGAGAGCCCGCTGCCGGTCTCCCAACCCGTCGTGCACGTGGCCGATGTTGTTGAGGGTGGCGGCTTCGCCGGCCCGGTCGCCGACCTCCCGCCGGATGGGGAGCGCTTGGTGGTAGAAGTCGAGAGCCCGCTGCCGGTCTCCCAACCCGTCGTGCACACCTCCGATGTTGTTGAGGGTGGTGGCTTTGCCGGCCCGGTCGCCGACCTCCCGCAAGATGGGGAGCGCTTGGTGGTAGAAGTCGAGAGCCCGCTGCCGGTCCCCCAACCCGACGTGCACGAGGCCGAGGTTGTTGAGGGTGGTGGCTTCGCCGGCCCGGTCGCCGACCTCCCGCCGGATGGGGAGCGCCTGGTGGTAGAAGTCGAGAGCCCGCCGCCGGTCCCCCAACCTGGCGTGCACGAGGCCGATGTTGTTGAGGGTGGCGGCTTCGTTGCCGTGGTCGCCGGCCTGCTGGTACATGGTCAGGGCCTGCTGGTAGTCCTCCAGCGCCGGCCGGGGCTGGCCGGTCGACGACCGTGCCCAGCCACGGTCGTAGAAGGCGCTGGCGTCCGGGCCCAGGGTCAGGGTCGCGGTGGCCATGGCCTCGACGGCGGCGAACCGGGAGGTACGCAGCCACACCTGGCACAGCCGGGCACCGGTGTCCCGGGCGATCGCCGTCTGCCGGCCGGCGACAGCGAGCCGATGCACCTCCACGTGTCGGGTGACGGAGGCCTTCGCAGCGAGGCTGAGGGGATGCGGTCGCGACGGTTCTGGATCCTCCATGCCCGAGCCACCTCGTTCTTCCTGCTGCTCCGGCTGCCGACTCGGCGCTTGCCGAGGGCCGGACCACGGCACCGGCGTGGGGCGGGTGCGTTGGTCGTCATTGTTCTTCCCACGATGGCCGGGATGCGGTCAGTGAGTCGGAAACTCGTCACATGAGCCGGGTCCACCGACCGGTTTCGGTACGCGAATGAAACGTACAGTGGCCGCCATGGCCCGCCGTCGATCGCCTGGCCTGGACCAGACGCGGGCGGTCCTGGGCCGGCTCGACCGGGCACATCAGGGGAGGGTGTGGGCGATGAGCAGCGCCACAGTGGAGGTTTCCGGGGCTCAGGCCGCGCGGTGGGCCGCGGAGCTGCGGGCTGTATTGGCCGCGGCCGTGGGGCCGGACGACAGTGTGTCGCCGGTGCAGGTGCAGCGGTCGGCAGAGATGGTGATCGCGGTGATCGGGCTGGTGTTCTCCGGGGTCGAGGTGGCCAAGACGATCACCGAGTGGTGGAGTTCCCGCCGCCGGGACGGTGCTGCGGTCATGGTGCTGCTGCCTGACGGCACCCGGATCGAGCTGACCGAGGGCAGCCAGGCGCGGCTGGAGATCGCCATGCGGCAGGACGGCACCGGGCAGCACTGATCACCGTCCACCAAAACGGGATGGGCAGATGACCACCTTCGAACTGGAGGTCTTCGCGCAGACCTCCAACTACTACGAGCTGCGGCTGGCCGCCGATGGCGAGCCGCCCCGGACGCGTGGTCTGGACCGGGCTGCGGTCGATGAGCTGATCACGCTGGTGCGGCGTGACTACAGCAGTGACGCTGGCGCACAGAAGGTGTACGGCGCGGTCCGGCTGGCTGAGCTGGGGGCGCGGCTGGCGGAGTTCCTCGACGGCGACCAGCGGTGGCTGGCCCCGATCCTGGCCCATCCCGACGGGGCGGTGCTGCGGATCACCGCCGAGCAACGGCTGCGGCACCTGCCCTGGGAACTACTCGCCCAGCAGGGCACGTTCCTGACCGTGGCCGGGCGGGCGCCGCTGTTGCCAATCCGTGCGGTCGGCACCCATGCGGCGCTGACCGGCCCGGTCACGCCGGGCAACCGGCCGTTGCGGGTGCTGTTCATGGCAGCCTCCCCCGAAGGTGTCGAGCCGGAGCTCAACTTCGAGGCCGAGGAGGCCGCGATCCTGGCGGCGACGCGACGGACCGGCACCGACCTGGTGGTCGAGGAGAGCGGCACCCTGGAAGGGCTCCGGTTCCTCAGCCGCGACTACGGGGCCGGCCACTTCGACGTGCTGCACCTGAGCGGGCACGCCACCACCGACGGCGGCGAGCCGGTCTTCGTGGTGGAAGACGAGTTCGGCGCGATCGCCAGGGCGACGGCCGATCAGATCGCCCAGGCGATGCAGGGACACTGGCCGAGGCTGGTGTTCGTCTCCGGCTGCCTGACCGCTGACGCCCCTGACGGCGGCGTGTTCCCATCGATGAGCGAAAGCCTGGTCCAGGCTGGTGCCCCCGCAGTGCTCGGCTGGGCGCTGCCGGTCGGGGACGTCTCCGCCACCGATTTCGCCGCCGCTCTCTACCGGGCCCTGGCCGACGGCCGGTCGCTGGACCAGGCCGTCATCGAGGCCCGCCGCCACCTGTTCCACGACAAGAAGAGCAGCTACTGGCATCTGCTCCGGGTCTACGCCGACCGGTCCCCGCTGGCGCCCATGGTCACGTCGCTGCACACCAAAGGCCGCAGACAGTCGCAGGTACGCGCCGCCGACCAGCAGTTCCTGGACCCGCAGACCCAACTGTCCCGGGTCGCGTCCCGCGCCGAGTTCGTCGGCCGGCGTCGGCTCATCCAGCGCTGCCTGCGCACCCTCAGGCAACCCGCCGACACCCCCGGTGCGGTGCAGGGCCTGCTGCTGGCCGGCATGGGCGGGCTCGGCAAGAGCAGCCTCGCCTCCAGGCTCCTGGAACGCATGCCTACCCACCAGCACGCCGTCTGGTACGGCCAGGTCGACGCCATCAAGTTCCGCGAGCTGACCAGCAAGATCCGCTTCGACAGTGTCGACCAGACCAGCGAGGCCAACAAACTCCTCGACAACGAACAGGTCCCCCTCCCGATCCGGCTGCGGCACCTGCTCGACGCCGACGGGCCACTCGGCGGGACACCCTGCCTGTTCGTGTTCGACGACTTCGAAGCCGGCAACCTCGACACGCGCGACGACGGCAGCCGTGTGCTCGCCCCGGCGATGGCCGACATCCTGCCCGCCCTACTCACCGCTATCCGCGACACCGGCAGCCGAAGTCGCGTCATCATCACCAGCCGTTACCGCTTCCCCGCCCCGGCCGGCACCACCGTCGCCGTCGAGGCCCTGGAGACCCTCACCCCCATCGAGCAGAGCAAGAAGATTGCGAACCTGGCCAACCTGCGCCCCGGATCCACGATCGACCCCACCATCCGGGACCGGGCGATCGAGGCCGCAGCCGGCAACCCCCGCCTGCTCGACTGGCTCAACCGGATCGTCGACGATCCCATCCTCGACATCGCTGGCCTGCTCACCGCCATCGAGAACGAAACCGACCGGTTCCGCCGCGAGACCGTCCTGGCCGACAATCTGCTCGACTCCCAGCCCCTCGAACTCCGCCGCATGCTCGCCAGAATCAACGTCGTCGAACTACCCGTACCTACCGCCACCGTCCACGCCCTGCACCAACACCCCGACGCCGCCCGGCACATCCAGCGGGCCGTTCAACTGGGCCTGCTCGAAGAGGGCACCGACCCCGAAACCCGCCAGCCCCGCTACTACGTCTCCAACGTCCTGCACCCCCTCGTCCGCCCACTGATCACCGACGACGAACACACCGAGGCCTGCGCTGCCGCCGCACAGTCCCTCCACCGACTCTGGGTCCTCGACCCCACCGCCCCCGATGGCCACTGACCCCCTGACCCTCCTCCGGTGGGTCGAGGTGCATCGGCTCGCTGTCGCCGGCCGGCAGGCGGCGATCGCCCGGGACACCGGTGCCCGGGTGTGCCGGGTGTGGCTGCGTACCTCCCGGTTCGCCGCCGTCGAGGCCATGGCCACCGCGACCCTGACCCTGGGCCCGGACGCCAGCGCCTTCTACGACCGTGGCTGGGCACGGTCGTCGACCGGCCAGCCCCGGCCGGCGCTGGAGGACTACCAGCAGGCCCTGACCATGTACCAGCAGGCCGGCGACCACGGCAACGAAGCCGCCACCCTCAACAACATCGGCCACGTGCACGGCAGGTTGGGGGACTGGCGGCGGGCTCTCGGCTTCTACGATCGGGCGCTTCCCATCTTGCGGGAGGTCGGCGACCGGGCCGGCGAAGCCGCCACCCTGAACAACCTCGGTCTCGTGTACGACGGGTTGGGGGATCGGCGGCGGGCTCTCGGCTTCTACGATCGGGCGCTTCCCATCTTGCGGGAGGTCGGCGACCGGGCCGGCGAAGCCGCCACCCTGAACAACCTCGGTC